>NZ_LT706966.1:1051491-1160351 GCF_900155575.1 Actinotignum timonense | reverse complement strand
TCGCGCGCGCGAGGTACGCCAGGGCCGGCGGCACCACCCCGCGCGGCATCGGAATATCCAGGCGGGTGGCGGTCGAGGCGGCGGCGCCACTCAGGGCGGGATCGGCGCCGATGAGCGGCAGCAAGGATTCTAATTGCACGGGACGCTCGTTTCCTTCCTCGTCCTTCTGGGGTTTCGGTTCTCGCTCGGCGCCGCGCGGGCGCGGTGCCGGCGATTTAGCGCGCAGCGCGGGCGGTTCGGTGCCGTATTCGCGCGGATCCGCGCCGTATGCCGCGGCGCCGCCGCTCCACGCCGCAGGTTAATGCTTCGTATGCAAACGCATCGTGGCGCTTTCCAGCCCGTTGCGCAGCACATCCTCCACGGCATCCGCGGCCTGCGCGATAAGCACATCAAGCTCCTTGCGCTCCGTCGAGCTAAAGGGCCGCAGCACAAAATCGGAAGGGTCCTGGCGCCCGGGCGGCCGGCCGATACCGAAACGCAGCCGAATATAATCCTTCGAGCCCGTGGACTGCGAAATCGACTTGAGCCCGTTATGCCCGCCTTCGCCCCCGCCGCGCTTGAGGCGCAGAGTCCCGAAGGGGAGATCAAGCTCATCGTGAACCACAATAAGATTCTCCACCGGGCAGTCGTAATAGCGCAGCAGCGCGCTGACCGGCCCGCCCGACGTATTCATATAGCACTGGCACGTGGCAAGAATGACCTGCTCACCGGCCTGCCCGGGCGCCACCCCGACCCGCGCCGAAAGCTGGTTCGTCTGGGTGGCGCCGTGCGAGCGCAACTGCCCCCCGCAACGCGCGGCGAGCTCCGCCACCACCATATGCCCACAATTGTGGCGAGTTCCGGCATAGGTAGCACCGGGATTGCCTAATCCAACAACAGCGTACATGCGTTCCTCCTGTGCATATTCAACCGTACCCGCTTGCCCGGGATTGTTCCGCCTCTGCGTACTTCATATTTTTTACGACGACGCCGACACGGCACGCGGCCGCGGACATTGCGTCCGCGGCCGCGTAAGAGTCACTCGTGGCGAGTGAGGTGCATCGCCGAATTACTCGCCGGCACCTTCGGAAGCTGCCGCTTCTTCGGCTGCTTCTTCTGCCTGAGCTTCGGCCATGGCGGCGTCGGCTTCTTCCAGAGCCTTATCAACCTGGGGCTCCATGACCAGGGACACGATTTCTTCGCCATCGACCAGGGCTTCCACATCCTCGGGAAGCTTGAGGTCGGCCACGGTCACGCGGGCGCCATCTTCGAGACCTTCCACATTGACCTCGATGGATTCCGGAATATCGATCGCCGGGGCGGAGACCAGGATATTGAGGAGTTCCAGGGTGTTGATAAGGCCGGGAGCCGGTTCGCCCACAACGACCACCGGAATTTCAACCTCGACCTTTTCGTCGCGCTTGACGCGCAGGAAGTCCACATGCTCGATGGAGCGGGAGAGCGGGTTACGCTGAATGTCCTTGACCAGCGCGAGGGTCAGTTCACCGTCGATGGTGAGGCTGACCAGGGCATTCGGATTGCCCTTGACCGCGAGGAACAGATCGTGAGCATCCAGGTGCACGTGCACCGGCTCGATTCCGTGCCCGTAAAGCACGGCGGGAACGCGCCCATCGCGGCGCAGGCGGCGGGCCGCGCCCTTGCCAAATTCATCACGGGTTTCGGCAGTCAGCTTCGCAGCATCAATAGCCATGATTCTCCTTCGTCAGATTAGCGGTCACCCACATGGCGGGCTGACCTCGATATTGTCGATATGAACACCCGCGCCGCGCACGCCGCGCCGGGTGGTGGCCTCGTTAAAGCAGGCCACCCGAAGGAGCGCCTGCCGCGTCGATAACGGAAGAGTCCGCGAGCGCGAATCCCGATTCCCAGCTCCCCTGCCCCGCAGGCTTACCAGAATCGCCATCCCGTAGACCGGGCGATTCCCCAATTCAACGACCGGGTGATTCCGCGCTTCGAGCTCCCTCCCTCGCCGAAGCAACGCCGTCAATTTTAGGGCGACGGCGGCAAAAAACAAAGTTTTTTGCCGCTCCTCACACACCCGCGCCCTTCCTGCCCCACCAACGCCTCACATTCCGAGGCACTCCACGGCCCGAACCCGGAACACCCCCGCTGCCACACCACCAACTCCGCCAGAATCCGCCTAGCCAGCTGGCGCCGTCGTCGTACCACCCCCTCCCCCACACGCAAAACGTGCATTTTGAACCTTAAGGCCCACAGAATGTACATCCTGGACATTAAAACGCCGAAAAACTGTCACCCACGTACATTTTGTTTTGGCGCACCTGCGGAGGCACGCTAGCGGCACCTTCCAGCGATTCCCAGTCAACTTTCACTTGTGGATAACCGCTTGTTCCTGTGGATAGAGGCTTGCCCAAATGGCCGCGAGGCTCGATACTCGCCCCATGAGCAAACGACTACGAGATCTTCCACCACATCCTCCCATCTTTAGCCTCCCGCAGCTCGATAAGCTTGGGCTACCTCGGTCCTTCACCCGACATCGGTGTTTTGAGCGGCTAGCACCCGGAATTTATCGGGATTCCAAACGTGACATAACGGAAGTCGACGTGCTTATTGCTCTCCTTCATAAATTTCCTACAAGCGTGGTAACAGGGATCTCCGCAATGCGCCTTTGGGGATTGCCACTGCCACCTCGTCTAGTGACATGGGACAGCTCTAAACCCGTAGCCCTCTCATCCCCTTCAAAAAACTACCCACATGCACACCCCCTCATCCGCTGGGATCGCACGCAACTGCTGGACAGCGACATCGAAACGATCCGCACGCCCGGCGGGGATCTGCGCATCGCCTCCCGCCCCCGCGCTGTGCTGGCGAGCGTGCCGGACCTATCGTTTTACCAGCTCATCGCGGCAATTGACGCGCTCCTGCGCATTCCTCGCCGGCGCTTCGAGGGGAGGTCGGCGCCCTACGCCACCCGCGAGGGACTGGAGGCTTTCCTGGCCGAACACCCAAGCTGGAATTTTGTGGCGCACTTCCGCTCGGCGCTGGCCTGGGCGAGGATGGGCGCGGATTCGCCGATGGAAACCCTGCTGCGGCTCCTTATCGCCATGGCGGGATTCCCGGAACCGCGCCTCAACCAGCGGCTTCTCGCCCCGGACGGCTGCCCGCTCGGCCAACCGGATATGCTTTTCGAGGAGCAGCGCATCATTGTGGAGTACGACGGCGCACCTCACCGAGACGCCTCCCAGCAGGTCAAGGATCGCCAGCGGCGCGAGCTCCGCACCAGCTACGGCTGGATCGAACTGCAGGTTTTCCACCCGGATCTCCACCTCCCTCGGCGGCTCGTCCGCATGATGTTCAACCCGGGCAGACCCGCGCTTCCGCGTATTTCGAGCCGCGAAGTTCCCGCAACCGCTCGCCTGGCCGAGGCATTCCGCCAGCGCGGGTGGCGGGTGAAGAACTGAGCGGCGGCGAGTGAGGAACTGAGAAACTGGCGGATGAGGAACTAAGGGCAGCCGCACGCATGCTCGCGAGGCTTGCTCGATGCCGTCTGCATCAACGCGCCGCCCTACCCCAACGCCCGCAGCAACAACCAAACGGCGAGCGCTGTCCCGAAGATGCCGACCAGCCAGCGCACCACACCACCGGGGAGGAAGCGCTGGAGGTGCGGGCCGACCATCCCGCCCAGCAGCCCGCCGAGCATCATGGTCAGCGCCGCCGCGTAATCCACTTCCCCGGACCAGATGAAGAACAGCAGCGCGGTGAGATTGGCGCAGCCGAGCACCGGGGATTTGAGCAGCAGTGCCTCGTGGGTGGTCATCGGGGTGAGGATCGCGGCGATGCCAAGATACACAACCGCCGAGGCCGCCCCGAAATAACCTCCGTACACCCCCAGCACGCCCACCAACACCAGGAAGGTAGGAACCGGGACATTCGCGTGGATGCCACGGCGTTCCAGGTAGGGGCCGACCAGCGTCGAAAGGGTGGCGATGAGAACCAGCCAGGGCACCACAAACTCGAACACTTTCGGGTCGAAAGCCAGCAGCAGCACCGCGCCGATAGCTCCTCCCACCGCGCTGATAAACATTTGCGGCCACAATGGATAGGCCTGCACCGCCCGCATGGAGCGCCAGCCGGTCAGCACCGAACCCAGGCTGCTCCCGAAATTATTGATCGCATTCGTCACATTGGCGGTAATCGGCGGGAAGCCGAGGGCCAGGAGAGCCGGGTAGGTGACCAGCGAAGCCACCCCGGTCAGGTACCCCACAATGCCGCCCACCAACCCGGTAGCGAAGACAAGTACGGACAGCGCCCAGCTCGATGTGACCACCACGTGCGTTATCTCCTTCCCAGCCGCAAATAGTACCGGCCCCCGACCGCGCAAAATACCGGCTCCCGAGCCGAAACCATTACCGGCTCCCGAGCCGCGACCATTACCGGCTCCCCGACCGCAAAAAGCACCCGGCTACCACCACAACAAGAAAGGCGCCGGTGCGCTCATCGCACCAGCGCCTCCTCGTGAGGCTACCTCACCTTTAGTACGCGCCGTCAAATAGCGAGGTCACCGAGCCATCCTCGAAGACTTCATCGATGGCGCGCGCCAGGGTGGGGGCAATGGAAAGCACCGTCAAGCCCTTGAAACGCTTCTCATCGGGAATCGGCACGGTGTCAGTCACCACGAGTTCGCGAATCGGCGCATTGGAGAGCCGCTCGACCGCTTCCCCAGACAGCAGCGCGTGGGTAGCCGCCACGATAACGTCCTTCGCACCGGCATCCTTGACTACCCGAATCGCGCCGACCAGCGTGCCGGCGGTATCGATCATGTCATCAACAATAATGGCGGTCTTACCGGCCACATCACCGACCACTCGGTTAGCCTTCGCGGTATTAGCCTTCTCAATATTGCGGGTCTTGTGCACGAAAGCCAGCGGAATTCCGCCCAGGCGCGAGGACCACTGCTCGGCCACCTTAATACGGCCGGCATCGGGTGAGACCATCACGGCGTCGTCGCCGGTAATAATGGAGCGGACGTATTCCACCAGCGTAGGCATCGCCCACAGGTGGTCCACCGGCCCGTCGAAGAAACCCTGGCTCTGCGCGGCGTGCAGATCCACGCTCATAATGCGGTTCGCGCCGGCCGTCTTGAGCAGATCGGCCACCAGCCGCGCCGAAATCGGTTCGCGGCCCTTGTGCTTCTTGTCCTGGCGGGCGTAGGGGTAGTACGGCGCCACCACGGTGATGCGCTTGGCGGAGGCGCGCTTGGCGGCATCCACCATGAGGAGCGTCTCCATCAGCCATTTATTAATGGGGCTGCTGAAAGCCTGCATAATAAAAACATCCGCCCCGCGGATCGACTCCTCATAGCGGATGTAAATTTCTGAATTTGCGAAATCGTAGATGGTGGTGGGCAGCATGCTGATATGCAGGCAGCGCGCAACCTCCTCCGCCAACTCCGGATAGGCGCGGCCCGTGGCTAGGACCAGCCGCTTATCGTTCGATACCCGCATTCCCGTGCTCATTGTGCTCCCCCGATGTGTTTCGCCTGCTTGGGTTTTTCGACGTTGTCAGCTTATGTGATCGCGGCGCTACCCGCTACCCGGTAAACGGTGCTTACCGCCGGAACAGTGTTTACCCGCCGCAGCGGTGCTGGGCGGCTTCCCCGAGCGCAATCGCGTGCCGGGCGCATTTACCGGCCGGAATGAGGCAATCGCGCAGGTGCACATGCCGCGCCCGCGCGCCTTCCTCCACGATGACATTGCTCAGTTCCCCGGGTCCCACGTGCCCGAACCGCGCTACCCGCGTGGTTCCGCGCAAAATTGTATTAGGTTCGACGACGCAATCCGGCTCCAGCTCCACCTGGACATCAATCCACGCCGTGGCCGGATCAATAATGCTCACCCCGCTGCGCATCCACTTCTCCCCGATGCGCCGATTCATTTCGCGGCGCAGCGCCGCCAGCTGGACCAGGTCATTCGCACCCTCCACAGCCAGGTAATCACTGCTTACATAGGAACCGACCCCGGCGCCGAGCTGGTACGCCCGCGCCACCACATCGGTCAGGTACATTTCCCCCTGTGCGTTATCGGTGCCCAGGGTCGCCAGCGCCTCGCGCAAAAACGCGGCATCGAAAATATAGGTGGAGGTATTGATTTCGTTGATGGCACGCTGCTGCGCACTTGCGTCTTTATCTTCTACGACGGCGCAGATGGTACCCTGGCTATCACGCACAATTCGCCCGTAGCCAGCCGGATCAGGCACCCGGGCACTCAGCACGGTGACAGCGGGGTTGGCGGGGGCAGCCGGAGCGGTAGCGGCGTCGTCGTTCATGTAAACAGTGTTCCCGCACGGACTGCTGCCGTGAACACTGTTCCCGTGGGCGCGCGCGAGCTCCCCGAGAATCTCCCTACCCAAAAGCGGGGTGTCCCCGGCCATCACAAGAACCGGGCCACTCACCCCCGCACCCAGGGCTTCCATCCCGCACCACACCGCGCGGCCGGTGCCCTTGATGTCATCTTGGTCGGCGATCATGACCGAATCGTCCAGCTCAAGCGCGTGGGCAGCCACTCGATCCCGTTCGTGGCGCACCACCACAACAATATGGCGGGGATTGAGGCTGCGCGCGGCGGTGATGGCGTGCCCGAGCAGCGTGCGGCCGCACACCTCATGCAAAAGTTTCGGGGTGGCTGATTTCATGCGAGTTCCCTGGCCAGCAGCCAGGATGACGACAGCGGAGAGATCCATGCCTTCCCTTTTCTGGCGGCAATGCGCCCTATATTTCGCCACGGGCGCTGACGCTGCGCCCGAAAACGTTCCGCCACTAGGATTCGAACCTAGAATAACGGTTCCAAAGACCGCTGTGTTGCCGTTACACCATGGCGGAAAACTGCCGACGCGCAGGCCGGCACCGATATAGTCTAACCGACCGAAGCGCTCCTGGCATAATACTAAGTATGAAACAGACCTCGCCTGAGGGCACGAACGGCATTGATGCCGCCCGCGCCGCCGATAATACGCTCGCTCACACCGATCAGAACATCGAACAGAACACCGCTGCCACCACCGCGGATGCCTCCACTCCGACCACGACACAGCCCCCCGCACCTGCCCCCGCCCCGGAAAAGAAGCGGGTGCGCATGTCGCGAGCGGACCGGCGTAAACAATTGGTGGGCGTGGCCCGCGAACTTTTCGCGGCCCAGGGTTTCGACGGGGTCTCCATCGAAGAAATCGCCGCGGCCGCCCAGGTCTCCAAGCCGGTCGTGTACGAACATTTCGGCTCCAAAGAAGGCATTTACAACGTGGTAGTGGATCGCGAGCTCGTCACGCTCACGGAATTACTTTCCGCGCGCATGAACATTGGCCTGCCCGAGCGCGAGGTGCTCGAGTCCATCGTCGTCGCCGTGCTGGATTATATTGAGCATAACGACGACGGTTTTCGCCTTCTCGTGCAGCGTTCGCCGGCCACACTGGGCGGCGATTCTTTCTCCACCGTCATCGCTGATGTGGCTGATTACGCCTCGGATTTGCTGGCTCCCATGCTCGGCCGCAATGGTATTTCTCCGCAATACGCCCGCATTTACGGGCAGACGCTAGCCGGGGCGCTCGGCCAGGTGGGCCAGTGGTGGGTGGATGTGCGCCAACCAGATAAAGAAACGGTGGCCGAGCACGTGGTCAATTTTATGTGGAACGGTTTGCGCGGGCTGGAATCGCAGCCGCGTCTCCTCACCCGCGGCGGGCACTGAGCGGGAGCTGAGCGTGCGTGGAAACGCGCTAAGCCGGCACTAAGCGGGCACTGAGCCGGCGCGTGGAAAGGCGCTAACCGTTCGGGCGTGCGGAAATTCAGTTCTAGGTTTCACCGGGACTCTGACATAGGATAGACGGCGACACGCAATAGAACGATGGCGCTCTGGGTGACGTCACCGGTCTTGCGCGCGGCGGTTGCCCGTGTCTGGGCGGGTGGCGCGCTACCCTAGAATATTCATCAATCGCACGATAGCAAGGACGTACCCTTTATGCTCTCCGTTGAGAACATCTCCAAGAGTTTCGGGTCGCGCAAAGTGTTGCAGGATCTTAGCTTCGCGGTTCGCCCCGGTGAAATCTTCGGTTTCGTCGGCTCGAACGGGGCCGGGAAAACCACTGCGATGCGCATTATGCTCGGCCTCCTGAGTAAGGATTCCGGGCAGGTGACCTGGAATGACCAGCCCATTGATTTCGCGGCACGCCAGCGCATCGGCTATATGCCAGAAGAACGCGGCCTCTACCCGAAGATGCAGGTCGATAAGCAGCTGATGTATTTTGCGCGCCTGCACGGGATGAGCCCGGATGCGGCGCAGGCCGCCATGGAACGCTGGACGGATCGCCTCGGGGTGGGCTCGCGCCGGGAGGATGCCGTCCAGAAGCTTTCCCTCGGTAACCAGCAGCGCGTGCAGCTGGCCGCCGCTCTCATTCACGATCCCGAACTCCTCATCCTTGACGAACCTTTCTCCGGTTTGGACCCGGTGGCGGTGCGCACCATGAGCGATACGCTGCGCCAGAAGGCCGATGAGGGCGTTCCGGTTATTTTCTCCTCCCACCAGCTTGACCTGGTCGAACGCCTCTGCGATAGCGTGGGAATCCTCGCGGGTGGAAATATCGTGGCCCGCGGCACCGTAGATGAGCTGCGTAATTCCGGTAACCCGCCCTACGCACTGGCGGTGCGCGCGGAGGAAACCGCGCTGCGCACGGCCCTCAGCCAAGCCGGATTCACCGTCCACCCCGATCCACTAGCCGGCACCTCGGAAGCGCCGCTGAGCGTGGGAATTGCGCGGGCGCTCGTGGAGACCGCGCCCGCCAACCCCGCCCAAAGCGCAGACCCCACCCCCACCGCAGACCCCACCGCCGCGCTTCTCGCGGCGGCTCAGCAGGCCGGCACCGTGGTGGAATTCGCCCAGCGCCGCCCCCACCTCACGGAATTGTTCCGCGATGTTGTTCAGGTGCCCTCCGCAAACGAAGATGATGCGG
Source organism: Actinotignum timonense (assembly GCF_900155575.1). GTDB lineage: Bacteria > Actinomycetota > Actinomycetes > Actinomycetales > Actinomycetaceae > Actinotignum > Actinotignum timonense. Next base: position 1,151,396 of record NZ_LT706966.1, on the reverse strand, counting down.
CCACCCCCAAGAAAAAGCGCGGCCTGCTCGGCTCGCTGTTCGGAAAGAAGGCTAAGTAATGGTACGCATTGTTTTCGCACGCGAGTTCAAGAACGTTTTCGCTTCCCGCGCCACCATGATTTCCCTCGCGGTTATGTGGGTGATCGCTATTGTGGCCGGCTTCGCGGGCCGCGTCTTCCTGGGCGGGGACGATGAAGCTAACGGCGCCGCCCCGGCCCCGCAAGCCCAGGGTATTTACCTGGAGGCCAGCGCCGCGCAGCTCCAGCCCTACCTGGAGAGTGCCGGTTTCGCCGCGCTCCCCACTTCCAATATCGCCGCCGAGCTGGCCACCGAAGAACCGGAAGCGGAGATCGGCATTTCCGGCACGGCCCTCGATCCGCAGATCGTGGCCACTTCCCCGGATCCGAAGGAGCTGCCCGCTCTCAAGAAGGTCCTCAGCACCTATGTGCTGGAGGAATCCGGGGTGGATGCCACGGTCCTCGCCCACCTGGATACTATTAATAATCTCCGGGTTCAGACGGTGAATTACACTCCCTCCGGTTTCGAAGCGAATCCCATTGGTTTCCTTATCGGTTCGGTGAGTGCCATGCTGATTTTCTTCATGGTGATGGGCGGCATCGGCGCGGTAGGCGCCGGCGTCGTCGAAGAAAAATCCTCCCGCGTGGTGGAAATTATTTTGACCACGGTCCGCCCGCGCACGCTCCTGCTCGGCAAAGTACTGGGCCTGGGTGCCGGCTGGGTGGTGATCCTCTTCGGTTATATCGGCGCGATTATTACGGGCGTGGCCATTTCCGGGCTGGTTCCCGACCTCAGTTTCCTCCAGGAATTCGGGCTGGCCGGGATGGTGGCGCGCACGGTCGTATGGATGGTGCTCGGCTACTTCACCGCCACCGCGCTGGTGGGTGGGCTGGCGGCCACGGTCTCCCGCCAGGAAGACCTGGCCGGCATCAACACCCCGGTCATGTTCCTCCAGTTCATCCCGTTCTACACCGCGCTCTACCTCATTCCGGCGCTGCCCGAGGCCGCGGTCACGAAGATTCTCTCCGTGCTGCCCTTCTTCGGCCCGTTCATGATGCCCATGCGCGCGGCCATCGGCGAGGTCCCGCTCGTGGAAGAACTGGCGGCGGTCGGCATCAACGCCCTCGGGGTCTTCCTGCTGGCGGTCCTGGCCGGCAAGATTTACGAACGCTCGATTTTGCGGATGGGTGAGCGCGTCAAGCTCACGCAGATTTTCCGTAAGGCCGCCTAAATTCTGATGTAGTACGACGACGCACGCGGGGCCCGGGTTTCTCCCGGGCCCCGCGTGTGTGTCCGCCTGGCGGAATGGCCATTCTGGCTGGGTGAGTGCGCCGGCCTTAGCCCTCGGCTACTTCAGCTGCCTCTAGCCACTGTTCTTCCAGCTCGTCAAGCTGGCCAGTTGCTTCACTCAGCTCTTTGCCAATCCGCGCGAGTTCCTCATAGTCCCCGCTGACCGCGCAGGCGGTGCTGCGCTCCTCCAGCTTGGTGATCTGTTCGCGCAGCCGGTTCATGCGTTTCTCAATGCGTTGCACTTCTTTGCGGGCTTCGCGCTGGAGGGCACTCGCACTTTTCTCAGCCCGCTCACCCGATGCGCCAGACATGGCTGCCGCAGCCCCGGAGTTGCCCGAGCCGCCTGCACCGCCGGTGCCAGCACGAGCCCCAGCTCCAGTCCCAGCACGAGCTCCAGCACCTCCGCGCGCTCCAGCCGCGCCCTTGGCGCCTTCGCGCTCGTCCCGCTCCTCTTCACGCAGCCGCAAATATTGATCCACGCCGCCCGGTAGATCCCGTACGTGGCCATCGAGCACCGCGATCTGGCGGTCGGTCATGCGTTCGAGCAGGTAGCGGTCGTGGGAGACCACAATGAGAGTGCCGGGCCACCCGTCCAGCACATCTTCCATCGCGGCGAGGGTATCGGTATCCAGGTCATTCGTCGGCTCGTCCAGGAGCAGCACATTAGGTTCGGCCATGAGCAGGCGCATGAATTGCAAGCGGCGCCGCTCCCCGCCCGAAAGTTCACTGACTCGCGTCCAGGCACGTTCGCGGGTGAATCCCATCCGCTCGGTCACCTGGCTCGCGGTGAGTTCTTTCTTCCCCACCTGCACGCGAGCTGCGACGTCGTTCACGGCCTCCACCACCCGTAAATCCGCAACCTCATCGAGTTCGCGAGTGTGCTGGGAAAGCTCCGCGAGTTTCACGGTGGCGCCGCGTTTGACGTGCCCGGTTGTGGGCTGGAGCCGCCCGGCGATGAGCGCGAGCAGCGAGGATTTCCCGGCGCCGTTCGCGCCCAGGATCCCCACGCGTTCGCCCGGGGCAATCCGCCAGGTCACCCCGCGTAAAATTTCCGGGCCGCCGCCGTAGCGCAGGCTGACGTCCTCAAGATTGACTACTTCTTTACCTAAGCGAGCGGCGGCCATGCGCGTCATTTCCACGGTATCGCGCGGGGCCGGGACATCCGCAATAAGATTTTCTGCCGCTTCGATACGGAAACGCGGCTTGGAGGTGCGGGCCGGGGCACCGCGCCGCAGCCACGCCAGCTCCTTCCGCAATAAGTTATTGCGTTTTTCTTCGGCGAGCGCGGCCTGGCGTTCCCGCTCGGCGCGCTGGAAAATATAATCCGAATACCCGCCCTCGTAGGTTTCCACCCGGCCGGGAATCTGCCCGCGCGGGCCCTCCACCCCGGGCACCACTTCCCACAGGCGAGTTGCCACCGCATCCAGGAACCAGCGGTCGTGGGTGACGGCCACCAGCGCCCCGCGCGGGCGCGGCCCGCCGAAACGCTCCTTAATATAATGCGCCAGGAAAGTAATACCCTCCACGTCTAAATGGTTGGTCGGCTCGTCGAGAATAATAATATTCGCGTCCCGCGTGAGGGTATGGGCCAGGGCCACCCGCCGGCGCTGCCCGCCGGATAGCTCACGCACCCGCGCCTCAAGGGGAATATCGGGCAGCAGCCCGGCATGCAGGTCCCGCACCCGTGCGTCGCTGGCCCATTCGTGGCGAGCGGTTCCGGCGTGAATCGCCTCGAGCACCGTGGTATCGGGCAGCTCATCGGCCTGGGTGAGCGTGGCAAATTTTGCGGTATTGGTGGGAATCACCTCACCGCTGGTGGGCGCGAGCGCCCCGGTGATGAGGCGCAGCAGCGTGGTTTTCCCTCCCCCGTTCGGGCCGACGACGCCTATGCGGCTACCGTCCTCTAGACTCAGGGAAACGTTGCTGAGAATATCGCGGCTTCCCAGACTGACGCCCACGTCATGTACCGAAAGTAAATGTGCCATAGCTGGTGGTCCTTGGAATGGGTTTTAGTTGGGGAGTTCGCGGGCCTGCGCGATCCGCACATAATCGTCAATGGTGAGGGTTTCCCCGCGGGCCTGGGGTGATACCCCGGCCCGCTGGAGGATCGTTTCGGCGGCGACCGGGCTGCCGGCCCAGGAACCCAGGGCACTGCGCAGAGTTTTACGCCGCTGAGCGAAAGCGGCGTCGACCACCGCGAAAACGCGTTCGCGCAGGTCATCGGTACCGGGCGCGGGCCGCAAGCGCAGGTGGACGAGGGCGGAATCCACATTCGGCTCCGGGTAGAAAACGTGGCGGGAGATTTTCGCGCCGCGGGTGGCACTGCCGTACCAGGCGGCTTTCACGGAGGGCACGCCGTAGGTGCGCGAACCGGGGGCGGCGGCCAGGCGGTCGGCGACTTCGAGCTGCACCATCACGGTGATGGTTTCCAGGCTGGGCAGGGCTTCCATGAGGGTGAGGAGCACCGGCACCGCCACGTTATAGGGAAGGTTGGCCACCAGGGCGGTGGGCGCGAAGCTCTGCGTGCTGCCGAGATCGCCGGTGCTCGCAGTTACGGTGGAGGTGGCCGCGACCTCGGTGTGGCCGGTACGGAGCGCGGGCGGGCAAGCGAGCTGTTCGGGCCCGGTGATACTCAGGGCATCCGCGTGCAGCAGCGCGAAATTCTCCGGAGTGCTGTGGCGGCGTGCCACGGTATCAGGGAGCGCGGCAGCCAGGGCGGCGTCGATCTCCACCGCGGATACGTAGGCACCGCTTTCCAGGAGCGCCAGGGTGAGGGAGCCCAGGCCCGGGCCGATTTCGAGGACCTTATCCCCCGGGCCCACCCCGGCTTCCCGCACGATTTTGCGCACGGTGCCGCCGTCATGCACGAAGTTTTGCCCCAGGGTTTTGGTGGGGCGGATATTCAGGGCCGTGCACAGCGCGCGCACGTCCACCGGGGTGAGGAGGGCAGTTCCAGCCGGGGTATCACCGGCCGGTTCACTACCGAGCGGTGTGCTGCCGGGCTGCGTGTTCCCGGGCGAGCTGTTACCGGGCGAATCCTGTTGAGCAATATGATTGGCGACCACAGATGCAGTGTACCCGGATGACTAGCGCTCTCGAAGCACGGCCCGGAGGGAGGCGCGATTCCCAAAGTTACGAAAGTCCCTTCCCGCCTCTCAACGCTGCAAACGTAGACTCGCGCGAAAACGGCGCGGGAGAGTAGATGGGTTCACACCGAGACCGTTGATGAGAACCAGGACGACAGCCGCTGAAGAAAAAACAACCCAATACAGGCCGCGGTCCATTCCGGCTCCGATCAATGTCACGGAGACGATCCAACCAACTAAGGCACAGCACATAGCGACGATGAATGAGACACCTACCTGCGCGGTACGGATCTTCCTTGTACTCCAGCCCAAGTTCCAGTACATAAAATCTTTGAGGTCCCGCACAGCGGTTTGTTTCCTGCGCGCCAGGAGAAGCAATACGCTCACTGCCAGGCCCGCCGCTGCCGCCAGGACTACAAGCACAGGTAGTAATACTTCAACAAGGGCTTCACCAATATCTAGTCCGCGGGCGCCTTTCCGGAACCACACGATCATTGTTACTACTTCACCAAGTAGCGCGCAGAACACTCCGATAAACAGTCCCTCAGCAACGGTTAACCAGCCTAGAAGAGAGATTCGCGGAAGATTCGAGCCGCTCCTTCGACTGGCGTAACGAAGCGGAAGGATAAGAAGGAGCGCATAGATAACAGCCCCGCAAACAAGCGGAATGCCTGCTAGTAATCGAGGTTGTTCCGCCACTGAAAACAATGCCGTCGTTACAAGGGCACATGCGAGAAGAATCAGCCCCCAAGCTTCTTCCCGAAGAACGGTTGCAAGACATGAGGATGAGGACCATCCTTGATTTTTGAGAACATTGAATCTTGTTCGTCTCGCGGCAAATTCCACCGCTCCCACCACCGCAATCACGCCGATGATGAGGATACCGCCAGCCTGCGCAATTGAGTGCACCAGAGTGGTGAGGAGGCTCGCCATGAAATCCGCCGCGCCTAGCACAACATAGCGATGATCGACCCAGCCAAGCGCTTCCACTTCTTGACGACCGGTCTCGCTATCGGTTTGGCCCGCAGTTTGCGGTATCCAAATCTTCGCAGTTCCGAGTGATGAGCCTGCCACTACCCTGGCATCTACACCTAAGGACCGGATACGATCAGCCACTTTCCCGATAGCTACTAGCGCATCCTCCCGAGTTAGGCCCTCAAGATTCGCGACTCGTACTCTAATAGCGTTGATCGGGAGTTCCTCCGAAAGAGGCTCAGCGCTTCCGTAAGAAACCACTGCCGATGGTGGATTCAGCGCAACACCGAGTCCTGAGCGGAGGTGGTCAATCCGTTCGCTTCCCTGCATCAGGCGATTTGAAGAATAAAGTCCGAGCGCCCCGAGGGGATCCGTGCCAGGTACGTCATCCGTTTTTATTTGCTGCGGAGTAAACTCGCCAACTTCAAAGGGTGCGCCACCGTCACGAACAACCGAGCCAAGAGAGTTATCTAAGGGAGCGGTCGCACGATACGTAATCTCTGCGCCACGCTCCTGCGGAGTTACTTGCGTGGCTAGAGAGTCAGACTCGTTATAAGAAATATAGAGGGGAGCAATGCCTACGGGATTCGCCACAAAGCTAGCCCGATATTCCTCGTCAGCCTGAACGCGCGGCGGAGCTTCATCTTCCACCACCGTTTCACCCGCGGGAACCGGAGTAAGTTTCGGAGCGAAAACATTATCGGCAGTAACGTAAGCGCCATTGGTATAGGTCTCAGTTATTCTCCCGTAGGTTTCCCCTCCTTGTTCTGGAAGAGGCAGCAAAAACGCACGCGAGCCAAAGGGGCCATTGTCATGCGCCAGATCAATGCGTTGCTCGACTGCATCCACCGTTTTTCCATGCTCGTCGACGCTCTCTATGGCAACAGAAATAGAGATATTCGGTGAGAAATCCTGGTTGGCAACGTATCCAAATATCTGAGAATTCATCCCATATGCCCGCCATGGCACCGGGCGACCACGTTCTGCCATTCCTGGCATTGCAGCGAGCGGCGCAATCGCCTCGCTTCCTTCTCCCGATCTTGCGTCCTGTGCCAGAGCAAGGTCTTGCTGAGTAACGACAACACCGTTCGGAAGAGCCGCGAGATCATCTGCACTAAGAGGATCCCCAAGGCCCAATTTACGTTCAACTACCTTGTCGAATTCAATGAGAGGATTGAGCCATTCTCCTGCCGACCCTAAAAGTTCACGTTCCGATACGGGATCTACTACTGCGACGCTGGTTGCCACATCTGGCAGCGCGAAAGCCGTGAGAAGAAGTGAGTTTTCATCCGGGATGGTGACACTTGGATAGTGATACCGGTAGAGCTCTGGCCGCATGCCTATATGTGACTGGATTCCGGTGGGTTCACCGCCGGTGGGTGTGGGCCGAGCAATTATTCCTGTGGCGTCGAGGTCATATTGCGCGGTCCCTTTATCCAGAACCTTAGTTTCTGCCTCAAGCACTTGCCATGTGACGCGATAACTCTTCACAGGCGACTTTTGGAAATCTATTCCATCTGAGGCAATTTGCGGAAGTACCCAAAATCCTTTGTAACTGCCGAGGAAACCGACCGGTGCCGCCACTGACACAGCGTCAATTTTTCTCACTTCTTCTAGTATTCGCGATTCCAGCTCCGGCAAGGTCTGCGCTGCATAGTTTTGTTCCAGCAGCGTCATTCCTGCTTTATCACGTGAGGAATAGAGGGCTTCGCCTGCCTTGTTATCGGTGACCAGAATGTCGTAACGTCCGCGCCATTCGTCATCCATTTTGGCACCGGCAAGGGAGTATGCCATGTGCGAGGCAAAGACCCACGCGAAGCAAAACAGCGCTATGAGCACGTAAACAGAACTGCGCTTCCAACTGGGCCGGAACATTTACAGGGTCACTTTCATGTTGGCAATGGCCCCAATCACGTCATCGTGAGTGGCGACAAGAATACCGGCTCCCCGCCGTGCCTCCAACTGTAAAATCTCGGCAACCACGTGCGCGTTTCCAAGGTCGAGCGACGAGGTGGGTTCATCCAAGATCAGTAGATCAGGTTGCTTTGCAAGCGCCCGTGCCAGCGCTACCCGCTGAGCTTCACCACCCGAAATCTTCGCTCCCCGACTATCCGAAATATCTGCAACGCCAAGCTTTTCCAGCCAAGAGTGTGCAGTGGTCTTATCAACGCCCCCGCACATAACGTTCTTGAGGACAGTGAGGTCGCCTAGTAAAAGCGCTTTCTGGTCCACGTACCCAATATTTGCGCGCCGGATATGTTGCGCTTCGCTTTCACGCAAAGAGCTGAGATCCCTATCGCACCAGGAGACTCTTCCCGAACTGGGAGGCAGCTTTCCATATGCCACATCGAGGACGGTGCTTTTCCCCGAGCCCGAACGACCAACTACCGCTGTAATGCTCCCGGGCTCCACCGAGAAAGTAAGATCATCAAAAATAACCTTATTCGGTTTTCCGGCTACCGAATACTCTAAGCTCACAGCTTCAAAACCTATGAGGGTCTTACAATCCATTTTTAACCGCCTCCCTTCGCGCTTCTACTTACGGAGCATGTGATCTTATACGGACCCGGATGCCCGGCTCTGTTACGCCCACACAACCAAGAAGAGATACACCAGAATAAGGACCACGGCCGCCACCGCCGCGATCAGCAAGGCGAGTGCGCGGCGCAGCTGCCGGCCAGTACCATGCTTCTCACCACATTCATGGTGTAACTGTATACCCCAATAGTCACGTTTATTCAGCTTCGAGCGCTGGATGCACATTATTGACGAACTCCGGCCGCGAATTCTCTTTGAGTAGCTCCGTTATCTGTGCCAGATCCCGTAATTGCCCTCCGGCGACAGCGAAACACATGTCAGCTAGCGCGTCGTCGTTCATCATTAATTCGAAGCCGAACTCGTTGAGGAGCGCTTCACATAGCAGCGCCCCGAGCCGCTTATTTCCGTCAAAAAGCGGATGCTGGGTCTCTACTTCCAGCAGGATTTTCGCGGCTTTTTCGTGCGGACTCGGGTACAGTTCCACCCCGTACATTTTCCCGAAAGCACCCTGGAAGCAGGAGCGCAGCCCGGCCCGGGAGCGCACATAAAATCCACGCCGCGCCAACCAGCGTTCCACCGCGAATTCGTTGAGCCGCCTCAATTTCCCAAACGCTCCATCGCGGTAGCGCGCTTGGAATACAGTGCATCAAGCTGGTCAGCGACCTCAAGCTCGCTGCGAAGAGCGGCCAGGCTTTCGCGTACAACCTGTTCTTCGCTCATGCCGTAGCGAGCCGCGATATCCGCAATATCGCGCGCTAGTTTGTCACTAATCGTTATCGTGGCGCCCATAATCATGAGCGTATAAGCGACCCGGCACCAGCGCAATACCGCTCTTGAGTAGCGGCGGTTGCGTACCGGTTGCGTAGCAGCTGAGAGCCGCGGGCTTAAAGCTGCAGGCTTAGTACCACCCGCGGGAATTGGAATGCCCGAGCGCGGCGCAGGGGCTGCCGTAGCGGCCTTCGATGTAGCCCAGACCCCAGCGGATCTGGGTGGCGGGATTGGTCTGCCAATCGGCACCGGCGGACGCCATCTTCGAGCCGGGCAGCGCCTGCGGAATACCGTAGGCCCCCGAGGAGCTGTTTTCCGCCAGGTGATTCCAATTCGATTCCCGATTCCACAGCGTGACCAGGCAGGAGAACTGGTCCTGACCCCAGCCGTAAGCGGAGAGCATACCCGAGGCGATTTCCTGGGCGGTGCCGGCCGGAACCACGCTGGCGCTCCCGAGCGCCGCACTGCCAGCGTCACCGCTCGCGCCCGCCACCGCGGCGGCGCTTTCCGAAGTCCCTACCTTGACCACTTCATCCACGCGGGCCTGCTTGACCGCGGAGAAAGTCAGGGTACGAGCAACTTCCTTGCCGTTTTCCACCCGGATTTCATAGGTATTGGCAGAAATGCCATCCTTGCCTTCCGTTTCCACCTTGGTGGTGCCTTTGGCAAGCGCGGCGTCGTCGACCTTGGTGGAACCGTGCGCGTCCACCACCTCTTCGGTGACCACGCGCTTTTCCACCCGGGTGATGGTGACCTTCGCGCCGGGGGTGACCGCTTCGGCGAGGCTCTGCGAAACAACGTCGTCCCCGGAAACCGTGATCCCGGCTTCCCGCAGGGCTTCCCCGAGGGTGCCCGCCGTGGTGGTGAGGGTGCGTTCTTCGCCTTCAAAATTAACGGTGAAAGAGTATTCGGAAACCGTGGCGCCGGCAGCGCGCGCCACCGGGAAACCATCCGCGTACGCATTGGCGGGCATGGACATATGCGACATCAAGCCGATACCGCTGCCGGCCAGCAGCACGGCCCCGAGCGCGGCAACCCCGCGCCGGCTGAGCGGGAAAGCACTGAGCTGGGCGTTCGCAGCGGTATCCTCCACCGCGGCGGGTGCCTGGAATGCGGTACCGGTGGCCTGCGGCCGAGTAGCCAGCGCGGCCTGCACCGCCTCGCTCACCGCGCCGCGTTCCATCATGAGAGCCCGCGACCGCGGACCCGGGGTACAAACCTCAGCCCGAACGAATTGCTCGAGTCCCATTCCCTGTGCGCTGTGACGCCCCACTAAACTTCCTCCGTTGCTTGCGCGAGTACCCTCCGGCCCCGCTTTTATAACGAAACTATATCGAGTGTAATCATTTCGTAACATTTGGACAATGATCCGGAGAGGAAGGCTCGCTTTTCTTGAGATTTTCAAGAACGCTCACGCGGTGGTCGCGTGATCTTTCCGTGGATTCTTGCGGTTTTTGCGCATGTGGTACGACGACGCCGCCCGCTGGCGCATCGTAATCTGAGCGTTATTTCACATTGCCGGAGAGGGCTGGGAAGGCCCTGGCGGGGAGACAAAGCTAACGCGCCCCCAGCGCGGGCGTTACATCGATTACATTTAAGGCTATGAGCACTCAATATCCCGGATACGCACAGCAGCCTGTCCCTCCGAGCTACCCCGTTCCCTCCGCATCGAAGCGTGGCACCGGCGCGCTGCGCGGCCTGGCGGCTCTCACCACCACACTGTGCATCGCTCTTATTATCTTGTGCTTCACGCCGGTCCTGGCCCTGGGCGAAGATAATGCCTCGATCTTCGGGCTGGCGCATCCGGGTGGCGTGTGGCTGCCCGTGATCCTATACGGTGTTGGATTGGTCCTCGCGTTGCTGGCGGGAGTGCTCGGTTTGTTCATCACCGGCCGGGCAGCCCAGGCTTTTTCGTGGCTGGCGCCGCTGGGCGGAGCGATCACCCTGGGTGGGCTCGCGGCGCTCTCCTTGGATAGTTCGGTGAGTGCGCTCCGCGAATTCGGGGCGCAGTACACCGTGCTTTTCTGGGTGACCGGCGCGCTGGCCTTGGTTCTGGCACTGGTGGGGATCACTCAGGGGGTGGCTGCGGGAACGGCCGCGAAGAAATCCGCGCGCCCCGCGTACCCGGGCTATCCCGGCTATCCCGCAGCGCAGCCCTACGGGCAGGGCTACCCGGCGCAAGGGTACCCGAACCAGGGCGCGCCGATGCAGGGGTACCCGCAGGGCTACGGCCAGGGCTACCCGGGTCAAGCTCAGTATCAGGGCCAGCAGCCCTATGCCCAGCAGTACCGCCAGCCCTACGGCCAGAATTACGGCCAGCAGGCTTATGCACAGCAGGGATACCCGCAAGGTAGCGGCCAGCCGCAAGCCCAAGCTCAGCAGACGGCTTCAAGCCAGTCGGCTCCCCAATCCGGGCCGTCCGCCCAGAGTCCCGAGTCGGAAAGCCCGCAGAACTAAACGAGCCGCAAAGCTACCTAGGCCGCGCCCAGTTCCCCGTACACCGCCCGGGTGTTCTCCAGGAGCTGGGCGCACCAGTCTGCTTCGCTCACGCCGCGCAGCTCGGCCCCAAAACGTACCGTCCATGCCATCACGTAGGGTGCGTTGGGGTGGCCGCGCCAGGGCACCGGCGTGAGGTAGGGGGCGTCGGTTTCCGCGAGGAGCAGCGCCGGATCAAAAGCTTGGAAGGCCGCGCGGAGCTGATCATTGGCCGGGTAGGTCATTTGCCCGCCAAAACTTCCGTACCAGCCTTCCTGGGTGCACAGCTCGGCAAGCGCGGCGTCGCCGGAAAAAGCGTGGAAAACTACGCGACTCGGGGCGCCGTCACGGCGCAGCACCTCCACGCAATCGGCGTGGGCTTCGCGGTCGTGAATCTGAACGGGAAGGTCGAGCTCACGCGCGAGGGCGAGGTGGGCGCGGAACGCCTCAATTTGGGCGGCGCGGCCCTCCTCGGAAGTGCGGAAATAGTCGAGCCCCGTTTCCCCAATAGCAACGACGGCGCTGGAGCGGGCTGCCTCCGCCACCCGGCCAATGGCATCCTCCAGGCTGAGGGTGTGGTGGGCGGCAAGCTCCTGGACTAATCCATCCGGACCGGTCGCGGTGATCCCGCGGTGCCGGGCGGCCTCATTGGGGTGAATCGCGAGCGCGGCGGAAAAATGCGCGCGATCCGCTTCTGCCACCGCGACGGTGGGCAGCAGATCCGGGACCTCGCAGGCGCAGGTAATGGCGTGGCAGACCCCGGCGGCGTCCATGGCGGCGGCTTCCTCGCTCGGCAGCATCCGCCCGCGCGGCGGGGTGAGCGCCTCCCCCGCCGGCACCCAAATATGGGTGTGGTTATCGATAACCGGGCCGACAAGCCGGGCCGGAGCATCGGGCAGGTACCAGCGGCGGGCCCGCTTTTTCTCCTTCGCGGAGAGGGCAGCGAATTCTTCCGGCGCTAATTCGTTGCGCACGGCACCGTTCGGAACCGCTCCATTCGGTGCCGGGTCACGCGCGGCTCCGTCCCGTACCGATTCATTGCGCACGCTTAGTCCTCACCGATGCCGAGGCGCTCCAGTTCCTCATCAACCACGCTGGTATCCAGCTTGGTGAAAACCGGGGACGGCTTCGAAATCGGGGTGCCAACCTGCACTTCCACCCGCTCCCACGGATGCGGATCAGAATAATCCCCGGTAATAATCGGGTAGGGCTTACCGGAATCCAGGTCGGTGACTTCTTCCAGGCGCGGCATCGGGGCAATATCACCGGCCCCGCCCAGCACCCGGTCCACCGTATTCGAGGAATGCGGGAGGAATACGCTCATCATGGTATTGAGATCAGAAACCACCTGGATGAGGGTGTGCAGCACCGTGCCCAGGCGTTCACGCTGGGAAGGATCCTTCATCTTGAAGGGCTCGGTGGCGGAAACGTAGCCGTTGGCTTCCCTCACCAGCCGCATAATTTCGGTGAGCGCGGCGCGCTGGCGGTGCGCGGCAATGGCGTCACCCACGGTGGTGAATCCGGTTTCCACCGCGTCCAGGAGCTCCCGGTCCACATCCTCAAGCGGCCCGGCCGCCGGGATTTCCCCGAAGTTCTTCGCAATCATGGCCGCGGTACGATTGACGAGGTTCCCCCAGCCGGCCACCAGCTCGGAATTATTACGCCGCACAAATTCTGCCCAGGTGAAATCAGCGTCGGAAGTTTCCGGGCCGGCAATGGAAATAAAGTAGCGCAGTGCATCGGGCTGGTAGCGCGAGAGTACATCGCGCACATAAATCACCACGCCCCTGGACGAGGAGACCTTCTGACCTTCCATGGTGAGGAATTCCGAAGCCACCACCTGGGTGGGCAGGTTGAGCGTGCCCAAATCCCCGGGCTGGCCGCCCCGGCTCCCCTCCCCGTTATAGGCGAGGAGTTCGGCCGGCCAGATCTGGGAATGGAAAACAATATTGTCCTTCCCCATGAAGTAGTAGGAGCGGGCATCCGCGTCATTCCACCAGGCCCGCCAATCATCCCGGCTTCCCACTCCGCGCGCTTCACGCCGGCGTGCCCATTCAATAGAGGCGGATAGGTAGCCGATAACGGCGTCGAACCATACGTAGAGGCGCTTGGAGGGTTGGTCTTCCCACCCGGGTACCGGAATGCCCCAGGTAATATCCCGGCTCATAGCGCGTGGGCGTACATCTTCCAGGAGGTGCTTGGAAAATGAGATAACGTTCGGGCGCCACTTCCCAGATTCTTCCACCTCATCAAGCCACTGCCCCAGGCGCTCCGCCAACGCCGGCAAATCCAAGAAATAATGCTCGGTTTCGCGGAATTGCGGGGTTTTCCCGGAGACCTTGGAGACCGGGTCGATAAGATCCTGCGGATCGAGTTGGTTACCGCAACTATCGCACTGATCCCCGCGGGCCGAGGTGTTACCGCACAGCGGGCAGGTGCCTTCAATATAGCGATCCGGGAGGGTGTTCCCGGTTTCCGGATCGAAGGCAACCGGGGCGGAGTGCACCACCATGTAACCGTTATCCCGGCACACCTCAAACATCTGCTGCACAACCCGCTCGTGATTAACCGTGGTGGTGCGGGTGAACAGATCGTAGGAAAGCCCGAGCGCCACGAGGTCCTCCACAATAATGCGATTATTACGGTCCGCGAGTTCTTCCGGGGTAATTCCCTCCGCGTCGGCCGAAACCAAAATAGGGGTCCCGTGTTCATCGGTACCCGAGACCATGAGGACATCCTCCCCCACCATGCGCATATAGCGCGAGAACACATCCGAGGGAACACCGAATCCAGCAACGTGACCAATATGGCGCGGGCCGTTGGCATACGGCCAGGCAACAGCGGAGAGAATATGAGTCATGGCCACCATTCTACTAGCGTGCCGGCGCGCGCGCCCGCTAGCGCGCCCGCATCCCCGCGCCTAAACTATAAGGGCGCGGCGCCACCATTGCGTTAAACCAGCCGGCCGCCGCGCACCGCGTGATGACCCGCTTCATCAGGAGGATGACTATGGATGAGACCCGCGCACTCATCATTGTTGATGTACAACCCACATTCTGCGAAGGCGGCAGCCTCGGGGTAGATGGCGGTAACGCCGTTGCCGAACGCATTGCAGATTTTGTCACCGATAACGCCGAGGAATACGCTCTCATCGCCACCACCCAGGATTGGCATATTGATCCGGGTCCGCATTTTTCCGAGAATCCGGATTTTGTGGATAGCTGGCCGCCCCACGGCGTGGCCGATACCCCGGAGGCGGAGCTGCACGAATCCATCGCGGCGCTTCCTATCGACGTGCAGTTCAAGAAGGGCCAGTACGCCTCGGGCTATTCCGGTTTCGAGGGCACCGATCCGCAAGGGAATCTCCTCGAGGACGTGCTGCGCACCGCCGAGGTCACGGATGTGGACGTGGTGGGTATTGCCGAATCGCATTGCGTGCGCGCCACCGCCATCGACGCGGTCCGTAACGGTTTCCGCACCCGCGTTTTTTCTGACCTCACCGTGCCCACCTCCCCGGAACTCGGGGCCGCGGCCCGCGTAGAGATGGACGAAGCGGGCGTGGAACAGCTGCAATCCTCGGAAGCCTTCGGTTTTTACGAAGAATCTGAAGTTCCGGATGAATTCGATGATCCGTACGACGACGCCGCAGCTGGCGAGGAGGAACTCGAGCACCTCGATGAGGATTACGAACTCTACGAGGACGATGATTTCGATGACTACGCCGATGAAGACGAAGATATCGACTTTTCGGATGAGGTCAATGAGGCCGATTTCGATTTCTCCGATATCGACTACCGCCCCGGAATGGACTCCGCAAAATAGCGCGGGTGTGCCAGCCGGCCAGCCCCGTGCCAGCAGGCCCGCAATCGGCCCGCTAAACCGAGCGCCAGAAGTCTTTGACCAGCTCCTCGCGGTTAGCCACCTGGCTTTTCTTGAGGATATTGTGCACGTGCACCTTCACCGTGGAGGGCGATAGATAGAGCTCGGTGGAAATCTGGGAATTTGTTTTCCCGCGCATGAGGTAGCCGAGCACTTCTTCTTCGCGCTTCGATAGCCCCCGGGCCTGGGAATAGAACACCAGGGAGGATTCGATGAAATCCTCCTCCAGGTGATTGACGGTTTCCGGGGGCCGGTCGAAGTGGATGCGCAGCACCCGCACCCCGAAACGCATCACGTGGATCACCCAGCAGATATACATGAGGTTTTCCAAGAAATTGCGTTCAGGAAGGAAGGCCAGCGCAGAAGCGCTATCCGCGTGGGGAGCCACGAGGAAAATAAAGGTAATATTCCAGGCGAAGGTTCCCAATACCGCCACCCAGGTAGCAACGTAAAGCCAGCGGTGGCGGCGCTGGCGAATTTTCTCCACCCCGGTGGTGGCATGTAGATAATTCCACGTTGCCACGCTGAGGATCCCGATCACCACGATGCCACGCATGGAGAAGAAAACGAATTCCCGCCAGGCCGGATCGGGAATCAGCAAAGCCCCGGCGCTTCCCACAATAAAAATCCCGGCCGGGATGAGGGTGCTGTGCCACTCCACTTTCGCTTCCGGTTCCGTCATGAAGGTGGCGTAGGTCAGCCAGATAAGCCCCATGAGCAGCGCGCCCAGGGTGATGGATTCCAGGGGCGCGGTGATGTGGTAGACGCTGTCAATATTGCGTGGATGGGTGAAGTCCGTGCGGGCCACGGTTGCGACGTCGAAAAAATACACAAGGAAAAGGGCGGCGCAACACACAAACATGCGACGGCGCGAAACGAGATAACACGCAAGCGCCGTCGCCGAACCCATGAGGATGAAGAGTCCCACCATCCAGGTGTAATAAAACAGTCCTACCGTCATTGCACAGCTCCGTTGCCTTCACCACGCGATTCCGCCACGGTCGCCCGCCACGCGGGATCGCGAGCGCGAGTGTCTCGCGCCACACCGTCACATTATAAAAGCATTAACCGCCGCGCCGAAATACCGGGCCGGCGGAATGCACGCTGCGGCTCCGGCGGTACCAAGCCCGCCGGAGCCGCGCGTTTCGGCTATTTTTTAGCCGTATTCTTCGCGCCTACGCGCCGTAGATAAGCACCTGGGCCACGCAGGCCGCCCCGCCGAAGCCGAGTACGAAGAGCACCATCGGCCACACGAAGCGGAACCAATGCTGGTACTTCATATCGAGCATCTGCAACGTTGCCATGACCAGGCCCGTGGGTGCCAGGAAGAGCATCGCGTACTGACCCCATTGATACGCACAAACGATGATCCACCGCGGGATACCCACGGCGTCGGCCAGCGGCGCCATAATCGGCATGGCCAGCACGGCCAAACCGGAGGAGGACGGCACCACAAAACCGAGCACGAAGAAGATCAGCAGCATAATGATGATGAAGAGCGGGCCGGACATCCCCGAAACCAGGTTCGTTGCCGAATGGAGCAGGGAGTCGGAAATGAGGCCGTCGTTCATCACGATATTGATGCCGCGCGCCAACCCGATAATGAGCGAAACGCCCACCAGGCTGGAGGAGCCTTCGATGAAGGCATCCGTCAGCTGTTTCTCATTGAGCCGGTCTTTCCCGAAGAGGGAAATCGCCATGACCGCGATGGTAATGGTGAGGAAGGAGGCCGCCATGGTCGGGAACCACCAGCCCATGGCCATAACGCCCCACACCATAATCGGGAAGGCGGATACGAAAAGAACGAGGATGATTTTCTTCTGCCAGTTGAAGGCGGGAACATCATCGGCGTGGGTGGTCATCGCCCACTGCTTCTCGAAAGCTTCGTGATCTTCGTAAACGTAGGACTTCGTGAAGTCCTTCTTAATCATTTTTGCGTAGCGGTGCAGGTACCACACCACCACGATGGCACCCACGATACAGCCGCCCACGCGCCAGATAATGCCGTCCGTGAAGGGGATACCGGCGGCATTGGAGGCGATCACCACGGAGAAGGGGTTGATCGTGGAGAAGGTGGTTCCCATGGATCCGGCCAGGAAGATCGCGCCCACGCAGATAATGGAGTCGTATCCCATGGCCAGGAATATGGGTACCAGGATCGGGTAGAAGGCCACCGCTTCTTCTTCCAGGCCGCACAGCGATCCGCCTACCACCATGAAGACGGATACCGCGAAGACGAGGAGGAATTCGTGGCCCTTGGTTTTCTTCGTCAGCGCGATAAGACCTGACTCGAATGCACCTGTTTTTCTCACCACCCCAATCAGGCCACCGAGCACGAAGATGAAGACCATAATATCCACCGCTTCGATCGTGCCGTGCACCATGGCGACCGGAATATCGGCGACGCTGGCCGGATTCTGCTCGAGGGACTCATAGGATCCCGGTACCGAGATCGGCTTATTGAGGGCCCCGGAGGTGAATTGGGAAAGGTCAATATCCATGCCCAATTCGCTCAGGGTGTCCTGGGTGCCGGGGTATTCCTTGGTTTCCCCCTGCGGGCTGAGCACGGAGAAGGTGCCGGTATCCGAGCTGTAGCTCAGCTTGGCGTAGGAGCCGGCCGGCACCAGCCACGTGGCGATAGCCGCCACGATGGTCAGGAAGAAGAGGATCGTGAAAGCGCCCGGGATGGTTATACCGCGCCGCTTCTTACGGGGTGTTGGTGTGCCGGTGTCTTCGTCGGCCCCATTGCCGACGGGGGCATCGTTTGTGCGTGTTGTCATGATTGTGTCCTTCGGACTTAGGCGATGATCGCGGTGCCGCTCTCCCCGGAAATGCCCTGTTCGGCCTTTTCCAGCGAGGTAATAATGGCGCGTTTTCCGGCTGCGCCATCCACGAATTCGAGGCAGGCTTCGACCTTGGGCAGCATGGACCCGGGGGCGAATTGTTCTTCCTCGATGTACTGGCGGGCCTGAGCCACCGTCATTTCGGGCACATCGCGCTGCGTGGGTTTGTTGAAATCAATGGCTACCGCGTCCACGGCGGTGAGGATGAGGAGAGTATCGGCGTCGACCTCCCGCGCCAGCAGCGCGGCGGTGCGATCCTTATCGATGACGGCCGCGACTCCGCGGTATCCCGAGCCTTCCTTGACCACCGGGATGCCGCCGCCACCGGCCGCGATCACGATGGTGCCGGCCTCCACGAGTGAGCTAATAACATCGCGTTCCACGATGGAGACGGGGAGCGGGGAGGCCACCACCCAGCGCCAGCCGCGCCCGGCATCCTCCACGTATTTGTTTCCGGTTTCCTCCATGAGGACCCGGGCCTGCTCTTCGGTGAAGAAAGCCCCCACCGGCTTGGTTGGGCGCCCGAAAGCGGGATCTGCGGCGTCGACCTCCGTTTGGGTGACCACCGAAATAACCGGGCGGGCAATCTGCCGCGCCGCGAGTTCGGCCTCGATGGCCTGCTGGAGGTGGTAACCGATATAGCCCTGGGACATGGCGCCGCATTCGGCGAAGGGAATCGACGGTGTTTCCCCGGCGGCCGCGGAATTATCGGTCGCGACCTTGATCATGCCCACCTGCGGGCCGTTCCCGTGGGTGACAACGACGTCATTGCCGGTTGCCACCAAATCCACGATAGAGCGGGCGGTTTCCTTAATAAGTTCGAGCTGCTGCTCCGGGGTTTTCCCGAGCGCATTGCCGCCGAGTGCGACCACAATTTTTTCGCCGGCGGTACGGGTATTTTCCTGAGTCATCTTCTGTCCTTTTCACGCGCGGGCGACGCGCCGCGGGGTGGCCCTGCTACCTGCAGCCAGCTCCCCGGCGCCGTCGCCCGCGCTACCTGGGCACGGCCGCGCGGGCACGTGCCTGACCCCTCCTAGGAGAGGGTTGCGTACATAACGGCCTTAATGGTGTGCATGCGGTTCTCGGCTTCGTCGAAGACTCGCGAGCGCGGACCTTCGAAGACCCGATCTTCCACTTCCATTTCCGTCACCCCGAACTTCTTGGCGATTTCCGCGCCGATGGTGGTGTTGGTGTCGTGGAAGGAGGGCAGGCAGTGCATGAAGATCGCTTCCGGATCGGCCTTGTCCATGAGTTCCTGGGTGACGCGGTAGGCTTCCAGCTCCGCGATACGCGAGGCCCACACTTCATCCGGTTCGCCCATGGAAACCCAAATATCGGTGTAGAGCACGTGGGCGCCGGTGGCGGCCGCGGCGGCATCTTCGGTGAGGGTCACGCTGCCGCCGGATTCCGCGGCGAGTTCCTTGCAGGTATCCACCAGCCACTCTTCGGGCATGCGATCCTTCGGGCCGCAGGCCACAAAGTTGAGGCCCAGCTTGGAGCAGACCACCATAAGCGAGTTCGCCACGTTATTGCGGGCATCGCCGAAGAACACAAACTTCTTGCCCTTGATGCCGTCCTCGAAGTTCTCCTGGACGGTGAGGATATCGGCGAGCATCTGGGTGGGGTGGAAGAGGTCGGTCAGGCCGTTCCATACCGGAACCCCGGCCTTGGCGCCCATTTCTTCCACGAGTTCCTGGGAGAAACCGCGGTATTCGATGCCGTCGTACATGCGGCCCAGAACCCGGGCGGTATCCTCAATGGATTCCTTCTTGCCCATCTGTGAGCTGCCCGGATCCAGGTAGGTCACGCCCATGCCCAGGTCCATGCCGGCCACTTCGAAGGAGCAGCGGGTGCGGGTGGAGGTCTTTTCGAAGAGCAGCACAATATTCTTGCCTTCGAGGTAGCGGTGCGGGGTGCCGCTGAGCTTGAGTTCCTTGAACTGCGCGGACAGACGCAGCAGGTAGCGGATTTCATCGGGCGTAAAATCGAGCAGCTTGAGGAAGTTGCGTCCGCGGATATTGACAGCCATTGTCGTTCCTTTCCTAGCGCGGTCCGTGGTCCCGTTCGGGCAGACCGGCCAGCGGTAACGGGGTCTTCTTTGGCCCCTGGGATCACTGTTGGCTGTCCAACCCGTACCCGCCTCGCGGCGAGAGGATCATGTCCCGGCCCCGGTTCCCCGGGGGTTGTTTTTACTGTGCATGATCCAGGTCACGCGCGCTAGGAAAATCCGGGTGGAGCGCGGGTGGAACGTGGTTTAGCCGCGTTTTTCGGGCCCTAAACCCCACTAAACCCGCGTATTTCCGCGCTTTATTCGCCCTACTCAAGGGCGGCGCGGTAGAGCTCATTCGTGCGTAAACCGGTGCGCGCGGCCACGAAAGCGGCGGCATCTTTGCGGCGCAGACCGAGCTGGCACAGTTCAGCGACGTCGCCCACGGCCCGCGCGCGCACCTGTTCTTCCCTTTCGGCCGCGCTACTTCCTGTTACGACGACGACGATCTCTCCCAGGGCCCCTTCGCTGAACCGCTGCGCGAGTTCGGCCAGGGGCCCGCGCACGATTTCTTCGTGCGTCTTGGTGAGCTCCCGGCAGACCGCCGCTTCGCGCCCGGGGCCGAAAGCGGTAACGAAATTGGCGAGGGTGGCCCCCAGGCGCCGCGGGGATTCGAAGAAAATCATGGTGCGTTCTTCGCTTCGCAGTGCCGCGAGCGCGGCGGCCTGTTCCCCGGCTTTGCGCGGGAGGAATCCTTCGAAGGTGAAACGGTCAGTGGGCAGGCCGGAGGCGACCAACGCGGTGAGCGGGGCGGAAGGGCCGGGGACCACGGTCACGGGAATACCGGCTGCGCGGGCCCGTACCACCAGGCGGAAGCCGGGATCGGACACGGAGGGCATACCCGCATCGCTGACCATGAGGACGCGCGCGCCGGAGCGGGCCAGGTCGATGAGGTGGGCGCCGCGTTCGGCTTCATTATGTTCGTAATAGGAGAGCACCTGGGCGCTCACCTCGATACCGAGGCGGGCGGCGAGCTGGTAAAAACGCCGGGTATCTTCCGCGGCCACGGTATCGGCCCGCGCGATTTCGGCGCGCAGGCGCGGCGAGGCGTCGGCGTCGTTTCCAATGGGAGTGGCGGCAAGAACAATTCCCGCGTGATGGCTTTCGTTCTGACCGGGGCGGTGCCCCTCGTGCCGTCCGGCATCCTGACCTGTGCTCATTCTGCTATTCTGCCACGCTCCGGTGCCGCGGCCGCGCGCCCGCGGTGCCGGGCCGGACCGTCACGCCGGAACGCCACGCACACGCGCGGCACCGGCCTCCGCGGCCAGCGCCACCACGCGGGCGGGCAGTTATCGATAGAATCCGCACGTGAGCGAAAAACTAAGCGAACCCATCGGGCGCCTCCCCCGCGAGTGCGCGGAGCGCTACGAAGACGAGCTGCGCGGCCGGCTCGGGCTGGCCCCGCGCGGATTAGAGTGGCTCACCCGCAGCGAAAAACGCCTGGGGTGGTGGATCACGGGAGCGGTCACGCTTATCGCCGCCCTCACGCGTTTCTTCCGCCTGGGATTCCCCGACCGCCTCATGTTTGACGAAACCTACTACGTCAAGGGCGCGAATTCGCTGCTGCGCCTGGGCTACGAGGCGGATTGGCAGGGCGGCACGGAATTCGACGCCGCTTTCGCCGCCGGCGACTTCTCCCACACCTCACCGGCCGGGGACTACGTGGTTCACCCCCCGCTCGGGAAATGGATTATGGCGATAGGCCAAGCGATTTTCGGGGAAACCTCCCCCTTCGGCTGGCGTTTTATGGTGGCGCTGGCCGGCACCCTCGCGGTGGCGCTCCTGGTTCGCATCGCCCTGCGCCTCTTCCTCAACCCGTGGCTGGCCGGGGTGGCCGGCATCGCGATGGCCCTGGACGGCATGGGCATCACGCTCTCCCGCATCGGAATCCTCGATAACCTCCTCGCTTTCTTTGTACTGGCCGGATTCTGGGCGCTGCTGCGCGACCGCGATTGGACCCGGGAGCGCCTGGCCCACCGGGTAGCTTTCGGGCCGGTGCACGCGGACGGCCGCCCGGCCGCCTGGGGCCCGCGGGTGTGGTGGCGCCCCTGGATGCTCGCTACCGGAGTATTCCTGGGGCTGGCCTGCGGGGTGAAATGGTCGGGGATTTACGCCGTGGCAGTTTTCGGCCTGGTGGCTTTCGCCTGGGGCATGGCGGCCCGCCACGCGGTAGGCCTGCGCCTGTGGGTAGGCGCCGCGGTTTTCCAGGAAGGCATCCCGGCTTTCGTGCATCTGGTTCCCACCGCTGCCGCCACCTACGTGGCCTCCTGGTTCTCCTGGTTCCGCGATAGCCGTTCCTGGGGGCACGGCTGGGCGGCGGGCGTGCGCGAGAGCACCCCGGAGGCCCTCCCCTTCCCCTGGCTCCCCAATTCCTTCAACGATTTGGCGCACTACCACAGCCAAATGTGGGATTTCCACAACGGGCTCTCCACCCCGCACACCTACCAATCCTCGGTCTGGCAGTGGTTCGTGCAATGGCGCCCGGTCTCGTTCTGGTGGCCCACCTCCGAAGAAATGGCCGGGCAGTGCCCGAGCGGCGAGCGCTGCGTCCAAGCGGTCACCTCGGTGGGCAACCCGGTGGTGTGGTGGCTGGCACTCCTCGCCCTGGTGGTGGTGCTCTGGGTGGCTTTCACCCGTTTCGACTGGCGCGCCTGGGCCATCCTGAGCGGCTACCTCGCCATGGCCGCGCCGTGGTCGCTCTATATGGACCGCACTATTTTCCAGTTCTACGCGGTTGCTTTCCTTCCCTTCGTGGCCCTCGCCCTCACCTACGGCCTCGGCTTTATCACCGGCGCGCTGGGCGCCCCGCACGCGCGCGGGAACGGGAGCGTCCGCGCTGATAGGTACGACGACGCAGCTTGGGGCCACGCGGACTTTATCCGCGATGAGCCACCTGGAATATGCGCCTATCCCGTGCGCTGGTGGCGATGCCGGATTAGCCGCCGCACGCTTGCGGCGTGCGGCGCCGTCGTCGTTCTTATTATTCTGGCGGCGATGTTCTGGTACCCAATCTGGACCGGGCAAACGGTTTCCTATGAGTTTTGGCGCCTGCATATGTGGCTACCGTCGTGGATTTAGCGCGGCGGGCAATGCTCGCATTTTCGGACAACGTTCAGAAACTTTCCAGAATCGGCGGGCATGCTACCCGGTGTGACCGGACCACCGCGGCAGCCGTGGCGGCGGCTAGGTGCGGAGTGAGGAAAGGACGTTTCACATGACAGATGAGTGGCGTAATGACTCGGGCGAACCGGGCGCGCAAGCAGGCGGGACCCAACCGGGTGGCACGCAGGCAGGCGGCACGCAATCGAATAGCTACACGAATGCGTACCACTACCCCAGCGCACCCTCCGCCGGGTACGCTTCCGCACAGCCGCCCTATCCGGGCAGCTCAGCAGGGAACGGCTCAGGCGGGTACTCGGGAGGTTATTCCGGAAGCTATCCGGGCTCGTACCAGAGCGCCTCGCAAGGCTCCTATCAGAGCGCATTTCCCGGGGCGTATCAGGGTGGGTACCAGGGCTCGTACCAGGGCTCCTACCAGCAACCTGGCTACGGGTACGGCTATGGCCCCCAATTCGGGGCCGCGCCGGCGCCGGTCAAGCGGCGCTCGAAGGGCACCACCGCCATTCTTGTCATTATCGGAATGGTAGTCGCGTTGCTCGTGGGCACCGGGGTGGGGTATTTCGGCCTGGCTCCGGAGCCGCAGGCCAGCTCCCCTTCCGTCAAGGATCCTTTTAGCTTCCAATATAACGACGGCCTGACCGCCCCGAATGATGGGCGCCAGCAGGGTGGAGCGGAACCATATATGCCGATTCCGCGCGATTTCCCCACCCAGCTGCCGGGCGGTAACCACGGCGCGGACGGTCCTATTGACCGCGGCGAAAAGGTAAGCCCTGCGGGCGTTGCCATTATTAATGCGCGGATGGGCTCCGGCATGGGTGCTGGCAGTGGGATTGTGCTGACCGCAGACGGGCAGGTGCTCACGAATTACCACGTGGTGATGGGATCGGATGCCATCCAGGTGGAGATTCCGGCGGCCGGGAAAACCTACGCGGCCAGTGTTATTGGGCATGACGAGAAGCGCGACGTCGCCCTATTGCAACTCAAGGATGCCTCCGGGCTCACCCCGGCAAAAATTGCTAGTACCCCGGCCAAACAGGGCGATAAGGTCAGCGCGGTGGGCAACGGGCGCGGGCAGGGCTATCTCACCGAGATTAAAGGTGAGGTAACCGGGCTGGGTATGGACGTGCGGGTGGCCACAGAGGACGGCCTGAGCTTTGACACCCTCAAGAATATGATCGTCACCGATGCCGATGTGGTCCCCGGATACTCGGGCGGGCCCATGATGAATGCCCAGGGCGAAGTGGTGGGGATGAATAGTGCCGCTTCGCAGGGCACCACCTCCGCGCAAGTGTACGGTTTCGCGATTCCCATCGAGCGGGCGCTGTCCATTGTGGAGCAGATTCGCGCCGGGAAGAGCGACGATAATGTGACCGTGGGCAAGAATGCCGCCCTCGGGATTACCGTGGGGCTCAGCGAGCAGGGCGGGGTGACCGTGCTGGCCGTCGGCCCGAATTCCGGGGCGGCCAAGGCCGGCGTCAAGGAAGGGGATACGATTCTCAGCCTGGATGGCCAATCGGTTTCCAGCCCGGCGCAGGTAGCTAAGCAGGTGCGCACCCACAAGGTCGGGGACACCATTACCCTGGAGATTTCGCGCGGCGGCGGTACCCCGCAAACCATCGAGGTGACGTTGGGCGAATCGCCGGTGAACTAGCGGGAGGCGGCACGGCCGGTATACCGGAACTGATACCGGGACGGGGCCGCACTCCGCATAAAACTGGACCACCGCGCGCCGCTGGAATCTCGCGGCTAAATACCAGAAGGGGACCTGAACAGCTTCTGCTGCGCAGGTCCCCTTCGGTGTTCCACAGGGAGCGGCGTGCCGCTCCGGTACTTCAAGGCGCGGGGATCATTAGGCCCGCTGCCCTGGAGACTTTACTTCGAGGCGAGGCGGGCGCCTTCCACGAGCGTCTCGAGCTTCGCCCAGGCGATGGACGGGTAGATGCGCCCACCCAGCCCGCAATCGGTGGAGGCGATCACGTGCTCGGGGCCCACCAGCGAGGTGAAATGCTCGATGCGCTGGGCCACCAGCTCGGGGTGTTCCACCACGTTCGTGGAGTGGGAAACAACGCCCGGGATAAGGACCTTGTCATCCGGGAGGGTGATATCTTCCCAAATCTTCCATTCGTGGGCGTGGCGCGCATTGCCCGCTTCGAAGGTCAGGCCCTGTGCCTTCACCTTCAAACACAGGTCCACGATGTCGCGGAAGGGAATATCGGTGGTGTGCGGGCCGTGCCACGAACCCCAGCACACGTGCAGGCGCACGAGTTCCGGATCGATGCCTTCCAGCGCGTAGTTGATCGCTTCAATACGGCGAGCCACCCAGGTGCGGTAATCGGCAACCGCCGGTTCCGGATTGACCTGATCCCAGCCTTCAGCCAGCGAGGGATCGTCGATCTGGACGGTCAGGCCGGCATCGGTGATGATCTTGTATTCCTCATGGAGGGCATCGGCCATCGCGGTGAGGACTTCATCTTCCGACTTGTAATACGTATTGGAAATACGCGCCGCGGACCCGGGAGACAGCGCCGCGATAAACCCGGAAGAAGCATCAAGACCATTGGCCTTGAGTGCCTTGAGCGTAAGGTCGACGTCGCGCTGGGTTTGTTCGGCACCGATGTAGGTCACGGGGCCGGTGATGGTGGGCATGGCCACTTCCTGGCGCTTGGCCTGGTGGATTCCCGATTCCGGATCCGTGTAGGCATCCTTGAACCGCTGCCAATCCCGGCGCTGGTCGAAGGGAACGAGCTCGACCGCTCCCCCGCCCGCGGTAGCAGCCGCGTGGAATTCGTTATCAGTGAATTCCAGCCCGCCCAGGCGCGAGAAGGAGTACCACCACCAGGAACCGTAATTGGTTACTTCGGTCATGACGTGACCGTATTCGCCGTCGTTAATAATATCGAGGCCGATCTCCTTCTGGCGCGCAACAACGCCAGCAACTTCGGCATCGAGCTTTTCTTTGAATTCAGCTTCGCTAATCTGGCCGTTCTGGTGCGCTTCGTTGGTAGCGCGCAGCGAATCGGTACGCGGGAGGGAGCCGACGTGGGTGGTCTTGATCTTCGTCATATTAATATCCTTTGTGCTGGGTGTGGTGATGGAGATCGGTCCGACTCAGCGTATCCCATCAACGATACGACGCCGCAGCGGCGGGTGCTCAGTGAGACGTAACGGACCGGGGCGAGATGTCCTCGCGCGCGGAATCGCCCGAAGGCCAAGTGGAATCCGCGCTAGCCCAGCATTCGCATTCGGGCGGCGGGCATCGTCATGGCAGAGCGAGGATCAGTGAGAACCATGGTGCATCCTTTCCGTCCGAATCGGGGCGCCGGGGCCGTGCCGCCGGCAGTGTTACCAGGTGATGCCCCGTGCGGGCACCCACCTCCAGTAGCCTAGAGGGAATTATTAAGCCACGTCAAACTATTGACCACTATATGAGATGAGGGTTATAGCTCGAGGGTCTTGGCGCCATATCGACCAGACGAGCATTATCCCGCTAAATACGGGGAGTGGGCCCGGAATATCCCGGACCCACTCCCCGTGAAACGATGAAACAGTTGAGGATGAATTACCTAGTGGAAACCAACCTCGAAACTGTTGTCAGTGCCAGAGGCAGGTTCGCTTAGGCAAACTTGCGATAGGCAACGAAGGCACCACCGGCCAGGAGGAGCAGAGCAGCCCCACCCGCAGCAACACCGGCCTCAACACCGGAGTTGGCCAGCTTCTTACCTTCAGCCTTCTTGGCTTCGGCCTTCTTCTCGGCCTTCTTCTCGGCCTTAGGATCAGCCTTCTTATCGGCATCCTTCTTGGGCTCAACCTTCGGGTCGGCCTTAGGATCGACCTTGTCGCCGTCCTTCTTGGGATCAACCTTGGGCTGCTCGGGCTTCGGCTGTTCCGCCTGCGGCTTGTCGGTCTTGGGATCCTCGACCTTCGCACCCGGCGTCAGTTCCTTCAGGCGGTCCTTCGCAGCAGCACACTTGTACATGTCGTAGTACTCGGTACCTTCGGCACAGAACCAAGTGGCATCAAGTTCCGCGTCAGACTTCTTAAGATCGGCAATTTCCGCTTCAAGGGTCTTGCACGCGACGAAGTCGTAGTATTCGGTGCCTTCTGCGCACTTGTACTGCGCATCAAGCTGCTTATCTTCGAGAGCAACCTTGACACTGTCACCCTTCGGAGCTTCCGGCTTTGCTTCATCGCCAGCCGGAGCCGGCTGCGCTGCATCTGCCTTTGCCTTCGCGAGAGCAGCTTCAGCATCGGCGCACTTCGCCATATCGAAGTATTCCGTTCCCGGCGTGCAGAAATAATCAACGTTGAGCTGCGCGTCCTTTACAGGATCATCAGCAGGGGCAGCGTAAGCTACACCCCCCCCCCCGCGGCAAGCATGACACCAAAAGTGACACCGGCCGCAATCTTTTTCAACTGCATGTCTACTCCTAAATACGTATCGTCATGGCACCATTCCCAGCGTTGTACCGTGCAAGCTGATCCCATTTGCCAGCCGTGCACTCCACTGAGCACCTGCCACAACAGTCACAATACTTTATTGCGCTCTATCAATATACGGGAAGGATGAGATTATTGAAACTCTGTGACCATCACCACATCGGATGTGCACCCGGGTTATTTACGCGTCATATCAATGAACCATTGCTTCTATTTATCGAAATTCCTCCGCCCCTCGCCTCAAATACAGAATGGGCCCGGGTAAAACCCGGACCCATTCAGCGTGAAACGATGAAACAGTCGAGGATGAATTACCTAGTGGCAACCAGCCTCGGAACTGTTGTTAGTGCCAGAGGCAGGTTTGCTTAGGCAAACTTGCGGTAAGCAACGAAGGCGCCACCGGCCAGGAGGAGCAGAGCAGCCCCACCGGCAGCCGCACCGGCGTCAACACCGGAGTTGGCCAGCTTCTTACCTTCGGCCTTCTTGGCTTCCTTCTTGGGGTCAGCCTTCTTCTCAGCCTTGGGATCAGCCTTCTTGTCGGCGTCCTTCTTGTCGCCGTCCTTCTTGGGCTCAGCCTTCGGGTCCGCCTTAGGATCGACCTTGTCGCCATCCTTCTTCGGATCAACCTTGGGCTGCTCAGGCTTCGGAGCCTCACCCTTCAGAGCGTCAAGAGCCTTCTGAGCATCCGCAACAGCCTTTTCGGCAGCCGCGCGCGCAGCGATCTTGTCGTTGAGGGTAACAACGCCAACCTCAAGCTCGGTCAGCTTAGCCTTGGCATTGGAGACGGCGATCTCAAGCTTTTCGAATTCGTCGGAGGCAGCCTTAATAGCAGCCGCCGCGGCATCGACCTTAGCCTTGGCAGCTTCGTAAGCCTTGGTAGCGGCCTCATCGGTCGGATTGGCATCGAAAGCCTTCTGAGCTTCCTTCAGCTCGGCAACAGCCTTGGCGTGGGCTTCTTCGGCGGGAACAACACCCGGGGAAGCGTCGAGCTTTTCTTCAGCGTAGCTGAGGGTGCCCTTCTGAATCTCGACGTACTTCTTCTGATCATCGAGCTGGGTCTGAAGTTCCTCAGCAGAGGGGAACTCAGCGAGCTTAGCCTTGGCCTCATCCAGGGCCTTCTGAGCCGCCGTGGTATCGGCAGCGGTCACCTGGGGTGCATCAGGCGCGGCAGGAGCAGCGTAAGCTACACCCCCCCCCCGCGGCGAGCATCACACCAAAGGTAGCGCCAGCCACAATCTTCTTCAACTGCATGTCTACTCCTATAAACGTATGTCCATGGCATGCCTACCCCAGAAGAGGCCTTTTACCGACCGATCCCATTCACCAGCCGTGCACTCCACTGAGCACCTGCCACAACAGTCACAATACTTTATTGCGCTCTATTAATATACGGGAAGGATGAGATTTTCGAAACTTTGTGACCATCGTCACTATGGGTAGTTTAAGCTGCAATTCCGGGCCAAATTAACACGTACTTTTTATTGAAGAAATGTAATTTACCAGGTAGAAGTGCATGGGCATGCATTAATATACCCCTCTCCCCAAAAACCGCCCGAGTGGCATCGGGTGTTAATCATGTGGCTATAGTGAAAATTGAGGCCTGTGTCACTCCGCAAGCGCAAGATGTTTCACTATGCACGCCGGCGGCCGCTAGCTACTCGCCAGAAAGGCGCCACAGCGGCAGGAGAACTACTCGCGGGCAGCGGCTCTCACCCGCACCCCTTTCCATCACGCGCCCATAATTCCCCACCCGCGCACTCAAGGCGATAAGCTCAAGGCGCTATAAGCACATTCCTCACATATCGGGAAAGACCTCTATGTCCACGAATTCCACGCCGGCACCCGCCGGAACTCCAACACCCGGCACACCCACGTCCACCTCACCCGCACCCGCCGGCACACCAGCATCGGGCGCCCACCTGCACCGTGACCTCCACAATCGCCACATCCAGATGATCGCGCTGGGCGGTGCCATCGGCACGGGCCTCTTCTACGGCTCTGCTTCCTCCATCAGCCTGGCCGGCCCGGCAATCCTCTTCGTCTACCTCATTGGCGGCTGCACGATCTACCTTGTTATGCGCGCCCTGGGTGAGATGAGCGTGCACGAGCCGGTCCCCGGCGCCTTCTCCCACTACGCCTACAAATATTGGAGCCCGCGCGCCGGCTTCATCTCGGGCTGGAACTACTGGTTTAACTACATTTTCGTGGCGATGTCGGAGCTGTCCGTCGTCGGCCTGTATATCAACTACTGGTTCCCGGCGGTCCCCACCTGGCTCACCGCGGCCTTCTGCCTGGTGTTCATCACGGCGGTGAACTTACTCGGGGTGCGCGCCTTCGGCGAATTCGAATTCTGGTTCGCGCTGGTCAAAGTGGTGGCGATTATCGGCATGATCGTGCTGGGAATCCTGGTGCTTGTCGTCGGACTCCAAGAACCCCACCAGGTTCCGCCCGGAACCTCCTTCGCCGAGCTGGTTTTCCCCAATGGCCTGAAGGGTGCGACTTTTGCTTTCGTCGTCGTTATGTTTAGTTTTGGCGGCATTGAGCTTATCGGCATCACCGCCGGGGAGGCGGACGACCCGCGCCGGTCCATCCCGCGCGCCATCAACCTGGTGATTCAGCGCATCCTCATTTTCTACGTGCTCTCGCTCGCCATCATCATGGCGGTCATCCCGTGGCGCTCCATCGACGGGCACGCCAGCCCCTTCGTCCAGATTTTCGATTCGGTAGGGATCACCTTCGCGGCCCATATCCTCAATTTCGTGGTGCTCACCGCGGCGCTCTCCGTCTACAATTCCGGGCTCTATTCCAACGGCCGCATGCTGTATTCCTTGGCGCAACAAGGAAATGCGCCGCGGATTTTCGCCACGCTTTCGCGCGCGGGCACGCCGTACGTAGGAATTTTGACGTCCTCTGCCGTGACCGTGGTGGCGGTCATTGTGGTCTTCGCGTTCCCGAATTTCGCTTTCGGATATCTGCTGTCCATCGCCCTCATCGCCGGAATTATCAACTGGACGATGGTCATGATCACGCAGCTGAAATTCCGCGCCGCGCTCGGCCCGGAACGCGTGGCGGGTCTCAGCTACAAGCTGCCCGGTGGCCTCGCCTCGAGCATTTTCGTGCTGGTGGCGCTGGCGGCCTGCGTGGTCCTCATGCTGTTCCAAGACGCCTACCGCGTGGCCGTTTTCGTTGGCCCGGCCTGGCTGCTGCTCCTCACTATCGCCTACCAGGTGAAGGTTTCGCGTGAGAAGCGCCATGCGCGCGCGTAATTATTAATAAAGTACGACGACGACCGGGCCGGGATGCACGCATCCCGGCCCGGTGCATCTGGCCCACGGGAGATTGGGCCACCCGCGGCTGCTTGGGGCCGCGGGCGATCAGGGCTTAGAATTCGCCGTCGATGGGCGAATTGGCCACCACCTTGATATTGACGAATTCGTGAATACCCAGGTCGATGAGCTCGTGGCCGTAGCCGGAGTTCTTCACGCCGCCAAAGGGAATATCCGCCGCGACCGCGGTGGGATGGTTGAGGTAGACCATCCCGGTATCCAGCCGCGCGGCTACCTTCTTGCCGCGTTCCAGATCCTCGGTAAAGACCGAGCCACCCAGGCCGTAGGGCGAATCATTAGCGAGGGTAATCGCCTCTTCTTCGTCCTTGACCCGATAAATCTGGGAGACCGGCCCGAAGAATTCCGTATAGCGGCACTTCGCGCCCTCGGGGATGTCCGTGAGGATAGTGGGCTGGAAGAAGTTGCCGTGCTCGGGTAGCTCAATTCCGGCTTCTTCCGCCTTGGCACCCTCAGCGATAGCTTCCTCAAGCTGCTTGGCCAGATCGCGTTTCGCTGCCGCGGAGGACAGCGGCGCCAGGGTGGTTTCCCGATCCATCGGGTCCCCGGCCTTGAGCTGCTTGACGCCTTCCCGGTACTTCTCCAGGAATTCGTCGTACACGGAATCCACCACGATCATGCGCTTGGATGAGCAGCACACCTGCCCGGCATTCCAGTGCCGGCCGGTCACCGCCCAGGCGACCGTCTTATCAATATCGGCATCCTCGAGCACGATAAAAGCATCGGCCCCACCCAGTTCCAGCGTGGACTTCTTAATGTACTTGCCGGCCAGCTGCGCGATAGCCGCCCCAGCCACTTCCGAACCGGTGAGCGCCACCCCGCGCACCCGCGGATCGGCCAGCACAATTTCCGACTGGTCATGGGAGAGGTAAAGATTCTGGAAACAACCTTCGGGCAGGCCCGCTTCGCGGAAAATCTCCACGAAGGTAGCGGCCGATTCCGGAACGATGGATGCGTGCTTGAGAATGAGGGTATTGCCGGCGAAAAGCTGCGGGGCAGCCACGCGGACAATCTGGTAGTAGGGGAAATTCCACGGTTCCACCATGAAGAGCACCCCGAGCGGCTGGAAGAGCAGCTGCACGGAATCCTTCCCGTATTTATCCGAGGGGAGCGTGCGAGTGGCCAGATACTTTTCGCCATTGCGCACGTAGTCTTCAAACATCGCGATGCAGATATCGACTTCCGCTTCCGCTTCCCCGATCACCTTGCCCATTTCCTTGGTGATAATCGAGGCGTATTCGGTGCGGCGTTCGCGCAGCAGGTCGGCAGCTTTCTGGAGCACCTGCGCGCGCTGTTCATACGATGTTTCCCGCCACGCCAGGAAGGCGTTATGGGCAACGTCTACTGCCTTCTTGACTTCCTCATCAGTGGCAGTGGGATATTCCTTGAGTATTTCACCGGTGTACGGACTGACTGTCTTGTACGCCATTGTTCGACCTCCGCGTATCGGTGCGAGCAGACCCGCGGCCCGCCCGCGTAGTGGATATATTCGATGGGCTTCCCGGCGTATCCCGCGCGCCTCACCCCTGCGCGAGCAGCGCAGATACAGGGACTTAGGGCCGGGTAGAGAGGCGACGGCGCTTCGCTACCCGCGGGAAGAGAGCACATATACGGTTATGGGCGGAACGCGGAATCTCCCGCATTCCTACCTATCACTCTACCTATTTTTGGACACATGTGAGGGGTTTCATATCTCTGGGTGAACATGGGAATGCCCTGGGACCCCTGTCCCGGTGCTGCGTCGTCGTTCCACTGCGCCCGCGCTACAACGTGCCCGCCATGCCCGCCGCCGGGGCGCGGCCCCTACACTAGGGGTATGAGTAATACTTTCCCCCAGGGGGCAGACGTGCCCTCGGAACACTCCTCGAATCCGCCCGAGCCCAACGGCACTCCCGCACCGATGCCCACACCTGCACCTGCACCGGTGCCAATGGCAGCGACTACGCCCGCGGTTCGCACCACTCCGCCGCTGGCGGCTCCGCTCGGTGTGCTGGCCGGGTCCATTATCGGTTTTATTGGTACGGCGCTACACTTCTGGACTCTGCATATGAGCGCCGGCACCCAATCGGAAGATTTCGGCGTCAAGCTGTGGGAAACCGATACCAAGTCGGTGGCCATTTTCATCACCATCGGGCTGGCCCTGGGCGCGATTGGCGCTTTCGTGGGGCTGGTACGCCAGGCGCCCGCCGCCGTGCGGAAAACGTGGTCTTCGGGCGGCATCGTCGGCGCCGTTATCGTGGGGATTTACCTGGTTATTAATATCAAGCCCTCGGATGCGGATACCATCATCGCTTACGGGCAGGCCCAGGGCGTGGATGTGGATATTGCTCCCGGTATTGGCTACTACCTGCTCGCGGTGGCCGCGGTGCTCATGTTGGGCTTCGGGATCTGGCAAATCGCCAAGACCCCGGCCACGGTAGCCAGCGCCGCGCAGCCCGGTACCGATGCCGGCGCCGCCGCGCAAGCGCCCTTCGCCGGCCAGAGCCCGCAGTTCCCGCCGCAGGATCCCGTTTTCCCGCCGGCACCGCCCGCTGCGCCAGCAGCGGCGTCGTCGCCCGAAAATACGGACCGCGCAGAAAGCGCAGCGCCCGCGGAAACGCAGCCCGCGCCAGAACCGCGCGAGGGTGAAGAACCGCAACAGCCCCGCGAAGGTGAAGACCCGCAAGCACCGCAGGCCCCGCACAACTAGCGAAGCTGACGGCTACAGGCCCAGCTCGAAGAGGTCGTTGAGCACGGTGAGCACGCCTTCTTCCGCATTGGAGGGCGCCACGTAGCGGGCGGCCGCCACCACATCGGGCTGGGCATTCGCCATGGCGAAGCTGAAGCGTGCGTGCTCGAACATCGGGATGTCATTATTGAAATCCCCGAAGCACAGGGTTTGCGCCGGACTGATGCCGAGGCTCGCCTGGAGACCGGCCAGGCCGGTGCCTTTCGTGGCGGCGGAAGGATTGACGTCCGTCCACAGTTCGCCGCTGCGCACCACATCCACGCCCGGCCCGAGGGTTTCTAGCAGCGGGATCACGCGCCGGAGCGGGTCGGCGAAACTGAGCACCCCAATTTTGTAAATCCCCTCGGTATGGGGCATGAGGTCAGGGACGATCGCATTCGCGTGGTAGTAGGCGAGGGTTTCGTCCAGGAACGCGCTATCGCGGCGTTCGGCGTAAGCCTTCTCACCGCAGAGCACCGTGCCCACGTCCTCCCCCGCCGCGCTGAGCTCGCGCACGATCTCCACCACCCGCGCGCTGGTTTCCCGCGGCAGCGTGGTGGTGGCCAGCGGCTCGCCGTCCCGGCGCACATTCGCCCCGTTCTCCGCGATAATCGGCATGCCTTCCACGTGGGCGGAAAACATATCCGCGAGGGTCTGGTACTGCCGCCCGGAGGCCGGGCAGAAAATAATGCCACGCTCCCGCAGGCGCGCCACCAGCTCATTGCCGCGTTCCGGGAAAATCTTCCCCGGCAGGAGGAAGGTGCCATCCATATCAACGACGACGAGTTTCACGCTGGCGGCGGCCTCGCGCAGGAGGCTCAGATCGGTAGGTGTGGGCTCGGTAGGTGCGGGAGGCACGAAAAAACCTTTCTGGGTAGTACTGGGGTCAAGCGCCGTGCTTAGTTTTCCGTGGCGGGTACGCGGCGGAAAAGCCCGCGGCACCCGCTCCGGTTGTTCAGTTTTCCGTGGCCGCGGCTTCCGTGCCGGCGCCGCTAGCGGCGCCAACACCGGCCAGCGCCACCACATCCGCGCGGCTGGCCGTATAGCCTTGCGCCCCGGAGGCCCCGGTGGCGATAGCGCCAAGCGCCGTGCCCCACCGGGCCGCGGTGGCCAGGGATTCACCCACCGCCAGGGCGGCCGCGAAAGCCCCCACAAAAGCATCGCCCGCGCCGGTGGTATCCACAACATCCACGTGGTGGGCGGGTAGCGCATCGGCCTTGACATCAGCATCGGGCAGGTAGGCGTCAATATACTGGCAGCCGTGGCTTCCCAGCGTCACCACGATGGAACCGCCGTAACGCAGATGGAGCTGCTGGGCGCGGTCGGTCACCTTGGTTCCCAAGATGGTATCCGCCTCGGTTTCGTTCACGATGAGCACGTCCACATTCTCCAGCAGGTGGCCCACCGGGGCGGCCGGGGCGGCATTGAGCACCGTGGTAGCCCCGCGTTTCTTGGCCTCCGCCAGGGCGGCCGCCACCGCGGGTTCGGGAATTTCCAGCTGGCAGACCACAATATCCCCCGCCTGCACCGCGGCGAGGCGCTCCACCACATTCTCCGGGGTATTCGCGGCGTTTGCACCGGCCACCACCACGATGGCATTTTCGCCATCCGCATCGGATTGGATCATGGCCTGCCCGGTAGGTTCGCTCACCCGCAGCACGGCAGTCATATCAAGATTTTCTTCCGCGGCGAGCTCGGTGGCAACGGCATCTCCCACCGCATCGCGACCGAGAGCCGCAACCATCGTAACGGGAATTCCCATGCGGGCCGCGGCAACCGCCTGGTTGAGGCCCTTCCCGCCCAGCGCGGTGTGGGAGCTGAGCGCGGAAATTGTTTCTCCCGGCTCCACAAAATTCTCCACCTTGAGGAAAGTATCGGAATTCATGCTTCCAACAACGAAAATGCGTGCCATGGATACACCCCGTTCTATTTAGGCTCGTGCGCGGGCGACGGCGCCAATCGCGCGGCTCATCACCCTAATACTACCCGGAGCCACTCCGGTTCCGGGCGCACTCACCCAAAGGTGGTACGACGACGCGCGCGGCGCGCAGCGCCGCGCGGGGAACCAGCCCGGCGGCCCACTAAGCGCAATGCGTGGCGATATACTCGCGCACCGCTTCCGGATCGGCGGGAACCTGGGTTGCACGCTGCGGGAGGGCGAGCAGCCCGGCCAGGCGTTCCTCCAGGCCATCGGCCACATCCCCGACCGCTTCACGCACGGTATGCGCGAATTTCTCCGGGCGGGCGGTTTCCATGGCGAGCACCGGGACCACGCCGTCGCTCAGGCGGCGAGCCACCGTGACCGCGTCCGCGGTATGCGGGTCAATGAGAATCCCGCTGGTCCGGTAGGTCCATTCGATAGCGGCCAGGCGGTCCGCATGGTGGGATGAGGAGGCCGCGAAACCGAATGTCTCCCCGAATTCCGGCAGATAATCGCGCATATCTAACGTCCCGGTGGCGCCCAGCTGCGCCCAGGCGGCCAGGAAATCCTCCCCCAGCACCTGCCAGATAAACCGCTCCACATTGGAGGCCTTGGAAATATCCATGGAGGGGCTGGAGGTGGCGAACGTACGCTCGCGCGAGCGCGGGGTATAGCGCCCGGTGGTGAAGAATTCTTCCAGCACATTATTTTCGTTGGTGGCCAGCAGCAGGCGGCGGATGGGCAAGCCCATGCAGCGGGCCAGGTGACCGGCGTAAATATTGCCGAAGTTACCCGAGGGTACACAGAAATCCACCTGGCTGGCCCCGGCACCTGCCCCGCCGGCCCCACCGGGAGCGGGAGGGGGCGCCGCGGCAGCGGCGGCGTCGTTCAAAGCCCGCGAAAAAGTGCCATCGGTATAACGCAACCACGCCCAGAAGTAGTAGACGATCTGCGCGGCGATCCGCCCGAAGTTGATGGAATTAACCGCGCCGATGCGGTAGCGGGTTTTGAAATCGATATCCGAGCTGAGGGTTTTGACGATGTCTTGGCAGTCGTCGAAAACGCCATCGACGACGAGGTTGTGGATATTGGGGTCCTGGAGGGAATACATTTGGGCGCGCTGCACCGCGGACATGCGCCCGCGCGGGGAGAGCATGACCACCTGCACGCCCGGCTGGCCACGGAAAGCGTATTCCGCCGAGGAACCGGTATCCCCCGAGGTGGCGCCCAGGATGGTGAGTTCGCGCCCGGTAGCGGCCAGCACGTAGGGAATGGCCTGGCCCAGGAATTGCATGGCGAGATCCTTGAAGGCCATGGTGGGGCCTTCGGATAGGCCCACCAGCACGAGGGTGTTATCCACGCGGCGCAGCGGCACCCCGCCCGGGAAATTCTGCGGGCTATAGGCGGCCGCGGTGAGGCGCGCGAGGTCCGCGGTGGGAATATCGGTGGCGTACAGGCCAATAATCGCGGCGGCCAGCTCCGGGTAGCTCAGGGTGCGCCAGGCTTCGAGCTGGGCGGCGCTCACCTGCGGGATGCTGGCGGGCACCACCAGGCCGCCGTCCGGGGCCAGGCCGTCGAGCAGAATATCGGTAAAAGAAGCCGGTTCCATCCCGGAACGCGTGGAGATGAACTGCATGCTCGCCTTTCGCTGAGGGTGGGCGCGGGGAAGAAGGCCGCTCTCCCATCATAGTGGCTCCCGGCTGCGCGCAATACGGGCGGCCGCTGTACTGCTGGCGCACGGCCCGGAGCAGGCCGCCCGGCGCGCAGAACCTCGCGAACGGCTCTTCACATTCTCTTCACGAAGCCTCCAGGAAGTCTCCAGTAAGCTGAGAAAAGCTACTACCTATCAGAAATTTTCCCGAAGACGTGAAAGGTACCCGGTAGTGACCTTAGCTGGACGCGCGTGGCGTTACGTCGCCCGAAAACATATCCGTACCCTGCTTCTTTTCGTCATTATCACAGCGGTGGTGACCGTGCTAGTTTCGGCCGGGGCGGTGCGCACAGCCTCAGCCGCCGCGGGCCGCGACGCGGAACGCACCCTGGGCTCCGGTTTCGTGCTGGAGAACTCCCCCTATAACTCCGGCACCCCGCGCGGGGGCGGCACCGTCAAACCCGCGGACGTGGAGCGAATCGCCGCCCTGCCCGGGGTGGATCGCTACACCGCGCGCCAAGATGTGACCGCGGATCTGGTGGGCGCCAAGGTGGCCCGGCTGGACCGCCAGGAATATGACGCCAAGCGCGAGGCGCAGCTCGGTAACGCGGTGAGCGTGCGCGGGGTGAGCGCCAGCGCGGACGAAACGAATATTCGCAGCGGCACCCTGGAGCTGGTGGCCGGGCGGCATATTACCCGCGAAGATAAAAATAAGGCGATTATTCACGAGGATTTGGCGCGGCTCAACGGCCTGACCGTGGGCTCGAAACTCACCCTGCGCGGGAACCCCTACGATTACGACAATACGAAGAAATCCACCGCGGAAGTCACCGTGGAAATCGTGGGGCTGGTGCGCGGGGATAATCCGCAGCCGGCCGCGCGCCGCCTCGAGCTTTTCGCCAACGCGGTCTACACGGACCTCGCCACCACCCGCGCGCTCTACGCCTACACCCCGGAAACCGAGATCTACCAGGACACCACCTTCTTCGTGGCCGAAGGCGCCGATAGTGAAGCGGTGATGAACGAGGCGCGCGGCCTGCCCATCGATTGGCGTAACTATCAGCTCACCCGCACCTCCCAGCTGCTCACCGGGATTACCGGCGCGGTGGCCGGGGTGCAGAGCGTCATGACCGGCGCGATTATAACGACGGCGCTGCTGGCCCTCGCGCTTCTCAGCCTGGTTCTGGTGCTGTGGCTGCGCGAACGCCGCCGCGAAACCGGGGTGCTGCTCGCTATCGGCACCTCGAAAGCGAAGATTCTGGGCCAGTACCTGGTGGAGTTGCTCTTTATTACTATTCCGGCGGCGGCGTGCGGGGTGGCGCTCAGCACCGTGGTCGCCCAGCGGGTGGGGACCAGCATGCTGGCCTCGGTGAAGAAATCCGGGATGGAAGAGCTCACCTCGCAGGCGCCGCTCGGGGGCGGGGTGGACGTCACCACCGCCACCCGAACCTTGGATGATCTTGCGGTCCAGTTGAGTGCGGGTACGACAACGCTCGCTCTGGCCCTCACCCTCGCCGTGCTTATCGGAGCAACCGTGCTGGCGGCTCTCCCCATGCTGCGCACCTCCCCGCGCAAACTGCTGGTGAGTGCGGCATGAGTGGGGTAACTCCCATGAGCGCGGGGGCGCGCGCTGGGCTCGCGCTGCGGCGCCGCCCGGTTCGCAATGTGCTGCTTTTCGTGGTTATTAGCGTGATTTTTACGGCGTTGGTGGCGCAGGCCGGGGTGCGCGGGGCCATGGGCCAGCTGCGCACCGCCATTGACGCCCAGGTCGGAGCCGGGTTCGTGGCGAGCGCGCCGGCTGCTGCGCCCAGCGGGGCGGACGGTGCGATCCCAAGCGATAGCCCAAACACCAATCCCGCCGATAATCCGCTGACCCAAGCCGCGCCTACCCTGAGTCCGGCCCAGGCCAGCCAGCTCGCGGCGCTGCCCGGCGTGACGAGCACTGCAACCGAGCAAGATATTCTGGCCACTCCGGTGGGAGCCCGAGCTGTGGCCACCGCGGGCGGGGTGCAGCTGGATGCCGGCGTCATGGGCGCGGTGACGGTGACCGCGAGCTCCGATCCGGCACGTTTCCCGGCTTTCGCGGCCAGGCTCTACCGGCTCACGTCCGGAAAGATGAACAGCAGCGCGAAACCGGGCGCCCTCATTCACCGTGATTTCGCCGAGGCGAATACCTTGCGGCTTGGCGATGAGCTGCGGCTGCGCGGCCCGGCCGGCGAGGTGACCCGCCAGATCACCGGGATTTTCGACGGCACCACCCCGAATCCGTCTGGACTGCCGGCAAGCGCAGCCGCGAATCGCATCCTCGTGGATAGCGCGGCCGGCCGTGAGCTCAGCGGGGAAGCGGGTGCCACCCGGGTGCGGTGTTTCACCGCGAGCGCGAGCGAGTTACCCGCGAGCCTGGCCGCGGCCCGCGCCGCACTTCCCGATCTCAGCTACGAGCACAATGCCGCGAGTTTCACCGGGGTGCTGCGCGCGATGGATAGCGTGGAGGGCCTGTTGAGTGCACTGCTCAGCGGTGCCTGCGCGGCCGGCGTGGTGATTGCCGCGGCGGTGTTGGCCCTGTGGGTGCGCGGGCGTATGCGGGAAATTGGGGTGCTGCTCTCGCTCGGGCAGCAGCGCCGCGTGATTGCCGGCGGTTTCGCGCTTGAGTTGGGCGCGCTGGCGCTGGCTGGCGGCGTCGTCGCTATTCTTGCGGGGCGCCAGCTTACCGTGCTTGTGGGGCGGGCCGTTGTGGACGGTGCGGCGCCGGGCGCGCTGGCCGGGTTGCCTCCGGTGGCGGTGAGTGGCGCGGATATTGCGTGGGCGCTGGGTGTTGGCGCCGGGATTCTTGCCGTGGCGCTGGCTATTGCGCTGTTTCCGATTTTGCGCCGGTCTCCCCGGCAGATTCTTTCGTCACTGAGTTAGGAAAAATTATGAATGTTATGGAACTTGATCACGTGAGTTACAGCTACCCGGGTAGCGGCGCGAAGGTGCTGACCGATGTGTGCGCAGGTTTCGAGCCGGGCACGGTTACGGCGCTGCTGGGCGCTTCGGGGGCCGGGAAATCGACGCTGTTGAGTTTGCTGGCGGGTTTGGATACGCCCACGAAGGGCGCGGTGCTTTTTGAGGGCGTGGATATTGCGACGACGGGCTACGCCCATCACCGCCGCGCCCATATTTCGCTGGTGTTCCAGAATTACAATCTCATTGATTACTTGACGCCGCTGGAGAATGTGCGGCTGGTGGATCGGCGGGCGGATAGTTCCGTGCTGCTGGAGCTGGGTTTGAGTGAGGATGAGATTCACCGTAATGTGCTGCGGCTTTCTGGTGGGCAGCAGCAGCGGGTGGCGATTGCGCGGGCGCTGGCCTCACCCGCGCCGGTGATTCTTGCGGACGAGCCGACGGGAAACCTTGATGAGGACACCGCGCGCGGCGTGGTCCAGATTTTGCACGACGCCGCACATCTGCACGGCAAGTGCGTCATTCTTGTCACGCACTCCGCGGATATTGCCCGCGGCGCCGATCGGGTTCTCACGCTCTCCCACCGGCGCCTCACCGAGCAACGGGCGGGAGTGCGTTAGCCACAGCACTGCACTTCACCTGCGTGAAGATCCACGGGAGCCCAGAGGTTCTTGAAACGTGAGCGGGGGTCGAAAGTTATCGGCCCCCGCTCACTCTAATTATTTCGCTTCCAACAAACCTTAGTTGGCTTTCGATTTCCGATACAGGGCGATACCTGTTCCGAATACGGCAATCACCGCAATAAGTAAGCCACCTTCGAATCCGGTAGCCGGCAGCTTCTTATTGGGTTTTTCCACCTTCTTGATATTCGGAGTAGGTTTCGCGCTCGAGGTACCGCCGGGTTCGGAACTCGGAGTAGTGCTCGGATCCACACTCGGAACATCGCTAGGCTCAACACTCGGGTGAGCACTGGGGTCGATGCTCGGATCCGCGCTTGGTTCGACGCTCGGGGCACCACTAGGTTCACCACTGGGGTCCGCGCTCGGGCCACTACTGGGATCCGCGCTCGGCTCCACACTCGGGCTGCCGCTGGGCGAGGTGCTTGGAGTATTGCTCGGCTCCACACTCGGGGCACCGCTTGGTTCGACGCTTGGGCCACTACTGGGGTCGATGCTCGGTTTCACGCTTGGTTCGACACTCGGAGTAGCGCTCGGTTCCACACTGGGCTTATCACCCGGGTTCTTCACTTTCGTATTGGAAACCACCACAACTTTTTGCTTGAACTGCACCGGCACGACGGTGTCTTTTGCCTTGACGAAGCCTTCCGGAGCCTTGACTTCAACGAAGACATAGTTACCGCGCTTCAGCTCAAGTTTCACGCCTGTCGTACGATCCGGTAGATAGAGTTTGCCATCCGCGCCGCTCACCAGGTTCTCCAGTTTTACGCCATCCCGATTAGTGGCAATATCACCCGGAGTTCCGTCGGATTTTGCTTTGTAGATGCTGAACACCGCACCTGCCAAAGCCTTACCCGTATCATCCTGCTTCACGAAGTCGATCAGTTGATACCCATCGGTCTCAGCAGTAATCCCCGGCGGTTTAAGCTCTTCGGGGTTGTATCCTTTACCCTTCGCTTCAACGTCACCGGGTTTGGATCCTTCGTATTTAATCGGAGTGCAATTCTGATGCACTTGCGGATCGCAGTTCGGAATCTCTTGAGCGTAATAGGACGCCTTATTGACATAAATAGGCCGCCCGTTTTTGCTGAGCATAACCGAATCATTAACAGGCTCAGCATCAAAGCCGATATTGAAGTATCCACCCCCGTCAAAGTACTTCGAGGAGTAATTCTTCACTCGCAGCATGAATCCTTTACCAACGACCTTATACAGGCCGCCAGCATCATCAATAAGCTTTTGTTCCTCAGCTGTGAGGGGCTCTCCTGCCGGTTTTTGCAGCAGAATATCTTTCGGTACGGTAGCGTTCGCCATGCTCATCATGCCTTGTTTCTTGGCTACGATGTCATAGCGATCCAAAGGGATGGGTTTTT
Organism: Actinotignum timonense; assembly: GCF_900155575.1. Lineage (GTDB taxonomy): Bacteria > Actinomycetota > Actinomycetes > Actinomycetales > Actinomycetaceae > Actinotignum > Actinotignum timonense. Next base: position 1,109,304 of record NZ_LT706966.1, on the reverse strand, counting down.
CCTCAAACGCCGCAGTTCGGGAAGATACAGGATTTTCTGGCTCGGGTGTACGGAAGTAGATGTCATAAAGCCACATCTCCATGCGCTGCTCAGCGGGCTTTGTAGAATCTTTTACCCAATGCGGATTCGTTGCCCCGAGTTCAGCCAAGAAGGAATCTTTACCTCCCTGAGTTTTTTCGTCGTAAACGGCAACATTCCCGTGAAGAGCCATATTCACATCGGGCGTGTCGTAAATGATAAATTCATTATTCGGCCGCAACCTGGTACCAACTTGGATCTCAGAGTAGATATACGATTTATCGCCATCTACTTTCGAAGCACCCGTCTTCTCCAAAGAAGCCATATCCGGGAGTTTGACAACAGGCTTCTTTACCCGATAGGTAACCTGCTTCCCCGTCGACTTGCCGTCGACTGTAATGTCGTAAGCGACATCAACGTGGGTAACATCTGGGTTTTCCTCAAAATACGTGTCACGTACGCCTTTATCAACGTAGAACGGCATCTCAATTTGGGAAGTAACAAAATCTTCACTCACGTCAGTGAAAGTAAAGACTCCAATATGCCCAGCTTCAGTAGCCACATCAGCGAGTTTGGCACCGGTGACAGAATCTGTAATTTGAGTGACTGAATTGAAGTTGCCACTTATGCGCAACAAGTCCAAAGCGGGATCAATCGGGGTCAAACCAACCTTCAGGACATCCCCCGCATTAACAGTTGGATGCGCACCTTTCTTAGCCAACTTGAACTTGAGAGTTCCCGCCCATCCCGTAGTCGCGCTAACTTCAGTGGTGGTTCCGATATGAGAATTCACGGTTAAGTTGGAGTTGCGGTTCATCCCGATGGAAGACTGATCAACCAATCCGGAAATGTCATTCGCGGCTAAGGCCGTAGGAATAGCAATACCCGCCAATACAATCGCACCGGAAATCAAGGATGCGAAAAGCCCCCAAAGTTTGCGGTGTTTCATACGCTCTCCCGTCTCAGGGCATCCCCCTATGGACACCCTTAACGAATCAATCGAATACGATAATGATAATTTCATTTATAGTATTCACTAAGATAAATACTTATCCATTTTGCAACATAATAACCGTGACATCCCCTCCGTTTCAATACACCAATCCCTAACTTTGAACTCTGTTACGTTGCGGGATAACGCGTTCTGTAAGCCCGAAGTGGGCGTGGGCTTCGGTCGCGGTGAAAGAGAGCAATGCTTCATTGCCGAGTGGAGTGAATTCACCGCGGGTCGGCGTTATGTTATCGGCCTTGAGTAGCTCTGCGGCTACCGCGCGGCCAAGCATGACAGGAACGGAGTTTCCGATTTCTCTGAAGCCGTTCCACTTGGTTATGTGGAATCTGAACCAATCCGGGTAGCCGTGCAAACGTGCTGCTTCCCGTACTGTAATCACCCGAGGATGGACGGGGTCGAGCGTAATTCCTCAGATCTTGTGTGACACCACGCAGGATTGCCGCGTAGGGGCTTGGTTCCGAGTATTCAACGCTCTCCACCGAATCACTGGGCAGCAAACTCCTCAAAAGTATCTGCGTCGGGTAGAACTGCGAGAGCGTCGCTGACGCTGGGCCCCAGCGGGAGCAGGTTCCCTTCCGGAAGTGAACCATTGATACGGCGTGGTGTATACCGCGGACTCGGGTAGCTGGGGCGCGAGCGCAATTCCAGGACTAAACGGACAAATTCCTTGAGGAGGGAATTACGTTCATCATCCAAAGAGCGTTTGCCTATCAGTGAAATCCCTTGCAGGGTGGACCTCCCGCTACGAGGTGAATCTCTTGGTCCTGAATATTCGATTCGGAGCGGATCATTGCGCCGCTGACCTTACGCACGTCCACGCAGAATGTTTTGCCGTAGGGGAAATTAAATTCGTGGATGGCAGCGTGGATCGGATCGTACTCAACGGCCGCGGCAACGTCATACCCGGCTTGCTCCAGACCTAGGGAAAGTCCGCCGGCTCCCGAAAAGAGATCCACAGCAATGGGGCGACGACTGTTCTGTGACATGCTCGAAGCTTATTGGTGGCCAACGACAGAATTTTGGAGCAGAAGGAAGCCTCCATGAGCGTCTCCGTCCATGATATCCTGGCCATCGAAGACCCCGGAACGATCCCTAGCCTCGGCTAAATCGCCGGGGTTATGGCTTTCCAGGATCCGCGCATACGTCAAAATAGGACTCATAGACCGGGTTAGGAGGCGAAATGATTCAATCGCCACCGAGAAAAATCGGAAGAGGGCTAACAGTATCCCTAAGCGTCGTCGTTGCGTTATGTGGCTGTTCGAGCAGCGAAGCCACTTCACACTCGGAAAAGATAATAAACTGGACAAAGTACGAAGTCACAAATTCACACGAGCTGACCTTTACCGCTATCACGGGCGACCCCAAATGTTTCAAGTTACGTACCGTCGTCAAGGAAACTAATGGACGCATTGAGGTGGCAGTCATCGAGGGAACACCGCCGAATGCTCCGCAACACTGCACGGCTGTGGGGAGGGTCGAAAAGCTCATTGTTAAAACTGAAGCTCCAGCGCTAGATCTGGATGTCCGCGCTTTACCAGCAGAAGAAGTCCAGTTAAATCCCTGACTCCCCAAAAGCGGAATATTCCTCTACGGCAAGTACTGGCTCACATCCCAAGTTTTCTATGATCCAGGGTGGTATAGTCAGCCGTTAAAGACCCCGGAACGATCCCTAGCTTCGGCTAAATCGCCGGGGTTTCGTCTACCCTTTTCTCGTGAGGTCTGCAAGCCGCATGCGAAATGGATGTGTGTGGGTATTTACCAGCCAGAATGGTGGAGCTAAGGGGATTCGAACCCCTGACCTTCTCATTGCGAACGAGACGCGCTACCAACTGCGCCATAGCCCCAAAGACCTGATTAGTTTAGCACCCGAACGGCCCGGAATGAAATTTCGGGGAGTGGTTCCCATTACACCACTCCCCGATCTTCCTTTTCAGTTAGTACCCGCGCCGCAGTAGCTCAGCAGTCAGCCAGACCGATCCAGCCAGCCAAAGCTACGCGCGGCGCTTGCGCAGCAGCTCGTCCAGAGCCGCCCCACCTGCAAGACCATCATGCGCAGGTGCAGCTGCCTGTGCGGGAGGCAATGCGGCTTCGGCCATCGATGCCGGCGTTGCTTGGCCAGCAGGCGCTGTCACAGCGGCTGCCTGCCCCACCGCAGCCTGAGCGGTACCTTGCGGAGCAGCTTGACCCGCCGGCACTGTGGAAGCCGCCGCACCTTGCGCCACAGCATCCACGAAAGTCACCCGCTCGCCAATCTCCTTGGGGCGGTAGGGCACCGGAGCTACCGGGGCTTCAGGAGCCTGGTAGGGCGCTACCGTGCGCTGTTGAATCTGCGGCTTGAGCGTATAGCTGGACAGCTGGCGGCGCGGAACCGCTCCGGCCACGAAACGCTTGGGAAGTTTCTCCGCTTGTTCGCGTTGCGAACCGGCGATAGGAGCGAAATCTTCCGCGGCGATAATCCCTTGTTCAAGGGTCACCGAAATGCCGGAACGGCGCTTAGGCGCCCGCGCCCCCGCGTTCCGGCTCCGTGCTTTTCCCGGGTTCACCCCGGCTTCATATTCATCGGCGTTCGCGGCCTGAGCATCGCGAGCTTCACCAGCGCCACCGTCACGAGCATCGCCAGCAGCTTCAGCTTCACCTTCACCAGCTGCATCTGCGCCGCCGGTGGCCGCGGAGGCAGCCGTCGGCGTGGTAGCCGCGCTCCCACTCCCCGCGCTCGCGCTCGCCGCACTCCGGCTGAGATCAGCACTCCGCCCCAGATCCGCGCTGCGGCTCGCATCGGCCGTCAGCGCCCCGAGGTCATCGCTTCCCAGGGCCGCGCTGGCCGCGCTCAAAGCCGAATGGGCGGAAGCCGCCGAGACCGCCGAACGCCCGGGGCGCGGGCGAGCCGGGCGGCGCGAATGGCGCTGCGCCCCGCGGGTCTTCCGGATACCAAGTTCCTCGGTGAGCTCGGCAATATCCTCGCGGTCCCGAGCGGTTGCTTTCCCCATTTCACTGAGGAGGTAGCCGAAGCCCGCCCCGTACAGCACCCCGATGCCCACAGCAACGTAGAAAATCCAACGGGGCATCGTCGCCGTAAAAGCAAGAGCGCCGAGCACCACAATGAGCAAGCCTAAAGCGCCCGCAACCACAAAACCGCGCTGGCGGTTCGCCGCGCGTTGGGAAATACGTGCTTTACGGCGCGCGCGTTCCCGCGCCAGGGTGCGCACATTACGCCCCGCGCTGGGTGGAAGAATATCGCGTTCGTCGTTCTCTGCCATGATGACCTCCGGCTTCCGGAAAAAAATGGCCCCGGTTGGCCCGCCAGTTTCCACGCCCGCCGTTCCGTCCGGCAGCGCGAGGGTGCGTAGCTGGGGTGAATAGCGTTCGTCGATGCGCACATCAGCGAGGATGACGCGCCGCCGATACACACCAGGGATGACATAGACCATGAGCAGCACAACTACTGCCATCAACGCGTATCCCTGGAATCCCACACAGCCACTTTAACCAATCGCGGGGCGCTCAGGCAGGGACGCGCCGTTACTTTCGTAGAGAGAATAACAACGGTGTGATTCGTGGGACGAATGGGGTTGTTGAGCAGGGCTATCCCTTCAAGCTAGGCTTACCCGTTGAGAATCATGCACTCCAATTCGTCGCCGATTCCCACGCTTTCCTTATCCGCGGGAACCACCGCTAGCCCATTCGATTTCGCGAAATTCGCCAGCGAGAGCAGCTCCACATCCCCCACCGGGTCAAATTCGTAGCCGGCGCGCGGATCGCCGTACACCTGCACCCGCACGTAATCCTGCACGCCCGGCCGGGAGAGCAGCCCGCGCACCGCCCGAGCCCGGATGGAGCGCGGGGTCACGTGCTTGTAGCCGGCCATTTTCCGCAGCGAGGGGCGCACAAATACCTCGAAGCACACCAGCGCGGCCACCGGGTTGCCCGGCAGGCAGAACATGAGTGCCGAATTTGCGCCGTCGCCCCCGATGGTACCCACCCCGACGTGCCGGCCCGGATTCATAGCGACGGCGTCGAACCGCATCGAACCGAGCGGAGACAGGACCTCCTTGAGGGTATCTCCACCCCCGTAACTCAAACCGCCGGTGGTGAGGATAACGTCGGCGCGCAGCAGCTGGTCCTCCAAAGACTCGCGCAAGAGATGCCGGTCATCGGAAACCGCCGGTACGCGGTACGCAACCGCCCCGGCGTTACGTACCGCGGTGGCAAGCGCGTGCGAATTCGCGTCGTAAATCTTTCCGTTACCCAAAGCTTTTCCGGGCGCCACCAGTTCATCGCCCACAGACATCACGACGACGCGCGGCGCCGGCCGCACCCGCACCCGGTCGCGCCCGGCCGCCGCCAGCAAGGCAATATGGCGCGCCCCAATACGGGTGCCTTCCTCCAGAATCGTGGTGCCGGCCCGCAGGTCCTCACCCTGCGCGCGCACATTCTCCCCGGGGGCCACGCGCGCCGTAATATCCACCTGCGCTTCCCCGTGATCCGTATCGATAAGGGGAACAACGGCGTCCGCGCCCGTGGGCATCCGCGCCCCGGAAGCAATGCGGGCCGCCGCGCCGGGAGTGTGGGCGATGCGGTCGGTGGTGACGGCGAAAATATCATCGGTCACCGGGAAATGCGCCGGACGGGCAGGCTCGGCACCGAAAGTTTCGTCCGCGCGCACCGCGTACCCATCCAGGGCCGCCAGGTCGGTGTGAGGAACATCAACAGTCGCGACAACGTTTTCGGCAAGAATACAGCCCATCGCGTCGGCAAGCTCCACATCGAGAGCCTCCAAAGGCTGGGCGACCTTTAAGAATTCATCGAGTTGCTCGGCTACTGTTTTCACGTATTCCTCCTCGGTACACAGCACAGCGTACCGGTTTGGGGGCCTGCCGGCGCTCACGCCGCGCGCACGGGCCTTGTTATTAGAGCACGACGGGCCTTGGCTCCGAGCCACAAGGGCCTTACTCCTAGCGGGCATCCAGCACCTCGTGCCACACTGGTGCCATGACCGACCACACCCTATCTCTTCCTGATGTCTCCGCGATGGCGGTGCCGGAAGCCAAACAGGCCTTGCGCGCAACGGTGCGCGCGGCTCGGGCTAAGCGCACGCCCGCCGCCCGGGAGGAAGCCGAAGCCCGCTGGGTCACCACCGTGCTGGATTTCCTCGGCACCGCCACCACGGTTGCCGGCTATATTTCCGTCAACAACGAACCGGGTACCCGGGCGCTATGCGATGCCATTGTGGCCAGCGGGCGCACCCTCCTTGTGCCCAAGCTCGGCCCCGGGCTCACCCGCCAGTGGGCGCGCTACACCGGCGCGGAAAATCTTACCGACCAGGCACCCGGCCGCCCGCCCGCACCCCGGGGCGAAGCCCTCGATTCCATGGTGTTGCGCGAGGTCGACGCCGCTTTTATCCCCGCGCTGCTCGTCAATCACGACGGCGTGCGCCTGGGCCAGGGCGGAGGCTGGTATGACCGCGTGCTCAAGCAGCTCGATAGCGCCACCCCGGTCGGCGCCCTGATTTGGCCCGAAGAATACGTGCACACGCCCCTCCCCCACGATGAGATGGACGTGCCGGTGCGTTACGTTCTGCTCCCCGAAACCGTGGTGGACCTGGGCGGACATTCTCCCCTGCACTAGGGTTGCGGGCGACTTTCCCGAGGGCACGTGTCACGCGCTAGAATAATGCGCCGTACGGCTTGTGCCGGCCGCCCCTCGGCTCGGCCACCGGCCCGGAAAGGAAGAACGTGCCTACCTACAGTTACCGTTGTGACAATTGCGGTCACCATTTTGATGCGCACCAGTCGATGACAGCCGCCGCCCTGGTCACGTGCCCGGAGTGCGGGAAAGACGCATTGCGGAAGGTAATGGCAGGGATTAGCGCAATCGTGTTCAAGGGCTCGGGTTTCTACCACAATGACTCGCGTTCCTCGGGTGGGAGCTCCACGCAAAACTAAGTACGACGACGCCGCTCGGTTTATCCCCAGCTTCGCGAAACGCTGCCGGTATCCACAGGCGGGCCTAGTTCTGGTTTGCGGCTGAGCATTCCTCGCTAGCCTCAAGCTATGACTGGTATCCACACGCGGCTGTGGCGGGCACGCCACCTGCTGCTGGCCGGGGTTGCCCTCCTGGCTTTTTTCACTATTCTTCAGGCAATTGAGCGCCGCTACCCGGAAACCGGGCAAGTGCTGGTCGCGCGCCGCAATCTAGCGGCCGGGCATGTGCTGAGCGGGCGTGATGTGGAGGCGCGCACCGTGGCCCGGGATCTCATTCCGGAAAATGCGCTTTCTTCGGAAGCTGAGGCCAGCGGGCAACGCTTGGCCGCCAATATTCCGGCCGGGTATCCCCTGGCCCGCGGGGTGTTGCTCTCCCAAGAATTCTTACGCGATCCGCCCGCCGGGCACGTGGTGGTGGCGGTGCGGGTGGCTTCCGATGGGACCGGGAGTTTTATTGAGCCGGGTAATTTTATTGGCTTATATGCTCCGGCCCCAGAACACAGCACGGAGGCCGGAGCGGTCCGCGTGGTGGAACGAGCCGCGGTGGTGGGGATCGGTGAAGAGGAAAAGAACGCCGGCATGCTCTCCGAGGGTGTCACATATCGAGTGCTCTACCTGGTTGTTCGCGAAAAAGACGCTAATCTTATCGTGGGCTATGCTGCCGCGGATTCTTTGCGGGCAGTGCTGGTAGCCCCTCCATAGTTTCTGCCACCGGGGTGGTCCCGGTGGCGCTCCGCGCGAAAGGATGGAAGGTGCTCGCGGGTTTCAAGAAATTCATTATGCAGGGTAACGTCATGGACCTCGCCGTCGGTGTTATCGTCGGCGCGGCTTTCTCAGCCGTGGTGAAGTCCCTGACGGACCATATTCTCATGCCGCTTATCGCCGCAATTTTCGGGCAGCCGAATTTTGACGGTAATTTTGTGTGGCACCTGGGTGGGGGCGAAATCCAATTCGGGAGCTTCCTCACCGCGGTGGTCAATTTCTTCATCGTGGCTTTCGCGCTGTACTTCTTCCTGGTACTCCCCATGAATAAGATGCGTGAACGCCACGCCAAGCCGGCCGCGGAGGCCCCGGAAGATCCCCAGCTCATCCTCCTCAAGGAGATCCGTGATGAGCTGCGTGCCAAGCGCGACTAATCTGCGCGATTGATGTGCCCGACTAATCGGCGCGACTCACCGCTCGAATACGTGCGGTTCTGAACTCGCGCGGTTCTGAGCGGGTGCGGGGCTTCGCTGTTTTCCGGAGTCCGCTACCGCTCAGAGCTTGCATTTAGAGCTTGCCGAAGTGGGGCGGGCGCTCGTCAAGAATGCTCTGTTCGTGAGCGGTGCGCGCCACGATATCCCGCATGCGAATATCACGTGCGGATACGGCCGCGTCCCGGGGTGCCACGGTAGTGGCCCCCAGGGCGTTCTTTTTTAACGCGGATTTTTTGGTGGGCGTATCCGGGTGCGGTAGGGTCGCTCCCCCGTCCCCGCGCGCGAGGCGCTGGAGGGCTTCGGCGGCATCCTTGAGTTCGCCACTTTCCACCCGCCGGGCATCTACCTCGGAGAGGCGCACCACCGCCCGGTGGACGCGTGCTGCCTGCTGAGCACCATCCCCCTGGCCGCTATCTGCCACCTGGCTGTTATCTACCACCCGGTGGGTGCGTGCGGAATGTGCCTTGCTCGCCACGGCCGCGCGCCTAATCCTGGGCCAGGCCGGAGCGGCGCACCACGTTACCGAGCACCGCATCGGCCTGGGCCAGGCCGGAGCGGCGCACCACATTACCGAGCACCGCATCGGCCTGGGGCCCGCGGCGGCGAATATCAAGTTCGCTCCGCAGTTCTTCCACCAGCTGTTCCGAGCTACGAGCCACCCCATCGGAGGCAATCCAGGCCACCATGTCATCAAGCTGATCATCCGAGTAGGCGGCCAGCGGCAGGCCCGGCCGCACCGCGGGTTTCTTCCCTCGGGCTCGCCGCGATGCTTCCGGATCCGGCGCGGAAGTTCCGGCCTGTGCACTGCCGGCCGCGTTACCCGGGGCCGGAGTGTGCGTACTCGAAGTGTTATCCGCGCCGGCTTCGCCCTGCTGAGCTTCCGCGCCTTCCGTGCTTTCCGCGTCAGCAACGCCCGGCATTCCGGCGCCCGGCACGCCCGCGGCACCCGATGCACCCGACGCGCCAGCGTCCCCAGCAGCACCCGCCGCAGCAACATCCGCTTCATCCACCGCATCCGCGACGTCCGCCCCAAATGCGGGGGTGTCTTCGGCCCGGTGGCGCGCGGCGGCCTCATCGCGGCGCACCACCCGCACGAGCGCTTCAATACGGTCCGCCTCAGATTCCGGATCAAGGAAAATCGACGAGGAGAAGGTTTGGACCACCTTCCAGCCCAAATCCTCGAGCATCTCGACCCGGTAGCGGTCCCGGCGGCGCAGCGATGGTTCGGCAACGTAATCGGCGTCGTCGGTCAGAACAGCCACCCGCCAATCGCCTTCGTGTTCGGCAACAACCAGGGGGATGCGCAAGCCGGCGTCGTAGCCGTAGTAGAGGGCGGTGAAAAGCCCGCGCCCGCGCAGGCGCGCGGCCAGGTCGAAGAGCAGCGGGCTGGCCTTGGCCACGTCCTCGTCCGCACCGATGAGTAGTTCTTCCCGGGCGGCCGTCTCCAGCAGGGTGGCTAGGAGCCGGGGGGCCGCCCCGGAAAGATCATCCACCCCGATATCGCCGGGGCCCAGGGAAGAAATGACACTCATATAGCGGCTGGGAACCAGGAGTGCCTCGCTCAGGTAGCGCGCGCCTTCCGCTTCGGTAAGCGGGCCGAAAGTATGAAGCACCCGGCCGTGGACCGTCTTGCCGAAGCCCACCGAGAAAATAACCCGGTCGCGCCGCAGCCCGCTCGCACCGGTAATATCCACCACCGGCACCAGGCTGGACGCGGATTCGCCCGCCTCGGCCAGGGCCGGGCTATTCGCGATGGTGCGTTCCACCGCCGCCCGCACATGCACGGCATGCAAACGCGAAATCGTAATAACCGCGAGGGATTCTTCCGGGCGGGTGAGGAGGTGATCCACCACCGCATCCACCACCGCGTCCACTTCCGCGCTGGGGGCTTCCACCATCCCGGTATTCGGGGAGGGGACCCCGCGCCCGTCCACCACCTGCAGGCGGTCCGCCCGGCGCACCCGCCCTGCCGGAGCGGCGCGGTCGGCGTCGTCGTACCCGAGGGTGCGCAAGCAGGCGAGGGCAAGATCATCGTGATGCGCACGGAACGTGGGAAGTTCGCACACCGGAAGCGCATCGGCCAGGGCCGCGAGTGCGCTATCCGCGCCCGCCCGCGCCACGTCACCGAGGACGACGAGCTGCGAGCCGCGCGCCATGAGGGCGACCACCGCGGCGAGCGGAATATCCTCGATACCGTCCAGAATCACCACATCCGCCCAGGGCAGGGTGGGGATGAGCTCCGGGACCAGAGCCGGGGGCACCACCCATACGGGGCGGGCCGCCTGGACCAGCGCGGTTGCTGAAGCGGCCACGTCGGCCAGCGCGCTCACGCCGGCGCGGGCCAGGTAGCGGTCCACCGCCACGGTTTCTTCGCGCTGCTTGCGGGCCACCGATTGCATATGGGTGATCGCGGCGCGCAGCACCGGCCCGGGCAGGCTCTCCACGTGTTCGCGATCCAGGTCCCGCACCGTGTGTACGAGCATGGCCAGCTGTTGCGGCCCGGCCTGGGCCAGCACGGTATTCCGGGCGATGAGCTGCTCGAACACAGAGTTGGTGTAGGCCAGGTCGAGTTCGGCGGCCACCGCTTCCCCGCTCACTTCGCGGCGGGCCATATCGCGGGCGAAATCTCCCAGGCCGCTGTCCTCAAGGTCGTGGAGCAGGTCGATGCGGCGCGGCTGGGAATCAAGCACCCGGCGCTGGGAGACCAGGGTGCGCACCAGGGCCAGCACGTTTTCGATGGGTTCGCGGCGCAGGCCGGCACGGTGCGGGAGGAATTCTTCGAGTTCACGCACCTGCCCGTCCACTTCCGCGGCGGTGGCCCGGATCATCGTCATGCCCTCGGGGAGGGTGGGCCAATCGCTTTCCGCGCTGTAGCGGCGCCAAATATCGCGCTGGCGCGCCACTTCGCTCAGGGCCGCGTGCATATCCGCCACCCGGATCCCGGGGCGCACAAAATCGCGGGCCTGCTTGGTCAGGGCGCGGCGCTGGGCACGTTTCATGCTTTCGCCGTGCTCGGCGCGCCATTCATCGCTCGCGGTGGCGATCACCATATCGGCAACTGAGCGCTCATACACGGCGGGTTTGAAGACCTCGAGGGTATCGGCGATCCCTTCGAGCATCTTGATTTGTTCCATCCACTGAGCCAGGGTCTTCGGGCGGGCCAGGCCGGTCTCCCCGGCCACCCGCTGGGATTGCTCCATAACCAGGGGAAGGGTTTCGGTGGCCATGCGGGTCACGGTGGAGAAGGCGCGGGCGGCGTCGTCCTCCGTGCGCACCTGCGCGCGCAACCATTCCGAATTCCCGCCCCCGCTAAAAGCCCCGGCGCGGCTCGCCTCCGCGAGCCGTTCGAGCACCGCCTCGCGATCCTCACGTACCCGGGCCGCGGCGGTGGCATCCAGGCGCACCTTCGTGGCCGGGCCCTGGGGCTGGGCGGCGAGCTCAGCCAAATGCTCAAGCACGTCATATACCGAGGTATTCCACACCGGATCGACGGCGTGCAGGGCGTTCACGTAGCCGCGCAGGCTGCGGCGCGCCGCCTTGAGATCGCGGCGCACGGCCAGGGTGCGTTCTTCGTCGATCTGCGGGAACTTTTGGCGCAGGCCCTGGCGCAGCCGCAAAGCCGCGCCGTTAATATCAGAAAGATCAATGAGTAGTTCACCTACGCCGAGCTCAGCGGCCCGCGCGGTCACCGCAGCGCGCCGCGCCCGGGTGCCGGGAATATAGAGGACGGAGCGGCTGGATGCGGCTGCGTCCGCGGCAATCGCGACCAGGGTGGTCACGTCCGCGCTTCCCGGCGGGGTATCGATCACGACGTCGCGGCCAGTTGCCACGGCTTCCACCGCGGCAAGTTCAGCCACATCCAAATCGCCCACCCCGCGTTCGCCTTCGGGGGCCCGGTCACGTTTTTCGGCCGGCGGGAGCGGGGCGCTGGTGAGCTGGTGGGTTCCGCGATCCCCGGCAATCGCCGCGAGCACCCCGGAACGAATCATGACCGGGCGCAGCAGCTCCGCGTCGGTAATCGCGCGCGCGGCCGGATCGGCAAACATGCCCAGCAGCACCTGCGGGCGGTAGGAAGCCCCGGGCAGGTAGAGATGCGATAGACGCCGCACCCGGGTAATAAGTTCATCTTCGGTGGCCCGCTCCACCCGGGTGAGCTGGGCCAATTCGCGCACCGGGGCGCCGTGCTGGCGCAGTGCGCTCACAATATCCGGATTGACGGACAGGGCCGGGGTGGTTTGGATAAGGGCATCGGTGCCTACATCCTCCACCTGCAGCAGGCGGTACACAATCGGCACGCTAACTTCGCGCACCTGCCGGGTTTCTTCGCTGTTTTGAGTGGCGGCTTGCGCGGTGCTTTGCCCGGCAGCTTCCGAGGCGGCTTGGGTGGCGGGTTGCTCGAGCGACTCCTCGAATCCGGCCGACCCCTCCCCGAGGGCTGCCTCTGCACCGTTCGAGCCAGAACCGCCGGCCGCCGCGTGAACAGCGGCTTCCTCCGCGTAGGCCCGCATCGCTTCCGGGTCGAGCTTGAGTTCGCCGGTGTCCTCATAGCCGGGCTCCAGCTCATCACTGGGCCGGCGCGGCGGGAGCTCCGTCCACGTCAGATTGCCGCTGGCCAGCTGAATCGGGGCGTACCCGTATTCTTCCGCGGCGCGCGCCACCTGGTCCCGCAGGGTACGCCAGGTAGCGAGGGCCTCCTGCTGGCTGCGCTCCTCCCGAATAAGCGAGGTGAGGCGGGTGGGCGCCCCGGAAGAAAACTGTGCTCCCCCGGTCGGGTGCGGATGGGTGAGATCAATACATACCCGCGCGGCCAGATTCTCCGCCGCGCGCTCGGCCCGCGCGGCCAGCTCCTCCTGCCAGGCCGCATAGGCCCGCGACACGAGCTCTTCGCGCTGCGGGGCGGGTAGCGGCGCGGGATGGTCCTCCGCTTCCGCTCCACTACTGTCACTTTCAGTTCCGTGTTGCACAGCTGCGGTTTCCGAGGCACCGTGCGGTGCGACGCCGCTAGCGCCGGCCTGCGGTGCCTGCTGAGCTGGAGTGGCGGAATGTCCGGCGGCTTCCGCGCTGGCGGCGGACTCGGCAGGGGCCGGGGCCGGTGAGGAAGCGACGGGCGTATCCTGCCCGGGTTCCGCGGGGTCACGGTCGCCCGCGGGCAGCGCGGCGGCCTCGGGAACCGCGGCGGTATCACGAGAAAGAGATTCACGAGCCGAATGCCGGCGAGATGAGCGTCTGAAGAGAGGAGTCACAACCTTAACGCTACTCAGGTCCGGCGTAAAAGTCCCTATGCGCGCCGCAATAAGCCAAAAATTACGCCCTTATTCCGCCACCGGCGTGGAAGACTGGGGCATGCTAGCGGCACGCGCGGAAGAATCCACAGCGGGGAACGACGGCGCCCACTCGGCCGGGCACAATCCCGGCCAGAGCGGAAGCTCCTGGAGCTGGCCGCCCACGTGCCGGATAAGCAGCTGCGGGGCGGGTTCGGAGTCGGGCGCAGGGCCCAGTGCCGGGGCGCCGGCTCCCGCGGCGCCAATAACCGGCAAGCCGGCAAGCCCAGGATCCGCACGATCAACTACGGTCAGCTGGGAGGCATAGCAGCGCAGCGCCGCCACCACGGTGGCTTCATGAGCCCGGGCGTTGCGGTAGCACCATCCGGCCTGCCCGGGAGTGGATGCCAGCTCGAGTACCGGAATTCCGCTCACCCGGCCTAGGGCGCGAGCCAGGTGATGCACCCGGACGTGGTCGGGGTGGCCGTAGCTTGCTGCGGCGTCGTACCCAATAATGACGGTGGGCCGCACGTGCGCGAGGAGTGCCCGCGCATCTGCGATTTCTTCGCTCAGGTCCGCGCGGGAAAAGGCGCGCGGTCCGGCGCTGGGCGCGGGGCCGGCGACCCCGGGTGCGATCCAGGCCATCCCGGAATCGCGGTAGCGGCGCGGCGCGGCGCCGGGTGCGAGGGCGGGCACGGTGCCGAGCCAGAAGCCGTCCGTAACCCCGAGGATGGCGCGCGCTCGAGTGATTTCCGCTTCGCGCCGGGCAACGAGTTCGGCCTCCCCCGCCCCGGCGGGCAGGGTCCCGGGAACCGCTTCGCCTTCTTCGCCGCGGGTGCACGTGAGGATGCTGACGCGATGCCCGGCGGCGGTGAGGAGCGCAGTGAGGCCGCCGGCTTGGATCGCTTCGTCGTCCGGGTGGGCGTGGAGGAAAAGGGTGCGGGCGAAGAGCGGGTCGCCGGGGTCCCAGGTGTAGTGGATCGCGTTGGTGCCCGCGCGGGTCTGACTGCTGGTGCGCGCGTCAGTGTGCGCGTTGGTTCCGCCGGCGGTGCTCATGCGTTCCTCCCGAGTGTGCGGTAGGCGGCGGCGTAATCGCGCGCGACCGCGTCCCAGGTGCGCGATTCGGCGAAGGCGCGCCCCGCGGCGCCGTGCCGAGCCCGCAAATCCGGATCGTCCAGGTAGGCCCGCACCGCGCCGGCCCATTCGCGCGGCTCGCGGCTGCGGCACAGGGTGCCCGTCACGCCGCCGTGCACCGATTCGGGAATCCCGGAGGAATCCCAGGCCACCACAGGGGTGCCGCAAGCGGCAGCTTCCACGTTGATAATCCCAAAAGTTTCCGAGAAAGAGGGGTTGAGGAGGAGCTGCGCGTGGGCGAGGAAGGCCGCGAGGCCGGTGCGTGGGAGCGGCCCGATGCAGCGGACGTCACTTTCCATTCCGGTTTCTGTTACGACGGCGCGCAAGTGGTCCTCGTAGCCGGCGAAGTCATCGGAGGCCGCCCCGGCAATAACGAGGAGCGGGCGGGTGCCGGCGGGCAGCTCCGCGAGCGCGCGAATCGCTAAATCCGGGGCTTTCAGGGGTTGGAGGCGGGCGGCGAAGAAAACGTAGTCCCTCCCTCCGGTCACCTCGGTGACGCAGTCGGGCGCGGCATCGCGCGTGGCACCGGGAGCAGCGGCCGGTGAGGCGGCAACGACTCCGCCAGCGCGGGCCGGGTGGAACATCTCAATATCCACGCCCGGATGCGCGATCTCGACCGGGCAGGGCGGGGTGCCGTAGCGCTGCGCGATCATCTCTTTTTCCGCTTGGGATACCGCAATAATGAGGTCTGATTCGCGCACGCAGCGCGCCTCGCCGGGCACCCGCCCGGAGGATTCCGCGGGTTCGCCGTCGGCAAGATTTTGGCCTTCCCGCGCAGCTACCGAATGGAAAGACTGCACGTGAGGGCGCCCGGTTTCCTGGGCGACGGGCAGGCAGGCCACGCCCGCGAACCAGTGGTGGGAGTGGATAAGATCGACGCCGCTGCCGTGCTCGGCCATCCACCGGCGAAATTCCACTGTGAAAGGGGCGATGAGGCCATCGGTGTGGCTTTTCGCCACGGGGTGGCGCGGGCCAGCCGGTAAGAAGAATGCACGTACGCCCGGCATGACCTCATGCATATAGGGTTGGCCGGGTTCGCTGGCGCGGGTGACCAGATCGACCCGGTGCCCGGCGCGGGCGAGGGCCTGGGCGGTATTGGTCACCACCACGTTGAGGCCGCCGGCATCGGCGGATCCGGGAGTGGCCAGTGGGGAGGTATGCACCGAGGTCATAGCGATATGGAGCGGGGCAGGCGCGCCGTCGTTCCTATCCGGTTCCTGTGCGTGGTGCGTATTTCCCAAGGTCATTCCCCCAGCCTACCCGGGAATTACGCCCCAAAGGTACATGCGCTTTTACGTGGAGGCGAGGATGCTCAACAGTTCCCCGACTCGACTCGATGGATTCAGCCCTACCTCTCCGTTCTGTTTGTCCGCACTTTTCGCTCTCTCGTAGGCATCTCGCCACGACCCAACCGGAAAAGTGCTAGGTACGCTCTTACCATCAAGGTGGGGAACGAGCTTCTTCTCAAGCTCACCTGGGCGTACGTGTGCGAAATGATCCGCAATATGCCACCACAACCAGATCTCGAAACAAGGATTCGAGACGAAAACTTCGAAACCTTCTTCTTGAGCTTCCTTCACGACAGCCTGCAGCGTTGGATGCTGGTCCGTATCCATGACAAGACAAATATGCTGATACTTTCCCGAGTGCCCGGCGATGGAGATAGCCTTATCTAATACTCGCCTAGGTTCACCTCCACCGGACACAATTTTGAGAGTAACTGCCCGATTGTCACGTATCAGCTGCTGGAACAAACCGAAGTACTCGACCTCCGTTACTGAGCCTTCGGTAACAATCAGGTAGCTCTCACGCAGACGCCGTTGGGGACGTTTTCTAACCATCACCGTGACCGCCGATCATTTTCCGGAACAGCCAGGGTTCAAGTAACGGCGTAGCGCCTAAACGGCCCGACATATACAAGCTGGCCATATCAGTGCCAGGCTTCACGTCAGGGAAATCGGCCACGGAGAAAAGATCAGTAGCACCCTCATTATTTTTTTCCGTCAGCCATACCTGTCCCGGCATCAAGTCGGTACCAGATTCGTGCGAGAGGAAATAAGGGTTATGGCTCGTGAAAATGATCTGACCACCATTGGTATTCAGCTCTGGATCCTGGAAAGCAGCAATGAGCTCAGTTGCCAACATGGGATGCAAACTCGCGTCAATCTCATCCACGCATACAACTTTTCCCGTACGCAAAGCTTCGACAGCTAAACTCCCTAACGCGAGCCAGGATGTGGTACCGAGGGATTCTTGTTCAGCGGCGAAGGTGATTGAATCCTTCGCACCCTTATGGGAAAAACGCAGAGCTAAAGCGAATTGTTTAACTAGTTCAGCCGTGATTTCCTCATCCTGGTGTTCCTCGGGAATCAGCTTCTTGAACATATCCAGTAATTCGGGCGGGAATTCCCTCGACTCAACACTAATATCGTCAATCCCCACATCAGCGACCTTTGCCAAGCTGGCATAGAGCCGCCGCTTGGCAATATTTTTAGAAAGGTCGCTGGTGAGCTTATGAACCTGCAGATCATAATCGGAGTTACCTACGCGATACATGAGTAATTCTCTGCCGATTGTGCGTGCGAGGTCGGCTAAAACCTTGGCACCAAGAACAGCGGCGCGCGAAAGAACCAGCTCACGGGGTGAAACCTCATTGATCTTCCCCACCCGCGTGGGGTGAACCTTATGCCCGCGCACGTCCCGATCAATAAGCGTTGTGGCGCGAGTCGAGTAATAGGCCCGTAATTCTTCGCGAACAATCGCTCTCTCATTGAGCGTGAAGCTATAGACGTAGCGAATACCATCCGTCACGAAATCAATCCACAACGAGGTATCCGCGTTCCGTTTCTCCGGGTCCAGTGCAAAAGGAGGCACGGGCAACTTATCGGCACTAGCCCAGGAGCGTGCGGAATTGTAAACAGCGTCTCGAATGAAGTTAAGTGCCTCCAGCACGGTGCTCTTGCCCGAAGCGTTGGCACCGTAAATCGCGGCGCATGGCCATACGTGCTCACGCCACAATTCACCTTCGGGTGGAATGTTATGCCGCAACGAAGGGCGGAGGAGGGACAGCTCCCATTCATCACGCAAACTTCTAAAGTTAGCGCCGCCAACACCGAGGAGTATCATAAAGACCATTCTAGTGTCGAAATACGTGCAAATACAGAATCAATATGCATTTTGCGTATTTTCAGACATGAAATGCCCAGCGAAACTGTTTCATAGTTCAATCGCAGAGTGGGGCTATAAGCCGCAGAGTGAACTGCTGCCGGTAGCCGACCTGAAAACACGAAAATTCCCGCGTCACAGGCAGACCTATGACGCGGGACATCCCACTGTGCCCCCGAAAGGATTCGAACCTTCGACCTACCGCTTACTTCACGGTTTTAACGATCAGCACAGTAGTAATTCTCACGCATCTTCTATCGCGTAAATTTTTTCGCTAAATGCCAGCGAGTCCGGCAACTAACCACCAGCCAGCAAGTCCGGCAACTGACTAACTGCCAGCCAGTACGGCAATAAAAACACCCCTCACCTGCACAGTCGCAAAGACCACGGGGAACCGCTGGCTTTTACAGTTTCACCATGAATCAAGAAAACGCGCAAATCTGCGCCAAATGGGAGACCGCGATGACCGCCCAAAACCTCAGCAAAAACACCATCAAAGAACGCATCCGCACCGTCACCGCGTTCGGACGCGACATGGAAGTCAACGTCCTCGACGCCACCACCGACACCATCCTCGAATGGATCGCCAAAAAGCCCACAGCCCACACCAAATGGAGCTACTTCCGCTCCCTCAAAGCCTTCTACGTATGGCTACACAACATGGAAATCCGAATCAAAAACCCTTTGACCAATGTCCCCTCCCCGAAATGCCCCAAATGCAAACCCCGCCCCGTAGCCGACGCACACATCACGCGAGTGCTCTCCGGGCATCTCCACAAGCGCACCCGGGCCATGATCTTGCTCGCCGCTTTCGCCGGCCTTCGCATTCATGAGATCGCGAAAATACACGGCTCAGACTACGACCCGGAAACCGGGCAGCTCACAATTATTGGCAAAGGCCAGCAAATGGCAATTGTCCCGCTCCACCCAGCACTCCAAGAATTCTTCGCCGGCATGCCCCGTGACGGGTGGTGGTTCCCCTCCTACAAATACCCCGACGAGCACCTCAAAAGCCGCTCCGTCGGCCGAACCATCTCAGACACTTTTGAGCGCCACGGAATCAACATGACCGCCCACCAGTTGCGGCACTCCTTCGGCACTGACCTTGTCGCCAACGGCGTGGACATCCGAATCGTCCAGACCTTGATGCGCCACGAAAGCATCCAATCCACCGTTATATACGTGGCCGTTAGTGACACCCAACAACGCCAGGCACTCACAACCCTAAACGTCCCACAACCCGAAAAGGAGCAAGCATGATCATCGCGACCTGTAACCAAAAAGGCGGCGTCGGTAAAACGACCATCGCCACCAACCTCGCACACCGCATCGCCCGCACCTCCAGTGCTCGCGTGCTGCTGGTGGATGCCGATCCACAAGGGAGCGCGACGACGACGCTTGGCGTCGAAGTAGATGCCGACACGCTCACGCTCAATGACGTGCTCGCCGCGGTGGTCGCCGGCGCACCACCCGAAACCGCACGCCAAGCAATACTGGAAGTGCCTGGCTGGGGTATTGATCTCCTCCCCGCCGATAGAGCTTTGTGGGATCGGGAAAACGACACCACTTTGGGCCGGGAATATAGGCTCAAGGCAATCCTCGCGCCCCTAAGCGATGTCTACGACGTGACCGTGGTGGACTGCCCGCCCTCGCTGGGGATGTTGACGACCGGGGCGCTCGTCGCCGCAGACACCGCGTTGATCGTGACCACAGCGCGGGAAACCGCCTGCGATGGCGTCGCCGAGATGATCACAACCATCGCCACTATTAAATCTCTATATAACCCGGCTCTTGAGCTTGCGGGCATTCTCGTGAACTCCTACCAGCAAGGACGCCTCGACACGAAACGGTGGTTGACCGAGCTAGAAGCCACCTACGGCGACTACCTGCTCGCTCGGTATATGCCGATGAGGGAAGCATTCCCCCACACCGCAACCAACCACACACCCATCGGCGACGCCGACGCGCTGATTGAGGAAGCATTCAAGACCCTACAAACTTCTCTCGCCGGCAACGCCAGCACTCGGGCACCCGCCGGACTTGCCAGCGGTGCCGAACCCGCCAGCACGGCCAGCCATGACGACACGGAGGCTTGCTCATGAAACCCGCCCTCGACCTCACCTGCGGCGCGCGCATGATGTGGGTAAACAAGCACGACGAGCGCGTCATCTACTGCGACATTCGGGCCGAGACCCACCAGCTTTGCGACGGGCGCACCCTCACAATCAACCCCGACCAAAAGGAAGATTTCCGCAACCTTACGTTCCCCGATGAGTCGTTCTATCTGGTTGTCTTCGACCCACCCCACCTCAACCACCTAGGACACACATCCTGGTTGGCGAAGAAATACGGGCACCTCGCACCCTCCTGGGAAGACGACATCAGGGCCGGATTCGAGCAAGCCTTCCGCGTCCTACGCCCAGGCGGCGTCGCACGGGTCGTCAAGCACTTAGACAAGATCAAAAACGCTTACGAAACAGCCATGGGAACGGAAGAACAGTAATGAAAAAGCCAGACACAAGCGCATTAAAGACGCTCAAGAAAGCACCCATCACCAACCCAGTCGTCGCTGCCAGCACCGAGACACCCGCCGTACCAGCCGGCAACGCCAGCAATGCCGGCAACACGACACCCGCCAGCACGTCAAGCAAACGCGGGGTAGAGAAAGTGAAAATCACCCTCCGCCTACCCCGCGAAACCGCCGACATCATCCGCGGAGCATGGCTCGCCGACGTCGCCACCGGCAACAGAATCTCCCTATCCGAATGGGCAACCACCATCATCACCGACCACATCAACCCGAACGTGACACCCGTCCCGGCAGGTGCCACCCCTAAAGGAATCATCTAACCCACAACCCCAAGATTGGAGACACCCATGTATTTCCTCAACCCAACCTCCCAACTGACCACCCAGGATGTGCGTCAAGCGGTACGTAATCTCGTCATCGACACCGGCCTTGCTGAGATCGAGAAGCACGGCATCCCCGATAGTGCCCACGATGTTGAGGACACGACCGGGAAACTCGCACACGACGCCGACACAGTTTTCGATGCCTGGGTATCCAGCATCATCGAGGCCACCCGCCGACACCTCGCCAACGAAATCACCGAAACCCTCGCGAGCGGAAACCACAAGCGGATGAAGCAAGCCGAACGTTACAGCTCGGAATACAAGGAATGCCTAGCACGGGCAGAAACGGCCCTCGAATGCGATAACCAAGAACTCGCCGACGAAGCACGCTGTGACGCTACACAAGCCTGGGGTAAGCACATGTACCACAAGGCTCAAGCCCTCCTTTGCATCGAGCATTGCTGCCGGATCAGCGACCTCCGGCACTTCACCCCCACTCTCGATGACGTGGAAAAAGAAGACAACCCGATCATCGTCGTCACAGACACGGACGGAGACGAATAAATGACCCCCACACCAGAGCAGATTATCGCGGCCACCCGCGAACACTTCGCAAAACAAATGCTTGATCTTCTTTTCCGTATGGGACGGGAATATGACCGGGAAGCCAGCGCTGCTTATGAAAGCCACTCTGAGGCTTGCAGGGAAGCTGAATATGCCCACGAACACGGTCTTTCAGAGCTTGAATATGACGCCTGGGGAAGATCACGCGACGCATACACACGCTACGAGCACGCGCGGGGCATGGATCACGCGTGCGGGAAACACCGGATCTATATTCGGGAATTCCTGGACAAGGTTCCTACTCTGGCCGAAATCGGTATCCCAGATGCACGGCCGGCCGAAGAATGCTCCGGAGGGGCGAAGAAATGATGCAAGAAGAAAACCTTGCCAGCCATGCCGGCAACGAGACACCCGCCGGCAATGCCAGCAACGCCGGCGCAGCCGTACCCGCCAGCAACGCGGGCATGGATCGCAATGCGGGCTGGAACATGCTCACCAGCTTCATGAACCGCATGAAAGAAAAAGAACAAAACGGCACCTGGCAAAGCTACCGAAACACCAACGCCGACGACGAGGAGGAAGAGGATGGGTAACAACATTTACCCCGGAATCAAAACCGCCTACTGCTACACCTGCAAGAAACCCTTGCACTACCTCGGCATCGCCGCACACCGCGCCCTCCATCACCGCGACCGCGGTATCGACTGCACCATCCGCTACACCCACGGCGATGTCTACACCTGGAAATACTCCCAACCCAAAAACCAACAAACAGAAAAGGAAGCCTCATGAGCATGAACACCGGCCCCCTGGACGAGGGCACCATCATTTTCAAGAAAATCAGCGAAGACGAAATCGGCATCACCGGCGTCGACCTCACCCCCGGCAGCCAGGCCGCTGTCACAACCAAAAACGGCGATACTGTCACTGTCTTGGTTGGTGAGATCATCGACGAACACCAAGGAATCCGCACCGCAACATTCGAGTGGATCGAAGAAGACCCCACCGAGGGCCTCGAGCCAGGCCAAGCAATCTACCGCAAAGACCAACACCTCGGCCAATACATTATTGTCGGGCGAGACCTCACAGAGGGCGCTACCGCAACCGTGATCACCAAAAACGGCACACGCCATGAGGTAACAGTGGGGGAAATCCAAGCCGACGACGGCACCGTCCAATCCGCGCTCTACAAGCGTAACTACCCTCCCATCCCGGACGGGCAAGCAATCTACCGGCACAATCCCGACACCGACGAATACTTCATCGAAGGCCCCGGCCTCGAAGAAGGCAAAGACGTCACCGTGACAACGAAGACCGGGAAAACACATACCGTCACGGTCGATGACGTCATCGCCGTCACGGAGGAAGGCACCGTGCTTGCCACCTATATCAAACACAAGCCAAGCGATGCGGAGCTAACCAAGGGCGGGCGGTGTATCTTCCGAGAAATCGACGGAACCTGGTTCGTCATCGGCCAAAACCTCACCATCGGGCAAAACGCACGAGTATCAACCCGCAAAGGCACCCAGACCGTGAAGATCACGGCGATCACGAAAGAAGAAGAAGGGATCCAGACTGCTCGCTACACGTGGCCGAAAAAGAAGAAAAAATAAGCACCCATAAACACAAGACTCCCAGCCCTAGCGTTGTATCTAGCGTTAGGGCTGGGAGTTTTTACGTGCATGACACGGCTCTGGGCATCCTCGCTCCGGTATATCCTATGCCTGCCTACAGCGGCCAAGGTTGTCAATGAAATCGCTTAGGTTTGTTGAGTAATTAGGGAACGCGGCATGTAGGTACTCGGTGCTTGTGGCGTAGACGAGTACCGTGTCGCGTCGCCCGGAAAACACGTCTTCTTCTTCGTTCTGGTTATACCAATCAATAGCCTGGCTAATGTCACTGCTCGAGAAAGGCGAAGCGTACAAAACCTGTTCTTCTCGGTCATATTCGAGAAGATAAAGGTTAGGGCCAAGAGCGCCAAAAGCCTTCCCGATGCTCTGGAAAGTTGCATCTGTTGCATCTACAAGGTCACCGCAAATCTGCTTGGAGCACTTCAAAGCATCAAGTTCGCGTTTGAGCGCTTCCCGACCATTGGGAACATTAGATGCTAGCGGGCGGTCTTCCTCAAGAGCGAAAAGGGCCGAGGCCAGCTGGAAAAATCGCCTTATATCTTCGTAGGAAGCTCGCGATCCTGCCAGTTTTTCAGGGCTCTTGTAATCCTGGCCGTATATCGCGCTTGCTGCTTCGACTCCCGTTGCCCACGAGTGCTGGAGTCTCGTCCTGATCTGGATTTCCACTCGAGAAGGTAATGGTTCACCAGGTACGACGACGATTATGTGGCATGAGCGGTAGCCACTGTCTTGTGGGCAAGCAATATAGTCTTTGACCCCGCGGGATTTTTTCACATCCAAGCGGCGCCGCACTTCCTCCACGACAAGGTCTACTTGCTCGCAGGTTTCCACGATAAGCCGGCACCCGCCTATGTCGTCCATGGAGCCGAGTTTGAGGTTGGTGTTCTTGCGTGAGAGTTTCTTGAGAATCGAGCTGATTCGCTTCAATCGGAAAGTCACGAGCGAGTGCGGGATAAGTGTGGATATTTGTTGTAGTTCCTCAAACACAGTACGTGTAGGCTCTATTTGCATGGCACGCCATGCTTGCACGAGTCGGAAGTATTCCTGAATCTCCTCGTCTTCTCCCACGCGAGCAAGGTCTCCACCGTGTGCGACGTACGCCTGCGCTAAGGCTTTTCCGGCTTTGTTAGCTTCACCCCTGGATATAGGCCGCACACTGTCTTGCATGGTAGAATCATAGCAATTACGGATATGAGGCAAAAGGAGGCGAGATGGCTAAAATTGAAGATGTAGCAGCGCAGATTCTTGAGCGTTGCGGGCGTATGACCACCATGAAATTGCAAAAGCTTACGTTCTATTGCCAGGCCGCATATCTCGCTCAAACGGGATCTCCTATTTTTGAAGAAGATTTTCGTGCCTGGGTGAACGGCCCGGTTTCTCCGGAGTTATTCAGCAAGCACCGCGGTAAGTTCTTCATTTACCCCGGCGAGCTAACCAGTCAAGCCGGCACACTATCCGCTGACGCACTGGCCGTTATTGACGGCGTTTGCGATGAACTCGGTGACTTGACCGCGAATGCTTTGGTCGAAAAGACTCACGGTGAGCAGCCGTGGCTTGATGCCCGGCAAGGCTGTGACCCACAGTCCCACTCCCAGGAGATCATCTCCAAAGAGTCAATCAAGGCTTACTACCGTACACATCCAGTCGTCGAATCCTTGCTGGTTTAGCGCTCATACTCGGTTGAGGGGGGCAGCGCTCTGCTGCCCCCCTTCAACTTTGTGGGGCGCTGCCCCACACCCCGCCAGGGGCACCCGTGCCCCCAGACCCCCCACGGGCCGGCCTTGCCCCGCAGGGGCAGGCCGATAAAAAACACCACCCAATACGATCACCACACAAGAACCCACCCTAAGAAAATGAAGCACGCCGCGACTCCCACACGCCCCACCCACCGTGGCATCATGGAAATATGGATATGAGCATGTTCGCGGGCCTTAAAGACACCGGCCCAAAAGACGTACACTTTAACTGTCCGGGCCTCCTTGCCAAGAAGCTGCAAATCCTTGCAGTCATCAAGGAAACAACCCTGACCGCCCTGATTGTTACTGCCCTGGAAAACTACCTCGAAGAGATAGAAAACCAAGAACAGTAACTGTTGAGGCTGGCTGGTAATGGAAGCAGCCCACCTCACACACTGGGCGACCATATTGGATGGCCGCGAGCTGGAGAACGCGCGACTTAGAAGCCCGGCCCTCCAATAATTTTTCCTTTTGTTTTGAGCCGACCCCTTGAGGCACAAAAATGGCGCCACCCCTTGGGTGGCGCCACCCCTATTTAATCCACCCCCTCATCCTCAAGGACAACAATGGACAACAGCCCGAAAAACACTTCCACACCAAAACAAGCGTATGGAGATATGGATATACCGCCATATGGAGGGTATTCTGGGAACCGGAAAGCCAGTAAAAGGCGCAAGGTGACGCCTGCGCCTAGCCAGCTTGCTTTTGACTTAGACGCTCTCATGGGGCTAACACAAGAAAGGAACAACGATGTTGATCGACCCGAGGGACGCCGGCGAACCACTCCAGACGAGGGAAGTGTGGAGGCGCTGGGCGCTAAACAATCCGAGCGAGTGGGACGTGGCCCGCAAATTCTTCCTCGAGATGGAGACGTATCTACCCCCGAACTACTACCCGAACGCCGAGGTAGAGACGTGGGAACTCTTCCCACTGGATTGGGACTGGATAGGAGTGGACGTGCCTTACGAGTTTCTGACCGATCAGGAGAATTACGAGGAGCTGTACGTCCCGCGGATGAAGGAAACCTTGACCGAGGCACTACTGCGAGTATTCCGGCGCGGTCTGGTGGTGCGGATCGAGGGATTGACGATGACCTTGGACGATTTGATCAGGGAAGGCTTCTGGATCGAGTCCTACCAAGTGGCACACGTCCCCCTGGAGAAAGTGACGGGGAAGCCGAGATCGGGCGAACCGGCGCTCTTCCATCTGGCCTGGCAGGCAATGGAGGATACGGGCAAGATGCGAGGGGAGATCATCGACATGTTCACCTCGATGCAGTCGATGAAATCAACCCCGGATCGCAAGTGTCCGGCCTGGGTGGCCCAGTGGCAAGCCCAGAACCCGCCAATCGAATGGGAGAACCCGACAACGCCCTCCGAGATCGAGG
Source organism: Actinotignum timonense (assembly GCF_900155575.1). Classification (GTDB taxonomy): domain Bacteria; phylum Actinomycetota; class Actinomycetes; order Actinomycetales; family Actinomycetaceae; genus Actinotignum; species Actinotignum timonense. The sequence continues at coordinate 1,083,366 of NZ_LT706966.1, read as the reverse complement.
AGTGCTGGTAGACCCACCTCATCTACGCACGCGGCCACAAGATACGATCACGGGCGTGCGTGCCCGCGTGTCCGCTAATATTCGGGCGCTCGAGCTAGCCGAGCAGGGCGGGCTAACCGAGCGTGACCTCGAGCAGGTCGCGCTCTTTAGTGGGTGGGGTGGTCTTGGAGAAGTCTTCGACGAAACCAAAACACAGTGGAGCGCCGCACGCGCCCGCCTCCACGATCTTCTCGGGCAGGAGGGCTATAAGGCTGCGCGGCGAAGCGTCGTCAATGCCCACTACACGCACATTGAATATGTCACGGCTATTTGGGATGCACTCAAAGGTGCCGGCGTTGAAAGCGGTGCGGGACTCGAGCCGGGGTGTGGTATCGGGCATTTCATCGCCCACGCACCCAACAACCTCACCATGACCGGCATCGAGCTTGACAGCACGGCTGCACGCCTGGCCCAGCTCCTCGCTCCCAGCGACACCATCCGCCCTGAAGGCTTCGAAACTACCACGCTCCCGCCTGTTTTTGATGTGGCGGTAGGTAACGTGCCCTTCGCTGACGTCGCACTATTCGACCCGGCCCATAACCCGGGCCGGCACTCGATGCACAACCACTTCATCATCAAATCCTTGGATCTGCTCAAGCCTGGCGGGTATGCGGCGCTCATCACCTCCACCTACACCCTAGACGCAAAAAACCCGGCTGCACGCCGCGACCTGTATGAGCGCGCAGACCTAGTTGCCGCTATACGTTTACCTAATGGTGCTCACAGTGAGGCTGCCGGAACAAGCGTTGCTAGCGACCTGTTGATCTTCCGCAAACGCACCCCAGGCGATACCCCGCAAGAGTTCACGTGGGAACACACCCACCCCGTGCGCCTACCCCGTAAAGACGGAAGTACTGCGACGTTTGCGCTCAATAACTATTTCCTTGACCACCCGGCCAATCTTCTTGGCGAGCTTGAAGCCGGGAGCGGGATGGGTGGGCGCGACGTGCTCACTGTACAACAAGGTAAGAAGACGCCCGCCGACGTCGCTAGTGATCTCAGTGCTGCTCTCACCCGCGTATTTACTGATCTGCCCGAGCGTCTTGCATATAGCCCGCAGGTTATTGAGATCGACGCCGAAACGCTCTCCGCCCCGCTCGAGGAGGGCATGGTTGCTGGTTCTTTGCGTCCCACTCCTCAAGGCATGGAACGCCTCGCCGCTAGCGGGGAGTGGGAGAGCGTGCGCCTAGCGAAGAAATACGTAACAGAGACCCACCGCTTATATGAGCTGTTCACGCTTGTCTCTAGGCTTGTTAGCGCCGAAGAAACCGCCCCGGCCGCCGACGTCGGACTCGAGGTACTACGCACCCAAACCCGCACCGCCTATGAAACCTATGTGGCAGAATATGGCGCACTGAATCGGAATACGAAAAGCATCCGAATAGATAAAAACGGCGAAGAAGTCTTGCGGGTGACCTACCCGCAAGCCGTCCGAGTCTTGAAGAAAGACCCCCGCCACGCGTTACTGTTTGCTCTCGAGAAATGGGATGACGAGACAGAGCGCGCCACCCCCGCCGATATTCTCTCCTCGCGCCAGCTTTATGCGCCCTATACGCCTAAAGGCGCACAAACGACCCGCGAAGCGCTTGCGATGAGCCTGGAGCAAACCGGCGGTATCGACCTGCCCTACATGCACTACCTCCTAGGCTTCCGAGAAGAAGTTATTGGCGGTCAGCTCATCGAGGAGGGCCTAGCATTCCTCGACCCCGAAACCGGCGCTCTTACCCGCGCCCCCGAATATCTCTCGGGCAACGTACGTGAAAAACTTGCCGCGGCGCGCTCTGCTACTCAAACCGACCCCCAATACGCGCCAAATGTTGAGGCGTTGGAGAAAGTCATGCCTGAGCCTATTGACTTCACCGACATCACCCCGAGTATTGGAGCGAGCTGGATCCCGATCCGCGACTATCAGCAATTCCTGCGCGAACTGCTTGATGACGGCCGCCCGAGCCTCACGCTCACGAAGGACGGCGCATACTCCGTGAACTTGAGTGGTGCCCAGTCCCGCTCTTATGAGCAAGAAACACGGTGGGGTACAACAAGCATGCGGGCCTCTGACATCTTCACCAAGCTTTTGAACGCGAACACTATTGAGGTCACATATACCGATCCCGATAACAAAAACCGGAAACTAGTGGATATGGCGGCCACGGCCGCGGCCGTGGCGAAAGGCAAAGAAATCGAAGACCACTTCAAAGAATGGGTCTTCGCTGACGCCACCCGCACCGAGCGCCTCGTCCAAATCTACAACGAGCGCTTCAACTCGCTAGTGGGCCGCGATTACACCGACATCGGTAGTGGCCTCACCCTACCCGGTCTGTCTTCCTCAATCCAGCTTTATGACCACCAAAAAACCGCTATCGCCCGCATGCTCTATGAACCCACGTGCGGGCTATTCCACGAGGTCGGAGCCGGGAAAACCCTGGCAATGGTCTGCGCGGTCATGGAACAACACCGACTCGGACTCGTCACCAAACCCCTCGTCGTCGTCCCGAACCATTTGGTGGGCCAATTCAGGAGCGAATGGCTAGCCGCCTACCCGGCCGCACGCCTGCTCACGCTCGAGAGTGAAGACATCTCCAAGGCCAATAAGGCTGAGTTTTTCGCCCGCGCAAGGATGGGTAATTGGGATGCGATCATCTGCTCCCACTATGCCTTCGGCCAGCTCCCCCTGGGTAAAGAAACCATCAAAGTCTACGAGCAGACCAAGCTCGACGAGACCCGTGCCCGTATTGCTTTCGAAGCCGCTCAATCCGGCGATGTCTCTATCTCGAAGCTGGAGAGCAAAATGCTTGAGAGCGAAGCGTCAATTAAGCGCGAGATCAACGACGCGGCCAGCCAGCACGATGATTCTCTGCTCTCGTTTGAGTCTCTCGGCGTCGACTATCTCGTCGTCGACGAAGCCCACGCCTACAAAAACCTGCCCGTCAAAGGCGCGGAGAAATTCGCGGGCCTGCTTGGCGGCACGTCTTCGCGTGCCCTCGACCTCGACATGATAATCAGCTACCTACGCTCCCAGGGAAGAGAGCGTATTTGTACGCTCGCAACCGCCACCCCGGTAGCGAACTCGATGGGCGAGATGTGGGTGATGATGCACTACCTACGCCCCGACATCTTGGCCGGTGCTGGCGTCGGGGACTTCACTGCCTGGGCGCGCCAGTTCGCCTCCGCCTCCACTGCGGTGGAAATGAACGCGGGCGGGGGCTATGTCGTCAAACAACGCTTCACAACCTTCAGTAACTTGCCGGAGCTGCTCTCGATGTGGCAGACGTTTGCCGACGTCAAGCTCACTAGCGAACTCGGCCTCAATCTTCCCGAGATTAAAACCCGTAGTGATGGGGAGCGGCGCGCCGAGACCCTGGAGATTGATTTGGGCGGCCCGATGGAAGAATTTCGGGAGCGCTTGGAGGAACGCGAAACCGCGATCAAAGCCGGCATGGTCAGCCCAACAGAAGACAACTATTTGTGCCTCACGAATGATGGGATCACGTTTGCGACCGACTACCGCCTGTTCACCGACAAGAACATCTCAGCGCTCAACGGCGTCGACACCGAGACTATTACCCACCAGAAAGTCGATGTGGTGGCTGACAATGTCTGCCGGGTGTGGAACGAGAACAAAGACAACGAGTATCTGGATGAGACCGGGGAAGTCTCGCCCACGCGCGGGGCCTTGCAGATTGTTTTCTGCGATAAAGGCACCCCAAAAACAGACGGCAGCTTCGACATGTACCACGAACTCAAGCGGCTCTTGGTCGAGAAAGGCGTGCCAGAGAGTGCTGTAGCCTTCGTTCATGAAGCGAAAAACACGCTTGAGCGCGACGCGCTCTACAAGCGCGCCCGCTCCGGCTCCATCCAAATATTAATTGGTTCGACCGAAAAACTCGGCACCGGTGCCAACATCCAAACCCGGGCGGTGGCTATCCATCATGTTGATGTGCCCTGGCGGCCGGCTGATCATATTCAAAGGAATGGGCGGGTCTTCCGCCAGAAAAACCAAAACAGTGAGGTCGCCGAATACCGCTACTGCACCCTGAAAAGTCTGGATACCATGAAGTGGCAGACCTTGGAGCGGAAAGCCGCGTTTATTGGCCAGGTCATGACCGGGAAATATACGGGCCGCACCATCGAAGATCTCGCCGAACGCCAGATGTCGTATGCGGAAACGAAAGCTATCGCCTCCGGAGACCAAATGCTCATGCGGTCGGTTGATTTGAAAAACCAGATCCAAGGCTTGAAGAATGAGCGGGCTGCTTGGCGCACAAAAAACGCCAACATCAGCTCAAACTTAAGGCTCTTAGGAACCACGGGTATGTTCCTGGATCGCTACGGTGAAGCACTCACTCGCATCCAAGAAACCCTCGCAAACCCGGCCACCCCGGTTATCAAGTTTGACGAACAGATCGTTACGGAGCGGAAAGCCGCCGCGGCGCGCCTCAATGATGCTCTGAGCGCGCTGCCAAGCTATATTTTCCGCACGGCCAGCTCGCGCGGGGGCGGGGCTATCTCGTGGAATCCGGTCTATAGCCTGCCTAAAATCGAGATCAACGGCGTAAAAATAGCGTTCGGTATCACGACATCATATTTAGGTAACGGGCACGGCCTTGTCGCCGTGCCGGCAGCGTTTGCTCAGCAGCTTGAATACTATCGGCGCTATTTTCCCGATAAAAGCGGCCTAGATATCTCGGTGGAGGTGCAGTTCAAAGGAACCACCATCCCGCGCCTGGACTACCACTATTTCGTTCGGCTGGAGAACATGATCGGCAAACTCGATGGTTTGCCTGAGAAGATGAAAGAATACCAAGCCAATATCGAACACGAAAAAATGCGCTACGGGAGCGAAACGGAGGAGCGCTGGTCAGGTGAGTCTAAACTTGCCACGCTGGAGGCAGAACTCAAAGAAATCACGGCCAGCCTGCGCGATGGTAAACGCAGCCAGCAGCAAACAATAAACCTATAAAAAGCAAGCCAAACGAGGCCCGTACCGCGCACATCGCGCGGTACGGGCCTTACCTTATAACTTCCGTTAGTCTTGCTGGAAGTGTTCACTCGAGCCGGTATTTTCACCCGCGCATCTATCGGCACGGTCGCACTGCCCTGCGGTATCCTCGCCGCTAATAGAGTCATTTTCCGTTTCAGTTTCACCGCCCGTGCCGGCGTTTTCCGTGCCCGCATTGCGGTATTTTTTGAGCAAAAGGCGGCGCTCATTATTATCAAGCGCGAACGCTTGCACGATCTGTTTGACCGGCAAACCTGACTCAACTAGTGCGCCGCGTAAGTCCACGAGCGTTGCTCGCAGCTCGCGCAATTCACCCAGCCTTTTCTCGAAATCCGAGACCGCACCGATGCGCTTTTCAAGCTTTGCGTAATCCGGAGCGATCAGCGGGCTGTCTTTCAAGGCCGCTATTTTCTTCCTCACCACAACCACCACTTCAATACCTGTCGGTGTGGCGTAAGTTCCCGAAACAAAATACTACCACCCACCACTCTTCCATCCCACGCGCCCCGCGCGCCCACCACCAACGCCACCACGTTTACCGCCGGAGTGCGTGTCATTTTTGTGACAAAAAATGAACCCACCCACCACCAAAAACGCTACCCGTCTACGTGCGCTGCCGGCGCTGGACTGCACCACTTTTCCGTCCATCCCACACCACAAAATAATGCTATAATGGCACGGCAGGCGCGCCACAATCATCTGACCGTCCAGGCTGCGTGTGGACATGAAATGTCCACACGCCATGCCACGCTTTGCGTGGCGCCAAGCTTCGCTTGGCTAGCGGAATACACGCCGCGGGCGTGCATCTTTCCCGCTGGCCAGGCCGGCTACCCCGTGAAAAACTTTTCACGGGGCGAGGAACAAAAGCCGCCCCTACGGGCCGTGACTTTAGTCCTAGCCGACCGGCTTAGCAAGCTTAGCATTTGAGGATACAACTGCGCTTGCCCGCCGCCGCGGGTTGATATAGTATGGGGACACCCAAACCCGTTAAGGAGGAAAGCGTGGAAGGCGCGCCATCCTCCGGGAGGAAGCGCCGTCTAGAGAAGCATCTCTATTTCGACGCTGAAGAATGGATGCGGGTGGAGGCGCGGATGCGCTCCCTGGGCCACACTAACTTTTCTGCGTTCACGCGCACATTATTGCTCGGCCGGCCGATACCAACGAGGCCAGACCGAGGCGCACAAGCGGAAGCACTCCTGAGAGAGCTGAACAGGCTAGGCGTGAACCTCAACCAAATCGCACGCAACGTGAACTCTGCTCATGTGGCGTCTTTTGAGCAGGTTGAGGCAGCCAGAAAACTCATGGAACAAAGCAGAACGCTTATAGAAAGATTCACCTCTGGAGGCGGCCGTGGCGGTGACGAAACTGACCCAGATCAAGACGACGCTGGGTAAGGCAGTGGACTATGTATGCCAGGCATACAAGACCAACGGGCATCTTCTTGTTTCTTCGAATGCGGGCCTGTCGTGGGTGCCTGAAGATATCACGAAAGGCTTCATGGCCACCCACGCCGAGGCATCGTTCCATAAGAGTGTTGGCCGGCCTGGGAGCGTTCTCGCCCACCACCTCATTCAATCTTTCAAGCCCGGAGAAGTAGATGCCAACGAGGCACACGACATCGGAATGGAATTGATTCACGAGCTGTTAGGAGACGCTCATGATTACGTAGTGGCAACGCATGTGGATAAAGACCACATCCACAACCACATCTTGTTTAATCCCGTCAATCGGGATACCTGGAAGCGCTGGCGGTGTCCGAAGACCCGTGTCTATGACATCCGCGAGCTATCCGACAAACTATGCCGTCAGCACGGTCTGTCAGTCATCAAGAACAGGCGCGGACACGGACGCGATAACAACATCGGTGACCTTTATGCCCAAGCGCGTGGCGACTCGCGTAAAGACGATCTGCGGCGCCTCATCGACGCCGCCATTAGCGAGACCGCTACCTGGGAGGGATTCCAAACCGAACTCGTCGCGCGCGGTATCAAAATGGAAACCAAAGGCCAACACGTCCTCTTCACGCTCCCTGGCACAAAACGCTCTATCCGCGGAGCAAAGCTCGGCGCACCCTACACCCCAGCCGCGCTACGCGCGCGCCTGGGGCGCACCCAGGTCTTCGAATACGTCGCCCAAAAACACCTCATCGACCACCGCGAGAACGGCACCATTGAGGTACTCCTTCCCGGCACCCGCGGCAGTCTCGCACTCGTACTCCCCGCCTCCGCTATCTCTGATAGCGGAGGCACATACCGGCTCTACATCGACGCCGGTGCCGAGCTAACCATCATCAACACGAAAGACTTTTCGTTCCACACCCAGATCACCCCACGGCAGCTCTATACGTTTTTCACTCTCCCCGTGAACGCACCCCCAGCTTTGATTGCGGGGAAGATACCGCGCGGGAAAACACCGGCCCAGCGCGCCTACTTCGCCGCCATCGACAACGAATGCGAGAAGCTACGAGCACGGGCAGACACGGTGAACCTGACGGCCCGCGCAGTTCGCATGGGCACAAGCGAGCTAGTCGACTACCGCGATGAGCTTCGCCTTGAGCGCGATAACCTGATCGAGAAAAACGCCTCCCTCGTTATCGAACGCCAAAGCATTCTCGATGAAGGGAAGTCGAGTGAGGTGGTTGATCGGAAGATCGATCGCACTACCACCCGCATCCAGGCTCTCGAGACCGCACTCAAACGAATCGACCAACGCACCCAAACCCAAACCAGGATCCAAGGAAAGGAACTCTCATGAGTATTATGGGCGGCGAACAAATCGCCAACACGGTTACCGCAACGCTTCTCCAAGCCGGCCTAAAAATCACCGGCTACTTCCTCACCGGCTCACTCCAAGCCGTTCGACTGACCGCCCAAGGCGGCCTAAAGCACATCGCCAAACTGAAAGGCGTTGCGCCAAGTCAGCGCGAACACGGGCGCATGACCATCAAAACGCTCCAGCGTAAAGGTGGGGATCTCCACTCGGCCGAGATCACCCCGGAAAACCTTGCCGCTCTCAAAAAATACTTGAGACGAGCCGGTGTGGATTTCGCGCTCGAGCGCGCTGGTGAAGGCTACTTTGTCCACTTCCAAGGAAGCGATGTGGCGCTCATGCAACACGCCTTGGCCCGCATCGAAGCCGACCTCACCCCCACGCGGCAACAGGCTAGCCAGAGCAAGCCGGGCACCGAAAAAGACACACCTGAGAAGATAGCATCCAAGAAAGAGGGGCAAGCACCAGAAGACGGTACACCAGAAGCAGACGCTCCCGCGCAAACCGGCGACGTCACCCAGCCTGGTGCCACCACCCCGAACGCCGACGCCGCCGCTCTGTCTGCCTCGGAAAGCCAGACACCCCAGGCACCGGCGACGTCGGAGACACTGCCGACGTCAGGGGCCGCGCCGGGAAAGAAGCCGGTCACGAAAGAAAAACTCCAGACCCGCAGTGATGTGGCTCGTGCTATCGAGAAGAAAGCCCGAGCCAAAAAAGCCGCACTCAACGGGCGTCCGCCTGTGCCTGCCCAGGTGGTCTCGAAAAAGATGGGCCGGTAGAATCCCGTGGATATTTTCTGTGCCGGCACTATCGCCAACACTCCACAATGGAACCTCGAACACACCTCCTTGCGGTTCATTATCGAAACCCAGGCTGCTATCAAAACCACCGTGATAGCTAGTGGCCGCCTCGCCCGCTACCTCGGTGAAGAACTCGCTTTGCAGCGCGGCACCCAGGTACTTGCATACGGAGTAATCGAGCAAGGCGACGACGGCGGCATCTTCCTCGCCCCCTATTCGCTTGCCCCTGACTTTTTCCCGGACTGGAGTACGCCATGACCGGCTCTTTCACGCTTATAACAGCCGAGCCAGCAGAGCGCGCCCTCGCCCAGCTCCTACGCGGTCACGCTCCCTTGACCGCGCTCACGCTAGCCGAGGCCCCCACTCATCCCGATGTCGCCCGCCTATTGCCAGCCAATGTGGAGGCGCTCGTGTATAGCGAGCCTGGCTTGTGTTTGATCGACACAGACATCGACCCACACGCCGTTTTCAACAACCTCACCCGCCTACGCACACCAACGACCGATGTCGGTGACGCCGATGGTGTGGGTGCCTCTGACGTCGCGACGTCACCACTCGCATCTACCGCACCCACACTAGACCTTGCCGACACCCAGGAAATCCCGCGGGTTTCTTTCACTTATGAGGGCCGGGCTGATATTGCGGCTGTGATCGAGACCCGCGCGAAAAAGAAAGCACACCAATGACCTACATCCTCACCATTCTCGGCCTCCTCCTCGCATTCTGGACAGGAAACAAGGTCTGTTTCCAGGTACGCAGCGACATCGAAGCCGGCCTGCCACTCACGGATATTCTCGACCGCTTCTACCTTGATCTCCTTGAGCGGCCTTTCCATATCTCTTTTCATGAGATCGACGCCGCCGCCGGTCTGCTTCTAGCGGCCACAATCGCCCTAACCGCCCTCTACCGCAAGACCATGAAAGGCACCCGACGGGACGGCGCCGAGCACGGCTCCGCGCGCTTCGCCACCCAAGCCGCGATCCGCCCCTACCGCGACAAAACCTATACAAGCAACCTCTTGTTTACTCGCACGGAGCGCTTGTCCCTGGATGGTCGGAAAACCCAACGCAATCTCAACGCCCTCGTTGTTGGCGGATCCGGATCAGGTAAATCCCGCTACTACGTTTTACCCAACCTCGCGCAATTCAATACCTCGTTCGCGGTCACTGACCCGAAAGGCGAACTCTATGCCCAAACCCACGCCGCACTCACAGCCCACGGCTACCAAGTACGGTGCTTCAACCTCGTCGACTTCAACCGCTCCGCCACCTTCAATCCACTCTCCTACTTCAAAGACACCCGCGGTGAAATCGACATCAGCATCCTGGTCGAAAACTTCATCTCGAATACCACCGGGCGGCGGCCCGCCACCTCAAGTGACTTCTGGGAAAAAGCAGAACGCGCACTCCTCACCGCCCTCGTCGCCTACATCTACTACACGAAAGGCAACACCGGCACACTCATCGACGTCGTTGATCTGCTCGCGCAAATGCAAGCATTCGAAAAAGACGACGAGAGCAAGTCCGATGTCGATCTACTCTTCGAAGCAACCAGCGAGCTAATCCAGGAAGCCGAAATCGCACGCCAAGACCCCACCCAAGACATTTTCTCCCCTCAGGCTCTCGGCGCGATCGACGGGCTCCGCTTCGCCGCCTCCCAATACAACACTTACCTACAGGGCGCGGGAGAAACTAAAAAATCAGTGATTATCTCCCTCGGAGTGAGGTGTGCACCCCTCCACATGGCACCCATGCGCGCCTTACTTTCGGCCGACACTCTCCACCTCGAGCGCATCGGGCAAGAGAAAACCGCGTTATTTTTGATCATCCCCGACACCCACGCCGCCTTCAACTTCCTCGCATCCATTTTCTTCGAGCAACTCTTCGAAACCAACATCTACATCGCCGACCACGAAGATTCACGCCGGTTGCCTGTCCAACTCCAGGTGTTTATGGACGAATTCGCAAACATCGGACGTATCCCCTCCTTTGAGCGGAAAATCGCTGTCATGCGCTCCCGTGCCATATCCGTATCCGTGATCATCCAGAACATGGCACAAGGCAAAGCACTCTACAAGGAAGACTGGGACACCATCGTCGGCAACTGCGACTCAATCCTCTTCCTCGGCGGACAAGAACGCTCCACCACCGAATACTTCTCGAAAATGCTCGGCAAACAAACCATCACCACGACCGATATTTCCGAAAGCCGGGGCAGGAACGGGAACTGGACACGCGGCCACAAACGCCTGGGCCGTGAACTCATGACCCCGGATGAGATCGCCCACATGCCGACCGACAAGTGTCTGTATTTCTTGCGCGGTCTCGCCCCGTTCTACTCGAAAAAGCTCGAAGCACCCTCCATCTAAATCCATTCATCAATAATCACTATCCTTCTCCGAGGAATGCTTTAGCCATGCGCGAGGAACCGAAAAGCAGGGTGAGGAAGAAGACCGGCGCGGCCAGCAGCCCCGGAAGATTCGCGGTCAATGTAGAGAGCATGTTATCCCCCGTCAAACTATTCACGTCCACCATCTCCACTTGGAAATACGAGTAAATCGTGATGCACAAGATGATGACCACGCCATGCAAGACCGCACCCGCATAGCGGCGCAAATATCCCACGCCGATGCTTTTCGTCTCCGGATGCGAGAGGAAAACCAGGGGAAGGGTTGCGGCCGCACTCAAAATATAGATCTCGGCGAAACGCAACAACACGATGATTTTCACGCCAATGGAGGCGACGATGGAGAGCAGCCACGGCAAGAAAAGCACGAGCATAAGGCCCGCCTTGTCGGCTAAGCCTAGGTCGTCTACCGCTGTTTTCACCGACGCCGGAAGATCACCCCCGGCAACCGTGTCCGGGCTTTGCGCTACTACTCCGGCGGTGATTTTCTCACCCGCCTCATTAATCGAGGAAAGAATGAGATCGACGTTTCCTATTGCGATCAATATCAACGCGGCTTTCAGCAACGCGAGAGCGATCTGCTGGGTGCCGCTCTTGCTGTCTCCCTCATAACGGGTAGAAAGCCTAGCTAGCTCGAGCACGAGAATAATCGCGAGAATAGTCGCCGCCACAGGCTTTACCGCAACAGAATTGAGGCTCGTGCAAAACTCAAAAGCGCTCTGGTTGTAGGAGGCGATGTCTGTTTTCAGGTCATCGACCCCGCCCGCAAAGCTACCGCCGAAAATCGCGGTGAGCATCGCCAAAATAATCCCAGCCACAACTAGCCCTCCCTGTTAGTTTTCGCTCATGCGGATCACAACCGGAGGCTCTTCCCCGCACCACGAATCCGGGCCGACCGTTGTCCCCATTTTTTCGTTCCACGCGGCAACATTCCGGCCATCCCCTAGCGAGATAGCCACATGCCCGGGCCAATAGAGAATGTCTCCTGGCTTGGCTTGGCTATAGGGCACTCGCCGCCCATACGACAACACGCCCGTCGTGTCGAAGTAGTTGATGGTCACCCCGTGCTGGCGATATACCCAGGCAACGAAACCGATACAGTCCCAACCGCTCGGGGATTGTCCCCCGTGTACATAAGGCACGCCCTGATAGGCGAGAGCCGTATCCAGAACGGCGCTCGACCCGCCGGGCACCCGAACTATTTCGCCACTCGCTGCCCTCCGGCCCAGGTCTGGGTTGCGGCGCACAGTGATACGCCCGTCATCCAGGAACTTCTGGAAGTCAGTGTGGGTGAAGCGCTCGAGGTAGTAGGCGGCGTTACCGTAATTCTCCGTGAGGAGGGTGCCGTCGGTGTTTGCGGCCGCATACGCCACGTGTCCGGCCGGGTGGTCATGCCCAGCCACCCCAGACTTGAAAGAGACAATATCACCGGTTTTGACGTCTTTTGCGTTGTTGATGACGGGCCAGCCCGGCAAATTAGCGGTATCTCCCCACTGGGAGCCGTTCCCACCGGCAGGGGTTAGGTCACCATGCCGGTAGACCCATCTGCCGGGGCCGCCACCCATATCCCGGTTCACCCGCCAATACACAAAATCCGTGCAATTCCCGAAATAGTAGAGCGTCTCCGTGTTTACGGTGTTGAACACCTCGGTAGCATTACCAGCCGAGTCCCTAACTTTATCGCGCCAGGGGTAGTCGTCTTGGATCGGGAACGCGACCTCCGGCAACTCATCATCGACCACTAAATTCACTATCCAGTTGGGGATGAACGAGACAATCGCGATGATCATGATGGAGGCCACCAGCCCCGCTATCAAGACCGGAGAGGCAGCGATCATGGATACGCCGGAGGCAATGGCAGCCGCGATTTTCACGGCCACCACCCGCCCAGCATTCAATGCCCGGGCAGCGAGGCGTGGCCGATACCCACCCCGCAAGGCAGCCCTGCCAGCCCGCTGGGCCTGCCGACTGCCCGGTGTCGCACGCCTCAGTCCGGGTACGACACTCGACCCGGAACGCCCACTCGACGCCGACCTCACCGGCGACATCGCCGGTACGGTCGCGGCGCGGCGAGCCGTAAGACGAGAGACACGCGAGGTGCGCGGGACGTGCCCGCGCAGTACCGGAATATGCTGACGTGCTTTATTCCAGGTTTTACGTCCCACTGTACGGCCGGCGATGGAGAAAGCCGTACCGACTTGCTCATCGACTTCTCCACCCTCGAAGCTGCGTAGCTCACGCACATCCCCCACAAGCCGCCCAGCCTTACCCACCAAGTGAGAGTCTCGGCGAGTGTGGATATTCGCGGCTTTTTTACTGGAAGTGTCGCGGATATTCATCGACGCAAGCACGCTCACAGCCCGCTCTTCTCTGTCACGCCCACAATCCCAGCCGGGTCATTTGTGAGTGCTTGTTTGTCGTTCGACCCCCAACACCACGCCCGCCCGGCATCATTTCTCGCGCAGGTGGTGAACCGCGAAGCCACCAGCCCCGTCGGATTTGCGCCTTCCGGGAGCGTGACTTGGCGGGCCAAGCTCGCTTTATCACCTTGGGCACCGCCCCCGAGTTGTCCGTTGTAGTCCGTACCCCAACACCACACCCCGGTGTTCGTGAGGGCGCAGGCGTGAGCATCCCCCACCGCAAGGTCTTTGACCTCGAGGGATTCGAGTCCCGAGACCGCCGCCGGTGCTTGGGTGTCGGAGGGTTGCTGGCCGGCTTGGCTCCACCTGTTATCACCCCAACACACCGCGCCTTGGCCGCTGCTCGCGCAGGTGGTGTCCCCACCCGCCGCCAAGATTTTCACGTCCGCGTCGAACGTGTGGGAGGCGTTCTGGCCATGGTCGCCTACGCCAATACACGAAACATCCTTGCCGCGGGCTATGCACATGTGTGCCTTGCCGGTGGCTTCCAAGACACCCTCTGCAGGCGGCGCGGTGGTGGCTTCCGGTGTCGCAGGCACTATCGACGCCGCCGGTGTTGGTGGCGCTGACTGCGCGGCGTCGTCGGCGGTTGGGTTTTTCATGACCCACAAAGCCGCGACCATGAGCGCGAGGCATACGAGAGCGGCCCCGAGAGTGAGGTTGCGAGCCAAATTCCCGCGGCCGGGTAGGCCGCTACCAGCCCGCGTACGACGCCGCCGCCTACCGTCTACCCCCTGCGGGCCGGCCTGACCACCCGCTAGCGGGGCTACCGGCGACGCCGGTAGCCCCACCTCAGGTGCCACCTGAGCCATTGTTTGTGGTGGCGCTGGTACCTCACCGGCACGCCCGACTCCGACCACCCGCGCGAAGTTCGCCCAGGCAGCAAGCTCGGGATAAGCACTCGGATGCGTCGCGATGTCTTCGAGCACGCCTGGCACGCCGCCTTGCGTGGTGGCAATAATATAAAGCGCATCCGCCCCAACAGTTTGATCAATCATTATCAGGCCGCCTTGTCTTCGAATTTCGTGGAAAACAACTCATACAACCGGCTACTGGCTGGCATCGTGTTATCGAAAGGCACCAACACCCCACCCAGGCGAAGCAAGCCTTTACCTGGGGCTTGGTTCGTGAAAAACGCCGCCTGCTCACCCGACAACTTGAGCAAATCCGCTAACGCGGCGCCGTCGGTTGCCTGCTGGTTAAGCAAAAATAGGCCGTCGGAATTGGAGAGCATGAGCCGCGCGGCCTTATTCGCCAGCAACTCCTCGATATTCTGGGTGATACCCGTCATCGAGGCACCCCACTTACGCACCCGCTTATACATCGCCTCAAAATAAGAGGCGGCATGAGGATTCGAAAAAAGCGTATGGAATTCATCCACATACACCCACGTGCGTATGCCGCGGGCACGGTTCGTTTTGATCCGCCCCCAAATCTCCTCCAGGACAACCATCATCCCGAACGTCTGCACGTCACGAGAAAGATCAGCGGTGTCGAAGACCGTGACCCGGTTGCTGCGATCAATGGAGGTGGCGCGAGCGAACCCAGACGCACTCCCGCTGGCGTAGAGTTCAAGGCCGCGGGCAAGCTCGCGGCCCTCACCGTCAGTTTCGCGTGAGAGCGCGTCATATAAATCCGTGAGAGTCGGCGGCGTCGCGCCGTCAGTATTCAAATAGTCCCGGTAAAGCCGGGCCACGCACCGGTCGATAATCGACCGCTCAGAAGCCGACAGACCGCCCTCCCCGCCCAGCAGCACCTCGAGCAGGGAAAGCGCGACCCCGCACTTCTCCTGAATACTCTCCCCGCCCGCGCCCTTGTCTACCTCGAGCGGGTTGATCGAGTCCGGTGAGCTAGACGATACAATCACCCGGTTCGCACCCATCACCGAAGCGAGTGGCACGTATTCGCGGTCAGGGTCAATAATAAGCAGCTCATCGGTGGGACGCCGCAAGAAAGTTTGTAGCATCGAGAACTTCGCGAACTGGCTTTTACCCGAGCCGGTGGTGCCGAGAACGAAGCCGTTGGCGTTCATGCCCCGCCGCCGATCCGCCACGATCAAGTTTTTCGAGCGCGCATTAACCCCGTAAAAATCGCCGCCCTCTTCCATCAGCTCCGCGGTTGTGAACGGCACCATGACCGCTAGCGCGCCGGTCGTGAGGGTACGAAACACCGGCAACCGACACACGCCCAGTGGCAAGGTCGCCCCGAGGCCGTCGAGCTGCATATACCGCAACGTCTCCAGGTTGCACGAGTGCTTCGCGGCCAGGGTTTTCACGCGCTCAACCCGCCCCGCAAGCTCCCCCTCCGTGTCTGCCCCGACAGCGATCACTATCGTGGTGCGGAAGAGTTTTTCATTCGAGCGTTCAAGCTGCGTGCGTAGTTCGGTTGCTTCCTCAAAAGATGCCTGCAACTCATGCGGCATCAGATCACTCGACAACCCTTGCTTGAGGAGGCGGCGTTGCTCATTACCCCGCTGAATATCCATCCCCGCAATCTGAGCCTTAACCAAGTCGAGACCCTTCTTTTGCGAGAGCGGGTCAATATGAATACTTACTGCCATATCCAGGGGCAAATCGGCCAGTTCGGCGAGCAACTGGTCGGAAATAAAGGCCGGGAAATCCCGCAAAACGAGCAACTGCCAAAGCCGCCCACCCGCGTCCACATGATCACGCCCAACATCCAGCGAGAGAGGCACCACCACGTCTTTCGTCGTGAGATTGCTGGCCAGGAGCTGAGCATAATCAAAACGAGGAGCACCGGGCCGCAAAAAATACGTGATGAGTGCCAGGCGTTCGGCTCCATCCAGTTGGCGGGCCTGACAACCCTCAATCTCCCGAAGAGCAGCACTAGCGGTCGTGACCATGCGTGAAAGCGTGGTCTTAGCCTCCTCCACACCCTCCGCCTCGATAGTGAGGGTCACGTATTTACGCGAAACGCAATTATTACGACCCGTGGCCAGGCGGGAGGCGATCAAGCTGTTATATTCACTACGCCAATCGTCTACCCCGTCCCCACGCATAGCAAGGGCCACCCCACGCGCCAGCACTTCCTTATCCAAGACCTGGTTGATCAACTGGATCTGCACATGCGTCCCCGCCAAATGCGAGTTGAGGAAACGTGCGTATTTCTCAATCACACCCTCCTGTACCTCGCTTGGCGCGAGAGAATAATTCACATCCGAAAGTTCAAGCGTCACCGAATAAATGTTGCCGCCAAGCCAGGCCAGCCCGCTCTGGGTGAGTGCCTCGTAAGGTATTTTTGCTTGCACACTCCCCGGAGCAGCCGACATACCGGTAGCGCTCTTCGCGCTGCGCGACCGGCGACGCCGCCGCCCGTGTGTGTTAGTTGTTTGTTTCGAAGGAGACGTACTCCCGACGAAGACGCCCGGAACGGCCGCGTCTTGCTGTTGTTGTGTTCTTTTGCCCATCACTAAACCCCACATCTGTTATTTGGTGGTAGAGGTAGCGGCGCCGCCCGAACCGGTACTCCCACGCATAACCGATATATTTCTCGGCTGGAATACCCATCGGGCGCCACCACCCAAACATCGCCGCCGGAACCATCACCGCGAACACGATCAAAATTCCGAGATCGTCAAGACCGGCCCGGTAGCAGCCCCAATAAGCAAGGCCAGCTACCGGGAGGGCAATGCTCAACGCCCCGAGCTGACGCCAAGAGAACCCAAAGAGAACTTTGGGCTGGTAGGCCGTCACCTCGCGGTAAACATGAACCTCAAAAGCCATGGCTATATTGCGATGGATTTGAAGAGCTGGGCGGCAGCCACAATCATGACCCCACCAAGCGCCTGCCACATCCCGGTTTGGGTTTGCTGACCATCATGGCTACGCAACCCACCAGCCAGCGTGATCACGCCCCAAATAGCCCAAATACCACCGCCTGCGGTGGCGAATTTAGTGAAGAGATCGAGAAGTTCATTCAATTCCATGGTCTATTTCTTCCTTTCAAAAACGAAAGCCTGATTTCAAGGGTGGTTATGCGGCGTGCTTCGCCACATACCCCCGCCGGCGTGTAGCAGCGATGCATAGGCCGCCGGCCGTGATCGCCGCTAAAGCCAGATAAGCGCTCGACGCCGAAGCGGCCCCGGAGTCCGCAAGCCGTTGAGACGCCGCGTACTTACCCGAATACGAACCCGTCGAGCGCGCAGCGGCGCGATACACCCGGCCCTCACCCTCACTCGCCTCATAAGAAGAAGAGGAGTCCGCGCCCGGTGCTTCATCCTCGACGCTCGGCAAAGTATCGCTACCCGCGTCAGGCGAGGGAACACCCGGCTCCGGTTCAGGCTCCGGCTCCGGTTCAGGTTCAGGTGCGGGTTCAGGCTCGGGGCTGGGCGGCACCGGAGCCGGCTCGTCCCCCGGCGTGGGAGGTGCAGGAGGCTCCGGCACGGGTGCCGGCTCGTCCCCCGGTTGGGGCGGCTCGGGCACATCCGGCACCGCAGGGCTGTCGTCTCCTGGCGTAGGTGGGGTATCCCCCACATCCGCCGGTTCCGCCGCTCGAACGGAGGCCGTTCCCGGAGTCTCCGCGAGAGTCACAGCCGTCGTGTCCGTTACCGCTGCGGGAGCGGTCTCCGCCGTTGTTTCTACAGCGTTGGCTGCCGGCAGGGCAAGGAAAGCCAACGTAGATACAGCAATAGCAGTCGTTGTTTTCTTCATTTTTACCTCACAAAACACTTCGTTTTCATGGCCGAGATTTGTTCGAGAAAAGATAGAAGAGGGGGCTGGGCTAGCCAGCAATAGCTGGCCCAGCCCCCGATTACCCATGTGCGCGCCTCGACCATGGAAAACACGCGCACACGGGAGCACTTATCCACCCCGAGCTAGCTCGGGGTGTGCCTGGTTGGTTAGGCGCGCTTGCGACGCACGAGCCACGCGCCACCAACAACTAGACCCGCAGCCGCGAGGGCTGCGAGGGTGATGCTGGCGCCGGTGCGGATCAGCGAGGGCGGAGCCGGCGGCGTCGGAGGCGTACCCACCGTTACCGTCTGCTCGGAGTCCTTCAAATCGTGATGAACCGAAACGGTCTTGCCGTCTTGGGTGACGGTCTCGAAGACCACGACTTTCTTGCCGGCGAGCTTGCTGGCATCGAAAGTGATGTCGATCGAGGCGCAGTCATTCGCCGCCGCCGGAATAAACTTGCGTGTAACTGTTACGGGCTTGCCCGAAGCGTCGAGCAAGGCGTCGCCGTTATCCAACATCAACGCCGCCGTGATTTCATACTCGGTGCCTGGTACGAGGGTGCCGGCGACGTCGCACACCCGGTCGGTGATTACGACGTTAGGCACCGGCGCGATGGTCTTGTCGCCATCGCTCTTATCGGTTGCGGTGGTCTGGAGCTTCGAGAACGTGACTGTTTGGTTCTCGTCGTTGATGTCCGTATGTACGGCGATTTCGCGGCCGTCTTGCGTCAGGCGCTCGAAAGCCACGGTCTGCTTACCCGCAAACAGCGAACCGTCCACCACAAACTTCACGGTGGCGGTGCCGTTCGGCGTCTCCGGCACGAAAGTCGCCTGCGAAGTCACCTTGTCGCCATTCGCGTCCACGAGCGGCTTGCCGGTGGCTTTATCCATGAGGGTGCCGGAAAGCTCGTATTCCTTACCGGGCGTCAGGTTCTGGTAAGAGACCGTATCCACCAGCTCCACCTTGGCGGTATTCGGCGCGACGTGCGTGTTCTCGTGCGTGAGAGTCGTGTGAATCGCCGGCTCAGGAGTAATAGTGAACTGCTCGGTCACGTCCTCCACCGAGGTTGTGAGGGGTTGGACGCGGTCATCACCAGCAAACGACGAAACGAAAACATAGGTTCCGGGCAGGTTTTTACCGTTCGCGTCTTGCTTCACCAACCACGAGGTCTCACCAACGCTCGGATAGAAGCCATTACGCGCGGGAATCGTGACCGTCTCGCCGATCTTTTCCGCCTTAGCGCGGTTGGCTTCCGTCACTTCTAGGCCGTGGGGGAAGAAGAGCACTTCATGCTCAATAGTTGCGGTGTCGGGCTTGAATCCCATACCACCCTGGAAACTCGGGTGGTTCTTGGGCATTCCGGTCACCCAGACATCATCGACGAGGTACGTGCCGCTCTTCGTGTCACGGATAGAGAGCGTCGAGTCGATCTTGGCGGGGTAACGCACGGAGGTGGTCTCGTCCGGGAGTCCGAACTGGTCGGCCCACCCGGCCTTAATCCACTTCGCGGAATCGGCGGGCTGGTCTTCAGCCTTGACTTCCCAAACCCACGTGACGAACCCGGCCTTTACTGTGGGCTGTGAGAGCGTGGCTTTAAGCGAGCCGGGGCCGTTCGCTACGACGGTGACGGACTCAATCAATTCCGCGCTGGAAGGCACCGTGTCCGTGGTGGTCGGGAGTTCTACCGGCGAGACGTAATACGCGGAAGCGCGGTAGGTCACCGGCACGTACGTGCCCTCGTCAAATGATGTGCCAGGCGCAACGATGCGTGTCCACTCGCCATCCCGGTAGGCCGGGTCGGCCTTGGCATCGAACGTATCGGACAGCACGGTGCCCTTGTCGATCACCTTAGAATCGGCAACGTTTGAGGTACCGAGCGGCCTAAAGTCGAAATTCTCCGACGTGGTTTCCGCCTCCAGGCCGAACGAGTCGCTCCAATTCTGGTGAACATACTGGCTGTTTCCGCCTTGCTTGGCCTTATTAACCGACCAAACCCAGCTCACGTAGCCGCGCTTCGGGGTAGTCAGCTTCGCTTCTAGCTTCTGACTCTCACCCGTCGCGGTCACATCCACGCTACCGAGGACTTCGGCGTCTGCCGGGATGGTGGTGCTGGTGGTGGGCTTTTCACGGCCCGCCCAATAAGCAGTCGCCGTATAAACAACCGGAACCGGCTGGTCGTTTACCTGCGTCCACTTACCGTCACCATAGCTTTTATCGACCGACGTCGTTAGAGTGTCGCTAATCGTCCCGTCGAGGTTAATCTCCTGGCTGGTGGCTTGGCTGGTGCCGGTGGGTTGAAAGTCAAAAATTACACGCCACGACGGACCCGGAACTGTAACCGTCTCCGGGTCAGAAGCGAGATCACGATTACCAGTAGTGATCATGTCTTGAATCGACCCGTCCGAACCGTACTTTGTCAGAGTCCGCCGACCGGAAGTTGCTGCTTGCATCGAATAGGACACATCACCGTTTCCCGTGGCAGTCCACGTCAGGGTGATCGGTTCCGCAGCCGAAGTCCCTGCCCAGGAGTTCGTGCCAGTAGCGTCAAAGACGGCAGGGCCGGAAAGTTGCAAAAAGACTGGAATGCCCGCGACTGGAACTCCGTTGCCATTCGTGACGACGATTCCGTGAATATTACCGGTGCGTTGGCCATCGCCTTCCACCTGGCCGCCTTCGTAGCCGACGGCGGCACTGTTACGGGCCTCGGCAACGTACTGTAATGCGCGTGCCCACACGTCCGGTTGCTGGGTTTGCGCTGCACCGGCGATTTCATGAGCCACGCTGGCCGTGTTCTCAAAGTTCGCGTGCATGAGCAAACCGAGCGCCGCCAAATTCACGTTATCCGTGGTATTGCCCTGGTATTTATTCAAAAGCCAGGCGGCCTGCGGCGTCGTCAAAGCCAGTTCCGGCACATGCTGCGCCGAGTCAGTGAGGGTCGCAATCGAGGTCAGGTCGTTCGGGCCCGGGTCGGCTTTCTTGCCATCAATGCACCATTGAGGGGATGCATCAATAGCCGTCCCGCCGATCTGCGGAGTCTGATTAATGTGCGGGCCAAGCCGCAACGCACCAGAACGGTTGATACCGACGAGATCGATACCGCGCCCGACCGTCGAGTCATAAGCCGCCATGGCACTCCCGCCAAGCAAGCTCGAAATTATCAGAGTAAATACCGCAAGGAGCGCGGCAAGCGTCCGGCCACCTGGCCGGGCATGTGTGGTCGCTGCCATAATAGGTAACGAGTCCTTTCTATATCGAAATGTTTAAGGTCATTGCGAAAAACTGGAGGGATTCACCGGCTCGGTGCTTGCGCCAACAAGCACCGAGCCACCTTTACTTTTACGGACAGGGGACAAACCACGAGTTGCCGTTGGTATCACCCTCGCTGCAAACAGGGGGGCCGTCCATAGTCCATCCGCTGTCTACCCATCCACCATTGTCAGCAGGTGCAGGCTCAGGAGCTGCGGGAGCAGGCGCGGCTGGGGCCGGAGCCGCCGCAGGAGCAGGCGCCTCATAACCTGTGTCGTCGCTCCCCCACGAAGACGACGAAGACGCTGAAGAGCCAGCCGAGGAAGCGGCCTGTTCGGGCTGCACGGCTTGGTCAGGCAGTGCGACCGTCCCGATAGCGGCGCGGGTTTTCTTCATCGCGTCCTCCAAGTCATGGATCTGGAAACCCAGCGCCGCGACGCGTTCTTGAACCTCACGCCACCGCATCTCACCGTGCTTATCTCGCACCCGAGCGCATTCTTCCTCTAGGCCGTCTGCTTTCTGGTTCATCGAGGTGATAATCCCACCATCAGCAACCTTCCCAGTCGCCTCACCAGCGAGCTGACGCGCTTCGCCCAAGACCTTCTCACACCGCTTCAAGACCGAGGTGCCATCCTCGCCCTTACCAGTCACATACCGAGTGACTTTCTTAGAGAATGCCTCATCGAGTTCGGCCATCTTGGTTTCGAGTTCGCTACCCCACCCGCGCAACACGCTCACACGCTCGGAAATAGCGGTCGCAGCCGCGCGTGCCTCCTTAGCACCAAGAGTCTCGGCCTTGCGAGCATCTACAGGCTTGGCCAGCTCGCCCTCAATCGAGGCACGCAACTCCAGCGCCCTAAAACAGCTCTCGGGGTTACCCCCGTCGTTCGAGCACTGGACAGGCTGGAAATCAACCGTCTTAATTTGCTCCTCCAGGGAGGTCTTCAATTCCGCATACTCGGCGCTTGCTTTGGTGTAGTCCGCGCGGGCATCCTTGGTGGCCGATACCCCACGCAAATACACGCCGATACCGACAATGAGTGCGATAGCGATAATTCCTATACCGGCAAGCACATACGCCTTCCGGTTCTTGATTCGGGTGATGTCCATGGTCTGGTTCTTCCTCGTAATTTGTTTCTTCTCTTGTCTCTAATGGTGCCTTACCGTTACGACACTTTAAACACCCCGAAGCGTGCTTATTCGCTCGCGTATCGCCCGGAGGTTTTCCTGCCCGCCAACCTGGGAACCCACGCCACGCTTCGTGTCTGGTGGCTGGCGGGCAGGAAGACTAAACACCACCGGCGAGGCCGCGCCCGGCTTTTCTTCTGGAGCCGGCACGTGACCACCAACCGGTGTTGGTGGTTGTTTGGTGCCGCGTGGCTGCTTGGATGCGATATGCCGGATCCGATAAATCACCAGACCCACTGGATTCTTCGCGGCCGACGGGAATGGGTTGTTATTCAAAGCGTTGTAGATTGCGCGTTTCGTCCAGCCGTGATCGAGTGCTTCCTCGAGATATCCTGTGGCACGCTCACGACCCACCCCTTTCAGCAGGTTCGCTAGCGGTGCGGGTACACACTCATCCACCACATCAACACCCGCGGGGATTTCGCGGCGTTCCCGACGCTCACGCACCATCCCCCGGCCCGTGCCGGTTGTGCTTGCGGTATCTGCCGGCGCGGCTGCTGTGGCTTGCGTTGGAGGGGTTGTCATGGGAGTATCCGAGATCACCACCCGGCCATCCGCGCCCCTGTAACGGTAGCCGGCCGCTTCCAGCTCCGAGAGTGCTTTGCGGGTGCGGGCCTCACTCAACCCACGGCCAGCCAGTGCCCGATAACCCGCCGAAGCATTCTCACCCAGCCCCAGGCAGTAAACCGCCAACGCGAGAGCATCAAACGAAAGCCGCTCATCTTCCAGCAACGCCTTGGGCACGCCCACAACACTGCGCTCAACGTGTGTGTCCATAACAACCTCCTCTCTAAAAATCAGAATTACTTGGCTACCGTTTGGGGTAGTTCAGCCAAGATCATTTGCCGCCACGCCCGAGACAACCTCGGGTCATCCCGAATCCGAGCCTCAAACACCCCCGCCCCGTCAGGCGCAACACTCTGCGCCTCGGTGAGCAGGCCGGTGAGTTCGTCCATCGAATACCCCCGCGCCGCCCGCTGGTTGGTTACTGGCTGGCAGGCCGCGATCTGGCGAATCCGATACGCCACTAACGCGCCCGCGTTTCGGGTGTCCCCCGGCAGTGGGTTCGAGTTCAACACCCGGTAAACCTGAGCTGCCGACCAGCCCGCATCTAGCGCGGCCCGCAAATCACGAGCCACAGCCTCTAGGCGTGATGGAGCAATAAACCCGGCCAGGCGCTCGGGAACACACGAAGCCACCACAACCGCATCCCCCGCCGAGTCCCCCGGAGTGTCCTGCACCTGTGGCACCCTTGAGTCCGGCCCGGCAGGTGCTGGCGTGTGGGTAGCCACGACAGTGGCACCCACCACGCCCGGCTGTCCGTTTGGGTCGCCATCCACACCAACCACACCCAGCCCAGAATCATCTGCTGGCGTTTCAGGCCGGGTTGGTTGGTTGGATTTAATCCCTTCTGAGCGTAGTGAAGAAGGGTATTGGTTTAAGGGGTACCGCTCACCGACGGACGATAACCGGCACCCCGGAGAACAACCACCTGTGGATAACCCACCGTCGCTAACAGGCTCCCCCGAGGTAGCGTTTTGTTTTTGGCGGTTTTCCACCATTTCGCTCCGAGGTACCGGAACCGGCACCCCGGACGGCTCGCTTGTGGATAACCCTGGATTGTCGCTATCTTGCGTTTCAGCGCCGGGAGTATCCTCCACATCCGACGACACCAAGATCGGGTGGCCGTCCGCGTCCAGCCGGATCGCTTCCTCACCATCAGCGCGTGCCGATACACACGCCACCACATCACCGCGAACCGAGTCAGGCACTTCAAGGAATGCTTCCTCAAGGCTGATCGGCTCACTAGAAAGCACGGTGACCGTCGCGAACTTGCCACGCCCACCAGCAACCCGGAACCGATACCGCAGCCCGGCAACCTCGAGTTCTTTGAGCGCGGTCGCCACTGCGCGCCGGCCGAGTCCGAAATGCCCGCTCATAGAGTCGCGAGTCTTCGGAGCATGAGGTGGCATCGAGAGCATGTAGACGAACAGGCCGAGCGTGGGAGCGGAAAGCCGCACACCCCACACGACGTCATTCGTCATCCACGTACCGCCCCGATTCTTCCGGGTAACAAACAAGTCACTACTCGCCACGGGTGCTCACCTCCCCTTCGAGTTGAAGAAGAATAGGGCTGGCTGACCCTCTAGGAGTAACAAGAGCCAGCCAGCCCGCGCGCAATGGGAAGCGCGCCCACCCCACCAACTCACGCATAATAGAAGCAGCAAACCAACTATCAGCGTCGATGGAAGGGAAGAATCGATGGAACTGCCAGGACTTACCCAAGCGAGCATCCAAAGACCAGTACCTCCGGGCTGGTCTCGTTAGCCGGCCTGGTGGCCGCGTGTTAGTTGTTAGCGCCATGAGAGCAGACCCCCGACCCGGATGTATTGCTCGTCTTCGCGCGTGCGCATGGAAAACCCGGCAAGCTCTATCGCACGCTCGGTTACAGGCACGAAACCATGCTCATCACACTCTCCGCCAAGCGGCGCGATATGAACCGCGCACATCAGCCCGTCTGGGTACTCGGGCGTGCGATAGCACGGCCAGCCCGTAATAAGAAGACCGATCATGTAGGCTGCCGAAAGCAGCCCGTAGGCGAGCACCCACTCAAGAGGCGGATTACCTACCTTGAACACTTCCGGGTCTTTCCGCACCCGAATTCCGCCAGCAAGCACCAGCCCTGGCACGGCGCTGTATGCTCGGGTTATCGCGGTGAAAGCCGTGGTATCCAGGAGTTTTTGCAATACGGCCTTCTCGTCTAGGTCGCCATGCAATTCACAGCCCATATCCACGGCAAGACCAATGCACGTCGCCCGATAAGAGACACCCGGCCTGCCATACAAAGCAGTAACAGCGCTCTCGGTAATACCGGTTAGTGTTTGGAAGTAGCGTAGGCGCCGCCCGTAAAATTCCTCGACTTTAGCGCGAGCTTGCTCGCGCCAGGACTCTTCGGAGAAATTCCAGTGCCGGAAACTCAACACAGGCGGGATCTCGGCTTCCCAATCGGCTACATGCAAACCCTCAATAACCACCAGGTCAAAATCCGATCCCAGCTCGGGCAACACCACTTTCTTCTTTTTACGCGGCATCAGAGGACACCTTTCTCGTGTGCCTCACGAATCCACTCATAGACAAGCTTGGCCGGATAAGCAGACTCACGAATCGCGTCGCTTGAGAAAAACTGTGGGGAGGTGAGAGCTTTAACCTGGGAAACCTCGAAAGCCGGAGCATAGGCGAAGTAGTACTCGACCTTGTGAACGCTCCACACGTGCGGCACGAGGAACTCGAGAAGTGCGTCCGCGTCATCTACGGGCACGATACGGTCAATCCACTCACCATCGGCTTGCGTGAAATAACGCATTTCCAACACCGCCCACCGAGGGGCAACCGCAACCTTTTCCGGGGCAATGTCGGGTCGGTAGCCAAGCTCTATACGCCCGTCTTTCATACGCGGGTAAAACGATTTGACGACATTGACGTAGTCCTGTTCGTCAAATTCCCACACGTCGACAATCTGACCTATCAAGCCAGCATCAAGCGCCACATAAAACCGGATATCGTCCATCGGCTCACCCGTCGCGGGATTAACAAGACCTGACGGCACTATCAGACCAACATCAAGAACATAAACCCCACTCGTAATATCCTCAGGCTTAGAAGTCATCGCCGTTCCCCTTTTACCCGAAAATTTCCAACTGGCCGGCGATCACGCCAGACTCTGACGCGTCGGCTCGCTGCGCAACGTTGCGGTCATGGTGATTTTCGTGATCAATAGGAGTGATGATCTCGCCGACCGCTTCGGGGAGGAAAACAATTCGGCCGCTCGCAAGCTGGCGAGCGTTATTGATATGCCCCGCCCGCGCCCATCTCAAAAGGGTGCGCGAGGAAACAGCACCCCCAATGCGAGAAGAAAGTTCCCTCGCCGACAAGAAGTTCATGAACGTATCTCCGTTTCACGTAATATCACTCGTGACAAGTAAAGCACACACACATTATTGCCACAAGCACACATCTTGCACGTCATGACACTATGCGCTACTGTTGGACACATGGAGACAATTGGAACTGGTGGGTTCGATAACGCAAATACCGCCATTGGTAGCGTTTTGAACCAGTACCTATTTGAATGCGATATTACGAAGACACACTTTGCCCAGGTGTTGAACGCAAACAAGTCCGTACTGTCACGGAAACTTCGCGGCCGAGTAACGTGGTCTGCGACCGAAATCGCCACAGCCGCTGCGTTCCTTGGCCTTGAGCCGAACGACATCATGCCGACAATGCAGATTGATGGTGGAAAGGTGTATTGGCAGCCGGCCCCTTACAAGCCGGGGTACGCGCGCCCGCGCACCGATCTACTGTGCCCCCGAAAGGATTCGAACCTTCGACCTACCGCTTAGGAGGCGGTCGCTCTTCCCCTGAGCTACGAGGGCGGGCCCACCGCCGACCGTTCATCCGAACGACGGTAGGAATAAGATAACCGTTCCAGGTTACTCTGCGTGGCACCGTGGGCGCCACTTACCGATTACAGGCCCAGCTACCGCGCCGAAGGATCGGGCACATCCCAGGGCACATTGGTATCCGGAACGTGGAGGTTCTTGGTGGCGTGGGTTGGCACCACGAGCACCGGCGATTGGGTGCCGAGGAGCAGCGTGTGGCTAGTGGAGCCAAAGAGCAGTCCGGTAATTCCGCCGCGGCCGCGCGCCCCCACGACCACCAGGTCCACGGAGCTTGAGAATTCCGCCATGATTTCTGCCGCGGAGCCTTCCACCGCGTAGCAGCGCACCTGCACGGTTTCATCCCCGCGCAGCACTTCGGCCACGGTTTCTTCCAGGCCCAGGCGGGTGTCATCCAGAATTTCGCGGGTCATATCCCCGCCGGGAAGTAGGCCGCCCCCGGCGCGTGTCACCGACACCGCGTTAATTGCGGAGACCTGCGCGCCCCAGCGCCCGGCCATCCGCACCGCCAAATTAAGTGCGTATTTCGATTCCTGCGAGCCGTCCACTCCCACCACAATGTGGCGGATCGGCAGGCGCCGCGAATGCTGGAGCGGCACCACGGCAACCGGGCAGTACGCCTTGGAAACAATCGCGCCGGCCACTACGCCCAGCTGGTCAATATCCGCGGTATCCGCCCCGGAATACCCGACCACCAGCCGCGAAGCGGTTTTGGATTCTGCCAGGAGCAGCTCGACCGGATCCCCGGGCAGCGCCACCGCGGTGGCTTCCAAGCCCGCCAGGCCGGCCACGCCCTCCTGGGCGAGCGCCTCCCGCGCGATACTCATGGCGCTCTCATAGGAGCCGCGCGGATCGGGGCCTTCCTGGTAGCAGGTGAGGGCCCGCAGAGTGGCATTGCGACTCACGGCCACGTGCGCACCCCACACAAGTGCTGCGCGCGATTCAGGGGAGCCATCCACCCCAACGACCACGGAATTCTCATGCTGGTACATCGTTACCTCCGTTGCCCATTCTCCCACGGGCCCGCCCCGGGGTGGAACCGTGCGTAAAATACGAACGCCGCCGGGAGCTCCGACGGCGTTCGCACATAATTCTTCTCCAACCTCGCGGCAGGCGCGCTTTAGGAAACGCGGATCACGATGGGGGTATCACCGCACCACGAATCCGGACCCACGCGGGTACCCATGCTCGGGTTCCACGCCGCCACATTCTGGCCGTTGCCCAGCGAGATCGCCACGTGGCCGGGCCAGTAGAGGATATCACCGGGCTGGGCTTCCGCGTAGGAAACCTGGCGGCCCACCGAGAGCACCGAAGTGGTGTACCCGCCGATGGCAACACCGTGCTGGGCGTAGACCCAGCGCACGAAGCCGATGCAATCCCAACCGGAGGGGGTGGTGCCAGCCCATACATAGGGCGAGCCCACGCCGCTGAGGGCGGTATCAAGAACGGAGGAGCCGATAGCGCTGGGCGCGGCTTCTACTTCCACGCCAATGCCCGCGGCTGCGGGAGCGGCATCGTTATCAGAGGAGGCGGTGGCGGTTTCAGCCGCGGCGGTGGTGGCGCTGGCGGCCGGGGCAGCTACTTCAATAGCCGGAGCTGCGGATTGAATGTTGATCTGTTCGATCTTCCATTCCGAGGTGGCGCTCGTGGTGCCGGCGATGCCAGCGGCAACGTCCTGCGCGTGCGGGTTGGACAGCGCCGCCTTGGCGGGCGCCGCCGCGGTATCAGCCGCCGCATTCGGAACGATCAGTGCTGCTGCGCCGCCCACAACGAGAGCTGCGGTGAGACCACGTACTGCGGGGTTCGCCAGGTTATGAGCCTGCGACCGCATATCAAGAGCGTGGCGTCCGGTCATGGGATGATCTCCTACAAAACTTTCCTGCGCGCCCCGAGGGGCACTTTCGGTACGTCCATTAGCGTAACGATTAGGCAACGAATTGTCACGTTTATGTAACAAGTGGCACAGGAGGGCCGTTATCATCCCAAAACGGCGAACTCCCGGCCTTTCCTCCGCTTTTTTCGCGTGATATCAGGCTTTTCCCAGTACCCGTTTATAACGTTTTGATATACTTTTTCGCGGCTTACACCACGCTGAGGTGACGAACTGTGGTGGAGACCACGGGAACGACGACGCCGCACTACCGCTCCGCCAGGCGGGGAACCCGGCTTTCATCGCCACCTGAGACAGGCCGGGCGCCCAGGACTCACCGCTGCCACCCGGCCGTCACCACCGCCACTTGAGGCGCACCGCCTCCAGCCCGGCCGCCTCAGGCGTGCACGAGGAGGTGTTTGCGAATCCAGTCAGTCAGGGGAAGAACTCCGCTTGCCCCGTGGGCGAGGATATCGCCGTCGTCCTCAACACTGATAGTCACCGCAGCATCGGGTTTAATGCCGGCCGCGGCCATGGCTTCGAGGAGGTCGTCGTCGGTTTGCACCACTTCGCCGATGCGCGCAATGGTGACTTTCCCACCGTTCGGGTTGCGTTCCAGGTAATCCGCCACGGCGAGTAGGCCGGTGCGCGCGGCAATATCCGCGCCGGGACCCATGGAATTTTCCGCGGGAATCGGATTGCCGAAAGGATCGTGGCTGAGTTCGTAGCCCTGCTCGCCCAGCACGTGGGAAATGCGTTCTTCCAGTTCGCGGGACATCACATGCTCCCAGCGGCAGGCTTCGGCATGCACGTGCTCCCAGGGCATCCCGAGCACGTGGAGAAGGAAGCATTCGGCTACCCGATGTTTGCGCATCACGCTGGTGGCGATGCGCCGGCCTTCGTCGGTGAGCACGATGGCACGGTCGGTATCCAGGTACATCATGCCGTCGCGTTCCAGGCGCGCCACGGTTTCCGAGACGGTGGGTTTAGATTGGCTCAGGCGCTCCACGAGCCGGGCGCGCAGCGGGACGATTCCTTCTTCTTCGAGTTCGTAGACCGCTTTGAGGTACATCTCGCGGGTATCAACAAGGTCATCACTCATCGCGCGTCTCCTTCGTCTCTGCGGCGGGGGCGGCATCCGGGTGCCCGCCCGCATCCGGTTCCTCATGCGTATCTTGCCATTCTAAGCTGCCCGCGCGCTGCGGGGAATGCCCAGTTTCCGAGCCGCGAGCTACGCTCTCGCCCGGCGCGCTTTCGTTCGGTTCCGTTTCCTGCACCGCGGCGGCCGATGCCTCACTCGACCGCAGCTCGCTATCGTGCGCTTCGTCCTCCGGTTCGAAAAGATCGGCTTCGACTTCGTCGTGGTCCTCCGCGGTGAAGCTTTGCCCGCTATCCGTCTGCCCGGTGCGATTGGCCCGCAGCTGCGCTTCGCGCTCCTCATTTTCGTGTTCGAGCGGCCCGAGAATCTCCAGCTGGAAGGGGTGGCGCACCCGGTAATGCACTTCCACATCCCATTTGCGCCGGCCCCACAGGTAGGCACCCACGGTGGCCACCAGGCAGCCAATCGCGCCGATGCCCACACCCCAGCGTGCCCCGGCCGCCCCGGAAATACCGCCAACCACCAGCGAACCGATCGGGGTCACGCCCTGGTTAACCGTCTGGTAGAGGGAGACCACGCGCCCGCGCATCTGCGGAGAAGTAGACATCTGCACCGCTGCATTGGCGGCGGTGAGCATGATGAGCATGAAGAAACCGACCGGCACCAGGGTGAGGGTGTAGATCAGCAGGTTCGGGGCCAGCGCATTGGCGGTCACCGCAATACCCATGGCCACGCCCGCTCCCACCACGGAACGCACCCGCGGTTGTTTGGTGCGCCGCGCGCCCACTACGGCACCGGATAGCGAACCCACTGCCACCATGGAGGAAACAATGCCGAATTGGGTGGAGTCGGCGTGGAATTCCATGGTGGACATGGACACCGTGGTGAGCGGGGTATTCATGGCCAGGCAGGACACCACACCCACCACCGCGAAAATCACGAGGAGGTCGGAACGGTTGCCCACGTAGCGCAGGCCGTCAATCGTTCCCTGAATCGCGGAAACTTTCTTTTCCGGCCGCGGCGCCGGGTGGAATTCCTCCGGGCGCATGAGGGCCAGCGCAATAAGGGTGGCCCCGAACATGATGCCGTTAATAATGAAGACCCAGCCGGTGCCGATCACCCCGATAAGCAAACCGCCCAGCGCCGGCCCGATGAGGCGCGCAATATTAAAGGACATGGAGTTCAGGCCCACGGCGTTGGGTAGCCAGCGCGGGGGCACCAATTCGGAAATAAAAACGAGGCGCGGCGGATTATCGAAGGATTGAATCACCCCGATGGCCAGAGCGAACAGGCAAACCACCAGCACATTCGCCCAGCCCAGCAGCACCAGCACGCCCAGGGCCACCGCGGTGAGCAGCATCCCGAATTGGGTGAGGACCACCATTTTGCGTTTATCGAGGCGGTCAGCGAGCGCGCCGGCCAGCGGCATAATAAAAGGAATGGGGACGAATTGCAGCGCCGTCACAATACCCACGGCAAAAGCATCATTATTGGTCAGGTCGCTCATAACGAGCCAGTTCTGGGCGGTGCGTTGCATCCACCCGCCGGTATTGGCGACCAACGAGGCAGCGAACCAAATAGCGTAGTTACGGTATTTCAAACTGGCGAATGTACGCCCCACTAAATCCTGCCCCCTGCGGAAAAATCCGATAACTATAGCGGCCGACGGGCGCGGCGGGCTCGTAGCTGCGCTATCTGCGGTGAGTTTATCACGCACGGCCAGGCAAAGCTCGCCTTTGTCTCACCGGCGAAAATAGTACGACGACGCACGGCGGGCCCGCCCCGGGGAGGGGCGGGGGCCGGGGGGTGGTGGTCGGGAGCGCAAGGGGTTGGCCGGGCGGGGGGGGCGGGATTGGGGGGGGGGGGAGGAGGGGAACAAGAGAAC
>NZ_LT706966.1:1047984-1051205 GCF_900155575.1 Actinotignum timonense | reverse complement strand
CCGCCATAATGACGTAGGCGATGAAGCCCACCCCGATGCCTACCGTAATGGAGTAGGAGAAGGGCATGAGGGCAACGGTGAGGAAGGCCGGGATCCCCACGCTCAGGTCATCCCAGTCGATCTCGGTAACCTGCTGCATCATGAGGAAGCCCACCGCGACCAGCGCGGGAGCGGCCGCTTCGGAAGGAACCAGGGTAACTAGGGGAGCGAAGAAAATAGAGAGCAGGAAGAGGGCGCCGGTGGTCACCGATGCGAGGCCGGTGCGCGCACCGTCAGCTACGCCCGTCGTCGACTCAACAAAAGAGGTGTTCGAGGATACGCCACCCATACCGCCGGCCAGCGCCGCGAGGGAATCGAGGAGCAGGATGCGGGAGGTGTGGTAGGGCATGCCGTCTTCGTCGAGGAGGTCACCTTCGGAAGCGACCGCAACCATGGTGCCCATGGTGTCGAAGAAATCGGCGAGCATAACGGAGAAGGCCAGCACCACCACGGAAATAACGCCGAGCTTCTGGAAGGGCCCCACCACGGAGAAGCATCCGAGGGTGGAGAAGTCGGGGATTTGCACCGGGGAGCCGTTGAGGGCGGGCGCCCCGCCGTTCCAACCGGTCACGTCGCCGCCGGCCACGCTTCCGGGCTTGGCAATAATATTGACGATCACGGCCGCGACGGTCGAGGACACGATGCCGATGAGGAGCGCGCCGGGCACCCCGCGCAGCAGGCAGATCGCGGTGAGGAAGAGGCCGAATACAAAGACGGCCAGCGGCCAGGAGGCGATGGAGCCGTTGATCCCGAAGGACATTATGGTGCCTTCGCCGGGGCGGATGAGGCCGGCGTTGACCAGCCCAACCAGGGTGATGAAGAGCCCCAGGCCCACAGAAATGGCGGTGCGCAGGAACTTCGGCACCGCCCGGAAAATGGCTTCACGCAGGCCCGTCACCACGAGCAGCGTGATGACGATGCCTTCAATAACGATAATTCCCATACCGTCAGCCCAGGTCATTCCGGGCATCTGCACGATGACTACGCCGACGATGGTATTGAGGCCCAGCCCGGCGGCCATGGCGAGCGGGAAATTGGCGATGACGCCGGTGAGCAGCGTCATGAGG
Source organism: Actinotignum timonense (assembly GCF_900155575.1). Lineage (GTDB taxonomy): Bacteria > Actinomycetota > Actinomycetes > Actinomycetales > Actinomycetaceae > Actinotignum > Actinotignum timonense. Next base: position 1,050,099 of record NZ_LT706966.1, on the reverse strand, counting down.
CCGGCCACAATGGCGGTGCCGGCGGCGATGGCCGGGAGGTTCGGGCCCTCGGTGCCGCCGCCCAGGTAGGCGCCGGTGGAATCCGGACCCGACAGGATAATGGGGTTAAGAACCAGGATGTAGGCCATGGCCACGAAGGTGACCAGCCCGCCGCGCAATTCGCGGGCCACGGTGGTCCCGCGTTCGCGCAGCCGGAAAAAATCCCGCTTCGGCTCGGAGGTTGTGCTGTGGTTCGTCTCGACGTGCGTGGAAGTTACGCTCACGAAGATCTCCTCGGTAGTCGTGCGGTCCGTTATGCGCTGGCGAGCGCGTGATCCGCAAGATTGACGGGCGGTCCTGACCGCCACCGGCACCCATTCTTGAACTACGGTCACCACCCACGCAAGGAGCGTCTCATTATTTGGACGCATTTTCGCCATTTGTGTCTCATATTTTGAGACGCGCGCGGGATGTGGTGGAGAAATGGCGCGATGGCACGGTTTTCCGCCCCTTCACCTCCCGCGTGAGTCCGGCCACGCGCGGCAGCGCCCTACCTCGCTGCGATGCGAATACCAGCGCGCACGGCCCGGGTTGTTACGGAACAGATGCGACGATGACGTCGCCAAACCCGCGGACCGCTAATTCTCCATCACAGTGCGGCACGAAAACCGCCTGCCCGGAGTTGAGCGGTTCACGCCGGCCCCCGGCGAAGACTTCCACCGCGCCTTCCAGGCAGACCACGGTGCGCGGGCCGCGCGAGCGCAGCTTTTCAACGGTGGTGGCATCGCGCAGGTGAACCACCGAGAGTTCAAAATCGTCCACGGGAACATAGAAAGTGGAAACCGCTTCGCTCATATGCTCGGGGGCGATGCGGATGGGCGGGACTGCGGCGTCGTCCATAATCCGCAGCAATTCGGCCACGTCCACGTGCTTCGGGGTGAGGCCGGCGCGCAGCACGTTATCGGAGGCCGCCATGATTTCCACCGCGGTTCCGGACAGGTAAGCGTGCACCGTCCCGGCGGGGATAAAGAGGGCTTCTCCGGGACGTAAGGTCACCGGATTCATGAGGAGGGAGGCCACCACTCCCGGGTCGCCGGGGTAGTGCTGGGCCAGGGTTTCCACAATGCGGTCCGCGCGCGGGGAAGGCGAGGCGCCGCGCTCCAGGCGGGCGGCGCAGGCGGCTACCACCTGCTCAATCTGCTCTGGTTCCGGGCGGGTTCCCGCGGAAAGGAGGTCGGCGAAGACCGCTCCCACCCCGCGTTCTTCCACGAGGGCGGCGAGCCGGTTCGTGAGGGGCAGGCCGAGGCCGCCGAGCACTTCGGCGATGCGTCGCGGGGTGCGCAGCCCGCAGATCGCCTCAAAAGGCGTGAGGGCGTAGGCCAGTTCCGGTTTGTGATTGCGATCCCGGTAGGAGCGGTGGGGTGCGGTGCGGGAAATTCCGGCGGCTTCTTCCCGCTCGAAGCCGGCGCGGGCCTGCTCGAGGGAGGGGTGGACCTGGAGGGAGAGCGGCTGGTGCGGGGCAATAAGCTTGAGTAAATACGGTAATTCGCCCCCGTGCCGGCGGGCCACATCCGCACCGAGCATCTCCTCGGGAGCCCGGGCTATCAGATCACGCAGGCTCGGCCCGCCGGGCGCTACCAGGGTGGCGGATTCTTCCGGGAGCTCTGGGGTGCGCGGGCCTCGCGCCGGGCCGGCCCGGCCCCGCGNGAATCATCAGGGTGGGCGCCGAGCCAGATTTCCGCCACCCGGGTTTCCGCCGGGGCGTAGCCGAAAAGCGCGGGAAGCGCGCTCGTTCCGCCCCACGCATAGTCCCTGGCTCGCCCTTGGATCCGCATCACCGCTGCTCCTGTTTTAGCTCAGGGCGCCGGTGGCCTGATAGCGCCGCCCGCGCGATCCGCGCACCACGGTGCGCTCGCGCCCGCGCCGAATCACCGGAGCCACGCCATTGGCCGGGCTCGCGGCTACTTCTACTGCCGCCGCTTCCGCTGCCGGTTCCTGAGCGGATTGGGAACTAGGGGTCGGCGCTGCTGCCGGAGAGGCAGCGTCCGTTTCTACCGCGCCAGTTTCGCTTTCCACGCCCGCGATCTTGCGCCGCACCCGGCGGCGCCGCCCGCTGCGCTCGGCGCGCTCGGCCTT
>NZ_LT706966.1:1044387-1047521 GCF_900155575.1 Actinotignum timonense | reverse complement strand
CCGCCCGCTGCGCTCGGCGCGCTCGGCCTTCTCCGCCGCGGCAGCCCGCGCCGATTCCTTACGTTCCTTTTCCGAAGCAGCCCGCGCCTGCGCTTTTTCCGTTTCCAGCTTGGCCAGCCGCTCGCTCCACGGCACCCAACGCGGAGCCAGCAAAGCACCCGCCCCGGGCAGCATCTCGATTTCGTTGAAGGTCACGGAACGAGCCCGGCTCGCCCGGCTCACCGTAATACTCCAGTACCAGCCGTGATACCCCGGATGGGTACAGGTAAAGAGGTAGGACACCACCCGGGTATCCTCCGCGAGGAATCCCGCGTACTCCCCCACGAAACGTTCTGCCACAGCCTCGATCAGGGTTGCCCGCGCTTCATCAACCGCCGCAGCAATTACCCGATCTTCGGGCAAGCCGGGCTGCGGCTCCACCCGCTTATCATCCGGGGTCACCGCCACGTTTTCATCAACGCGATCCTCCGGGCGCGCCACATCCGCACCCTCATCCGCGTGGCCTTCTACCCGCACCTCGGGGAAGTGCAATTCCGCGGCTTCAGCCCCCGCACCCCCCGCGCATTCTTCTTTTTCTTCATTCTTAGGCATCAAAATCATCGGCAACCGCACGCAAAGCGCGCGCGATCTGCCCTCCCCCTTCCGGGTAGCGGCCGCGCCGAAGCTGGGTGGAGGCCCCGTCCAGAAGCCGAATGAGATCTTCCACGATCACCACCGTTTCTTCCGGGGAACGCCTATTCTTCCGCGCGAGCGATTCAAGTTTGGTTATCGGTTCGACATTGAGTGCTTGCGGGCCGCGGCGCGTATCGGCAAGCCCGAAGGACACCCGCTGACCCTTGCGCGGCGTGAGCCCTTCCGGGAGGGCCGAGGAGGGCAGGAAGACCTGCGCACCGTCCTCATCGCTGACAATAAAGCCGAAGCCCTTAGCGGCGTCGAAAAACTTAACCTTTCCGGTTGGCACAACACTCTCATTTCTAGCAAAAACGCTTCGCACACGGTCGGGCGAAGCACCAGCGTCATTCTACCAGCGCCCCCGCGGGCACAGGCAACGCTACCGGCTGAACGCCCCGGCCCCTTTTCCCATCCCGCTCCCAGAATGCTGTGGTTAAATTGTGCTGTCCACCACGTAAGGGGCAGGCCCGGTGCCGCACCGGGCGCACGGAAGGTTGAAGTTATGGGGATCGTACGCCGGATAGCTGGAACACTCGCGCTCGCGGGCGCGCTGCTTCTTTCCGGCCCGCTGGCCGCCGCGGAAGAACCCCTCTCCAGCGTTGATCCGGTCACCGATCAGGCCCAGGTTCTTTCCGCCAGCGAAGAAGAGCAACTGCGCACCTCCCTCAATCGCCTCCAAGATGAGACGGATTACGCGGTGCGTTTCGTTTTTGTTAATAGGTTCGACGGCGCAGGCGCGGACCAGTGGCCCATTGAAACATTCAACCGGGCCGGGCTGTCTAGCGATGCCACCCTCATCGCGGTGGCCGTGGATAGCCGCCAGCTGGGCTACGCCTACGGCCGCGCGAGTTTCTCCGCTTCCGATCTGGATAAGGCTTTTACCGCGGAGGTCCGCGCCGCCTACCGGGACGGCCGCTGGCTGGAGGGTTCCCTCGCCTATACCCGGGAGCTGGCGCAGGGCGAAAAAACGGATTGGGCCAGCTTGGCGCTCGGGGGCGGCGCCGTCGTCGTTATTATCGGGGCCATTGTTTTCGTGCGCGCGCGGAAACGCAAGCAGGCGGAAAATAAAACTCGTGAAGATCTGGCCGCGCTCGGCAAACGTGCCGCCGCGGCGCTCTTAGCGACGGACGACGGCGTTCGCAGTGCCGCCGCGGAACTCAATTTCGCGCGGGCGCAATTCGGGGTGAATTCGGTGCGCGGCTTTGACCAGGCGCTCGCGCAGGCACAGCAGTATCTCCAGGAGGCTTTCAACCAGCGTCAGCTTTTAGATGACGATATTCCGGATACCCCGGAGCAGGTGCGCGCCTATAACACCGCGATTCTGGAGCTCACGGCAAAAGCGCAGCGGGCCATTACCGAGCAGGAAGAAGAATTCGCACGGCTGCGGGATTTGGCGGCCAATGTGGAGGAAGCCGCGGCGCGGGTGCGCGAGGGCGCGGCGGATATTCGCGCCAATCTTCCCAGCGCCACCCGGCAATTGGATTCCTTGGCGGCCACCTACGGGGAGAATGCGGTGGCGAGTTTCCGCACCTACCCGGCGGATATTGAAGCTTTGCTGGCCGGGGCGGATGATGCGCTCGGGCAGGTCGATCAGCTGCTCGGCACGGGTGAACGCAACCAGGCCGTGCCTTTTGTGCGCATTGCCGAACAGGCTCTGGACGAGGCCGCGGAACGCTACCGCGCTATTTCCAACGTCCAAGATTCTGTCAATCGGGCTTTCGCCCAGCTAGGTGAACATATCTCCTCAATTTCCGCGGATATTGCCGATGCTCATCGCATCGGCGGCGGGAATGCCCAGGTCGGGGCCGCGCGGGATCGGGCGGCGGCGCTGGTGGAGAAATATCGCGGGGAGCGGGTGGATCCGCTCGCCGGAATCCGCGAGCTCACCGAGGCGGAAAATGCCCTGGACGCGGCTCTTGCCCCGGCTCGGGATGCGGAGGAAAACTACCGGCGCCAAGTGGCCGGGCTGGAACGGGATCGCCAGCGAGCCCGGGCGGCAGTGCAGCGGGCGGAGGCGATGGTCTCGCAGAACCGCTGGAGCACCGGGAATGAGGCGCGCGCCCCGCTGGAGGCGGCTCGCACCGCGCTCCAAGCCGGGGATACCAGCGATGACCTGGCCAAACGCCGCGATTATTACGCGCGGGCCGAATCCTACGCCCAGCGCGCCACGGATGCTGTGCAGGAGGCGATGTCCGCCCGCGCTGCGGGAGGTTTCGGCGGAAACGGCGGCAACGGCGGCGGGGACGTGGGCAGCCTGCTACTCGGCATGTTCCTCGGCTCGCTGACCAGCGGCGGATCCCGCCACAATTCCGGCTGGGGTTCGGGCTGGGGTTCCGGTTTTGGCGGCGAGCGCTCCAGCGGCTTCGGCGGGGGCTTCGGCGGGTTTGGAGGGGGGGTCCGCGGGGGGTCTGTCTCCTTTTACACCCTTGGGTGGGATAAGAAAAAAGCCGCGGACCGCGGAC
>NZ_LT706966.1:1035061-1044270 GCF_900155575.1 Actinotignum timonense | reverse complement strand
TCCCGCCACAATTCCGGCTGGGGTTCGGGCTGGGGTTCCGGTTTTGGCGGCGAGCGCTCCAGCGGCTTCGGCGGGGGCTTCGGCGGTTTCGGAGGTGGATCCGGCGGAGGCTTTGGCGGATTTGGCGGCGGGGGCGCCGCGGGAGGAGGGAGCCGTTCGTTCTAACACCGGTGGCCGCGTGCGTCCGTTGATCGCGCCCCGCCCGGATACCATCTATCCAGTACATCACCCCATTCCTACTCGATAACACAGAGAAAGGCTGATCATGGCTGAAAAACAAACAATCCTCGGACGCATTACCCAGCTCGCGAAGGCGAATATCAACGCGCTCCTCGACCGCGCGGAAGACCCGCAGAAAATGCTCGACCAGATGGTGCGCGATTACAAGAATTCCATCGCGGAAGCCGAAGATGCCGTGGCGCTGACCGTGGGCAATCTGCGCCTGGCGCAATCCGATTACAACGAGGACATCAAGGCCGCGCGCGATTGGGGCCAGAAGGCCATCGCCTCCTCGCGCCGCGCCGATGAGATGCGCGCCAAAGGCGATGAAGCGGGCGCGAACCACTGGGATGACCTGGCGAAAGTGGCGCTGAGTAAGCAGATCCAGTACGAACGCGAAGCCAAGGATGCCGAACCCATGCTCGCCTCCCAGGAAAAGGTGGTGGAGCAGCTCAAATCCGGGCTCACCCAGATGAAGGAGAAGCTCACCGAGCTCAAGAATAAGCGCGATACCCTGGTGGCGCGCCAGAAGTCCGCCGAGGCGCAAAGCCAGGTGCAGGACGCCATCTCCTCGATCAACGTGCTTGATCCCACCAGCGAACTGGCCCGTTTCGAAGACCGGGTCCGCCGCCAGGAAGCCCTGGCGCAGGGCAAGGCCGAAGTTGCCTCCCTGAGCTTGGCCGATCAATTCGCCGAATTGGAGGATCATTCCGACGACGCAGAAATCGAAGCGCGCCTAGCCGCCCTCAAGAGCGGCCAGGAACCCGCGCAACTCGAAGGCCGGGACTTCTCCAGCTACTAAAGCGCAGCCGACTTCCCGGGCCGGGGTGGCAGCGCCACCCCGGCCCGCGGCGTCGTCGTTCCACCGCCATCGCTCCCACCGCTTTGCTTTCGCTTCCCGCAAACTTTCAGGAAGCTTCCAGATACCTCGAGTTTCCTTAACGTCATGACGCCTACCGAGCACACTCCCGAAGCGGCCATCCTCGTTGTTGATGATGAGCCCTCGATTCGTGAACTTCTTTCCGTTTCTCTCCGGTTCGCCGGATTCGATGTGTACACCGCCGCCGATGGCGCTGAAGCCCTCGCTCACCAGCAAAATCAGCATCTGGACCTGGCCGTCCTCGATATTATGATGCCGGGCATGGACGGCTTTGAAGTGCTGCGCCGCCTGCGCGAACGTGATCACGATCTGCCCGTGCTGTTCCTCACCGCTCGCGATGATGTGAAAGACAAGGTCCAGGGCTTGACCGTGGGCGGGGATGATTACATCACTAAGCCGTTCTCCCTGGAGGAAGTGGTGGCTCGTATCCGCGCGGTACTGCGGCGCACCAGCCCCGAGGAAACCGAATCGGCGGTGCTGCGCTACGCGGACCTGGAAATGAACGAAGATTCCTATGAAGTCACCCGCGCCGGCCGCCCGGTGGAACTCTCCCCCACCGAATTCAAGCTGCTGCGCTACCTCATTATTAATGCCGAGCGGGTGGTTTCTAAATCTCAGATCCTCGACCATGTATGGGATTACAACTGGCAGGGCGAGATCTCCATCGTGGAATCCTATATTTCCTATTTGCGGCGCAAAATTGATTCCCCGGAAGCTCTGGGGATTACCGACCCGGAGGAGGCACGCAATCTTGTGCCGCTCATCCACACTCGCCGTGGCATCGGCTACGTTCTGCGTGCTTCCAAATAGCATTCGGTTATGACCCAACGTCACGATCCGTTCCCTGCGGAAAGCGCGGGGGCTCCGGGCGCACCGGGCCGCCCGGCGAATCCCGGCACCTCGGCGCGACCGGACCGCCCGGCAAATCCCGGCACCTCGGCGCAACCGGGCCGCCCCTCTACCGACGCCCCCGCGCGCACCCGCCGCGACGGAATTTTCCGGCGCGCACTGCGGCCGGCCCGTACCCTGGCCGGCCGCCTCATTATTGCCTTCGTTATTCTGGTGGGCACCGCGGCAACCTTTTTGGGTTTCGCTTCGGTCACCCTCCTCAAGCAATACCTGGTCTCCACTATCGACCAGGATTTGACCACGAATGCGCGCTCGGTGGAACGAATGTTCCTCCAGGAAATGCCCGGCGCCAGCCAGTCCTCCCTCAACCTTTCCGATTTCTTCGTGCGGGTCAATTGGGGTATTGCCGGGCAGCGAGACGTAACCACCTACGAGCTGCCCAACCCGGGGGCCGTGGAAGAATTCGGCTACCCGCGCGAACTTGAACGTATTGCCAGCCTGGGTTCCGAAGAGCCGGTCACGGTTCCTTCCACCCTGTACGGCTCGGATTGGCGGGTGCTCGTGCACCCCATTAGCCCGACGTCCACCGGCGGCCTCATCACCGGGAATATTATTATTGCCCAGCCGCTCGGCCCTATCGAATTTACGATTGCGCGGCTGCGCCTTATTTTCGTGCTCGCCGGGCTCGCGACCGTGCTGGCCGCGGGGCTTGCCGTTACCGGCCTGGTATCGCGTACCTTGCGGTCCCTGCGTGATATCGAGGCGGCCACGCATACCATCGCGGAAGGGCACCTGGCCGAACGCGTCCCGCACGGTGAGGACGACGACGAAGTTGGGATGCTCGCTAACTCTATTAACGTTATGCTCGCCCAAATCGAGCATGCTTTCGCGGAAAAAGAGCGCTCGGAAGCAAAAATGCGGCGCTTCGTTTCAGATGCCTCCCACGAATTACGCACCCCGCTGGCCACCGTGCGCGGGTATTCCGAGCTATACCGCCTGGGCGGGGTTCCCCCGGAGCGGGTCCCCGAGGCGATGGAGCGGGTGGAATCGGAAGCCAACCGCATGGCCGGGCTGGTGGAGGATCTGCTCCAGCTGGCCCGCCTGGATGAAAACCGGCCCCTCAATCTTGATTGCGTCAATCTGGCCAAGCTGGCCGATAACGCCATCCTTGATTTCCGGGTGCGAGCCCCGCAGCGCACCGCCACGGTGGTCGCTTTGGATGGGAGCACCCCTCCGCCCAAGGTGGTGGAGGTACACGGAGATGCGGATCGTATCACCCAGGTGATCGCCAATTTGCTGTCGAATGTGCTCGCGCACGCCCCGGAAGCCAGCCCGGTGGAAGTGGCGGTGGGCATCGCGGAGGGCCAGCCCACTATCGAGGTGCGCGACCACGGCCCGGGTATTTCCGAGGCGGATTCCCAGCGCATTTTTGAGCGGTTCTACCGCCCGGATTATTCACGTTCGCGCGAATCGGGGGGCTCTGGGTTGGGCCTTGCCATCGTTGCCGCCATTATGGCCGCGCATCACGGTACCGCCCGGGCGCTTACTACCCCCGGTGGCGGGCTCACGGTGCAGCTCACTTTCCCCGCGCCGAGCGAACCATGCCAGAGCCCCGATGCGCTCGCGCCCGCACATCCGAGCGGGCAGGAATAAGCGGACTACTCAGCTACCGGCGGATCGAAGGGACTGGTGCCTTCCGGGGTGAGCGGATGCGCGCTCTTCTGCTCCAACATCATCTCAATCGCGGTGAATACCCGGCCCATAAAATCAGCCGGGTCTTCCTCCGGCAGCCCGTACATGGGCCGGCCAATAAATAAGAACACCTCGCCGCGGAATTTCGGGAGCACCGCGCCCACCGGCATGACCTCGTGCCCGCCGGACATGGCGATCGGAACAATCGGAACATTGAAACGCTGCGCCAGGGCCGCCGCACCCGCCTTGGGCGTGCCGAGTTTCCCGGTGCGCGAGCGGGTGCCTTCCGGGAAAATCAGAATCGGAACACCCGCGGCCAGCAGGCGGCCCGTCATCCCCTTGGCGCGCCCGGGCTGATATTCCGACCCGGCTTTCCCGGTGGGTTTTTTACCGCGCTCAATGGGATAGGTATTAAAGAACAGCGAAGTGAGATTAGAAATGCCACGGCGGCGATAAAAATAATCCGCGGCCGCGCCGGTTGCTAAGCGCTCAGTGAGCTTATCGGGAAGCAGCGAGAAAATCATCGGAGCATCCAGGTGCGAAGAATGATTAGGCACCAGGATAAACGCGCCGTCCAGATTCTCAATATTTTCTTCCCCCAGCACGGTAGGTCGAAGAATCGTGGACATGACCGGTTTCGTCAGGGCGCGGCGCACCCGATGCCGGCGGCGGGCCTTGGACTCATCCAGATACGGATCAATCGGTTCGAGCTCGCTCACCCGCGGTCCGCCTTTCGCCCACTGCCATTAATTTTCCTTGCCACCCAGTTTACCGCGCAGCGCGGGCCTTTCTCCGCCAGGAAACCAATGATCTTGTAACGCACGGTAGGCGTGCAGCGGACTTTTCCGCGCGCGGCCGCCGCGAGCGCGGCCCGCGCCACCGTATCGGGCTCCAGCCACAGCACATCGGGAACCCCGGAGCGTTTCCCGCCCGAGTTGCGGTGGAAATCCGAACGCACCCAGCCGGGTAGCACCGCGGTGACCGTCACCCCGCTGCCGTGCAGCTCCACTGCCAGCGATTCGGACCATACCCGCACAAAAGATTTGAGGGCCGCGTATGCACCCATGGGAACGAAGCTCTGCACCGAGGCAATATTAATGAGGGTGCCCTTCCCCCGCGCGGCCATCGCCGCGGTGGCCGCCGCGCCGATCCGCACCGGAGCTCCAGCCATGAGGGCCGCCGCCGCGTCAATCCGGTCCATATCCCCGTCCACGAGGCTTTCATAGAGGCCAGCCCCGGCATTATTGACCACCACATCAACGGCATTGTCACGGAGGTAATCGCATAGGCGTGCGACGTCGTTCCCCACGCCCAGATCGCAACACATCGTTTCGCATTCCACGCCCCGCGCCCGGAATTTTTCGGCCACGACGCCTAGGCGTTGCGCCCCGCGCGCCACCAGGACCAGCGCGTATCCGCGGGCGGCGAGCTGGCGGGCGAAGGCGAGCCCGATGCCGGAACTTCCCCCGGTCACCAGTGCCCGGGGCCGGCCAGCTGCGTGCGAGGCGGAAAAGGCTGCGTCAGATATCACGTCTCTACGTTAGTGCACCGGCCGCGCCCGTGCACCCCGCCGGCCCGGGTATCGCGTTCAGCTGGGCGAAAAGTGGCAGCCCCGGGGAACTCTCCGCCCGCGTCCACGCGCCACGCCGCACTCCCCCGGGGCGGGCGCGCCCGGCAAAAAGACCCACATGTTCCCCACCCGGGCCTGGGCATGATTAGAATCAGTTGCGTTTGAGTGCGGAGGGCGACGTGCGTCGTCGTCCCCTGGCGAAAAGTTCGCCGCGGGTGCGCACCNAGTGGCAGCCCCGGGGAACTCTCCGCCCGCGTCCACGCGCCACGCCGCACTCCCCCGGGGCGGGCGCGCCCGGCAAAAAGACCCACATGTTCCCCACCCGGGCCTGGGCATGATTAGAATCAGTTGCGTTTGAGTGCGGAGGGCGACGTGCGTCGTCGTCCCCTGGCGAAAAGTTCGCCGCGGGTGCGCACCACGGTGGGAGGAAATATGTCCGTTCCTTCGTGGCTGCCGGTTTCTTTCGAGAAGGCAGTGACGGGGCTGGGGGCGACCGCGTCCAGCGCGGAGATTCAGGAGACGTGTACCTCGGTGCTGGCGCGCTGGTCGGAACCGGATCGTATCTTCCACGATATTCACCACCTCACGGCCATGCTCGCCAATGTGGAAAAACTCATTAACGAAACGCATCACCCGGATACCGTGCGGCTTGCGGCCTGGTACCACGGCGTGGTTTTTTCGACGTCGCGCTACCGCGTCTACACGAAACGCGGCGGGGAAGATGAACTGCTTTCGGCGCGCACCGCTGAAAATGAGCTGACGAACCTCGGTATCGCTCCGGAAACCGCGCGCCGGGTGGCGGAGCTGATTTGGGGGATGAAGGCCCCGGCACTCACCGCGATGCCAGTGATGGGCCGCGCCCCGGCCACCAGCCTGGGCACGGCCGAACAAGATATTGACATTATGGTGCTGCGTGATGCGCACCTGGCGATTTTGGCTGCGTCCCCGCAGAGCTACCGGCGCTATACCCAGGCGATTCGCGAGGAATACCCGCATATTCCCGACGAGAGTTTCTGGCGCGGGCGCGAGAAAATCGTGGCGAAGCTGCTCGAGCGCAAGCATTTGTTTTATACGCCCGAGGGCCAAAAATGGGAGGATGCCGCGCGTCAGAATTTGCAGGCGGAGGCCGCGAAATTGCGCAAGCGCCTGGCCGAGCCGGAGCTAGGTACAGGCGGTGCGAATGTTGCGGGCGGGCCACGCGCCGCGGATATGGCGCACGCTGCGGATGGCGCGAACGCCGCTGAGGCTCTGCGCCCCGTAGATGCGGCCGGAACTGCTGAAGGCACGCGAACATCAGATGCCGCGCGAACCGTGGACGTGACGCGCCCGGGGGAGGTAACGCGCCCCGTGGATGCGAATGTAGGTACGACGACGCTCACCGGGCTCGCCACTCCCTCGGCTCCCACCGCGCCGGCCGGGGCGGATGCCTATCGCGATGCCCGCACCGAAACTTCTACTTTGGAAGCGGTGGAAGCTCGGATTCCGGAAGAGGATGCCGGCGAGGTGACGCGGGTGCTGCCTACCGGGCCGGCCGCCGAGGCGAGCGAGCCGCAGCTGAGCGCGGAACAGCTCCGCAAGCGCCAGCGTGAGGAGGTCTCCCAGGCCACCCTGAATAAGATTAATGCGCGGCGGCGGGCGGCGGAGAAGGAACGCGATGAGGCTATCGCGCTAGCGGAGAATATTGATTCCCCGCTCGCGGATCGCGCCCAGGCGGAGGTGTGGAAGGAAAAGGAACGCGAGGGCGCGCCCCGGCGTACCCCGCGCTATACGGAGAGCATCCCGCCGCTGATCGAAGACGATCCGGAAGGCGATATTGTGGCCCGGCCCGCAGATCCCTCCCCCACGCACGGCATCGAGCGCGAACCGGATATGTAGCTGCGGCCGGATACCACAAAGGTGGCGCGCCCTCCTCGCGGAAAGCGCGCCACCCGACAACTACCAGATCACGCTGGCAGCACTATTACTTCTTGGCGTCAGCTGCAGCTGAACCTAGCGGTTTAGTACATGCCGCCCATGCCGCCGTCACCCTGCGCGGCCGGAGCCGGCGGTTCGGGCTTGTCCGCCACCACAGCTTCGGTGGTGAGGAACAGACCGGCAATGGAGGCCGCGTTCTGCAGCGCCGAGCGGGTCACCTTGACCGGATCCATAACGCCCGCCTCCATGAGGTTGACGTATTCGCCGGTAGCCGCGTTGAGGCCCTCGCCCTTGGGGAGGTTGCGGACCTTCTCGGCCACCACGCCGCCCTCGAGGCCGGCATTGCTGGCGATCTGCTTGAGCGGAGCTTCGATAGCGTAACGCACGATGGCCGCGCCGGTCGCTTCGTCGCCCTCGAGCTTGAGGTCAGCGAAAGCTTCCTTACCGGCCTGGATAAGGGCCACGCCGCCACCGGCGACAGTGCCTTCTTCCACGGCCGCCTTGGCGTTGCGCACGGCGTCCTCGATGCGGTGCTTGCGTTCCTTGAGTTCAACCTCGGTAGCCGCACCGGCCTTGATAATCGCCACGCCACCGGCGAGCTTGGCCAGGCGCTCCTGGAGCTTCTCGGTGTCGTATTCGGAGGTGGAGTTTTCGATCTGGGTGCGGATCTGGGAAACGCGCCCGTCGATCTGCTCCTGGTCGCCAGCGCCGTCCACGATAGTGGTGTTTTCCTTGGTGACAACCACCTTGCGGGCGCGGCCGAGGAGCGTGAGGTCGGTGTTCTCCAGCTTGAGACCAACGGATTCAGAGATCACCTGGCCGCCGGTGAGGATGGCCATATCCTGGAGCATTTCCTTGCGGCGATCACCGAAGCCCGGGGCCTTGACGGCCACGGAGCGGAAGGTACCGCGGATCTTGTTGACCACGAGGGTGGCCAGCGCTTCGGATTCCACATCCTCGGCGATGATGAGGAGCGGGCGATCGGCCTGCATGACCTTTTCGAGAACCGGGAGGAGTTCCTTCTGGTTGGAGATCTTCGAATCCACGAAGAGGATGAAGGGATCTTCCAGAACGGCTTCCTGGCGCTCGGCGTCGGTCACGAAGTAGGGGGAGAGGTAGCCCTTGTCGAAGGACATGCCTTCGGTGAGCTCGAGCTCCAGCTCCAGGCCGGAGGACTCTTCCACGGTGATGACGCCTTCCTTGCCGGCCTTGTCCATAGCTTCGGCAATGACCTCACCAATTTCCTGGTCACCGGCCGAAATGGCGGCGGTGGAGGCGATTTCTTCGCGGGTATCGACTTCCTTCGCGTCCGCGAGGAGGCGTTCGGTCACGGCCTTGACCGCGGTATCGATGCCCTTCTTCAGCGCGATGGGGTTGGCGCCGGCGGCCACATTGCGCAGGCCTTCCTGCACGAGGGCCTGGGCGAGAACCGTCGCGGTGGTGGTGCCGTCACCGGCGATGTCGTCCGTCTTCTTGGCGACTTCCTTGACGAGCTCAGCACCGATGCGCTCGTAGGGATCTTCCAGCTCAATTTCCTTGGCGATGGACACACCGTCATTCGTGATGGTGGGGGCGCCCCACTTCTTATCAAGAACGACGTTACGGCCCTTGGGTCCCAGCGTCACCTTGACGGTGTCCGCGAGGAGATTGAGGCCGCGCTCCATGGAGCGGCGTGCTTCCTCATCAAAAGCAATGGTCTTTGCCATGCGATATTCCTCCAGAATCACTGTGGCCGGTGCCCGCGACGGACGACCTCCCGCGCGAAGCCTTTCTTCGCTCACGGTCAGCCTCACCAACCAGTTGGACTTATCACTCACATACTCGGAGTGCTAACAGAGATTCTGGCACTCTCACGGCGTGAGTGCAAGCTGTGGTTCAGGTACGACGACGCAGCAGCCATCCGCCAGAAAAGCGCGATATGCCCGCAATTGCGCGCGCCCGGCCCCGGATAACCGCCCCGAAAACTTGAGCGGGAAGCACTCAAGTTTTAGCGGCTGGCGAAGCCGGGAATCTTCACGCGGGGTTCTTTAGTCGCGGGGATCCCCCGCCAGCACGACGACGATGCTATCCCCGCTCGCGCTGGCG
>NZ_LT706966.1:899394-1034940 GCF_900155575.1 Actinotignum timonense | reverse complement strand
CTCAAGTTTTAGCGGCTGGCGAAGCCGGGAATCTTCACGCGGGGTTCTTTAGTCGCGGGTATCCCCCGCCAGCACGACGACGATGCTATCCCCGCTCGCGCTGGCGTTTTCAACGAAATCGGTGATTCCCAATTCGGCACCGATGGCTTCCACGGTGGGCAGATCAGCGGCCTCCGGATAGAAAATCTGGGAGTGAGCCGGTGCCGCGTGCTGGTAGTTGCCGATGGAGGTGGTAGTGAAGCCAGCTTCGGTGAGTTGGCGCTGATGGGCGGCGGCATATCCGGAAATCCCGGAGGCGTTGAGGATGAGGGTGGAACGGCTGTGATCCACTTCAGCGGACGGGGTGGGGGAAGCCGAAGGTGAGGCTTCTTCCGCGGGCGCCGGCGCCTCCGAAGCGGGGGCCGGGCTGCCTTCTGTGCCCGCGCCTTCGGTTCCGGCTTCGGGCGCCGTAGCCGAAGGCTGGGCCGGTGCGCTCACGCTCGGCTTGTGGGAGGGTGGCGCTACTGAAATCTGGTTCATTTTGACAATGCCGTACCCGAGAGCCGGGGCGAGAATGAGGATAGCGATGAGCGCGATCCACCACTTTGCCGAGGATTCGCGCTTGCGGTGAGCGCCGCGGGTTGTGCGCTGGCGCGCCGCGATATCAAATTCGTCTACTGGGTACTTTCCTGCCACACCGTTAGCCTAGCTGTTTTCTGCCGCGCCCGCCGCGTTCCTTATCGCGCAGGTCCCGCAGCCGGGTGATGGCTCGCACCACATCCGGGTACTCCACTTCGGCGCGCGGGTTATTGAGAATGCCGGAAAGAATGAGGTAGTAGCGGGTGGGAGTCATGCCGAGCGCCCGGATTGCCTCGGTTTTCGTGCGGTACACGGCCCGCCACCGCATCTCCGTGGTGAGGACGCGCAGCTCGTCGTCGTGCAAGGCAGGGCCCGCACTACGCAAGAAATCCTCCCACGAAGCTTCCCCACTACCCTCACTCGAAGGCGTGCTCGCAAAAGGAGGTTCCTCACTCCGGTACTCTGACACTATGCAGCCTCTTTCCGAGATCATCAGCCCCGATTGGGCGCGGGCTCTTGCCCCTGTTGAACCTATCATTCATGAGATGGGCACGTTCTTACGCGAAGAGAACGCGGCCGGGCGCGGCTATCTTCCCGCGGGCAAAAATGTGCTGCGCGCTTTTACCTATCCCCTGGATTCCGTCAAGGTGCTCATTGTGGGCCAGGACCCCTACCCCACCCCCGGAAATGCGGTGGGGCTCTCCTTTAGCGTGGCGCCGAATGTGGCTCCGCCACGCTCGCTCGTCAATATCTTTCGGGAATTACACGACGACGTTGGCGCCCCACTCCCCAGCAGCGGTGACCTCACGCCGTGGTGCGAACAGGGCGTGATGCTGCTCAACAGGGTGCTGACCGTGACCCCGAATAACGCTAATTCACACCGGGGGCGCGGCTGGGAAAAAGTTACCGATCATGCGATTCGCACCCTCGCGGCGCGCGGGAAACCGCTGGTGGCGATTTTGTGGGGCCGTAATGCTCAGGAGCTGCGCCCGCTGCTGGGAAATACCCCGGTGATTGCCAGCCCGCACCCGTCGCCACTTTCCGCTTCGCGCGGTTTCTTTGGCTCCAAGCCTTTTTCGCGCGCCAATGCGCTACTGGCCGAGCAGGGAGCCAGCCCGGTGGATTGGCGGTTACCCTAAATATCCGTGCACATTCATTTACTACGGCGTAACATGGGATGTGGTGCGGGATTCCTGCCCGCATATCACGCAGTTTCTCAATTTAGTTTCACAGCTGAAGCTGGATAGGGAATTATTTTCCACGGGGGTACCCATGGCCATTCACGCACACACCTTCGGGCGGCTCGCCCTTGCCGCCGCGCTGGCCGGCGCCGGCATTTTCCTTCCCGTCACCGCCACAGCCGGCGGTCCCGATCCTGACCGGACGCTCATGCGCAATGTCATGACCGTAACAGGAGGCGGAGTGAACTGCCGCGGCGGAGATACCTGCGTGGAGAAGGTGGGCGACGTCGCCCATGTGAGTTACACGGTTCAGGTAGCTCGCCTGGTGGAATCCTCGGACCATATCCAAACTGCGCAGGGCGCGGCGGTTTTCGTTCCGACCGTGCTGGAGAACGTAAAAATGACGCTCACCAGCGTTCCGGACTACCCCGCTCTTGAGGCTCTCCAGGCGCAGCCTGATTTCGATTGGGAGAGCCGCTGGACGGTTCCCACCAAGCCCGTCAATCAGGAGCTCCGTATCTGGGATGTGGGCCGCGACAGCAACGGGGATGCGGTTTTCGATCCCGAGCTCTATCCCGATATGGCTCCCGAGGATTTCCCCTGGTACTCACACGTCACGCCGGATTTCGAGGATCCTAATCTGGGCGTGCAGCGTATAAAAGCCAACTTGGCTGTTGCCACAGATCCGCCGTCGTACCTCGCCTACGGCGGCGAGGTAGCGAATATGGACCTCTATGACGAATACTCTTTCGGAATAGGCGGCCCGGGCGTCTACACGCTCCGCGTGGAAGGCGATGTGGCGGTGCAATCGGAGGTGACCGTGCTGCCGATCCGCGCCATAAATAAGCTGTGGAAATGCTCGCAGGAAGGCGGCGGGCCCGGTTCGTATATGGCGGGCTGCCAGAGCCTGCAGGAATTTGAGTGGGGCCGCATGGGCGATCTACCCGCGTATTCACTCAGCGATCCGGCGGTGAATGCGGCTGCACGCGAGCGGGTCACGGATGCCGGTTTGACCGGCTCGCCGCAGTGCGTGGTGACGCGGGAAACCGGACGCAACGATCTTATCGGGAAAGATATTGAGGGCTCCCTGGGTGCGGGCGATTGGTATACCTACCTCTACGCGCTCCACGCCAATCCCGCGGTTACCTACACCATCAGCGGGGTTGGCGAGGACGGCTGCGATCAAGCCGCCGCGGTCATCACGCTGTGCGAGCAGCCGGAGCCGTCGCCGGAACCTACGCCGGAACCGGAGCCTTCTGAATCGCCGGAACCCGAACCGTCCACGTCGCCGGAACCCTCCGAATCGCCGGAGCCGTCCACTACGCCGGTGCCGGAACCCGGTGACCGGAGCGTGCCCAGCCCGACGCCGTCCATGCCTGCGACGCCGGAACCTACACCTACCGTGCCGGCTACTATGAGCACTCCTACAGTTCCGAGCACTCCGAATGTTCCCAGCACACCGCCTTCGGTGAGCACGCCGCACCCAAGGCCGCTACAGCGCACCGGCGCGAACTCTGCTACCGGCCTGGCACTCGCAGCGCTGCTGGGCGGGGCCGGAGTAGCGCTCGCGGCCTGGCGCCGGTTCCGGGGCTAAAGCCGGGCTTCGGGCTCCGCTACGACCCCGAGCCGGTAATGGCAATGGTGCCGGGAGCGGCGTCGAAATTACCGACAACGGCGCCGATCTCGCATTGGGCCGGATAGAGCGCGGAAACCGCGTGACCGTCCGAGCTGATGGTCACCGCCCCGGAACAGCGGTCGGTGAAGCGCAGATTCGCGGTGTCCCCGCCGGTCAGATCGGAGAGAATACTCGTCGGCGCACCGCTGGCGGGGCTGGTGTAGAGCGGCGTCGTCACATTC
The DNA here is from genome assembly GCF_900155575.1 of Actinotignum timonense. GTDB lineage: Bacteria > Actinomycetota > Actinomycetes > Actinomycetales > Actinomycetaceae > Actinotignum > Actinotignum timonense. The sequence continues at coordinate 1,031,344 of NZ_LT706966.1, read as the reverse complement.
TCACCATTGGGCCACACCCCGATAATGCTGATGGGAATCGGCTGCCCCTGCTGGATCCGCGGGGGCACCGTGACCTTGACGGAGCGCAGGCGCTGGAGCGGATAGGCGGTGGAGGTAGCCGTTTCATCCCCGGCCGCCTTCGCGGTTGCCTCACTAACCTCGGTGAGCCACCGCGAAAGTTCCTGTTCGTCTTCAGGAACGTAATCCGAGCTCACCGTGGCGGTAATGGTCACCGGTTGTCCAACCGTCACGGTGGGAGCCTCCAGGGTCCAGGCACAGCGGGCCGTGAGCGAGGTTGTGGCATTAGAATGCGGTTTGCCGGCGCGATCCCACACCACGTCGGCGCATTGCGGCGCCGCTGCTCCGCTCGTTCCCTTCGTGTTCTGCTGCTCAGACTGCTTTTTCGCGGTATCCCCACCTTCATCCTTAGGTTGCGGGGCGGGAATCACCTCCAGCACGTTACCCGAAATCGGGCTTTTTGCGGTTTTGTACGTGACGGTGTAGTCGATGACCTGGCGTTGCGGATTCCACTTCGCCTCGCGCACAATCGACAGACCGGAGGGAAGCGGGTGATCCTCCAGCCGCGCCTGGATCGGTTCGGTGGGAGCGGTATCGGAACTTTCCGCCTGCGGCCACAGCATCCACACCACCCCGGCAATCGCCGCGAGGAGCGTCACGACACCCAGCGTCACGAGAATCCAGTGCTCGCGTATAAAACTCCCGGTTTTTTCCCAGAAGCTCGGCTCGCGTTCAATCACGGGCGCGGGTACATAGTTAAGGTCCAGTGCCGCGCCGGAACTAATAATGGTGGCCGACGGCGCAGCGTCAAGCTCCCCTAAACTCTCGCGGGAAAGGACGACGGCGGGGCGGGCGGGCGCCTCTTTCTCAGTATCCTTAGCCGCGCCCAGCGCTTCGCGGGCGAGTGCGGCGGCGTTGAAAGCACCGTCCAGCATGGTGGCCGGGTAAAAGACCGGGGCGGAGGGGTTGAGCTCCAGGGGGTCCTGGCCGGCGCTTGCTTCCACGCAGGCCGGTAACCTGTCAAGCACCTGCGCGGCATCCGGCCGGGTATCCGGGTTCTTCCCCACCAGCTCATCGAGCAGAGCCGCGGTATTTTCTTCCAGGCCGGCCAGCGGAGCAATTTTCTCCGTGAGGTGGCGATGCGCAATAGTGAAAGGATTGAGGCCCTCCCCGCCGAAGGGGGTGCGCCCGGTGAGCATTTCGTAGAGCATAATGCCCACCGCGTACATATCCACGCTCGGGGTGGCGCGCGCCTGCGCGATGAGTTCCGGAGCCATATAATCCGGGGTTCCCACGATGCTCGTGGTTTTTGAGCCGGTCCCGATAATCGCGGCAATACCAAAGTCTGTTACTTTGACGTTGAAACGGTCCTCCGCTTCGGTGCGCCCGCGTAGTTTTTTCCGCCCCGGAAGGGCCTTATCTTTGCCGGCCGTGGCTGGCGTATCTGGCGCGACCGCCGCGTCCGGAGCCAGCCCGGTCAAAATAATATTGTCCGGTTTGATATCGCGATGGACGACATCGCCCGCGTGTGCGCTCTGGAGTGCTTCAACCACCTGACGGGTGATATCCAAGGCATCCGCGGGGGCTAAGGGGCCGTGCTCAGCGAGGTATTCGCGCAGGTTAGGGCCGGGCGCATACTCCATGACGATGCCGAGTTTGCCGCCGTCGGCTACCAGATCATGCACCCCGACGATATGGGGGTGGCTGAGCTGGGTGAGGACGGAGCGTTCGGTAATGAAACGCCGCAGAATTTCCGGGTCACCCACGTATTCGTCGCGCAGGAATTTAATGGCAACGCGGGTGCCATCATCCTTGCGTTCCCCCTCGTAAACCACGCCGGAGGCGCCGCGGCCGATGGGGGCGAGGGCGCGGTAGGAAGCTCCAAAATCGAATGCGGTACTCATGCGTCATCCCGCACGGTCACGGCTTGGATGAGGGTGGCGGTGCCGCCTTCGCAGGCGTAGCCGCGCCCGGCGGTCATTTTGACCGGGGAGCGCCGCGGGAGGCGCACGCCTAGGAGGTCGCCATCGTAATCGCGGTTCGGGTGGAGCAGAATGCCCAATCGTGATTTGCGTAGCGTCGCCGTCCACTTGCCGTAGGCGGAACGCAGGTCATCGTTGCGGCCGGCTGCGATAATAAGGAGCTGCTGGTTGCTGGTGGCGAGGAGATCCTTGAGGGCTTCTTCCCCTTCCGTGACCTGGTGTGCGTCGTCGATCAAAAGAATAGTGGGCGTGGTACCCAGACCGGCTTCCGCCACCGCGGAGGGGACATCCTCGTGGTCATAAACGTTGTCGAGGACGTCGCTACCGTGCAGCGGGGAGCGGCGCGAGGCCAGGCCGATAATGCGCAGGGGGCTGCCGGCGGCCCGCGCATCGCCGGCCAGTTTTGTGGCGATGCCCAAGAGTACCGAGCTTTTCCCGCTGCGCGCCGGTCCGGAAATGAGCATATGCTCCCCGGCGTAGGCTTCCAGGCAGTAATCGCGCAGGGTGGCTTCTTCCACTCCGACCGGGATAATCCAGGGCTCCCCCGTTAGCTGCGCGGTGGTACTCAGATCGGATACCCGCAGGTCGTCGCTCAGGCGCGCCACCACGGTGGCTTTCTCCACCGGCTGCCAGCGCGCCGCCACCGTGGCAATAGCCTGCTCTAGCGGGGCGGGAATGGTGGCCACATGCCCGTGGAGTTTCGTGATCGCATCCACGTAGCGGCCGGGAACCTGGGCGGGAATATTATCGCGTGAGACCCCCACCAGAGAGTAGTCATAAGAATCGGCCAGGCGATAGAGCCATTTCTGGGTGGTGACTTCATCCACCGCCGCGGGAATGGCCTTGAGGCGCGAGGTAGCGCCCACCATGTGGATGCCCACGCCCGGCCCCTTGCCCCATACCTGGTAGAGCCCTTCGAGGAGTTCCATGCCTTCCGCATCATCGTATTCTTCACGCAGGGTGGCGAATGAATCGATAAAAACGTAGATATCGGAGTATTCGCCCGGGTCCGTGGTGCGTTTATCGTATTCGCTGCGCAGGTAGCGCAGCAGGCGCTGCTGGAGTTCACGATTGGCTTTGCCCGGCCCGGCGTAACCAATGGAATGGGGCAGTTCGTGGAGGGGTTCCAGGCCGCGCCCACCCAGGTCAAGGTACAGGAAATCCGTGGTGGCCGGGTCGGATGTTGCGGCGATGACGAGGGCGAGGGATTGCAGCGTCGTCGTTGTTCCCGAACCGGGAATGCCGGCGAGCATAAGATTGCCTTCCGCGGGCCGCCAGCCGGCCGGGATTTGGCGCTGGTGGCTGGGATCATCGGCGAGGGCCACGGCAACGGTATCCCCGCCCGCGCTCACGCGAATATTAGCTACGCCTTCACGCGGAGTATCGGTATCGAGGAGTAGATCCACCCGCTCGCCCAGCGGTTCGGGCCAGACGGGGCGCGGGGTGCCGAAGCCCGCGGCGCGGTGGGCTTCTTGGATGGCTCGGATAAGGAGATCGACGTCGGATTCTTCGTCCCCGGCGCGCGCCACGGTGTGATCAGGGAGCGGACCGCCCAGCTCGATTTCATCCACGTGAAGGTCGGTGGATTGGGCCGCGTCGCTTATACCTGTCACGAGCGCGGTTTGGATGGGGTGAATATCTTCTTCACCGAGTTTGATATAGGCGCGCCCGCGCTGTTCGCGGCCGATGCTGGAGGCGTGCGGCACCCCGATAACATTCGAGGAATCATCGCGTGATTGCACCCGCAAGGCCACCCGCATATTGGTATTCGCGAGGATGTCATCATTGACAACGCCGGCCGGGCGCTGAGTAGCGAGCACCATATGCACACCGAGGGTACGCCCCACCGCGCCGATAGAGACCAGGGAGGAGAGTACATCCGGGTACTCTTTCGCGAGCTGAGCGAATTCGTCGACGACGACGAGAATGCGCGGCATGGGCTCACTAGGGTTCGTCGCCAAGTAGTTATCGAGGTTGTCCACGCCTTCCCCGGCAGCCGCGAAGCATTGCTGGCGGTAGAGCATCTCAGCTTCCAGGGCACGCAAGGCACGGTAGGCCAGGGAGGGCTCCAGATTCGAGAGAGTGCCGATGGTATGCGGAAGCTGGTCGAGGGTGGCGAAGGCCGCCCCACCCTTGAAATCAACCAGGATGAAGGTCAGGTGCTGAGGATCTACCCTGGCAGCGAGCCCGGCCACCATGGTGCGCAGCATCTCCGATTTACCCGAACCGGTGGTACCACCCACGAGGCCGTGCGGGCCATCGCGAACCATATCCAGCCAGTATGTACCATCTTCGGATACGCCCAGCGGGAAGCGGAATCCCTTATTGTTCTGCCACAGCTGGGTGATATCCGCGCTGGTTATATCGCGGGAAAGCCCGAGCAGACCGAGAAGATGTACAAGGGGCGGCAGGGCCGCGCCGGCATCGCGCACTTCCGGATCATCGAAAAGGGAGAGGGACCGCGCCCACTCTTCTAGGCGCGGCTCGGTAGATACCGCCCCGGCAATATGTTCGATGGTGACATCTTCGGAGGGGATACTCAAGGTCAGCTCCGCCCCGGGTTTCGCCTTGATAACACTATGGCAGGAAGCAGGGAGCTGTTCGGGGCGGGTGGCCAGCACGATACCGCTGACTTCTTTAGCTTTCTGGGAGCCGGTCACATCCTCCCCGCGGTAAGCGAGGAGGTCACGGGCCGGGCAATCCCGACCTTCCAGGAGTGCCACATCATCAATAACGAGGAAAAGGGATGCGGAAGGCAAGCCGTTGAGGCCATCGCGTAGGCCGCGCAGCATGGTTTGGGCCGGAGTGCGCTCAAAGGCAAGATAGCGATTATTCGGGTTAGCTCCGCCCACGCGGGTATGGGGCAGCCAGGCGCACCAGCGCCAGTGTTCGGAGCGGGCCCGGTCGGTAGCAACCGCGATCGTCATATCGGCCGGGCCGGAGAGGGTGGCCAGCTGGGTCACCAGGGAACGCGCCAAGGCCAGGGCCTCGTCACGCTCACCCCAGATACCTACCGGGCCCTTGGTGAAATCCACCCGAACCGGGGCGGCCGGGATGCGGGCCAGGTCGAGGATCTCGCGTACCCGCGGTTCCGGTTTGGTACTGGCATTTTCGAGCGGAACCTCGAAGGGAACCGGCCCGGTACCAATCTGGGCGCTGCCGAAATCGAAGTGATCGGAGCGCACCTGCCACAGGCGTGGCCCGCCGCGCCGAGCTTGTTCGGCCAGCTCGTGCTGGTAGGGAGTTTGGGCGCGCATCCGGGAGCGTTCCACCAGTGCGGCTTTGCCGATATCCACGGTGAAATCCTGGAGCGCGGCCACGAACTTTTCTTCTTCTTCGATTTTGCTTTTCTTGGAGCGGCGCTTCTGTTCAATAAAAGAACCGATGGCGATCACCGGGGAGAAAAGCGCGATGAGGGCGAAGCGGAAGGAACCGAGCACCGCCACGAGCACCACGGCCATGAAAATCGGAGCCAAGATCGCGGCCCAGGAGAGCCGGCCGGGTTTTTCCGGCATTTTCTTTTCCGGAGCTTCGAGTTGTTTGGGGTGGGCGGGCAGGGCTCGGCGCGGGGGCCGGTTAAAAGCGACCGTGGACACGGCGGTGAGCACGCCGTGAGCGGCGTCGTCGTTCTGTTGAGAAGTCTCCTCATCACGCCGGACTGCTTCGAGGTAGAAGGCCCCGATGCCGATCACGTCCCCGGGGTGTACTTCGGTGGCGCCTTCCTCCCCTTTTAGGGCCGCGCCGTCCAGAATGGTGCCGTTCGAGGAGTTATCGTCACTGACCCACAGGCCGTCCTCGCGTACTTCCACCAGGCAGTGCGACCACGAAACCGTGGGGGAATCCAGGTGGATATCGGCTTGCGGACTGCGGCCGATGCGCAGGGGACGACCCGCGGGAAGGGAGATATAGCGCCCGGTATCCGGTCCCGCCGTGATGATGAAGCCCCATTCTTCGGCGGGCTGTTCCGGTTCGACGGCGGAAATGACGCTTCCCTCGTGCACTCCGGCGCGAGCCAGGGTGGTTGAGGGGGTGACCGCCACGCCGTCCACCCACATGGTGGCCCATTCGCGCCGGTCGAGGTGGGCGCCGTCGAGGATATCCCCGACGCGCGTCTCTTCTGTCACGTTTGTCAGAGAAAACAACCGATCCGAGTGATCGCTCCTAATGACAATACGCATATCGTTTTCCGCTGTGCCTTTACCTTCAGGGGCCGCACCTGGGGTGATGCGGGCGGCCCACTCCGCTTTTTCGGGGTGTTCCTTAGTGGGCACCCTCAGAGGAAATCCATTCGATGCGCCCGTCTACGATGGCTGCTTGCACCGGGCACGGACCGTCGCCCGCGCTACCTGCGCCGCTGCCACCGCTGCTCCCGCTAGCTGCACCGCCACCCGTGCTACCCGTGCTTCCCGCGCCGCAGCGCGCCACCCGTTCGGCTCCCGATACCGCAGCTTCACGCGCTTCGGGGGTGGTGAGGGCCTGCATGATCTTGGCCGGGTCGGTGGAGTCGGCTACCGCGGCGGCGGCCACGAAGCTGAGCACCGCATCGTGACTGAGGCCGTCCGCGTACTGCCAGCGCTCGCTGAACTCGGTGTCATCGCGCAGGGAGGGAAGCGCGCCGTTGGTGCGCATCACTTCCACGGCCTGGAGGAAACCGCCGGCCGGCAGCCCGCTGGCATCCGGTGAGGTGAGGGATACCCCGCCCGGGGTGGGGAATCCGTAACTGTAGATACCGGCAATCGGGGTGCGTGCATCGGTGAGGGCCGTGCTGAGTACGCCGTTGAAAGCTTCCGGCCCCACGAGGATCGGGCCGTCGTATCGCGCCCCGCGCAAGCCGGTGACCTGCTGGGCGATCATGGATGCCGGAGCGTCAATCACCACGCAGGGATTGGGTCGCCCCAGGGTGGCTTCCAGCACCTGGGCGCTCACGGTGGCGGGTTCGGCCAGGCCGATATGGGCATCGACCCCGCGCACGCCCCGCACCCCGTTGGCGAGCTCCCCGCCCACCGAAACCACGGTGGAACACTGGAGGTCACCGAGCTGGTTGGTCAGCCCGGTGATCCAGCCACCCGCGGTGGGAAGCTGGTAGTGCGCGCCCTCGGGAACATTGGCGGAGGGCTGGAGCTGGTAGGGGAAGATAATGGGGAGCCCGGCATCGGCGGCCGCGTTCGCGAGCGCCAGGGTGTGGCTACCGGTAGTGAGGGCAATGACTCCGGAAACATCGTTATCGGATAATTCGGCGATGGCGGCGCGGGCGCCGTCGTCACTACCCTGATCGGAGACCGTCACAAGCTCCACCGGGGTGCCGCCCTGCGCGAGGCGCCATTGCGCTACTCGCACGCCTTCACCGCTGAGGTCCCAGCCCGGGCCCTGGGTGAGATCTTCCGTATAAGATACGACGACGCCGAGCTTGAGGCCCTCGGGCGCATTCTCCACGGCGAGCTCCACGGAGGCCGGCGGGAAAGCCTCAAAATCGGGTTCGCTGGCCGTCCGCGCCTTTTCTGATTGGTACCGGAAGAACCAGATCACGGCCGCGAGGAGGGCGATCAGCAGAAGAGCGGCCAGAATACCGAGTGCGGTACGTCGCTTATCGCGAGCGGGCTCGCCGCTCGCCGGGTAGGCCCCGGAGGATTGAGTTTCGGCCTCGGTGTGCTTAGCGGATTCGCTCACTTTTCCTCCTCAGCAGGAATGACGTGGAAGGAGTACATTCCGATTTCCGCGTTGCCGGATGCCGGGAGCGTAGGTAGCTGTTCGAGGCGGGCCAGGGAGGCGCGCAGGCGCGCGGCCCCGAAGGCATCTGCCCCGAGTGCCGAACGGTACCCGGATTGAATGGTTGTGGTGGTCGCGGTGGAATCGCTGAGCTTGGCATCGGCAATTCCAAGGTGGCCTTCGGAGGTTTTCATGGCTCCAAGCAGGCCGCCGCCACCGGGGGTATTGGTCCCGATATCCGCGAGCACGTTGACGAGGTCCTGCATAATGAGCGCGGACACGGCATCCGAATTAGTGATCGCGTTGCGGCTGGTTGTGCTCACGGTTGCGCTGTTCTCATCCATGAGCTGGTTGGTTTCCGCGTCCAGGGTGTTATTCGCGTCCGTAATCAGACCGGTGGTGCTCCGCACCGCGCTGGACCCGGTGTTGCGCAGGTTTTCGGAGAAGACCGTCAGCTGATTGGAGACGCTATCGAAAATCGCGCTGGAGGAACGTTCGGTGCGGTCCCGCGCGGTGGAAACCCCGGTGTAGAGCCGGTCGCGATTGGTAGTGCCTGTTTCATCGGTGCGGGTCTTCGATTTTCCAACGAAACCGTCCAGTTCGGCTGCAAAGGCATCCAATTCACCCACGACGTCACGGGCGAGCGGGGCCAGATCCGCGTAAATATCAACGGTGGTGGCGATGTTCTTATTCAGTTCGTCAACCATCTGCGCGAGTTGTGCGGTGCGATCCTTGCGCTGATCATCGAGGCGAGCGCGTTCGGCATCCAGATCCGTGAGGATCTGCTGGGATTGCGTGAGGCTCTCGCGTAGCTGCGCGAGCCCGGCAATGGCCTCCGGCTGATTCTCCCCGCTCACCGATTGGCTTGCTTCCATAATCGAGGTGATGTGATCGCGGGTTTCCTGCCCGAGGAAACGCACGGATTGGCGATATTTACCCGCGCGGTTACCGATCATTCCCGCGGTATGCGGGCATTCGGCGCCGGTGAGATCGCGAACAACCTCCCGCACTGCCTTTTTATCGAGCTTGGGATTGGCGATAGGTTCCTCGGAGCCAACCTCACGGGTCAGGCCCGCGTCAATACACATGGATTCCGTGATTTCGGTGAGGCGCTTATCCTGAGCCTGGTTACGTTCAAAAGCCTTCCCGGCTTCCGCATTCACCCGCGCGAATTCCTTATCCAGGGTATCCACGAGCTTGAGTGCGGCATCGAAACGCTTCTTGAGTTCGTCAATATAGGGCGTCATGGGCGCGCTGGAATCTACCGTTTCGGGCGGGATCTCGTGGGGAGCACCCGTACTGGGCCCCGTGCTGGGCTCCGCAGTAGGCGCCGCGCTCGGTTCAGGCGTACCGGAAGGTTCGGTTCCCGCGCTTGGTTCAGGCGAGCCGGAAGGCTCGGTTCCCGGCCGTGGCGGGAAGCTCGGAGAAAGCCCGGGCGTGGGTTCCGGCTGCGGCAAGCGGCCCTCGTGCTGGTAGATCTGGAGGTCTTTCGCGAGGGTATTCACGCTGCGCAGCGCTCCATCCAATTGCTCAACCGTATCCAGGTTCTTGTGCTGGGAACCGCCACGCAGCTGCGTGACCAGCTCTTCACCTTCGGAACGCACCTGGTTGCTCAGCTCATTCAAATCGTGGTGGGCGCTGAGAACCGTGCAGGTCAAGGTGGTGGCAACGGCCGGATTCGCGCAGTCTTCCGGGGAGGGATTTTGCGGCCCGAGGATGCTGTCCAGATCGGAAAGAATATGTTCCTGGCAGCGGGTGGTGGTGGCGCTCAGCGCTTCCAAACGGGCGGAGAGACCGTTAATAACGCCGTACACCCCGCCGGCCGGAATCACTTCTTCCGGATTGGTGACGGTGGGCAGGTCATCGCCCGCCGCCGGGCCGCTGGGCTTGGGTGCCGGTGACAGCGTGGCCATGGGAATGGAGCTTGCCGTTGGCCGGGGGCTGGGATCCCCGTTCGGGAGGGTGGGCCACGGCGAAGGTGCGGCACCCGTACCCGCAGAAGCAGAAGGCGAGGGAGCCGGGGATGCCGGCGCGCTCGGCCCCTCCCCCGGGCTGGGAGCCGCCGGGCTGGGAGCCGCCGGGCTCGGCGTAGCCGGCAGATCTTCTTCCAGGCCGAAGTTGATTTCGCAAGTATCGGGGTTGATATCGATACGCGGCCGGGGAGCATCCGGGTTCCCCAAGAGGGTGCGCACAGTGGCGGTTGTTTCCGCCAGCGAGCTGGACATGGTGGAGCCCGTGCTGGCGAAGAGGCTGTTGAGGCGCGATTCCAGGCTCTCCAGCGTGGATGAGACGGACTGCGCCGAATTCTCGATGCGCCCGCGCGACATTTCCAGATCCCGGATAGTGCGCGAACCAATGGATCCGCCGGCGTTGGCGAGCATGGCACGCGCATCCTCAAGGGCGGTCCCGGAATCCGCGAGGATATCCGCGGATTCTTGCAGGGTACGGATCGTTTGGGAAACGAGCAGTGTTTCCTCACGCTGCTTGCGCGAATCCGGGTTGATACCGAAGCCGGGCTGCGTCGCAATATTGATAACGGGCGTGACGAAATCCTGTGCCTCAACAACCAGCGTGAAATGCAGGAGCGAGGTGGTGGACCCTACTCCGGTGAGTCCAGCCCACTGCACCGTGGTGGTACCGCGGTCATTAACGGCGACGACGCCGTTGGTTGCTATGCCTTCACCGCCGGCCTGGGGAGTCCGAACAGCTTCGGGAGCGATACCGGGCAATTCCACACCGGCAGCAACCGACATCGGGGTGGCCACCAGGACCTCGTGACTAACAGCGCGCCCGTCAATATCCGCGTTCACCCGCTCCAATTTACCTGTGATATTTTGCACAGTGACATCGATGCGGACCGGGCCGGTAGCCCCGGCAACACTGCTGGCATCTGAAGTGGTGACCCCGTTAAAGGTGTAGGAGGTCACCACCCGGATGGGGAGCTCCCCACCGGCGGCTGCCGGATCAATACGGTGGCCATCACCGCCGGCCATGGCCGTAATGGCTCCGTCACCGCCCACCTGGATCGTGACAACTCCAGGGTCGGCCTGAGCCGGGACAGCCACCGCCACTCCGGCCACGGCCAGAGCGGGAACCGCCAGAGCCAGAAGCGCTGGCCGGCATCGCTTCACAAAGTTGCGGACAGGAAACATTGGGCGCCTTTCGTACTGTGGTGAGCGCATGACGGCCACACCCTATCACTACGTGATGACATAATTTCCCTGGCTTAAACCGCGCCAGAAAGCCGTTTCCCGGGAATTTGGTTTTTATTTACCTTGGGGGCACATACTATGCGGATTTACCTTCGTTTCACGGTCCCGCGCGGCCGGAGAAGCGCCGTCGTCGTATATTCCACCGCGCCGCAGTCAAGCCCACCGCAAGGTTAACGCAAGCCCTCCACCACCCTCGTAATTGTTATCAATTTGTAATATTTCACGTTACGGAGTATTTACCCGGGGTCAGTAGCGTCGAAGGCGTCGATGGCTAGACATGACAATGTCGCCCTGTCGGCACTGTCAGAACTCTTCTCTACCCAATAAGGAGACCAATCATGGCTCGTGTACTTACATCCAGTGAAGCCAAGCAGGCCATTCAGCAGATGCAGTCCATTATTAACGGTGGGCTGACCGATCAGATTTCGCAGCTTGATACCCAGGGGCAGACCCTCTCGGATGCGAATGTGTGGGATGGTCCGCTCGCTCAGCAGTTCCGTGGTGATGTGTGGCCGCAGACCAAGTCGGCTCTGGACAAGGCCAAGCAGGAACTCGAGGATCTGCGTAACCAGCTCGACCAGATCTCGACCAATATCTTCACCGCCGGCGGCGGCGAGTAAGCACCACACCACCACCAGTCCGATTTACGCGCAATCCGGGCGGTTCACCGCATTTGCGTGTCACCCACGCGGCGAACCGCCCGGATCTTGCGTTTCCTTATATTTCATTTCTCCTCCATGACTTCTTCATCGCCCGCCCTGTCTCGCCTCGCCACCACAGCACACCGTCACGTGCCCCGCGAGGCGCTCACACTGAGCGCGCGAAACACAGCTTGCCCAGCCCGGATGTCGACTCATAACGATAGGTAGTTCCCATGCCAAGACCCAACGTATATACCGGTTTCGAAGCCGGTCTCGCGAGCAATTTAAAGAGCGCTATCAACAACGCGATTGAGGCGCTGAACACCGCCCAGACCACTCTCAACGGCGGCATCGCCTACGCACAAATTGACTTCGCCGGGCGGTTCGCGGATTTGTACGCGCAGAATATGGATATCCAGCGCGCGGATAAAGAGATGCTGGTCGCGTCTTTGCAGGCGCTGGAATCGGGCGTTACCGAACTGGAAGAAGCCGCGCGGGCCGAACAGAAGATGATCGACATCTTCAACGCCTGGGAAGCAGACCACAACCGCTGGCGCGCCCGGCGGCCCATTGACCCGGAGCTCATACCGCTGTGGTTGGCCAGCGAACCGCGCCTCATCCCTCCGAGTGCGCGTTACCCGGGTACCCCGCCGGCGCGTTCCATCGATCAGCCTTCCTTACCCCAACACGACACCCCCATGCCGGGCAGCGGCGGGGGCGGCTCAGGCGGGCGTTCCTCCTGCTACCCCGCGAATCTGTACGAATACGTGCTAGCGGCCCGTTCAGCGCATGACACTCTTGAGAGCCATCCGCGCGCCTTGCAGACTGCCGTCAGTTCCTTTGTGAGCGGCTGGAAATTCGGGAATCTTTCCGGTGGGGAAAGCATCGCGTGGGGCATCAACGATTACATGCGCAATAACGATAACGATGCCGAGTGGATTGACGTGGTGCGCCAGGCATTCAAGGAAGCCGGCGAAGGCGGTCCGGTACTTACTTTGCTGGATTCGTACATCGATGCGGTGCTCGATAACGCCGGTGTGGATGCGGGGCGTAAGGCTATTGGGGTGGCGTGGCCGGTTTTGACTGGTCAGGTTGTTCATTCTGCTTTGGTGTCTGATCCGGTTAATAGTGCGACGGGTAATTTCCTGGAGCCGGAGTTGGATATTAGTTTCCCTGACGGTTCCCAGGTGGGTGGCTTGTCGCGGGTGTATAACTCGATTCTGGCTCATATGCAGCGCGTGGGTAGTGATGATGCTCCCGTGCGTGGTGTTTTCGGTACGGGGTGGACGAGTGTGCTTGACCAGTGTGTGGTCGAGCGCGGCGATTACCTGGTGTGGATGCGCGAGGATGGTCAGCATATCTACTTCCCGGTGGACGGCGAGAAGTTCGGGCCCGGTTCGGGTGTGGTGCGTGCTGAGGGAGAAAACTTCTGGGTTCGCGCAATCGCCGCGCCGGGTGATAGCGAAGGAGCACTGCGCTGGGAGATTTCGGATAATACTGGCCAGCGTTGGGTCTTCACCCGCGGCGGGGCCTGGCTTGAGGTGTGTGGGCGTGAAGGTTTCGGGGTGCGGGCCGAGCGGGATCGTGATGGTCTGATTAGCGCGCTGGTCAGTGAGCGTGGCCGGCGTATCGAGGTGGAGTACCTGGATGGCCGGGTGGTTGTGGCTCGTGGCTGGGATGGTACCCGTTTCGAATATCTTTACGAGGGCGAGCATTTGGTGGGCGCGAAGGGCCCGCATGGTACCCGGCGCTACGAGATTGACGATGCTGGTCTGGTTGCCCGCGTGGTTGCGGCAACTGGCGTGGTTGAGTGCGTGAATGTTTACGACGACGCAGCTCGCGTGGTCAAGCAGACCTCTGAGCACGGTCGGGATACTCGTTTTGCTTATCTACCGGGCCGGGTCACGGTGGTCAGTGATGCTGATGGTTCGCGTTCGAATACGTGGGTGGCTGATAGTCGGGGTCGTACTATCGCAGCCCAGGACTGCGATGGTAACCGCCAGACCATGTCTTATGACCGGCACGGGAACTTGTTGCGGTTCCGGGACCGGGATAATAAAGTCACCACGCATTTTTATGATGAGCGTGGGCACTTGGTTCGCACGGTTTCCCCCGCGGGTGGGGAACTAACCGCCACCTATGACGGTCTGGATCGCCTGGTTGAGGCGGTGGGGCCTACCGGCCTGGTGGCCCGCTATGAGTATGAAGGCGAGAGCCGTAACCCGAGCCGTTTCATTGATGCTAATGGTGCGGTGACCAGTCTGGAGTGGGAGGGCGGGCTCTTGGTGAGAGCCACGGACCCGACAGGAGTATTCCAGACTATTGGCTATAACGATGCCGGTGAGGTTATTTCCTTTGCTGACGCGTTGGGGAATACGTATCGCCTGGATCGTGATAGCGCGGGCCGTGTGGTTGAGATGGTCACGCCGCTTGGTTTTGCTACCCGGCTTGTTTATAACACGGACGGTACGCTTTCTCGCCGTGTTGATCCGGATGGGGCTACCACCACGATTGATTACGATGCTTATGGGCGTCCGGTTGTGGTGACCGACCCGGGCGGGGCGAAAATAACGTTGGTGTATAGCGAGATTGATGGCCGGGTAGAAAAGATTATTAACCCGCTGGGCCATAGCCTGGCTAATGATGTGGATGACTTGGGTAATCTGCGTTCCATCACTATGCCCGATGGGGATGAGTTCACCTTTGTTTTTGATGCTCTCTCGCGCCTGCGCGAGGTTGCTGACCCGCTGGGGCATGCGTGGAAGTTTGAGTATGACGCTGTGGGGGATCTTTCCACCGTGATTGACCCGGCTGGGGTTACTACCCGGACGGTTACAGACTCCAAAGAGCGTACCGCTACCTCGGTTGATAGCCACGGTCATGGTGCGGTTGTGCAGTTTGATGAGTTCGGGCGTCCGGTGGCTAGTTATGACACCGCTAAGAACGCTTCCGTGGTTACCTACGATATCCGGGGTAATGTCACGGAAATGTTGGACGCTGAAGGCGCTCTGACAACCCTGGATTATGACGCGGCCGGGCGTGTGGTGCGGATGACTAGCTCGGGAGGGAAGGTTACGGAGTATACGTACGGGCCTTCGGGGCGTTTGGACGAGCTCACCACCCCGGAAGGCGTGACGCGTTTTGAATACGATGCTGACGGGCGTGTGGTTGCCACGGTGAATACTGCCGGGGAGCATTCGACTTTCGAGTATGACTCGTGTGGGAGGTTGCTGCGGGCTAGGGTAGCCGGGCGGGGTACCTCCGAGTTCCGGTATGACGCGTGTGGGCGGGTAACTTATTCGCGGGATATCCTCACCGGTGTCCGTTATTTCCGGTACGACGCGGCGGGGAATCTTATCTCGGTGCGTAATGGCCTGGGCGGTATCACGCGTTATGAATACGATGTGCGTAACCGCCTGGTGCGGGTGGTTGACCCGGCCGGCGGGGTGACGGAACGCGTGTATGACGGTGTGGATAACCTCCTCTCGGTCACTGACCCGCTCGGGCGTAGCGTGGCGCTGTCTTATGACGAGGTGGGGAACCCGGTTTCTCGCACAAGTGCTGATGGGACCGTGACGAGTTTCGAGCATGAGGATGGCATGGTAAGCCAGGCTCGTATCAATGGCCGGGAAGCCTTCCGTTCCGAACTTGATTATGAGGACCGGACCCTTACCCTTACAGATGGTGAGGAGAACCGGCATGTGTTCACTTATGACCGCCTAGGCCGCCTGGTTTCCCACAACAGTATGGTGGCAGGAGCGGCGCGGTGTTCTACCTGGACGTACGGGAAGGACGGGGAGCGGACTTCTTATACCCCGGCAGGCGGGGCGACCTACCGTTATGGGTATGATGCGGTTGGTAATCTTGCCACGATCACGCATCCGGACCTGGATACGGTCCGTTTTGGTTACGATCCGATGGGCCGAGTCACCCACATGGTTGCCGGTGAAGATACCCACCAGTGGGCCTATAGGGATGGTTTCGTCTGCCGCCATACGCATACTCGTGATGGTGTGGAGGAAACTACCCGTGTTGAGCATGATTCGTGGGGTCGTGTTATCTCGATAACCACCGGGAGTGAGAAAGTTGCTTATGAGTACGGTGAGGATGGCCAGCTTACTGCTGCTATCTCAACCAGTGGCGTAAAGAAGACGTGGGAGTATGACGAGGCTGCTCGTATTATCCGCTTCACCGACGGTGATACGGTCAGTGAATACACCTATGATCAGGCGAGCCAGCTCGTTGAGCGGCACCTCACTTCCCCGCAAGGCACGAGCCGGACGGTTTACGGCTATGACGCGGATGGGTATCGGGTTAGCCAGACCGTGGATGGGAAGCTCGCACGGCGGTTGCGTTGGGATGCGAGTGGGAGCCTGGCGGGTATCACTGACGTGGTTGATGGCCGTGAACGCGAGCTGACTATCACCCTGGACGGGTTGGGTAACCCGGTCAGTTTCGGGGATGAGACTCGCCTTGAGTGGGATTATGCTTCCCCTATCCCCACAGTCGGGGCGATGAATGGTAGCCCGTTCATGTCTCTTCCCGGTGGTGTGATGCTCAGCGGGCAAGGTATGGAAACTCGGTCTGATACGAGCTGGAGGGCCGGGCGGGGCACGGACCCGATGGCCCCGTTCGCTAGCCCGGGCGTCGTGGCGGGTTTGAGTGAGCATTTACCTGAGGGTGTTGACGTGCTCGGGACTGGGGCCTTGCGTGTTGGTGGTATGGAGTGGATGGGTGAGCGCCTGTATGACCCGGCCACTCAGGCGTTCTTGTCCCCGGACCCGCTCCCGGCACCGGCGGGGACGTCGTACCAGACTAATCCGTATAACTATGGTGCGAATAACCCACTCGCACTCATGGACCCACTCGGGCTGACCCCTGCTACCGATGGTTTCTTTACAAGGCTGGGTAGAGGGCTTGATGCTGCGTTTGATGGTATTGGCAAGGCTCTTCGTACTGGGTGGAATTGGACCCGCGATAATATCCTCAAGCCAGTCGGAAACTTCCTTAAGAACGCAGGGAACTGGCTCAAGGGAGCGTTCAACGCAACTGTCAATTGGGTAAAGGTCCATTGGAAGACAGTTGTTGGCGTGGTTGCGGTAGGCGCCGGCATCGCTCTTCTCTGTTCCGGCATTGGTGCCCCCGCAGGAGCTGGACTTCTTACCGTTGTTGGCTATGGAGCTGCAATAGGTGCCGGATCCGGAGCACTTATCGGCGGAGGATCCTCAATGATTAGCCAGGATCTTTTCAATCACGACAATTTCAGTTGGGGAGAAGTCATTTACCAGACCGTTCTCGGCGGGGTTAGTGGAGGCATTGGCGGCGGACTTGGTGCCGGTGCATCACACGTAACGACCAAACTTCTTAAAGGTGTCAACTGGGTGAAAGGGCAGGTTAGCCATATCCCGCAACGAATTAAGAATATCGGGAATATGTTCAAAGGTAAGCCACGTGTACCTATCAAGATCTCCACAGATCTCTCAAGAGCGCAGGGAATCGGCGTTGATATCGTTAAAAGTGTGACTTCTGATTATTCTAAGGAAGCTACAAATTGGGTCGGAGACTCGCTGTTTAAGGATTACGTCGAAACAGGAAACTTCAATCCAAACTTCAGCGAAGAAGACCTCGCCGGACGCATGGTAACGGTTACCGGTGCACAATTCACGGGCGGAGCTTTACGAATCAAAGGCGTGAACCAGATTCCCACCTCGTCAGGTTTATCAAACGCCCAGAATCTTGTGCTTCAGAAGGGTGGTAAGTTCTTGACGGAATTCGCACCAAAAGAAGTCAAGAATCTCGAAGCTATTCGCGCGGATCTTGTAGACGGCGATGGTGAATTTAAGTCAGCTTCCCACGCACGCAGGCACATCAAGTCATTGGCCGAGTCGGTCAAGGCGTTAAAGTAACGATACGATACGATACGCCTCTCAGACACAGTTTCCTTGAATTTTCGTGGGCGGGACCTTTGAGAGTTCCCGCCCACGAAACTCCAACTTTCATAACTTCTTCACTCCCCTCATCTATACCATCCTGGAGGTTTTCTTTTGAGCAGCTACATCGGGCCTCTCGCTAGTTTCACCGCGGGTGCTGCGGCACCAACAATTCAGCGACGACTCCGGAAGATGAGCACGTACCCGCGTGAGCCACGAGTCTTCTCACAGGCGAAAATCTTCCTTCCGGTCGGTGGAATCGGAGTCTTTCTCCTCGGACTAACGGTCATCGCCCTAGCAACCAGTGACGAGGCCAGCCGCCCCGACGATGCCACCCTAGGAATTATCTTCTGCTCCATCGCAATCATTCCGTGCCTCTGGTTCCTCTGGATGGGATTAGCGCGCAGGTTCGGCGTCGACAATGAAAAAGTCTGGTCCCGTTTTGCACCGGTGTTTTACCGTGAAATCTACTTTTCGGACATCACTCGAATCACGTTCGACAACCTGGGTTTTCGCCTCTACAACAGGCAGAACAAGTTCCTCGGAGTAGCAATCAACCGCTTCGATTACACACTCGCTTACCTGCGAATCCTTGAAGAGCTGAAGTACCGCCGTTTCACGGTGGGCGACGTCGCCCCGCGCGACCCGCGCTGGCCACAGGCCGCACAGGAACTACGCAATGCACTCGCCTCGGAAGCCTATCGCAACCACCAGAACTACTACGACAACCACCCGGCCGAGCTTCACGAGCTCACCGCTCTCGCCCAGGGCCGCTAATTACTTACGTACTCAAAAAGGACGGATACCGATGTCCGCGTCTTTCTCTTTCACGGCCGGCTTCGCAACGGGAGCTACACAATCCCCGCTGCAACGCCGCATCAGGAAGATGAGCGATTACCCGCGCCAAGAGCGAGTTTTCTCGATAGCCAAGCGGGCAGTGCCTATCGGCGGCGTTTTCCTAGCAATCGGGATCCTTGGTATTCTCGGCACCCTCATCGTGTCATCAGGATCAAACCTTGGTGACTTCATCCCGGAACTCGTGGGATTTTCCGCCAGTCTTATTCTGGGTTTGCTCCTGGTATGGGTAGGTCTAGCTCGCCGATACGGCGTTAATCAGGTAGGCGTATGGTCCCATCTGACTCCGTTTTTCCATCACGACATCCCATACTCTCAGATCACCAGTATCACCACTGCCGGCAATGACGGCTGGAAGGTTTATGGGAACAGCACCCATCTCACCCTCTCCAAAGATGTTTTCGATTACACTCTTGCCTACCTACGGATTCTTGAGGAGCTCAAGCACCGCCGTTTCACCGCCAACAATGTTGAACCCCACGACCCGCGTTGGCCCGAAGCAGCACAAAACCTACGTTATGAACTAGCCGCGGAAACCTACCGCAACCACCGAGGCTACTACGACAGCCGCCCCGCCGAGTTCCAAGCACTGATCGAGCTTTCCGAGGGACGTTAAGAGCCCACGGGGTAACGCCCTACCGCTAATGCGTTGAGCTCCTGCAATTCGGCGGGATGGGAATCATAGTAATTTTGGTGGTTCCGATACGCCTCGGCCGCCAGCCGATTACGCATATCCTGCCACGCCTCCGGCCACCGCGGATCATGGGGCTCGATTTTCCCAACCGTGAAGCGCCGGATCCGCATCTCCTCCAGGATCCGCAGGTAGGCAAGAGTGAGATCGAAAACATTGATAGCTAATCCGATGGGCTTTTTTCGCTTACCGAAGACACCAAAACATACGCCATTAAAAGTAATTCGCCTTATATCCGCGTAGCAGATTTCGCGGTAGAAAAAGGGCACAAACCGAAACCAGAATTTTTGATTATCCACACCAAAATGGCGCTTGTATCCGATCCATAAGAACCACATACATACAAGCATCATGATCGAGCAACAAATAATTCCAAGCGTGGCGTCATCGGGTCTACTTGCTTCGTCAGCCGTTGCCAACACGATTGCGGTGAAAGCCATTAAAACCGTGCCCGGCCACCCAATAGCAAAACAAATTCTAGCTTGTGACAAGACCCGCGGCTCGCGCGGATATTTACTCATTTTCCGCAACGCCCGCTGAAATGAGGGCGCGGCCGCAACCAAAGCGCCTACCGGAAAGGACATGAGGAACCTCCAACTCAGGAGCCGCTGCGGCTACCGTGTTTCAGCCGAATGATCGATTGGACGTGGCTACCGATGCCACGCACCATCCACCACTAACGGTACGATGCGAAGCTCGTCCCGCGCTACCGTGTTTTGCCACACCCTCCACCGAGGCCCGCGCACATAGCAAGTGACCAAGCGCATTGTGATGTTCTCGGTAGCAAACAGCCATTTTCGCCAGTGAGCCTCAGCAGCGGGAACACCCCAAAGCACCACGCTATCGCCAATACCCAGACCGCTACGAGCGAGCTCTTAGCATTCTTGTTCAACACTGCACCACATCACGTCCAGCCACCACAAAGCCATCACCAACCGCCGCCAGCCAACTCTAACCGACCCAGAAAAAGCCCTATATTCCCCGTCCCGAAAAATACCAAAACACCCTCTAGTAAAAATAATTCACACCACCCCAGCCCAATAAACTTCATGCTATAAAAGCCCACCGCAAAAGCGCCGCCTCCAACCACCACCCACCCCAGCCCACTCCCCCAGAAACGGCACAATAACCTGGCAAAACACCCGCACTCTCACCCCGCAAAAACCCGCCACCCCGGCCATTTTTCCTACCAGAACCCAAGCTCAATCTGGTTATAATACCTAATAAATTGAGCACTTACGGTACGTCTTTCCGCGGCTTGGCACCGCCCTTATTCCTACCTCCACGGAACAGACCCCGCCGCGCTCCTTGACCAACAGCATCACAACGAATGGATGACACATGAAGAAATCACTGACAAGCTTCGGGAGCGCCGCCCTGGTGGCCGCGCTCGCCGGGGTGGGATTACTTCTGCCCGCCACGGCCGGAGCTACGAACACCCAGCTCACTTTTAACGTCCGCTCGCTCACGGGCGGCGCGGTCAATTGCCAGGGCGAGGATACCTGCGTGGAGAAGATCGGCGACGTCGCCCACGTGACCTACACGGTGCAAACCACTCCCCTGGTCGTTTCCTCGGACCGCATCCAGACCGCGCGCGGCACCTCCATTTTCGTGCCCGCGGTCCTGGAAAACGTGAAGCTCACTCTCACCAGCGTGCCGGACAAGGCTTGGGAGGTTGCGGAACAATCGGATCCTCGTATTACGACGACGACACCCGTGAAACCCGTTGATCAGCCCCTCCCCGTTATTGAGGTCAAGCGCAACTCCGAGGGTGAGCTCGAATCGCCGCTCAACGGCGGGTTGGTTTCCTCGGATGTGACCAATCCGGAATTGGGCGTCTGGCGAATTCCGGCCGGTACCGCTAAGGCCGGGGATGCGCCGTCGTACTTCGGCTACAACGGACCGGTGAAAAATATGGAGCTGTACGACGAATACACCTTCGGCGTGAACGAGCCCGGGGTGTACACGATCAAGGTGGAAGGCGATGTGACTGTGCAGTCCGAGCTGACCGTGCTGCCGATCCGCGCCACCAATAAGCTCTGGAAGTGCTCTCAGGAAGGCGGCGGGCCCGGGTCGTGGGATGAGGGCTGCCAGCCGCTCACGGATTATGACTGGGGCCAGATGGATGAGCTTCCCAAGTATTCGCTCACGGATGCAGCCACGAATAATTTCCTCGCCGGGCATCACACGCCGGCGGGTCTGACCGGCTCGACCCAGTGCATTGTGACCGGGGAGTCGGGCCGCGCTGACCTCATCGGCACGGATACCGGGGAATCTCAGGCTGTCCATAACCTCTATAGCCAGGTTTTCGCGCTGCGGTATAACCCGGCTGTCACGTACTATTTGAGCGGCGTAAACGAGGACGGCTGTGACCAGGCGGCTGCCGTCGTGAAGGTGTGCGCGAAGCCCGCGCCGGAGGACAAGAAGCCCGGCGCGCCCGATGCCTCCGGTGAGGACGCCCCGATCATCCCGGGCGCGAAACCCACTGCTCCGGGTACGCCTGGCACGCAGCCAACTGCCCCGGGTACTGAGCCCACTACTCCCGAAACGCCCGATAGTGGCACTCCCGGCACCCCGGGTACGCAGCCGACTACTCCGGGCGCCCCGGATAATTCGGAGACTCCCGGTGATCACGCCCCGAGCACTCCGGATGGCGATACTCCCACAACCCCGGGTACCCCAAGCACTCCGGGAATTCCGAGCGAGTCCCCCACTGTTCCGAGTACACCCGGCGACCAGCCGAGTACGCCGAGCACTACTCCAACCACCCCGGGCAACCAAACCCCGGAAACGCCCGGTACATCAGGAACACCTGAAGCACCCGGCACTCCGGCCGGCACACCCGCCACTGAAAATCCCGGCACGAATCCGTCCGAGGGCCCGCAACTGACGAAGAAGCGCACCCAGCCCCAGCTGCAGCGCACCGGAGCCTCGGCCGCCTTTGGCCTGGCAGCTGCCGCGGTCTTGCTCCTCGTGGGCATCCCGGTGGTCACGCGCAGCCGAGCCAAGCGCACGGCATAGCGCGCCTTAACCGCAACGCGGGAGAGGGCCGGTCACCAGACCGCGCCTTCTCCCGCGTTTGTTTTCCGTGCGTCAACCACGTATTCAACCACCCTATTCACAGCGGAGGCACGGAACTTGCCACGAATACCTCACCGCCGCCCCCTTGACCAATGTAGCCTATAGACTACAATTAGGTCATGGAGATGATTTCCAGTAGCTTGTTCGATGCGTGGCTAGACAAGCTGAAAGACAAACACGCACAGCGGCGTATCTTGCACGCAATAGCGAGATGCGAAGCTCACGGAATGATGTTAGGAGATATCAAACCTGTTGGCGGAAAAGTCAGCGAGATGAGATTTCATTTCGGTTCGGGCTACCGGGTGTACTACACGCAGCTAGGTGCAGTAACGGTTTTCTTGTTAGCCGGCGGAGATAAGTCCAGCCAAAGCAGGGACATTCACATAGCGCAAGAACTGGCAAAACAACTCAGGGAGGAACAGCGATGACCAAGGTAACTTTTTCAACTTTCGACGCAAGCAAATACCTTGATAGTCAAGAAGCGATGAACGACTACCTTGCTATTGCTCTCGAAGACGGCGATACAAAAACCGTGCAGGTAGTTTTGCGTGATATTGCCCGGGCCCGCGGCATGAGCCAGCTCGCTAAAGATACTGGACTCAACCGCGAATCGCTCTATAAATCACTGTCAAAAGACGGCAATCCGTCCTTTGCTGCTATCACGAAAATCATGAAAGCCCTCGGACTGAAAATAACGCTCGCTCCCCAAAACGTCTAGTTCCCGGTTACCATCTCGAATCACGCCAGCCCAGGCTCCTTCGATCCGTGTCACGGTTACGTTGTCGTTGCAATCGCGTTATTGGAACGACGACGGCGCTATCCCACTACGCCCCCAGCCACGCAGATAGGCTCAGTACGGAGCGCTAACTTCTCCGACCCGTCAGCGTAAGCAAGCGGAGAAGCACGGATCAGGCTCATGCGCCACGCATATCCTCGCCCGGGCTGGATGGTGCGGAACCGTGGTGGATTCTGCACCCGTTCAGCGTATACAGCAGGAGCCGCCCGCGTAGCGAACGGCCCCAGATACTCCTTCAACATCGTGGTTGATGAGTAATGTCAATCTACCATGCAAAAGGTGGCTCTGGCTGTTTCCACGAATACCTCACCAGCCCGCCCCAGGCGTGCTTGCTTGCTCCACGCCAACACACACCGCAAACCAACCAGCCAATCAAGAGGCACAAACACCAAACCAGAACCACCACCAGAATTCGCGGCCCCGATCATGCGCGTGTTCCCCGCAACGGCGTTCTCCAGGACGATAGCCTCACCAACCCCGGCCTCAACCAGCCGGCAAGCCACCCGCCCAGACCCATACCGGCCAACCACATCCAACTGGTTTTCCTTATCCAACCAATACCCCAACTCCCGACTCCCCTCATGCGGCAACAACAACGCCCGCTTCGTAATATCCGCACGCCGCACCGACTCACGCCCCGCCAGATCACTACCACTCCGGGTAAGCAGTCCCCACCGGTCCTCACCCGGCAAGCTCAGTGTCTCCCACGCGTCACACTCCCAGGAAGCATCCAACACCGCGAAAGACGCACTCCCTTCAGCAAGCATGCGGGCCGCTTGCTCACGCCCACAAGCCCGCAACTCAAAACTAATCCCCGGATACCGTTGCCTCACTTGCCCCATCACACTCGCGAGACTCTCCAGGGCACTAGACTCACGTCCCACAATCACAATCCGCCCGCGTGGGTCATCCACACTATCTCGTATCTCACTCACGGTTTTATCCACCAACCCAAGAATCTGAGTCGAGCGCTCCACCAGATGCCAGCCCGCGGGCGTGAGCTCACTACCCCGCCCGGCCCTTTGAGTGAGCCGATAACCCACTTCTTCTTCTAACAACTGGATACGCTTGACCACAGCCGCTGTGGTACACCCGCACTGACGTGCTACCGCGTCCATCGTCCCCAGCCTCGAATACAATACGAGGGTTTCTAATAACTCAAGCCTCACCACAACACCCGTCTTCTAACACCACAAAAGCCACACGCCCACAGGCCCTACACGCGTTCACTACAAAATGGGGAAACTACGCCGTCTCCACCCAGCGCAAGCAAAACTGCACACTCACCGCAATGAAAACTGCACGGGTAGCGCAAGCAAAACTGCACGGCTAGCACCGCCACAACTGCACGGCTAGCGCAATGGAAATAAGTAGGGGTGGTAGGTAAACCAGTTTCGTACATTCACCTACCACCCCCAGCCCCCTCATACACTCAAAGGGGCTAGCCGACATGGCTCTTATTTTGTTTAGTTACGACGACGCTGCCAGGCGATCAGCCCACCAGCCAGCATGAGCGCAACCGCCAGGCCAGCCATGCCCGCGGTAGTCGCACCAGTCACGGGCAGATTCTTGGTAGTGGCCTTGGGTTTGCCGATCTTCACGGTAAACGAATCCAATTCTTTACCCTTACCGTCATTGACCGTGATGGTGATCTTCTCACCAGGCTTAGCATCCCCATTCGGGGTAACAGTGATACTGCCATCCGGGTTCAAGACCGCACTGCCCGGGCCGTTCACGGTAACCGTGGTGCCAGGAGGCACGTCCCCGCCCTTGTTAGGCACGTCAACCTTCTTACCCGGACCCGTGATCGCATCATCCCAATCCGGGGCTGGTTTCGGCTCCGTAATCGTGACAGTTACTTCGTCGAGGGGGTTGCCTACCTTATCGACCACCTTGACCGTGATCTTCTCACCAGGGGTTGCTCCCTCATTCGGGGTGACAGTAATCGAGCCGTCAGGGTTCAACACCGCAGTACCAGGACCAGTAACCTGAGTTGTCGTGCCCTCAGGCACTTCGCCCTTGCGTTTCTCGATAGTTACCGGGGTGCCCGGGGTCGTAGACCCATCATCCCAATCCGGGGTATCAACCACCTTCACCGGCACAGTAACAACCGGCTTATCGGGTGTCGGATACTTAGGTGTCACCTCAACAGGCGGAGTCAGCTCGCCAGGATTCTTGCCCTCAGGGATAGTGATCGTGACCTTACAATCCTTATCCACCGTCACAACTACCCCGTCAGCGCGGGTTACCGGGCCAGTCGGTTCACACTGGGCCGGGTTATCGGGCCCGTTGATCGGATCAATAATGATCTTCCCGCCCGGCGGGACAGGTGTCGGATCCGGATACGTGGGTACACCGGTACCAGCCATACATACCTTCACCTCGTCCTCGTTCATATCCCGAGTTTGGGTCTCCGTCTTAGAGGTGACGTTCTCGGTGTCAAGCACCCACTTCTTCGAGACACTATCCCACTTATACGGCGTGGTTGTCACAGTCCTGGTCTGGGTGACCTTGCGAGTCTGGCAGTCCTTAGCACCCGCGTCTGTCGAGTCAGTCCATTCGGTTTCTTCAGCCTTGAGGCCGGGGTTCACGGTGCATTCTTGCAACTCGCTATCTGTCATATCCCGAACCTGAGACTCAGTCACGACCCGGGCCTTGTCAGTATCAGCCACCCACGTCTTGGTAGCCGCATCCCACTTATACGAGGTCGTGGTGACCGTGCGAGACTGCTTGACCTTACCGGTCTGGCAATCCTTAGCGCCCTCATCAGTCGAGTCAACCCATTCGGTGTTGTCGATCTTGTCAGCAGGCTTAGGGCTACAGACCTGAAGCTCAGCGTCGGTCATATCCCGAACCTGAGACTCAGTCACGACCCGGGCCTTGTCAGTATCAGCCACCCACGTCTTGGTAGCCGCATCCCACTTATACGAGGTCGTGGTGACCGTGCGAGACTGCTTGACCTTGCCAGTCTGGCAATCCTTCGCACCCTCATCGGTAGAATCCACCCATTCGGTGGTATCGACCTTGTCGGCGGGGCGAATCGCACACGCCATAAGTTCCGTGTCGGTCATGGGCCGGGTTTGAGTCTCGGACTCAACCTTCACCTTATCTGCATCCAAAACCCACGTCTTAGAGACGGTATCCCACTTATAGGGCGTGGTCGTCTTGCTGCGAGTCTGCGAGACGGTCTTAGCCGCGCAGTTCTTCGCATCGCTACCGGTCCCGTCCACCCACTCGGCTGTCTTCACGTCATCGGCGGGTTTGGGGGTACAAACCTGAAGCTCCTCATCACTCATAGCACGCGTCTGGGTCTCAGTCTTCGTGATCGCGTGCTCCGGGTCAGCAACCCAGGTCTTCGAGCCAGCATCCCACTTGTGCGGGGTCGTGGTCACGGTACGAGTCTGCGTCACCTGCTTAGTGTCACAATTCTTAGCATTCTGGTCAGTTGCATCCTCCCACTCACCCTCAGTCACCGTATCTGCCGGGGCAGGCTCACGGACATACACCGAGAGCGGAGTAGCCTCACTGAACTCAACCTTGCCATCACCAGTCGTCGTGAAGACACCCGCGGTAAACGACGTATTCACGTCACCAACCTGGTTAGCGGTAACGTTCACGGGCAGGGTGCCGGTTGCAGTCGAGGCCAGAGTGCCGGTAGAAACCTTCACCGCCGTCACAGCCGCAAGAGCGGCAGTCTCGGTCGGGCAGGCAACCCAGGTCAGGGTCTTACCCGACTTGTCAGCCGCAAGAGCGGTTGTTACTTGGCCACGATCTTGAGTCGTGCATTGCACCGAAGCATCACCCGGTACTTCACCAACCGATGCGAGGGTTACGTTCTCGGGCACCTGCCACACCAGCTCACCCATGGCATCACCGGTGGTGGCGTTACCCCACGAGAGCGTCAACGGAATGCTCGCGGTACCGTTCTCCAACGTCACGACGTTGTCAGGAGCGCTGGTGGAAACAGACGCGGTGGCCTGCTCAACCAGACCTGTAGTGAACGAGATGCTCTTAGAGCGGCGTACCTCGCTCAGCGGCTGCTGAGAAGAATCTAGGATAACCTTCGTGGTCCCGGTCTGCGGGGACTTCGCCACAACTTGGGCCTGCACTACATAGTTCGGGTTACCATCCACCACCGGGAACGAAACAGTATCCCCAGGAACAGAGCAATCCTCACGGTTCACATCAGCCGCGGCCGGGGTCAGGGTTCCGCTGGTGCCGGGGTTAGTGACTTTCAAACACGCCGGAAGCGTGGCCGCGACCGTGCCTTCGGTGAGGCCATCTTTCGCGGTGAAACCAAGATTCAGGTTACGAACCTGACCAAACAAACCATCCGCCTTATCCCAGGCCGGATTCAAACCAAAGGTCCCATCAACAGCAGTAAAATACGAGGAGTGATAACTCGCCGTTACCGACTCGTTCGCAACGACTTGTCCGTCAGCAGTAACCATGAAGCGTATAGGCAACTGCGTACCTATAGCCGATGTATCACCAACGGAGCGGATCATGCTCATATCGATGCGAGAAGCGTTTTGGTTATTTAATTGAGGCAAGGAGATCGGCCATCTTCCTTTAACCCGCACCGCTTTTACATCGCTCATGTCTGTAGCGTCACTACTCCAGCCCTCTGTCCCATCCCCAAACATTCCGCAGGAGAAACCATCAGCCATGGAATCAGCGTCACCGCGATAATACTCAGCAGGCTCGTTCTCAACCTTCACAACATTAAGTTGGTCAGGTGGGAACATGGCACACAAGGTAGCGTGCTTATTTTTCAAATTACCGGAGTTTGGGAACCAAGAGGCGAAAGTAATTCCCACTGGCTGTTCTTTCGAGATTGCATACCCCGGAGCGTAATAATCCGGCGTTTTCCACTGATTATGAATTTCCGAGTGAAGAACAGGCTGGGAGGCATCAATAACAGGACGTGTGAACGGTTCAGTTGCTGAGGTAATCGGGTATTCCGCTCCGCTGAGAGTGGTGGCGTAGATTTGCGCTTTGCCAAGCGTAATAGCCGTGTCACCGGTGGCTTTGTCTGCAGGGACAGTGTAATACAGTTTTACGAAAGCAATAATATTTCTGTTCCACGCCCGATCCATATAGTCTCTGATCGGCCAAGAGGACGCCGTCAGATCAGCACCAGTAACAGTAAATACTACTTTCCCATCCGTGACGGTTACTTCACCGCATTCGCCGCTATTGCGGAGAGAAGAATTGTCCGGATGACTACCATATTTTTCACGCGGGTAGCCCCAAACCCTATCTGTTGCGCACGTGAAAATCGTTCCTTCAGGAGCGGTCACCGGAATCTCGACACGGTAGTCTCCACTTAATGCCTCCAAGCCCTTATTTAACCCAGAGTCCGGACGAGGCGATTCGATGTGCACAACCGAGTGAGAATTAATATTCCCGCTGATAGTTTCCCAGCTGGCTTTTGCAGTAATACCGTCCATACTGGCGGTGAAGTCTGGTTTTGCCGACATCGTTGTCGACACCTTATTCGAAGTAGCACCACCAGCCGTGAACTGGAGCGGGATCACCGAGCCATTCGCAGCCCGGCGCACAAACACCTTCACCGCCGACTTCACGGACTGCCCAGCCATACCCGTGAGTTCACAGCGAAGCGTGTTCTTATTCTGGTAGGTCAGGTCATTAGAAATCGCCTTGCCGGCATTCTTACAAAACGAATCAGAACCCGGAGCAAACTCCACACCAGCAGGGAGCTCCGCCTCGAGCGTATAGTCACCATCCTTGGTGACCTGCCAGGACACCTCATAATCAACAGTATCCAGCGAACGCACAATGTTGTTCTTTGGGCCGCTGTCCTTGCCCGGCCCATCATCAGCGGTGAACTCGGGGGTACCATCAGCCACAACCGCGACCACAAGGTCCTTCACCGTATGCTCGGCCGCAAAGCTATAAGACGCTACCCCCCCCCCGTCACAACAGCGAGCGCAGCAACAGACGCCGCAACCCGTTTCCCAATCTTGAACATCAAGACAGCCTTTCTCAGTCCTTTTTCAAGCAAACACAATGTTCGCTTCGTTATCCCGCCACCAGAAAACCAGCGAGATCTATCCCTTCTCGCAAAACTTTTCTAGCTTGGCACGAATAGCCACGTGTGAGTGGCCTTCAATCACATACCTTAACCGATTTCCTTGCATATTTGTTAAGAGAAAGACACCACTATTCACGCATCGCCGCCCGAACCACCGCCAGATCACCTACTCACAAGCCACTGACCTGCATCTTTACACATTTTATTATGCAAGCACCCGGTTCGCCCGTTGCATCCGGTTCACCCGACTCGTCTACTCCCACGCCGCTACGTCACACCAACAGCCACTTCGCGCGAATGGTGTTTCTGAAATATGTGTTACATCGGAGCCCCCGGCAGGACTCGAACCTGTGACCTGCTGTTTACAAGACAGCTGCTCTACCAACTGAGCTACGGAGGCAATTCTTGCCCGGCACACCCACCGAGCAAGGAACCAGAGTTTATCATGCCAGAATCCCCCCTCTGGAACAAATAGGGATCCCGGGAGCTAGCACCCAGCGGGGCGGCGCGAAGCGGCCGCCCCGCTGCGGCGTCGTCGTACCGAAAGGGCACGCGGCGCCGAGGGCACTACTTGAGGGCGTCGAGCGCGGCGCCGAGCTTGCCGTCAGTCCAGTCCGCCACCTGCTTGCCGTTGAGGAGCACGGTGGGGGTGCCGGTGAAGCCGTCGGCGCTGAACTGCTGGAGCGACTGGCCCAGCAGCTCGGAGTACATGGCGGGCTTGCCGTCCCCAACGGAAACGTCCGCGATCATTTGCTCGGCTTCGGCATCGGTGAGGCCAGCCTTCTTACCGAGTTCGGCCAGCTGCGCGGTTTGCGGCACCGGCACCTTTTCCTTCGATTCGAAGAGCGGGGCCGTCATCGCGAAAATTTCGTTGTGGTAGGCCGCGAAAACATCGGGGCGATGCTCGGCCACCCACAGCGCCGAGGCCGAGGCAGTGTGTGAGAATTCGTACTGCGATTCCACCACGAGCGGGTGGTAGACCAGCGTGATTTCGCCGTTCTTCGCGCGCTGGGTGAGCTCCTCCGCGTAGGAGGTTTCCAGGCGGTTGCACCACACGCACAGGTAGTCGAAGTAAATATCAACCACCGGCTTGCCTTCGTTCACGGTGCCCGCCGCCAGCGAGCTGCCCACGCTCACCCCCACATCCGGAGTCACGTTTTTCGGCAGCTGCGCGGTGACCTTCGGGGCGGGGCGCTCGGCCAGCGCGGTGGCCGGAGCGCTCGGGTACGCGGCCGCGGAACTTTCCTGCGAGGCCGGGGCGCCCGCATCATCCTTCTTATTCGAGAGGATGAACCACACGGCCGCCGCGATGAGCGCCACCACCACAACAGCCGCCACAACCGCGAGCGCGCGATTGCGCCGCGCCCGCTTCTTTTCCTGTTCCTGGAGCCGGGCCGCCGCCGCGCGCGCGGTTTCACGCCGCTGCGCCGCGGAGCTTTGCCGGTTATTCTTCTGAGTCTGTGCCATTCACTTTCCCTCGGTTACGACGACGCGCCTGCGGCCAGCCGGCCACTGCGCCTTTCACCCTGACTTTAACATGTCAATTATCGCCGCTTTCCCTGGGAAAAGTGAGGGCCGGCCGGGTGACATTGCCCGCGCGGGAGGTTTGGTGGAGGTTTGGCGGGCTGCGCTGCCGGGTGCTCCGGCCGTTTAGCGCCCCGCGCCGCCCACAATATCCTCGACCATCGTGACCAGCGGTTCGCCGAAGTACCCGAAGCTGAGCGGGGTATGCGCGGGCACGCCGAGCACCCCGGAGAGCGCCAGGAGCGCGAGTGCGGCCGCGCCGGCGGCCAGCACCACAGCCCAAAAGGCCCGGTATGGGCGGGTGGGGGCGAGCTTGGCGAAGATGACCGCGCTGCCGCCGCGCGCTATCCGCCCGCTCGGGCCGAGCCAGGAGATTCCCACGCCCGCGAGCGCCGCCACCGTGCCCGCGCCCGGGCCGGTGAGCCCGCCCAACCGCGCCGCCACGTAGCCGAGCGTAACCGCGAGGAGCCCCACGCCGTGTAGCGGAATCACGCTGAGGGAGCTTTCCGCGAGGGTGAGCGGGGCGCGCAGAATTTGGCCCAGGTGTTCGCCGCGGAACGGCCCGCCTTCTTCTGCACGACGCCGCCGCAGCCGCGCTGCGTTCCGCTCCGCAAAGGCCAGGCACACCGTGACGAGAGCATATCCCACATATCCGGCGATCTGCCAGGCAGCCACCAGCGCACATAGCAACCCGCCCAGCACGAAGCTGAGGACGGGGGTGCGGCGAGGCGGGCGGGCCCACGGCGGGAGCGGGGCGGGTTCTAGCGGGGCGGGTTCTAGCGGTGCGGCGCCCGGATAGGGTGCGGCTTCTGGCTGGGAAGCGAAAGGTGCGGCGGGGCCAGGTACGGCTTGCTGATAAGCGCTGGCTTCCGGATAGGGCGCGGTGGCGGGCGCCGCAGGGCCCGGCGCGGCTTGCTGATAAGCGCTGGCTTCCGGATAGGGCGCGGTGGCCGAGCCGGCGTAAATGGGTTGGGGCCAGGTTTCCGGGAACGCACTGGGAACGCTATCCGTGGCGTTATAGCTCGGCGCCGCCGCCCCGGGAAGGGCCGCCGGCACGGTTGCATCCAGCTGGGTGGGCAGGGCGCGGGGTGCGGTAGCGGCGTCGTCGTACCATGAAACCGGATCCGCAAGGGCCGCAACTACCTCATCAATCCCCCACCGCTGCTCTACCGGCTCGGCAAGCGCGGCGCGCAGGGCGTGGGCGATGCGCGGCGGCACGCCGGTCACGTCCACGTCCCCCTCGAGGACGCGACGCATGATCACCGCCGGGTTCGCGCCCGGGTAGGGATCGTGACCGGTGGCGGCGAAAGCGATGACCGCGGCGAGCGCCCACAGGTCAGCGGCTTCGTCTGGAGCGTGGCCGCGCAGCACCCGCGGATCGAGGTAGCCGGGAGTGTGGGTGACCGCGCCGGACATGGTGAGGCGGCTATCGCCACCCGTTTGCGCGATGCCGAAGTCAATGAGGACCGGGCCGTTCGCGCCGAGCATGACGTTCGAGGGTTTGAGATCGCGGTGCAGCACCCCGAGGCGATGCACCGAGGTGACCGCGGCGTGCAGCTGGCGGGCAAGGGTAACCAATTCCGCGGGCGGGTAGGGGCCGTCCACGCGCACGTCCTCCGCGAGAGTGGGGCCTTCCACCAGCTGGGTGACGATAAAAGCATCCTCGTCATCCGTTTCGGCATCGAGGACTTCGGCAACGTAGGGCCCACGCACCCGCTGCAACATCGCAACCTCGCGGCGCAGGCGTTCGCGCCCGGCCGCCCCATCCACGGCCGCGGGGTGAAGGAGTTTCAGGGCCACGCGGGTGCCGGCGCCGTCCACCGCCTCGTAGACCGTGGACATGCCGCCGAAGCCAATGCGCCGCACCAGCCGATAGCCACCAATTTCCTCCCGCATACCTCAAAAATACCGAAGTGTGCCGGCCCGCGCATTTTTAGCGGGAATTCACTCTCGTATTCCCGTTCCTGACGTGGCATAATAGTGGATGAGCGTGTCAATGCCGACCGCTATAACTGATGGAGAATTCCCATGGCTTCTGTGTCACTCGTCAATGCGACACTGTACTATCCCGATGCGCCTGCGCCAGCGGTGGACCACGTGAATCTCCATATCAACGACGGCGAATTTTTCGCCCTCACCGGCCCGGTCAGCTCCGGAAAATCCACGGTTTTACGCATGATTGCGGGGCTGGAGGATGTGGATTACGGGTCGGTGCTGCTGGACGGTGAAGATGTGACCGCGCTGCCGCCGTCCATGCGCGATGTAGTGATCGTATTTCAGAATTACGCCCTGTATCCGCATATGACAGTCGCGGATAATATGGGCTTCCACCTGAAAATTGCCGGGGCGGACCCAGATGATATCGCCGCGCGGGTGGCGCAAGCGGCAGATATTTTGGAGCTCACCGAGTTCCTGGACGCGAAACCAGCCCAGCTCACCCGCGCCGAACGCCAGCGGGTCTCCATGGGGCGGGCGGTGGTGCGCCGGCCCCGAATTTTCCTCATGGATGAGCCGCTGAAAAATATGGATGTGGAAATTCGCGATGAGATTCGCGAACAGATTGCCGTGCTTCAGGAACGCACCGGCATCACCACGGTGTACGTAACAAACGATCCGCGCGAGGCTTTCAGCTGCGCCCATCGGGTGGGCGTTATGGTGGATGGCGCCCTCCAGCAGGTGGGGACCCCCGCGGAAATTCTGGCGGACCTCACTCCGCCCGTGCGGGCCTTCCTGGAGGAAGCCGGGATGGTGGAGGCGGGGGCGCTGGTTGATGGCGCGCTCGTAGACGGCGCGCTCGTGGCGGAGAACCCGAGCCCCGCACCGGCCTAGCGCGCCCGCGCGCCGAACTACCCGAGCGCGCCCGAACGCGCCGGGCTCTCGAGCTTTCGGCTACGATTAAGCCGCAGCTACTCCCGGAAAGGACACTCATGCGATCCTCGCTATCCATTATGGCGGCTAGCGTTGAACCTGATCTCCTCGATCTGCCGTGGAACGTGGCGCTCGAAGAGTGGCCGCGCGATCTCATCGCTGCGCTCCCGCGCGGTATTTCCCGCCACACCGTGCGTTTCGTGCGACTCTCCGGGCGGATCATCGCCATTAAGGAAATTTCCGAACTGGTGGCGGTACGCGAATACGAACTGCTGCGCACCCTCAAGCGCCTCGGGGCGCCCTCGGTGGAACCGGTGGCGGTGGTCTCCAAACGCACCGACGCGGAAGGCAATGCCCTCAACGCCTGCCTCATCACCGAGCACCTCCCCTTCTCCCTTCCCTACCGCGCGATTTTCGGGCAGCAACACCGGCGCGCCACCATCGCCCAACTGATTGACGGTCTAGCTGTGCTCCTGGTGCGGCTCCATCTCCTCGGATTCTTCTGGGGTGATGTATCGCTGTCGAATACCCTCTTCCGCCGCGACGCGGGAACTTTCGCCGCGTATTTGGTGGACGCGGAAACCGGGGAGCTTTACAGCCCCATCACCCAGCGCAAACGCGAATACGATATCGACGTGGCCCGCACGAATATTATTGGCGAGCTCATGGACTTGCAGGCCGGCGGGGTGCTTCCCGAAGATTTCGACACCATCGGGGTGGGCGATACGTTCTCGGATCGCTACTTCGAACTGTGGGAGGAAATCACCGCGCAGGTGGCCATCGGCCCGGATGAAAAGTGGAAGGTCACGGAGCGGGTGCGCCGCCTCAACGACCTGGGCTTTGACGTGGACGAGATCGCTATCGATTCCGGCCCGGACGAAGACCGCCTCCTCATCCAACCCAAGATCGTGGAAGCCGGGCACTATTCGCGCAAGGTGTGGCGCCTGACCGGCCTGGATGTGGAAGAAAACCAGGCCCGCCGCATCCTCAACGATATTGACGAATATGCCGCCCTCCACAATAAGAGCGGCAAATCCGATATGATGATCGCCCACGATTGGCTCGCGGATGTTTATGAGCCGACCGTGGCCGCGATCCCGCCCGAACTCACCGCGAAACTGGAGCCGGCCGAGCTCTTCCACGAAATCCTGGAACACCGCTGGTTCATCTCCGAAGACCAGCAGCGCGATGTGCCGCAGGCCGAGGCCGTGGCCTCCTTCGTGGAGAAAGTGCTGCGCCACCGGCGTGACGAATCCACCTTCCTGGACGGGGAAACCGGGGAGATTCCCGCGGTCACACCTTAGGCCGCGCTGTTCTCCGTGAGCTCCTTAATAACCAGCTCCGCGAGCTGAATAGTATTGAGGGCCGCACCCTTGCGCAGGTTATCGGCCACGCAGAAGAAGGCCAGCCCGCGCCCGCCCGGCACCGAAGGATCGCGGCGGATGCGCCCCACGAAGCAGGGGTCCTTGCCAGCCGCATCGAGCGGATTGGGCAGGTCCACCACTTCTACACCGGGAGCACCTTTGAGGAGCTCGATTGCAGCTGCGACGTCGACCTCCTTCTCAAATTCCGCGTTGACGGACATCCCGTGCGCGGTATACACCGGCACGCGCACGCACGTTCCGGCTACCGCGAGGTCCGGGATGCCGAGGATTTCGCGCGATTCGTTGCGTAGTTTTTGTTCTTCGTCGGTTTCGCCGCTGCCGTCCGCGGCGAGGTTCCCGGCAAAAGCGACCGCGTTGAAAGCGATGGGAGCCCGGTACACCTCAGGTTCGGGCAGTTCCACGGCGTGCCCGTCCAAGGCGAGGGCTTCCACATCCCCGCCCAGCGCGGCGCGCACCCCGGTGGTTAGCTCGTGCACGCCCCGCACCCCGGAACCGGAGACCGCCTGGTAGGAGGAGGCGATCAGACGAGTGAGCCCGTAGGCATCGTGCAGCGGCTTGAGGATGGGCATCGCGGCCATGGTGGTGCAATTCGGGTTGGCGATAATGCCCTTGGGGCGGCGCGCGATATCCTGCGGATTGACTTCGGATACGACGAGCGGCACGTCCGGGTCGCGGCGCCACGCGGAAGAATTATCGACGACGACGGCACCGGCCGCAACGAACTTCGGCGCGTAGGTGCGCGAGGCATCCCCGCCAGCGGAGAACACCGCGATATCAATGCCGGCCAGGTCAGCGGTGGCAATATCTTCCACCACGATGTTGTTGCCGCGGAAGGGCAGTTCGGTGCCGGCTGAGCGCGCCGTCGCAAAGAACCGCACCCGGTCCACCGGAACGTCGCGTTCTTCCAGCAGGGCGCGCATAACCCGCCCGACCTGCCCGGTTGCTCCCACTACTGCCAAGGTGATGCTCATCGGCCTGTCCCTCCGTAAACGATTGCTTCTTCGCTGGCATCCAGCCCGAAGGCGGTGTGGACCGCGCGGGCGGCCGCGTCTAGCACATTCGGGTCTACCACCACGGAAATGCGGATTTCCGAGGTACTGATCATATCCACGTTCACGCCGTTATCCCCCAGGGTTTTGAACAGCTTGGAGGAGACGCCGCTGTGGGAGCGCATGCCCGCGCCCACGATGGAGAGGATGCCGATTTCGGAGCTGACGGCGATGTCTTCGAAACCGAATTCGGCCTGGTTGGCGCGTAGCGCGGCGACGGCGAGGTCCACCTGATCGCGGGGAACCGTGAAGGAAATATTGCTCAGGCCCACCCGGGTAAGCGCGGTGTTCTGCACGATCATGTCAATATTGCAGTCCGCTTCGGCCACACAGGAGAAGATTTTCGCGGCGGATCCGGGAAGATTGGGCACGCCCGTGACCGAGATTTTGCCCTGGTTGCGGTCGTGTGCCACTCCGACGACGACGGCGTCTTCGTATCCGCCCTGTTTCGCGGTTTCTTCCACTATCCACGTCCCTTCGTTCTCGGAGAATGATGATCGTACGTGCAAGGCCACATTGAATTTCCGGGCGAATTCCACCGCCCGCAGGTGGAGCACTTTCGCTCCGTGTGCCGCTAATTCTAGCGTTTCTTCGTAGCTGAGTTCGCGGCGTTGGCTGGCCGCGGGGACGATGCGCGGGTCCGCGGAAAGCACGCCATCCACGTCCGTGTAGATTTCGCATACGTCCGCGCCGAGGGCGGCGGCGAAGGCCACGGCGGTGGTATCGGAGCCGCCCCGCCCGAGGGTAGTGACGTCATTGGTGTCGTTCACGCCTTGGAATCCGGCAATAATGGCGACGGCGCCGTCTTGCACGGTCCGGAAAATGCGTTCGGGAACGATCCCGGTGATGGAGGCATTGCCGTAGCGTGCATCGGTGTGCAGGCCGGCTTGCTGGCCGGTGAACGAGTGCGCCGCGACGCCTTCGTCATTGACGGCCATGGCGAGGAGGGCCATGGAGATGCGTTCCCCCGCGGTGAGGAGGATATCGAGTTCCCGCGCGGGCGGGTTATCGGTGACGTTGTGGGCGAGGTCCAAGAGATTATCGGTGGTGTCTCCCATGGCGGAAACCACAACAACGACTTTGTTTCCGGCTTTGCTGGTCTGGGCAATTCGTTTCGCCACTCGTCTGAGTCCGGCGGGATCGGCGACCGAGGATCCCCCGAACTTCTGCACGATGAGTGCCACATTAACTCCTATTTTTCCGAGACTTACTAATGGTAACTGGAAGCGCGGGGCCGCCTGCGGGGCTTTCCGAGATTTTCAGGTGAGATTGTTCTCCTGCTCGGTGCTCTTATGAGCGAGATGCCGCATTATACGAAGCGTCGCTTTGTGCGAAGTACCGCTTTGTGCGAGGTGCCTCATTGGGGCGGTGCGCTGTGCTTTACGGTGATCCCGGACTGAGCTGTTTAGTTGTGCTCGCCGTGCGTTTCCGCAACTGGGGCGGAAGGCGTGGTGCCCGGAACCACCGAGGGCATTCGTCTCGTGTCTGTCATGCCTGTTCCGGGCGTGCTCGTGGTTTCCGTGCCCGTGCCGGGTGTGTTCGTGGTGCCCGTGCCGGTGGTTTCTGTGCTTGTGGTGGTGGCGGTTGTGCCGCTGGTAATGCGGGTGCGACCTTCGAAGGCGCGCGAGAGTGTGATTTCGTCAGCGTATTCGAGGTCTCCACCCACGGGGAGTCCGGAGGCGAGGCGGGAGAGCGCGATTCCGATGGGGGTGAGGAGGCGGATGAGGTAGGCCGCTGTGGCATCGCCTTCAATATTGGGGTCGGTGGCGATAATGACTTCGGTGACGCGGCCATCTTGGAGCCGGGTGAGGAGTTCGCGGATGCGCAGGTCTTCCGGGCCGATACCTTGGATGGGGTTGATGGAGCCGCCTAGCACGTGGTAGCGCCCGCGGTATTCGCGGGTGCGTTCGATGACCATGATGTCTTTGGCTTCTTCGACGACGCAGATCACGGCATCACTACGCCGGGCATCTGAGCACAGCGAACAGATATCAGCTTCGGTCACGTTGCCGCAGATCTGGCAGAAGTGAACCCGTTCCTTGACCCGGAGCATGGCTTCCGCGAGCGCCCGCACTTCAGGTTCTTCTTGTTCGAGGAGGTAGAAGGCAATGCGTTGGGCGCTTTTCGGGCCGATGCCCGGCAGGCGCCCGAGCTCATCAATGAGCTCCTGCACGGCGCCGTCATACACCCCCGCCACTACATTCCTCCTTGTGCGGTATCAATTTCTTCAACGATGGTTCCCGAGAGCATTTCCACCACAACTTGCAGACCGACAACATTGCTCTGCTCGATTGTGGGATCATCCAAGGAGACATCATCCTCCTCAGTAGAATACCCCACCCCCGCCTGCGGCGCGGAATTATGCGGGCTGTTCGGACCGGCTGGCGCGGAGCTGGCCGGCGCAGCGGGTGCATTGACACTGGGCCCAGGGCCCGTGGCTCCCCTACCGCCGGGCGCGCGCAATTGCGGGCATATCGCGCTTTTCTGGCGGATGGCTGCTGCGTCGTCGTACCTGAACCACAGCTTGCACTCACGCCGTGAGAGTGCCAGAATCTCTGTTAGCACTCCGAGTATGTGAGTGNGGCCCAGGGCCCGTGGCTCCCCTACCGCCGGGCGCGCTCCCCGCAGGCGCGTTGCCCCCCGCTGCTCCGTGGCGAAGCTGGCGTAGGTGTTCCCGGGCGTCATAGGTGGGGACTTCCTGGGTGCGCTGCGGCGGGCGCGGGATATGGAAATCCT
The DNA here is from genome assembly GCF_900155575.1 of Actinotignum timonense. GTDB lineage: Bacteria > Actinomycetota > Actinomycetes > Actinomycetales > Actinomycetaceae > Actinotignum > Actinotignum timonense. The sequence continues at coordinate 992,812 of NZ_LT706966.1, read as the reverse complement.
GCGTGGGCTCAGGTGCGGCTGGCTGCCCCGCAGCTACCTGCCCTGCTGCGGGCTGCGCCGCGGCGAGTTGGCTGCCACCTAGTGCCGGACTTCCCGGGGATGCCGGCATATCGTTCGGGCCGGCGAAAGGCTGCGGCATGGGCATGTTTTGAAGATAGAAGGGAATCTCCCCGCCAGGGTTAGCTGATCCGGGGCTAGCTGATCCGGAATTAGCCGGGCCAGGGCTGGCCGCGCCAGAGCTCGCATTTCCGGGCGCGGCTTGTTGCCGGCTGGGCGGGTAGTCTTCCGCGTCATCCGGATCGGAGAGTTCTTCAGGTTCAGGCCACTCATCATCCGCGGCCGCGCTACCTGCACCGCGGACTGCTTCCTGCCGTGCGGGTGCACCGGCAGCGCTGGCGGGAGCAGGAGCAGGAGCGGCCGCCGCGGTGGCGGCATTAGCTTTTGGGTGGGCACCACCGCCATCGGGACCGCTCGGGCGCGGCTGAGCTGTAGCTGGCGATTGGGGATTCTCCGCAACCGTTGCGTTAGCCGGCTGACCCGCGCTACCCGGTTGCCCCGGGGCATCGGCCTGCTGAGGGGCCGCGGAAATAACCCGCACGGTGACCGGAACCGAGGTGAAATGCGAAAGGTGGGCACTCAAACGCTCCACATTCCGCGGATCTTGGAGGGCGCCGAGCACCTTCTCCGAAGAAAACTCCAGGGCAACCTGGTTTCCCCGCGAGCCGAGCACCCTGGTAGGCCCGGAGAAAATCGCTTGGGCGAAACGCCCGGATGAGGCTACCTCCGCCCACCGGGCCGTGAGCTCGGCAGCGTGATCCGGCCCCGATTCCTCCGGAGCGGCCACCCGCTCCACACTACCTTCGCGCGGTTGCTGCACTGCTGGTTCACCGGCTGGCTGAACCGCCTGCTGAGCCGGGTGTTCTTCCGCTTGCGGAGCACGCTGCTGCGCGGGTTGCTCCACCGGCTGCGCGGGTTGCTCCAGCGGCTGAGCTGCAGCTGGCGCCGCGGACGATTCCTTAGCCTGTTGAGGAGCGGGCTGGGTGGGAGTTGCGGCGTCGTCGTTCTGTACCGGAACGGAAGTAACAGGCTGCGGCGCAGACGCAGCCGGAACGCTAGCAGAACCCGGAACTACCGGGGCCCCGCGCTGCGCTGCGGCCGCAGCGGCGGCTGCCCGGGCCTTTTCCCGCGCAATATCCTGCGGCGATTTCCGCGCGTTTCCACCACTTGCCGCGGGTCCAGTAACGGGGCGCGCCGCGCCGCTTTCCCGCGCCGCGCCACCGGAACCGCTCCCCGAAGGCGCCGCCCCGCTGCCGGGAAGCAAAAGCCGAGCACAGAGCAATTCCAGTTGTAAGCGCGGCGAGGTAGCGCCCACCATCGCGGAAAGCGCCTCGTTCGCACGCTCGGCACTTTCGGTGGCGCGCGCCACCCCCAAAGCCTGCGCCTGGGTGCGCATAGCGGCCAGCTGATCCTGCGGTAATTCACCCAAAGCGTCCGCCGCGGCATCCCCCGCCAAATCGATGACGATCAGATCGCGCAGGCGCTGGAGCAGATCTTCCACGAAACGGCGCGGTTCGTGCCCGGCACCGATAAGTTCTTCGACGACGCCGAAAAGCTGGCTGCCCGAACTTTCGGCAATGGCGGTGACCGCGCGATCCAGCAAGCCGCTATCCGTATAACCCAGCAGCGCAACCGCCTGAGAATACGACAGCGTGGAGGTTTCCGAACCGCCCATGAGCTGGTCCAAAACCGAGAGGGAATCACGCACCGATCCCCCGCCCGCGCGCACCACCAAACCGAGCACCCCCGGTTCCGGAGTGATGCCTTCCTCCGCGCAGATTTGCGAGAGGTATTCCTCCATGCGCGCCGGGGAGACCAGGCGGAACGGATAGTGATGAGTACGCGAGCGGATAGTGCCGATAACTTTTTCCGGCTCCGTAGTGGCAAAAATGAACTTGATATGAGCCGGAGGTTCTTCCACGAGTTTGAGCAGAGCGTTGAAACCCTGAGTGGTGACCATATGGGCTTCGTCAATAATGAAAATCTTGTAGCGATCCCGGCTAGGGGCAAAAGCCGCGCGTTCGACCAGGTCACGGGCATCATCCACCCCGCCGTGGCTGGCCGCGTCCATTTCTACCACGTCCAGCGAACCGGGGCCATCCCCCGCCAGTTCCCGGCACGAGGCACATTCCCCGCACGGCGTATCCGTGGGCGCCTGCGCACAATTCAGGCAGCGGGCAAGGATGCGCGCCGAGGTAGTTTTCCCGCACCCGCGCGGGCCGGAGAAGAGATAGGCGTGCACCGTGCGCTCCCCGCGCAACGCAGCCATGAGGGGACGAGTTACCTGCTCCTGGCCGATAACATCTTGAAAACGCTCCGGGCGATACCGCCGATACAATGCCATGCTCACGAGTATCAGTCTACGGGGTACCTACGACACGAATCACGCGCGCAAAAAACCTGTGGATACAAGATGGTAGATACAAGACGCCCCACGCACCCGCCAGAGCCCGCATACCCTTGCTGCCTTCCGGCCCTGGGGGAGTTTTGCAAGATGACGCCACGTGGGGAGTCAGGTGCCAGTCTAAACGAGTTCGCGGGGAATGCAAAACACGGGGAGAAACACGGGGAGATCCCCCGGCTTCATTTTCACCATTTTTTGTGTCGGAGGCCCGCGGTACACTCTCTAGCGTGAGTGGGCGGTCCCCGCGATGGCGGGAGTATCGCCGTCGTCCACAACAACAGGGAGAATCAATGGCTTTCCTTACCGAAGATCTATTGGAAACACTGCGCTCGCGGGCGGCGGCGGTGGATGCCGCCAATGAATTCCCGCGTGAGGACTACGAAGATTTGAAGCAGGCCGGCTACTACGGCGCTTTTGTCCCCAAGGAATACGGCGGGGCCGGCTTGAGCTTGGTGGAGATTTGCGCGGAACAGACCCGTTTGGCGAAGTACGCTCCAGCCACTGCGCTGGGCATTAATATGCACCAGATTATTGTGGGGCTCGGCCGCCACCTGGTGCGCAACGACGTAGCCGCCGGGGAAAAGATTCTGCGCGAAGCCGCGGCCGGTAAGCTGTTCGCTTTCGGTATTTCTGAACCTGGTAATGACCTGGTGCTTTTCGGTTCGCTCACCCGGGCCGAACGCGATGAGGCGGGATACCGGCTGTACGGCACCAAAGTTTTCACGTCCCTCGCGCCCGCGTGGGATTACCTCATGACTTTCGGCGCGCTCAAGGATGACTCCGGGGTGCGTGACGTTTTCGGCCTGGTTGAACGGGGCGACGGCGGCTTCGCCATCAAGGACGATTGGAACACCCTCGGGATGCGGGCCACCCAATCCAATTCCACGGTTTTGGACGGCGCGCTACTTCGCGATGAAAACGTGCTGGGGATCGTGGCGCCGGGCCCGAATAAGGAACCGGTTGTTTACGGCATCTTCTCCAATTTTGAGATTCTGCTCGGGGCCACCTACCAGGGCATTGGTGAACGCGCCATTGAGGTTGCGGTGGAGCATGTTAAGAAGCGCCGCTCGGTCCTCCACAATGATGTTTACGCAAATGATCCCGATATTCGCTGGCGCATTGCGGAAGCCGCGCTCACAATGAACGCGGTGGGTCCGCAGCTACGCGAACTGGCCGCACATATTGACAGCGGGGAGCTGGGCGGGGCGGATGAATACCCGCGTTTCTCCGCGGCCAAGAATGCGGCGGCGGAAGCGTCGCTGCGCACCGTCGAAGAATGCATCCGCGCCTGCGGGGGAAGCTCGTATTACGCAGGTCATGAACTTTCGCGGCTCTACCGCGATGTGCTGGCCGGGCTTTTCCAGCCTTCCGATCAGGAATCGCTGCACAGTTCCTGGGCCAGCCTGGTGCTCGGGCCCGTCACACGTAAGGAGAACTAGCCCCAGAAATCAAGGAGTATCTATATGAGTGAATCCGTACCCGAAGTTTCTTACAGCGCGGTTCCGGGCAGCTCGGTTTCGTCTAGCGCAGTTTCGGGCAGCTCACTTTCCTACAGCGCGAACGTGGATCGCGCGCTGCTCGGTGATCTTCCCTGGCAGCCGGCGCTTGAGCATCTGGATTTGCTGGCCGCGCCGGTGGCGGCAGGTTTGCAGGCCGTTGCACAGAACCATCCTGAACTGGGCGCGCAAGCCCTGGTCACGGAGATTGATCCGGAGTTCGCGGATACCGAACCGATGACGGAGCATTACGGGCTCGATTTGGCGGTGTCGTGTAATTGCGTGCTGGTGGCCGGCAAGCGCGAAGGTGAGGAACGGGTGGCTGCCTGCGTGGTGCGGGCAACTACCCGCGCGGATGTAAACCACGTGGTGAAGAAGTTCCTCAACGTTCGCAAGGCTTCGTTCTGGCCTACCGAGCTGGCGGTGGAAGCTTCGGGTATGGAGTACGGCGGGATTTCCCCGGTTGGGGTTCCGGCCGCATGGAATCTCCTGATTGATGAGCGGGTGGCTGCCGGGACGGCTCTTATCGGCTCGGGGCTGCGCCGCTCGAAGCTCGTGGTGCCGGGTGCGCTGCTCGCGCAGCTACCCGGCGCGCACGTGCTGAGCAACTTGGCGATTGAGTGATCGGCGATCAGGTAGTTGGCAATCGAGTAATCGGTAATCGAACTGACTGGCGACTGAATAATCGGCGATCAAACTAACTGGTGATCGAATAACGTGGGCATCACCTCATCATGCTGAGTGGTGCTCATGCCCGAATCTACGCTAAGCTGTACAGGCAGTTTAAAACTGCCCTGGAGGATTCGCCTAGTGGCCTATGGCGCACGCTTGGAAAGCGTGTTGGGTGCAAGCCCTCGGGGGTTCGAATCCCCCATCCTCCGCAATAGGTTTAGCCCCCAAGCCGGACAATCGGCTTGGGGGCTTAGTTTTTGTTGAGCTGGTGCGGGAAAGTCGGGGTTGGTGCGGGCCTATAGGACACTTGGGGGTGCGGACGGTTTCCTAGAGATTTTTAAGGAGAACGTTCAATGAGTAAGCGTACGTACACGAGAGAGCAGATCCGTAAAGCCCTCACCACCTACCAACGCACGCAATCGGTAACCGCCACAGTCCGTAAACTGGGCTACCCAGGCCGAGACACGCTCTACAAATGGATCCGGAATAGCAACGAGAAACCAGAGCAGAGAAAACCGAAGAAACACGCCCCTAACCAGAAAATATCAACGGACGTGAAAGTAACTGCCTGCAAGCGATTCCGCAGCGGGGAAAACGCCTACACTATCGCCCAGGATCTAGGAATCGTGAACTGCACAAACATCTATGCTTGGGTTAAAAAGTGGGATGCGGAAGGCAGTCTAGGACTCATGAACGAGAAAGAATGCGACCAGATCAAAGCGAAAACCCGCCACCAACTGGAAGCCCAGCTACCCCAAGACCCGGAAGAATTACGTGCTCTTGTAGCCGATTTAATCGTGCAGAAACGCGTCTTGAAAGCCCAGCTCGAGCTAGCAAAAAAAGGAAAAGCCCGCACAGGCGGGCGCAGTGAAGCGGTAGAGAAAACACGGGTAGCTAACCAGCTACGCTCTACCACGCCGCTAGCCATGGTCTTAGATACCTTGGATTTGCCGGCAAGCTCGTACTATTACACCGCTAAACAGCTAGAGCGGCCTGACAAGCATGCTCGCTTGCGTGAGTTGATCGCTCAGATCGCGCGCGAGGGCTTGTATACGTATGGGTATCGGCGTATCCGTTTAGCGCTTAGAAAGCTTGGGTATGTGGTCTCGGAGAAAGTCATCCAGCGCTTGATGCGGGAAGAGGAAATCCCGGTCAGGTATGCCAAAGCACGCCGGAAGTACTCTAGTTACGGCGGGGAGATCAGCCCGGCACCGGAAAACCTAGTCGAGCGTGACTTCCACGCTGATGAGCCCGGACGGCTTTGGCTCACGGATATCAGCGAGTTCCACGCAGCTAACGGGAAGGTTTATCTCTCCCCGATTATTGACTGTTATGACGGGAAAGTCGTGGCGTATACGAGGGGATTACACCCAACCTCAGTGTTGGCTGATTCCTCCCTTGAAAACGCCCTGGCAACCCTCCCGCACCAGCGTCTAAACGAGCTACAAGCCGGCCAGAGTGAGCATCCACTCGTGATCCATTCGGATCGGGGAGTCCACTACCGGTCTGTGTCCTGGATTGAGCTTACGCGGCGTTACGGGTTGACGCGGTCGATGTCGAAGAAGGGGTGTAGTCCGGATAATTCTGCTTGTGAGGGGTTTTTCGGGCGGATGAAAACCGAGATTTATCACGGGAAGAAGTGGGCTACAACCGATGAGTTATGCGAGGCGATAGACGAGTATATGTTCTTCTATAACCAGAAGCGTATTACCTTGAAGTTCGATGGTTTAACGATTGTGGAGCATCGTCAAGCGGTTTTAAGCGATAATGTCCAATAAACAGTCCGCAGCCCCTTTTGTCCTATAAGCCACGGTCGTGTCGCGTTTGTTCTGGTCTTTGGTGGTCTTTTTCGGGTTCTTGGGGGTACATTCGGGGGTACACGTTCGGGGTACGAAGTAGTACCCCCAAAGCTAGGCGGCAAGCTGGCTGACACGCCCCGCAGTAATGCCGAGAGCGGATGCGATATCCCGCGTAGAGTACCCCTCCTCCCGCAAAGCATGAATCGAGCGCAAGGTCGCTTCTTGCAAACGGGCCTTTTCTTCTTGGAGTTCGAGTCGCTTCTTAGCGATTGCGAATGCCGTTCCAATTTCCGGGCTTAAGCCTTCGCCAGCTTCTAGCTGGATGTTGAACGTGGCGTCGTCTGGTAGATCCGCAGAGAGGATAATTGCGTCAGTCATTCCTTTGCAGAGCTTTTTAAGGGTGGGAGCAAAGTCGAGTGCTCCGGGATACTCGACACACTGACCAAGCCAGTCACCATCTTCCCTGGTTACAGTCACGCGGTAGGTTTTCATTTCGTTAGCCATCCTTCCCCGAGTATTGGCGCAAATTACTTTTCGACCGTCGCCGACATTTCGATGCGTTTGTTGATTTCTCCTGCCTTTACATCTACAAATTTAGCCACTAAACACTAACTGGTCAAGATTCTAAACATTCCGATCTTCCCGGCCGCCAGCGGGTGTCGAACGGAAGGAAAAACCCGATCTGTTTACCCATGTAGACGCGGCATGTTTACAGGGGTACACTATCCGCTACGAAACGGGCCCACCCCTTGAACGAGCTCAAGACAATCGCGAAACAGACCGGCCACACGCTCGTAACCACCGAAGGCACTTGCCACACGCGCGTTACCATCGGCAACGTAAGCAACATCGTGGGGCGCCACCGCGACATTCCAGAGGAAACCGCAAAGGGCACAATCCGTAAGTTCAGGAAAGGACTAGGACTATGAGCAGGACGCACGTGAGAGCCTTCCGCGACCACGGATGGTGGGGGCTCGAACTTACAGTAAACGGGGAAATTTACCATTCCCAAGCCCGCAGACTCAACGAAATTAGCGATATCGTCGCCGATGCGCTCAATCTTCTTAATGTTGAAAACCGCGGATTCGATTTAGTCATAGACGTTGGCTCAACCGCCGAAACTATTGCTCGGGCCAAGAAACTATCCCGGCAAGCTCACGAACTTCAGTCACGTGCATCGCAAGCTACACGAGAAGCCGCTACCAGCTTGCGATCTTCGGGTATGACCGTCCGTGAAGTTGCAGAGATTATGGAGCTCTCACCCGGCCGCATTTCCAAGATCCTACAAACAGCCTAGGAACCACGAAATCTCACAGGAGACCCACGCTTTGAGTAGCGTGTTGTGCGATGCTTATCCATAACCGCCGCGGGGCGGGAAGCTTCTTCGGCTTCCCGCCCCGCGTGCATCCATTTATTTTTTGAGGCCGGCGCAGTCCTCAGCAGAGTTCCGGTCAAGCCCGGCCGAGTTCCAGCCAGGTTCCGATCCAGATACCGGTCCAGTCCCGACCAGGTTCCGGTCCGGTCTCAGCCGAATCCCCGTCCAGCCCCGCTCCGAATCGCCACATCATTCGCTCGAGTCCGGGGCGCTTAGCTGCGCCGTCGTACTACAAGGTGCGGCTAATTGCTGGCGTGCGTTCCGTCCGCACCGTGCGAAGCCTCGCGCGAAGCATCCGCGCCGCTCGCGTGATCCGCACCTGCGGCACCGCCCGCGCGCTCCGGAAGCCCGGCACCGCCCGCGTGCGTCGCGCCTTCCGCAAGTTCCGCAATCCCCGCGATTTCCGCGAGCTCCGCAAGGTCCGGCGCGCTCTGCACCCGCTGGCTCGCCGGCGTGCGCGCCAGCTTCCCATCAGGCTGAACATCCCAGGACCGCTCCAGGTGACCTTCCGCAAGTTCCGCACCCGCGGGGGCCGAGGCCGGCGTCGCCGGTTCAAGAGACGTACCGCGCAGGCGCGAAACCGCGCGCATGCAGTGGTAGATGATAATGGCACCGAAGGAACCGAGCGCGATCCCCTCGAAGACCATATCCCCCACCGTCCAGGTGTAATTCGCGATCGCCACCACCATCGCCACCGCGGCGGTATTGAGGTTGACCGGGTCGGAGAAGTCCACGCGGTTCTGCACCCAGATACGCACCCCGAGCATGCCGATCATGCCGTAGAGGATCGTGGCCGCGCCGCCCAGCACTCCGGGAGGAATCGTCGCAACAACCACGCCGAACTTCGGGAACATGGACAGCACCAGGGCCGTGACCGCCGCCACGATGTAGGCCGCGGTCGAGTAGACGCGGGTCGCGGCCATCACGCCGATGTTTTCCGCGTACGTCGTGGTACCCGAGCCGCCGCCCGCGCCGGCGAAGACCGTGGACAGGCCGTCGGCGAACAGCGCCCGGCCGGTCACGCCGTCCAGATTGCGCCCGGTCATCGCGGAAACCGACTTCACATGCCCCACGTTTTCCGCGATCAGCACCAGCACCACCGGGACGAACAGCCCGAGGGTGGATACATCGAAAGCCGGGGCGTGGAAAGTGGGGATACCCACCCAGCTGGCGTCGCCAATCGCGCTGAAGTCCACTTCGCCGCGGATGCAGGCGCATACATAACCGATAATCACACCGATCAAAATGGACAGGCGCCCGATAATTCCCTTGAAGAGGACCGTGACCGCGAGCACCGCCACGATGGTCACCACCGCGGTCACCGGCGCGGCCTTGACGTTATTCCAGGCCGCGGGGGCCAGGTTGAAGCCGATGAGCGCCACAATTGTGCCGGTCACCACCGGGGGCATGAGCTTATCGATCCACCCCGCGCCGAAGACCATCACGATCAGGCCGACCAGCAGCAGGGCCGCGCCCGTCGAAATAATGCCACCCTGCGCGAGCGCCATCCCGTGCGAATCGATGGGGCCACCGCCCTGGGTGTAGCCGGTCACCGCGCCGATAGGCGCAATGAGGGCAAAAGAAGAGCCCAGGTAACTGGGCAATTTTCCGGCGGTAATAAGGATAAAAAGAAGGGTTCCGCATCCCGTGAAGAACAATGTCGTCGAAGGATCGAAACCCGTTAGTAAGGGAACGAGGAACGTTGCGCCAAACATTGCAACAACGTGCTGCATTCCAATGCCGATTGTGGCTGGCCACCCCAGCCGTTCGTCCGGTTGAACCACCTCACCCGGCGCGATGCGCACACCGTCGCCGTGAAGTTTCCATACTTGTGCCATGAATGCTCTCCTCGTTGCTCTTCGCGCGGGCTTACCCGCGCATAGAAGGAATGGGTTCGCAATCTCGCAGTGGCGCGACCGGGATACCGCGTGGCGACCGGCCCGCCCACACTCGTTTGAACCTGAATTAGTGTATGGCTTTTTACGGACGGTGCAAGTCCCGCGCGGCTCGCTTCACAGGGACGACGACGCCGCTACCGCTCAAAAACTAGGTAAACTCTACGTAAACAAGGTGACATGGGATGTGTCACACCTCCGGAGTCGGCGAACAGTGCGGGCTATCTCCCAGCGCGCGCAGCTGCTTTTTCGGGGCCGGTGAACTAGCGTTAAACCCGTGACCCAGCAGCATCTTGGGCCCCGCGAGGCCTACCGTCGTAAGATCCAGCAGCGCCAGACCGTGGTGTTCAGCATCGTGTCCGGGGCGCTCGCACTTGTTTTTGCCCTCTGCCTGCTCATCTGGCTCGGCATCATCCCCTCCCCGATCAATAAGGAATTCGCGGCCGACCCGGATCCCGATGAGGTCACCATCCCCTGCCTGAGCGGCCCCACCGCGCCGCTGGAGCTCTCGAAAATTAACGCGAATGTGTATAACTCAACGTCGTCGAGCGGCCTTGCGGCGGAGGTTGCGCATAACCTCGCGGAAATGGGCGTCACGGTAGGGACGACGGCGAACTGGCCAGCCGGTGTAGATAAATACGGTGCGATTGTGCAGGCCGGACCCGATGGCCTGGCCGCTGCCTACACCCTGGCAACCTTCATTCCTGATTCGGTGGTGGGATTCTCTAATGACACCACGGGCCAAACGGTCACGGTGATCCTGGGTGAGAAATTCGATGCACTGCGCAACCCGGAAGATGCTGCCGCTCAGCTCACCGATGGGCAGCTTACTTCCCCGGGCAATTGCGTGCCGGTAAGCGAAGCGCGGAAGTAGGCAGCTAGCTTAGTTGCCGGCCACCGCGCCGGGCCCGAGGTGATCATCGCGGTCCGAGTAGAGCACGGTGAAGCGCTCCACCACCACATCCCCGGCCGGATCGAATTCCAGCCCGGCCGCTGCCGCTTCTGCCCGGAAGAATTCCGTGTGGGCGGCGCGCCAGCTCTCCAAGCTGCAATCACCTTCGCCTTCAGCCTGCGCGATCTGCGCGCTGACCTCTGTAAAGGGCATGACCTCCACGCTATCGGTGCGGATAAGGGCACGCGGGCGTTCTTCCCCATCCAGCACAATCGCCAAATCGCCTTTTTCGGGGAGCGGCACATCTTCGGCGCGGTAGCTATCCGCCCAGCTCGACGTCGCAGTTTTCCTCCCCGCCACGATAAGTTCAGCAATCTCGGTGGCCTCTTCGGAGGTCAAACCGAAGCTAAATGCCGGGGGCCGGAAAGCGGAAATTGATTCACCACCGGTGATGACCTCAAGCGGGTTGATTTTCCCGCGCGTGACCGCGCGGGCCCAAAAAGCTTCGAGGAAGCCTTCTACCTGGGTGTTCTCACTCATGAGCGCTCTCCTCGAACGGCTCGGACGGTTCGGACGGTTCGGATGTGCGTTTCGCCGGCCCCGGGTTCAAACCTTCGGCCTCCAATGCGGCGTTGAGCCATTGGGTGGTAAGAATGCGCACCAGGGCATTAGCGCCCAGCGCCCCGCCCGCGATGGTCAGCGCGCGATACCCGCGTTTATTCCAGCGCCTCGCCCCGGCGATAACCATCGCCAAGCCCAGCCCGGCCTGCGCGGAAGAAATAATCTCCAGCAGCCGCGGATGATCCAGGTAGAGGCGCCGGTACACCTTCCACATTCCGGCCGGGGCCGAACCGTAACCGGATACCTCATAGGCCAGGGAGGCTTTCATGCGTTCCGGGAAAGCCTGCGGGGTGAAGACGGTCGCTTCCGGAATATCCGCCGGAATATCCGCGGCTTCCCGCGCCCCGCGCAGCACTTCACCCACCGCTGCCGGCAGGCCCAACACCTCAAGGAAGCGCGGCACCGCTTCGGATACCGGGGCGGTGAGCGCCTCGGTGAGATCCCCGGCATCCACCTCCGGGAAATCATCGAGAATACGCCGCACCCGCGCCCCTGCTCCCAGTTCTTCCCGGGAGAAAGCCGCGGCGGCACTATTGGCTTCCACGTGCGGAAGATCCTGGAGGGTATCCAGCCACTTCCAGTAGGTGATCCCGGAGTTCTGCCGGATGACCAAAACCGGGTTGCGCCAGCTGGGCGCCGCCCCCGCGGTGGAAAGCACAATCACGAACCCGGGCCGCCGCCCGATTTCCGCATCGCGAGCCAGGGGCACATCCGCCACCATGACATTGGCGTTCCCGTGCGCGAAAACAGCCACCGGTTTTTTGATGCGAGCCGCCAGGCCCGGCACCCGCGCGAAAGGCACATCGGAAATAGCCACCATGGGCCCGTTGTGCATGGTCGGGATTTTACCTTCATCACCGGGCAGCAGCGGGGAATCGGAAACCGGAGCGAAAGCCTGAGTTTCCTCCACTATCGGGTTCGCCGCGGCCGGTTCCGCCGCGTGAGCGGCGGCGTCGTCGTGCTGAAGGTGCGCATCCGCGTACGCGAGATCCGCCTCCGTGACATCCACTTCACCCAAATCAATATTCGGGTACACCACGTATCCATCCACCTCAATGTGGATTTTGCGCAGTTCGTGATCCATTTTTTGGGCGAAATCCACGAGGTTGAGGCCGGGCACGATGCCGGGTTCTTCCTCCCGAGCGCTCGCGCCGGTATCGGCATCCGCACCGGCCTCGGATTCTTCACCGCTTCCGGAAGGCACCGCGTTTTCCTCGCCAGCCGGCGCCGATGTGCCGCTAGGCCCATTCGATTCAGCCGCTTCCAGCACGCTCCGGATCGTGGCGACGCGGCGCCGCTTGCCGGTCACCGCGATTTCGAAACGGAAAATATCACCGTCGTGATCCCCGCGGACCACCACGCCTTCGCGCGCGAAGAATTCCTCGAGCTGGGCGGGGCTGGTCAGGCTCTGGTCGAGCCGCTGTACCTCACCGCGAACCGGCCTCCACTGATACATTGTCCCCTCCGTTCATCCGTGCCCGGATCCGATCAACCTGGTAGAGCGAAATCCCCGTGGCGACCGCGGCGTTGAGCGATTCCATGCGCGCGGCAATCGGAATCGAGGCAATCACATCGCATTTATCGCGAATGAGCCGCGCCAGCCCGCGCCCTTCCGAGCCGGTCACCAGCACCAGCGGGGTATCGGCCAGGCTGAGGTTCTCCACCGTGGTGGAGCCGCCGCCGTCCAAACCGACCACGAAATAGCCCATTTTCTTCAGCTCATCGAGCGTGGAAGCAAGGTTCGTGACCCGCGCGGTCGGCACAATGGACACCGCCCCGGCCGACACCTTCCACACCGTGGCGTTCACCCCGGCCGCGCGACGCTCCGGCACGATGACCGCGTCCGCGTTGAACGCCGCCGCGCTGCGCAACACCGCCCCCAGATTATGCGGGTCGGTCACCGAGTCGAGAGCCACGAAAAGCGGCAGCGGGCCGCCCGCTTCGTGGCGCTCCAGAGCCGCGTGCGCTTCCTCAATGGCATCCGCGTACTCGTAGGGCGGCACTTCGATGGCCACGCCCTGGTGCACGGCGTTATCCGTCATGCGGTCAAGCTCCCCGTGGGAAACTTCCACCAGCGGGGCGCCCAGCGCGGTTGCCTGCGCCACCAGCTCCGCCAGGCGCTCATCGCCCACCGCGGAAGTCTGCATAAAGACCCTGGTCAGGGGCACGCCGGCCCGTACCGCTTCGCGCACCGGGTTACGCCCGCAAATAAGTTCGTGGCCGGGCGCCGTGTGCAGATCGCGGCGCAGCTTGAAGCTGGAACGCTCGCGCGCCTCGGCTTGCGCCTTGCGGGCATCGCGCACCTGCTTTTCTTTATAGGCCTTGTGGTAGACCCGTTCCTCCGCTTTCGGGGTGGGGCCTTTGCCTTCCAGGCGCCGGCGGTTATTCCCGCCCGAGCCGACCGTAGCGCGCTTCTTGCCCTTGGGGCGCCGGGTGCGTCCGTCTCCCATATTTCTCCTACTTTTCTTCCGCGCCGGTGGCGAGCTCTGCTGTTGCGGTGGCGGGTTGCCCGGTTTCGCTAGCGGGCACGCCTGCGCCTGCCGCGGGCACTTTCGCCGCGGTGGCGGTTTTTTGCGCGTTTTCTAGGTGCCAGTGCGCGCCGTCCGCCGAATCTTCCACCGCGATGCCGGCCACGTGCAAAGCATCGCGGAGCGCATCGGCCCGGGCCCAGTCTTTCGCGGCGCGCGCGGCCGCGCGTTCCGCCAGCATAGTATCGACGACGGCGCCCAGCGCCCGCGCGGTTGCTTTATCAGCGCCACTGGAATTACGCCAGGGGGCAGCCAGGGGATCCAGGCCGAGCACATCGAGCATGGCCCGCACCCGCACCTGGGCGGCGCGCACTCCGGCGCTGTCCCGTTCCGCGAGCGCGGCGTTCCCGCGGCGCACCTCCTCATGGATCGCGGCCAGCCCACTCGAGACATTGAGGTCATCATCGAGAGCCCGCACGAATGCTTCGGGTAGATCCGCCGGACCCACCGCCGCGATTTCTTCCGCCGGTACTTCTTCAGTGGCAGCCACCGAGCGTTCCACGAATCCAGCCAGGCGCTCCCACACCGCCCCGGCTTCCGCCAGGCTTTGCGGCGAGTAATCCACGGTGGAGCGGTAATGCACCGTTCCCAGCGCGAAACGCACCACCGCCGGGGATACCTGCGCGGTAACATCCTCCAACGAGACGACATTCCCCAGCGACTTACTTATTTTTTCGCCATTAACGGTCACCCAGGCGTTATGCATCCAGTACCGCGCGAAATTCCGCCCGGCAGCGTGGGCCTGCGCCTGCTCATTTTCATGGTGCGGGAAGCGCAAATCGATCCCGCCACCGTGAATATCAAATTCCTTACCCAGGTAGTGGGTGGACATCGCGGTGCACTCCAGGTGCCAGCCCGGCCGCCCGCGCCCCCAGGGAGTATCCCAGGCCGCGCTTTCCGGTTCACCCGGCTTGGGGGCCTTCCACAGCGCGAAGTCATGCGGATTGCGCTTATCGGCTTCCCCGCCTTCCTCATCCACCACCATATTTTCGAGCTTTTGGCGGGTGAGGGAACCGTAATCGGGTAGCGATGCGACGTCGAAATACACATTGCCGGGCTTGCCCACATAGGCGTGGCCGGCGTCGATAATCTCCTGAATAAGCGTGATCATCTGCGGGATGTGCCCGGTAGCGCGCGGTTCGTACGTGGGATCCAGGATGCCGAGGGTGCGGTAGGCGGCGCTGAATTCCTTTTCGAAACGGTAGGCCCAGGCCCACCACGGGGCACCGGCTTGCGCCGATTTATCGAGGATCTTATCGTCAATATCGGTGACGTTACGCACCAGGCGCACCTCATTGCCGCAGCGGCGCAGCCACCGCACCAGCACATCGAAGGCCAGGGCGGAGCGAATATGCCCGATATGCGGGGACCCCTGCACCGTAGCGCCGCACAGGTACACACTGACCTTCCCGGGTTCCAGGGGAACGAAATCCCGGACGGCACGGGCTGACGAATCATAGATCTTGAAGCTCACGTAGTCAGTTTACCCGCTCCCTGCCGGCCAGGCAGCGCCCTTCCTCTGCTGGTGTACCGAGACGGCGCAACTGCGCCGTGACCGAAGCTGCGCCGTCGTACCTATTCCCGCACCACTCCCCCGCGAGCGCCGTTCAACGCCTCGTTACCCTCCTCGCCTACGATGAAGCCATGCACAACACTTCCGCAACGCCGGGCGCGAGCATGCCGCCGGCCACGCAACCGGCCAGCACGCCGGCCACGCCGCCCGCGCGTTCCGTTCTTTTCAACCGCCGCGTGCTCCCGTGGGCGCTGTGGGATTGGGGTTCGGCAGCTTTTAACGCCGTCGTCACGACTTTCGTTTTCACCCCGTATCTGTCCAACGAAAAATTCTTCGGGACCCAAGCCAATGCTTTGATCGGCTGGGGCCTGGCGCTGGCCGGGCTGCTCGTGGCGCTTATCGCGCCTGCGGTGGAGCAATGGGCGGACCGCTCGGGGAAGAAAAATTCCCTCCTCACCCTCACCACCTTCGTCACGATTGTGTGCATGGCGCTGCTGTTCCTGGTGGCGCCTTCGCCTTCTTACCTGTGGCTCGGGGTGGTGCTGCTGGCCGTGGGCAATATTGTTTTCGAGATCGGTTCGGTGGTCTACAACGCGATGGTCACCGATATTTCCACGCCGGCCACCCTGGGCCGCATCTCCGGTTTCGGTTGGGGCATGGGTTACGTGGGCGGTATCGTGCTGCTCCTCATCCTTTTTATTGGTTTCATCAGCCCGGATACCGGTTGGTTCGGGGTGACGAGCGCGAACGGCATGAACATCCGCGTATGCATGATCGCGTGCGCGCTGTGGACGCTCGTTTTTTCCGCCCCGCTCATGGTGCTGTCCCGCGACGAAGCCCCGCGCGGGGAACAATCCCGCGGCATCATCGCCGCCTACCGGGCGATTTTCCGCTCTATTGCGCGGCTGTGGCGCGCGGATCGCTCCACGTTCTGGTTCCTCATTTCTTCCGCGATTTACCGCGACGGCCTGGCCGGCGTCTTCGCCTTCGGCGGGGTGCTCGCGGCTCGCGTTTTCGGTTTCACGCCCGGGGAAGTCATGATTTTCGGCATCGCGGCGAACGTGATCGCGGGGGTTGCGACCATTGCGTTCGGGTGGTTGGAAGATATTATCGGTGCGCGCCGCGTTATTTTGATGTCGCTCACTTTGATGATCGCGTGCGGCTGTGTGTTGTTCTTTATGCACGACGCCGGGAAATCCCTCTTCTGGGTCTTTGGCTCCCTGCTGTGCATTTTCGTGGGGCCGGTCCAGAGTTCTTCGCGTACCTACCTGGCGCGGCGTGCCGGCCGGGAGAATAGCGGCGAGCTTTTTGGCCTCTATGCCACCACCGGCCGCGCGGTTTCTTTCCTCACTCCGGCCCTCTATTCGGCTGCGATTATGAGCTTCGGCTCGCTGGCGGGGGTAAGCGGCGACGCCGCGGCCCACTACGGCATCCTCGGGATTATCGCGGTGCTCGCGGTGGGGCTGGCCGCTTTCTACGGTTCGCTGCGCGCCGGGCGGCGCTAACTCTGGCAGCGTCGTCGAACCTTAATGCGTGAAGCGGCCCGGGAGAATTCCCGGACCGCTTCGTTCACACGGATCTCAAAACGTGCCTGTGCTTCAAAACGAGCGTGCGCCGTAAAAAACGAAAACGCCACGCGCCTGAGGCGAACTAGGCGGAAGCCGCGGCGCCTTCTTCTGAGCTACTTTCCCGGCCTTCGTTACCTTCGGCCAGGATCTCATCGAGGAGTTCACCGGCTTCTTCTTCGCTCAATTCGCGGGCGAGGGCAATTTCCGAGCAGAGGATCTGGCGGGCGCGCTGGAGCATCCGCTTCTCCCCCGCCGAAAGGTGGCGGTCGGTATCCCGGCGGGTCAGGTCACGCACCACTTCGGCTACCTTATTAACATCCCCCGAGGTGAGCTTTTCGGTATTCGCCTTGAACCGCCGGCTCCAATTGGAAGGTTCTTCCACATCCTGTTCGCGCAGGACCCGGAACACCACTTCAAGCTGATCTTCGTTGGAGACATCACGGACCCCAACTTCCTCAATGGATTCGGCCGGAACCTGAATGACCATATCGCCCTGCATGACGTTAAGCGTGAGGTAGGTGCGCTTTTCACCCCTGATAATCTTGTCTGAAATATCAGTAATTTCCGCTGCCCCGTGATGCGGGTAAATAACGGTTTCTCCGACCTTGAACGGCATTGAATCAGAACCCTTTCTCCGCTGCGCGTTCGCGCAATATGCGCATATCCGATAGACATTTTACCATTGACGGTGTAGTCTCTGATCTTTTTTGCGCTGCAAGCCACAAAGCGCTGAGGTGCGGGCCACAAGTTCGCAGGCAGGCAGGCCGCCCAAGTTTGCAGGAAGACCGACCGCACGCTCACTCCGCATGCGGGAACGCGGGCAGCCGCCCGCGCTCGCGCCCAGGCCGCGACTACTCAGAAACCAGCTTGTAGCCGAGCCCGCGCACCGTCACCAGCGCGGTGGGCGCGGAGGGATCCACTTCGATCTTCGAGCGAATCCGCTTGACGTGCACATCCAGGGTCTTGGTGTCACCCATATAGTCCAGGCCCCAGATACGGTCGAGGATCTGGGGGCGGGTGAGCACCCGGTCCGGGTTACGCAAGAAGAGTTCGAGGAGTTCGAATTCCCGCAGCGGCATGCTGATGAGTTCCCCGCCCACGTAGACTTCGTGCTTATCGGTATCCATTTCGACCCGGCCCACCCGCAGCACATCTTCGTCCACGTCGTCGGCGGCCCCGGTGCTGGCCCGGCGCAGCACCGCCCGCACCCGCGCCACCAGTTCCCGGTAGGAATACGGCTTGGTCACGTAATCATCCGCGCCGACTTCCAAGCCGACCACCTTATCGATTTCAGAATCCTTGGCGGTGAGCATAATGATGGGCACATCGGAGGTGGCCCGAATCCGGCGGCATATTTCCTCCCCGGACATCCCCGGGAGCATGAGGTCAAGAAGCACCACATCGGGGCGCGCCACCCGGAATTGTTCGAGGGCCGCGGTGCCGTCCGCGGCGGTGACCACCTCGTAACCGTCCCGGCCCAGGTTGAATGCGAGGGTATCGCGGTAGGTCGGTTCGTCATCAACAACAAGAATCGTGGTCATGGTGTTTCGTTACTTCCTCTCCGAATGCTCGAGCAGATCGGTTTCAAGACTAGGAGCCAGCGCAGAATCCCCGGCCAACGCAGCGCTACCGGCCAGCTCAGAACCAGCAGCAGAGTCAGGAATATATGGCTCGGGTAGGCAGATGGTGAAGGTGGAACCCTGGCCTACCTTGCTCCACAATTTGATCCGCCCGCCGTGGTCCTGGACCACGTGCTTGACGATAGCAAGGCCGATCCCGGAGCCCCCGGAATTGCGGTCCCGGGCGGCATCCCCGCGGTAGAACCGTTCAAAAATACGCTCGCGTTGCGCCGCCTCAATTCCTTCACCTTGGTCGACGACGGAAATAAGCACCTGCCCATCCGCCAGCGATGTTGCTATCGAGACCCGCCCGTGCGGCCGGGTGTAGCGCACCGCATTATCCAAAAGATTGCGGATCGCGGTGGCGAGCATGCGCCTATCGCCATACACCGCGAGGCCCGGCTGCCCGCCGCTCACAATTTTCACCCCGCGATTGGCGGCTTCCACATCCATCCGCGCAACCGATTCGGCCACCACCGCATCAACATCCACGAGCTCCGTGGTGGTCAGCGCATTGCCTTCTTGGAGGCGCGAAAGCTCGATAATATCCTGAACCAGGCCGCGCAGGCGCACCACTTCGGTATCCAGCTGGGCGGTGAAATGCCGCACCGCCTGCGGGTCATCCGCCGCGCTTTCCAGGGTTTCCACCAGCAAAGAAATCGCCCCCACCGGGGTTTTTAGCTCGTGGGATACATTGGCCACGAAATCCCGCCGGGTTTCCTCCAGCTTGAGCTTCTCGGTATTGTCCTCGAAAAGCACGAGCACCCGCCCGCCGGATAGCGGCGCCGCGTAGACCATCAAGCGGGTATCGCTCTGGTTTTTCAGCGTGGAGCGCTTAATGGAAAGCGGGCGGGAGAGTACTTCCCCGGTATCGCGCACCCGCGCCACCAGCTGGATGAATTCCGGGCGCACCAGGCGATCATCACGTACCAGCCCAAAACTATAGGCCTGGGTGGAAGCGCGTTCCACCACATCAAGCGCGGACACCAGCACAAAGAACTGCGGAATCGCCTCGAGGACTTTCACGGCATCCTCCACCGGCTCCACCGTGGTGGTCACCCGCAGCGGGCGCAGGGAACGCTGCGAATAGGCGAAAGCCAGGGAGGCGATAATGCCCACGGCGATGCCTCCGCACACCGCAGCAAGAACAGCGATTCCTTCTACCATGGTTCCAGACTAGCCTGTCCGAGCGGAGCCTGGCACGCCCCACAGCCCCGAAACCCCGCTATTTACCTACTGTTTACGCAATATGCCGCTAGTGTTAACCCCGTACTGCTGAAATGAAACCTGTGGTGCGCCGCCGTGCGCTACGAACGCGCCCGCGGGCGCACAGACATGAGGAGCTTTAATGCGTCAAGAATTCCGCAACGAAATGAAGACGCTCGAGGAAACGCTTGCCAAGCAGGCTCGCAGCGCCGCTCGGGCGATGGAACACGCCGCAGATTCGCTGCGGAACGCCAACCTGGCCCTGGCGGAATCGGTTATCGATGCCGATGCGAATATTGATGAGCTGCAGCGTCAGATTGAGGATATGGCTATTTCGCTGCTGGCGCGCCAGGCGCCGGTCGCCTCGGATTTGCGGACCGTGGTGACCGCCATGCGCATCGCCATCACCCTGGAGCGCATGGGCGATCTGGCCCGCCACGTTGCCTATATCGCGCGCGGGCGTTTCCCCGAGCGCGTGGTGGGTGGCCCCGGCTACGACCTGCTGGTACGCATGGCTGATGAGGCAGTGCGGGTGGGCCGCCAGGTGGAAGAGCTGGTGCGCAAGCAGGACCTCGCCATCGCCGATGAAATCGATGAACGCGATGAGGTTCTTGACGATCTGCACCGCCAGTCCTTCCAGCTGGTGCTCGATGAAGATAACGGCATGAGCCACCAGGAAATCGTGGACGTGGTGCTGCTGGGTCGCTTCCTGGAACGCTACGGGGATCACGGGGTGACCGTGGCGCGCCGCATGCACTTCCTGGTCACCGGCCTGCGCGTGGATGTGGAATCCACCCCCGGCACCGAAGAAGAAATGCTCGGTGGCGACTTCCCCGAAGGTTTCTCCGCCGGGGATATGGAAGACTAATCGCCGCCTCGCCGCACCGGCCAGCTTCGCGAGCCAGCTCAGCTCACTAGCCAGCTAGGCTCCCGCGGCCGGCCGCGGCGCCGTCGTTCGGGCCTGTACTACACGCGGTCGCTGACGCGTGCGGTACGGGCCCGCACTAGTTTCCCGCGCACCGGAACACTCAACCACACGAGGGCGAAGAGCGCCGTCGTGACAAGAACAATGGCCGCACCCGCCGGAATATCCGCCGCCCAGGACAGCCACACCCCCACGAAAGCACTCGCGCACCCGAGGAGCGGGGCGAGGAGCATCATCGTGCCCACGCGGTCGGTGAGGAGGCGCGCGGTGGCGGCCGGGGTGACGAGCAGGGCCAGCACCAAAATATTGCCGATGGATTGCACGGAAATCACCACCGCGAGCGCCACGGTGAGGTAGAGGCACACGTCCACGAGCAGCACGCGGGTGCCGGTGGCGCGCGCGAAATCGCGGTCCACGCTCACGGAGAGCAGCGCCGGGTGGAGCACGGCCAGGAAAAGTAGCACGGCCGCGGCCACCACCGCGGAGGTGAGCACGTCGGAACTATCCACGCCGGTGAGCGACCCGAAGAGGAAGGATTCGAGGGAACCGGTGTAGCCGGGGATGCGCGCGATCAGCGCCACGCCGAAGGCGAAAGCCGCGGCCATAAAGATGCCGATAATGGAGTCTTCGCGCAGGTTGCGGTTTTGCGAGGCGAGCGCGATAAGAAGGGCGACGACGCCGCCCGCGACCGCTCCGCCCACCAGAATGGACCCCTGGAGCGCAAATGCGATAACGATGCCGGGGAAAACGGCGTGGGCGAGGGCATCCCCCAGGAAGGACATGCCGCGCAGCACCACGTGTACGCCCACCGCCCCGCACACCACCGCGGAGAGCATGGCGACCAGCAACGCGCGCGGGAGGAAGCCGAGTACCGGATTGGACAGGTCGGCCAGGAAATCAAAGAAACTCATGCTTTCACCATTCCGAGGACGCGCAGCAGCGGCGAGGAAGCCCGCACCTGGAAAGTTTCCATCCACAGGTCGGCGCGGAGGATATCGGCGGGCGGACCGGCCGCGATAATTGTGCGGTTGAGGAGGGCCACGCGGGTGGAAATATCGACGGCCTGGGTGAGGTCGTGGGTGGACATAATGATTCCGGCCCCGCCGGCGCGCAGCGAGAGGAAAAGATCGGCCAGGGAATCCTGGGTGGGGTGGTCGAGCCCGGTGAAGGGTTCGTCCAGGAGGAGGATGGCCGGGTCGCGCACGAGGGCGCGCGCGATGAGGATGCGCTGTTGCTGCCCGCCGGATAGCTGCCCGATGGGACGACGGCGCATCTCGAATAAATCGACCCTATCGAGCGCCGCATAGACTTTTTCCCACGCGCTACGCCCGAGGCGCGCCCGGGCGAGCAACCCGCGGCGTTCCAGCCCGGTGGCCACCAGTTCCTCCACGCTCATGGGGTAGCCCCATTGGGTGGCGCGGGACTGTGGCACGTAGCCGATGGCGCGGTGCGGGCGGCCGGGCCGGACCCGCTCCCCGCGCACCTCGACCGTGCCGGCTGCCGGGGTGAGCAGACCCATAATGCTGCGCATGAGGGTGGTTTTCCCGGCACCATTCGGGCCGATGAGGCCAACGAGCTCGCCGGCTTCCACCTCGAGATTGACATCGCGCAGCACCCGCACTCCCCCGAGCACAACCGCGAGGTCACGAACCNGTGCGCGGTAGAGAATCGAGTCATGAGTTGTCCTTCGTGGGTTCGGTAGCGGGAAGCTGAGCGGCGGGCGGCGCGGCTTGCGAATCAGATTGCGGCGCAGCGCCCGGGTCCGCGTGCGTATCGGGCGCGGTAGGCAGGGGCAGCCGCGGGACCTGGTAGTCGGGAGGCCAGGCCGGCAGCGCGCCCGGATCGAGGCAGCTTTTCAAGGCGCGGCCATTGGCGATCATCATGGCTTCGTAGGTGGTGGCGGCGCCGTCGAAAGAATCAGAATAGAGCTGGCAGACCGCCACACCCGCCGCGCCCGCCACGGCCCGCAACTCCCCCGCGTGCGAGGCCGTGGTCGGCTCCCCGAATACCGCGGGAACGCGCAGGTCCAGGAGCGTATGGGTGAGATTGGCGAGCTGGCGCGCGGAAGGCTCCAGCGCCGGATTCGGGGTGACGAAACCGACCGTGTCCAGGCCGTAGGCACGCGCCAAATAGCCGAAGCCGTCATGCGCGGTTACGAGCTTGCGTTGCCGCGCCGGAATAGAGGCGACGACGCCGCGCAGCCACTCATCCACGCCTCGCAATCTGGCAATATACGCCTGCGCATTGGCCGCGTAGGTGGGCGCTCCCTGCGGATCAAGGGCACTGAGCTCGGCCGCGATGGTTTCCACATAGGCGATGGCGTTCGAGGCATCCAGCCACAGGTGCGGATCCACATCGCCGTGCACGTGTTCGCCGAGCACCGCCTGGGCCAGCACCCAGCTGGTATCCCCGGCCCGCCCTAGGAAACGCCAGGCGGGATCGCCGGGAATCTGGGTGGCCACGGTATGGGGCACCGCCACAACCGCGCTATCCGGGGAAACTTCGGTGGTGCGGGCCGATTCGATTTCCCCGCGCAGGGTAATGGCGCCGCTATCGGCCATGGTGATATCCACGTGGCCGGCATCGATCACCCGGGTCCGCCCGGTGCTGGCCGGGTCTACCCCAACGGCAAAGACCACCGTGCCCTCCCCGAGGCTGCGGCTCTCCCCGTTCTCCTGCACTTCGGCGCGCATGCGCAATTCGTAGATGCCGGGGGCGGAAAAAGCCCAAGACATATGGGTGTGGGCCTGGGCGGGAAGATCCACATGGCCGAGATCCTCGCGCGAGGAATCAATATAGACCTTGGGTCGCCCGAACGTTCCGGTGGTGAAAGCGGCGAGGGTGCCCGGGCCGGTGACCGAGACCGCGCGCAGCGAAACACTGGGAGCCGAAGTGGTGGGGGCGGAAGGGGCGGCGTCGTCGTTCCCCTCCCGTGATTGTGCCGCAACGGGTGCGCCGGCACGGAAACCGAGCCACACGGTACTGAGGGCTGCGTCTTCAACGAGTGCGATGTGGCGTGCGCCGTACGCGACGGCCGCCTCACCCAAACCGACGTTTTTTACGCCGGGGCGCCTGGTAGCATCCATGGTGGCGAGCAGCGCTTGGTCCTCCAGCAGCAATTGGTTGGAGAAGACGATGTCCGCCCGGGCCAGTTCCCGCAAGGACCGTAGTGACGGTTCAAAAGAATGCGGGTCTGCCCCGGGCGGCACGAGGGAAGTCACCTCACCCCGCTCGCCCAGAACATTCTGGGCGAGGTCCGCGAGTATCGGAGTGGAGGCGACAACCCGTGGCGCATCGGAATTCCGATCGCCAGTTTCGGCGCGGGTCCTCACTCCCGCGGCCGAAACACTACCCGTCAGCGCTTCCTGGCTCCCACCGGAAGGGATACCGGCAGGGCAGACCATCGCGAAGATGGACGCGATGGCGGGTAGCAGCTTCATCATGCTCGGACACACACCTCCGGATACGTGAATCCAGGCCGCCGGGCGGCGGCGCTGCGCTCGGCTTTCAGGCCGGGCGCTTCCCAGGCAGCGGCCGAGCCGCTCACAAGCCGTAACGATAACCGTTATCATTACCAGCTCAATGGTAGGGGGTGGGGCGGGGATGGACAAGTCCCGGCCGCGCTGCCGTGACTGAGTTAACAGCAACAGGGCCCCGGTCTGACCGGAGCCCTGCTACCTAGCTTGCCTAGCTCAGCGCTAGCAGCTGCAAATTACGTGCGCATGACGCGAATTACTTGCCCTGGTTGGCAACTTCCGCGATCTTCTTCTGCGCTTCGGGATCGAGGTAGGTGCCACCCTTCTTCACGGGCTTGAGGGTTTCCTCATCAAGCTCGTAGACCAGCGGAATGCCGGTGGGGATGTTCACGCCCACGATGTCATCATCGGAGATGTCATCAAGGTACTTGACGATGCCGCGCAGCGAATTGCCGTGCGCCGCGATCATGACGGTCTTGCCGGTCTTGATAGCGGGGACGATATCGGATTCCCAGTAGGGCAGCGCGCGCGCCAGCACATCCTTGAGGCATTCCGAGCGCGGGATCGGCTCACCGGCGTAGCGGGGATCCTGATCCTGCGACCATTCCGAACCGAGCTCAATGGCCGGCGGCGGAACATCGTAGGAGCGGCGCCACTGCATGAACTGCTCTTCGCCGTATTCGTCGCGGATTTCCTTCTTGTTCTTGCCCTGCAGCGCACCGTAGTGGCGTTCGTTGAGGTGCCAGGAACGCTGCACCGGAATCCAGTGGCGATCGCATTCATCCAGGGCAATATTCGCCGTGGTGATCGCGCGCCGGAGCAGCGAAGTAAAGAGGAGGTCGGGGAGGATGTTGTTCTCCTTGAGGAGCTTGCCGCCGTGAGCGGCTTCCGCGCGCCCCTTTTCCGAGAGCGGCACATCAACCCAACCGGTGAACAGGTTCTTTGCGTTCCAATCGCTCTCACCGTGGCGGAGCAATACCAGTGTGTAGGTCATATTGTTATTCTTTCATGTCGCGGCGCGGGTTACCACGCCCTTTGCCTAGAACTTAAAGGGGAACGACGACGCCGTGCGCCCGCGCCCGGCATCACTGCCGGCCGCGTGCGCAGGGCTGGGCCACCAGCGGTTTAGCAGCCGATTGACAGCTGCGAAACGGCCACTTAGCAGCCCGGCGCGTTCGATTCCACCGAGCAGGATCCGGGGCCCGAGGAGCTCGGGTCGGAACTGGGGTTATCCGAAGGGGACGAGGAACACGAGGCCAGGGCCAGGGAGCACAGCAGTGCGCCCGCCACAGTCAGTAGTTTCTTCTTCACCTTACCCACTCTACCGATGGAAGCTCGCCACGGGCGAGCCTTGAGGCCTAGCGCGGCGGGCGCCGGACTGCGTGTCCCCGGCGCCCGCCACCTGCCAGGCTGGCTCTGCCGGCTTAGTTCGCCGCGCCTTCAGCTGCGCCGTCGTTCTTCTTTTCCGCCTTGGCGCCCTTCCCGGAAGCCTTTGCGGAAGCGGGCGAGGCGCCCTCGAGCTGGGTATCGACGAGCTCTTCGGCGGCCGGATCATCCTGATCGGCTTCGGCGTGCNTGGAAGCTCGCCACGGGCGAGCCTTGAGGCCTAGCGCGGCGGGCGCCGGACTGCGTGTCCCCGGCGCCCGCCACCTGCCAGGCTGGCTCTGCCGGCTTAGTTCGCCGCGCCTTCAGCTGCGCCGTCGTTCTTCTTTTCCGCCTTGGCGCCCTTCCCGGAAGCCTTTGCGGAAGCGGGCGAGGCGCCCTCGAGCTGGGTATCGACGAGCTCTTCGGCGGCCGGATCATCCTGATCGGCTTCGGCGTGCTCGAGGCTGGCCTTGGCCTTGTGATCGTAGATCTCCACCTGGGCGTTCGTGGCCGATTGCGAGGCCGAGGGCCGCGAGGAGTCACCCTTGCGTGCCTTCGCCGCGCGGCGGCGGGCCGCCTCACCGGTGCCGAGGTCAGCGAGCACATCCACGCCGCGCGAGGCGGTGTAGCCCACTTCGCCTTCGAAGGCGTCCACGATGAGGGTGCGCAGCTCGGAGACGAGCGGGGCCTTCGGGTTGGCCGGGGTGCACTGGTCTTCCAGGGCGCGGTCGGCCAGCCAGTCGAGCTTGGGCTCGAGCGCTTCCCAGGTCACCCCGTTGGCCTTGAGGCTCATCTCGATACCGAGATCCTCGGCGAGCTTAGTGACCTCGTCGATGAGGGATTGCACGCCCTCTTCGGTGGTCGAGGCCGGGAAGCCCATGTACCGCGCGAATTCCGCGAGGTCTTCGTCGGCGCGGTAGTGCTCGTAGGCCGGGAAGATGGAGTGCTTGTAGGGCTTGGTGGCGTTGTAGCGAATAACATGCGGCAGGAAGATCGCGTTGGTGCGACCGTGCGCAATATCGAATTCACCGCCAACCTTGTGCGAGAGCGAGTGCACAATGCCCAGGAACGCGTTCGCGAAGGCCATACCGGCCATAGCCGAAGCGTTGTGGACCTTTTCCTTCGCTTCCATATCGCCATCCAGCACGGACTTGCGCAGGTTGGCGAAGATGAGCTGGGCGGCGCGAATGGACAGGCCGCGGGTGTAATCGCTGGCCATCGTGGACACGTACGATTCAATCGCGTGCGTGAGCGCGTCCATACCGGAATCGGCGGCGGTGCGCGCGGGCACCGAATCCACGTACTGCGCATCCACAATCGCCACATTCGGGGTAATCGCGTAATCGGCGAAGGGGTACTTGACGTGGGTTTCGGCGTCGGTAATCACCGCGAAAGGCGTACATTCCGAACCGGTACCCGAGGTGGTCGGGATGGCCACGAACTGCGCCTTGCGCCCCAGCTTCGGGAAGCGGTAGGTGCGCTTGCGAATATCCATGAACTTCTGCTTCATGCCGAAGTACGAGGATTCGGGATGTTCGTAGAAGAGCCACATGGCCTTCGCGGCGTCCATGGGGGAACCGCCGCCCAGGGCGATAATGCAATCGGGCTGGAATTCTTCCATGAGTTTCGCCCCGCGGAACACCGTGGTCGAGGAAGGGTTGGGTTCCACGTCCTGGAAGATGTTCCAGGCGACGTCGTCCCGGCGGGCCTTGAGGTGATCGATAATAACGTCCACGTAGCCGTTCATGACCATGCCCGGGTCGGTGACGATGAAGACACGCGAGATCGCGGGCATCTTCTGCAGGTACTGCGTGGAGTACCGCTCGAAGTACGTCTTCGGCGGAACCTTGAACCACTGCATATTGTTACGCCTTTCCGCAATTCGCTTGATATTAATGAGGTCGACGGCGCTGACGTTATGCGAGACGGAATTCCGCCCGTAGGAACCGCACCCGAGCGTCATGGAGGGGATGAGGCCGTTGTAAACGTCGCCGATGCCACCCAGCGCGGAAGGAGCGTTGACGATAATGCGGCAGGCCTTCATACGCAGGCCGTATTCGCGCGCCACGTCCTTATCTTCCGTGTGGATCACCGCGGTGTGGCCCAGGCCGCCGAAACGCAGCAGCTTTTCGGCCACGTCGAAGCCTTCGGCATCGCCTTCCACGGTGGTGTAGCCGAGCACCGGGCACAACTTCTCACGCGAGAAGGGTTCTTCGGGGCCCAGGCCCTCCAGCTCAACAAGGAGGATCTTCGTTCCGGTGGGAACGTCAATGCCCGCACCTTCGGCGATGCGGTCCGCGTTCATACCCACAACGTCGGCGCTGATGGTGCCATCCGCCTTGACCATGAACTTAGCAAGCTTCTTCTTTTCCTCCGGGGTGACAATATGGCAGCCCATGCGCTCGAATTCGGCGAGCAGTTCTTCGCGGATCGAGGCATCGATCACGAGGGACTGTTCGGAAGCGCAGATCATGCCGTTATCGAAAGTCTTCGAGAGGATGAGGTCATTAACGGTGCGCTTGATCTTGGCGGTCTTGTGCACGTACACCGGGGCATTGCCCGGACCCACGCCCAGGGCCGGCTTGCCGGTGGAGTAGGCGGAGGCCACCATGCCCGCTCCCCCGGTGGCGAGGGCCAGGGAGATGGAATCGTGGTTGAGCAGGGTCTTCGTGGCTTCCAGGGAGGGAGTTTCGATCCACTGGATGCAGTGTTCGGGGGCGCCGGCGGCAATCGCGGCGTCCAGCATGACCTGCGCGGCCAGCGCCGAAGACTTTTGCGCACTGGGATGGAACGCAAAAATAATCGGGTTGCGGGTCATAATCGAGATGATGCACTTGAACATCGTGGTGGACGTCGGGTTGGTCACCGGGGTCACTCCGGCGATCACGCCCACGGGCTCGGCAATTTCGATAATGCCCTTTTGCTTATCCTGGCGAATAATTCCCACGGTGCGGTCATACTTGATGGAGTTCCAGATGTATTCCGTGGCGAAAAGATTCTTGATGCACTTATCTTCGTAGAGGCCGCGGCCAGTTTCTTCAATGGCGGCCTTGGCGAGCACCATGTGCTGATCAACCCCGGCAAGGGCCATCGCGTGCACAATCGCATTAATCTTTTCTTGATCGAAGGCATCGAATTCTTCGAGGGCGGATATTGCCTGCGATGCCAAGCGATCGATCATGTCACCAACGTCGGTGCGGTCACCAATTTGCTGAGTGGTAGCCATAGTTCGCTTTCTCCCGATGGATCCGCGCCTGTGTCACCTTCGGCATATAGCGTTGCCCCGCGCTGCGGGAGGCCCGCCGTGCGGGAGAACGCCGGCTCTTGACGAACCACGCGCGTTTCCGTGCGAGCCGTGATGCCGGTTGCCGGCTCCATCGTCGCTCGCGCCTTTACCTTAGCGAATGAAAGATGCTTGCGTTGTAGCGCAGCTCGCACCGGGCGCGCCGCGGAATGAGCGCGGGGAAAGTCGGGACTTTCTGCCCGTTACCTGCGGTTTTACGCGCGGAAAACGCACTGAAAAGCCCTGAAAACTCCTCAGAAAATCGCGGCTCGCGCGCGCGGTGCGACGCAAAAAGTAAAAGTCAGACAACTTTGCGGGACTGATGTCCTCTTCTTCGCCGCCCGCAAAGTTATTTTTTTCACGACGGCGCTAGCCGGGCGCGGGGTGCTTCGGCGGGTGATGTGAAGCTTCGCGGGGCTCCACTCATACCCTTAGTCGTCCAACTCCTCCTCGTAATCCTCCCGGACCGCGCCGGTAGAGCCTGTAAGAAGAACACCGCCATCGACAATAGAACCGGGTTGCGGTGCCGGCTCAATATCAATGGGGAGAGCCAGCTTGATGGGGAAGCCGCAATCAGCGTCGATGCTGTACCACTTTTTACCTGTACGGCTATTCGTGACAATCTCAACGTTCTCACACACTGCCGTGAAGAGGGCACTGGGACTGGCTTCATCGGGCTCACACTCGCCCTCGTATAGGTCGAAAAGATCTGGACTCATGATGAGTTTCGGACCGAAAGTGAAGCTGTCGTCACCGATGGATTCCTTAGCTTTCTCCCACTCTTCAAGGGTCGGAAATACCTCGAGGGCCACCCCAATAGCGGCTAAGTGATAGTTAGTGTAGTGAGCCAGATCGCCGGTGCTGTAGGCATAGCGAACGGAATGGTGGATGGGATACATGTGGGGGTCATCCACACACACGAGCACGCGCGTGAGGAGCCACTTATCCGCATCTTCCTCGTTGAAGTCCGGATCATCGAAGATCCCTGGATCGTCGAAGAAAGCCGGATCGTATACATCTACGAGCGCAAGCCCCGGCGCCAACTGGAAAGCACTCACCACGTGCCCAGCGGAACCGAGAAGCGCCATTGTTTCAGCGAAGAAACCATCCGCAGTTTTAAAGAATCCCACGCATACGCCCGAGGGGTCATCGTGAATAACAAGGAATTCGTAGTAGGGATCACCGGCCAACATTTTCATGGTGCTCAGATCCAAGCACTTCTTCAGCTCGGTAGTATCTGCCGGAAAACCCACTACCTCTAATGCACTCATTGGTTCCATGCGCTTATTTTTTCATGGAATATCTATGCAAACAATGGCATGTCGCAGTCCGCGAGCGCATAGCCAGGTAACGCTTTTTGTAATACGATAATTCTATGGATGAAACGATCAAGGGAATACCGGTTACCGAAGAACAAATACAGGCATGGGCCGCCGAAGCGGAAGCCGGCTACGATGTCGAGACTCTTACCAAACGGGGGCGGGGGCGCCCCGGGCGAGGCACCGTTCCCAGCCAGGTGGTTGCCGTCCGTTTCACGCCAGAGGAAATTAAAGCCATTGATGCTCGCGCTCGGGAGCTCAATGTTACACGCTCCGAACTGATTCGCGAAGCCGTCTTAGCATGACAATTTCACTTCATGCCTCAGCCCCTACAACCCCGTCGCGCTACTCCTGATCGCTACTCCTGGGCGTTATTGGCCGGCTCGCTGACCCGGCGCAGCGCGGGCACCAGCGCCAGGACCGCGAGCAGGGAAAGCACCAGCGCGGCCAGCAAAGCCACCAGCAGCACAGGAGAGAAAGAGGCATCCAGGGAAACAGAACGCATCTCCATGAGCAGCCAGCCCGCCCCGAAACCGGCCGCCGTTGTGATCGTGGCGATGACCGCCAGCGGCAGCACCGACTCCACCACGAGCATGGCGGCCAGCTGGCGCACCTGCATGCCGCTCAGGCGCAGAGTCAGCAAAGAGCGGCGTCGTTCCAATAACCCCGCGTACGTCGAGACCAGCAGCGACACAATCGCCACCGCAAAGGTCAGCGCAATTCCGGCGTAGACCAGGTACGTCATCGTCTCCACGGTCTTATCCACCGCCACCGCGATACCGCGCCCACCGGCGAACACAAACACGCCGCCTGGCTCGGTGAGCTGCGCATTCATGAGGACCGTGCGCACGGCCTCAATATCGCCCGGCTCGCGCAGCTCCAGCAGCACCGCGCGCGCCTCCCCGGAAATATACGCGTTGTAACTTCCCTGCACGGTTTCGGCTAATTGCATGGCATCAGGAGCTTCGACGACGGCGCCCGGCGCATCCGCCAGATCCCAGAAATTCACGCCGATCACGCCACTGCCCTGGCACGTGAGCCCCACAGCGCGAGCGGCACTCTCGCAGGGAAGCACCACCCAGGACCGCGCGAGATAAGGCACCGTGAGGGCCCTCGCCCCCGGAACATTCGCCGGAATCGCCCGGGCCGCGGCCTCGGCCTGCTCCGGGCTGAGGTTCGCGAGCACCGCGGTGGTGCTCGGCATCTTCTCCGCCACGGTCGGCACCTGCGCGCCCAGGAAATCCACTTCAGAAACCGTAGTAATAAAGAAGGTACCGGCGAAAAGCGCGAGGATCACCCCGGAAACCGAGCGGGCAATCCGCCCCGAATGCGCCCGCACGTATTTTTGGCCAATAATCATGGGCGCCCGCCGCGCCCAGCGCGCACTCAGACCGGCCAGCACGTAGATCAACCAGCGCGCCGCCACCACCAGGCCGAGCATCATGATAACCAGCGCAATCAGGAAAAGATTTTGTTCGGTGCCGGTGGCGTTATCCGGCTCGCTGGTGACATACAGATAGCCAAAGATCGCGCAGGCCAGCGCGATACCGGCGAAACTGATCGGAGAGGGGCGGGTGAGAGTGCGGCGGCGTCGTACCACCCCCAGAGGCGTGGCATCGATGCGCCGCAGCCCCCACAGATTCGCTCCCACCACCATCGCAATAATCGCGAGCGCGGCAAGCGCGTAAGCCAGCGGCGTGACCGCGAGGGACTCGGCCCAGTAACGCCCGCGCGCCAGTGGAATCTCCGCGAGAAGCGGCCGCGCCACCGTGAAAAGCGCCGCGCCCAGCACGTACCCGGCCGCCGCTCCCACCAGGGCCTCAAGAATAAGAATCCCGCGCACCTGCCGCCGGGTAGCCCCCACCAGGCGCAAGGTGGCGTAGCGCTGTTCGCGCTGAGCACTGCCGAGCGCCGCCGAAATGGAAATAAGGAAAAGCACCGGGAACAGCAGCACCACCAGCCCGATGAGCAGCAGAATGAAATTCGGGTCGCTTCCGCTGGAGCCGGCCGGCTCGAAGGACGCAAGGCTGCGGGCATCTTCCACTTCGCTCAGATCGGTGCCCACCACGGCGAGGAGGTCGTCCGGGCCGTTGGTGAGCTCTTGCGGCAGCGTGCCCCGATCCACGCGCCCGAAGCGGTGGGCGACCGCCGGATTCGCGCTGGTCTCCAGCAGGGTTCGGGCACCGCGCGAGAGCAGATATTCGCCGCGGCCCGGCCAGGTAATGCCGTGCAGCTGCGCCGGATCGCTCACCCCGGCCGCGTCCACATACACAACCTCGACCTGCGCCCCACCGATCACCGCAAGGTCATCGATACCGGGGCGATACATTTTTATGTGCGACGACGCCGCAGCTGCGGGCAGATCCGAAGCATAAGGTGCATCGTGCAGCGTGTCCTCCCAGGATTCGGCGGTGCGATCCAGGGTGGCGTGGGTGAAAGCCGCGAAGGCGAGCAGGAGGACGGTTCCGAAGGCGACCGCGCCGGTGATGAGGGCGAGGCGGCCTTTGGTGCGGCTGAGGGATTGGCGTACCACGATCCAGGCCATATGCATGGTTATGCCTCCAGGATTCCGTCGCGGACGATGATCTCGCGGTCCGCGTAGGCGGCGATGGTCGGTTCGTGGGTGACGAGCACCACGGTCATGGCGTGTTCGCGGGCCAGTTGGACCAGGCCGCTCATGACGTATTCGGAGTTGAGGGAATCGAGGGAGCCGGTGGGTTCGTCGGCGAAAAGGATGCTGGGGTGGGGGCTCAGCGCGCGGGCGATGGCGATGCGCTGGGCTTCCCCGCCGGACATTTCGCCAGGTAGGGCCTTCGCGTGGTCCGCCAGGCCGACGCGTTCGAGCCAGCGGTAGGCGGTGGCGTAGGCGGCGCGTTTCTTGGTGCCGCCCAGGAGAAGCGGCACCGCGATATTATCCAGGGCGGTGAGCTCCGGGACGAGCTGGCTGAATTGGAAAACGAAG
The DNA here is from genome assembly GCF_900155575.1 of Actinotignum timonense. Lineage (GTDB taxonomy): Bacteria > Actinomycetota > Actinomycetes > Actinomycetales > Actinomycetaceae > Actinotignum > Actinotignum timonense. Next base: position 959,837 of record NZ_LT706966.1, on the reverse strand, counting down.
CCGAAATCCTCGCGGCGCAGCCGGGTGCGGTCGTTATCGGAAAGCGCGGTGAGCTCGCGGGGATGGGTTGCGGCCGCGGCATCCGGGGCGCCGGACTGGCTCGCGAGCTGGCGTGCGGTCGCGGCATCCGGAGCGCTGCGCCGGTCCGCCGGGGCCGGGCCGAAGTACGTGACCGTGCCGCTATCGGGAAGTTCGATGCCGGCCAGCGCGTGGAGCAGGGTCGATTTGCCCGATCCGGAGGGCCCCATAATGGCCAGGACTTCCCCGCGACGAATATCCACGCTGACGCCGCGCAAGGCCACGGTTTTGCCGTAGCTTTTCGCGAGGTCGCGGGCGGAAAGGATGATATCGCTCGCGGCTGGTGCGCCCGTGCCGATGCTAGTCATAGCGGTATTGCTCATAGCTCCTCCTTGAGCTGGTCGAGGCGCGAGGAAGTCAATTGGATCCACCGCAGATCGGCCTCGATATGGAAAATGGCGCTGTCGAGAAGAAGTTTTTCGGCCAGCGGGGCATTCTGTTTGCGGGTGGTGAGTTCGCGCATGCGCTGCTGGTGGGTGGCGCGCTGCGCTTTGAGGTAGCCGGAGGCATCTCCGGTGACGAGGAGCGAAAGAATCGTTTTGAAATAGAGGTCTTCTTGGAGGGCTAGCGCCGGAACTTCCGGAGTGGCCAGCCATTCACGCAAGGAGCGCTCCCCGGTGGTGGTGAGGGCGTAGCGCGTGCGGCTCGGGCCACCCGAACTTTCATGATCACCCACCTGCGCGACTTTGGCATCGCGGGCCAGCCGCGCCAGGGTGGCATACACCTGGCCGGCCAAAATCGGCTTATCGCCCGCGAAGTAGCGGTCGTAGAGCTTTTTCAACTCGTAGCCGTAATTCGGTTCGCGGGTAAGCAAACCGAGGAATGCGTACTGAACTTCCATTCCGATACCAACTATTCACTCAGTAACTAGTTCTACTAGTCACCGAGTGTATAGCGGCGGGCGCGGGGTGTGCAAGGAGTGCGGGAGCCGTAGCGAAAAGTAAGTGCACCGGGCGGGTTGCGATGATAGCTACACGAGCACGCGGGGCGGCAGGCGCGGCGCCGTCGTTACTACCGCAGGTCAAGGAGGCAAAAACCACAAACGATTTTCCCACTCAGTTTGCGTCTCACGGATTTTGCCATTACTCTTTCAACCATGGCTTTCAACACCGCTGCATTCGTATCCGCCTCCATGGCTCTGGGTACCTGCATGTGTATGTGCATGCGAATGTGCATGTGCCACTAAATTCACTTAGCGCATTTTCGTCGCCGCATCGCCCGTAGTGGGCACAATTCCCTCATTTTTCGGATAGCAATATCCGCAATTTCACGCACCCAAAAATGGATTAACTATGCCTAAAAACCTATCTTTTGCCACCCGAGTTGTTAACGATTACTCCGCATCGCGCCCGGATGACCAGTACCGTGCGGTCATCCCGCCTATTTATTTGGCCTCCACGTTCGAGCAGCCCACCGACGGCTCGGCCGGCGCGTACGGGTATCAGCGCAGCTCCAACCCGACCCGCGGCTCTGTTGAATCCGCGGTCGCGTACGTGGAAGGCGCCGAGCACGCCCTGGCTTTCGCCACCGGAATGGCCGCAACCGCAACGGTATTTTCCTCCCTGACCACAGGCGACCGGGTTTTACTCACGTCCTCGGTGTACGGAGGTACGTTCCTCTTTGTTGATGAATTTTTCGCCCACCGCGGGATAACCGCCGAGTTCGTCGATGACTTCAACGAATTGACCGAGATTCCCGAGGATACCGCGCTGGTATTTCTGGAATCGCCCACGAATCCCACCCTGCGGGTGACCGATATTTCGCATGTCGTGGCTTTGGCGAAAAAAGTTAATGCCAAGGTGGTTGTGGATAATACGTTCTCAACCGCATACCTGCAAAAGCCTCTGGAACTGGGCGCAGACGCCGTGGTGTACTCGGGCACAAAGTATTTCGGTGGGCACTCGGACGTTTTAGCGGGATTCATATTAACGAACGACGACGCCTGGTACGCCAGCCTGAAAATCGCCTCCAAGGCACTGGGCAATCCCCTCTCCCCCTTCGATTCTTATTCGATTCTGCGCGGGTTGAAAACACTTGTTATCAGGCTCGACCGGCAGCAAGAAAACGCCGCAATCCTGCGGGACTACCTAGAGAATCACCCGGCAGTTTCGCGGGTATTGGCTCCGGGCTGGTATTCCCCCAAAGAAAAGGAGATTCACGCGCGCCAATCCCGCGGCGACGGCGCGCTCTTCGCCTTTGAGCTCGCTGAAGGTATCGACTTCCATGCCTTCGCGAAGAATTTGAAGCTTATGCGCTTCGCGGTTTCCCTGGGCTCCGTGGAAACTCTCATCTGCCACCCGGCAAGCATGATCCACGAAAACCTCACCCCGGAAGAACGCGAAAAGGCGGGTATCTCCGATCGCCTGCTCCGCTTATCCGTTGGCACTGAGGATGCTCACGATCTCAAGGCCGACCTAGAAAATGCCCTGTCCGCTATCGATTAAAGGAACCGTCGATTATCTGAACCCTCGATTGAGGGAAGCATCAAGTACCCGACCCATCGATCAAAGGGAACCATTAGGTACCCAAACTATTAATCACCCCAACCATCAATTAAGGGAACCACAATGAAGAAAATATTTAAGGTGCTGGCCGCCGGCCTTGCCGCTGCGACCGTACTGAGCGGTTGCGGAGCTAAGAAAGACGCGCTCGCCCAGGTAGAAGAATCCGGAAAACTCAAAGTGGGTATCGAGGGCACCTTCGTGCCCTACGGCTACCACGACGAGTCGGGCAAACTGGTGGGCTTTGAGGTGGAAATCGCCAAGCTCATCGCCCAAGACCTCGGCGTTGAACCCGAATTCGTTGAGACAAAATGGGATTCGCTCATTGCCGGTCTTGATACGGGCAAATATGACATCGTCATCAATAACATTAACCCGACTGAAGAGCGCCGGCAGAAATACGATTTCACCAACCCTTACGCCATTTCTCGTTCCGAGATTCTAGTGAAAAAGGGCGCCGGTATTACCAAGCTGGAGGATCTGAAAGGCAAGAAGTGCGCCCAGACTCCCTCGTCCGACTACGGCCAGACTGCCGCCGCGGCCGGTGCCGAGATCGTGCCCACCCAAGGTTTTTCGGAATCAACCCAGCTGGTCATTAACGGCCAGGCTGACTGCACGGTGAACGACGTGGTGACGGTTTCTGACTTCCTGAAGAAGACGACCGCTACCGATCTGGACGGCATCAAAGTTCCCGGCGGCGAGCCGGTCCAGATTTCGGTCATGCTGGCCAAGGGCTCCGATCCCCTCAAGGACAAACTGAACGAATCGATTGCTAAGGGCCTCAGCAATGGCTCGTACGCACAGATTTTCGAAAAGTACATCGGCGAAGATATTTCGCCTAACTAAGCCCATATAAAAGGTACGTCATGAATACGATCACGCTATGGCTCGAGTCATTTCCGCAACTCTTAGAGGCCACGTTAAAAGTTACGATTCCGCTTTCGCTCATTTCTTTCGCGATTGCGCTCGTGTTGGGCATCATTACCGCCCAGCTTCGGCTATCGAAGAGTCGAATAGCTCGGGCCATAGCGTGGTTCTACGTGTGGATTTTCCGCGGTACCCCGCTCCTCGTGCAACTATTTATCGTCTTTTTCGGGCTTCCCAAAGTTGGCATCACGCTATCGGCCTGGCTCGCCGCGATCATCACTTTTTCGCTCAATACCGGCGCGTATATTTCCGAGGGAATCCGCGGGGCGCAACTCTCCATTCCTTCCGGCCAGTGGGAGGCCGCATCCACCTTACGGCTCACGCATTGGCAAACACTGCGGCACGTTATTGGCCCGCAGATCTGGCGGATCGCGCTGCCCTCTATCAGTAACGAGTTCGTGAACCTGGTGAAATCAACCTCGCTGGCATCCGTTATCACTATTTCCGATGTTTTCCAGATCGGCCAGCAGATCACCGCGCGCGTCTATGAGCCCCTGGTACTTTACGTTGAAGTTGCGGCGATTTACCTCGCTATCTGCACGCTACTGACCTGGCTGCAGGCATACCTGGAAAAGAAAACCTCCAAGCACGTGGTGAAAAATGATTGAGATTAAAGACCTAGCTAAAACATTCGGCACTGATATCCACGCCTTAGCGGGCGTCACCGCGAGCTTTTCTCCCGGCAAGACCACCGTGATCGTGGGGCCATCCGGTTCCGGTAAATCCACGCTGCTGCGCACGCTGAACCTGCTGGAGATCCCCAATTCCGGGAGTATCCGGGTTGAGGATTTCTCGCTCACCTTCCCCGCGCAGGTCACGCGAGCAGATAAAGAAAAAATCCGTTCGCACTCCGCCATGGTCTTCCAGGGTTTTCACCTGTTCCCGCATCTGACCGTCCGCGAGAATGTTGAACTTGCGCCACGACTGCACGGAAAAGACCAGAAAGCCGCGCGTGCCGACAGTGAATTATTACTTGAGCGAGTTGGACTCAGCGCGAAAACAGATGCGTATCCTGCCGAACTTTCCGGCGGCCAGGCCCAACGCGCGGCAATCGCCCGGGCGCTTGCCATGCGCCCGAAGTATCTTTTGTGCGACGAACCAACTTCAGCGCTGGATCCGGAGCTCGCGGCTGAGGTGTCCAAGGTTCTTTCCGAACTGGCCCGCCAGGGTCAGGGCTTGATTGTGGTGAGCCACGATATGAATTTCACCAGGCGCGTGGCCGACCAGGTGGTTTTCTTGGACGCTGGACACATCCAGTACGAGGGCGCCCCGGAAGATTTCTTCACATCCGCGAACGAACGCATCGTGAAGTTCTTATCGGTGTACGACCCGTCAGAGAATTTGTAGGAGCGCGGCAGGCGCGGCGTCGTCGTACTACTATGGCGCGCACCCGCGCGCGTTCCTAGGCGTTATCCGCCTCCCATTCGCCGAAGGTGCGGCCGTCATCCGCGAGCCATTCGCGCCGGCCGTTCGAGGAGCGCCCCAGGATCACCGCGGCCGCGGTGGAAGGCGAGCCGAAAGCAATATCGCGGGTGAGAACCGCGGCGCCGTCGGAAATTTTTATGGAACCATCGTCGACGAGCTTGTGATGCAGCGCGGCGTAGCTGGTGTAGGAACGGAGCGTCGATTCGGAAGCGCCCCGCAGCTGCCATTCGGCGACGACGCGCGAACCTTTGAGAACGAAATATTCGCCATCCACCAGCTGCATCGTGGCATCCACCCCTTTATTGGCCTGGCGGAGGTGGAATAGCGCGGACGTGGACGCGGGCGTTTCGGGAGCGGGAGCAGCGGGAATCGTGGAACGCGAACGCAGCACATTCACGCCGAGAATCGGGAGAATGACCTTGACGTTATCCAGGAATGATTCCGCCGAGGCCTGCTGCCCCTCCGAAAGCTTGCGCAGCCGCGGGACCTGCTTGTTATCGGGCATGGAGCAGCGCTCGGCGGCCTGCGCGATATCCACGAGGCGCGACTCGAGGTAGCCCCAATGCCCTTCGTTGAAAGATTTTTGCATGCTGCCGATAATGACGACCCGGTTCCACTGCGGTTTGCGCTGGTCGTGGGTGCGCAGGCGCTCGCTGAAATTTTCAGTTTTGCCGATGTAGCACCAAGTGTTGTCGATGGCGTCCGGATCCGTGCCGAGGAGGAGGTAGACGCCGTTGCCGTGGGCGTCCTCGCGGCGCAGCAGTTCCGATAACTGGTCGCGGCGTGCGGATACGACGACGCCCGTCCAGTCGGCGATGCTTGCCGTCATGATCCCGCCGGGCGTGCCATCCACCAAGAACAGCTCAATCGCTTTGCCGCGTGCCATGCCACCAGTGCCTTTCCGGGGTTCCATCTGGGGATTTCCTAGACGTAACTGCGTTCGGCGCCTAGGTTCCCCCGATGTGCCAATGCTCCTCTCAGATTCTATGTGAAAGTGCAGCAGCCGCGACTGGGCACGACTATCGCCACGCAATTAGTCACGCAACTAATAACGCAGCCTTCGCAAGCTTATGCTTCCCGCGCTGATGAGGACGCCAGCGAGAACCGCAAGGGGCAGGGTAACTGCACCGGTATGGGCCAAGCTCGTGCTGGGGCCACTGGTGTTGCGCGGGTGATTCCGGGTGGGCGAGGCCGTTGGGTCTGTTGAGTCTGTTGGGGTAGCACTCGGGGCTGTAGCCGTTGGCGAATCGGTTGGTGTCGCGGTTACCGGAACGGTCGGCGTAACAGTTGGTATTGCGCTTGGACGCTCGGACGGTGTTACCGTCGGCGCGGAGGTCTGCGTCGGCGGGGCAGGTGTGACCGTCGGGCAGCTCGGGGTAGGAGTTGGCACAGGCTTGCGCGGTGTTGGTTCTACCGTCGGCCGTGGTTCCGGGGACTCCGTTTCATTCGGATCAGGTGTTTCCGTCTTGTCTGGATCAGGCGTTTCACCACCCGCGGGTGTAAAACTACCTGGCGACGGCGGCACTTCCGGAGCTGGCAATGTCGGCGTAAGACTCGGTGAGGGAATTAGTAGAGGCGGGGGCGCAGTGCCCACACCCGGCGTTGGGACCGGATCGGGAGTGGGTTCCTCTTCTTCATCATCCTTGGGTTCGGAAGGCTCGGGTTTGTCAACAGGTTCCGGAGGGCACATTTCATTGGCACTCAGCACCTTCGAGGCGATCACGTCTTCCGTATCTTGAGTCCGCGCAACTAACGATACTTTAGTTCCCGCAGTCAAGTTATCGGCTAGGAGGTTGGTGTCGAGATCCTCAAAGGTTGTCGATTCGCCGAAGTAGTTATCGTCAATTTTGAGCCGGTACGTAGGGACACGGTTTTCTACGGTTGGAGCGGTAAGTCCAATCTGTCGCCATTCGCCCCAGCGCGTCTCGCGCGCGAAGTACGTTATCGTGACCGGCTGGGCAGCTTCGGCATCGCTCGTTAGGTCAAGTTCACCGTCACAATTAAAGTAATGTGGTATGCCCAGAGAAACTTTGGGATTGCCCTCCTCATCTCTGACGGCTGGTTTCGGGGACCACTGACAGTTATAGGTGTCGTTGACGCGCAACTTCAGAAAGGGTGCCACGAAGCTAGGCTTGCCATGCTCACCCGCAAGAGTGACCTTAACGGAGAGCTTGAGACGGTACTTCCTATTCGTTTCCGCAACACTAAGCCTGGTTGCACCATTATCGCAATGCGACGCGATACTGAATTGCGCAGTTTTATCAATGAACCCCGTGCCATTTTCCAGCTGTTCATCAATCCCCACGCCGAGGGCCGCTGGAGTGGACACACTCAAAGAGAGGAAGGCGACGGCAACTCCCGCGAGTGATCGGAGCCAGGCATTCGTCATTCATTCACCCCAATTCCAGGACAAATAATGGTTCATTCATATCTCCGGTATTGTTCCGCGCCTCGCAGTGGGTGGCAGTATGGAACTCGTGAGACTTCCACACATCCGACGAGCAGTGACGACACGGACATAACACCTAAATCGTTTTACATGTTAACACGCAAACATACTTAGTTTTGGGACTAAATATAGTGATGTAAGGGCGATATATTTCCAATATGTTTATATTTGAGTCGTACCCAATCTCTTGACTATTCGGCACGTCACTATAGCATTGCAATTGGCTTAGAACGCTCTCCCACCTGGGCAAACGCACCCATTCGCCAACACTCCTAGCAAGCCCCGCGATTCGCTGCCACATAGTAAAAAGCGGCAAATATTTCGATGTGACGAATTTACCACCGGCGATGAGAACCCAAGAATAATGCGGCCTAATGAAACTGAATGAAAACTGTAGGCATGGTCGGAAGCGTCAGTAAGGAGTCTGATAGGCACCTTGGAGTGCACACCATGTGGCAGCTTCCAGAGGCTATCTAAGCGGCATAAGTGACGTATGCGGCGGTCCAACTTGCACAACAGAAATGGGCCAACTTGCACAATAAAAACGGTCCAACTTGCACAATAAAAACGGTCCAACTTGCACAACGGACGTGTTAACATGTGATAACGATAGTGAAAGGAGGGTATCCACATGGGCGATTCTTCAACCCTTCCAGCCTATTTACCTCGGGTAGCCGACAGCCTGCTGGCGCGAAAACTCAAAGTAGCTGGAGCTGTACATATTCAAGGCCCGAAGTGGTGCGGCAAAACGGCTACCGCACAACAGGCAGCAGCGAGCGCTATCTACTTGCAAGATCCGGATCGTTCCGCTGATTACCTTCAGCTCGCTTTCTCAAAACCCTCTCTCCTTCTGGAAGGTGAACGCCCGCGCCTGATTGATGAATGGCAGATGGCTCCGCAGCTCTGGGATGCGGTGCGCTACGCCATCGATAGGGAGCATGGCCGCGGCAGATTTATTTTGACGGGTTCGTCGACGCCGCGCCAATCTGAGATGCCAAGCCACTCGGGCGTTGGCAGATTCGCGCGGATCACTATGCGCACCATGTCCCTGTGGGAAACTCAGGAATCAAGTGGCGCAGTTTCCCTTACCGAGCTTTTTGATGGCCAGCACGATATTGGTGCTTTAGTCAATTTCGATATTGAGCGAATTGCTTTCGCAATTTGCCGGGGTGGTTGGCCCGAAGCCGTCACCGAAAAAGATGAGGGCACCGCCCTCGATATGGCGAAGGAGTATATCCAGCTTCTCTTGGATACCGATATTGCGCAGATCGACGGAATTAACAGAAACCGCACCTGGGCGCAGGCAATTTTGCGTTCCTACGCCCGTAATATTTCTTCTCAGGCGACGCTTGCTACCATCGCGCAGGATATGCAGGGAGAACCGCCCGCGCGCAATACCGTTTCTGATTATGTGGATGCTTTGAACAGAGCCTTTGTATTCGAAGATTTGCCCGCATGGAATCCGCGCCTGCGCTCGAAAACGGCAGTCCGCACCAGTCCTACGCGCCATTTCTGCGATCCATCGTTGGCCGCCGTTATGCTCAACGCCACCCCGAAGCGACTTTTGAACGATTGGGAAACTTTCGGGCTTCTTTTTGAATCGCTGTGCGTGCATGATCTGCGGGTTTATGTTGATGCCTTGGGCGGCCAGGTCTACCACTATCGCGATAAAACAGGTTTAGAAGCCGATGCCGTCCTGGTCTTAGATGATGGGCGCTGGGCCTTGGTCGAAGTGAAATTGGGAGAACAATCAATCGACCAAGCCGCTGACCATCTCAAGAAGCTCGCACAACGGATCAATACCTCCCACGAGGGTGAACCCGCATTCTTGCTTGTGGCCACCGGCACTCAAGTGGCTTATCAACGTGACGACGGCGTGCTGGTCGCGCCCTCGGCGGCGCTCAAGCCCTAATTGGAACTTGCCCTCGCTCAGCGTTGAGACACAGCGGTAGAGTTCGCAACGATACGGAGGTGAGATGTGAACGAGCGTAACTGCGGGCATCGGTCGTCATCCCCACCGAGAATCACGCCCCTCGTCAAGTGTTTAGCGCTCATAGGTTGTTCTCAGCTCGTTGCCGTCGGGTTGTTTTACTGCGTAGCGGAAACGAATGCGGCTACTGCTTCTTTTGCATCAGTGTTGGAAATGAGCTTCCTGACGATATTGGCCAGCTTCTTCCTCAGGAACGGTGTCATCACTGCTCTGGTAGTAGCTTGCATGTTACTCATGCTCATATCTCTCGCCCTCATTGGAGTACTTGTGCGTAAGCCCGGAATGTCCCTCTTCGCTACGCTGTCCAGCATCACTCTAGGCTTGTTGCTATATTTCCCAACCGCAGGTGGCGCACTGTTTCCACACGCACTTGAGATGTCGCCAATATCTTTTGGGCTACTTCTGCTTTTCGGGGTTCCTCTCGCAGTGGTCATCTGCGGGCGGCTGATTCATAAACAATGCTCACACACAAACCATTAGACATTCTCTCGGCGCCGGCTCGGGAGTAGGAGTTGATTGCTAGGCTACGTCCCTTCTGCACAGAAGAGAGATACCCACAGACGCACAAACCAGCAGCCAGCAAATTATGAAAATGAAAGCGACTAAGCCTGAATGCAGCGTGTTAACCCCGGGCGAAGATAGGAGGCTAAGCAATTCAGTTCTGTCCAACGCTGCCGGAAGTGAACCAATATTCCCAGTCAAGGTAAACCCGTGCAAGACTTTGAAGAAGCCAGAAGAGCCGGACAACATTCCAATGCCAAGCGTTTCAATGCCGAAGGTCCAGCCAAGGCCGAGCATCACAGCACCCAATATCGACCTGGTCAGATACCCGAATAGAGACCCCAAGACTGCATATGAGAAGAGCCCGAGAGCCGTGGCGCCAAGACCCAACATCGTTCCGCCGAAATCAAAGTCGAACCCCGCACCTTGAATAGCGGTGAAAATAGTGGAGCAAATAGCCGCTGCAATAAAAGAACACAAGGCCATAATCAAGGAGACGACCGCCATGGTGACCAATCGGCTGACTCCAAGCCACCAGCGTTTGGGGATTCTTACCAAAAGGACACCCAAGGTCCTTGACTCGTAGTCACTGCAGACCAGGATGGCTCCCACTGTGACGCCAACCGGGATGGCATAAAGAGGGACAGAAGCTGTAACGTATTCACCCAGCACCGACAACTCGAGGCCTGCCCGTAGAGCTTCAGCAGCTTCGGGCCCGATTGCATCGGTCGCAGTGTGGTAGACGATGTACGGAATTACATAAGCAAAAATCACGATCTGGAGAACCCAGATGAGCACAGCTATCCGAATCGCCGGCCTAAGGGTCGCCGCTTTCACATCTGTGCGAACGATCTGCCATAAATCTGTTGACGAGCTTTTCTGGACACTAACAGTACTCATTTCACTGCTCTTTCTGAGTCATCGACAGATAGGCGGCCTCTAGGGAGTCTCGTCTTTTGACGGACCTGACCTCGATATCCTCCTTGACTAGGACCTTGACCAGATCGGATGCATTCACATCCTCCGGCAGATAGGCAAGGAGGCTTGACCCCTCGGCCTTGACCTTGACGCCCATGGCCTCCAATAGCCGTGCAGCCTTAGCTGGGTCTCCCACTTGCAGCTCTAATGGAGCCTTACCGTTGAACTGTTGACGAAGCTGCTCTGGTGTACCGTTAGCCACAAGTTTGCCAGATTCCAGGACGGTGACAGTGTCGCAAACTTGCTCAATTTCTCCTAGCAGATGGCTGGAAAGCAAGATTGTGGTTCCGGACTCCCGAAGGGCCCTCATCAAATCTCTCGTTTCCGCAATCGCCTGCGGGTCCAGGCCATTGACCGGCTCATCAAGAATTAGCAACTCGGGCTTGCCTAGAAGGGCAATGGCTATTCCGAGGCGCTGCTTCATGCCGAGAGAGTATCCTGAGGCCTTATCTTCAGCTCGATTGGCCAATCCAACAAGATCGAGGATACGCTCACATTCAGCAGTGTCCACACCGAAATATCCGGCGAATAGGGCCAAATTTTGCCTTCCACTAAGGTGCTTATAGAAGGCAGGCATTTCAATCAACCCACCCACCTTGTGGGCCATCTGCCCGGCAGGCCGTCCGAATACATTAACGGTGCCGGATGTGGGTCGAATCAGATTAAATAGGCACTTCATCAACGTAGTTTTACCGGCCCCATTCCTACCCACTAGCCCATGAATGGCACCCTTTTCTACAGAGAAATTGAGGCCATCAAGCGCCACCATTCCTGTCCGGTAGGTCTTACTCAGACCATGACAGTCAACAACCTTTTCCATTGGCTCTCCTATAGCTTCGAACCAGTTTGTCTTCAGGAGCGGTACCGAAATCACTGTACTTATCAGCTAGCAGGTAACCAGTTTTTTCCACTTGCGAATCTTGGTTCGGAAGGTGGTAAACGGGGCGACCGTGTTGATATGCACCCACTTCCACACCGGCCACGCCGATGGCGTGGAAGATGCCCACGCCCGCTGCCCAGACTCAAACAACTCCGCTTCAGTCAGGCCACCCACCATCTTGACCACTTCACCAAGCAAGTTCCCGAACTGGTCAATCAACTCTTCAGCAGGTTCTTGTTCCCAACGCTGGTAGAACGACTCATACAAGCCACCCAGCTGGTTCCACTTAAAACCAGGGGCCGGAGTCACCACATCTTTGCCCGCTTGCTCGTCACGTTCCCAGCTGAGCAATAGTTCTATCCAGCCCACCTGGTAGGCGATCATCTGCCGGGGCGTGCGATCAACACCATCAACCAGCCGATCCCAGCCATCATCGGGCACGTCTGCGAACTCGCCGAGAAATAGACTGCCGCGTTTAGCGATCTCTACCTGCAGCTCAGTGCCAGATTCATATGATCTCACCGCACACCTCCTTGCGAAGCAGCGTTAGTTTCATGCTCCGCTAGAGCATTATACCATGAACCTATGCCCGATTACGAGAAATACGACACCCGCTAACGCGGACTTATTAAATCCGACGTGGAAGTTGGAGCCACCTGAGAGAATCGAACTCTCGACCTATTCATTACGAGTGAATCGCTCTGCCGACTGAGCTAAGGTGGCACGCTACCCGCAGCTAGCCGCGTATGCGGCCAGTTCACAAGGCAACAGATGCATACTACCCGGCCGGTGCGCGGGCACGCAAACCCCGGAGCCGTGAGCTAGCGAACGTTGCGGGCGGGGCAAGGCGACCGGGCGGCAGGCGCGGCGTCGTCGTAAAAAGAAAGGAAAGAAAAGTGTTGCTCCCCGGGGCGAGAGTCACATGAACTCGCCTCGGGGAGCAACATGGGGATTACAACATCCCCAGATGAGCACACCGACCACCACAACCGGCGGCTCAGGCCTATAAAGTTTTTGACAATCAGCCCTGCTTGAAAGCCCATTCAAGAATGGCCGCGTCAGCACATACAAGCATAACGCCCCGGCGCTAAGGGAGCAAAGAATTGCGTTCCCTATTTATGTGTACAACTTCACTACGGGACCGTAACTTCGTGAAATTTGCAGCAATTCCATGCCGACCTGGGACGATAGGCCGATATTAAGCACACGCCCCGGCCCGCTCAGCCCGGCGTTCACCGCACCTCGCCCACCTCGGCCGCTCGCCACGAAGCGCCCGCTCACCACGCTAACGCGCCGGGCAATTAAGGTTCTCCGGGACGGCTCCGGTGAGGTAAAACTGGCGAATCGGATCATCGATGCACCGGCCCGCGGTCCCGAAAGCGGTATGCCCATCACCTTCCCAGGTCACCAGCACGCCAGATTCTAAATCCTCAGCGAGGGACTTCGCCCAAGCCTGCGGGGTAGCCGGGTCGTACTTGGTGCCGATCACGATGATGGGCGCCGCGCCGGCCGCGCGGAAGGGCCCCGGATTCTCCTTCGCCTGGGTGGGCCACACCTGGCACAGATCCGAACCCGCGTAAGCATCCCCGAGCAGCGGGCCACCCTTGGTAGCCCGCGAGGCTTCCTCCAGTTCCGCATCCGTGGCGGGCCGGTAATCCGCACAATTAATAGCCCAATTCGCTTCCGTGGAATTATCCAGGAAATGCCCGTCGCTCGGATCGCGGCTCTGCCCGGTCAGGGCGATGAGCTGGAGAACCGTCCCCTTATTTTGCTTATCGACCTCCGAAATCCCCTCCATGAGCACCGGCCACAGCATCTTGCTGTAGAACGGAATAGTGAAAGCCGATAGCGCCTGCGCGCCGGTAAGCGGCATATTCGGATTCCCGGTGGCGATGGGGGTGGCGGTGGCGGCGTCGATAATACCGCGCATATGCGCGATGCCCTCATCCACGTTCCCCTTCAACGGGCAGCGCGAACCCTGTTCCTGCTGGCACCATTCCACGAAACGGCGCGCGGATTCTTCGAAACCACGCGTTTGATCGGTGGCGAGACGGGCCGTGCCCAGGGTGGTGTCGACGGCGCCGTCGAGCACCATACGCCCCACGTGAGCAGGGAAAAGATCCGCGTACTGCGCGCCCAGGAACGTGCCGTACGAATAGCCCAGGTAGTTGAGCGAGCGATCCCCCACCAGGTGACGCAGCACATCGAGATCCTGCGCCGCCGAACGGGTATCAACGTACTTGAGATACTCGCCGTTTTTCTCCTTGCAGCGTTCGGCCACCCGCCGCGCATCCGCGGCCTCCTTCGCGCCCGCCTCCGGATCGGAATCCGGGTAGGTGGTATCTACGAGCTGCTGCAATTCCGCATCCGTGAAACAGGTTATCGGGGTGGATTCGCCCACCCCGCGCGGGTCAAAACCAATGACATTATATTTTTCGACAACATCCTTGCCCAGAGAAATCGAGGCCGTGGGGAGCAACTCAAGACCCGAACCACCCGGGCCACCAGGATTAATAAAAATAGAGCCGACGGCGCTGCCACTCGCCTCTTGTTTCCGCATCGATAATTCGATGGTCGCCCCTTCCGGGTCCTCATAATTCATGGGAACCTGGACGCGAGCGCATTGATCTTTGCCGCAAGAAGTCCATTCCACCCGCTGCTCATAGAACCGGGCGAGCTGCGCCGGATATTCGGGCAACCCGCCGGTGGAGGTATTGCCGGTGCCGCCACGCACCAGGGCATTATTGGCACACCCGGAGACTAAAAACAGCACGGCGCCGAGAGCAGCAAGAGTTCTTTTCACGTGTCTAGCGTACGGGAGCAAGCTGGTAATAGGCAGGAGGCCGCCATAATTTCGCTAGCCGTGCAATTACTGCATTTTCGCGTCTCGGGCATTGCGCGGGCGGTCACCCTCTGACAGACTGAATGTGACGCTCACTACACATATTGAGAATGTCGCGTCCACGCCCCAACCTGCGTGCCCACGTAAAGGAGGAAGAATGAAGGCTATTCGCTACTACGGCAAGGAAGACGTCCGGCTTGAGGATATTCCTGAACCTGAACTCCGGCCGGGAACCGTGAAGATTTCCCTGGCGTACAACGGTATTTGTGGCTCTGATCTGCACCTGTACTTCGATGGAGTCATGCCACCGGCTCCCTCGGCTGATGAACCCCACCCCATTTCCGGAGAAACTCTTCCGGTGGTTTTCGGCCACGAATTCTCGGGAACGGTGGATGAAGTCGGCGAAGGCGTCACCAAGGTCAAGGCCGGTGACCGTGTTGCCGTGGAACCCTTTATGGTGTGCGGGGAATGCCCGGCCTGTAAGAAGGGCATGTACAACCTCTGCGAAAAGATGGGATTCATTGGAATCTCCGGGCGCGGTGGTGGCCTAGCCGAAAAGATCGTGGTGGAGGAACGCTGGGTTCATAACGTTGGCGATATTCCGCTCGATCAGGCCGCTCTTATCGAGCCGCTTTCCGTTGGCCATCACGCGGTCGCGCATGCCGGCGCCGCTTTCGGCAAGGCCGAAGGCAAGGTCGCCGTGGTGGGCGGGGCCGGTCCGATTGGGCTGCTCACCGCCGCGGTCCTCAAGGCTTACGGCGTGAAAACCATCGTGTCCGAACCTTCCGAAATTCGCCGTAACAAGCTCAAGGAAGTGGGGGTTGCCGATCTGATCGTCAACCCGGCGGAAGAGGATCTGCTGGAGAAGGTGAAGGAATTTACCGACGGCGTGCTCGCGGACTTCGCTTTCGATTGCGCCGGGATTTCCGCGGTGGCCGATCAGCTTCTCAGCGTGCTCACCACCGGCGGGCACCTCGAAGTGGTGGCGCTCCACGTCCATCCCTTCGAGCTGGATCTTATGGGTGCCATTATGATGCCCGAACGCTCCATCAGCGCGTGCATTGGTTACTGCAATGATCACGAACCGTCCATCAAGCTGGTGCAGGAAGGCAAGGTCAATCTGGAGCCGCTCATCACCTCGAAGATCACCGCTGATCGCATCGTCGAGGATGGCTACAAGCGCCTGCAGGGCAACCCGGGCGAAGTGAAGATCCTTGTTTCGATGAAGTAGCTCGATGAAGTAAGGAGTAGCGCGAGCTAGCGAGCGGACGCAGGCGCGAGAGTCGGCGAAGCCAAGTCGATAAACATCGCTTCGAGGGCGAGCTGCGGAGCAACATTCGCGGCCAGCCGGCGCCGCGCCTGCGCCACCGCGTCCATGCGCGCCACCGAGAGCTCCGGGGTGGAAGCCGCCGCGGCAGCGATAATCTGCGTTTCGAAATCGGCGTTAATAAGTTCGACGCCGGCATCGACCTGCACCGCCAGCACATCACGATAGAGTGCCAGCACATCAAGCATGGCCCGATCCAGGTAGTCGCGGTCCTCCCGCACCGCCCGCTTTTTCCGCTGTTCCTCAAAAGCACGGATCTGGGCGCGTTGCGAAGCCGAACCGCTCTCCCGCTCCCCCAACCCAATACTGGCCCGGAATTCCGCGAGCTCGGTATCGGTTTCGGTACCAGTTGCCGCCTTCGCGCCCTTTTTCGATGCGGTGCCGGAGTGCGCGGATTTCGACGCGGTATTTTTCGACGCCGCACCCGCGCTTGCCGGATAGTGATCGAGGAGATGCTGGGCGGCGAGCACCGCGTCGGCAGTCCCGCTCAGATCAAGAGTTTCCCGTAGCAGCGCGGCGCGTTCCGCCGCGACCTGCGGATCACGAAGTAGAGCGCGAGCCCGGCCAATATGGCATTGCGCAATACGGGCGGTCGCGCGGGCCGTACGCTCATCAACCTCGAATTCGCCGGCCAGGAGCTGGGCGACCGCTTCCACGCTCGGAACCTGGAGGGCCACGTGGCGGCACCGGGATCGAATCGTGGGGAGCATATCCTCCGGCGAAGCGGTAATCAGAATCCACACGGTATCGCGCGGGGGTTCCTCGATTGCTTTGAGGAGAACATTCGTGGTGCGTTCCAGCATGCGGTCTGCGTCTTCAATAATGATGATGCGGCGCCGACCCACCGAAGGGAACGTATAGGAAGATGCTACCAGCGAACGGGTTTCTTCCACCGAGATCGTCACCGAGCGCGGATCCATCCGGATTACATCGGGATGGGTGCCGCCCAGCGTGGTGGTGCAGGCATGGCAGTGCCCGCAGCCGGGCACAGCGCCGGTGCATTGCACGGCAGCCGCGAAAGCGAGCGCGGCAACCGAGCGCCCCGATCCGGGCGGCCCGGTAACCAACCAGGCTTGGGCCATTGCCGCGCTGCTAATATCCGCCGTCGTACTAGAATCTGGCGATGGGCCGGGCAGCTCCGGGTCGCCGATCCGCGAGGCCCAGGCCGCCCGCTGCAAGAGCTCGGCAACCGGCTGCTGGCCAATAAGCGCGTCGAAAACGCTCATGATGCTTCTCCCGCACCCGGCCCGGATGCACCGCGATCCGCCAAGCCCTCCACGGCTTCCAGGCCTGCCAGATTTTCCAGGCCGGCCAGACCTTCCAGGCCTGCCAGCAGAGTTTCCACCCGCGCAATAATCTGGGCGGCCAACTCGGCAACCGTCTCGCGTGCATTAAGCACCAGGTAGCGCTGCGGATTATCCGCCGCGAGCGCGAGGAAATTCTCACGCACCGCCCGGTGGAACTCCCGGCCTTCCGCCTCGATACGGTCGTAGTGGCCGTCATCCGCGCGCGCTAAGCCCTCATTTTCCGGGATGTCGAGGAGCACGGTGAGGTCCGGCCAGAGTTCTTCGGTGGCCCACTCGGATATCGCCCGGATTCCCGCGCCGAGCTCGCGCGCCCCGCCCTGGTAGGCCAGGGACGAATCAATATAGCGATCCGAGAGCACGACCGCCCCGGCCTCCAGACCCGGGCGAATAACGGAAGCGACGTGCTGGGCGCGATCCGCGGCGTAAAGAAGCGCCTCAGCGCGCGGACTGACGGCACCCCCGTGCAAAAGCAACTCCCGAATCTGGGTACCGAGCATGGTCCCCCCGGGCTCCCGGGTCTGCACAACCGTATACCCGCGCTCGGAAAGCGCCGCAGCAAGCAGCTGCAACTGGGTTGTTTTCCCAGCTCCATCCCCACCTTCAAAGGTAATGAACACCCCGCGCATTTATGCCTTCTCGGTGGTCGATTCGGTAGCGGACTTTTTCGCGGAAGGCTTCTTCGCGGTGGTCTTATTCGCAGCCGGTTTCTTCGAGGTTGTCGTCTTGGCCGTCGAAGTTTTCGCGGAGGTCTTTTTCGCCGTCGTTTTCTTCGCGCTTGAGCTTGCGGACGCGGTCTTCTTCGCCGTGGTACGCCGTTTCACCGGGCCCTTCGCGCGCCGATCCGCGAGCAGTTCGTAAGCGCGCTCGGGGGTAATATCCTCCACGGTATCGCCCTTGCGCAGCGACGCATTCGTTTTCCCGTCGGTCACGTACGGCCCGAAACGGCCCTCTTTGAGCACCACCGGCGCTTCGGTCACCGGATCGGTTCCCAACTCCTTGAGCGGGGGCTTGGCAGCGGCCTGCCCGCGGCGCCGCTTGGGCTGGGCCAGCAAGGCCTGCGCCTCCTCCAGGGTGATCGTGAAAATCTGCTCCTCGGTTTCCAGCGAGCGCGTATCTTTCCCGTGGGTGATATACGGGCCGTAACGCCCGTTCGTCGCGGTGATATCCACGCCGTCCTCACCCTGCCCGATCACGCGGGGCAGATGCAGCAAACGCAGCGCCTCCTCCAACGTGACAGTTTCCGGTTGCATGGACTTGAGTAGCGAGGCCGTGCGCGGCTTCGGCGCTTTTTTGGAGACTTTCCCGGTGGGAGTGAGCGCGACTTCACCCTCGCGAATAATTTCGGTGACGTAGGGCCCGAAACGCCCGGATTTTACGACGACGCGCCGCCCGGTTTCGGGGTCTTCGCCCAGCTCACGCCCATCGGAGGATGCCTTCTCCAGGATGTCGCGGGCGGCCTCCACCGTCATTTCATCGGGGGCCATGCCGGCTGGCACCGAAGCACGTTTATCCGAGCCCTCTACTTCAAGATAGGGCCCGTATTTGCCGTTGCGCAGGGTGATTCCCTCCCCAATCGGGGTGGAATTAATAGCGCGTGCATCAATATCCCCGAGGGATTCCACCCGGCCTTCCAGGCCCGGTTTATCGCCATCTCCCCGCCAGAATTTCGACAGGTAGGTGACCCGGTCCCCGCTGCCCTCCGCGATACGGTCGAGGTCGGTTTCCATCTGGGCGGTGAAATCGTAATCCACCAGGTCGGGGAGGTTTTCTTCCAGGAGGCGCACCACGGAGAAAGCCGTCCAGGTAGGAACGAGCGCCTGGCCGCGATGCTCTACGTATCCGCGGTCGGTAATGGTGGAGATCGTGGAAGCATAGGTTGAGGGGCGCCCGATACCCAGTTCTTCCATTTTCTTCACCAGCGATGCTTCGGTGTAGCGCGGCGGGGGAAGCGTTTCGTGGCCGGTGGCTTGCGGGGCGCTGACCAGCAGCGCTTCCCCTTCTTTTACGTCCGGGAGCCGGGCGGCATCCGTAGCTTCGTAACGATTAGCATCCCGGCCTTCTTCGTACGCGGCCAGGAACCCGGGGAAGGTAATCACCGTTCCGGATGCGGAGAAGGTGGCGGTTTGGGCTCCGGCCGCCCCGCTCACCGGCACATCAATTTTTAGCGAAACCGTTTGCCCGCGTGCATCTTCCATCTGGGAAGCAACCGTGCGCTTCCAAATGAGTTCATAGAGGCGGAAGTCCGCTCCGGACAGTTCCCCGGCCACCATCTGCGGGGTGCGGAAATGGTCCCCGGCCGGGCGGATAGCTTCGTGAGCTTCCTGCGCGCCTTTCGCTTTCTTACCGTAGAAACGCGGCTTTTCCGGCAGGCTGGCCTGCCCGTACAATTCCTTGATTTGGCTGCGGGCCGCGCTGATGGCCTGCGCGGACAGATTCGTGGAATCGGTACGCATATAGGTGATATAGCCCGATTCGTACAGCGACTGGGCGATCCGCATCGTTTGGCGCGAGGAGAGGCGCAGCTTACGCCCGGCTTCCTGCTGCAAGGTTGAGGTGGTGAAGGGTGCGGCAGGGCGACGGCGATACGGCTTTTCTTCCCGGGTGCGTACCGTACCCCTCGCGCCTTCGAGTGTTTCCGCCAGCTCACCGGCCAGCTCGGAGTTCAAAGCACGGACGCCTTCTTTAGTGGCCTTGGCGGAGAGGGCGCCGTCGTCGCCAAAATCTTTACCGGAAGCAATTCGCGCGCCGTCAAGGGAATGGAGGGCTGCTTCGAATTGTTCGGACGTGCCGAAAGTAGCGGTCACGTCCCAATACGAGGCGGAAACGAAAGCCATGCGTTCGCGTTCGCGCTGGACGACGAGGCGCGTGGTGGCGGATTGGACGCGGCCGGCGGAGAGTCCCGCGGCGACCTTGCGCCACAGCAGCGGCGAGACTTCGTAGCCGACCAGGCGGTCGAGGATACGGCGTGATTCCTGGGCGTCCACCAGCTGGGTATCGAGCGCGCGAGGTGTTTCCAGGGCGCGGGAGATCGCCTCAGGAGTGATTTCGTGGAAGACCATCCGCGAGGTGGGAACTTTCGGCTTGAGCACCTCGTAAAGGTGCCAGGCGATTGCTTCCCCCTCGCGGTCCTCATCGGTTGCCAGGAAGAGTTCATCGGCGTTCTTCAAAGCTTTTTTCAGCTCGGCAACAGTTTTGTTCTTCCCGGCAGAAATAACGTAGTAGGGCGCGAAATCACCGTCCACATCAACAGCGAAGCGCCCGTAGGGACCCTTCTTCATACTGTCAGGGAGCTCCGAGGGCTGGGGCAGGTCTCGAATGTGCCCCACGGACGCCAGCACCTCGAAATCTTCGCCTAGGTACCTGCCGATCGTGCGCGCCTTGGCGGGAGACTCCACGATAACCAGCTTCGTCACAACTGCATCCCTCACTACTCACGGCGTGACAAGGTCACGCCTCCAACACATATTTTGTGCCCTGTTGTCACACGGTAGCACGCCCGCGCCGAAAACCGGCGCTCGTGACGGGTACTCCTTACAGGTACTCGTGACGGGCGGCTCGTGACGGGCGCTCTATTGTTTATCGCCTAGCTCCCGGTTCCTGTTCCCATTCCTGTTCCTTCGGTCAAGAGCCCGGTGGCGATGAGCTCGCGCACCGTCTCGAGCAGGCGGGCTTGGACCGCACTGCTATCCTCCCCGTAAATCTGCGCAATCGCCTGGCATAAGGCCCCCACGCTCAACTCGCCATCGCAGGCACCCACGAAAGCCGCGACTTGAGAATCGGCCGGGAGGGTCTGCTGGAATCCGCCCGTGTGCGCGAGAACAATACGCAGTGGATCGGCCGCCCCGGGATCATAAAAACGATGCTCGATTACTTCGGTGCGGGTGAGGTGGCGCTGCGCTAAATCCTCATCGGGGGCGGCCACCAGGTGCCGGTTATTCCAAACCCGCTGAATATGCTGGCGAATATCACCCTGGGGACGGCCCGGTATTCCCTCGGTGCGGATCATAGGTTCGCGAGCGGCAGCCGGACGGGAGAGGATTCCGTAGCCCAGGCTGATGGCGCGTATCCCGCGCGCGGCAAAATCATCGAGCCAGGTACGGTAGGCATCCTCGTATCCAGCATCGCGCGGGCGTAGGCCGCCATCCCGGAGCCACATTTCCACGTAGTGGGCCGGATCGACGTCATCACGCGCAATGAACCAGGCATCGAGGCCCGCCACCCGGGCCCACACCTGCGGGTGGGTATCCCAAGAGCAGCCGTCTTCCACTTCCCAATTCCCCAAAATATAGGCGGTGCCGGTATCCGTGAGGTGGGCGGGAAGCGCGGAGATGAGTTCAGAGAGGAGAGTATCCCCACCGAAGCCACCGTCGCGATACTCGAAATCGACTTTTTGCCGGACGCTTGCGGGGGTGATAACGAAGGGCGGATTGGACACGATGGTGTCGAAACGCCCTTCCACCGGATCGAAAAGGGAGCCTTGGAGCAGTTCCACTCGCACGGCCGCGAGCGCGATATTGAGGGAGGCGAATTGCAAAGCTCGCGCTGAAATATCGGTGGCGACCACCTCGCAGCCGTGCAACGCGGCGCTAATGGCATGGATCCCGCAGCCGGTTCCCACATCCAGAACCCGTCCCCCGGTATAGGTGACGATATTCGCGAGGGTGCGGGTGGCCCCACCCACCGGCATAACGTGGTGGGCTCCGGGTACCCGGCCGGCCAGTTCCCCGAAATCGGAGGCGATCAGCACTTCGGTGCGGGTGATCCGCCGAGTGCCCTTGCGGGTAATGTCCAGCGGAACGGGAACCACTTGGAAACGGGCCCGGTATCCCGCGTTGCCGATAACGAGCAGCGCGTCGCGCGTGACCCGGTCACCGAAGGTAGCAGGAAAAGCGCCCTCGAGTTCCGCGGCACTCAAGGTGTCTCCAAGAATAAGGAGGCGAACCTGGCAGGCCAGGATCTCCGCTTCGGTATGCGGGGCGGTGGCCTGGTGGCACGCTTTTTCGCATACGAGGAGCGCGGGAATGCGCTGCTCGCGGCGCATGGCGGCAGTGGCTTCCGGGCCGAGCAGGGTGGATATATGTGTGGTGGTATAACCTGTGAGATCTTGACGTAACGTGGTGGCGAGGCGCTCGGGGGCGCCCGGGACAAAGAGCTCCATGCCATAACAGTAAACTGCCCGGCCGTGTTGAGGAAAGCCCCGGGCGCAGAAGCGGGAGCTGGCTGTACGGCTAGCGCGCTGGTCTTTGGTTTCCGGCGCCATGGCCTTCGGTGCTTTGGACTGCAACGCTTGAGACCGCATTGCTTTGGCCTTCAGCGCTCCATCGGGCACACTACACATATGCGCCTCCTTTCCCTTCTTGAAGAATCCGCCACCGCGGGACAGTTGGTAGCGCTGCGCAAACAAAACGCCCGCCTCGCGCGGGTGGCCGGGTGGCCCGCGTGGGTCAACCCGCAGGTCAAGGACGCCTGCGCTAGCCACGGCGTCCCGCACCTGTGGGAGCACCAAGTGCGCGCCGCGAACCTCATTCACGCGGGGACCCATACGGTGGTGGCGACCGGGACCGGTTCGGGTAAATCTTTGGCGGCGTGGGTGCCCGCGCTCACCGAGATGCTGAGCCCGCGCGACTCGGGTAGTTTGGCGCGGGTGAGCGCCCCGCCAACCGTGCTGTATCTTTCCCCCACCAAAGCTTTGGCGGCGGATCAATACACCTCGCTGCGGGCCCTGGCCCGGGATGTGGACTCCCGTATCACGGTGGCTACCGCGGACGGGGATGCCGACTCGGAGGAGAAAACTTTCGCGCGCGACCACGCCGATATTGTGCTGACCAATCCTGATTTCGTGCATCACGCGATGCTGCCCCAGAAAGACCGGTGGCAGCGGATCTGGCGTGGGCTGCGGATGATCGTCGTCGACGAATTTCATTCGTATAAGGGCCTGTTCGGGGCGCATGTGGGCCATGTGGTGCGCCGGATTTTGCGTATCGCGGCGCTGTACGGCGCCCATCCCACCGTTGTTTTCCTGTCGGCAACCGCCGGCGCACCGCAGGAAACCGCCACCAGATTTATCGGAACAGCTTTCGGACCCATCGAAGCGGTCACGGATGATGCCTCGCCGCGCGGCGAACGTACCGTTGCCTTGTGGCAGTGTTCTCCTGTCGACGACGACGCAACCGGCCACGTTCCTCCCGGGGAAGAACCGGGAGCCGCGGAGGATACCGCACGCCGTTCGGCCATGGTGGAGGCGGCTGATTTGACCGCTCGTTTCGTGGCCGAAGGCGCGCGCGTCCTCACCTTTGTGCGTTCGCGGGCCGGAACCGAACGGGTTGCCGAGCTGACCCAGGAGTTTTTGCGCGAGGAACACAATCCGCTTGCCAAGGCTGTGGCGGCTTATCGCGGCGGGTATCTTCCTGAGGAGCGCCGCGATCTGGAGCAGCGGCTGCGCTCGGGGGATCTGCGAGCCGTGGCAACAACGAATGCCCTGGAATTGGGGATTGATATTTCCGGGCTGGACGCGGTTATTCTCACCGGGTGGCCGGGCACCACCGCCTCTTTTAACCAGCAGGCGGGGCGTGCCGGGCGGGCGGGTAGTTCCGGTTTGGCCGTCTTTATTGGAACCTCGAATCCGCTAGACCAGTATCTTCTGGCCCATCCGGATACGATCCTGAGCGCAGGTGCAGAAGCGAGTGTTTTCGATCCGCTCAATCCGAATGTGTTGACCGGGCAGCTGTGTGCGGCCGCGGCCGAGCATCCTCTCACCGCGGCAGATGCCGCAGTTTTCGGGCTCCCTGACACCTCGCTTTTCGACGAGTTGAGCGAGCAGGGGCTCTTGCGCCGCCGCCCCGGCGGGTGGTTCTGGGGGCACGCGGGGATTAGCGCCCACAATCTGGTGGACCTGCGCGGTGAGGCAAGCACCGTATCCATTGTTGATGAGGAAGATGGGACCATCTTGGGGACGGTGGATGCCGCGCGGGCGGATACCACCGTGTACCCGGGGGCTATCTACGTGCATCAGGGTGTTCCTTTCGATGTACTGACGTGTGATGGTGACGAGGCGATCGTGCGGCATCGCCTGAAGGATGATCTGCGGACTTTTGCCTCGGAGGAGACAACCGTGAAAATCCTCCGTACGCGCGCCAGTACCGCAACCCGGTTCGGGACCTGGGCCTGGGGTGATGTGGAGGTATTCAACCGGGTTATCGGGTACCACCTGCGCCGGGCTCGCGATGGCATGTACCTCGGGTTTCACCCCATTACTCCGCGGGAGCGCAGCATGGAAACGTGCGGGACCTGGTGGACGATGTCATCGCAGGATTTGGAGGAGCTCGGCATTCCTGCCGCGAATGTTCCCGGGGCCCTGCATGCCGCCGAGCATGCCGCCATCGGTATGCTTCCCCTCTTCGCGATCTGCGACCGGTGGGATGTGGGAGGCTTGTCTACCGCGTACCACCTGGATACCGGGGCGGCTACCGTGATTATCCACGATGCTGCTGCCGGTGGTTCGGGTTGCGCCGAACGGGGGTATCGGGCCGGCCGGGAGTGGATCCGCGCCACCCGCGATGCCGTGGCCGGCTGCCCGTGCCAGAGCGGGTGCCCGCGCTGCGTCCAGTCCCCGAAGTGCGGTAATAACAATGACCCGCTGTGGAAAGAGGGCGCGGTACTGGTGCTCAGCGCTTTGAGCTGCGCGCTCGATGAGCTGGCGTCCGCGCCGCCGGTACCGTGACCCCGATCAATAGGCCCGGCCCGCGATGTCACCCGGACCGCTACCGGCACCGCGCGGGCGCGGGTGCGTACCCGAATCGAAAATATTTCTTCGGCTTCGCTACATTCTTCGACGACGGCGCCGCTGCGCTGCGCGCTGCGCTCGCTCTTGGTGCAGGCTTCGGCTAGCGACCAACCCTGGTTGATCACCCGCTCCGCGGTTTGCACAGCGATGACATCTGCCGTGGCACGGGCCTCCATTCGCGCGATCACCACGGTGACCGCGGTGAGCACCGCCCCGGTCAGGACAAGCACCAGGGCTATCACCCCAATCGCGAGCACCGTTCCTGCTCCCTGCTCGCAGGCTTGAATTGGAACCCGGGGCCGGGCAGTGCGCGGCTTCCAGTGCCGGACGTGCAGTGGATCCCGATGCCGAGCACGAGTCGAATCCTGGTGCCGGGCGCGGGCTGAATCCCGAGGCCGGCCCCGGCTTTCCCTCCGGCACAGCAGATAGAGCCGGTGCCATTCGCGCCAGCTATCCCGCCAGGAGATACGCTGCTGCACGAGCGCAGTCCGCTTCCCGAGCACAGTTCGCCGCCCGAGCACGGGCGCGCCCCGGCTCCTCGCTGAGGCCCTCATGTTCCGAGCACCCCGGGTTCCAGATCTACCGAGGTACTGGCTTCCATGGTGATACCCAGGGCCCGCAGCGGACCGGCTGCCTGGGCTCGCACCACCACGTTCACGTGATCTTCCGCGCGTTGCAGGTGCAGCTTGGCCCGGGGTGGGAGTTCGCGAGCGCGCAAGGACTCCTCACTTTCCCCGCGTGCGGCAAGAACCGCAATATCGTGGGAGGCGCTGCGTAAGGAGATGTATTGGGCGCCGGCGCTCAGTGCCCCGAGCGCGAGCAGCACGATAATGAGCACGCTGACAATCCCGAGGGCCACTTCCACGGTGACCATGCCCGCTTCCCGGTTCTCCACGCCGTAGGGCCGGCGCAAAATGCGCGAAAGTTTGCGCGAGCGGATCTCGCGGCGGCGGCAGGCACAGGGAATTGCGATATGCCCGCGGGCCTCAATTACCTCGTGGCATTGTGCGCACAGGCGCCGGCGTTCCCGGGACCTGCGGACCGGCTGGGCAAGCGGGCCGGCGAGCAGGGCTCCCTCGCCGTCCGTGCCCCGCGGGAGAGAAGGAAACTCCTGGCATTGCTCAGGGGATTGCTTGGGTATCATGACGGGTCTTTCTCTTTCTAGGGAGCCGCGAGCACCCCACCGGCACCGGTGGGGAACCCGGGGCTTATATGGGTCAGGCGATATTGAGTCCGCGCCGGAAAATCCCGGCTATGAGTTCACGCATCCAGTCCTGCTGGGAGAGCCAGTAGAGGATCCCGGCAATAGCGCAAGCGCCGAGGGTGCCGACGGCGTATTCGGTGGTGGTCATCCCCGCTTCCGGGTGGCATTTCCCCTCGAGGAAGGTACCGCCCGGATGCGCGGGGAGAGCTGATCGAACGGGGCTGAGTGCTGTGGTCATGATGCTTCCTTTCTTATCTGTAACGAACCGTGTTGTGGTTGTTGGTGGGTGGTGCCGGACCTCGCTACCCACCGCTCAGAGCCTGGGCTGCGGGCTGCTCGGAACGTGCTCGGTCCGGCTCCGTCAGTCTCCCGCGCCTTGCACCCTCCCGCATCCGGCCCCTCGGCATCTGTGGATAACCATCCCGTTCCACGTACCTGGGGATAAAAGTGGATAAAGCAGCGTTCGGCGGGATGCGCCGGAACGGCCCGGCTTTAGTGGAAGAGGCCGGTGGCGGCGCCAGCTACCGCCGGAACGATTCCGACGAGGATAAATGCCGGTAGGAAGCACACCCCTAAAGGAACAACGAGGCTATTGCCGAGTTCGGCCGCGGCCCGGCGTGCTTCTCTAGAACGACGACGCCGGTAGCTGCGGGCAGCCGTGCCAAGCAGGGTGAGCGGGGCTACCCCGTTTTCCCAGGCTGGCTGGAGGGCCTCCCGCAGCAAGTGGGCGCGTGGATGTATTCCCTCCCATGCTTCAGCCCAAGGTGCGCCCAGCAGGAGGAGCTGCGCCGTCGTACCGATATCGAGGTGAGCATGTTCTTCGGCGACGGCGAAAGATACCGCTTCCAGTGCGGCGGGCAGGGAAGCCCCGGAGGAGAGCGCCACCCGCGCGAGGTCGGCGAGGAACGCCGGATCGGAGGGAGGTAGGCGCCGCCCGGTTTGGTGCGCCGTTCCCGGCAGATAAGAGCCATCCTGCCGGCGCGCACTTCGCCTGGTGGCGGGCCTCCACGTCCAAGCGAGCAGAAGGACCAGGAGGCACAGGGCTAGCCCCATTGTTCGGCTTTCCGTACGAGGCGGCGCATCCAGAGGATCCCGGCCACTTCGCAGATGAGCGCGAGGGCAAGGCAGCACCGCCCGATGAGGGTGCCAACAAGGAAAGTCACGGGATTACCTCCGAAAAATGAGCCGAGGAGCATGCCGAATAGCGGCATGGCGGCCAGCATTTTCACGGCCGAACGCGGTCCGGCCAGGGCGATGCGGCGCTCCCCGAGCGCATCGCTGGATTCGGAGAGCGCTGCCGCGCAGCTCTCGAGGATGCGGGCGGCCGAGGCACCGGTGTGGTGGGTAAGGCGGCATACCGCGATAAGTGCGGGAATGCCGAGGAGGCCCCGGGCGCGGCGCGGATTGCGGGGCGCGCGCTCCCATAGTTCCCGCAGGAGTACGGGGACTCCTACGTCGTCGATCTGGCCAGCGGGGTCGCGCTTGGGTTCGCTCCCGAGCCCCCTCCTAGAATCGCCCGCGCCACCGCCCGTGCCCCCGAGTGCCGCACTTTCTCTATGCGGCTGGAAACGGGCGAGTGCGGCGAGCCAGGCGCGGCGGTGATCGGCACCCGAATCAATGCGGGCCGCAACTTCCACGGCGAGCAGGCCGGCGTCGAAACTAGGCGGGGAAGCGCGCATTTTTCTGCGGAGCACCCCGCGCCCGGGCGGTGTGCTGCCCGGCGAGCGCATCAAGCGACGTGGCGTATCGTGGGCACGACTCCCCGGCCGGCTTGTATGAGCTCGGCGCCGGGGCCGGCCCGCATGGGTTCGGTTCCCCGACCGGCCCGCGTACGCGTATACGCTCAGCAGAATTCCGAGAATAACCAGAATTACCATGTTCCCTCCAGCCCTAGTCGCGGGCCCAGGGTGGCCCACCCGGGGCCAGCACGGATGGTGCCGTCGGCACTGATAGTCAACGCATCCGGAGCCTCAAGCTCGCCATTGCGGCTGTGGAGGATAGCCACGTGGGTGATGCGCCGGGTCGGCCCGTGGCGCTCGATGGAAATAATGGCGTCGAGGGCCGCGACCGCTTGAGCGGCAACCACCGCGGCAGACATTCCGGCCAGTGCCCCGAGGGCCACAAGCCGGGCGGGAACATCGCGTGCCGAATTGGCGTGAATGGTGGCCCATCCGCCTTCGTGTCCGGTATTGAGGGCCGTGAGGACCTCGCGCACTTCTTCACCGCGGCACTCCCCCACCACTATTCGATCCGGGCGCATCCGCAAAGCGGCCCGCACCAATTGGCTCATGGTGATTTCGCCGTGGCCTTCCACATTGGGGCGCCGGATTTGCAGGTGCAGCACATGCGGGTGCGCGGGGCGTAACTCCGCGGCTTCCTCAATAATAATGAGGCGTTCGGTGGCCGGTACGCAGCTGAGCAGGGATGCCAATAATGTGGTTTTCCCCGAGCCGGTAGCGCCCGCCACCATGACGTTGGCACGCCGCTCCACCAGGGCCGTCAATACCGGGGTGAGGGCGGCAGGAAACGTGCCGGCAGCCTCGAGCTCGGCGAGCGTGAAGGTGCGGGCCCGTTGGGTACGCAGTGAGATAGCAGCACCTTCTGCGGCCAGTGGGGCGAGGACCGCGTGCAAGCGCGTTCCATTGGAGAAGGTGCCGTCGGCGATAGGAGCGGCGTCGTCCAAACGTTGGCCGGCGCTGGCAGCTAAACGCACCGCGAGTGCGCGCACCTCCCCCGCGTCGGAAAGTAGGGCGCTCAAGGCTTCGTCGCGTTCCAGTCCGGTTCCGCGATCCAGCCATACCCCGGTGCCACCGTTGATTAAAATATCGGTGACGGTGGGGTCCTCAATCACGCGCCGCAGGTGCGGGCCCCAGCCGCGGGCCACCGCGTTAATATCGCGGGCCGCTCCCAGCACATGTTTGATTTCTATCGCGTGGGGCGCCACCGCGTAGAGCACTCCGGGCACGCTGACGCCGCGGGCTAATTCCCGGCGGGTACGGGCCAGGTCACCGCGGTTGCGGGCCACACCCCCGCGGTTGCGTATCTCATCCGCGCGGGCACCGGCCAGTTTTCCGCGGGCACCGGCTAAAACCCCGCGGGCCCGAAGCACACCTAATTCGCGCGGGCTATCCATATATCCACCCCTTACCCGCCTGCCAGTACCGCATCGAGATGCGCGGCGAGCTGCGTGATATCACGCGCCGCAACGGAGCGGCGCTGCTCACCCACCGCAACGCCGTGGGAGAGGTCCTCATCCATTCCGCGCAGGCGCCGCACCGGAAGCACCTCCTGGCCGATATCCACACCGAAGGCCTGAGCCTCCACCTTGTGGGCGCATCGCGCCGCGATGACCACGGGCGTGTTCTCCCCCAGGTCGCGCAGGATTCTGGGGATGGCCTGAGCATCGCGGTCGGTTACCCCGGTAACGAGGACCACCGCATCGCACCAGGCCCGCCAGCTGGCCGGCCCGGTGCCCGGCAGCAAGGAGCTGCGCGGGAGATCCACATAGGTGGTGTCGTTCGCTTGGGAGAGCGCGTCAATGGCGTGCGGCACCGCCTCGCCGTTCGGTGGCGCTCCGCCGCGAACGTCCGCGCTCAGCAGGCTCAGCTGCCCGCGCGAGGGCAGGGCCGCCCGGAGCCGCTGCGGGATCAGCGTGCCCTCCGCCTGGGCAATATCCGCCCAGCGCACCCCGCGTTTGTCCCGGAAACCCATGAGAATTTCAAGCCCGGCCGAAAGCGGATCCGCATCCACCACGGCGGTACGCGTGATACTCAGCGAGGCTAGCCAGGCCGTGATCATCGATACCCCGAGTCCGCCGCGCACCCCGGCAAGCCCGATAATGCGCCCGCGCCGAGTTTGCCCAGCCGCCAGTACGAGCTCGAGAAGATCTTCGGCTTGGCGCGGGAGTTCCAGGACCACCGATCCGCGCGGAAAATAGCTGGCCAGCACCGGGTGGAAACGCGCGCGAACCGTGGGCAGGGCCGCCGGAAGTTCCTCCAATTCGAGCACGGCCGGCGGCGCAGCTACCTTCGGTGAGCCGCGCGCCACCTGTATTCCGGCCAGCTCCGTGACCGCCTCCACCTCCCGCACAACTTCCTCATGCTCGCAGATAAGGGAGACGAGCTCGCGCGGGACCGCGGAGATGAGGGGCGCGGGCGAAGCACCACCGGAAACAGAAGCCCCGCCGGAAAAAGAAGCCCCGCCCGAAACAGCAGCGCCGGACGACTTTCCGGCGGCGGCACCGGAGGCAGCGCCAGCAGCCGAAACACCAGGGGATAAAACACGAGAAGAAGTCATACCCCGAGCTTGCCGCGCCTCGCACACCTCCGCAGCCGGGTTGTGCGCCGCTGTGGATAACCCCTACACGAGCGGTTCTGTGGATACGTGCGCCCGATCTACATCACACCACCGGCTTACCGTCACACCACCGGCTTACGTCACACCATCCACCCCGGCGGGCACCACACCACCCACTTTGTGACACGCCGCCCGCTTTATGGCACACCGCCGAAATTCTCCACATCCGCGTGATTTCTGGCATATCTTTGAGAAAGAACTATCAAGGGAGGACCCATGTCTACGCCAAATGACCCGTACACTACCGCGTCGCGCCGGCCACTAGATGATGACGATATTCTCGAGCCCATTGCCGAGGACCATCTCGCGGACCAAGAAACCGCCTACCTCCCCACCACCCAACCTCCCGCTCCCGCCCCCGTTTTTTCGAACGACGACGCCGCTCCGTTCCCGCCGGCTCACCCCGCTGCGGACGTTGCTAGCGAGCCCGCCCCTTTGAGTGATTCCGCGCCCGTGGTTGCCGCCACGAAGGAACCCGAAGGCGAAGTCGCGGACCAGCCTGAAGCCGCTGGCCAACCCGAAACCGCGGGCCAGCCCGAGGGCGCCACCACCGAAACAGAGCAGCCCGCCTCGACTCAGCCCGCTCCGGAAGAAGCCGAAGCCGCGCAGCCCACCAGCGAGGAACCCGCCGAAACCACCGCTTTCGCGGAGGCAACTACTCCCGCCGAAACCACGCCTCTTCCGGAGCCCACCGAAGCCACGCTTCCTGCTGAAGCCACCTCGGCTGAGCCTTCCGAGCCCGCCACGCCAGCGGCACTCGCACCGGAGGAAGCCAGCCCGGAGCCAGCCGCGCCGCGGCGTCGTTCCGTATCTGAATCACTGGCCGCCGGAGCTTTCGATGATGGCTACCAGGCGGAAAGCTCCGCCCCGGACCGCGAATACGCGAACCTGGCACAGGCAGCCGGGGTGACCGCAACCGTTCCCGCAGCGTCCGCCGGCCCGGAAACCGGCACCACCACGGACACTGATCCCTACGCCTCCGCCGGTGCCGATCCCTACGCCACCACAAACACGGACCCGTACGCCTCCGGGGAAGCGACCGCAACCGCGCTCTACCCGCCGGCCGGCGAGTTCGGCGACCCCGGCGCGGAACCGGCAGCGGCACCTACCGCCGCCCACGCCGCGGGCTTCGACGCCCCCGTCTTCCCGGCCGTGCGCGAGGAAAGCTTGGAAGACCAGCGCACCTGGGCGGATATCGCCGAAGTGGAGCCGATTCCGGATGCCCCCAAGGGCCGGGTGTGGACCCATATCTGGGTCGCGGCGGTCACGCTCCTGCTGCTCCCACTGACCTGGTATCTCATCTCGGACGCGGTGGCACGCCTGCACCTGGCTCGCCCGATCGCCCTGGAAACCGCCCCGGTTAATGTGGCGGCACTCATCGAAATGGCCGGAGGCGTCGCGCTGCTCGTGGTTATTGCGCTGCTCGCGGGGCTGTCCTCCCTGGGCGCACAGCTGTGGGGCTGTCTCCTGGTAGTTGCTGGTCTCGCAGGGCTCGTACTTCCCGGATATGCGCTGCGCGGGGTGCACTGGCTGGATTCGCTTATCGGCGGATTCAAGCCGATCACGGATAATATCGTGCACCACTTCGCTTACGACCTTGCGTTCGGTGGGTTTATGCTGCTGGGTGCGGTGCTGGCGGCCATCGGATTCGCGGCGCACTGGGCGCGGTCCCGCGGTTCGCGGCGCGCCCGCGCTTTCACGGTGCGTGAATACCGCCTCCCCGAAGACGAAGCATAAAAAGCCGGGGCCGCGAAAAGCCCGCGCGCAGAAAACCGCACCTAGAAAAACCGGAGCGTAACAAGGTACCGTATGAGCTCACTTCCCGCCGATAATTCCTGCGTATGGATCCCCGGACCGTGGGAGCATCGCCTCGTGACGGCGAACGGTGCGCAATTCCACCTGGCCTATGCCGGGAGCCACTCGACCCGCACCCCGCTGGTGCTATTCGTGCACAGCTACCCGGAGTACTGGTACGCCTGGCGCCACCAGATCGAGCCGGTGGCGCAGGCCGGTTACGAAGTCGCGGCCGTGGATCTGCGGGGCGTGGGCGGCAGTGATAAAACGCCGTCGGTGCAATCGGGGCCCGAACTGGCCCAGGACCTTATTTCGCTGACCGAATCCCTGGGGGCGAGCTCGGCGGTAATCGTGGCCGCCGGCTCCAATGCCGTGCTCGGGTGGGCGGCGGCGGCCATGGCCCCCGATATTATTACCGGGCTCGTGACGGTAGCCAGCCCGCACCCGCTCGGGCTGCGGCATTTCGGACGCGGGATTCGCCCGCGCGGCCTGCTCGGTTTACTCACCTCACGGCTGGGGAATCGTTCCCCGCGTGCACTCGGGGATACGCGAAATATGCGCCGGCTGCTCCTGGAATGGTCCGCCCCGCACAGCCACGGCGCCGCGGACGAAGCCGAACAGTACGCCGCTGCCATGCGGCTCCCGGAGGCCGCGGCGAGCGCCGTCGAACAACTGCGCTGGACCGCAACCTGGCGGCGCCGCCCCTCCGGCAAAGCCTGGCGCGATATCCTCTCCACTCCCGTGGATGTGCCGGTGTGGGCGGTGCGCGGCCTGGCCGACCGCATGATTAATGAGCGGGCCTGGGCTGATGATCGGTCCTTCGCCACCGGCTCCTACCGGCTCATTGCCGTGCCGGGCGCCGGGCATTTCATCCCGGAAGAATCCCCGCGCGAATTCACTAATATCGTGCTGGATTTCCTTTCCCAACTCGAGCGCTCGGCCCGGGTATGAGACATTTTCCGTGAATAATGGCAAAATGTGACATGAGACTACTTCAGGAATATTCTGAGTACATCGGAGGAAGGCTAGAGATGGATACCAGCGTTTTACGAACCGTGCCCCTTTTCAAGGACATGGATGAGGAAAGTCTCGCCGCTCTCGGCGCGATGATGAGCGATACGTCCCTCAAGCGGGGCGAATCCCTTTTCCACGAAGGCGACCAGGGTGATCGCCTTTACATCGTCACCGACGGCAAGGTGAAGCTCAGTCACACGTCCGACGACGGGCGCGAAAATCTGCTCGCCGTTCTCGGACCCGGGGAAATCATCGGTGAACTTTCGCTCTTTGACCTGGGGGCTCGTTCCTCCACCGTCACCGCTATTGCGCCGACGCATCTGCTTTCCCTCGCGCATCGCGATATGAAGAATTTTATCGAGGAGCACCCCGCGCTGGCCATGTCGATGCTCCGTGAAATGGCGCGTCGCCTGCGCAATACCAATGAGAATCTTGCCGACCTGGTGTTCTCGGACGTTCCCGGCCGCGTGGCGAAGGCGCTGCTCGACCTGGCCAATCGTTTCGGCGAGCGCACCCCCGAAGGCGTGTACGTGGCGCACGACCTCACGCAGGAAGAGCTCGCGCACCTCGTGGGTGCCTCGCGTGAAACGGTCAATAAGTCTCTGGCTGATTTTGTTTCCCGCGGGTGGATTCGGCTCGAAGGTCGCGCCGTGCTGCTCCTGGAGATTGGCCGCTTGCAGCGCCGCGCCCACTAGTCTCTACGTTTTATACTCACGTTTAACGCGTGACGCGGGTGGCTGGGCCCTGTCCAGGGTTCCGACCGCCCGCGTTCGCGTGCCTTCCGGGCCCGTTTCCTTACGGTTTGGTACGACGGCGCAGCTGGGGCGACGCCGCAGCCGCGTTTCCGTGCCGTTCCGCGCATTGCAGCGCAGTGCTTTTAGTACGACGGCGCAGCTATCGGCCATCATGAACCTCAACAATCACACCAGCACCTGGGGAGGGGGGCATGTGTTGTCGGAGCTGTACTTCGCATGTACAACATCTGCAGTACACCCCGGAAAAACACCCAGCCCCGCCTCCGCAGACCGGAAAAGCTGAGCGCCGAAGGAATGCCACAGGATGCAAATTGGTAACCATCACGGTCGCGTAGTGCAAGCCCAGAGCAGAAATCAGGCCAAAATGGTGCGTGGATTTGCACCCTGTTGCAGGCCCACTGTTGAGCCTTCGCACGCAACCAAAACCCGCTTCTTTACCGGGCGGCGGGAGTGTTGGGCTAATAGACAAATGGGGGTGCGGACGGTTTCCTAGAGATTTTTAAGGAGAACGTTCAATGAGTAAGCGTACGTACACGAGAGAGCAGATCCGTAAAGCCCTCACCACCTACCAACGCACGCAATCGGTAACCGCCACAGTCCGTAAACTGGGCTACCCAGGCCGAGACACGCTCTACAAATGGATCCGGAATAGCAACGAGAAACCAGAGCAGAGAAAACCGAAGAAACACGCCCCTAACCAGAAAATATCAACGGACGTGAAAGTAACTGCCTGCAAGCGATTCCGCAGCGGGGAAAACGCCTACACTATCGCCCAGGATCTAGGAATCGTGAACTGCACAAACATCTATGCTTGGGTTAAAAAGTGGGATGCGGAAGGCAGTCTAGGACTCATGAACGAGAAAGAATGCGACCAGATCAAAGCGAAAACCCGCCACCAACTGGAAGCCCAGCTACCCCAAGACCCGGAAGAATTACGTGCTCTTGTAGCCGATTTAATCGTGCAGAAACGCGTCTTGAAAGCCCAGCTCGAGCTAGCAAAAAAAGGAAAAGCCCGCACAGGCGGGCGCAGTGAAGCGGTAGAGAAAACACGGGTAGCTAACCAGCTACGCTCTACCACGCCGCTAGCCATGGTCTTAGATACCTTGGATTTGCCGGCAAGCTCGTACTATTACACCGCTAAACAGCTAGAGCGGCCTGACAAGCATGCTCGCTTGCGTGAGTTGATCGCTCAGATCGCGCGCGAGGGCTTGTATACGTATGGGTATCGGCGTATCCGTTTAGCGCTTAGAAAGCTTGGGTATGTGGTCTCGGAGAAAGTCATCCAGCGCTTGATGCGGGAAGAGGAAATCCCGGTCAGGTATGCCAAAGCACGCCGGAAGTACTCTAGTTACGGCGGGGAGATCAGCCCGGCACCGGAAAACCTAGTCGAGCGTGACTTCCACGCTGATGAGCCCGGACGGCTTTGGCTCACGGATATCAGCGAGTTCCACGCAGCTAACGGGAAGGTTTATCTCTCCCCGATTATTGACTGTTATGACGGGAAAGTCGTGGCGTATACGAGGGGATTACACCCAACCTCAGTGTTGGCTGATTCCTCCCTTGAAAACGCCCTGGCAACCCTCCCGCACCAGCGTCTAAACGAGCTACAAGCCGGCCAGAGTGAGCATCCACTCGTGATCCATTCGGATCGGGGAGTCCACTACCGGTCTGTGTCCTGGATTGAGCTTACGCGGCGTTACGGGTTGACGCGGTCGATGTCGAAGAAGGGGTGTAGTCCGGATAATTCTGCTTGTGAGGGGTTTTTCGGGCGGATGAAAACCGAGATTTATCACGGGAAGAAGTGGGCTACAACCGATGAGTTATGCGAGGCGATAGACGAGTATATGTTCTTCTATAACCAGAAGCGTATTACCTTGAAGTTCGATGGTTTAACGATTGTGGAGCATCGTCAAGCGGTTTTAAGCGATAATGT
Organism: Actinotignum timonense; assembly: GCF_900155575.1. GTDB lineage: Bacteria > Actinomycetota > Actinomycetes > Actinomycetales > Actinomycetaceae > Actinotignum > Actinotignum timonense. The sequence continues at coordinate 923,793 of NZ_LT706966.1, read as the reverse complement.
CCAATAAACAGTCCGCAGCCCCAATGGTGGGTCTTATACCCGGACTTTTCCTTGCCATACCAATGAAAAGTTGACCTTATTGAGCTCACGCACCCCAATGGACTTGCTTCCTTGACATTCATGGCGTGACATGCGTTGACGGATAACTCTTTGCATCCATGCTGCCGCGCACCACAGCCACAAGGTGGGCAGAGCACGCAGTGTGCGTTCCGGGCCGCGTAGACGCCACAGTGCACGTTAAAGGCACGAAAACGGTCGTGAACGGTGCCCTCCCTCGCACTTCGTTTGCCAACCCTGTTCATACGGTTCCGGGCCAGATCCAGGCCCCGCCCGCACTCGCGGGCCTGCAGCCTCTGTTTCCTCGCGTCCTGGTACGACGGCGCAGCTAGGGCGACGGCGCTACTCTAGCAGCCACACACAATACAATATCTACCCCCCTAGACTTGAATTAGTCGAGAGGGGTAGACTACGCTTATGAAGCGCAGAGATTTACTCAACGAGCTACGAAAGGTAGCGAAAGCCAAAGGCGAGGAACTAATCCTCACCGAAGGAGGGAACCACACCCGGGCACAGATCGGGGACTGGGTCGAACCAATTCCCCGCCATCGTGAAATTTCCGAAAGGCTCGCTCGTAAGATTCTCGAAAGGAGCAAGAAGTGACAACAATAGATACCACGGTTACCCGTGACGGAAATTGGTGGGTCGCCGAATTTACCCTTAACGGAAAAGAATACGGCACGCAGGCGCGCCGCCTTGATCAGATCGAAGAAATGGTTAAGGATGCCGCTGCGCTTATTACGGGAGATTCTCTCGATAGTTTCGCCGTTAACGTCACCGTTGACACGCCTGAATTCGCGGAGGATATTAAAAAATATAAGGAGGCTTCGCTCCGTTTGGTTCAGGCGGAACACGAAACTCGAGACGCTTCTCGGCTTGCGGTTGCCCGGTTACGGGATGCAGGTTTTTCTCTTCGTGACATTGGTGTAGTTATGGGGATTTCATACCAACGCGTAGCTCAACTCTGCGCATAGCCATCATTCGAAACAAGGATTGGAAAACACGGGACGCCTCCCACCCGGCCATCCTGAGGTCGCTCTTCCAGGTAAGCCCGGATAATCGCTCTTGTGACGGGGATTCTCCGGATCGCTTCGCGGTGAGCGTCACCGAGGTATGAGAAAATCCCGCGTCACAGGCGGACCTATGACGCGGGACATCACATGGTCGGGGTAGCGGGATTTGAACCCACGGCCTCTTCGTCCCGAACGAAGCGCGCTACCAAGCTGCGCCATACCCCGTACTTTGGCAACTCAATAATAATAGCCCTCCGCAGCGGAAAAAGCTAAATCCGATCTAGTGATCTGGCGTACAACCAGGCAAGTGCGCTATGCGCCTCGCAGGTCAGCGGGGCACCTTCCCCGCGGGAACTTCCCCGCAGCCCAGCCCAGCACCTCCCCGATCAGCACGCTCACTCCGCGCCACCGCGCACCCGCAGCACAATCGCTTCGGGTGGCCGGAGGAACCTGACCGGCGTATACGGCGACGTCCCCAGGCCCGCAGACACATTCACCGCCATGCCACCACGCAGCACGCGCACGCCGTCGCCGCGCAGGGGCAGGCGCTCCTCGGCCCGGTCGCCTCCCGCACCCGCGCCACCCGCACCCGGCCCAGTACCGACCTCATCACCACAAGGCCAATCGAAAAGCCCGGAATCGTAGCGCAACGGGAGATCACAATTCGTGGTCAAAGCGCCGAATCCGGGCACCGCCAACTGCCCTCCGTGGGTGTGGCCGGCCAGCGTCAGAGCTGCGCCGTCGTTCATTAAGACGTTGAGAGCGGCGCAATACGGTGCGTGAACGACGCCGAGACGCAGATACCCACGCCCAGCGTTCATGCGCGGCGCGCGGCCCGTGTTCGCGCTTTCACCCCGAGCCGCGGCACCTTCCGCGGTATCGGTAACCTCGCCGGGCCGCGGCATCCGGGCCCGGCCGATATGGGGGTCGTCCATGCCGACTGCGTCGATGTCCCAGGCCGCCGCGCGCAGCCGCGCCCGCCGATTATTGAGATCGATCCAGCCGAAAGCTTCCAGCCCGGCGGTCATTTCCTCCCAGGGCAAATCCGGTTCGTCCTTCTCGGCGAGCGGCGGGAAGAGCCCCTGCGCCACGTAGCGCAAGGGATTCTTGAGCACCGGCGCGAAATAATCATTCGAGCCGTACACGAAAAGCCCCGGAATATCAGCGAGCGGCGCCAGCGCCTCAAGGAGAGGGCCGACGGCGCGCGCTTCGGACAGATGGTCGCCCGTCAGGACTACGAGATCCGGGCGGCAGCGCTCGGCCAGGTCGCTCAAGAATTGCCGCTTGGCTCGGTGGCGGCGCAGCAGGTGCATATCCGAGAGGTGGAGAATGCGCAGCTCACCGGCCGTGCTCGCAACTTGCGGCAGCACCAGCACCCGCTCGCGCAGAGTGTAGCGGTGTGCTTCGTGCAGCGCCCAGCCCAGGCACCCGGCCCCCGCTGCCACGCCGGCACCCAGGGCCTTGAGCGCGGTGCGCGGGACTCGGTGCTTATCAGCTTCGCTCACGGTATCCGCCTTCCTTTTCGCGCGTCCTACGGTTTCTGGAATGCCACCGGCCCTGATGACCCGGCCCGCCTAGCACACCCGGCCAGAGTTTCGCACCGCGCAGCCCGGGCCGCGCAGCCCGGGCCGCGCAGCATCGGCTACTCTTCCACAACCTCGACTTCTTCGTATTCTTCGTTGCTCTCGCCTTCGTGAACGGACTCGGGCGGAACCGCGCCCTGCTCCCCCGGCGCGGGTTGCGCAGGGGCCGGTGCAGGCGTGGGTGATGGCGACGGCGTGGCCGGCTCCCGCATGGCGGGTGCCGGGCGCCGCATCGGGGTGGTGGGCTGCGGGAACGGCACGGCCGGCTGACCGGCCAAAGCGGCGTTCATATAATCGGAGAACATCATGGCGGGGAATAGCCCGCCGTAGACTTCCGAGTGCCATTGGCCCTTAATAACGGCGTCGAACATAGAAATATTGCCTTCCATGTGACCCTGCCAGGTCACAGTGGCAAGCTGCGGGGTGTAACCCATAAACCACGCGTGCCAGTCCTTATCGGAGGTACCGGTTTTCCCGGCCACCTGGCGCCCGCGCAGCGCCGCTTTCTCACCGGTCGCCCCGGGTTCTACCACGTGCTGAAGCACCGCGTTTGTTTTGCGCGCGGTTTCCTTGGAAATAGCCTGCTGGCACTGCGGTTTACGTTCGGAAATAACCGTACCGTCATGCTCCTCGATGGAGGTATAAGACATCGGATCGCAGCGAATACCATCATTGGCGAGGGTGGCACCGGCCGTCGCCATAGAGAGCGGGGTGACGTTATTCGTACCCAGAATCATCGGGGGAACAATAGTAAAGGGCTCGTGATCCCCGCGTTCCACGCCCATGGCCTGGGCTTTATTCGCGATCTGGCACAGATCCAGCTTCTGGGCCATATGCGCGAAAGTCCCGTTGGTGGACATACGGGTACCTTCCAGCACCGTGCGCGGGCGGTTGGACTGCCCGAGGTTCCCCACCGGCCAGGGTTCACCCGCCAGATTCGTGCAGGAAGCCTGGAATGAGCTCTGCGGCAGCAAGCCTTCGCTACTATCCACCACGTCATAGGCACTACGCCCAGAATCCAGCCATTCCACCAGGGTAAATATCTTGAATGTTGATCCGGACTGGAAGCCGGCACCGCCACCCATATCCTGCGGGGCCGTGACATTCACCTGCGTCATGCGGGTATCCGTGTCATTCGGAACCCCGAAGCGGGTATTTTGCACCATCGAAACAATATGCCCGCTCCCCGGCTCCACGGACACCAGCGCGGCATCAATTCCGGAGGCATCATCCACGGGCTGGTGCGTGACCACCGAGTCATACGCCTGCTGCTGGCGCGCCGAATCCAGGGTGGTGCGGATGACTTTGCCGCCGCGGTAGAGCTGGCGGGTACGCTCGGCGCGGGTGGCACCCAACGCCTTGTCATTGAGCAAATCCTTGACCACGTACTCGCAGAAGTAGGCGCTAATACCCGCCGAACCGCAGCCGGCCGATTGCTCGGAAACGTGCATATACGATTCAATCGGAGTGGCCTGAGCTTCCTTCATTTCCGCTTCGGTAATAAAACCGGAACGGTACATTTCGCCCAACACCACATTGCGGCGCTCGGTATTCGCTTCCGGATGGCGCACCGGATCCCACTGGGCCGGATTCTGGGTGATCCCGGCCATCGTGGCCGCTTCCACCACCGTCAAATCCTTCGCGGACTTGGAGAAATAGCGCTGCGCGGCAGTTTCCACCCCGTATTGCGAGGGGCCGAATTGCGCAAGATTGAGATAGCCGGTGAGAATCTCATCTTTCGTCATCGTTTTTTCGACGGCGATAGCGTAACGAGCTTCGTTGATTTTACGCGCGATAGTCTGTTCGGTAGCCCGCTTGATTTTCTCATTATCATCAGCGATACGTCCCTCTTCCAGGAGCGCATTTTTCACGTACTGCTGGGTGATAGACGAACCACCCGAAAGCCCGCCCGAGGTGAGATTGGAGACCAACGCGCTGACGGTGCCCTGCACGTCAATGCCGTGGTGCTCGTAAAAACGCCGATCCTCAATTGCGACGACGGCGTTTTTCATATGCTGCGAGATCTGATCGGAGCGCACGTTGATCCGGTTTTCAATATAGAACCGGGCCAGCACCGATCCGTCTTTGGCCAGCAGGACCGTCTGCTCCGAAGGTTCGGTAAAGCCTAAGTCCTCCGGCACGTCGTCGAAAATACCGGTCACCGCACTCGCCGTAGTCCCCATCGTCATAACGAAAGGCAGCGCAATCCCGGCCATGAGGGCACCTCCGCCGCACAGAGCCAGGATCAGCGCCAGCACGAACGTTCCAATTTGGCGTCCGGTCGCTTGTTTTTTCGGGCTAGAACTCGACATACCCCTAAGAATACTGACCCGGCGCAGCGAAAGAAACGAGACATACGCTTCCCCGGGGTTCCCCGCGCTTCCCCAGCGCTTACCCAGGCTCCGCCCCTCCATAAGGCGGACCAAAGTAGCGCACGTCATAAAACGCTAATACTATGATCGTAAAACAGTAAAGAACTGCACCGTTAAACACCACCACGCCGGAGTGAGGGGGATAGATGACCACAACACTAGCCCTGTATCCGCACTGGGCAGATGCCGCCGCCTGCACCGATATCGATCCCGATTCGCTTTTCGTGCGCGGCGCCGCCCAGCGCCAGGCCCGCTCGATTTGTTTTCGCTGCCCGGTGCGCCTGCACTGCCTGGCTGATTCGCTGGACGCGGAAATGATGTTCGGGGTGTGGGGCGGGATGACGGAACGTGAACGCCGCGCCCTGCTGCGCCACCACCCGGAGGAACGCAATTGGAGGCGTCGCATTTTTGAGGGGCGCGACCCCCTAGCCCGCTCCCTGCGCGAGGGGGAGGGCTAAGCACGCCCACCGGAAATTTAGCCCGCGGGCAGCTGGCTGCGCCGTCGTTCCACCAGAGACGCCGCAACTTCGCGCAGCCGTAACCTTCGCGCTAACCTATGACCAGGCGCGGTATTCCGCGCGCTCACACTCAACGATTCCGCGAGAGGCCTACGCATGGACACTATCAGCACCCGTTTGACCAGCCTGGGTATCACCCTTCCCCCGGTTGCCGCTCCTGTTGCAGCTTATATTCCCGCCAAGCGGCACGGGGATACGGTGCGAACCTCCGGGCAGCTGCCTTTTGTGGACGGGCAACTGCCGGCCACCGGGAAACTCGGCGCGGAAATCACCGCGGAGGACGGCTATTCTTACGCGCGTATCGCCGGGATTAACGCCCTCGCGGCGGCCGCGGAAGTTGCGGGCGGCGTCGATCATATCCGCGGTATTTCGCACGTCACCGTTTTCGTGGCGTCCGACCCGAGTTTTACCGCGCAACCCCAGGTCGCGAACGGTGCCAGCGAACTTTTCGGGGAGATTTTTGGCGGCGACGGCGCACATACGCGCTCAGCCGTCGGCGTGAGCGTGCTCCCGCTGGACGCCCCCGTCGAGGTCGAAATCGAAGTGCTGCTGCGCTAACGGCGCATTGCGGTTCGCGCGCGGGAGCTGGCGCGGTGAAGGCGCGCGTCCGGTGGCGGGCCGGAGACGCGAACTAGGAAGCGAGTTCCTGGCGCGGTTGGGCCTCCAGGAATTCGCGCACCTCCGCGCTGGGGATCTCGCGCGCGTAACTGCCACCCGCGAAGGTCTCCATCGCGCCAATGCCGCGCTGGAAAACAAAGCGGATGGCCCCGCCCAGCGATTTTTTATCGTGGCCCATGGCGCGCATAATATCCGCCACTCTCACCCCGGCGGGTAGCTCGGTGGGCAGGCCGATGGCGCGCAGCAGGATATCCACCCGCTGGGCGTCCTCCGCGGTGAGGTAACCGTAACGCAGCCCGAGCCGGCATTGGAGGTTCAGCCCAATCGCCACGCATTCCCCGTGCGGGAGGGAATAATCGAGCGCGGCTTCCAGGGCCCGCCCGATAGTGTGGCCGAGGTTGAGGGCCATGCGGCGGTTGCCTTCGTGCACATCGGATTGCACGATCTCCACCTTAATTTCCGCATTGCGGCGGGCAATATAGCCGCTGAGTTCGGTATCGCCCACCATCTCCCGCACGCCCCTACAGCGCCGCACGAAGTGTTCTTCCAGGGTCTCGAAGAAGTTGCGGTCGGCCAGGCAAGCGTGCTTGACGGTTTCGCCCATGCCGTCGCGCAATTGTGAGTCGGTGAGCGTTGCCCAGCACGCCACGTCGATGAGGACGGCGCGCGGCTGGTGGAAAGCCCCGATAAGGTTGGTGGCGGCCGGGGTATCCACCGCGGTTTTGCCCCCGATGGCGGCATCTGCGGCGCCCACGAGCGTCGTCGTCATGGTGATATACGGGACGCCGCGGGTGAAGGTAGCGGCCACGAAACCGGCCAGGTCGGAGACCACCCCGCCGCCCAGGGCCACCACCACGGTATCGCGGTTGAAGCCGGCCGCGAGCATGGCATCTTCCAGCTGTTCTTTGGTGGCGCGGGTTTTGTTTTCTTCCCCGGCCGGGAAAACGAAGAGCTGCGGGGCGCGGGATTGTGCGGTCGGAGATTGGGCGGCGCGGGCGAGCACCTCCATGACCTGCGCGCCAATGAGTTCATTGACGGTGCTATCGGTAATAACCGCCACCCGGGAGCGGCCCAGCCCGGCCGCCTCCAGCACGCCGGGCAGCTCGCCGGCCAGATCGGTGCCGATAAGTAGCGGGTACGACTCATCAACGGTGCGAGTCAATTCAACATTGAGGCGGGTAACCACGTGATCCTCCTGGGTTAGTGGTTGGTTACGGGTGCGGGATTGGAAGTATGCGCGCAATTGGCAGCGTTGTCGGGATGTGCGCTACGCGCATGCTGCGCCACCCACCAGTGCATGGCGATGGCCGCGGCCGCGGCAACGTTGAGGGAACGAGTGGAGCCATCCTGGGTGATTTCCACCGCGCCGTCGCAGCGTTCGAGTAAATCGGGGGAGATCCCGGCGGATTCCTGCCCGAACACCAGCAGGCAATTCTCCGGAAGTTCGGACTTCTCCAGGGGCACCGCGCCCTCCTGGTTATCGATGGCGATGAGCTGGTACTTATGCTCGCGCGCCCATTCTTCCAGGTCAGCCGGAGTGGGATGGTAGTACATCGTGAGGTAGCGATCGGTGACGAGCGCCCCGCGCTTATTCCACTTGTGCCGCCCCACGATATGCACACCGCCGAAATTAAAAGCATTGGCGCTGCGCACAATCGAACCGATATTGAGGTCGTGCTGGAGATTCTCAATGGCAATATGGGCGCTGACCGCCCGGCTCGCCATATCCGCCTTGATCGCTTCCACGCTCCAATAACGATATGCGTCGACGACGTTACGGTGGTCACCTTCCGCTAAAAGCTGCGGGTCCAGGCGGGGGTCGTCCGGCCAAGGCAGCGGGTGCGGCCCCACCCCGACCGTGCGTTTTTCACCGTAGGGCGAGCCACCCGGCTCCGGGATGCGGTGCGCGGGCAGCTCAGCGGCCTCATCCGCGGGCGCGGCGGGATCGCCAGCGCCTGCGGTAGGCGCCGCATCGGCAGTATCCACGGCAGGGGCAGCCTCATCCGCGGGCACGCTGAGATCATCACGAGAATCACAAGACTGGGAAGAATCTGTCACTCCCCCAGTCTAGCGGCGCGCCCGCCCCGACCATGGGGAAGCGCCATATTTACCCGCGGGCCACCGGGGCCCGTGTTTCGTTGGCGCCGTCGGCCTTGTACAGTGGTATACGCAAGCGCAATAAACGATTCGCCACCCCGAGCCCGGGTGCGGGAAACCCTAAGAAGTGGAGCAGCGATGACGAAGATGTGGAAACCTCTCGCGGTGGTGGCCGCCGGTGCCCTGATCCTGAGCGGGTGCGCGAATAATGCGCTGGTCTCCTCGGAAGGCGGGCACGGCCCGTCGATCAGCGAAGGGCACGGCCGGGGCGGATCGGACGGCGCTCCTATTTTTGACGAAAGCATTTCGAAAACCGGGCAGTTCACGCCGGTTGCCGATAGCGCTCAGGCCCGCGAGATTATTAAACGCGCCATCGCCAAGCAGGATGAGATTATTGCGAAAAGCTCGCAGGATTTCTTCGGCACCGCCATCGGAATGGATATGTCCATGGAGATTTCCGCGGATGTGCCCGGTGAGGGCCCCGGGGTTGCCACTATCGATATTGATATCGATGTAGATCCGAGCACCCGCCTCATGGCCATGGAGATGGATATTGACGCCTCCGGAATTCCCGGGGCGGAAGCGGAGGGCATGCCCAGCAAACTCTCCACCGCGCTGTGGATCGGGGAAGGTTCGAAGCCGGATACTGTCACGGTGTATACGAATATGGCCGGTTTCTGGAGCAAAACCGAGGAAAGCCTGGCCGATATTGTGGATTCCGGAGATGCCCCCACCTCGCCCGGCTCCTACCGCGGGGAAGATATTTTCCCGAATATTGAGAAGACCCAGGTTTTTGAGGACGCGGAAAACTACCTCATCGTCGGCCCGCTTTCCGAGACGATGGCGCAGGAAATGCAGGGGGCCTCGCCCGGTTTGGACCTGAGTGATTCCGCCAATCTTCAGGTGCGTATCGATAAGCAAAGTTACGAGGTGCGGGGCATGGCCATCGTGGCCCCGGCCTACTTCCAGGGCCTGCCCACGGAAACGCGGGTGCGCTGGGATTACCGCCAGGCCAAGCCGCTCCAACTGCCCGATGAGGCACGTAAGGCCCCCGCGGAAAGCAGTAGTTTCTAAGCTTGAGTGCGCCCAGACAGCCCCGGCCCCGCGAATTTCCGCACCAGGGCGCGCGGGGCGAAACGTAACGCCGCGGCGGCCGCCTTGTACAGCGCGGTGGGCGTAACGAGCACCCGCCCGCGCCGGCATGCCTCCAGCGCGGCACTCACCACGGCTTCGGGCTGCGCAAAAAGCAGATCGGCCCACTGGCTGGCATCGACCGCGGCCCGCTCGTGGAATTCGGTGCGGATAAGCCCCGGGGTCACGCAGGTGACCGCCACCCCGTTCGGTGCCAGTTCCGCGGCCAGCCCTTCAGAAAATGTGCGCACCCAGGCTTTATGCGCGGAATAGGTGCCTTGCGCGGTGCCGGCCGTCATCGAGGACACGTTAATAATTCCCCCGTAGCCGCGCCGCGGAAACTCCCGCGCCGCCGCGTGGCACGTGATAAGAACCGCGCGCACCATCACGTCAAGCGCTTCTTCTTCCCGCTCCAGCTCCCCGGCGGAAAATTCCTGCCCCAGCCCAAAGCCCGCATTATTGACGAGCAAACCGATGGGCCGCGAGCGCTGCGCTACCCGGCGCGCAACCACACGAGCGTCGTCGTGCCGCGAAAGATCAGCGGCAAGCACCTCCACCTGCACCCCGGCGACCTGCCGCAGATCATGCGCAATCGCCTCCAAACGGGCCCGATTGCGCGCCACGAGCACGAGGTCATTTCCTTCGGCCGCGAGCTGCCACGCAAATTCCAGGCCGAGCCCGGCGCTGGCACCGGTAATAAGAGCACTTCCCATAACCGCTATGGTAACGTGCCCGCGGCTCTCTACACTGGTGCTATGCGTATTGCCACCTGGAATATTAATTCTGTGCGCGCCCGCGCCGAACGCGCCCGCGCCGTCCTGGAACGCTGGGACCTGGACGCCCTACTCCTCCAAGAAACGAAATGCACGCCCGCGCAGTTCCCGCGCGAAATTTTCGAAGAGGCCGGATACGAAGTCGCCTGCGCCGGCCTCAACCAGTGGAACGGGGTCGCGATTCTTTCCCGCGTGGGGATCGAGAACGTGCAGGTGGGCTTCCCCGGTCAGCCCGGTTTTTCTAAGGTCGACGACGACGGCGCGCTGCTCAGTGCGCCCACCGTAGAAGCGCGTGCCCTGGGAGCGCGCCTGGGTTCGGGGCCGGCCGCGGTCAATGTGTGGAGTCTGTATATTCCCAACGGGCGGGCCTACGGGGATCCGCATTTCCATTACAAGCTGGAATTCCTCGGTGCCTTGCGGGCGGCGGTGAGCACGCGCCTGGGCGAGGAACCGGAGTATCCGCTGCTGTTAGCGGGGGATTGGAATGTGGCCCCGCGGGATACGGACGTGTGGGATATTGATTATTTCCGGAACGACGTTGGCATGTACGTGACCGCGGAGGAACGCGGGGCGCTGGCCGGGCTGCTGGAGGCAGGGCTCGCGGATATTACCCGGGCGGCCGAGGGCGCGGATTACACATTCTGGGATTATCAGCGTTTGCGGTTCCCGAAGAATCACGGGATGCGTATTGATTTTGGTTTTGCTTCCGCGGCGCTGGCCGCCCGGCATACCCGCTCCATCATTGACCGGGACGAGCGGAAGGGCAAAGGAGCTTCCGACCACGTCCCGGTCATTATGGAGTTTGCGGGCTAGGCGGCGGAGTTGTGGCGCGTGCCCGCCACGCTAGGCCGCGCGGGTGATCTGGGCGCGGCGCCGGCGGGTACGCAGGGGCAAAATCCGCGGGCCGCCCAGCCCCGTGGGTGTCTCTTATACCCCTCTAGATGGGTATAAGAGGNCCCGCCCAGGAGCATCGGCAGCGGGGCGAGGGCATTGGTGAGAGTATAGGCGCCCATCGCCGCGCTCAGCCCGTAGAGCTGGGTGGCCGGGAGTTGGAAAATTGAGAAAACGTATGAGCACCCGGTGATGAAGGTGAGCAGGCAGGCACAGACGAGCACCCGCCAAGGATGAACCTGACGCATGATTTCTCCGTCGTTACACGAAACCGCCCGTCGCGGCGCGGCCGGCGGGTAACGCGGAGGTGTGGGCCTGTGCGCCCTGGCGGCGGCGCGAAGCCGCACACCGGGCACGGGCACAAAACCGTGCACCGGACACAGGCTCCCCGCCCGCGTTACCTACGGTAGCGTAACTTAGGGGTGGGGTGCCGACCGTGCTATCTCATTATTCGGCCATCGGAACCCGTGCGCGAGGTTGCGATTGAGAGTCAGTGACGGGTGTATAGAACGGGTTCGAATTTATCCACAGAATCGCGAAACGCTGCCCTTATCCGCAGGGCGGCGGATAGCTCTTTGCTGCGCCTTGACACCATGCGAGAATTACGGAGAAGGAAGGGTAACCACCCGAAACTCACAATCGAAGGAGAGACACCATGAGTATTGATAGAGCACGTAGAGTGACTCCAAATCTCACGTTTAACTCGCTTGAAGATGTCCTCAAGCGCAAAGAAGAAATCTTGCAGGAGGTCAGAATGACCCGCGAAGAATTCGACCTACGCGCCGATAACTACCAGCTCGGACCAGACGAGGCTGAAGCCTATTTCGAGATGGAAGGCTTAGATTACTTCGAAGAGGTGTGCCGTGGTGAACGAATACTTAAATGAGCGTGCTGATGAATTTGCGGCACATCTACAGCTAATTGGGGAGCTCATCGATCCCAGGTTTTCCGTATTGAAGCAGGCCCTCACAAGAGAAGACCCTCCGACAATAAGATTGTCGGGAAATATTTACACTGATCGTTTCCTTATTGTCCGCTTCGAATACGCGGTTTTTCTCAATCCGGATAACGGGGTTCTTACCGTCGCGGAATCAACGTTCTCGGTGATACGCGGGGAGGTCGGAAAAGAGCCCCTGGTGCGTTGGGATTATATTCGCTCACCACGTTCGCATATCCCCTGCGCACATATCCAGGTACATGCCCATCGTGATGAATGGACACACGCCTTAGTATTAGGCGGTACTCATTCCCGTCGCTCACGCCGGCGCATCAAGCATGCATTGCGTACTCCCCGGATTGCCGATGTCCACTTCCCCGTGGGTGGACGCAGGTTCCGGCCCTGCCTGGAAGAAATCCTCCTTTTCGTTATTGACGAGTTCGGGGTCGCATGCACACCACAAGCCCTCGAAGCACTCCAGCAAGGCATGCGGAAATGGGAAGAGATCCAGCTAGAATCCGCGATCCGTAACAACCCCGCCACCGCAGTCCGAGTGCTAGCAACGGTTGAAAAGTAGCCCAACCGAGAAGAATCGGACGGATAAGGTGCGGAAACCGGCTACCTGCAAGGCAACGGCAACCAGAAGACCTCATTCGGCCATCGTTACCCACACAAGAAGCAGCTAGAGTAGCTCCGCCACTTCCGCGATGGAGGGATGCACATAATCGGGGCGGTAGGGGAAGTTCACGATCTCCTCTTGCGCAGTGGAACCGGAAAGCACCAGGTGGGTTTGCAGCCCGGCTTCCATGCCCGCGAGGATATCGGTATCCATCCGGTCCCCTACCAGCGCGGTTTCTTCAGAATGCGCGTCGATAAGATTGAGCCCCTTGCGCAGCATGACCGGATTCGGCTTCCCCACGTAATAGGGCTGGCGTCCGGTGGCTGCGGTAATCATCGCGGCTACCGCCCCGGTTGCCGGAATCGGACCCAGATCGGACGGGCCCGTCACATCCGGGTTGGTGGCGATGAACCGGGCACCCTTGTTGATGAGGCGGATTGCGGTGGTGAGCGCCTCAATGGAATAGGTGCGGGTTTCCCCGAGAACCACCACTTCCGGATTGACATTCGTCATGACGAAACCAACGTTGTACATCGAGGTAGTGAGCCCAGCTTCACCCACCACGTAGGCGCGCTTATTCTCCACCTGGTCCGCAAGGAAATTCGCGGTGGCAGCTGCCGAAGTCCAAATATGATCTTCCGGAACAATCAGCCCGGCTGCTTCCAAGCGGGCGGAAAGATCACGCCGGGTAAAAATCGAATTATTGGTAAGAACGAGGTAGGGGTACTCTTTTTCGTTGAGTTTATTGAGAAAATCCGCGGCACCCGGAAGTGCCTTTTCTTCGTGGATGAGCACACCATCCATATCGGTGAGCCAGTTTTTAATCACTCGTGTCATACCGCCATGATATCGAGTTTCACAGCTCTCGAAACGTGCCGAGGGCCCAGGCCGCTCCGGGCTAGCCAACCCGGCCCTCACACGCAGGCAGCTCAGAGCCGCGTGCATCAGCCCCGCGGCGCACCGCCGGCTTAGGCCCGTGCCTGGCGCAGATACCGGTACACGGTCGGCTCGGAAAGATTCATCGCGAGCGCCAGGTCGGTTACCGCCCCGCGCAGCTGGAAGAATCCGTCCTCGTCCAGCGAACGCACCACTTCCAGGCGCTCGGCCTGGGTGAGGTGATCCACGGAGACGTGGTAACGCGAGAGCACCGACTCCATAGCAGCCGTTTTCATATCGGCAACCGAGGAAGCCAAAATTTCCGGCTTTTCCGCAGGCGCTTCTTTGCGCCGCTCGGGATTGGGGAAATACAGGGAGGCGATTTTTTTGACCGTTTCGTCCAATTGCCGCAGCACGGTTTGGTCAGAATTAAGACAGAGCATCCCAATGATGCGGCCCCGTCGTCGTATAAAAAAGGTGGACGAACGCAAGGTGCGCGCGCGGCCGGGCGTAATCGCCTCGTAACCGGTGAGGTAATCGGCTGTGGTTCCTTCGCCGGCGCGCAGCACCCGCAACATGAGGTCGGTGGCCGGGGAACCCACGGTGCGCTGAGTGACATGCGAATTCGCGATGGCGATAACCGAATGGTCCAGGTCGCTCACGTCGTGGAGTACCACCTCGGTACTCTCCCCCAGCGCTACCCCGAGGAACTCCACCAGCGGCTTGAAGGAAGCCACGTACTCGCTATCCGCCTGGGATATTGCTTCACCGGATATCCCTTCGCGGGATATTGCAGAGTCCACTTCGCCTGATATCTCTTCCCGGGACCCGACTTCCTGGGATATCGCTTCTCGTGGCGCCTCGTCGCGTTCCGCTGCCTCCATGGCACAGGCTCCTTCCTGCCTACGGCCCCATTGCTGTATCTTCTGACAAAATATCTTAAATGACGACATAGTGCGGGGGTGCACACCGCTACGAGTGGCACCCCCGACTAACCGCCCTGCTTTACAGGGTCTCTTCACCCTTGGCGATGTAGGAATCCATCTCCTTTTCGGGAACCATATTGCCGCCGGTGATCCACGTGAGGTGGGTGGCACCCGCGAGCTTCTCCGGGGTCAAGCCCGCCCGCTCCAGGTACTCGCTGGCGGCGAGCACGTGGAAGGGCCCTTCGAAGGAAGTGGAGGAGGAAGGCTCGATGCGCAGGTCCTCGGTCTGGGCCAGGAGCGCCACGTTTTCGTACATGGTCTGGTCCTCAACGGTGTAGTAGCCGTCGATGAGGTACTGCATGCGCGACCCCACGAAAGCGGAAGGACGCCCGCAGGCCAGGCCGTCCGCGGCGGTGAGGTTATCGATGCCGAAATCTTGCACCGCGATCTCGTCGTGCTTGCCGGTCATCACGCCGAGGAACATGGAGGGCGAATGGGTCGGCTCGGCGAAGATGCAGTGCACGTTATCCCCGAACACGGTCTTGAGGCCGAAGGCCACGCCGCCCGGGCCGCCACCCACGCCGCAAGGCAGGTAGGCGATCAGCGGATGATCGGCATCCACCGTGACATCCAGGGACTGGAACTGGCCCTGCAGGCGGCGCGCGGCCACCGCGTAGCCGAGGAAGAGCGAAGGCGAATTCTCGTCGTCCACGAAGTAGGCGGTGGGATCCGATTCGGCTTCCTTGCGGCCCTGGGCCACCGCCACCGAGTAATCCGATTCGTATTCCACCACGTTCACGCCGTGGGAGCGGAGCTTATCCTTCTTCCACTGGCGCGCGTCGGCGGACATATGCACCGAGGCCTGGAAACCAAGCTGAGCGGACATAATGCCGATGGACAGCCCCAAATTCCCGGTAGAGCCCACCGCCACCTTGTACTGGGAGAAGAACGTGCGGGCTTCTTCGGTATCGAGCTTGCGGTAGTCATCCTCGAGGGTGATGAGGCCGGCTTCCAGCGCGAGTTCTTCAGCGTGCTTGAGCACTTCGTAGACACCGCCGCGGGCCTTGATCGATCCGGAAATCGGCAGGTGCGAATCGAGTTTCGCCCACAGCTGGCCCGGGATCTGCACGCCCTTGCGTTCGGCGAGCTTGGCTTGCATGGTTGGAACCGCGACCAGCGGGGATTCCAGGATGCCAGCCGTGGGGCGAGCGGCCGGGAAAACTTGGCTAAGGTAGGGAGCCCAGCGCTTGAGCCGAGCTGCGGCGTCGTCCACATCGACCACGGTCAGGCCGACCTTTGCCAGGCCCTCCGCGGCGGGAAGCACCTCCGGATTGAACCAATCCGCGACCTTGAGGTCCACGAGGTCCTGAATAAGCGGGTAGTCCTCTACCCACTGTTCGAGCGTTTTTCCAGCGATAGTTGTCATGACTGAGTCCTTTCTCAGATGGATTGGCGGATAAGTGTGGTGCTGCTAATAAGTGTGCGGCGACTAAGCGTGTAGCTGCGGATAAGCGCGCGGCGGCGGAACCTGCCGCGCCCGTAATGCCGTCCGCATCTGCAGCGGCGGCGAATCCCGCGCCTAAATCACCAGGTGAAGCAGCATGGTCATGCACAGGGCCACCACCGAGGCAATGGTGGTGCCCACGGTGAGAGTCTTGAGCGCATCCCCCACCGAAATGCCCATGTATTCCTTGTACAGCCAGAAGAGCGAATCGGTCACGTGCGTGAGGCCGATGGCGCCGGCGCCCACCGCAATCGCCATGAGCGCGGGGCTGAGATCCGGGGATGCCTGGAGCATCGGCAGCACGATCCCGGCCGCGGAAATCATGGCGACCGTGGCGCTCCCCACCGCGAAGTGCAGCACAATGGCGATAAGCCAGGCGAGGATCAGCGGGCTCACGGGCAGGCTTCCCATGGCGCCCGCGATGGCCTTGTCCATCCCGGAAGCCATAAGCACCGCGTTGAAGGCACCGCCCGCGCCGATAATGAGGAGCACCCCGCCGATGGGGCTGAAGGAGGAATCGGTCACCGAGGACAGATCCGAAAACGACTTGCCCCGCGAAATCCCCAGCGAGAAGTACGCGAAAATCACCGAAATAAGAAGCGCCAGAATCGGGTTACCCACGAGGTCCACGAATTGGCGCAGGCCGTTTTCTTCGGGCAGGGTCTGATCCGCAACGGTGCGGCACACCATAATAATGAGTGGCAGCAGAATTGTGAGCAGGGTAATGCCGAAACCGGGCAGGGAACGGTCCGCGTCGTCGTTCTTAAGAACATTTTCGCCCGCGGCAGGCGCGTCACCAGGGGTTCCGTTTGATTCGGGGCCGGGTTTTCCTTCGGCGACGACGCCGCTTACCTGGCCGGCGCCCGCGGTGACATGTGCACGTTCAAGCTGACGCAGCCCAATTCCGGTGTAGAGCGGGCCGCCAATGAGGGCGGCTGGGATCCCAACGATGAGACCAAGCATGATCACCATGCCGATATCCGCACCGAGGGTACCAGCAATAGCGGTAGCGGCCGGGTGCGGGGGCAGGATACAGTGGACCACCATAAGGGAGATGGCCAGCGGCACTCCCACTCGGATCTTCGAGCAGCCCACTTCCTTGGCCACCACGAAAACGAGGGGCACCAGGAGCACGAAGCCAACTTCCACGAAGACCGGGATACCGGCGATCAAGCCGAGGAATGACATAACAATCGGGGCGCGTTTCTCGCCGAAAACCCGGAGCATTCCCTTGGCGAGGCGTTCGGCCCCGCCGGATACTTCCAGCATTTTTCCGAGGATTGCGCCGAAGCCAATAATAAGAACGAGGAATCCGAGCGTTCCACCAACGCCCTTTTCGAGTACATCGCCCACTTCCGCGGGCTTCACGCCCGTGACCAGTGCGACGGTAATCGCCGCGATGGTCAGGGCGATCGAGCCGTGTAATTTCAAGCCGACGATGAGCACAACAACGAGCACAATCGCCGCTATGAGGACTGCGATCAGCCCTCCGGTTCCTAGGGTCATCATAACCTCCCGTGTAGCGCCACATCAGTGTGGCCTGTTCCCAGCCTACACACCCGACGATACTTTTGTCATCATGATAAGTTTATTATCACGCTGTGGCGCAGCTTGCATGGGCCCGTATATTTCTGCGGAGATGGCAGACTTGAGCCATGTCCGTGGATAACAACACCGTTAGCAGCGCCGATAACCGACTCGCTTCTGATTCTTTTAGCTTCCCGCATGCGCTCGGTGTTATTGACGGCGCCGGGCGCACCACTTTTTCTTATGGGAATCCCCGGGAGATCTACCCGTATATGTCGGTCACGAAGCTGCTGGTGGCGTGGGCGACTCTCATTGCAGTAGAGCGCGGCCTGGCCGATTTTGATGATCCGGCCGGCCCTCCCGGTTCCACGGTGGTTCATCTCCTCGCGCATGCCTCCGGGTTGCCGGAAGAGGAAGGTCCGGCGCGGGCCGGGGTTGAAGAAAAGCGCATTTATTCGAATTACGGTTTCGAGGTGCTCGGTGATTATCTGGAGAAACGCACCGGGATATCGATCCAGAATTGGGTGCGGCAGGTGGTGATTGAGCCGCTGCGCCTGAGTTCGGTGGCCGTGGAGGCAAGCCCGGCGTATTCGGCGGTGGGGAATTTGCGTGATCTGGCGCGGTTCGCCGGGGAGCTGCTGCGCCCGC
Source organism: Actinotignum timonense (assembly GCF_900155575.1). GTDB lineage: Bacteria > Actinomycetota > Actinomycetes > Actinomycetales > Actinomycetaceae > Actinotignum > Actinotignum timonense. The sequence continues at coordinate 905,703 of NZ_LT706966.1, read as the reverse complement.
GCCTCATTTCCACCGAGTTGGCGCGCTATGCCACTACCGTGCATTTCGACGGTCTGCCTGGGCTGCTGCCTGGCTACGGCTGGCAGCGCAATAACACCTGGGGTTTGGGGATGGAGATTCGCGGGGAAAAGGACCCGCATTGGACGGGGCCCTCATTTTCACCCCACACCTTCGGTCACTTCGGGCAATCGGGTTCGTTCCTGTGGGTGGATCCGGAGCTCGGCAAGGCCGGAGTTTTCCTAGGCGCCCGGCCTTTCGGGCGCGAGCACCGCAAGTTCTGGCCTGCGCTCACGGAGGAGATGCGCGGCCTCTAGAAGGCCACGCCCCCAGAACAGCGCTACGCCCACCTGCACCTACTCGCCGGGAAAGGCGAGCTGCGCAGCTGCGCCGTCGTACTAAAATCAGCGCCCGCAACAGCTGCCGCTACACAACAGCGCCCGCGGCGGGTTTCCCTACCACAGGCGCTGTCATACACAACTCACTCGCGTGGAGTGACCGCTTTAGTCTTCGCCTTCGCCGTTCGGGGAGACGAGGATCTTGACCGCGGTTTCGTTGCGGTTGATGAGGGGGTCGAAGCCCTTGTCAACGAGGTCTTCCAGGTTGATCTTGCCGGTGATGAACGGGGCAAGATCGATCTTGCCCGAGGCGACCAGCTCAATCGTGGCCGGGTGGGTGTTGACGTAGCCGATAACGCCGCGCACATCGAGTTCCTTCATGACCACGGAGTGCATATCAATATTCGGCTGGTGACCCCAGATCGACATATTGACGAGCACGCCGCGCGGCCCGAGCGCCGCGATGAGCTGGTTGAGTACCACGTCCACCGAGGTGCATTCGAAGGCAACATTGGCGCCCACGCCGCCGGTGAGCTTCTTGGTCTCTTCCACGATATCGACTTCGCGCGGATCCCAGGCGTAATCAACCACGCCGGCATCAACGGCGCGCTGGCGGCGCAGCTCGGAGAGTTCCGAAACCGCGACCTTGAGGCCCTTGGCTTTGAGCACCGCACAGCAGAGCACACCGATGGGGCCGGCCCCTCCCACGAGGGCGAAATCGCCTTCCTTGACGTCGCCGCGGTCCACGCCGTGGACGGCCACGGAGAGCGGTTCGATGAGTGCGGCCTGGTCAAGCGGGATATTGCCCGGGATCTTGTGGACCCAGCGCCGCTTGACGACGATATTTTCGGCCAGGCCGCCGCCGCGGCCGCCCAGGCCGATGAAGTTCATATCGGGGGACAGGTGGTACGTGGTCGATTCGGGACCGGTATCCACGCTGTCGCGGATAATATACGGTTCGACGACGACGTGGTCGCCGGCCGCGAGGTCCGTTACGCCTTCGCCAACTTCGGCAACGACGCCGGACATTTCGTGCCCGAGGGTGACCGGGACTTCCTCACCGGAAATCGGATGCGGGTGGCCTTCCGCGGGGCAGAAAATGGGACCGTCGAGGTATTCGTGAAGATCGGTACCGCAGATACCGCACCAGGCAACCTTCACCCGCACAGTGCCGGGTTCGAGCGGCTGCTCCTCGATATCTTCGATGCGAATATCGTGGTTACCGTAGTAACGCGCTGCTTTCATATCTCCTCCATTGGGTAGACCGTGCGCGATTGCGCGCTTTTTATTTTAGTCGACGACGACGCAACTATGAGGTGCGGACCACTTTTTACGCTGCACGCTGGATTGGGGCCACGCCCTTGCTTTCTGGGCTGGAGGCAGGGCGCACCCGCCGTGGAGGAAACACCCTGGCCGCCTGTCATGTGCATGGTCAGCTCTTCGGTTTAAATGCGTGTGTGGGGTGCCAGCCCCACAACAGGACTAACACCCCACACAATAAAAAACATGGCGGCAGTGACCTACTCTCCCACACCCCACCGAGTGCAGTACCATCAGCGCAAACAACCTTAGCTACCGGGTTCGAAAAGGAGACCGGGCGTATACCCTTGCCGCTATAACCACCGCCACAACCAAACAAACACCAACCAACCACACGTGGTGGCCAGTCATCGCACAGTGAACGCAAACATACCTATCTCACGCAAAAACAAACAAAAGCAACCCGTCAAAAGTTGTTTTGGTTATCGGTCCATTAGTACCAGTCAACTAAACACCTCACAATGCTTACATCCCTGGCCTATCAACCCGATCATCAACCGGGGACCTCACCCACTTATCTAGTGGAACGAGAACTAATCTCGAAGCAGGCTTCCCGCTTAGATGCTTTCAGCNAGACCGGCGAAAACCAACAGGGTGGTGCGTAGATTGCTGGAGTCGAGGAGTCGTTGGGCCAAGGGCGCCATGACGATGCCGGAGGCTCCGTTCACGCAGGAGATAATTCCGGAGATGAGCCCGCGTCGGCCCGGGAAGAAACGCAGGGTATTGGACAGCGCGGAGGTGAGGACCAGGCCCATGCCGATGCCGCCGATGAACCCGTAGCCGAGCACGAACTGGAGCGGGGAGCTTGCGCAGGCCGCGCTGGCCCAGCCGATGGCCGCGCACAGCGCGCCGATGGTTGCCGTCCAGACCGCGCGGCCGCGGTCAATGAAGTACCCGCCCAGGAGCATCGGCAGCGGGGCGAGGGCATTGGTGAGAGTATAGGCGCCCATCGCCGCGCTCAGCCCGTAGAGCTGGGTGGCCGGGAGTTGGAAAATTGAGAAAACGTATGAGCACCCGGTGATGAAGGTGAGCAGGCAGGCACAGACGAGCACCCGCCAAGGATGAACCTGACGCATGATTTCTCCGTCGTTACACGAAACCGCCCGTCGCGGCGCGGCCGGCGGGTAACGCGGAGGTGTGGGCCTGTGCGCCCTGGCGGCGGCGCGAAGCCGCACACCGGGCACGGGCACAAAACCCCGCGGCGGGCGCCGGCGGGACAGGCACCATGAGGACTCGAACCGCGGGCTTGAGCATCGCCCCCGGATACAGGCGCTTGAGGCGCGCCTGCCGGGAATCGGGCAGCGCCACCGGCGTGAAACGCACATTGCGCCCCATCTGGGTAATTTCCTCCAGCCCGGCACTGCGCGCCAGGTCACGCAGCTGCGCGATCCGGAAGAGCCGCGCTGCCACCTCGGGAATCTCCCCGTAGCGGTCGCGCAATTCCGCGCGAATTTCCTCGCGCTGGGCCTCCCCGCGCGATGCCGCCAACTTGGTGTAAATTTCCAGCCGCAACCGTTCGGAAGGCACGTAATCCTCGGGTAGGTAGGCTTCCACCGGCAGCTCGATGCGCACATCGCTACTGGCGTCGTCGTCGCCCGGAATCTCCCCGCGCATTTTCGCGACCGCTTCGGAGACCATGCGCACGTACAAATCGAAACCGACGCCCTCGATGTGGCCGGATTGTTCGCCGCCGAGCATATTGCCGGCCCCGCGGATTTCGAGGTCTTTCATGGCGACCTGCGTGCCGGCCCCGAGGTCGGTATTCGCGGCGATGGTGCGCAGGCGTTCCAGGGACGTTTCCGTGAGCGCGCGGTCCGGGTCGTACAGGAAATACGCGTAGGCGCGCTCGCGCCCGCGGCCCACGCGCCCGCGCAGCTGGTGGAGCTGGGAAAGCCCGAGCTTATCGGCATTATCCACAATAAGCGTATTCGCATTGGAAATATCGAGGCCCGTTTCCACGATGGTGGTGCAGATGAGGACGTCGATCTCGTGGTTCCAGAAATTCTGAATAACATTTTCCAGATCGCGTTCGCTCATTTTTCCGTGGGCGACGGCGATGCGCGCCTCGGGCACCAGCTCGCCGAGCTGCGCGGCCACCCGGCCCATATCCCCCACCCGGTTATGCACGTAAAAAACCTGGCCGTCGCGCAGCAACTCGCGGCGAATCGCGGCGCTGATCTGGCGATTTTCCCGCGCGCCCACATAGGTGAGAATCGGGTGGCGCTCCTCGGGCGGGGTGGCCAGGGTGGACATTTCCCGCACCCCCGTGACCGCCATTTCCAGCGTGCGCGGAATCGGGGTGGCCGACATCGAGAGCACATCGATATTCGGGTACATCTGCTTGAGGGTCTCTTTATGTTCGACGCCGAAACGCTGCTCCTCGTCAATCACCACCAGGCCGAGGGCTTTGAAACGCACATTTCCCGTGAGTAGGCGGTGGGTACCGATCACCACATCGATACTGCCGTCGGCCAGCCCCGCGATGACCTCATCCGATTCGCGCGCGCTCTGGAAACGCGAAAGCGCCGCCACCCGCACCGGGAAGCCGGCGTAGCGTTCCTCGAAAGTCTCGCGATGCTGCTCCACCAGCAGGGTGGTGGGCACCAGAACCGCCACCTGGCGGCCATCCTGCACCGCCTTGAAAGCCGCCCGCACCGCGATCTCCGTTTTGCCGTAGCCCACATCCCCGGAAATAAGGCGATCCATGGGGACCGGTTTTTCCATATCTGCTTTCACTTCGTCGATAGTGTGCAGCTGATCGGGGGTTTCCACGTAGGCGAAAGCGTCCTCCAGCTCGCGCTGCCAGGGCGTATCCGGCGAAAATGCGATACCCGGGGTGGCCATGCGCTGCGCGTAGAGGCGAATAAGCTCCGAAGCAATTTTGCGGGTGGCAGCGCGGGCCTTCGACTTGGTTTTCTCCCAATCGGCCCCGCCCATTTTATTGAGGCTCGGGGATTCCCCGCCCGAATACTTCGAGACCTGGTCAAGCTGATCGGTGGGCACCCAGAGCTGATCGGGCGGCCCGCCGCGCCGCGACGGCGCATACTCGAGAACAATATATTCGCGCTGCCCGCCTTTACCACCAATCGCGCGTTTTTCCATCCGCACGAAACGGCCCACCCCGTGGCGATCATGCACCACAAAATCCCCGGGAGTTAGCGAGAGCGGATCAACGGCATTCTTGCGGCGCCGCTTGGGCAGCGTGCGCATATCCCGCGTGGAGGAACCGCCCCGCCCGGTCAGATCCGCACCCGCGTACACCCCGAGCTGCTGACCTTCCATAACGAAACCCTCGGCGATGGGGGCGGCCACCACGTAAACCACCCCGGGTTCGAAGTGCGCGGGGAGCTCCGCTACCGCGCTGGCGGGAACGCCCAGCTCACCGAGCTGTTCGGCGTAGCGGCGCGCCAAGCCCGGCCCGTCCACCACGAGCACCTGACGCACCCCGCGCCGTGCCTGCTCCCCGATAGCGGCGAGAGCCTCATCAACTTTCCCGAGGAATTTGCGCGGTTCGCGCGCCGCGACAGCGGCGCCGGCGTCGTCGTTCTTGGTGGTGCCCCCGGTGGAAGTGACGTTGCCGGAAAAGCCGCCGAGCGTCCACCAGGCCTGGCCGCGTTTCAGCGCTTCCGCCCGGGTCGCCGCGACAGTCGCGAAACTCGCCGCATTGGCCTGCACCGGAGGCGTACCACCGGCCGCTGCCGCGCTCCAGGCCGCCGCCAGGAATTCCTCCGTGGTGGCGATGAGCGATTCGGCGCGCTGGTCCACGCGCTCCGGCTCGATAATGAGAAGGCGGGCGGTGGCGGGAAGCACGTCCACGACGGCGTCCATGCCGTCCACGAGCACCGGCGTGAGGGATTCCATGCCCTCCGGGGCGATGCCGGCGGCGATTTTGTCGAGCATATCGGTGGCGCCGGGCAGCTCGCTGATGAGCGAGCGGGCGCGGGTGCGCACCGATTCAGTGAGGAGAATTTCGCGGCAGGGCGGGGCGTAGAGTTCTTCGCGCTCCTCCATGGAACGCTGGTCGCCCACGGAGAAGGTGCGGATTTCGTCCACGGTATCGCCGAAGAATTCCACGCGGATCGGGTGGCGTTCCGTGGGCGGGAAAACGTCCAGAATTCCGCCGCGCACCGCGAATTGGCCGCGGCGTTCCACCATATCAACCCGGGTGTAAGCAGCGTTTACCAGCGCATTTTCCACCTCCTCCATGGGGGCGTCCTCGTTGAGGCGAATGCGCACCGGCGCCAGATCGCCCAGACCGCGGGTAATGGGCTGAAGCAGCGCGCGCACCGGCATAATGAGCAGGCGCAGCGGCTCGAATTCCTCCGGATGGGCCAGGCGGCGCAGAGTGAGGAGGCGGCGAGCCACCGTATCCGAACGCGGGGACAGGCGCTCGTGCGGGAGCGTTTCCCAGGAGGGGAACACCGCGATCTGCTCGGCCGGAAGGTAGGCGCGCATCGCGCCCTCAAGGATTTCAGCCTCCCGCCCCGAGGCGGTGATGGCCACGTGGAGGGGCGCGGGGGTGGTGGTTTCCGCGGTGGGGTTTTTCGGTGCGGCGGTTTCTGGTGCGGCGGCCGTGCCGGTTTGCCGAGCCGCGCTTTCCGAGGCATTCGCGCGCGCGAGGTACGCCAGGGCCGGCGGCACCACCCCGCGCGGC
>NZ_LT706966.1:863850-899293 GCF_900155575.1 Actinotignum timonense | reverse complement strand
GCTCCCCACCGGCGAGCTCCGTGGCGCGCGCCGCTACCTCCGCGAAATGCTCCGCGGCGGCCGGGTAGTCCCCGCTCCCGAGCACCGCGCGGGCTCGCCCGAAAGCGCAATCAATCGCATTAAATTCCTGGCCCGGGAGCGCCGCGAAAGCCACCTCCGCCGCCCGGTAATCGCGCGCGGCCGCAGCGAACTGCCCGGCGTCCAAGCGCGCCGCGGCAAGAGTGGCCCGAATAGCCACCCGCCCCAGATCCACCTCCGGCAGCGCACCCGCAGGTAGCAGCGCCGCTTCCAAAGCTGCGATAGCAGCGGTGAGATCGCCGGCTTCCGCGTAGGAGATTCCGGCGTTATACAGCGCATTAGCCTGCTGGGCTTCGTGCCCACCCAGGGCTTCGTACACGCCGGCCGCCTCCTGCATGGCCTGAGCGGCTGCGGCGTCGCGTGCGGCGTCGTGCAAAAAATATCCGTACGTTTCCCAGGCGCGCGCAGCCCGTAAAGACGGCGGCGCCACGCGATACGCCTCCACGGCACGGCGCGCGAGGCCGAGGGGGTTCTCCCCCAGCTGCCCGGTAGCGAGCGCCGCGAAATACAGGGCATCCGGGTCGCTCACCTGGGCAAACAATTCAGGCGTGGAACTGCCGGGAAGTGCGGAATCGGAAAGGTCCGTGCCGGGAAGGGTGCCGCCCGCGAGAATGCCGCCGGCGCTCCGGCCACCCGCGGCGCGGCGCTCGGTTTCCCGCGCCTCCACGAAACGGGCGCGGGCCTCATCTTCATTGTGGCGCTCGAGGGCGGCGAGCCCGGCGCGCAGCAGCTCGGTAACGGTGGCGTGCATAGACATGTCGAGACGGATGAGCCGGCCTAGATAGACCGCAGTTTTTGGAGGACTTCGATCTGGAGCTCCTGGGTATTCGGCGCGGTGCGGTAGGCCGAATACGCCTGGTTGTAGGAGATGCGGGCGGCGTCGAAATCGCCGGCCTCCTCGTTGATCTCCCCGATATGCCAGAAGCAATTACCCATACTCACGGCGGCATCCCCGTTTTCCGGGAACTGCTGGAAAAGCGAGATCGCGCGGCCGAGCCGGTCCGCTGCCTCGTCCATCTCCCCCACTGCCTTGAGGGAAATCCCCAGCTGGCCGTTGGTGACGGCGCGCTCGAGGTAGAGCTCCGGGTCGCGCTCGAACGCATCCGCGGCGGCGCGGTAGAGCTCGATGGCGTCCTTAATATTGCCGGCGCTGAAGGCCTGCTGGGCATCGTTGAAATAGGCAAGGCCCGCACGCTTGCCCTCGTGCGGATCGCGGGCGGCAGGCTCCGGATGCGCGGGAGTGACTGGTGTTTGCGTCATGTGCGGGCTTCTTTCTGACTTGTTCGGTTACGTGAGAGCGGCCGCCGGCGCGAGGCCGTGGCCTGGGCCACTGACCATTCTATAACTTGTGAGCGGAAACACAAACTCGGGGAAGGTGTGCCTGACGTGCGCGCGAAAAACCGGGACGGCTCCCGCACCCGACGCGCCGCGCTTGCTCCGCGCGCCAACGCTCGGGCGAGCACGCGAAAGGCGGGAGGCCGGGCGCTTTCACGCTCGACTCTCCCGCCTGATCGCTACGCGGCTGCGGATGTACCGCCGCGGTTATTCACCTGCGGCACTATCCGCCACGCCGCCACTATTCTACACGACGGCGCAGCACCAGCACCCCGCCGGCCAGCAGCGCGAGGACCGCTCCTGCGGCTCCCAGCACTCCCGCACCGGTGTGCGGCAGGCGCGGGCCGGAGCCGGCCTGCGCGGGCGGAGTTGGGTTCGCGCTCGGGGTCGACGACGCCGCCGGCCCGTCCGTGCTCGGGCTCCCCTGCGGCGCGGGCGCCGTGGTGCTCGCCGTGGGCACCGGGGTGCTCGGAACCGGGGTTGTTACTTCCGGAGCGCTCGGCTCCGGCGAGCTCGGAGCGGGCACCGTGGGTTCCGGAGCGCTCGGCTCGGGCGTTGTCGGTTGCGGCCCGGGTGCCGGCGCCGTGGTTGTTGGCACAGGTTCCGGCGTCGTGGGCTGCGGCGCGGGCGGAGCCGGCTCCGTCGTCGTTGCGCTCGGCGTGGGCTCCGGATCGGGCTGCGCGCGATCCGTCGTCGGCTGCGGCGCGGGCGCCGTGGTCGTCGGCGAAGGAGCCGGCGCGGGCGTGGTCGGTTCCGGAGTTGTCGGCTCGGGTGCCGGCGGAACCGGAGGCTCCGGCGGGACCGGGGGCTGCGGCGGCACAGGCGGGACCGGCGCCACGTAGTGGAAACCGAAATCGGCATCCAGCACATCGGCGGTGCTCAGGGTGATCTGCCCGGAGCTGGCCTTCTCCTTATCGCCCGAGCCTTCCCGGACGTGCGTCGTTTCCCAGGTTCCCTCGCGCTTCGGGAGGGTCGCGCGATCAACCACAACCGAGTACGTGCCAGGTTCCAGACCGCGCACAAGGTACTTGCCGCTGGCGTCCGTCGTCGTCGTAATAAATGGTTCCGTATCGCCGGGGCGGAACACCTTCACGGTGACGCCCGCCAGGCCCGGCTCGCCCGGATCGTCCGCGCCGTTGTTATTCGTATCCTCAAAGATGCGGTCCCCCAGGTTCACGCCCACGGTCAGGCAAGCATTCGCCTGTTTGCCCGCGAACTTCTGGCCCTTGGAATCGAGGCGATCCTTAGCCGGGGTGAGGGCCTCGTTGCAGACCTGCTGGGAGCGCGCGGTTTCATCAACCACCGCGTACAGGTGCAGCACCTCTTCGCCGCCCGGGGCGATCCCGCGTTCGTGGGTGAAGCGCAGGTAGGCATCATCGGTGGCGCTCGGGTCCGCGCCCTCCACCGGGTCACCGGTGTGGGGATCCACCACTTCGGTCACCGTGTCATTAATGCTCCAGGTGCCGGTGGCGGCATCGTACCCGCCGTTGGTGCTCCAGTAGCCCACGTAAGTGACGCCCTTGGGGAGCATATCGGTGATTTCCACGCCGGTGGCGAAGCCGGGGCCGGCGTTCTTGGCGCGCACCACGTACTCCACCACGGAGCCGGTGGCCCACCGCTCGGTTTCGTTCTGCTTCTCGATATCGGCGAGCTGCACGCCCTCGGCCAGGCCGGCGTGCGCGGGATCAGCGGTCACCTTCTCGCTCAGCACGCCGAGATCAGCGGATTTCGCGTGAATATTTTCCTTGGTGAGGTCCAGGTCGAAGGGCATGGTCAGCCCCACCTTGGCCGGCTCGGTCGGCATGACCGGCGCGCCGGTTTCGGCGTTCTTGCCGGTCACCGCGTAGCTATTCCAGGCGATACCGCGGGCGGCGGCCGGAGCCGTCACATTGGCGTTGATCGTCCAGGTATCGGCGCGGGTGAGCTTGGCATCCTGCGGGAATTCCACCCGGAAAGCGCGCACCTGGGAGAAGTCCCCGCCCAGTTCCTCGGCGGTCTTCCAGGTGCCCGGCTCGCAATTCTGCGGGCTGGAATCCTGAGCGGCACCCAGCTCCATGACTTCGCCACGGCACGGGTTGATCGAGGTGGAGTACAGCACCGAGGTGGGCTGCGGGGTGCCTTCCCCGAAGGTCAGCGGGCCGTTGAGGCGCGGGCGCCACGTGGAGCCACGCTCATTTTCCGGGGTATTGGCCCCGCTCACGCCGTGGTCACCCGGGTAGGGCAGCACATCGTAGGCCACCACCCCGGAGACTCCCGCATTGCCGTTATTGACCAGGTCCAGCTTGAGTTCGGCATTGGAGGCCGGCGAAACCGTCCCGTAATTCGGGTTGGCTTGGAACTCGGTATCGACGTCACCCTTCACGTAATTCTTACCCGCGAGCGCCGGCAAGCCCGCCACGTTGAACTTCGTGGAGGTGGTGCAGCCGCGCGCTTCGGGGCGGTTGAGGCCGTCGAGGTTATCGGTGAGTTTGCGGCTATCCGTGCGCGCCCACCAATTGCGGATGCACTGGTTCGGGGCGACGGCGGTGCCCAGGTTCGGGCGCTTGGCGTCCGCGAGGATCATGTCATTGGTGTTTTCGCCAGGCTCGGTGGCCGCGGTGATTTTCGCACCGAAGTAGAGCACCATTTCCGAGGAGTTGGAGCGGCTTTGATCGCCGGTGCTGGGCGGGGCGAAGTAATCACCCGTACCATCCTCCGGCCAGGTAAAGCGCACCAGTTGGCGCTGCTTGCCGTCCACGGTTTTCATCTCGGTTTCCACCCGCATTTTGTCGAGCGGGAGGGTGGCCGGCCAGTTCGCGGAGGTGGTGATCTGCTGCGTGGGATCGTATTCCATTCCGGGGGCGAGCAGGTCCATAATCACCGGGTAGAGCTTGGCGCCCTTGCCGGTGTAGAAGCCCAGCCCGAAGGTGTAGGTCTGGCCGGTTTGGAAGAGCTCACCGGGCTTGGTATCGAGGTTGCCGACCATCTGGCCGCCCAGGTGCGAGGTTTTCGACACCCCGTAAGTGGGGTAACCGTCCACAATCGCGACCTGCGCCGCGGATTCCCGCGTGGTGATTTTCGCGGGCAGGTCCGGGGTCGGGTTGCCTTCGAAATCGAGGGATTGCGCGGTTACGACGGCGCGATTCTCCAGCGTGGGGACCTCGTAGCGCGGGGCGTAGCTGTAGGTGGCGCCGTCGGGCGCGGTGGTGCCGTTGTGCACATCGGCCGGGAAGTCCGCCACCACGGTTCCGCGGATTTCCAGCGTAATATCGCTCCGCTCACCGTTGACTACGTCCACGTCCAGGGCGATGGAGGTGATCTCTTCTCCCGCGGGAACGGTGAGCGGGAAATCGCGGGTGGTAGTTGGGTCGACGACGACGCTCAGCTGCTTCCCACTCGTGGTGGTGTAGGTGACTGTGGCCGGGACATTCTTACGGAGCGGGCGGACCAGGCCGGCCTTGACATTGCGCAGGGCCGGGGTGGCGCAGGCGCCGGGAGTTTCCGGGGAGACGTAGCGACAGGGCAGGTTATCGGCCACGTGCACGCGCAGCGGCACATTTCCGGTATTCGACCAGGAAATATCCCAGCTGGCTTCCCCGTCGCGTTGGGTCACGGCCTTATTGGCGGTTTTGCGGAAATTGCCTTCGGCACGCAGGTTTTGCAGCTGGCGGGTCACGGAATCGGTGGCGGTGACGGCCGCGTGCTTGGGATCGAGCGGGGTGCCGGTGGCTTGCACATTGTTGGTGGCGCTGGCACCTTCAGCGAAGGTACCTGCGGGGAAGGCGACCGTGACGCGGTAATCTGCGATGGCGCGCACGACGGGTGAGCCGGGAACCACCCAGGTGACGGCGCGGGTGGCCGGATCGTAGGTGCCGCCATTGGTAGCACGTACGAATTCCGCACCTTCGGGCAGGGTATCGACCAGGCGGATCTCGGTGAGGCCCATGAGGCCGGGCGTGCCGGTGCCCGGATCCTGGAATTTGTTTTCGTTGGTATTGAAGGCGCCTTCGTAACCGGCGGTAATGGTGTAGGTGTACTGGCCGCCGATGGCCGGCTGGGATTCGGGAGCGAATTTACGAACCGCGATGGTGGGGGTGGCGTGAACCGGGGTGGCCAGTTCCACCGGGTCGGCTACCAGGCCGTTTGTTTCGCCGGCCACCTTCGGGTGGATCGCTTCGCCTTCGGGCCAGCGCAGGTTTTCCGGGCGTACCTGCACGCGCATGGCGCCGGTGGTTCCCACCGGCACGGTGCCCAGGTTCCAGGTGTAGGTATCGCCTTCGCGCACCGGGACTGCGGATTGGTCATGGGAAGAATTGGTGGCGCTCACGTGGGTGAGGGGGAGCTGATCGGTATCGGAAATGGAATCGACCAGGCCGGGGATGGTCACGCTGAGAGTGGTGTTCTCGCATTGACCTTGCACGCCGGCGCAGGACCATTGCACGTCATAGCTGGCCAGGGCGCCGGATTTCACGCCGTTGGTTTTCTGGTCGGCGGGTTCGGCCACCGCGACTTCCAGGCGGGCCGAGGCCGCTTCCGCGGCACGCTCGGCGTTTTCGGAGTTTTCAGTGTTTTCGCCGGTGGCGTTGGTAGTTTCGCCGGTGGTGTTTGCGGCGTTGTCACCATTCGTTGTGACTCGCACGTTCGCGGCCATGGCCGGCGCGGTCAGCGGAATCGCTCCGCCCACCGCGACGAAGGCGGCAATAAGCGCCGCCACCGCACCCGTGATCAACCGGTGCGCCGCGACTCGCGAACGCGCCGCTCCCGTTTTTAATTTTTGCATTCTTAGATCCCTTATTAGTTACCCGTTTTTACCGGATTCCACGCCCCGGCGGCGCGGTGAGACGCCCCCAAACACGTGGCTCAGCTGCGGAAACACCTTGATGACTCGAGGCACTCCTGGCGCCCCGCGATTATAAACCGTTTGGAAGGTGTTCAAGCACGACTTAAATAACTATGTGGTAAATCTTATCTTCCGAGGTAGCTGTCTCAGAGTATGACCATGTGCGCTGGTGGTGGTGCTGGGGCGTTGGCGGCGGCGGGAATCCCACAACTCACACAAGTCTCACGGATTTCAATAGTCACACGAGCCTCTGCGGGGGTGGTAGGTGTTTTCAGAGCTGTAGTGCAGATGTTGTACATGCGAAGTACATCTCGGAAAACACACCCGCCTCCCGCCGGGCAGGGTAGGTGGAGTGGGTCATTTTCAGCTTCAAGGCTGCAAAGTGCGCGTTCTGGACATCGCCCCCCCGTGAAGTGCGCATTTCGAACCGTGGTGCCCGTCAAGTGACGCTTCTATATGTTGTCAAGAGGCAAGTACGGTTTCCTCGGCACGCATATGCCTGGTCAAGAGGCGATACACCCGCCGGGCCAGGTAGCGTTTAAGCACACGTATAACCTCGCGTTTCGTTTTCCCCTCACCAAGGCGCTTTTCCACATACGCCCGGGTTTCCTCATCCGACCTCATACGCACTAACACCGCCATATGTAAAGCATAATTCAACGCCCGATCCCCACCCCGACTAAGCCGATAACGTACCGTGTTACCCGAACACGCCGGAATCGGACACACACCCGCTAGGGAAGCGAAAGCCGCCTCACTACGAACACGCCCAGCATGGGAAAACGAGACAATGATCTGCCCGGCAGCAAAAGGCCCTATTCCCGGTAAATCAAGTAAAAGCGGGGCCACTAGCTGGACAATCATCTTGATCTGCCCCAAATTCTCCTCCAGACACTTTCCAAGGTCGAGGATACTTTGAGCCCAACGCCGGGCTTCTTGCTTAGCGATCACCATCTGGATATCCTCACCAGGAACATTCTCTAACCTAGCCAGGCCGCTAATCTGGGCGGTAGTGAGAGGCCGGCGGGCATCCACCCCCACATCGATTGTCCGCACGAGTGCGGTTAGGGCGTTTATTTGCGCGGTTTTCGTGCGTGTGAGTTGGCGCCGGCTTGCCATGAGGATACGTAAGGCTTCACGCTCTGTGCCTTGCCTGGGGATGGTCAGGGCGTTTTCCTCGAGTTTCAAGGCCCGCCAGGCGATGTGGTAGGCATCGATCTTATCGGTTTTAGGTTGGTAGCGGCCCTTCCCGTCCGGGCGGGGTGCTTCCACCACGGTATAGCCCTTGCCTTGAAGGAAACGGGTGAGGGTGGCCCCATACGAGGCAGTGCCTTCCACCACGATAAGCACATTAGCGGTGTCCTTAGTGGCGTGTTTCGTGATCCAGGTGGCGGCTCGGGTATGCCCGGGCGTGGTGTTCGCGAAGGCCTGGTTGATGACCTCGATGCCGGTGGGGCATTCCAGGATGGAGAACACGTGTTTTTTCGCGTGGGTGTCCACCCCGATGACGTATGTGTAGTGGTGTGCGACAATTGCCATGTGGATACAGCCCTTTCTTGGTTGTGTCTATCGGGTGTCTGTCCCGGCGCCCTGGCGGGAGTTCGTTTTCCTTTTCAGGGTTGGTTCATCGGCATCACTGTGGAGAGTCACACTCTTGGTGGACGTGCTTCTAATCAGGCCAGTATGAACCGGCCGGGACAGGCCATAGCCATGGTGGCGGCCATGTCACTTCCAAGACACTCCCGCGTGTTTTCCAGGCTGTTTAGGCCTGGTGCGGGCAGGTCAGCGCGTAAGCGGGGCACGCCACCGTGGCTATGATCTATCCTGCCAGCCGATCCCAGATCAGCTACACACAAGTCTCACAGCGCGTAAGGAACATGAATTCGCTCTGAAACAGTGCTCTCCCGCGCACTTTGTTTTCGGGCAATAGGGGGGGCCACCGGGACTAGCCACTATCCACCTATTACTGCCCAGCAAAGTGGTACTCGACGACGGCGGAACACGCAAAGTGGTACTGCACGACAGAAAATCGGGGGTTGGCTGTAGCTCCAGTACCACTTTGCGATCCGACATGATGACGGGCAACCCGCATCGCCATCAGCTCCGCAAGCTGAAGCTTTCCAACGCGAAAGAGGGCAAAGCGAGCAAAGAAAGCATCGGAAAAGACGCACGAAGTGCAGCACAAAGGGCCGGCAGCCCAAAATGAACTACCGGCCCTTGTTACCGCTATGACCGCTATTACGGCTCATGCGCGGAGCCGCGAACGGCGCACGACCACGCCCGCTTCACGAACGGCCCGCAAGCGCCACGCGCTCGCGCACCAACATGCCCGATCCGCGGGCACCGCGCTTACTTCATGCGGGTGCCGGTGGAGCCGAGGCGCTCGCACGCTTCGACAACGCGGGCGGCCATACCAGCTTCGGCGGCCTTGCCCCACGAGCGCGGGTCGTACTGCTTCTTGTTGCCCACTTCGCCGTCGATCTTGAGAACGCCGGAGTAGTTGGTCAGCATCCAGTCGGCCACCGGGCGGGTGTAGGCGTACTGGGTGTCCGTGTCCACGTTCATCTTGATGACGCCGTTTTCCACCGCGGTGCGGATTTCTTCGGCGGTGGAGCCGGAGCCACCGTGCATGACCAGGTCGAAGGGCGATTCCTTGCCAACCTTGGCACCGACTTCCTTCTGGATCTCACCGAGGATTTCGGGGCGCAGCTTGACGTGGCCGGGCTTGTACACGCCGTGCACGTTCCCGAAGGTCAGCGCGGTGATGTAGCGGCCGTTTTCGCCCAGGCCAAGCGCTTCAACCGTCTTGAGGCCATCCTCAGCGGTGGTGTACAGCTTCTCGTTGATTTCGCCGACGACGCCATCTTCTTCGCCGCCCACAACACCGATCTCAATTTCGAGAATGGTATTGGCCTTCTGGGAGAGCGCCAGCAGCTCCTTGGCGATTTCCAGGTTCTCATCCAGCGGCACGGCCGAGCCGTCCCACATGTGGGAGTTGAAGTAGGTCTGCTTGCCGGCCTTGTGCTGCTCAGCTTCGAGCTCCATAAGCGGGCGGATCCAGGAATCGATGTTCTGCTTGGCGCAGTGATCGGTGTGCAGGGCGATGGTCACATCGTAGTTCTTGGCGACGGCGCGCACGTACTCCACCAGGGCGATGGAACCGGCCACGCGATCCTTGACGGTGGAGCCGGAAAGGTATTCGGCGCCGCCCACGGACACCTGGATGATGCCATCCGATTCGGCTTCCGCGAAACCGCGCAGGGCAGCGGTGGCCGTCTGGGACGAGGTGACATTGATGGCCGGGTAGGCAAACTTATTTGCCTTGGCGCGGTTGAGCATTTCGTCGTACTGTTCGCGGGTTGCAACAGCCACTGAGATCTCCTTTATTCGGCGTTCCTCGAACCATCTGTCCGAGAGGTTTTCTGTGTGAGCACGCGAACCACCGCGATGTGGCGAAGGCTCCGTGCGAGTGCCGCGACCGGCACTCTTTGAGGGTTCCTCAAACAGATTTTATTATCCCACGTTTGGCCCCGCCGTGGCCGGACCTTTGCCCTNCGGCCCTTGGCCCGGGGGAAAAAGATCCCCCCCGCCGCACATTCGGGATACGATGAGCGAGGAAGCGGCATGCCGGCCCGGTGCACGCACGCGTGCCCGCATGGGACCGATCCGCGCCGGCCGCCGCGCCGCCAACCGCCAGCACGAGGGAGTCACCATGATCACCAGCGACACCACCGAGGCCGCTCGCGAACTAGCCGAGCTCATGGCCGGGCGCACCACCGTAGTTATCGCGGGGGCGGGCGTCTCCACGGCGTCCGGCATTCCCGATTACCGCGGCACCGGCTCCTCCGATGCTCCCTCCATTGATTACGACGCTTTCGTTTCGGACCCGGTATGGCAGCGCTGGGTGTGGCAACGTAATCAGGAAACGTGGCGCGCGCTGAGCGGCGTCGTCGCCAATAATGCCCACACGGCACTGGCCCGTTTCGAAAAAGCGGGCCTTATTAATGGTGTCGCTACTCAAAATGTCGATAATCTCCACCAGAAGGCCGGTTCCACCAGGCTCGCGGAACTGCACGGGAATTTTTTGCGGGTCGTATGCGTGGAGTGCGGGGCGGAGTTTCCGCGCGCGGAGATTGCGGCGCAGCTCGACGCGCTCAACCCGGGCTGGCCCGAGGATCCCGATCCCGCGCACGTGGCGATTTTGGCTTCCGCGGACCGCGCCGGTGCGGAGGCCTCCACGTTCCGGGTGGCGCCGTGCCCGCGCTGCGGCGGTCTGCTCAAACCCGCGGTGGTATTTTTCGGCGAGGCGTTGCCGCGCGATGCGATGGAGCAGTCTTTTGCGTGGGCGCGCGAGGCCGATGTGGCGCTGGTGGTGGGCACGTCGCTCGCGGTGCTGACCGGCTCGTGGGTGCTGGGCGAGGCGCTCCAGCACGGCGCGGCGTGCGCAATTATTAATATCGGCCCGACTACCGCGGATCGTTACGCCGATCTGCGCGTGGAGGGGGACGTGGGGACGGTGCTCGCGGGCGCCGCGGATCTTTTAGGAGCGTGAGTCCATGCGTGGTTCAGCTTTTAGCGACGACGACGGCGCACGCGGCTGGTTCAAACGCCGCCGCCAACGTAAACGCGCCCAAGACCTGGCCGAATGGCAGACCCGCGCGCACCGTTCGGCATTTTCGGAAAGCCCGCCGCGCGCCGGTGCCGGCTCGGCTTTCTCGGAGCCGGAAGGCGAGCGCCGGCCGGTGGTGGCGCGGGCGAAGGAAGGCGCGCGGGGTAGCGCGGGTGGGCGAGTTAGCGCGGGCTCGCGGGGCAAAGAGCTCTCGCGCACTCGCCAAAGCTCCCGCACGAAACCGCATCCTCGCGATGAGCGGGCAATGCGCCAGGCTTACGCAAGTTCGGCGCAACTGCTGCCTACAGTTCCGCCGGTCCCCTATCCCGCGAGCGCGAGCGCGCAGCAGGCCGGCGGCGCAACCGGGCCCTACGGCGCGGCGCACGCCACCGGCGCAACCGGATCCTACGGCGCAACGCATACCACCGGCACAACGCGGGTCAATACCGCGCCGCCACCCGAGGAGCCGAAGAAAAAGAAGGACCGCGGCCTCTTCTGGTGGCTCATCATTGTTTTTGTGTGCTTCCCGGCCGGGTTCTTCCTTGCCGATATGGAAGATGAGGTAAGCGATCCGCCGGCCGAGGTGGGGAGCGCGCAGAACGCTGAAGATTCCGGCGGCGCAGATTCCGGCGGCGCCGGGGGCGCTGCGAACGCCGCGGTTCCCGAGGCTGGCGCGCAGCCGCTGGCTACTTACGCACCCGTCCCCCAGAATCTTGCCGAAACGCAGGCGGTGCGTACGGAATCACACATTCCTGCCTTCCTGGATCGGCCTTTCGTTATCCCCGCCGGGCACGTTTTCGGCGGCTACAACGCTAAGGCGGATTCCACGAGCTTTTATGACACGGAAACCGGGCAGCTGCGTTATTCCTTGCCTGGGGAGCTCACGTGTACCCAGGCTGGTGACACCGCGAATATGTGGTGCACGCCAAATTACTGGGGGAATCCCTTCGCCAGCTCATATATTTCGGACACTCCTGCCACTTTGCGTGCGGCGGCGGATGGCGCGGTGATCTGGCAGAGCAGTTCGGAGGCGCAGGCTTTCGCGCCCGGGGTGCTGCTCTCCCAAGCTGGGGGCCGCGAGGATCGTTTCTCTTGGCTCTCCCCCACGGACGGCGCGGTGCTGCACGAAATAACCCGCCCCGCCTCGCTCGGGAATTTTCACGTGGCGCCGAGCGGGGAGCTGCTGCTTTTTGATCGGGAGAGCACCACGGTCAACTGGACTGTTTTCGATTCCGGAGGCCGCACTCGTGGTTCTGGTTCGGTGGAGGCGGAGGATGTGGAAAGCGCCTCGGTCGTGCCAACCACGGATGGCTGGTTCATCCCGGAGGCCAATCTGGCTATCACGCTGGAGGGGAAGGTGAGCACCGGGGCACCGTTGCCTGGAGAAGTGTCGGTGCGGGAGGCTAGCTGCCCGGCTCCGCAAGCGAGTAACGCGCAGCTGCGGGAGAATCTGGAGAAACTGCTCGGGCAGCAGCCGGCGAGTTCCGCCGCGCGGTATCAGGTGGCGATCTCCGCCTGCGTGCCGGGCGGGGTGACGTATCTTTCTAGCTTGACCGGATCTACCACCACGGTAGTGGCGGCGGGTCAGCTGCGGGAGATTCCGCTCGCGAGCGCTAGCTTGGATTTTGCGGCGCTCGGTAACGGGATTGTGTTGACGGGTTACCGTGAGGATTCCCGTGACGCCACCTTTGCTTTCGACTGGAACCAGGGCGAGGCCCCGGTCTGGTCAGTGCCCGCCACCATAACCGATGCCGTGCCCGGCTACGGCTTCGTCGGCACCGACTATTCCACCCCCGATTCCAAACCGGCCTACTACGCTTTCCGGGCGAAGTAGGTCTTGAGCAGCAGCCGCGGTCTTGAGCTTCGTCCGCGGTCTTGAGCCTTTGCCGCGGCATTGCTAGAGTTTATTCACCAGTACCGGCCCGCCCATCCGCCTCGCGAGTGGGTCAGGGCCGGTCTTCACACACCGTCACTTCTCTTCTGAACCCGCACCACCCCGCGGTGCCGGGTGCCGCTTGTCGATATACGCGCTGCACCCCATCGAGGTCACCAGCATCCACACCACCAGCAGGAACGACGGCCACCGAATCGATTCGTACGCGTACTGAAACACCAGGAAGGACAGCCCGGCAATGATTCCGTAGCCGGTGTCGAGGAGGTATCCGAAGCGCCGCGGCGTTCGCCCCACCGCGCGCGTCATGTAGAAACTGGCGATGCTAAAAAGAATAAGTACGACGACGAAGCTCCATAGCGGGAAGGAATGCCGGCCAGCAAGGAAAACCACCGCGAGGGCAAACCCGAAGCCGACGAGGAGGATGATCAGAAAGCTTGCGATCTTACCAATGGGGACTTTCCTGCTTAGCTGCCGATGCTGCGGTGCGTCTGCCATAGACCATTCCCTTCGCCATTGAATATCGGCCATAATTATCCTATGAACGAGGATGTCACACAAGAACCTACGCAGCAGCACACAGACACCACGCAAGCACCCGCCGATTCTGCGCAAGCACCCGCAAGCTCCAGGCCCGCATCCGTAGATTCCACACACGCACCCAAGAACCGCGAGAAATCCGCCGAGAGGGCGTACCGCTACCGCAAGGGTGCTACTTTGCTCATCGTGGTCGTTGCCGGATTGACTGCGGCGATACTCCTGTTCTGGGCCACCGGTGATCCGGAGGTGGAGATGTGGATGTTCTGGACTTCCACCCTCGTTTACCTGGCGGCGAGCGTGCTTCTCACCAAAGCTGCGGCAGCCCTGCGCCGGGCGCGTGGCGTGCGAAGTCCGTGGGGCTATGTCTTGGATACCATCTACGGTGCTTTCTTCGGCATCTCTTTCATCATCGCAACCGAGCTACCCCGCATCACGCTCTTCGGCGGCCTCAACTGGTACTCCGGCCTGGCCTGGCTCTGGCTCGTCGCCTTCGCAGTGTTCTTCAGCACCTACCTGGCCCAGCGGCATCCGAGCAGAAGCAGCGAGCCAGCAGGGAAACCGCACGAGTGACGGGTAGACTGAGGACGTACAGGGCACGCCGCAACGGTTCCCTCACCCGTAATTTGAGCAAGAACTATGCTCAACCTAAGAATCGAAAGGGGTACCTACGATGAACCGTGAAGCCCGCGAGCACAACGAAACCATCACGCCTAACAGTGCGCAGATCGAACGGTTGCGAATCGCCTTTCCCGAGTACTTCGATGAGCAAGGCTCCTTCATGCTCGACAGATTCGAGCAAATGCTCAAAGAAGAAGACCTGAACCTCACACGCGAAGGCTACGAGCTGAAATTCCTCGGCAAGTCATACGCGAAATACCTAGCGGGTTTAGAGACCGAAACCGTCGTGGTTCCTGACCTGGAGCACAATGCCGAACCCGAGAACAAAGACTCCGAGAATCTTTACATAGTCGGCGACAACCTCGACGCCCTCCAACATCTGGTCAAGTCGTACGCAGGCAAGGTCAAGTGCATCTATATCGACCCGCCGTACAATACAGGATCTGACGGATTTGTGTACAACGACGATTTCGGATTCACCGCCCAGCAGCTCGTCGAACGAATTGGCATCAGTGAAGACGAAGCCGAACGCATACTCGACATGCAAGGCAAATCATCCCACTCCGCATGGCTCACCTTTATATATCCACGCCTCGTGCTAGCCAGGGAGCTTCTGAGTGATGACGGTGTGATCTTTATCAGTATTGATGAAAACGAACAGGCTAATCTTACTCTGTTGTGTGATGAGGTCTTTGGCGAGCAAAACTCAATAGGAACCCTAATTTGGAAATCAACTCCTGGATCAAATACCGGCTCTGACTTGAAGACAGTCACTGAATATGTCGTGACTTACGCAAAGAATGCCGCTGATGCAGAATTCAAAGGCGTGGCCCCCGACGCCAATACGTACAGGAGAAGGGATGAACATTTCCCTTGCAGGGGCCCTTACAAGGAAAATAAACTTGACCGCCGGATGACAGGGAATCATTATTCAGATTCTCTGAACTATCCAATACCTATGCCTGATGGAACAGAATTGTGGCCTGGAAATAGCACGACGAAAATTGAACATTGGAACTGGAGATGGAACCAGGAAAAGGTCAAATGGGGTCTTAAAAATGGCTTTATTTTGTGTAAACAACGAAATGGAAGTTGGTCTGTTTATTTCAAGCAGTACTTACTTGTAGATAACACAGATACTCCTATAAACAGAGGTGTACCTCCGAAGAATTTACTTGAAATCGACGGACTTTCGGTTAGTGATCTAGACGGAGTTAGCTCCGCCCGAGGGACGGCAGATGCGATCTCAGTATTAGGAGAAAAATACTTCGATTACCCCAAGCCCCTAAACTTAATCAAATACCTACTATCCCTCATGCCCTCTGACGGGATTTATGTAGATTTCTTTTCAGGTTCGGCAACAACTGCGGAAGCTGCTTTGCGTCTTAATGCCGAAACCTCTTCAACACGGCGATGGATTCTTGTGCAGATACCCGAGCTGGTAGCACCGGACTCGATTTCAAGCGCTTCGCGAGTTGCTTACAGAGATGGTTTTCGCACGATTGATGAGATTGGTCGTGAGCGGATTAAGCGCGCGGCCGCCAAGATCAAGGAGGACACTGACGCGGACATTGATTATGGCTTCAAGCTCGTGCGTCTTGAGTCACCGAAGATAAAGACTTTGGATGAGCTTGATTCCTTCACCCCAGATCCGGCAGAAGTTCTTGCTGGGGATTATGTGTCGAAATTTGATCTTGATGGCACTCCTGGTCGAGAAGTAGTTTTGACTACGTGGCTGAACCAGGACGGTTTCGGGCTGCTTGCTAAGCCCCGCAAGGTCGAGCTTGTGGGTTACGTGTTAGATGTTTGCGAGGATTCGGCTTACATCATCAATCCCGGAATCACGTCGGAGGATCTGCAGGAGCTAGTGCGCCGGCTTGAGACTAACGAGTTGCAGTTGAGCCGTGTGGTGGTGTTCCCGTATTCGGTGACCTTTAGCGTGATGCATGAGTTGAAGAAGAATCTATCGGTGCTCAAATCAGGGCAGAGCGTTGAAGTAATCGAGAGGTTCTAGAGCCAATGAAGATTCGTCTGCAGACTCTTGAGCATCAGACGCAGGCTATTGCCGCGCTTGGGCACGTGTTTGATGGTGTTGAGCTGGATTATTCGTCCCGTAATGAGGCGAACCCTGTTTTCGATGTTGGCGATCCGAAAATTGCGGAGAATATCGCCGAGATTCAGCAGGGCCAGCTAGAGGGTGTTCCGGCTATTGCTAAATGCCTGCGCACCCGGCAGGGGGATGCTTACCTTGGCGTCGATGTACGTATGGAGACTGGTACCGGTAAAACATACGTGTATACGCGTGCTATGTTCGAATTACATAAGCGCTTCGGGTTCAACAAGTTTATTATTCTGGTGCCCTCAACACCGATTAAGGAAGGCACACGGAACTTTATCGAGTCCGACTACGCCCGTGAACATTTCGCCGATATCTATGGGATGCAGACAAGATTATCTTTAGAGGTACTCAATCCTCAGAAGCGTTCTAAAGGCCGCAAGATGTTTCCTACAGCGGTGACCTCCTTTGCTTCTGCTTCCAGGTTGCAGCGTAACCGGATTAATTGCTTGTTGATGACTGATGGTATGTTGCAGTCAAAGGCGACGATGGCCAAGGATTATGACCAGACCGTCCTCGGTTCGGCATCGGTGCCGTATGAGGCATTGGCCGATACTCGTCCGATTGTATTGATTGATGAGCCGCACCGTTTCCGCAAAGAGAATAAAGCCTGGAATACCCTGATCGAGCAAATTCACCCTCAAGCGGTTATCCGGTTTGGTGCAACGTTCCCTAAAGCCGAAAAGAGCGGGGTGGTTGATTACAACAACTTGGTATTTAACCTTGGCTCTATTGAGGCGTTCAATGATCAGCTGGTTAAGGGTGTTGCAGTGCAGTACCCGCAGAACCCCGCCGAGAGGTCGGTGCGGTTGAAACTGACAAGCCTGTCGGCATCTAAACCCAAGACGGCCACATTTAGAGATGAGGATTCGAAGAAGACTTTTGAGCTGAACCTTGGCGATAGCCTGGGCAACGTTGACGGCAATTTCGCCGGCATCACGGTCGAGGGCGTTGGTAAGACTGAGAGTCCTGCGATTAAGTCCGGTGTCACGTTATCGAACGGGCAAATCCTCGCGCGCGGGGACACCATCACCTCTGGAGTGTATTCAGACACTTATCAGGCATTGATGCTCGAGCGTGCTATTGTGAATCATTTTGATGCCGAGTGGGAGAATTTCAGGCGTGCCCGCAAGGTGAAAACACTGAGCCTATTCTTCATTGATTCGATTGATTCCTACCGTGGTGAAGAGGGTCGCGACGGGCATCTGCGGCTGAAGTTCGAGGAACTGCTGGCTGAGGAGATTAAACGTCGACTTGCAGGTTTTGAATCCCCTAGTGACTCGCTATCTCGCGAATACGTCGAATACTTGCGGGCATCCTTGGCTGATGTTCAAGCGACGAATGGCGGCTATTTCTCGGCTGATAATTCCTCTAGTGATGAGGCTATCCAAGCTGAAGTGGATGCGATTTTACGTGATAAAGAATCGCTGTTGTCATTCCGCAACCACGATGGAACTTGGAACACAATGCGGTTCATTTTCTCCAAGTGGACGCTACGCGAGGGGTGGGATAATCCCAACGTGTTCCAAATCGTCAAACTACGATCTTCCGGATCTGAGATCTCTAAACTCCAAGAAGTCGGTCGCGGGCTGCGTCTGCCAGTTGACGAATATGGCAACCGGATAGCTGGAGAACAGTTCTACTTGACCTATTTAATTGACTTTACCGAAGCTGACTTCGCCAACCGGTTAATCAACGAGATCAACGCTGAGGCTGCCACCGACACCCGTAACGTCGGGAAACTCTTGGAGCAAATCGCCGCTAAATACGGACAAACAGAAAAACAATTATTCATACTGCTCCTAACCCAGGACCTAATCGACACCGATAAGAATATTATTGAAGGGAAAGCCGAAAAACTGTTTTCACTGTACCCCGAGTTTAATACTGGGCTAAAGCACGATAAAGTGGTTGAGAAACCGTTGCGCGTTAATATCCGCAAAGATAACTTCGCCAAAATCAAATCACTTTGGACGCTAGTGAACAAAAAGTACTACCTACGCCTTGAAGAACTCACAGATACGGAGCTACAAGAGTGTGTCGACTACGTCCTTGGATGCGAAGAGGACGTGTACTCTCAACAAGTAGGTCTAGTCAGGCAGGAACGTATTCAACGTGATGAAACAGGACAACTGGTTACACAATCTGAGGCGTTAGATACCTACAAGATTGAAGATGCACTCACCTATGGAGATTGGCTGAAAGCGGCTTATAAGCAGACTTTCTTGCCCACAGAGGCAATTCATGCTGGTCTTGTTCGCAGAAATGCCGATCAGAAACTGCCGGATGATTTCTTTACGAAGGCGACTTTAGCAAAGTTCGTATCTAAGTTCCATAATTGGATGCAAGACACCTTCGTCAACCGTTTCTCCTATACAAAGATCGAAGGCATAACTGGACCCACGGCATTGACCAACGCAGACGGTCAGCCACTGGATTCCATCGTACAAGGCAACGTCGGAGTGTTCAGAGATACGCAATCAAAGGTGCCAGAGCGTTATCTTTACGATGCATTCGTATACGACTCTGATCTTGAACAGCAGAACATCAAACGCTCCTCAGTTAATGAGGTAGTTGTTTTCGGTAAGATCCCGCGCCGTTCCATCAAGGTGCCGCTGTATTTCGGCGGAACCACAAGCCCGGACTTCATGTACGTGCTACACACTGAAGACGGCGACGTGACATTAAACTTCATCGTCGAAACCAAAGACGTCAAGGACAAGAACGATCTGCGCGGAACCGAAAAACTCAAGATCACGGCCGCAAAGAAGTTCTTCGAATCTATGCAGGAAGCAGGTGTTAAGGTCCGCTTCGAGCCACAACTGAAAAACGACGACATCGCGGTGATGATCAATCAGGTGGTGCAATTTGGATAGATGGGAACCCCGCACCGATCTGGAGATGCTTCACAATCTGCTGTTGCAGGGCGAGAATGAGCACTTGGACTACAAGCTCCGCCTCGATCTCGATAACGCTGAAGGGCGAGTAAAATTCGCCAAAGACATAGTTGCCTTAGCGAACACGCATCCTGGCGGGCACCTAATTGTTGGAGTGAATAATGATGGGTCGATTCCAGCTCAGAAGGAGCACTTTGACCCGGATCAATATGACAGTGCGAAACTTCGTGACCGAGTGTCTAAGTATGTAGAGGGACCAATTGATATTCGGTCCCAAATCCACAATATTGACGGCAGTAAAGTCCTATTGATCGCCGTATCTCCTGGAACGACATATCCCATTCCGATGAGCAAGTCAGGTGACTACACAGACTCTCTTGGCAAGAATTGCCAGGTATTTCGAGCTGGAGACGTGTATCTGCGTGAAGGTAGCCAAAACGTTGCCTTGCGATATGGGCACTGGGAACGGCTTCTTTCAGCACACGATCAGCAGATACGTGACGATACCCACCGCACTATAGATACCCTCATCAAGAAGCTTTCCAAGCTACAGGTCAATAGCTCAGGTACTGCGCTCAGCATCCCTTTGTCACTCGACATGAGCTACGGCTCGTTGAGCGTAGCAGTTGCTTCGCACCTTTCAGCCACCGATACGGTTCCAGTCGAACAGCTTCTACGTAAAGCCCTCCAATCGGAAGATGCCCAACAGGATCGGAAACTGACCATTATCGCTGTTGTTGCAGTACAAGCGTTGGCGTACAACAACCTTGATTTGGTCTCATTTGCGGTGGATCAACTATTCGAAATCCGCGAAAGTGCATCCAACGATACGAAACGCCAACTTGAAGTCATCGTTTTCCTTTACCTCATCGGGGCAGCAGCGGTACGCTACAAACGCTGGAGCACACTGCTCCCCATGGTGTTACGAGGCGGCACCGATGACTCTTACCGGTCTTGGATACGTGAAACACAAGTAAATGCTTCAAGAGCTAACCTCTTTCCAGAGCAGTCTGGGTTGATGATTGATGCCGCCCGGGCGCTCATGTCTCATACACCTGAGCTGCGTCCAGATATCGAAGGAGAGCTACCAGTTGAAGACTTACCTCGTGATGACGCTTCACTGAATTCGTTGTGCCAGTTCGACTTTATACAGGTGCTAATACAAGAACTGGTACCCGATGCCGGGCAAGCTGAAGGCTATCCTGCATGCGCAATCTATTCAGATACACGGGTCCGATCATTTGCCAACGAATACGTTCGCAACCCCAAGGTGCGTAGCGAACTGACACACCAGAACGATGAAGATCTCAGCCGTAAGGTCTTTGCTTCCGCTTGCGATGTTGCCCGTAGAGCTTCGTCTGTACTTGGCTTCTGGTGGAACAGCCCAAGCCCAGAAGCAGATGAGTACATCCAAGGAGCTTTCCGCAGTTAATCGAACCTTTTGACGCGCCCGCCCACTTCGTTTGCTGACCTTGTGCGTGACGTCGTATGACCGCCTCCTCACCAACGCCAGCCCGTTAGTCTGCCCCTTGGCCGGTATGGGCCGGCGCCGGTAAGGCGGGTGTCGCTCCGTTACGCAGGGATTCGTCCTGACTGGATTAGCTTGCGGTACCAGTGGGCGGAGGCCTTCGGGGTGCGCTCGAGGGTCGTGTAGTTGACGTGGACAATGCCGAATCGCTTGGTATACCCATAGGACCACTCGAAATTGTCCAATAACGACCACACGAAGTAGCCCCGAACATCTGCACCCTGCTCAATCGCCGCATGCACCGCAGCGATATGGTCACGAAGGTAGGAAATGCGCTTCGGGTCATCAATCTGGCCCCCGGTCACCTCATTCGGATCAGCATCGGCCATTCCGTTTTCCGTGACCATCAAGGGCAGATCCGGATAGCGCTCCGACAACTCGAGCAGCAACTCCGTGAGACCGGTCGCGTCAATCGGCCAGCCCATCTCCGTTTTTTCGCCCGGAAGCTCCAGGAATTCCACCCGGTCAGCGCTCACCCACGGCGACTTCCCGGAAGGATCATGCCCGTCATGGCGTTCGGGAACAGCACCCTCCGGAGCCATCCGCACCTTAGTGGGGTTATAGTAATTGACCCCCAGCACATCCAACGGCTGGTTAATGAGCGCAAGATCGCCGTCGTGAATAAAATCCCACCGCACATCACGCGAGGTGAGCTCCACTAGCTCTGGAGGATACGTGCCCTCAAGCATGGGCCCGAGGAAAGCCTCATTCCCCAGGAGTCGGATCTGCTGAGCGGCCTCGTGCGAACTCGGGTTAGTCGGATCATCCGGGAGAACAACATGGAGATTCAGCGTCACCGAAATCTGCGCATCCGCCCCGCATTCCTCCCGAATCGCCATCGCGGCGAGCCCGTGTGCCAGGTTGAGATGATGTACAGCCTGCATCGCCTGCTGCGGATCCTGAATTCCCGGAGCGTGCACTCCCGCGGCATACCCGAGGTAGGCAGAACACCAGGGCTCATTCAGGGTAGTCCACACCGACACTCTGCCCGCGAATTCACGGGCGAGCACCCGCGCGTACTCCTGGAAAGCGAAGGCGGTATCTCGAGATGCCCAGCCGCCCTTATCCTGGAGATACTGCGGGAGATCCCAATGGTAGAGGGTGACAACAGGTTTGATATTTCGCGCGTTGAGCGCGTCGATAATCTTCCCGTAGAAATCAAGACCAGCCTGATTCACGCCGCCCATTTCGGTGGGCATGATACGCGGCCAGGCGATAGAAAGACGATAGGCGCCAACTCCAAGCCAGTCGATAATACCGATATCTTCCTGCCATCGGTGGTAGTGATCGCAAGCGGTATCGCCAGTGTCACCGCTATGGATCTTTCCGGGCGTGTGAGAAAACGTATCCCAGATTGACGGCCCGCGGCCACCTTCATGAACCCCTCCTTCAATTTGATAGGAGGCTGTTGCGGTCCCCCACACAAAATCCGATGGGAACTGCATGGTTTCTTGAGACATCTCTTTAGCTCCCTTCGCTCAGCCGAATAGTTGCTGTGCTTGTGCCGGCTTCGTAGCTGAACTCTTGGCCCCGGTACTTGAGATTCCAAGCGGCCTGCGTCGTCGTCGTTACTTCACAAGCGCCGGCAACGTGCGCGACCGTGAACGTGACATCCGGTGCGCCCGTTCCCGCATCGGACGCCGGGATAGTGACGGTATATGTTTGTCCCTCGAAAAGCGAGGTGGCATCGAGAGTAACACCATCGGCCCAGTTATAGACGGGAGTATCGGTCTTCTTGCCGAAGGGAATCACGGCACCTTCTCGAATCATGACGGGAAGAGTGCTGTATCCGTGGGTTTCCGTTACCCAGCGCGAACCGGTGAGGACGTCTCCCGAGAAAAGACTGCGCCATTTTCCGGCCGGGAGATAGTAGGTGACCTTGCCGTCCGGCCGGAAAACCGGAGCGACGAGAATATCTGAACCGAGCATGAACTGGGTGTCAATTTCGCGGGTTGCGGGATCCTCGGGGAATTCAAGAACCATCGGACGCAAAACAGGCGTTCCAGTTTTGTGGGCTTCGCGTGCAGCCTGGCCGATGTACGGCATAAGCCGTAGCTTCAGATCAACGAAACGCCGCGTCACCTCCACAGCTTCCTCGTCGAAAACCCACGGGACGCGGACGGTACCCGAGCCGTGCAATCGCGAGTGCGAGGATAGCAGGCCGAAAGCGAGCCAGCGCTTGAAGAGGCCCGCGTCTGGCATGCCTTCGAAGCCGCCAATATCGTGACTCCAGAAGGAGAAGCCTGACATCGCGATGGAAAGCCCACCCCTGAGGGTCTCGCCCATGGACGCATAGGTTGAATCGCAGTCGCCACCCCAGTGAACGGGCATCGCCTGGCCTCCCACGGTTGCCGAACGCGCGAAGAGTACAGCTTCGCCCTCGCCTCGTTCCTCCGTGAGGAGATCGAAAACAGTTCGGTTGTAGAGGTGCGCGTAGTAGTTGTGCATGCTGACTGGATCAGCACCGTTATGCCATGCAATACCGCTCACGGGAATGCGTTCACCGAAGTCCGTTTTGAAACAATCCACTCCCATATCGAGTAGTTTCTTCAACTCCCCCCGGTACCATTGCGCAGCCTTGGGATTCGTGAAATCGACGAGGGATAGACCTGCCTGCCACAGGTCGGTGTGCCAGATACTGCCATCGCTTCGCTTCACGAGGTAGCCGTTTTCCGCGCCTTCCTCCCAGAGGCGGGAGCGTTGGGCAATATACGGATTGATCCAGACGCAGACCTTGAGGCCCTTGTCTTTGATTCGCTGGATAAGGCCGCGCGGATCCGGGAACGTGACGGGATCCCAGACGAAATCGCACCAGTGGAACTCGCGCATCCAGAAGGTATCGAAGTGGAAAACCGATAGCGGGATATCGCGCTCGGCCATTCCATCGATAAAGGACATCACTGTTTCTTCGTCGTAGCTGGTGGTGAATGAGGTTGTTAGCCACAGCCCGTAGGACCAGGCCGGTACCTTAGGCGGCCGCCCGGTCAGCGCGGTGTAGCGCTCAAGGATCTCCTTCGGGCTGGGACCGGCAATAATGAGGTATTCCAGTTCGTCGCCGCTGACCGAGAATTGGATACGGGAGACTGCCTCGGATCCGATTTCGAATGACACATCGCCGGTGTTAAGGACAAGGATTCCGTAGCCGGCAGTTGAGATATAGAAGGGAACGTTTTTGTATGCCTGTTCTGAGGACGTGCCGCCGTCTTCATTCCAGATGTCAACAGATTGGCCGTTCTTCACGAAATGACCGAACCGTTCACCCAATCCGTAGACGCGTTCGCCGGGCTGGAGAACAAATTGCGCGAAGGAATATCGCTCTTGGTCTGGGGAGATTGCCAGCCCAACAGAACGCGTGGTCATTTCCGTTATGTTTTCGCCGTTGAGCGAGACACGGATGCCATCCCATGTGCCTTCGCGAGGAACCGTGACAGAAAGATTATCCGCAGTTACGCGGTAGTCCTCAGAGTTTTCGTCAATAGAGCCCTGGTACGTGGGATCGAAAGAGAGTTCCGGTTGAATGGGAGGAATAGTGTTTTTCCGCCACCGATGCTGGCGGACTCGAATTACTCCGGGAGCAATTGGTTCGAAGGCCATATCGAAAAGACCTGTGTTAAGGGTGTCCCCTCGGCTAGTGATATTTTTGATGGGCGCCAAGACTTCAAGTACGGGCCGATCATCTATGCTGATCGGAGCAACTTGGCGGATCTGCTTTGCCCGTTCAATCGTCCAACCCTTGCGGTCAAGCCAGAAACCGTTAGTGAATTTCACAGTAACCTCATATCTAGTTCGAGAACTGACATTATTTGAGCGCGCCCGCGGTAATGCCGCGTGAAAGTGTGCGCTGGAAAATCAGGAAGAAGATAAATGTTGGGATCAGCGATAGGAGTGCTCCTCCGTTGAGGGTGGGAACGTCAAGCATACGATCCCCTTGTAGTGATGCTAGGGCAATCGGAACAGTTTGGTTTGCGTTTGAGGTCAGCATGACGAGCGGAATGAAGAACTCGTTCCACGTCCAAATGAAGAAGAAAGTCATGAGGACCCCGAGCGTGGGCCGTACATTCGGGAACACCACTCGCCACAAAATAGTCCAGCGGGAGGCGCCATCGAGCTGTGCTGCTTCCAGGAGTGCAGGTGGGAAGGTGCCGAGAACCGAGGCGAGCAGGTACGTGCCGAATGCTGATTGGATAATCGTGAAGATAATGACGATGCTCCACAAATTGTCATTCAGGCCGACTTTCTGCGCCATCGAGAAGAGCGGGTAAATAAGCACTTCCTGCGGCAGCATATTGGCGAGCAGGAAGAGGCCAACAATGACCGCACTCCCCTTGACCCGCCCGATGCCAATGGCGAAGGCGTTGAAAAGCGAGATGATCACCGCAAAGAAGGCGACCAGACCTGAGGTCCACAGCGAATTCCACACCTTCTCCGGGAACTCAACGCGATCCCAGAAAGCGGCGATACCGTCGGTATACAACTCGGTGGGAAGCGCGAGCGGACCACCGGAGGAATAATCCGTTGGCGACTTGAACGCATTAATAATCATCAGCAGGAACGGCGCGATCATGAGTAAGCCAAATAGGACCGCGAATGCCAGGACGATCCAGCGTTTGATACCGCGATGATGACGGTCCCGGTTCTTCACCCGAACGAGGCGCGGTTTACTTGACGTGGTCGCCGTTGCTGACGTGACTGACGTGGGAGAAGTGGGCGGAACGTTCGGAGTTTCCGGTGCTTCCAAGCGGGTTGTTTCACTAGACATGTCACACCCCCAGCATGTCTTTCTTCGCGGCGCGGTTTTGGAAGTACTGAATGACCACGGCGACGATGATGATAATGATGGTTAGAACAGTTGCGATTGCCGCCCCATAACCAACTTTCGATTTGTCGAAGAAGTTGAGGTAGGAATAGTACGAGGGCACGAGTGTCGAACCTTCAGGGCCACCGCGGGTAAGCACGTAAATCGGTGCGAATACCTTGAGCGATGCCACCGTGCAGGTAAGAACGATGACGAAGGTTTCCGGCTTAATCTGCGGAATAGTGATGGCCTTGAACCGCTGCATCCACCCTGCACCATCGAGCTCCGCGGCTTCGTAGAGTTCGGGATCAACGCGTTGCAGCGCTGACATGAAGATAACCGTGGGGTAGCCAATCTGGATCCAGATGAGAACCAGCATCACGGATGGCAGTGCTGTGCTGGTTGACCCCAACCAGTTCGGGGGCGAGGAAACGCCTATCGCACTCAGAATCTGATTGAGGGCTCCTGTTTCAGCATTGAGGATCCAGTTCCAGACGATTCCAGCAATAGAAACCGGAAGGAGCTGCGGCAGGTAATACGTTGCCCGCAAAAATGATGCGATTTTGCTATTGAAACTTCTCCCGACGAAATCGAAGAGAATCGACGCGAGCAGCAGCCCTATCAGAGTAGGGATGATGACCATCGCGATGATCATCGCTACTGAGTTCTTGAAGGACATCCAAAAATCGGCATCCTGCATGAGGGAAACGTAGTTATCGAACCCGACCCACCGTTTTTTCGATGCGCCGCCTTTCCACTTCGTCATCGAGTAGTACAGATTTGAAAAGAAGGGGATGAGGATGATGATCGTAAATCCGATTCCCCCTGGGATCAGGTAGAGCCAAAACCCGCGGCGGGATTTCTTTTTCATGTGATGCTTGTGTGTGGTACTCATGGCAAGCGCACTCCTCTAGGGTGATCTGCGATCAGCTGTGGTGGCGGCCAGGACCGCCACCACAACCTTCCGCAACGTCACATCATTCGAGCAGGTCCGCGCGTCCCTCCTCGTATGCCGTTTGCAGGTCCTGCATCGCCTGCTCCGGAGTCTTTGAGCCACTCATGAGCGACTGCATATTGGAAACGAGCTGATCGTAGAATCCGGCGACGGGCCAGTCCGGGTAGAAGGCCAGCTTGTTATCCTTGGCCAGGTTCTGGAAATTATCGGTCAGCGTCTTTGTTGCTTCGTCGGTGATATTGTCGGTTCCACCGACGACGGGCAGTCCGCCTTGTTCCCCGAAAATCGCCTGGACTTCATCGGAGAGTGTGATATCGATGAACTCGTAGGCGAGTTCCTTATTCTTTGCGTTTTCCGGGACAACCCAGAGGTTTCCTGAAGAACCGGGAGCGAAGTTACCGGGGAAGACAAATTGTCCCCACGGATCCTTCATCTCATCGGCAAGCCGGCCGAACCACCACGAGCCGGAGAACATCATTGGGTAGTTCCCGGAAATAAATCCGGTCCCCATATCCTCGGCTGTCAGGCCAGAGGCGGCGCTGTTGATATAGCCCTTGTTCACCCAATCCTGAAGAACCTTAGCGCCTTCAACCGCGGGACCAGACGTCCATTGCACCGGGTTATCGAAGAATTGGTAATCACGTACGAATTTGCTGTCAGCCTTGGAAAGCGCGAGGGTGTACCACAATTGCCCCATGGGGTACTCCGACCCGGCCTCTGCCAGTGGAGTGATTCCCTTCGCGACGAATGCGTCCATGACGGCGACGAGCTCATCCATGGTCTTCGGAACCTGGAGCCCAGCCTCATCGAAGAGCTTCTTGTTGTAGTACATAAAGACAAATTCGCCGTAGTTGGGAATTCCGTACCAGTTGCCGCTTCCCATGAGGCCGTTCTCGTCATATTTAGCAGTTTGGGCGATGGATTCTGGAAGCTTCTTATCCCACCCGCGCTCCTTCGCAACATCGGTGAGATCCGTGAGCAAACCCTGGGAAGCAAGCTGACCCGCTGTAGCGTTACCCTTGTTGTATTCCATAACGTCAGGAACCTGGTCACCCGTCAAAACAATTTTCGCGTTCTTCTGAATCTGCTCGAAGGTTTGCGCTTCACGTTTGACCGTGACATCAGGGTGGCGTTCCTGGAAAATTTCGACGGCGCGGTCCCACGCCTTACCCATTGCCGAATTATCCGCTTCATAATCCCAAATAACGAGAGTCTGGCCGGACTCGGAATTAGCTTTACCGTTATCGGACCCGCCTCCGGAACACGCAGTTCCCAGAAGCGCGATTGTAGTTGCTACTGCAACCGCCGTCATTTTCTTTTTCGATAACATCTTCTCTCCTCATTGAGTGTCGATTGTTGTCTTTTTGAAGTTGGTGGTGGGACAGCTGTAGATTCCGGGCCATTTTCTACCGCTTATCCCTTCTTATTGGTGGTGTGCCGTGGAATGACCTCCGTCCAGTTGGAAGACTGATCCGCGCGAAATATAGCGCGGGGTGTACAGATGGACTTCGGGGCCGGTACCTTGTCCAATTCGTTCGATAAGAAGCTCAACAGCGTTCCGCCCCGACTTCTCAGGTTCAAGGGGAACTGCGTCAAGCGGCGGGTTAAGGGATGACGTGTCATAAGACGATGCAAGGGTGAGGATCGAGAGCGGATCGCCAGTTCCCCGCTGTTTTTCAACGCTGAGTTCATCGAGAAAATCCCGGACTCGAACAGCTGAACAATCGAGGAGCACGCCAGTGCAACCAGGGAGCGTGTTGCGAATTTCCGCAAGCATATTCTCGGTATCCGAAGATACGAAAACTGTTTCTATACCCAGTTCGGCGGTATAGCGCTCGAACTCGGCACGGGTGCGAAGCACGAAATTCTTCCCAATGTCGTAAAGCATTTGGGTATGGCCAACGAACGCGATAGAACGATGCCCGGCAGCGACTAACTGGTCTACGGCAAGCCGTGTTGCGGCTTCGAAATCCAAGTCGACACATGCCAATGCTTCGTAGTTATCGGGCAAGCCCAAAAATACGCTCGGTATATCCATCGTTCTCAGCAATTCGGCACGCTCGTCATTGGCCTGGACATCCATGACCACAACACCGTCGACGAGGCCCGTTTTCACGACGCGCTCGATATCTTGCACGGCAGCTTCGCCATTCTCGGTAAGAAGGACAACGTCATAGCCTTTACGACGTGCAGCGGTCACAATTGCCAAAACGAAGGTCATGAAAGCAATGGGTTCCGTAGCTTCGTGCATCGGTGCGGAGAGAGCAATAATGTCGGTTTTCGTTGACGCCAACATTTTCGCCCCAGCTTGGGGATGGAACTCAAGTTCCTCAATCGCTTTTTGCACACGTTGGCGGGTCGCCTCAGAAACAGGGCGCTTCCCCGAAAGGGCATAGGAAACCGTTGAGATAGATACTCCGGCCTGCCGGGCAACATCTTTGATCGTGGCCATTGGAATGAAACCGCCTCCTCATCGAACCGTTTCGATGGTTCAATTATAACAGGCGCCGGAATTACCCGTCAATGGGTTATTGTGGCGCGGTAGGATGAGGCATGGCATGGAACAATGTGGCCCGCGGCGTGGCGGGGATATGTGCGGTGTGCTTAATGGGGGCGTGCACGAGTAGCAGCCAGGCCCCCGCGGCGGGATCGCGGAGCGAGACCGGCGCGGCGTCGTCGTCGGCCTTGAAGGAAAAGGCGGGCGGCGAGGTGAACTCTGCAAGCCCGAGCGCCTCGGCGGCGGAACAGAATGCAGGCAGCGGTGACACCAGCGAGGCGATTGCCCGCGAGGCGCTGAGGTTCGTGGACGAACTCGCAGAAGCGGAGATGGGAATTATCCACTGGGACAACGCCAAGGGAGGCCCGGAGGACCTCAATTACGTGGGCGAACGGCGCATTGCGGTGACTTACTCGGGCGACGAGGCGAGTGACTATACCGTGCGCACGCGGGTGCCGGACGATGCTGACGGCGGCCCCGTTCTGAAAAGCGATATGCGTTTCCTGATTGAGCATGCCGATTTTGGGCTGGCGGACGGGAGGGGCGTCTTCCACGGGAGCGTGCGCGAGGGAACCGCGGTGCCGGCAGCCGATAGTCGCCTCCTCGAGGGATGCTCGGAGGGCGACGGGTGGATGATCACGCGGGGGTGGGTGGCATACAACCGGAACACCGATGTGATTGAGTCTTTCGACTTCACGGTGAAAAAGCCGGGCACCACTATTGCGGTGCGCCAGTCGGATGGATCAACGCGGGAGGAAACTCCGGCCTGCACCGTGGTGTGGGACTTGACCGCGGCGAACGGGCGGGTGATCGATAAGCCTATGCCGAATTAGGGCGCATGAAGGAGCGGGCGGTGGCTCGTGGCGGAGCCTGGCGCGGAATCTTACCCGGGTACTTATTTTGCTGGGATGCCGGGCAATAGTTTGCTAGGCTGATCGCAACATGACCGGTTCCGCTGCCCGCTTCGGTGGGAGCCCAGGGCCGGTCCTTTTCTGCCGCTCGCGACTGGCCTTCGTGAACGCCGCTAGTGGATTTTTACCTAAGCTCGCTTTTGGACCCCTGGAGTTTTATGCGCCGAACGAACGCGCGAGTGTGGAACCCTGAAAATGGTCCATCTCCGTCACGCCCACTTAGAAAAGACCTAAACAGCCCGCCCTTGAAAAATATCTCTGTGCGACCCAATGCGAACAAAACGAATAATAGGTTCCGAACGATGGCGCCGATAGAGAACGATTACATCAAATTTTCCTTCTTGGAGATGAAGTCCAAAATATCCCGTATAGGTTCCCCGGGCTTTAGTAAGTTCATGCGGGTTATACCCCGGTGGAATCTCGCCAAACTCTCGAACGGCAGCAACCAGCTCACGCAGTTCCTCCTGAATGTATGGCTGCTGACGCACTACATATTTAAGGTCAGTTTGAAACTGACCATCAAAGACAACCCTCATACCAAGCTATCCAAAAACTTTAGGGCTTCTTCAGTATCATCGAATACCGCACCATCTTCGGGGATATTCCCCTTCATGATTTCTTCCGCATGCGCAATTGCACGTCGAGTTGTTTCGTTAGGGATGTACGACAACGCCGGGCGAATCGGAAGTGCCTGTTCACGCACAGCCTGCTTCAGAAACATATTCAGCGCAGTAGACATGTCAATACCAAGTTCCTCAAAGAGCGTTTCAGCCTCTCGTTTAGTATTCACGTCCGTACGGAAATTAATCCTTGTCGATGTTGAAACCGTCATAAATATCACCCCATAGATGAGTCCAACGAACTTACGATGTGCATACAGCCTACTCCTTTTTTGCAGTTGTGAGGTGGAGGTGCGGGCCGGGCCAGTGGGTGATGAGCCAGCGGTCATGGGTGGCCAGGATGATCGTGCCCGGCCAGCGGGCCAGGGAATCCTCGAGGGCGTGCATGGCGGCCAGGTCAAGGTAGTTGGTGGGTTCGTCGATGACGAGGACAGCAGGCTTGGCCGTGAGCGCGAGAGCGAGCTGGGCGCGGCGCTGGTTACCGGCCGAAAGCTCGGGTATCGGGGTGGCCCACATGGATGGGTGCAGGATGCCGGTACCAAGCTCGCCGATGCCGGAGTTCCAGATCGCGGGAGTGAAGCCGGGATCTCCGCAACGCGGGAGGCGTTGCGGGACGAAAGCCAGCGGGCCCGCGCAGGAGAGAGTGCCGGAATGTTGGGCCGGGGTGTGCTGCACGGCGGCGGGCTGCACTGCG
The DNA here is from genome assembly GCF_900155575.1 of Actinotignum timonense. Taxonomy (GTDB): domain Bacteria; phylum Actinomycetota; class Actinomycetes; order Actinomycetales; family Actinomycetaceae; genus Actinotignum; species Actinotignum timonense. The sequence goes on along the minus strand of NZ_LT706966.1, from coordinate 868,390 downwards.
GTAGAGGACGCGCTGAGGTGCAGCGAGTCGGGCAGTGCCGCGGCGGGTGACGTGGCAGGTGGCGGGGTGCCAGTGGCGATCCAGGTGAGGAGCGTGGATTTTCCGCTGCCGTTGGCGCCGGTCACCAGGAGATGTTCGCCGTCGGAAAGGTCAAAGGTAACCGGGGCGAGGCGGCCGGGAACCGCTGCCGCGCGAGCGGATACTGCCAGGCCGGCGGATTGGCGGGTAGGCGCACCAGCGTAATCCGGGAACGTAAACGTGTATCCGCGGGGTTTGCGTACTTCCCGGGTGGCGAGGGCTTCGAGTTTGCGGTCGTCGTGGCGGGTGCGGCGGGTGGCCGTGCTCTGGGCGCGGTCCGCGAAGAACTTCTTCGCCTTGCCCTCCGCATTGGCCAAGCGCACCCCGCCCCGGGCAATACCGCCGGCCGCCTGGCGATGCGCACGCAGCTGCGTCTTTTCTTCTTGTTGGGCCAGGTAGAGCGCCCGGTAGCGCTGCTCCGCATCACGCTTGGCTTCAAGATAATCCGTGTAAGTACCGCGGCACTCCCATACCCCGCACACCTCACCTCCACCTTCGGCACGCGCCAGCTGCGCCCATACACTCACATCCATATCCACAATGAGCGTGGCAACATCCTCAATAAAAGCCCGGTCATGGCTGGACATGAGCACCGGGCCCGGCCAGGAACGCAGCATATGGCTGAGGTACGCGCTCGCCTCCGTATCCAGATGATTGGTGGGCTCGTCCAAAATCAGGACCTGCGGGCGGGCCACCAGGGTGACAGCCAAGTTCAGCCGCGCGCGCTGGCCCGGGGAGAGCGTGGCCAGCTCCCGCGAGCGCCCGCCCCCGGCCAACATATCCAGGCCCAAACCGGCCAAAGCGTCGTCGACCCTATCCTCAAGGGACCACAGGTCCAGGCGGGTGATCTCGGATAATAGCCGGTCGTATTCGGCCGCGACCGGGCCGCCCGCCCCCAGGCGTGCGCTGAGCGTTTCGAAACGGGCGAGTAGTTCCCGCGCGGGCGCGAAGGTGCTTTCGAGGAAGTGCGCGACGGTCGCGGCGGCGGCGTCGTTCGGCACGGGGTTCCACGGGATGGTGCTGGCGCCGGTGCGGGTGACGGTGCCGCGTTCGGGGCTGAGGTGACCTGCGGCGATGCGCAACAAGGTGGTTTTGCCGCAACCGTTCGGGCCGATGAGGACGGCGCGGTCGGCGGCGGCGAGGCGCAGGGTGATGCGGTCGAGGAGCGGGCGGGCGGTGAAGGAAAATGAAATATTGTCAAGAATGAGGGCAGGCATGGTGATCTCCTTGGACGCGGGTGCGGGGTGCGGCGTCTCAGCGGGGCTGAGTGGGGATCACAGCGACATCGGAACGATGGCCTCCTTCGGCGTGGGTTGTAGTCCCGGTTACATAAGTAAATGTAGCGACGGCGCGGGTGGTGGGTCAATCACGCTGGCCGCACGGCGAGGCCTCCCGCTGCGCTTCGGCTAAGAAAAACGTTTATTGGCGCCCTGGCGAGTCATACCGAGCACGCGGCCGATGGCGGACCAGCTTTCGCCAGATGCGCGCGCTTCCTCGACCGCGGTATCGAGCTTGCGGTTCGCAGCGTTGAGCTCGATATTCGCAAGCAAGACACGTGTGAGTGCCTGGCCGAGCGGCGCGCCAACCGTATTGGGGCCGCGGCCGCCGTCGGCTTTTTCGTAAAAATCCGCGGCGGCAAAAGCTTCTTCGCTTGCATCTTGGGTCACGTTGGTAACTGTAGTTACCGCGCGGGCGGTGGGTCAATGGTTAGCGAATGGCTCGTGAATGGTGCGGCAGTGGAATGCACGCAGACTGAAAGCATGGACGCCAGACTCACAGTTAGACTCACAGTTTCACAGTCTTAATTGATAGTCTGATGCTATTTTTCGCAGTCTGCATGTGAATTTTAATAGTCTCAGGGCGATTTTGGCAGTCTGAATTATAGTTAGCAGCCAAAACCGCAGCCAGACATCGAAAATCGGGGGAACACTTTTAAATGTCTAAGAGTGTGATTCACAGTGTGACCCGTAGCATTCGGACGGGCGAGGCGTGAAAACCACGACGTATACCCTTTGCGAACGGGGCGTTGCGCAAGGGTGCGCTGATTAGCTCCCTGATGATTGCCCGCCGCTGGAAGGCTTCCCCGAGCCGCTCGGCCCGGAATCGCCGGAGCCGCCCGACCCGGAAGAATTCGCTTGGCTCTTCTTGCTCAGCGCCCGCGCGCGAAGCGACTGGCGGGATTGGTTGCGGCGTCGTACCGCACGTTCCTGGCGTTCCGCGCGCGCCTGGCGGCGATGCTCCTCATCACGCAACCGGTGCATCCGGCGACTGAGCGAAGAACTCACGTGCTGGAGCGTATCGTTAACGGAATAGTCGCGGTTCACGGGCAGCGACCACTCGAAAACGCGAGCCAGAATCACCAGCAGGGAAGCGAGCAGGGTAGAAACCGCCATCGCAAGCATCGGCGCGTGATTGTACCACAGCACCACCGCCGGGAAGGCCGCGATAAGCGAAGCCGTGGCGTAGAGAGTATTGCCACCGAAAATCACCGGAGTGCGGCCCACCGTGATGTCGCGGATGAGCCCGCCGCCCACCGCGGTAATCATGCCCATCATGACAGCCGGCATCACGCCCAGCCCCGCGTTGAGAGTCTTGATCACGCCGGTGGCGGTCCAGGCGCCCATGACGGCGGCGTCCATGACCGTCATGAAACGCCGCACCCATTTGCCGCGCAGGCGCAGCAGATACGCCACCAGCGCCCCGAGCAGGGCGCAGCTAAGGTAGTAGGGATTGGTGAGCGCCACCGGCGGTTCCTTGAGAAGCGGCGCCTGCTGGATGAGGACATCGCGCAGTATGCCACCGCCCAGGGCGCTGATAATCGCCACGATAACGAAACCGACGATGTCGAAGGATTTTTCGCGGGCCACCATGCCGCCGAGGATGGCCGCCACGAACACCCCGAAAATATCTAAGAGGTCAAAAACAACCGGAGACCATTCCGAGAGCGTATCCAAATCCACGTCTTCCATTCTAGGGGACGGAAGTTTTCAAGGAGTGGGATTGGGGTGGTAGAGGAGCGGGCAGAGGCGTTGAAAGTAATGGAGGAGGCGATCACAGCGGTTTGGACGTTATCCACAGAATTGCTCCCCGGTTTTCCACAGGTTGTGGATCTGTCTTTTTTGCGCTTGCATACCATGCAAGAATGACGGAGAAGCACACAATAACTACTTCGCCGTGAGGCGATTGAAGGAGTGAGACAAATGGATATTGCCGAGGATCGGCTGTGCTTACCAGATCGTGTTTACAACTCATTGGAGGAGGTTCTCGAGCGCAAGGAAGAAATCTTGCGTGAGGTCAGAATGACCCGGGAAGAATTCGACTGGCGCGCTGATAACTACCAGCTCGGGCCAAAAGAAACTAACGCCTACTTCGAAATGGAAATCCTGGATCGCTTCGAGGAGTTGTACCGTGGTGAACGCACATTTGAATGAGTGCGCCGATAAGTTCGCGGCGCATCTACAGCTAATTGGGGAGCTAATTGACCCCAGTTTCTCGCTAGTGAAACACGAAACCGCAAAGGCGGCTTTCCCGTCAAAAATCTTGTCGGGAGATATTCGCGTTGATCGTTTCCTCATTGTCCGCTTCGATTACGAGGTGTTCCTCAATTCGAAAACCGGGCTTCTAGCTGTCAATGAATCAACCTTCTCGGTGATTCACGGAAGAGTTGGAAAAGAGCCCCTGGTGCGGTGGGATTATATTCGCTCGCCACGCTCGAATATCCCCTGCGCACATGTCCAGGTACATTCCCATCGCGATGAATGGACTCACGCCTTGCTCCTGGGCGGCAAGCATTCCCGCCGCTCGCGCCGGCGCCTCAAGAATGCGCTGCGCACTCCCCGAATTGCCGATGTTCACTTCCCGGTAGGTGGGCGCAGATTCCGGCCCTGCCTGGAAGAAGTTCTTCTTTTCGTTATTGACGAGTTCGGGGTGGCATGCACACCGCAAGCACGCGAAGCGCTCCAGCGCGGCATGCAGGAATGGGAAGAGATTCAGGTGCGCTCCGTGGTGCGTAACAACCGCGCCATCGCACTCCAAGCTCTCGCAGAGTGAACCACCTACGTTTGACGAGCCTCTCTAAGGATTAATAGGCAGGCTTGAGCCGCACGATGATGCCGCGGTGGTCGCTGGCGTTATCCGGGTCGATGATCTCCCCGGCCACCCCGCGGTAGGCCCCCGAACTCATGACCCGATCAATCGGCGAGGCCAGCAGCGCGGGCACCGTGGTAGGCCAGGTCCCCACCGCGCCGATTCCGGCGTCGGCCCCCAGATCGCGGCAGGTAGAGCCGGGGCTGAGGGCAGCCTGATGGTCCGCCGTCGAATTAAAATCCCCCGCAACAACCGCATCCGGCACGGCCTCGCACACCCGGTACAGCGCCCGAGCCTCCGCGCGCCACAAGTCCATATACGCAGGTACCGGCGCCGTCGGGTGCCCGGCCACGAACATCGGAGCATCCGGGCGCGC
>NZ_LT706966.1:707046-863800 GCF_900155575.1 Actinotignum timonense | reverse complement strand
GCGCAGGCCAGTCCACCAGCCGCGCAAACCCGCGCGCCAGCCGGCCCGCGCCAGGCGCGCGCTCGGCTGCTCCACGCAGCGATAAAACAGTTCCGCCACCAGGCCCACCACCAGCAGCTGCCCGATCTTGGCCGCCCCGGAAATCTCCGCCGTGCGGGTAGCCGGATTCATGAGCAAGAGCAGCGGATAGTGAACCAGGTACAGGGAGAAGGACCGCGAACCCACATAGGCAAAAGGCGCACTGGCCAGCACCCGGCTCAGGCCCAGCCGCGGGTTGTGCACAGTGAGCACGATAAGGGCGGTCAGGAGCGCCGTCGTCGTTAAACCACCCGCGTACGTGAGGGCCGATTCACCATCCGCCCATACAGCCAGCGCCAGCAAAGCCAGGAGAGCGGCGCCGGTGCCCACCCGCAACGCGAAAGCGGCGGTGGCGGAATGTGCGGGAGGCTGCGGCGTCGTCGTACTATCTGCGCGCGGCCACAAAGACGCAACATAGGGCGAAACGAGAGCCGCGAGCGCGCCGATGAGGAGTTCAGCGGCGCGGGTGTCCAGACCGTAGTAGGCGCGGGTGGAATCCGGGCCCGCGAAGAACAACACGGCCATGAGCAGGGCGGATGCGAGGGCCAGGCCCGCCACGATCCGGAGCGTCGAATAGCGCACCCGGCGCAGGGCCAGCAGGATAAACGGCCAGACCAGGTAAAACTGAGCCAGGACCCCCAGGTACCACAGGTGTGTGAGCGGGGAGGGCAGGCCGGACGCCGCGAAATACGGGACCTCGCGGAAAATATAGACCCAGTTGCTCGCGAAAAGCGCGGCCGGGAGGGCGTCGGCCTGGACTTTCGGGAGGAGGCTGGGCGCGATGAGGTAGCTGAGGAGCGCAGCCCCCGCGATGGTGACGAGAACCGGGGGCCACAGGCGCAGGAGGCGACGGCGCAGGTAGCGCCGGTAGGAGAAGCGGCGTTCGCGGCTCAGCTCGCGCAGCACGCTGCGGGTGATGAGGAAGCCGGACAGCACGAAGAACACCGTGACGCCCACGAAACCGCCGGTGAGCAGCGCCGGGCGCATGTGATAGAGCACCACCGCGATGATCGCGAGCGCGCGGATGCCGTCCAGGGCGCGGATGCGGGTGGTGCGGGGTGCCGGCTGCTCGGGTCGTGCCGCTGGTGCGGGCCGCCCCGCCGCTTGCGCGGGAGTGCCCGGCGCAGAGGTGCCCGCGGCGGGCAACGGCGACGGTGTGGTGCGTGAGGATTGCGGCATAGGCACATTCTAGGACTGCGCGAATACGGGGCGGCGAGACACGGGGCGGCGGTGCGTCCATGAGATGAGCGCCACCGGGGAGCGGGCGGGGCGGCGGCGCGGGACGACGCGGGACGACGGCGCAGTACGGCACAGCGGCGCAAAGTGGGCGGCTGTAGAATTGCGACGTTGCCTAATCCAGCACGAAAGGACTGCCTGTGATAACAGTCGAAGCCCTGACGAAACGCTACGGTGCGACCACCGCGGTTGATAACCTGAGTTTCCAGCTCCAGCCCGGGAAAATCACCGGGTTCCTCGGCCCGAACGGTTCGGGTAAATCCACCACGATGCGCTGCATTATGGGGCTGGATCGCCCCACCTCCGGGCGCGCCCTCATTGCCGGGCTGCCCTACGAGCAGCTCGCCTCCCCGCTCACCACGGTCGGTGCACTGCTGGACGGCAAGGCCTTCCACGGCTCGCGCAGCGCACGCAGCCACCTGCAGATTCTGGCGGCCACCCACGGGATTCCCGCGCGGCGCGTGGACGAAGTGATCGAGCTGACCGGGATCGGGAGCGTGGCCAAGCGCAAGCTCAAGGGCTTCTCCCTGGGCATGGGCCAGCGGCTCGGGATTGCCGCGGCGCTGCTGGGCGACCCGGAAGTGCTGCTCTTTGACGAACCCGTAAACGGCCTGGATCCGGACGGGGTGCGCTGGGTGCGTCTGCTCATGCGCACGCTCGCGCAGCAGGGCCGCACCATTTTGGTCTCCTCGCATCTCATGAGCGAAATGCAGCAAACCGCCGACGACCTGCTGGTCATCGGGCGCGGGCGCATGATCGCCTTCGGGCCCATCGAAAGCTTCACCGAGGCCGCGGCGAATACCACCGTGCTGGTGGCTTCCCCGAACCGGGCTGGCCTGGAGAGCGCGCTGCGGGCAGCCGGGCTGGACTTCCAGGATGCTAGCGAGGTCGCAGGGCCCGCGGCGGCGGGGGCGCCCGCATTGGGTGCAGCCGCCGCATCGGCCGGGACGGCCGCGCCGGGCACAACCGCGGCACCCGCACCCATCGCCCGCTTCGCGATCTCGGGCGGTTCGCGCGCGGACATCGGCAAAATCGCCTTCGAGGCGGGGGTGCAGCTGGACGAACTGGCCACCATCCACCGCTCGCTGGAAGATATTTTCATGGACCTGACCGGCCACGACGTCGAATACGGCGCGGGCCGCCCCGCCACGAACCTCCCGGGAGGCCACCAATGAGCACTACTTATGTCCCCGCCAGCCCCGGCGCGCACGGCCCCGGCGCTCCCGGTGCCGCCGCGCCGCAGCTAGCTCAGCTCCCCCCGCGCATCAGCCAATTCGCCGCGCCGAGCTACCGCGTCACGCTGGGCCGCTCCGTGCGCTCCGAACTGCGCAAGATCCTCACGCTGCCCTCGCTGCGCTGGACGCTCATCATCGGCACCCTCTTCTCGCTGGCCATCACCGCGCTAACCGCCTGGGGTTCCAGCGAGCTCGAACTCAACACCTACGCCACCGCGATGGGCGCGGAGCATTCGCTCGCCGCCTACGTCCTCATCAGCGCGAGCACCATTTTCCAGATCATCATGGTGGCTTTCGGCGCCGTCACGGTGTGCTCGGAATACGCCGCGAACACCATGCGCTCCACCGTGAGCGCCGACCCGCGCCGCTGGCGCAACGTGGCCGCCCGCACCCTCGCGCTCAGCCTGATTGCCCTGGTCACCACGCTTGTACTCCTGGTGCTGGGCGCCGTGGTGGGCACCCTCTTCGGCCTCACCATCGGTTTCAGCGGCGACGCCTGGTGGCTCTACCTCAACTTCATCATCGCCATGGTCACCTCCGCGTGGATGGCCCTGGGAATCGGCTATCTGCTGCGCAGTTCCGCCGGCACCATCGTGCTGATCCTCGCGGTGATGATGCTGTCCCCGGTGCTCGCGCTTATTCCCTCCGAGTTCGTGCGCAGTTTCGTGATCCCCTACCTGCCGCCGATGCTCCTCACCGCGGCGCTCAGCCCGCCCGGCCTCAACGCCGGCGCCGACGTCACCTCGTTCACGGTTTCCAGCCCGGCCATCGGTCTGGGGCTGTGGTGCGCGCTGGCGGTGGTACTGCTTGCGCTGGGTGGCTGGCGCTTCTCGCGTTCTGACGTGTAGTCGCGCCTGAGCCGCGGCGCTTTTACGTACGGCACTTTCCAGCGCGGCGTTTTTAGCACGACGACGCAGGTGGGGCCCGGGCAATCGCCCGGGCCCCACCTGTTTCACTAGCCCGCGGGCAACCCCAACCGGTAGGAAGCTCCGGCCTGACTTGCACAGCCTTAGTGACCCACCACCCCTCAGCAGCCGGCAGTCGGGTCACTAATCTGCACGAGTCAGGCAAACCGGCGAATGATGGACAAGGGGCACTTCCCCATCATTCATCGGCGCTTGTGATGGTAAACCAGCAGGAGAAGCACACCCCCTCACAGCCGGAAAAGCCAGCCGAGATGCCCGCCAAAGCGCCCCGAAGGCCGCTGTCGGCTCAGGCTCAAACCAACACCCGAACGATCGCAGGCGCGAAATACACTTTCGGCCGAGCGCTCTCGTTGACGGCGGCCAAGATTTCCAGATTCTCTAGCTGCCTAATTAGCTCGCCCGCTCGCGCCACTGAAAGATCCAGTTCTTCCGCTAGCGCCTTAGTCGTGAAAGTGATTTTCGCGATGGCTAAATCGACCACACGCAGACCCGCTTCTGAACGTAGACCAGAATCACGCACTTTGCCTTTGAGCACATTTCGAACACGCATCAGCTCCTGCACCTGGCGCAAGGCCTGGCTGGCCGATTGCCCTATTCCTCTGGCGAAAAATTCGACGTACTCATCCCAGTTACCGGCGGTACTTACCGCAAGCAGCCGGTCATAGTATTCTGCTCGACGGGCTTCAAACCAAGGCGAAACGGAAAGCATCGGCTCGGAAAGCACACCCTGAGACATCAAGTGCAGAACTATCAGCAGCCTACCGAGCCTGCCGTTGCCATCCATAAACGGATGTAGAGTCTCAAACTGATAATGCGACATTGCGGCGGCGACCACGGGGTCTATCCGCTCAGAATGATCCTGCCCTATCCATTCCACCAGCCTTTCGACGCCCGAAATCAGCAAGTCCCCCGGAGGAGCTGGAACAAACCTAGAGGAAAGTATCGCTGGCTCATTTGCTTTGGCGCTACTTCGCTTACCTATGACAACCTGACGCTCTCGCAGCCGTCCGGATTGCCCAGCCAGTCGAGTGCCTTTCACCAGCTCCCCCTGCAGGGCAGTAAGCATCCCAACAGATATTTCTCTCCCGTAACTCAACCATTCAAAAGCCGCATAGGACATATCCAGATAGTTGACGATCTCACGCATGGTCTCGTCTTCTGGCGAGTCAACATCAGTTGTCATGACTCGCTCCAGAGGAGCATATGTGCCTTCCAAAGCAGAGGTGCTTTGCGCTTCCCGACGAAGAGCAGAACTTCTGAAAAGAGCAGGGTTAGGAAGCTGTAAAGCAACAGCGTCCAAAGCAGCCAAGCTAGACCTGGCATTTGCGACTTGGACGACAGTCCGCCCAGACAGCTCAGGCATCTCAGAAGGAAGCACGGCGGGCACGAACGCCTTATGCTCCCAACTACCCAAAATGGGATCACTGCCCGCAATGTCCACCAACGAACCCATCTGCGGGGCAGTAAAGTCTTCAAGCCTCATGACGTAAATTTTAAGTCACCGCGACGCACAAACCCAGGCTCAATGATGGACAAATGCCACTTCCCAAGCAAAACCACTAGCAAATGATGAACAAGAGGCACTTCCCCATCATTCAGCAGCTCCATTGATGGTAAACCAGCAAAGCTGAAGCCGGCCAAGAAGCGGAGGGCTAATAGACAAATGGGGGTGCGCGCTGGCGGTGGTGCTGCTCGCGCTGGGTGGCTGGCGCTTCTCGCGTTCTGACGTGTAGTCGCGTCTGAGCCGCGGCGCTTTCCAGCGCGGCGCTTTTACGTACGGCGCTTTCCAGCGCAGCGCTTTTTAGCACGACGACGCAGGTGGGGCCCGGGCAATCGCCCGGGCCCCACCTGTTTCACTAGCCCGCGGGCAACCCCAACCGGTAGGAAGCTCCGGGGAGGCGTGGAATAATGAGGCACGATATGGATAAGTCTCAGGAACCCGCAGCGCCCTCCGGCAAGCGCAACGGCCGCCGCAATCACCACAAGGCCCGCCGCAACCGCAACAACCCGCGCGGGCCGCGGCCCTTCACCCCCGCGCAACTCGAAGCGCGCCGAGCCGCTGTTCCGCACATCACCTACCCGGAAACCCTGCCCGTTTCCGCTCGGCGCGCGGAGATCCGCGAGGCCATCGCCGCGAACCAGGTGGTTATTATCGCCGGGGAAACCGGCTCCGGGAAAACCACGCAGCTGCCGAAAATCTGCCTGGAGCTGGGCCGCGGCATCACCGGGCTCATCGGGCACACCCAGCCGCGGCGCATCGCCGCCCGCTCGGTTGCCGAACGCATCGCGGCCGAACTGGGGCAAAAAGTCGGCGGCGCCGTCGGCTATCAGGTGCGTTTCACCGAAGAAGTGGGCCCCACCACGCTCGTCAAACTCATGACGGACGGCATCCTGCTCGCGGAAATCCAATCCGATCCGCAACTGCTGCGCTACGACACCCTCATCATCGACGAAGCGCACGAACGGTCCCTCAATATCGACTTCATCCTCGGCTACCTCGCGCGCCTGCTGCCCGCGCGCCCCGACCTCAAAGTCATCATCACCTCCGCGACCATCGACACCGAGCGCTTCGCCGCGCATTTCGGCGAGCACCGCGCGGGCGGCCGCCCCGGCGACACCGCGCCCATCATCGAAGTGTCCGGGCGCACGTATCCGGTGGAAATCCGATACCGGCCCCTCGATGAGGAACAGGGCACAGACCAGGAAGAACAGTACGACGACGCCGGTGCGCAGCGCGTAACCGCGCCGCGCACCCCGGGCCGGGCGGCGGCACTCGATCAGGTGAGTGGAATCGTGGCGGCTGCCGAGGAGCTCATGGCGGAAGGCGAGGGCGATATTCTGGTCTTCCTCTCCGGGGAGGGCGAGATTCGGGATACCGCGAAGGCGCTCGATGATGAGCTCGGGGCGCGGTATGTGGCGCCCGGGGGGAGCTCCAGCGCGCCGGGTGCCGTGGAGGTGCTGCCGCTGTTTTCGCGGCTTTCCGCGGCGGAACAGCACCGGATTTTCCAGCCCGGGCCCTACCGGCGCATTATCCTGGCCACGAATATTGCGGAGACTTCGCTGACGGTCCCCGGGATCAAATACGTGATCGACCCAGGTACCGCCCGCATTTCGCGCTACTCGAATAAAACGAAGGTGCAGCGCCTGCCCATCGAGCCGATTTCGCAGGCCAGCGCCAATCAGCGTTCGGGGCGGTGCGGGCGCGTGACGGACGGGATTGCGATCCGGCTCTATTCCGAGGATGATTTCCTGGCTCGGCCCGAATTCACCCAGCCGGAGATTCAACGTACGTCGCTGGCCGCGGTGATTTTGCAGATGCTCGCGCTCGGGCTGGGCGCCGTCGACGATTTTCCCTTTATTGACCCACCCGAAGCGCGGGCGGTGCGAGCCGGCACCCAGCTCCTCGAAGAAATCGGGGCGATAACGTACGGGGCCTTTGGTGCTGCGGGCGCGGCTGGGGCCGAGCGCGGCACCGCGGACAGCGACCCCGCACGGAGCGACCACCCGGAAAGCCGCTGGACGGAAAGTAGCCGCGCCGCGCAGCGCCACGCCCCGCGCCTAACCGCCATCGGGCGGCAGCTCGCGCGCTTGCCTATTGACCCGCGCCTGGGCCGCATGCTTATCGAGGCGCAGCGCAACGGGTGTGCTTCCGAAGTGTTGGTGCTGGTGGCGGCGCTGTCGGTGCAGGATGTGCGCGAGCGCCCCACTGAGAAACGCGCCCAGGCTGATCAATTCCACGCGCGTTTCACGGCCGGCTCCTCGGATTTCCTCGCGTATCTGACGCTGTGGCGCTATCTGCGCACCCAGGCCCGCGAGCTGTCCGGTTCGGCGTTCCGGCGCATGTGCCGCGCGGAATTCCTCAACTACCTGCGTTATCGCGAGTGGGCGGATGTGGTGGCGCAGCTCGAGCAGATGGCGCGGCCGCTGGAGCTGACGATCCGCCGCCTGGCGCTGCCCAGCTCGAAGCAGATTCGCGCCGCGGCCGAAGCCGGGGCCGGTGCGCCTCAGCTGGGTGGGGCACCGAATTCCGGGGCGGTTGCTCATGCCTGCCGTGAGCTCGGGCGCGGTTCGGATACCCCGGAGTCGGGGGCGATTCACCGGTCGCTGCTGGTGGGGCTGCTGTCCAATATCGGCAATTATTCCCCGCGCAGCCGCGATTACCTGGGCGCGCGCGGCACCCATTTCGTGATTTGGCCGGGCTCGGGCCTGCACCGGCGCACCCCCGAGTGGGTGATGGCCGCCGAGCTGGTGGAAACTTCCCGGCTGTTCGCCCGCACCGTGGCCGCGATCCAGCCGGAGTGGATTGAGCCGCTGGCGAAGAAGCTGGTGCGGCGTTCCTATTCGGAACCGTATTGGTCGGCGAAGAACGGCGCGGCGATGGTCCACGAAAAGGTGACGCTCTACGGGGTGACCCTGGTGGCGGACCGTCCCGTGCTGCTCGCCACTTCCGGTTCGGATGCGGCGCGCGAGCTGGCCCGCGAGATGTTTATTCGCCACGGCCTGGTGGAGGGCGAGTGGCGCACCCACCACGAGTTCCTGGCCCGCAACCGCGCCGCCCTCGAGGAGGCCGGCCGCACCGAAGATAAGCTGCGCCGCCACGGGCTGGTGGCCGATGGTGACGCGCTGGCCGCGTTCTACGAGGAGCGCATCCCGGAGAACGTGGTCTCCGGGCGGCATTTCGATTCCTGGTGGAAGAAAGAACGCCACGCTCGCCCCGAGCTGCTCGATTTCACGCAGGATTTCCTGCTGGGCGGGGCCGGCGGAAGCGCCGCGGAAGAGGACTTCCCCACCGAATGGCGCCAGGGCGATATCACGCTGCCCATCACCTACACCTTCGCGCCGGGCTCGTTCAACGACGGCATCACCGTGGACGTCCCCATCGCGCTGCTCCCGCGCCTGCGCCCGGACGGTTTCGACTGGCTGGTGCCCGGAATGCTGGGCGAACTCGTGGTCGCCACGATCCGCGCGCTGCCCAAACGCGTGCGCCGCAACCTGGTGCCCGCGCCCGACGTGGCCCGCGATATCCGCGCGGTGCTGCCCACCTGGGAGGAGGCCGTACACGGCGGTACCGGTGCGCGCGGGGGTGACGCGGACGGTAACGCGACCGGCGGTAACGTGCACGGCGGTGACGTGCACGGAACGGAACCGATTTCTTTCGAGGAGGCTTTTCGCGCGGCTACGGCCCGCGTGCGGGGTATTGAGATCGACGACGCCGCATGGCAGGAGGTGAATCTGCCCGCGCATCTGACTGTGAATTTCCGGGTGCGTTCGGAGCGGGGTGCGGTGCTCGAGGAATCAACGTCGCTCGAGTATTTACAGCGCAGTCTTGCCCCGCAAACGAAGGCGGCGGTGGAAAACGTGGTGGCCGGGGCGGTGGCCCAGGCCCTCGATGAGGCACGGGCGCGGTTGCGCAGGGCGCAACCTTCCGCTACCTCTCGTAGTACCGGTTCGAATCCTGCCCCCGGTTCACCGGACTCAGCGAAGCCCACCGCGAGCGCGTCAGCCACCAGTTCGTCCAGCACCACCAGTTCGGCCGAGGCGGCCGCCACCGAACTCGCATCCGGGGATGCTTTGACCGGCTGGCCCGAGGTAGAACAGGGGATTATCCCGGCGGTTATCGAAACTGAGGGCCCGGCCGGGACCGTTCGTGCTTACCCGGCGCTCGCTGATCGCGCCGGAAAGATTGTGCTCGATGTGGTGGCGGAACCGGGTGAACAGGTGCGGGTGCACCGCGGCGGCGTGATTCGTTTGCTCGCGGATGCGCTGGCGCTGCCCGAGGGCCGGATTACCTCGCGCTGGGATGGCGAGCTGGCTTTGCAGCTGGCGGGTAGCCCGGCTCCGTCCACGGCAGCGTTGGTGGCCGATCTGCAGTGGGCAGCGGCGCGGAATCTTGCCGACCGCTGGGGTGCGGCCAATGATGCCAGCCCTGAAGAGCTGCGTTCCGGGCGTGAATTCGAGGAATTGCAGGCGTGGGCTCGTGACGAGTTCGAGGACGAAGTGTTCCTGATCGCGCAGGGCGCGGGCAAGGCCGCGGCCGCCTGGGCAGAGGTGGAACAGCTGGTGCGGGATAACCGCTCGGTGGCGCTGCTTGCCACAATGAGCGACGAGCGCGCCCATCTGGATGCGCTCATGCCCGCCGATTTTGTGCGAGCCACGCCGGCAGCACGCTTCTGGGATTTGCCGCGTTATCTCCAGGCCGCGAAACTGCGCATTGAGAAGGCCGCGGTGAATCCGGCAGCCGATGATTCGCTCGCCTGGCAGGTGCAAACCGCGGCGGAAGCGGTGGAAAGTGCCCGCGAAGAAGCCAGCTACGCGGCTTTCGATCCGGGCCGCGCGCGAGTGCTCAACCATGCCCGCTGGCTCCTGGAAGAACTGCGCGTCTCGCTTTTCGCCCAGCAGTTGGGCACCAAGGAAAAGGTTTCCGTCAAGCGCATTCAGAAGCTATTGGCCAGCTAAGGGCCCTAAGAGCCGAGCACCCCATCACTTCTCGGTCACGAAGAATCCCCGTGTTGCTTCGAAATCGACGGTGGAGTTTCCGTACTTTTCCCAGACGTTATCTGCCAGGTTTCCCTGAGGTGACACGTGCCAGAAGTAGGCTGACCCCAGTTTCCCCTCCGCGTAGTTGAGGGTCTGGAGCGCGCCGAAACCATCAGTTCCAGCAGGCGCCTGGCACTTATCTCCCCCGCGTTCCACACCAACGCCACCGCACTCCACATAGAACACAGCCGCGTAATCCAGGGCGGTGTTTTCATCCAGCGGGCCGAGCCCGAAATTCTTCTCCAGAGCGCTCACGAGTTGCGTGGAATTCTTCTTGTCGAGAGCAACAATGGGAGCCAACTCCGTGTCATTCACTTCAACTATTCCGTCCCCGGAGAGTACGGTCTTTTCTTTCAGATCCGTATGACCCGGAATCGTCCGCTCCGAAAGCTCCGTTAAAGTACGAGCGTTCCCGGCTCCGTAGATCATATTCCAGTTCTTTTGCGCACCCGACTCCTTGAGTTCCTCATCGAGAGCTGCAGAAACCCGCGCGAAAGCTTCATCCGCGCCACCGGCAGCTGATACCGGCGCATCGCTAGTCACGGACGTAGGCGCAGCCCCGACCGAACCGGATTCCGTGCCTTTTTCCGATGAGCACCCGCCAGCCGCGAGCGCGAGCGCTAAAGTTCCAGCAGCCACGAGAGATACTACGGGCCGCGAGCTAATTTTTTGAACAAACATAATGGGATCCTCATAAGTATTGAGAGGAAACAAGGATGGCGGACCGTGGCGTGAGAGCCCGCATATTTCTGATCGGCGTCATCGCTTATCAGGTGCGTTAGGTTCGTTCTGACGGCAACTGTCTCGTCCGCCTTCAATGTATGTTAACTGAATTATCCAGCGGTGTGCAATGGCTTCCTGAGATGTAGTTGTGAGGGCTCTCGTCATGGCCGAGCCGCGATGCGCCTAAGCGGCCGGGTGCATATATGCGTCGTCGTACTTCTTGGAATTACAGCAGGCTGACGATGCCCATGATGACGGCGGCGAGCAGCGCGCCGGCGATCATTCCGCCCCACCATTCCAGCTGATCCCCGGTAGTGACCCGGTCGAGGGACTGCGGCTTGAACGGCAGCACCGGCGCGGTATTGGGCAGCAGCTTGGGGCGCTGTTCCAAGGAACGCATGAGGGCTTCTTGTTCCGGGCTGGCTTCCTCCACGTTGGCGAGCCCGCCGTAGCCCTTTTCGGTTTGGCGCAGCGGGAGCAGAGTGCCGGGCTTGCTCTCCGCAAAGCCTGCCTGCTCGGCGCCATGCACCGCGATAACGGTGCGGAAATCTGCGGATTTATCCACCGGGCGAACCACCACCGGCACCATGAGCGCCTGCTTGCGGCGGCTATTGCCGACCGTGCGCATCCGCCGGCTTTCGTCGGTCCCCAGCACTCGAGCAACCACGTCCACGCCGGGCGCGACCGGTGTTTTATCGCGGATCAGCCACGGCAGCGCCAGCAGGAAAGCCACCACCGCGAAGGCAGGGATCAAGTAAAACGCACGCGAACCGACCAGGGCATTCGGGAAAGCGATGAGTCCGAGCACCACGCCCGCGCCCAGGCCCCACAGGGTGCCGGTGCATACCCGCCGGGCATGATCGATAGGCCGCGCCGCCGGGAGGTTGCCTTCCCGCCAAATTTCAGCCACAACATTGGTGCTCATACGTCCTTCCTCTTCTCTCGCGCCGTTATTAGCGCTTTCCATGGTAACCCGGGCTAGCGCAGGCTTTCACTTTCCAGCACCACGTCCCCGTTCTCCACCCGGAAGCGCACCGCGTGCTCCCCCTCGAAAACCCGCGCGGTATCCGAGCGTTTCTCCCAGCTCAGCGGGGCAAGAAGCCGCCACTCGTAGCTGCGCTCCAGCACGCCTCCCCGCACGCTCACGGTTCCGCCCAGCCCTTCCACAGACGCACTCACCTGCGGCTTCTCTTTCCAGCTCAGCTTCTCCTTACGGGTATCCCCGAACGTACGATCCTTGCGGAAAGTAGCCGGGCAGCCAGCTGGCGGCGTCGTCGTACCATCACCGCGCACGCAACTTTCCACGAGGCGTTCCACCAGTTCCACGGCGCGTTCGCCCGCGGCCGGGGTGGCCTGGGCGCTGAGACGCGCGGTCGCGGTCTGGCCGGGCCGCACCGTGGCGGTGGCGCCGGCCCCGAAGGTGAGGTAGCGCGAATCGCCGGGCGCCGCGACGGTGTAGTCGCCGGGGAAGGCCGGGGCGGGTTCCTGGGGCGCGAGGGCGACGGGTACGTCGTTGATGCTGGTGAGGGTGGGAGGGGTGGAGGCTGGGCCGCCGCCTACGGTGGGCGGTTCGCTGCCGGTAGTGGGCGTGGTGCCCCCGCCGGAAGCTTGCTCGGTGCCGCGATCGGCATCGCGCTCCACGCGCAGCTGGCCGAGGGCGCCCTCGCTCACCTGCCAGCGCGGGCTCAGGATCGGGGTGGTGCCGCGGCGCACCAGGGTGAGGCTCAGGGGTTCTTGGGTGCCGTTGTAGCTGACGACGCCGTCCACGCGCACGCTGGTTTCGGTGCCGGCGCTGGCGGCATTGCCGGAGCCGGTGCCATTGCCGGAGTCAGCGCCATTACCGGCGCCGGTTTCAGTTTCGATGCTGCTGGTTTCGCGCACTTGGAAATGGGCGGGGCGGCCCGGGACGGCGCGATAGACTTCGTCGCTCAGCAGGGCGAAGGATCCGGAAAGTGCGCCGGGATCGGTGAGGTCCAGGGCCTCGCGAGCGCGGCCTTCTTCGAGGGCGGCCATATATCTGCTGGCCACGGCCGCGGGAGAGTAATAGGTGGCCGCGAGGAACTGGCGCACGGCCAGCACCGCCAGGGCAATCAGTAGCACCGCGAGCGCGCCGAACAACACCCTCCGCCGGCGCATAACTATACGGGCGCGCGCCGCGGGCTGGGTACTCACCTCAGGCTGAATGCCCACCTCAGACCGAGCGTTCACCGCGATGCGGGCAGGTGACCGCGCAGCAGCTCCACGAGGCGCTCGGAGCCGGCTTCCACGCAGGTGAGCGTCGCTTCGAATTCGCGCGCCGAACCGCCCCACGGATCGGGCACATCGTACTCGCCGGACGAATAATAAAAATCGGAAGAATGCTGGCGACCCGAGGCGCGCCCGGCGTCGTCGGAAAGAATGCCGCCGTGCCCGAATACGCCCTCCGGCGCGATCCCTACCTTCGGCAGCGCGAACTCGGTCCACAGGTGAATATTGGTCAGCGAAAGGGAGAGGGAGCGGCACAGCCGGCGCACCGCCCGGGCGTGCCCCGTGGTCATGGCCAGAATCAGGCCGGCGTTTTCCAGTTCCTCGGCGGTGACGCGGTGGGCCCGGTGGTGATCGGGCAGGTCATAGCCGTGTTCGGTGAGAGTGCGTTGGGCGGGCGGGTAAATCGGGTTGCCGGATTCCTCATTCGAAACCCCCGCGGACGCCACCGCAATATCAATACCGGCATCGCGCAACCGCTGGCGCAGCACGATTTCCCCCATGGGAGATCGGCAAATATTCCCGGTACAGACAACAAGAATGCGGGGCCGTTCCGCCAGCGCGCGAACGACGCCCGCACCGGGGTAGGCAGCGGGAGTGGCACTTTCCGTCATGCTGGCAAGTCTAGGCACCGCGCCTGAAAAGTTTTGAGCAGTAGGTCTCATCGAGTGCATACTACGCTGAAAGTATGCAGAATCCCGGGATAGAAACGCCCGGGCACGTGTGACCGGGCGGCCCAGATCACCCGTGTTGAGCTGCGGAAAAGTCACGTCCGGGCAGTTCTGCGCCGCGGTTATGCATAATCCCAGCTGAAAGCGCGTGATTTTCGCCACGGCCCACATGGGGCACGATTGCGCGCTCATTATTGAGTAACGACGACGCAGGGCCGGGGCGCGTGCGCCCCGGCCCTGGGAATCAGGCCACTGCCTTAGCAGCCTTGCATCGCCTACATAATGCGGGCACTACCCCGGGATAGGCGATGCGGTGCTACCCCCGCGGGTGCTACCCCGGCTAGTTGATGCGGGTGCCATCCCCGGCATGGAACACATGGATAGCATCCAGGTTCGGGGTGGCGTACACGGTGTCACCCACCGCGGGGGCCTTGAATGGCGGAATCCGCACAACCACCTGGGAGGAGCCATCGCCCGAGCCGAAGCCGGACTTCTCCACGCCGGCGATCTCGCCATACACGTAGTTATCCGAACCCAGGTTCTCGACCATATCCACCATGATCGGCACCGAGCTTTCCCCGGGCTCGCGCGTGAGCTCCGTGAAGGATTCGGGGCGCACGCCCAGGATGACCTTGCCCTTGTCATCCGGGGTGATCGCATCGATCACCGCGCGGGGCAGGCGAATGCGCGCTTGGCCGAGGACTGCGTCGTCGCCCTCAATATTAAAGGTGCCGAGGTTCATGGCCGGCGAACCAATGAAGCCCGCCACGAAAGCGTTTTGCGGCCGGTTGTACAGCTCATCCGGGCTGCCCACCTGCTGCAATACCCCGAAGTTGAGCACGGCGATGCGGTCGCCCATGGTCAGCGCTTCGGTTTGGTCGTGGGTGACGTACACCGTGGTGGTGCCCAGGCGGCGCTGCAGGGTAGCGATCTGGGTGCGGGTTTGCACGCGGAGCTTCGCGTCCAGATTGGAGAGCGGTTCGTCCATGAGGAAGACCTGCGGGTTACGCACAATCGCGCGGCCCATCGCCACGCGCTGGCGCTGCCCACCGGAAAGCGCCTTCGGCTTGCGATCCAGGTACTCGGTCAGGTCGAGGATCTGGGCGGCTTCCTTGACGCGCTTATCAATTTCTTCCTTCGGGGTGCGCGCGATCTTGAGCGCGAAGCCCATATTCTCCGCCACCGACATATGCGGGTAGAGAGCGTAATTCTGGAACACCATCGCGATATCGCGGTCCTTAGGCGAAACATTGGTGACATCGCGGTCCCCAATATAGATACGCCCGTCATTAATATCTTCCAGCCCGGCGAGCATGCGCAGCGACGTTGATTTACCGCAGCCGGACGGGCCAACAAGAACAAGGAATTCCCCGTCAGCAATTTCGAGGTTGAGCTGATTGACAGCCGGGGTATCCGACCCCGGGTAGATACGCGATGCGTTCTCAAATGTTACAGATGCCATTACTGGTCCCTTCACCGGCAGGTACGTGCCGGACGATCCGAGTGAAGAGTGCCGTTGCGGGCACCCGAAGCTCCAGCAGCTGTGGTACGACGACGCCGCCCCTTGGCAGGCCGCAATGCCCCCACGCCCGGAAACCCGGGCCATGTACAAAATGCTGTGACTTCAGAGTGTCCACTCTGACACAGTCGCCCTGTGCGACATACCCAATTTTGCCAGGCGCCGGCGCGGATTTCCAGCTCCGCTGCCATGTTTTGCGCAAAGCTTCCAGGCTTTTCCCGGGTTCGGAGCTAGCTGGTATCCCCCGCATCACTCCGCTGCGGCTGGAGGGAGCGCACGCCGGCGGGCAGCGGAATCGCCAGGATCAAATCGCGCACATACTGGCCAATCGGGGTGAGGGGCACCGCGGTATTCGCCACCACGGAAACTTCCCGCCCGTAATCACCCGCGATAGCAATCGCGCGCAGCCCCTCGTGATCGCAACTGCGAAAAGCCAGCAGGTTAATAACCGGGGTGAGCAGCCCGGCCTTGCACATATTGAGGAGAGTCTGGGGTTGCTCGGTACGGAAGTCCGCGATACGCGGCTCCAACTCCCATAAATCAAAAGCGGCGCGCATTTCCGGGTCGATGCTCAGGCCCGGTGCGCCGGTCAGCCCCAGGGTGACCTCCGCAAGATCTCCGGGAGCCACCACCTCCACGCCCTGGAAATCCGGGGAATTCTGGCGGACCACCGCCACGTACGGCTCCCACCACAGGCGCTGTGAATCAGGAATGGAGGGCAGCGAACTAAATTGTGAAACGATGGCCAGCTGCGCGTGCCCGGCCCCCACTTTCTCCAATAATTCCGCGGAGGTGCGCTCCAGCAAATTAACGGAAATACCGGGCTCCTCCAGCTGTAATTGCGCCAGCATTCCCGGGCATAGCACCGCCGAGATAGAAGGAATCACCCCGAGGGTAACCGCGCCCACCAGGCTGCCCGATTCGGTATTGAGCTCATCGACCGCATCGCGCAGCTTCACCAAGATCTCCTCGGCGCGCGGTAGGAACGTTTCCCCTTTCGCGGTAAGGGTGCAGGGAACATGGCTGCGATCCACCAGGGTATGACCCGTCGCCCGCTCCAAATTCGCAACGTGGAGCGATACCCGCGACTGACTGCTGTGGAGCAAACGAGCCGCCCGCGAAAAGGACGATAATTTCGCAACGGCAACGAAAGACTCCAACCATTCAAGTCGGTCGATGCGCATAAAACCCGCCACGACTATGTGGCACCAACGAGCTCTCCGATAATTTACCTGGCGCATTTCAAGTTCTTTCGCGGCGAGTCGGCTCCCCCGGCGGCGCGCGGCTGCGCGCCGCCGGGGCGGCGTCGTCGTTCCACCACCGCCCGCACCCACCCGGGTGGGCGAGTTATCCGCGGAATCTCGCGGCGCTTCGCCCGCGTTACCGCCCTGCCACGCCCACCGTGAGCGCCTCGCTCCCACCCCGCCCGCGTATCGCTATTCGAAATCCGCATATGACATATCGAAATATCGCCGTCTCTCGGGCGTGATTTCGGCGTATTCCCGCCGCGATACTGAAGCCATCGGAGCTCGCTTATCCCTCCGGCAATCCGCCCGGAAAGCAGCTTCTTCTCAGTTAACACAACGAAGTGAATGTGGAAGGCACCTCATGTCCAAACAACACCCGCCGGGAACAGTAACCGCCCCGGTGCCCACGCGCTCGACCTCGGACCTGGTCAAGGCCGCGGTTTCCGGCTGGCTCGGAACAGCTCTGGAATTCATGGACTTCCAGCTGTACTCCCTGGCCGCCGCGCTCGTCTTTAAAGACATTTTCTTCCCCGCCGGCCACCAGTCCATGGCCATCCTCGGGGCTATGGCCATTTACGGTGTGGGCTACGTGGCCCGCCCGCTGGGCGCCTGGTACTTCGGGCGGCTCGGTGACCGCATCGGCCGCACCAAAGTCCTCTTTATTACCATCGCCATGATGGGCGTGGCCACCACCCTCATCGGCTTCCTCCCCACCTACCAAGTGGTGGGCATTTGGGCGCCGATTATGCTGGTGATTCTGCGGCTTATCCAGGGCTTCGGGGCCGGCGCGGAAATTGCCGGCGCCTCCGTGATGCTGGCCGAATACGCCCCGCGGGAACGCCGCGGCATTATTTCTTCGCTGGTGGCCCTCGGCACCAATACCGGCACCCTGGGCGCCGGCGCGATCTGGGCGATCATGCTCGCCACCATGGGCACCGACACCGTGGTCGCGTGGGGCTGGCGTATCCCCTTCATCGCCTCGGTTGTACTCATGGGCCTGGCTGTATTTATCCGGCTGCACCTCAAGGAATCGCCCGTTTTCGAGGCGGCTACCAGCGGGGAGATTCTGGACGACGCCGCCCTGGTGGCCACCTACGACCAACCGCTTCCCTCGCGCGCCGAGCGGAAGGCGGCGGCTAAGGCCGCCCAGCGCGAAGCCCAGCGCGAAGCCGCCGTGGAAGAACTCGCCAAAACCCCGAAGTCGTTCAAGGCGTTCATGGCGGCCTTCCTGCTGCGCTTCGGCCAGTCCGGTAATTCCGGCATGGTGCAGACCTACCTCATTACTTTCCTGACCGCCCAGATTCTGGTGGCCAAGGACGTGGCTTCCGCCGTGGTGGTCTACTCCTCGCTGGCCGGCTTCATTACCGTGCCGATTATCGGCTGGATCGGCGACCGCATCGGCCGCGAGCGCACCTACCGCCTGGTCACCGGGCTGGGGATTCTCCTCATTATTCCGTGCTTCCTGCTCATGGTCTCCCCGCGGTTCCTGGGTGAACTCAATGCGCCGGAGCTGGTGGACGGGCAGATGGTGGACCATTACGGCACCCCCACCCTGTTGTTCTTCATCGGGTACATCGTGCTGCACAACATCACCGTGCTGGCCATGTTCTCCCTGGAAAACATCACGATGGCCGAATGCTTCGGCTCCGCGCACCGCTACGAGCAGCTGGCGCTCGCCAAGGAAATCCCGAATATGATCACCGCCGGTTTCGGCCCGCTGATCGCCGCTGGCCTGGTGCAACTCTTCGGCGGTTCCTGGATCGCTTGCGCGATTCTCATGTTTGTTTACACCGGAGTCACCCATATCACCGCGTGGCTCATGCCCGAAATTACCGGGCGCGACCTCACTCTCAAGGAGGATGCATTCTAATGAAGGCTGTACAAGTTCGTACCGATACCCCCAAGCAGATTCATATCACCGAGGTTCCCGACCCGGTTGCCGGCGCAGGCGAGGTGCGGGTCCGCATGGAATGGGGCGGCATTTGCGGCTCCGACCTGTCCTACTGGAAGAACGGTGCTTCCGGGACCGCGATTATGCGCGAACCGCTGATCCTCGGCCACGAAGTTGCCGGCGTGGTGGACCAGGTGGGCGCGGGCGTGACCGGAGTTGAGGTGGGCCAGCGGGTGGCGATCTACCCGCCGACCCTCGTGGGCGAACACGATATCCCGGAAAGCACCCGCGGCAAAGATAACCTATGGCCGGAGGTCCGCTACTTCGGATCCGCGGCTTTCTTCCCGCACGAGCAGGGCGGTTTCTCCACCTACCGGGTGGTGCGGCCCGATCAGCTCCGTGCGCTGCCGGAGAACGTGTCGACGAAGGAAGGCGCCGTCGCCGAACCTCTCGCGGTGGCGATGCACGCCGTGAGCCTGGCCGGGGATCTGTCCGGCAAGCGCGTGCTGGTGAACGGCGTGGGCCCGATCGGGGCGTTGGCCGTGGCCGCCGTGAAATTCGCGGGGGCGCGCGAGGTTATCGCTTCCGACGTGGCCGCCGAATCCCTGCGGATTGCGAGCGCGATGGGCGCTACCAGCACGGTGAACCGCAGCGCCGGTGAGGAGCTTCCCGCCGACGTGGACGTCACCATCGAAGCGTCCGGCGCCGCCGTTGCCATCGGCGATTGTTTGCTGGCGACCGTGCGCGGCGGCACCATGGTGCAGGTGGGGAACTTGCCGGCCGGCGCGGTCTCCGTGGTGCTCGGGCAGCTGGTCACCCGCGAAATCACGTACAGGGGCTCGTATCGGTTCAACCCGGAGTCCATGGACGCCGCGATTGACGCGATGGCGCGCGGATTGGACGTTTCGCCCGTGCTCACGCACGAATTTAAGATCGACGACGCCGCAGCCGCTTTCGCCACCGCCGATGACCGGTCCACGGGGTCGTCCAAGGTGATGCTCCAGCTCAGCTAGGCGGAGCAGGCCGGCCTGGCTAGGCGATGCACTCTCGCCCGGCTCGGGCTGGCCTTGCCTCGTGAATCGCAGCGTACATCGCGCAACGCGCGGTGTACCTCGCTCATGAGGCGACGAAGGGGCACGGACTTACGGGTCCGTGCCCCTTTCCGTACCCCGACCGGTCCGCGCGAATCTCACGACCCTCGCGAACCCCAATAGCCACACAAGCCCCTGCGGTGGCGGTATGTATTGTCAGAGATGTAGTGCAGATGTCGTACATGCGAAGTACACCCCGGAAAAACACCCCACCTCCCGCCTGGGCTAACCCGTTTCCACCTGCTGCTGCCGAACAAAGTGGTACCCCACGACAGCGGAACGCACAAAGTGGTACTGCACGACAGAAATTTAGGGTTTGGCTGTAGCTCCAGTACCACTTTGTTTTTGGGGGCCGGAAAGTCCCCGGCGAATCAAGTTCCAAGTTCCCAAACCCCCAGGCGGGCAAAGAAAGCGGGGCGCGGGCCTGAGCCCGCGCCCCGTGGAGAGGGGCAGGATCGACACGCCCGATCCTGCCCGAGGGAGGCAGTGAACGCTTCCCGGCTTGTGGTGCTGCCGTACCCGCGAATGCTTCCAACGTGGACCATCGGCGAGTTCCGGCGTGGAACCCCGCGGATCCCAGCGTTGGACGGCCAAGGTATGCCATACCGGAGCCTCACGGAGTTCCGGCGTAGAAACTCCCGTGCTCCTCGGCGTGGAACCCGATGGCTAGGAGTGGGAGATTTCCACTCCCTCGCGAACAACCGCCAGCGGGGTCATCGCCTCATTCCAGGCGACCAGATTGACCGGCTTGCCCGGGGTGAAGTCCACCGTGACACCGGGAGCATCCCAGGCGCCACCGGCGTAGACCGGTCCGGCCACCGTGGCCCGCACCAGCTGCGGGAGCGTCAGCTTCCCGCGCCCGGCGAAGAGGGCCACCTGATCGGCCAGCACCGATGCACCCCCGGCCAAAGTATCGGTACCTTCCAGGTAGCAGGCGCCGTCGCGCACTTCCACCGCGAGCCCGCCCAGGGTGTACTTCCCGGGAGGCATACCGGCCGCGGCCAGGGAATCCGTAACGAAGAAAGCCCCGGGAATACCCAGCTGGCCCGCGCCCGCGCTCCCAGACGCCCCGGCCCCGAGATCCGGCTCATCAAGGTAATCCACCACATCCTCGACGAGGTCGGGATGCACGTGGTAGCCGTCGGCAATCACTTCCGCGCTGATGAAACCGCGGCGCGCCGCTTGAATGTACTCGCGGATCGGGCCGGGAGCCCGGTGCGTAAAAGCGGTCATCGCGTTGAAAAGATGCGTGACAGTTTGTGCGGCTTCCTGCCCGACGGCGCTACCGGCGACAGTCCCGGCGCCACCGGCTTGCCGCGCATCCGCGCCCGCGCCCGAACCGGCTCCCGTGCCAGCCCCAGCAAGCACCGCCAGCGGCGTGTATCCGTGCCGCCGCGCCACTTCCAGGGTGCGCGCGATTTCGGCCCGGGTGACCGCGCCATCCCCGTGGGAATGCCCCCAGGACGGCTTGCCGCCATATTCAAGCAGCAGCTCGGCGGCGCGCTGGGCGCCCTCCGCTTCCGGGGCCACCGTCATCGTCTTAATCCAGCCGCGCCCGGCCTCCAGCCAGGAACGCAGCTCGGCCTCGTCCACCGCGCGGATCACCTCGGGGTTCTGCGCCCCGCACTTTTCCCGCGAAATATACGGGCCTTCCAGATGAATACCGGCCAGCTCCCCGCGCTCGCAGAATGGCACCAGCGCCTCGATCTGCGGGAGTGGATCCGCCAGCGACACCAGGGAAGCGAACATCGCGGTGGTCCCCCCGCGCTGGTGGGTGCGGATCGCCGTGGCGATCTCCTCCTCCGCATAGTTATCCGGGAAGGCGAAGCCGCCACCGCCATGGCAGTGAATATCCACGAGGCCCGGGGTAATAACATGAGCCCGGCGCACCCGCGGGTTATCCGCGCCCAGCCCGAAAGCCTCCGCGGCCCGAGCTTCAATCCCGCGCGACTCCCGTTCCGCAGCCAGCCCCGCGGTTACCGCGGCGGCCTCCTCAGCGGTGAGCAGCCGAGCCAGCGTACCGGCGTCGTCGATCTCAATACCGTACCCAACCTCGCGGCCGTACCCGTTGAGAACGCGCCCCAGGTAAAACACTTAGATCATCTCCCAACGCGCGCGGTACAGGTCCGTCAGCTTGAGCTGCGCGGCGGCCGCTTCGTCCAGGAGCACGGTGACATCCGGGTGCATCTGAATAATCGTGGCGGGCCAGAAGGCGCTGATGGGGCCTTCGCACAGCTCTCGCACCGCATCCGCCTTATTCGCACCGAAAGCGAAAAGCACCAGCTTCTTCGCCTCCATAATGGTGCCTAGGCCCTGGGTGATGCAGCGGGTGGGGACGGCCGCTTCGTCGCCGTCGAAGAACCGCGCATTATCCTTGATGGTTTGCGGGGCCAGCGCCTCCACGTGAGTGCGCGAGACCAGCGAGCCGCCCGGCTCGTTGAAGCCGATATGCCCGTCTGCGCCAATGCCGAGAATCTGCAGATCCACCCCGGCCGCACCGATCTTCGCATCGTAGTCGGCGGCCGCGGCCTGCGGATCCGGGTTCTGTGCATCGGGGGTATTGAGGCCCTCCTCGGTCAGGCCGGTCTTATCCTCGCCCACGAGGTTGCGGCGCAGCACATTGCGGTAGGACTCCGGATGCTCCGGATCCAGCCCCACGTACTCATCCAGGGCAAAAGCCTTGGCGCCGGAGAGGTCAAATTCGCCGGCCGCGTGGGCCTCGCGCAGCGCCGCGTAGAGGAGATCCGGCGTGGAACCGGTGGCCACCCCGAGCGTCGCGTGCGCGTCACGCGCGAAAAGATCCTGGATAATGCGTGCGCCCTCGCGGGAGGCTTCTTCCGCGGTGGCGAAAATTCCGATATGCATGAGTTCGTCCTTTCCCGGGCGCGTTTCACGTGAAACGCGGCAATGGTCAGTGCTCGCGGGCCCCGCGCTTCGGTTGCGCGGGAACCCTGGTGAAGTTTTAGTTTTCGACGGCCTCGCGGAACCACGTGGTGATCGTGGTTGGGTGCGTAATAGCAGTTCCGACGACGGCCGCCCAGGCGCCAGCTTCCATGACAGCCCGCGCTTGCTCCGGAGTGTGGATGCGCCCTTCGCAGACCACCGGGATCTCCGGGAATTCCGCGACCATCTGGGCCAGCAGTTCAATATCGGGGCCGTCCGTCTTCGGGCGATCCCCGGAGTAACCCGCCAGGGTGGTGCCGAGGATATGGCAGCCGGCCTTGGCCGCCACCCGGGCATCCTCAATCGAGCCGCAGTCCGCCATGACGAGCGCGCCGTCGTCCAGAAGAGCAGCCACGGTTTCCGCGAAGCTCAAGCCATCCGGACGCGGGCGAGACGTGGCATCGAGGGCCACAATATCGGCGCCGGCGCTGATGCAGGCGCGGGCGTGGCGCAGGGTCGGGGTGATGAACACGCCTTCGTGGCCCTCTTTCCACAGGCCGATGACAGGCACTTCCACCTGGCCTTTAATCGCGGAAATATCCGCCAGGCCCTGGCAGCGAATCGCCGCCGCTCCCCCGCGCTCGGCGCCGAGGGCCATCTGCGCCATCGTTTCGGGGTGGCGCAGCGGTTCGCCTACGTACGCCTGGCAGGACACGACGAGGTGCCCGCGGAGAGATTCGATCATCGGATGCACGGTAACTCCTAAGTTATAACGAGAAATGCAGAAGTGTAGTTATGCGGTGCGGCGCGCGGTGTGCAGGAAGTGAACGGCCGCGCCGATGAGCGGGGCCTGCGATCCCAGGCTACCCTCCACAATCGGGGTGGCGGCGGTGCCCACCATGGCATCGCGCCGGTAGCCCTCGCGCAGCGCGTCCATCCAGAACTCGCCCACGTGAACGAGTGAGCCGGACAGGATAATAACGTCCGGGTCGAAAGAATTCGCCAGCCCGCCCAGGGTCTGCCCGAGCGCGAAAGCACCGTCCGTGAACACCTCGCGCGCGAACATATCGCCCGCGTCCACGAGGGCTTTCAGTTCCCGGCCTCCACGTACGACGACGGGGCGCTGCGCGCCCGGGGCCCGCAGGTAGGCACTTTCGGGAACATCGGCGATCCCGGTGAGGGAAGCCGCTGCCGCGGCGGCGTAACTCGCGCCCTCCACGTGGGCTTCGGCCTGGCGCTTGGCGTAGAGGCGGGCCGCCCCGCTGCCCGAGGCCACCGATTCCACGTGGCCATCGCGCCCGCAGGAGCACACCAGCCCGGCGGCATAAGGATGGTGAATATGGCCGAAGTGGCCGGCCACCCCGTGCGCGCCGAAGAGGATGCGCCCGTCGATCACGGCCGCGCCGCCCAGCCCGGTTCCCACCGCGATCACGAGGGCGGTACGCGCGCCGGCGCCCGCACCGTAGGTTGCTTCCCCGAGGGCGTGGCCGTGCACGTCATTGAGGACGCGCACCGGCAGGCCGCAGCGTTCGGCAAGATGCGGGCCGAGGGGCTGACCGCCCCAGCCGGGCATGGTGTCCGTGGCGGAAGCGATGCATCCGCTCTCCACGTCCACCACCCCGGCGCTGGCGATAGCAATTCCGCGCACCGGCGTTCCGGCGGCGCTGGCTGCCGCGATCTGGCGTTCCGCGAAATCCGCGATATCCGCCAGCACGCGTGCTCCGCCGCGCCGCGCTCCGGTAGGAATACTGGCTTCGAGGGAGATGCGCGGGGCATCACCGCCCGGGGCGGTGGCCGCAAAGGTCACCACCGCCCCCGCGATTTTGGTTCCCCCGATATCCAGCCCGAGCAGCGAGAACTCAGACCCGGGCTGGAACGGTGCTACCTTCATGAGTGCTCCTTAGAGCAGCCCGCAGCTGGCGAGCACGCCGCGAATAGCTTCGACGTTCTCACCTTCGAGGGCCTTGACGGGCCGCGGCATCTGGTTGGAGGCGATAACCCCCAGTTCCTTCATGGCCGCCTTGAAGGCGCCCACGCCACCCGCGAAGCCCTGCACGCCCTTGGGCACCATGACGATGCGCATGAGGTGGGCGAGCTCGTTCTGCAATTCGGCCACGCGAGCCCAGTCCCCGGCCTGCGCGGCATCCCACTGCTCCACGTAGGGGCGCGGTGCCACATTGGCCAGGCCCGGAACGGAGCCGTCCGCACCGCCCATGTAGGCGCCATCGACAACCACTTCGTGACCCGTAAGGATGTTGAGCGGCTTACCGGCGGCCTTGTTCTCCTCCAGCAGGAAGCGGAAGTTAACGTCGTCGCCAGAAGAATCCTTGACGCCGGTCAGCACGTCTTCGGTCCCGAGGCGCATGAGCAGGTCAATGGAGAGCTTCTTGTGCACGCACACCGGGATGTCGTACGCGAAAAGCGGCAGGTCCACGGCGTCGCGGATGTAACGGAAGTTCGCTTCGATTTCCGCTTCCCCGCCCAGCGCGTAGAACGGCGCGGTGGCGACGATGCCGTCCACCCCGATGGACTGCGCGTCACGGGCGTGCTCGATCATGCGCTCGGTTTGCATATCGATAACGCCGGCGAGCACCGGGACGCGCCCGTTCGCAACTTCCACCGCGGTTTCGAGGATTTCACGACGACGCGCATCGGTGCTGAAGACCACTTCGGAAGTCGAACCGAGCACAAACAGGCCGTGCACTCCGGCGTCGAGCATCCGGTTGAGTGAGCGCGCGAAGGATTCCTTATCGAGTTCGCGTTCGTCGGTCAGCGGCGTCACTGTCGGGGGGATAACGCCGCGGAAACGAGGATCTGACATGGGACTATGCCTCCAATTTCGGATGGAGCAGCGACGGCGCCGCTGCCAAAAGTGTTCTCGTGTAGTCATTTTGCGGATTGTGGAGCACGTCCTTGGCGTCTCCCCATTCCACGATCTCTCCGTGATTCATCACCGCGATCTTGTCCGATACGTAGCGCACCGTCTGAATATCGTGGGTGATGAAAACCATCGCCAGCCCCAGATCCCGCTTGAGATCGGTGAGCAGGTTGAGGATCTGGGCGCGCACGGACACGTCCAAGGCCGAGGTGGGTTCGTCCGCGATAATCGCGTCCGGGCCCACGGCCAGCGCACGGGCAATAGCCACGCGCTGGCGCTGCCCACCGGAGAGCTGCCCGGGCAGCGCATCGAGCGCCGATTTAGGCAGGCCCACCATGCCGATGAGGTCCTTGACGCGCTCGTAGCGTTCTTCGCGGGTGCCGATCTTGTGGACCGTCATCGGGTCGAGGAGCTGGTCACGCACCGTCATGCGCGAGTTGAGCGCCGTGGCCGGATCCTGGAACACCACCGAGACCACGCGGCCGATATGGCGGCGCTGGGCAGCGGTACGTTTCGTGACTTCTTCGCCCTTGAAAAATACCTGGCCGCCCGTGGGTGACTGGAGTCCGCACATCACATTGGCCGTCGTCGACTTACCGGAACCGGATTCGCCAACGAGACCGATGGTCTGGCCGGGCATCAGGGAAAGGTTGACGCCGCGCACGGCGCGCACCTTATTCGGATTGAAGATGGAACCGGTACGGGTGCGGAAGGTGACGTCGACGTCGCGCAACTCGATAATCGGCACATCGGAGAGGGCAGGCCGGTCAGCGGCGCGCGCGCCGGCAGCGTGACGAGCTTCGGTATCCAGAGTAGTCATGATCTTTCCTCCTTCGTCACTTCTGGGCATCCGGGCCGGCGGGAGCGCCGGCGCTTCCACCAGCGGCATCACCAGCAGTAGCAGCTGCGGCGCCGTTCGCGGTTTCGGCGGGGCTGGGCGCGCCCACCGATTCCTTGGGCACCAGGTTGGTGGTGGCCGGATCCGGAGCATCGGGCTGGGCGGCGTAGAAGTGCCACGTCTCGCCCACGCGTTTCATAATCGGGCGGGTGTCCAGGCCCACCGTCGGATGCGAGGACCGCGGGGCGAAACGATCACCCTTCGGGAAGTCGCGCGGCGAAGGAACCGTGCCGGGCACCTGGTGGAGCCGGCCGGCACCCGCTTCGATGGAGAGCACCGAGCCGAGCAGACCGCGAGTGTATTCGTGGTGCGGGTCGGTGAGCAGTTCCTTGGTGGATGCCTGCTCCACAACCTGACCGGCGTACATGACGGTAATCGAGTGGGCCACTTCGGCAACGAGCGCCAAATCGTGGGACACGAAGACCATCGCGAAGCCGAGTTCCTTGCGCAGGCGGTTGAGAAGCTCCACCACCTGGGCCTGGACGGTTACGTCCAGCGCGGTGGTCGGTTCGTCCGCGATAACCAGCTTCGGGTCACGGGTGAGCGCCATGGCGATAAGCACGCGCTGGCGCTGGCCACCGGAAAGTTCGTGCGGGTAGGACTCCAGGGTCCGCTTGGGATCCAGGTCCACCAGCTCGAGGAGCTCTTCGGCGGTGCGGGTGCCCCCGCGGCTGGTCAGCTGCTTCATCTGTGCCTTGATGAGCATGGAGGGGTTGAGGGAGGACAGGGCGTCCTGGTAGATCATCGCGATCTCATGCCCGCGCAGTTCATTGTGCTGCTTGGGGGTGAGTTCGAGGAGGTTCTGCCCGTTGAACATAATCTCACCGCTAATATCGGCGGACTTATCGAGCAGGCCCATAATCGCCAGGGAGGTAATGGACTTACCGCACCCGGATTCACCCACGAGGCCCATGGTTTCACCGGCGCGCACATTGAAGGACACGTGGTCCACCACATTGACATCGCCGTGGCGCGGGAACTTGATGCACAGGTCGCGCACTTCGATAACCGGGGCCTCCTGCGAGGTGGGTTCGAAGCGGTCGGTGCGGCGTTCTTCCGCTTGGCGCAGTTCCTCCAGGCGCTGGACCAGCGCATCGTGCTGGGCGGCGTAAGCGGCCACCGGGTCCACGAGGAGGCGGTCCTCTTCGCGCTTGGCGTTCGCGTCCACGTTATCGGGAACGGCCGCGGCCTTCGGGGCCGCCACCATGGCGTCCGTGAGACCTTCGGAGAGGATGTTGAGGCAGAGCACCGTGATCATAATGGCCAGGCCCGGGAAGAGCGCCTGCCACCACCGGCCCAGGAGCACGCCGCCGCGAGCGTCGGCGAGGATATTACCCCAGGTGGGTGTGGGTTCGGCGATGCCGGCCTGGATGAAGGACAGCGAGGCTTCGAAAACAATCGCATCGGCCACGAGCACGGTGGTGAACACCATGACCGGGGCGATACAGTTGCGCGCCACGTGCTTGACGAGGATCCAGGGAGCCCGCGCGCCGGAAACGATAACCGCGCGCACGTAATCTTCACCGTATTCGCTCATGACATTCGCGCGCACCACGCGGGTGATCTGCGGAATGTAGAGGAAGCCGATCGCCATAATAATGACGGGCAGGGTATTACCGAATACGGAGACGAACACCGCGGCCAGCGCGATGCCGGGGAAAGACATGATGATATCCATGCAGCGCATGATCACTTCGGAAATCCACTTGCGGGAGACCGCGGCCAGCGCACCGAAGATCGCACCGAAGAAGAGCGCGAAGGCGGTGGCGGCGAAGCCGATGACCAGCGAGTAGCGGGCACCGTAGATCATGCGGGAGAGAATGTCACGGCCCTTTTCGTCAGTACCGAAGAGGAAATCACCGTTGGGTGCCTGACGGGCCACTTCAATGGCCTGCGGATCGTGCGGGGAAATAAGGGGTGCGAAAACGGCCGCGAGGGCGATGAGCACCAGAACGACGACGCACAGCTGGGCGCCGCGAGTCATATTGCGGAAACGCTTGAACCGGACGCCCGGGCGTTCCATCTTTTCCGTGAGTTTACGCCTCATGATTAGACCTCCCGGATACGCGGGTTGATCAGCACATAGAGCATGTCAACCACAATATTGACGACGATGAAGGCCAGGGCCACCACGAGGACCACGCCCTGCACCAGGAGGGGGTAGTTCTGCTGGACGCCTTCGAGGATGGCCATACCCATGCCGCGCAGGTTGAAGATAACTTCAATAACCACAGCGCCACCCATGAGGTAGCCGATACGCAGGCCGAGCACGGTCACCGGGGAGATCAGGGCATTGCGCAGCACGTTGCGGGACACCACCACGCGCTTGGGGATACCCGCACCGATAGCGGTACGCACGTAATCCTTATCCAGTTCCTCCACCATCGAGGTACGAATAACACGGGTGAGGGAACCGGCCACCGGGACGCCCAGGGCGATAGCCGGCAGCGCCATGCGCGCCAGCCAGCCAGCCGGGTCTTCACCGAAAGGCGGCAGGGCACCGGATGCCGGGAGCAGAGGCATATTGACGGAGAACGCCAGGATCATGAGGACGGCCAGCCAGAAGGACGGCGTCGCGATGAAGGCGATGGAGAAGACGCGGATGATCTTGTCGGGCCACTTGTCGCGGTAGAGCGCGGCGAGGACACCGAAGACGAACGCGAGAATGACGGCGATAATAAGGCCGAGGAAGGTCAGCTGCATGGTGATGGGGAAGGCCTCACCCACACGTTCGGCCACCGAAGCTTGGTTGGCGCCGTACGTGCCGAGGTCACCCTGCACGAAGTTGACGAGGAAGTTCCAGAACTGAGCGAGCCAGGGATCATTGAGTCCCATGGTGTCACGATAGGCTTCCAGGGCTTCCTGGGATGCGCCTTCACCGAGGGCCGAGTAGGCCGGATCGATCTTAGAGAAGGACATCAGGAAGAAGACGAGGAAGGCAACGCCCAGAACCATGATCGGGAGCACCAGCAGGCGGCGCCCGATGAGTCTGAGAAGGTTGTTCACTGCGATATCTCCTCGGGGCTGCGGTGCCCCGCGTTGAGTATAGGGGAGTATTTGGGCAAAGCTCGGGCCGGGGGTGGGGTTTACACCACCCCCGGCCCTCGCATTACCGTGTGTTCTTTGAGCCAGCGCCGCGCGTGTCGTCAGCGCTGATTCACGGGATTATTTACTTTCCAGCCGCGGAGCCAGCGTTGATGAAATCAAGGCCGGTCGTCGAAATCGGGGAGAAGTTGGTGACCTTGTCCGGGTAGTACGCGGTCAGCATCTGACGGTGGAAGAGCGGGTAGAGCGGAACTTCTTCGGCAACGAGGTCGAAGGCCTTGTTCCATTCCTGCTGCTGGGCGTCGCCCTCGAGGGTGACGGCCTTGTCCATGTACTGATGCAGTTCCTTGAACTTCTCGGAGCCGCCCCACTGGGTGCGCTTCTTGGTCCAGGTGTTATCGCCGTACCACCAGCTGAGCAGGAGGTCGGGATCCTGACCGAAGACCGAGGGGTCGCCGGGGGCCAGGGTGACATCGAAGGTCGGGTTGTCCACGTCCAGGTTATTGGCGTAGAGAGCCGAGGAAGCCTGGGATTCGATGGTCGCGTTGATGCCGACGGCAGCCAGGTCGTTCTTGATCTGGGGAGCCAGAGCGGTGATCCACGGGTGATCGGTGGTCAGCAGCTTGATGTCGAGGTTCTCAACACCGGCTTCCTTGAGGAGTTCCTTGGCCTTTTCCGGGTTGTAGGTGTAGACCGTGGAAGCTTCGTGGAAGTTCGGGTGGCTCTCCGGGAGGAAGGACTTGGCGGCCTTCGCGTTGCCCGAGAGGGCGTTGGAGATGAGCTTGTCGGTGTCAATGGCGTAGAAGAACGCCTGGCGCACCTTGTTGTTATCGAGCGGAGCCTTCTTGGTGTTGAAGAGCAGGAAGGGCAGGTTGAAGCCCTGAACCGCGTCGATCACGCCGCCGGCGCCCTTGATCAGAGCTTCGGCATCGGCCGGGGCAGCTTCGATAACATCGACGGTGCCCTGCTGGAAAGCGGTGGTACGAGCGGTGTCGTCCTTGAGGATCTCCCACTGCATCGCTTCCGCGGTGGCCGGGAACTGGCCGTTGTAGTTCTCATTCGGGGAGAACTTGATGTGGGCGCTGGTGATCTCGTCGTACTTCCACGGGCCGGTACCCACGGGCTTGGCGGTCAGATCATCATCGCTCATCGAGGCGGGAACGATCTTGACGAGGGCCAGGCGCTCCTTGACCAGCGAGAAGGGATGCTTGAGGTTGATGGTGACGGTCGTGTCATCCTTCTTCTGCACGTTGTCGATGAAGCTCAGCATCGGCAGGTAGATATTTCCTTCAGCGGTGGACCGCTCGAAGGACTTGACCACATCGTCCGTGGTCACCGGGGTGCCGTCCGAGAACTTCGCGCCATCACGCAGCGAAACTTCGTACTGGGTATCGGTCACCTTGGTGGGAGCATCTTCCTTCGCCAGGGCGCGGTAGGGCTTGTAATCGTGGTAATCCAGTTCGTACAGGCCCTCCACCACGTGCATATTCGCGCCGGTTGCCAGCGCGGACGAGGTGGACGAGGGATGGTAGTTATTGGATTCGTAGGCGGCCGCCGCGCGAATGGTGCCACCCTTTGCCGGCTGTCCCGAGGGAACTGCGGCCTTCTCGGGTGCATCTCCACCGCTCTTGCCGGTGTCAGATCCACCGCCACCGCAGCCGGACAGCGCCAGCACACCAGCGGCCAGCACGGCCGTGGCCTTGGCGCCCCACTTCATGCGTGTCATTGAAGTGTCCTCTCCTTTGAGTTCTTCCGGAAATTCACTGCCGAATTTCCGCTATTTTTTCGCGTGCGACAACCATCTTTAGCGTCGCGTAGCTATGACTCTAGATTGTCTGACAACTTTGTGCAAGCCCGATATCTGGCTTGTGAGCAAACTGTGACCAATTTGTGATGAACCTGAGATATGGGTGCGTGAGCAGCTGTGCGGCGTCGTCGTTCCTGCGCGATACCACGCGTAACGTGACCCTATTCAATATTCCTGCGCACATCTTTTGAAAACATCCGTTTTCCGATACCTTAGGTGTCATGATGCCCGACGACGCGCAGTCACATGCCACGCAGGGCGCTATGCGGGTCACCGGCGGCCACCCCCGTTCCGGCTCGGATCGCGCCGATTTGGTCATGGACGCTTTGAAACAGCGAATTATTGAAGAACGCCTACAACCCGGCGCGAAGCTCCCCACCGAAGCGGAGCTGTGCCGCGAGCTGGGGGTCTCGCGCTCCTCGGTGCGCGAGGCGCTGTCCAAGCTGGCCGCGCTGGATATTGTCACCTCGCAGCGCGGGAAGGGCACCCAGGTGGCGAATATGTCCCTCTCCCCGCTGGTCGAATCCTTGCTGCTGCGCTCCTCCGCGCGGGCCGGTGCGGGCACGGGCGCGGTGGAGAGCGTGGCTCAGCTGCGCGAATACCTGGACTTGGGGATGGCGGAAGGCGTGGTGCGGGCGCTGTCGGGCACCCATCACGATAATCTGCACGACATCGTGGCGCGGATGACCGAAAAAGCGCTGCGCGGGGAAAACTTCCAGCACGAAGATATTGAATTCCATATTGCGATGACGTCCGCGCTCGATAACGAGGTCGCGTTGGAGATGGTCACGGCACTGTGGGTGGTGCACTCTATTGCGCTGCGCGATTTAAACGACGACGTCGATGAACTTCTCCTAGAAACCGCTCAGGCGCATAAACGTATTATTCAAGCCGCCGAAGATGGTGATATTTTCGCGTATCGCGGGGCGGTCATTGACCACTACCGGCCCCTCAATATGATTATTGACCGCCACGAGGCCGCCCAGCAGCGGGCGAATTCCGGGGGTTCCGGGGGGAACGGCGCGGGAAGTGCGGAAAGTGCGGAAAGTGCGGAAAGTGCGCTCGGAGATTGTGGGGATCCGGAAGCGCCGCCGGAGGCGCTGCCCGCTCAGGCCGCTGCCCAGCAGCGCGAGGCTGAGCGGGCCGAACGAGCCGAGCGCGCCGCGGATATTGCCGCGCGGGCGCAGCGGGCCGCCTCCTTTGCCGATATTGCGGATCCAACCTCGCGGGTTTCCGGGGTGTTGTGAGGCGGGAGCGCATCTTGTCCATGGATCCCATAGTTGGCTAGAATATACATAATCGTTCAGCCCGCCTCGACTTCGGTCGGGAGTGGGCTGGATCTCTGTTTACGGCCAGTAACCCGAGTACCCTCTGCCCACGCACCCTTTTATCCCTCAGCTCCCAACTACGAATTATGGCGTGATCCAGAATCATTGTGTCGGCATTCCCATCCCGATAGGCTTGTAGCGGAGCCCCGGCGGAGCGCTATCTGGCCATGCCAGGTATTCTTACCGGGGCATTGAACTTCATCGCGGAAGTACGTGCCGACTGAGCTGCGCCGTCGTACCGAAGTGCGGAGAAATGGACCCACCGCGGCCGCTACTCGCACCGAAACGATGCTTTATGTGACCAGCACGGTGTTCCACTGGACATTATTGTCTGACAATAACTTTCCAAGCGCGGAGTTGCTGTGCTATTTTCGTTGTTGTCTGACAATAGCGTCAGACGAGACGATGATGTCTGCCAGAAAGGTAACAGCACAATGTCAACTCCTCGCGCCCGGCGTGGGTGGAGTGCATTCGTGGCACTGTCGGCCACGGTTGCTCTCACGGTCACGCCGTTGACAGCGTGGGCCAGCCCGGGGGAAACGCCCCCGCAGCCCGAACCTCAGGCAGCGGAAGTCCTCGAGACTGCGCAGCCGGCCCTCACTGCTGACGAATTAGAATCAGGCACGTCAAGCGCTCTCGCCGCGGAGAGCGCGCCAGAAAACAGCGAAAGCTCAACTGAACCTACTAATAGAGCCGCCGAAACTACTGATAGATCCGCCGAGAGCACCGAAGCTTCGGGGGCGGAAAAACCGAGCGCTTCAGAAACTTCTGCGCCCGAACTCATGTCGGTTACATTTGAGCGCACTGACAACAACGGGGACGAGCTCCGCATCGGCCAAAAGATGACCTTTGCGGTGACCTACACAAATCTGACTAAGGACAAGACCTTCACCGCCTTCCCGTACGATTCGAATCTATCCGGTTTCCTCACTACCGGACGACCGAACTGCCGTTGGGGAAACCTGCGCCCCGGTCAAACCCAAGGCTGCACCAGCATCAGCTACACGGTGACCGCCGAAGCTGCGAAGACCGGCAGCTTCACCCCTTACGTAGTTTTTCAAGCTACAGCCGATACCGCCGGCAAGAAAGTTCTCCAAGATGGAATCCGGAAAGAACTAAAGTCGGTAACCCTCATCAACGAGCAGGCTCCGAAGGAGCCGGACCCGGCAACCATCCCCACTGATCGCCAGGATATGCAAACCGTGCCTCTGGCTCGAGCGGGAGATAAGCCGAATTACTGCTATCGCATCCCGGCTCTCGCTCAGGCGAATAACGGTTGGATCCTCGCGGCCTACGACGGCCGGCCCGATTCATGCATGGACTCCCCTAACCCCAACCACATCACCCTGCGTATTTCCAAGGACAACGGAAAGTCCTGGACTGAACCCAAGGAGATTTTGAAGGGTAAGGGCCACCTCAATAGCCCTGATAAGTATGGCTATTCTGACCCGTCCTTCGTGGTGAATGAGAAAACCGGACGCATTTTCCTCTTCTCAGTGTTCTCCTACGATGTGCGTTTCCAGGATTCCAAGCCCGGAACCGATCCCAAGGCGCGCAATGTGCTGCATGCGCAAGTGTCCTACTCCGACAACAACGGAGAAACCTGGTCTGAGCCCCGCATCATCACCAAAGACATCACTTTCAATGACGCTATTAGTTCCCGCTTCGCCGCTTCCGGAGCGGGTATTCAGCTCAAGTACGGCCCCCACAAGGACCGGCTCATCCAGCAGTTCACCATGACCGTCCCGGGTCGCGGTTACGCGGCCGTGTCCGTGTACTCCGATGACAATGGCGACACCTGGAAGCCCGGGGAGCCTGTCTACGGAAATATGGATGAGAACAAGGTCGTGGAACTCTCCGACGGCACCGTCATGCTCAACTCGCGTTCCTCCGACGGCACGCTCGCTCGCAAGGTTGCGTACTCGCATGACGGAGGCGAAACCTACACGCCTATGCAGGTGGAGTGGCAGCTGCCCGACCCGCGCAATAACGCCTCAATCATCCGCGCGTTCCCTGATGCGGAAGAGGGTAGCGATGAGGCGAAGATCCTGCTCTACTCTTCCTCGTCGGCTCGGTCGCGCTCCAACGGCCTCATTCGTATTTCGTACGACGACGGAAAAACCTGGTCAGTGGGCAAGCAGTTCAAGAAGGGTGCTATGGCCTACTCCACGATGTGGGCGCTGGATAATGGCAAGTACGGCATCTTCTTCGAAGGTGACAACAATGACATGCTCTACGCCCACTTCGGGCTGGACTGGCTAGACGCGCTCCCGATCACGAGCACCCCGGAACCCACGGTCGTTAACCGCGGAGAGGCAACTCTCAAGATGCGGGTGACGAACAAGGGCACTGCGGAAATTCCCGATCCCGTTCTCACACCCGGCAAGCTCCCACGCGGATGGTCTGCCGAACCGGTACGGATCGGAAAGCTCGCCGCAGGGGAGAGCCGCCTTGTCAATATTCCGGTCACCATCGCAGATTACGCACCTGCGAATTCGGAACCTATTACTGTCAACTTCGTCATTAACGCTGAGGGCAAGGTGGGTGTCAACGCTGCGACGTCGACCCAACTCGTTAATCGTGAAGGCGAGGTTCCCGAAGCGCAGAAGTACATGACAGTGAAGTTCGAACGCACTGATGACGGCGGAAACACCGTTCGTATCGGCCAGGAACTGAACTTCAAGGTTACCTATACGAATATTTCTGATCGTACGATCACCGCTTTCCCCTACAAATCCAACCTTTCCCGGTTCCTCACCACGGAAAGGCCCAACTGCCGTTGGGGTGATCTGCGGGCTGGCGATACCCAGGGTTGCTCCTCGATTACCTACAAAGTAACGGCAGAAGACGCAAAGAAGGGCACCTTCACCCCTTACGTGGTCTTCCGCGCTACCGAGGATCGCGATGGAACCCAGATGCTTCAGGATAATATCCGCGCCGAACTGCCCGCCATCCAGGTTCTCAACGAGGAGATTGGTAAGCAGCCTGATCCGGCAACCGTTCCCACCGAACGCAAGGACATGGAAACCGTGCGCCTGGCGCACGCAGGCGACAAGTACACGTGCTACCGCATCCCGGCCCTCGCCCAGGCGAATAACGGCTGGATCCTCGCGGCCTACGACGGCCGCCCGGGCTCCTGCGCGGATTCTCCCAACCCGAACCACATCGTCCTACGCATTTCCAAGGACAACGGTAAGTCGTGGAGTGTACCCACAGAAGTCTTGGAAGGTCACGGAACCATCCATAGCAATGACAAGTACGGTTATTCCGATCCTTCCTTCGTGGTGAATGAAGAAACTGGCCGTATTTTCCTCTTCTCGGTGTTCTCCTACGATGTGCGTTTCCAGGATTCCCAGCCGGGCACCGATCCGGATAACCGGCGGGCCCTGCACGCGCAGGTGGTCTACTCGGATGACAACGGCCAGACCTGGTCGAAGCCGCGCCTCATCACCAAGGACATCACCTTCGATGAAAATATCCGCTCCCGCTTCGCGGCCTCTGGCGCTGGTATCCAGCTCAAGTACGGCCCGCATAAGGGCCGCCTCATCCAGCAGTTCACGATGACCATGCCGAACGGCAAGGGCTACGCCGCCGTCTCCGTCTACTCGGACGACAACGGCGCCACCTGGACCCCCGGCCAGCCGGTCTACGGCAACATGGACGAGAACAAGGTCGTGGAGCTCTCCGACGGCACCGTCATGCTCAACTCGCGGTCCTCGGACGGCATTATGGCCCGCAAGGTCGCCTTCTCGAAGGACGGCGGCCAGACCTACACCCCGATGCAGGTCGAATGGCAGCTGCCCGACCCGCGCAATAACGCCTCGATTATCCGCGCGTTCCCGAACGCACCGGAAGGCAGCGCACAGGCGAAGATTTTGCTTTATTCTTCGTCGTCCGCGACCTCGCGTTCGAACGGCCTCGTGCGTATTTCGTACGACGACGGACGCACGTGGTCAGTTGGTAAGCAGTTCAAGCAAGGTGCCATGTCGTACTCCACGATGTGGGCCATGGATGATGGCCGGTATGGCATCTTCTACGAGGGCGATAACAATGACATGCTCTACGCGCATTTCACCCTGGATTGGCTGAACTCCCTGCCTGTTTCCGCGGTCCCCGCGGAGAACGCCAAGGTGTATCGCGGTAAGTCCACGATTCCGCTGTCGGTAACCAATATGGGCAGCGAGGATCTTGCTGGCGTGGTGGCCACCCCCGGTGAGCTGCCCGCTGGTTGGGAAGCCGAAGCCGTGGAGCTGGGCACCCTCAAGGCCGGGGAGACCCGCGTTGTGCAGGTGCCGGTGACCATCGGCGCGAAGGTGCTGGCCGGTGACGGTAACCAGACCATCCCGTTCCGCATTACTTCCGGTGACAAGGTGGCGGCCAATGGCTTCGCCGAGGTCACCCTCATCAACCGCGAATGCGAATCGCGGCCGGTCTACGTGCCGGGCGTGAAGCTCGCTAACGAGGTAGCGGCGGAAACCGCCCGGG
The DNA here is from genome assembly GCF_900155575.1 of Actinotignum timonense. Lineage (GTDB taxonomy): Bacteria > Actinomycetota > Actinomycetes > Actinomycetales > Actinomycetaceae > Actinotignum > Actinotignum timonense. The sequence continues at coordinate 827,078 of NZ_LT706966.1, read as the reverse complement.
AGGATAACGGCACCGATAACCTCTTCGACGGCGATCTCAACACCATTTGGCATAGCCCGTGGAGCTCCACGATCACGCTGCCGCTGGATATTGATCTGGCCCTGCCCCAGGCTGAGAATATCGGCCGAGTGGATGTGCATCCGCGCAGCGCCGGCGGGGATAACGGCCGCATCCGCTCCGCCGAACTGTGGGCCGGTAAGGACGCTGAGAGCGCGGTGAAGATTGCCGAAGGCACCTTCGAGAATTCGCCGGAGCCCGCAACCTTCTTCGTGGACACTAAGGACACCAAGTTCCTGCGCCTGCGCATTACCGGTACCTACGGGCGCACCGCCGATTCCCTGGCCTCCGCCGCGGAAATCGCCGTGTACAAGATGACCGAGGTTTCCGATACCTGCGTGGAGCCGAGCCCCGAGCCGAGCCCCACGCCCGGTACCGAGGAGCCGACGCCGGGTACCGATCCCACCCCGGGTACTCCCGATCCGAGCCCCAAGCCGGATCCGACGCCCGATAAGCCGGCGCCCTCGCCCGAACCGACTCCGGGTACTCCGGACCCGAGCCCGACTCCCAGCCCGGAGCCCAGCGAGCCCGCGGTTCCCGAATCCAACGGAAACTCCAACTTCCTCTCGAACTCGTGGACGTCCACAGTTGCTGATCTCGTCTTCTCCTATGGGCGCGCCGGCGACGAACTCCTCGTGGGCGATTGGACCGGAGATGGCCGCAAGTCCGTGGCCGTGCGCCGCGGTAACCAGTTCTTCGTGAAGAACTCCCTGGGCGGCGGCAACGCCGACACCGTATTCTCCTACGGCAAGGCCGGCGACAAGGTCGCGGTGGGTGACTGGAATGGCGACGGCAAGTCCACCTTCGCGGTTATCCGCGGCAATAAGGTGTTCGTGAAGAACTCGCTGACCAGCGGCAACGCCGATAGCGTTATCGCTTACGGCAAGGCTAGCGATACCCTCATCTCCGGTGATTGGGATGGCGACGGCATCGCAACCTTCGCGGCTGTGCGCGGCAACCAGTTCTTCGTGAAGAACTCCCTGGAATCCGGAAACGCGGACGCTGTCTTCAGCTTCGGCCGCGTGGGCGATGAGGTCATCGTCGGTGATTGGGATGGCGACGGCGTGGACACCGTTGGGGTGCGCCGCGGCAACATCATCTACACCGCCGATGCGCAGGGCAATACCGTGATGAGCGTCGCCTACGGCAAGCCCGGCGACCAGCTCATCATCGGTGACTGGGACGGCGACGGCATCGACACGCCTGGCGTGCGGCGCTAAGCGCTTCCCGCCTCGCGCCGAGAAGCACCTCGCGGCGCGAGAAGCGAGATACAAACCGGGGCCGGGTGGGCTGGATTTCCAGCTCACCCGGCCCCGTTGCGTGGCGTGCCGCGCGGGTACGTTCCCGGCTTAGTTAGCGCAGTTCACGGCCCGGGATAAGGTCGAGATAGAGCGAGTTCTCGCGTTCAAAAACGACGGCGAGGCTATCCGATAGCCACACCGCGTCGGAGTAACCGAATTCGCCCGGGCCCAGGGAGCGGAGCAGGCGTCCGGCGTCGTCGACAATAGCGCCGTTCTCCCGGGCGGTATCCGAATGCGGGTGGATGAGGACGGTGCCATCTCCGCAGGTGATGAGCTTGGCATTGCATCCCGGATCGGGGAGGCTGAGGGGCTGCGGCGCGGACCAGCTCAGGCCGTCGCTCGAGCGCGCCACCACGCGCCCACCGCGGCCCTGGAGGCGGATATTCGCGATGACCTCACTGCCGCTCACCTCGAGGGTAGTTTCGTCCAGGCCGGGGGTGCCGACCGGGCGGATCGGTTCGGAAATCGCCACAATCCGGCCCGCGCGCACGTGCACCACGTAGATCACGGCTTCCCCGCCGCGGTTCGTGACATACGGCAGGAGCGCGGTATCGCCCAGCAGCGGGGTGGAGCCGGAGGTGGCGAAGAGGCCATCGCAGCGCAGCTCGCTATAGAGCTCGTCGTCCACCCGGGTATGGGTCAGGGAGTCGAGGCTGGTCCCCCAGGCAATCCAAGCTTCCAGGCGCGGCCCGTCAAAGCGCGAGCCGAAGTAGCCAATTTCCTCGGAGGCGGCATAGGCCAGGGTAATGCCGGCGTCGTTCCCATCAGAGTTCCCGGCATCGCTCCCGGCGGCGGTTGGCGCTGCGGCATCCGCGCCCGTAGCACTGCGCACCGGCGCACCGGCCACGCAGGGATCCCCGCACACCGCGGGCGTTCCCGGAACCGGGCGCGGCGCGGAAAAGTCGAGGTCTTGCGCGCGCAGCGGGGTGCCCGCGGCAGGCGCTTCCGAGTCCGCGGCATTCGCCCCCGCATCGGCGGGCAGCTCAGCGGTGATATAGCAAATCCGGTTGGGATTGGGCAGGTCGGCGGCCATCGCCCCGCCCAGGTTTTCCCAGTCAAAATCCCCGCTCGGATGCGGGCGTTCGTCGAAGAAAACGGTCAGCTGGTTATCCCGATGCAGCACGGCCGGGATGCGGAAATCACGGTCGGTGGTACGGGTGACGAGCGCGCGGGCCGAACGGCCAGCCGCGGCGCCAGCGCTGGGCGCGGTGGCCTGCGCACGATCATTGTGCGGGTCCTTATGTAGAGAAGTCATGGCACCATCCTATGTGGTTGTCAGACTTAATGCCGCGGGCCCGGCGCCGGGCTGCTGCCACGGACTTTTCCGCGGAATAACGGGGCTGGTGGGCGGGAGGCGCGGCGTCGTCGCCCTTCTTGAAACGGAGGCAGGTGCCGGTGGTGCACACCACGTTTTGACAGGGCCGCCGCGCTGTGTAAAATCCTGTGTGCAGCAAGCGAGGCCGGGAGGTACCACCCGCGTTTCGAGCTGTTCGCGTACAGCAACGATACAGATTCTTGACCGTTACTAGAGCTTGCACTGAAGACTTTTCTTGTTTTACGCTGAGGTTCAGCGGCCCATGACCGCGTGACACCCCCGGTGTTTCGTCCAGTACGACGACGCCACCCCCAACCCAACCTAACAGCAGCGCATGTTTGCCTGATACATACCAAGCGCTGGCTAATTCCTGACCGAATTTCCCCTGTGGGACCGAGTTGCGGAGGACGACGACTCTCATGACCACTCAACTGACTCGCCTAACCCGGTGCACGCGTGAGGACATCCCCACCCTCGCCACCATCCGCCGCACCATTGAAGAAACTATGGCTGCCGCCGGCAACAGCCAATGGCCTCTCGGCTCGCTGCCGGTGTGGAAAATCGCCGAGCAGGTAGACGCCGGCGAATTCTGGGCTTTGCGCGCGGCCGATGGCACCATCACCGCCGCCGTGCGGGCCCTGCATTCCGACCCGCTCATCTGGTTCGACGATATGCCCGCCCTCTACCTGCACACCCTCATGGCCAATCCGGCCGCTGCGGCGAAGGGCGCCGGGAGGGCCATCCTGGCCGCAATGGCCCAGCTGGCCGTCACCTACGACTACGACCGGGTGCGCCTGGACTGCGTGGGCCCGCTGCGAGGCTTCTACGCTCGCCAAGGATTCGAGGACACCGGCATGACCCATTCCGGTAACCACTCGGCGGATATGGATGCGCACCTCATGGAGCGCATCCTGCTGCCGGAGTTCACGCCGGTGGGTGAGTTTGGACTAGTCGGGCACTTTGGGACCGCGGGCACGTTCGGGCCGGAGCTCAAGGTGGCGGCACCGGCGGTGTAGGTGGCGGCGCTATAGATAGCACCGCAGCGCTGTCGCATTCCGATGTAGACTCCAGGCGGGTGTGGCAGCGCGCGAAACTACGCTAAACTATCCTTTTGCAGCCTGCGTGGGCGGCGCTGCTTGGAGAGTTGTCAGAGCGGCCGAATGAGACGGTCTTGAAAACCGTTGTGCGGCGACCCCGCACCAAGGGTTCGAATCCCTTACTCTCCGCGGACGGAATGTCCCCAATCCGATACTAAATTGGAACCCAATGTAAGGCAAATATTTCAAGTGCCACCTTGGTACGAATTGTTGACATGCTTTTTGATCAGTTCTTAGAATTGAGCTGTGCATATCAAGCAGAGCGCTTACAGGCATGGCATTTCCCCCGACGATATGGAACATGCCATACGTAACCCTCTGTACATTTACGAAGGTGATGGATACGACATATTCATCGGCGGCGGTCGGGACGGAACACTCCTTGAAGTCGCAGTAAACGACAACGGGGACATTTTTCACGCGATGAAGGCTCGGAGAAAGTTTCTTGATCGGAAAGGCTTATAACAATGAGGACGGACGACGAACTACTTGCCGAAATTGAAAGCGACGCCGACATTGATCCCGAACGGCTTATCACGGATCCAGAGCTAGTAAAAATAGCTGCCGCACAAATTCGGATCAAAATCGCACAACGCGCACTTGATGAGGCAGTCACACATGCCCGAAAAAATGGGCGCACTTGGCAAGCCATTGGTGACACGCTCGGCATGACCCGCCAGGGAGCACTACGCCGTTTTGCGGCCTAATGATAGGGTTTCAGCGATTCATTTCGAGGGGAATACGTGAATTAGCGGGCCGAACCCCGGCTTCTCCGGCGAGAACACATCCAATTCGCACCAAGTCTTGTTTCCACCACTCTCCGAGGCGCCTTTAACCTGCCTGTAGAGAAAGGCCCCGGTCATTTGTGCATTGCTAAAAGCTAGAGGCCTGACCGGGGGTCTATCACTAGTCAATCTACTTGGACAGCTGCCGAAAAGCAATGGGAGATGCACACACTTCAGCCTTTCCAACCTCCCTGCAGTGCATGGTCACGATACCGCGTGCGCAGCTCATCGCGATCTTGCCTCATCAACGCTTCGATAGCCTTCGCCAGCTTTGCGGCGTCGTAATGTTTCTTGAACAGCGCCTTGGCATCGCGCTTGAACTGATTCGTACGGAAGACGCTAGTCAGCCTCATTGAGATCCGCCATCAGCTCAGCGACGCTACTAAACGACGCGCCGGTGCGGGACTCAACTTCAGCTCTCGCCACGGCACTGGCCGAGTTCCCGCGATGCGGCGTGAACGGAATGCCGTTGCTGGCAATCGACTGCCGCAAAAACATATTGATGGCAGTACTCATATCCAACCCGAGATCACGGAATAACTCCGCAGCCTGAGCCTTCGTTTCATCATCCGTCCGGAAAGATACATTTGCCACCACAACCACCCCACTACGCGCAATCAACATTACTCTGTACATACAGTAGCATTGACCGCGCAAGATCGCGAGAGCTTTCCGGCCATGTCTCGTTGAATACGCTTGCGCAGCCAGGCAGCGTACCCGCCGCCACTACCCAGCACTGACCGCAACCCAGCCAGGCCAGATGTGAAACATAACGCACCTGGCCTGTAGATTTTGCTCTCGCCGGGGAACGCGGTAAACTCTTATCTGTCGCAAAACGAGGCGGGTTAATCGCTCGCCTCCTCAATTTTTTATTGAGGAGCTTGTGGTAGCCACCTCGTGACTGTGCGCTCGTAGCTCAGTGGATAGAGCATCTGACTACGGATCAGAAGGTCGGGGGTTCGAATCCCTTCGAGCGCGCGAAGCTCCTCCTCGGTGACCCAAATCCCGGTGGGGAGCAATTTCTTTTTCCGCGCTCAAGCCCGAAGCCCCAAGCCCGGCCGCAAAACCAACCTAACGTGAATGCTTCAGGAACGCCGGCAAATTGACCGGGTTGAAACTGAAAACTCCCGGATGGTTAATATCCGCTTCCCAGGTCTGCGCCTTACCCTCCGCGGTCCAGCTAATAAGCGCGGTAGTGGCTTTGCGCTCCACATGAAAATCGATCACGCTCTCCCACGGGTACCGCCGGAAACGCTCGCCGTCCGCCCGCGAAATATTCGACAGCCCCGACTTCCCCTCCGGATTGATCACAATAAACTCGGCATCGGTCACCACCAGCACCCGGATCACCGCCGCGTCGATTGCATTCCACAGGTTCGACACCAGGAGCTTGCCAATTCTGCCCAAGAAACTTCTATACTTGCGCACCACCAGGTAGTTCGCGCCCGCCTCAATGCCGTGCTCGCGAAGAAACGCGAGAATATCTTCTTCCGTCACGCCCCGAATAACGCCCATGACCGTGCACCCTTCTCGCGACTACCGCGATACCCGAGGAGACCCCTTTCCCCGCACCCTTGCGCGAAGTTTGTCACCTCAATAATTTGAGTTTATACCTTTTTACGACGACGCACACCCGCCTCACGCCTCCTTTTCGCACAGCACCGCCGATTCACACCCAGCCCTACCCAGCCCCTCCCCGCGCCAACCATCCACCCAACTCGCACCACTTGAACATTGTCCTATCAAGATCGCTTTAGCTAACACTAAATTTCATTTAGGGTTAGAAGCATAAGTAACCACAACTCTGGATAGGACATCATGGCAAAGATGCGCAAGCTCGCTGTCGGAACACTATCCGCCCTCACGGTCCTGGGATGCGGAATCGTAGCCCCACTCGCCGTGGCGGACGTTCCCACAGCGGATAACCCCAGCCCGGCCATCGTTTCGGGCCTGGCAGTCGGTGATGGCAGCCTCATCACCCCGCAAGATAAGAACGGTAAAGACGCAAAATTCAGCGTAGGCATGCAACTGCGCGCCGCCGACGGCTCGGTTTCGAATAATTTCCCGATGCCTGTTGACCCTCGCGTGGATCCGCTCAAGCGTTTAAAGTGCATGCGGAACAATCTCATTGACCTCACGCAAACAACCCAGCTCACCGCACGAATCCAAGTGCGTAACAATACCGCTTCTCCCCTCTACGGATTCAACTACCAGGTCGGGTTGCGCGATGGCGATGCCGAGTACGATACCACTGGCAGTCAATCCGAACCGTCGGGTTTCGTCGTCGACGGCCCCAAGCTCAAAGAATTCATCACCACCTCCGGCGTATCCTCCAAAGTCACCATCTGGCTCATCCTCAAGGACGGCACCCAAAAGACCCTCGATATGATGACCGATGCGGATTGGGGCAACGTGGCAACGGTGTGGATCCGTGGCATCCTCCCGGCTTCTACCGGCCCGGATGATGTGATCACGGTGGACGTTCCGCTCAAGTTTAATCAAGACCCGGCTACGTTTACCGGCTTGACACCAGTTGCTTCACTGCAGAACTACAAGCTGGTTCTGGCTGGAACCGACTATGGCGAAGCTATGTCGAAGAAGGCCGAAGGGTATAAGCGGATTATCCGCTTCCGCGGTTTCACTCCGCTCACGCAGCCCGATAACGGCGCTGCTGCCAGCCAGCACGGCACCACCGGTAAGTTCGTGGCGGTAGAAAAATCCGATGCCGCTAATTACAGCGACCTCTCCGGCCCCTTCACCCAGGTTCCCCTCGCCGTGCAGCAGGCCATGCCCGCGGTGAAGCACCGGGATGTGAATGCCGAGAAGAAGGTGCCCTTCGCTGACGGTTTCAACCTGCAGTACCAGGCCACCTACGCCAATGGGCTACGCTCGCAATGCGAGGGCTACGAGAGCATGATCTCGAAGATTTCAACGGCCACGGTGAATTCCTACCAGATTGACCTCATGCCGATTCGGGATGCGATCCGCGATAAGGGTTACTCGGTTGGGGCAACCGCTGACCAGATCATGCCGGTCTACACCTACGGGATGTCCGCCCAGCAGCCCAGTTTCGTGGATGCCCAGGGCAATCCCATCGCGATGAACGAAGGCGCTTATGCCCCGCTCGCCGCGGAGCTCTCCAACGCACATGTGCGCCTGGTCAAGGTTATTGAGGCCAGCGATATCACGATTCCGCAACACAGTGCTTACAATTCCCGCGCTCAGCTGAGCACGATCCGCGGCCTCGCGGAGCAGGCAGCGCAGGCGGGCAACCTCGACCTGGCCACCCTCACGAGCGACCGCGATCCGCAGGCGCTCACCGATGCGAAGCAGGTCATCACCTATTCCACCGCGAATTACGATGCCCCGGATGGTACCGGCATTCCCACCCGCGTGATTATCGACGCGTCCCAGGTGGATACCGCCACGCCCGGCGTTTACCCGGTCACCTACAAGCGCGCCGTGAAAACGCAGGACGCCGCGGGTACCTGGGTGGAAGATATTGTGTCCACAACGGCGCAGGTCACCGTCACCGCGGTGAACGCTGCTTACCAGCCGGCCTCCGCCGCGCGCGAGAATCTGGATCCGGTCACCGTGAACGTGCCCGCCCCGAGTTTCACGGATGCGAACGGCGCTGCGGTCACGCCCGCGCTCAGCGTGAACGGTGCTTACGCGCTCAATGACGGCGCGACCCTGCCGAAGGGCTGGGATGTTGTGGTTAATCCGAACGACGGCGCACTCACCGTGACGATGGGGAAGGACGCTGCCACCGGAACTCACGAGCTGCCGATCAAGGTGACTTTTGCCGATGGGAGCAGCACTGTTCTCAACGCGCAGGTGAGCTTCACCCAGAAGGCTGCGACGCTCACCCCGGGAACTCCGATCCCGCCGGAGCCCACGGTTGAACCGACTGTTGATCCAACGGTGGAACCGACCACCGAGCCGACGGCAGACCCGACTGTTGATCCGACTGCTGCCCCAACGGTAGCGCCCACGGAACCGAGCGTTACACCGACCGCGCCCACAGCTGCTCCGACCACCGAACCGACCGTTGCGCCGACAGCCGCACCTGCGGCCCCGAGCACCGCACCGGCCGAACCGACGGCGCCGAGCAAGCCCGCCCGCGTCGTCAAGAAGAAGCTGCCCGNCCCGACTGTTGATCCGACTGCTGCCCCAACGGTAGCGCCCACGGAACCGAGCGTTACACCGACCGCGCCCACAGCTGCTCCGACCACCGAACCGACCGTTGCGCCGACAGCCGCACCTGCGGCCCCGAGCACCGCACCGGCCGAACCGACGGCGCCGAGCAAGCCCGCCCGCGTCGTCAAGAAGAAGCTGCCCGCTACCGGCGCGGAGAGTGTCTGGCTGCTGGCTGGCGCTCTCGCCCTGGCGGGAACCGGTCTGCTGGTACGGCGCCGGCATAGCTAAGTAACGCCCATCCAGGCGCGGCACAGCGCCCAGCTAAGCAGCGCATAGCCAGCTACAAACAGGTGTGGCCCGGAACCGCGAAGGTTCCGGGCCACACCTGTTGAGCAACACTTTTGACCAGGCAACATCCCTTGGCAGGCAAGCCCGCTGCCAGCTAGCTGCGCCGTCGTGCTATGCAGAAACCGCGGCGCGGGTGCGCGCGCCCTCGAGTTTGCCGCGCAATCCGTGCGGGGAAATCAACCAGACCACCAGGAACATAATGCCCTGGGCCGTGACCACCGCGGCGCCGGAGGGCAGGTCGAGCCAGTAGGACACGTACAGGCCCACCAGCGCGCACACGGCAGCGAAAACCGGCGCGAAAATCAGCATGACGCGGAAGCGGTTGGTGACCAGGTACGCCGTGGCGCCCGGCACGATCACCAACGCGATAATGAGGATCGCGCCCACCGCCTGCATGGCCGTGACCACCGTGAGCGCCAGGCAGAACAGCAAAATCGCGCCGAGGCTGCGGGCGCGGATGCCGATGGCTTGCAGGTGGGTGGGGTCGAAAGCGTAGGCGGTCAGGTCGCGGCGCTTGAAGAGCAAAATCGCGAGCGCGAGCGGGGCCAGAATCACCACCTGGATCATGTCCGCGCGCGTGACGCCCAGCAGGTCGCCGAAGATCACGTGGTTGAGGTCTACATTGGAGGGATTGAGTTTGATGAGGATCAAACCGATCGCGAAGAATAAAGTAAACACTGCTCCCATGGAGGCGTCTTCTTTGACTCGCGAGGTGGAGCGCAGTAGGAAAATCAGTGCCACTGCGATGAGGGCGGCGATGACCGCGCCCAGGGAGAAGGGCATTCCCAGTACATAAGCGATGACCACGCCGGGCAGAATCGCGTGCGAGAGGGCGTCGCCCATAAGCGACCACCCGATGAGCACCAGCCAGCAGCTAATGACCGCGCATACAATTGCCGCGGTGAGGGTGACCGTGGCCCCGCGCACCATAAAGGGGTGCGTCCACATTTCAACGAAAAGTTCGTACCACACTAGCGATTCTCCTTTGCCTTGCGCAGCTGCGTGGTCGGGTCTGTGGCCGGATCCGTGGCCGGGTCTGCGCCCGAAGCGGTTGCCGGATCCGCGGCCGGATCCGGTTCGCCGTGATCGGGGACGACGCCGAAGGCCTGCATGAGGTGCTCGGGCTTCATGGCCTCGGCCACCGGGCCGTGGAAAATGACGCGGCGGTTGAGGAGGAGCACTTCGGAGCACAGCTGGGGCAGGCCGGCCAGATCGTGGGTGGCGACCAGGATGGTTACCCCGGAGGCCGCCAGTTTCTGGAGCAGCGCAATAATCATGGTTTCCGAGGGTTTATCCACCCCGGCGAAGGGTTCGTCCAGGAGCATGAGCTGGGCGCCCTGCGCGATGGCGCGTGCAATAAACACGCGTTTGCGCTGCCCGCCGGAGAGCGAGCCGATCTGGCGCTCCGCGTAGGGAGTCATTTCCACCATATCGAGGGCGTGGCGCACCGCCTCGCGGTCCTCGGCGCGAGCGCGGCGGGTGGGACCCATGAAGCCGTAGCGGCCCATGGTCACCACTTCCTGCACGCTAACCGGAAAAGCCCAGTCCACGCCTTCGTTTTGGGGGACGTAGCCGACCAGACCGGCTTTGCGGGCTCGCGCGCCGCTCTGGCCGAGGATCGTAATATCCCCGCCGTGGCGCACCGATCCCATAATTGATTTCATGAGCGTTGATTTACCCGAGCCGTTTTGCCCCACGAGGGCGCAAATAACCCCCGGGGTCAGCCCGAAGCTCACCGAGGTGAGGGCCTGCACCGAGCCGTAGCGCGCGTGAACACCGTTCACCTCAAGAGCGTATTTCGGAGTTTCTGCTGGTGTTGCCACCGTTTCTCCGCCTTTCTGCGATTGTGCGTACGTGCGAGCGGCGTTTACTTGCCGGCGGGTTTCGTGGCTTCGCTCGCGGATTCGCTGGCCTTGCCGGTCAGCCCGCGGGTAATGAGATCGGCGTCGTACCGAAGCAAATCGAGGTAGGTGGGCACGGGGCCGTCCGCCTCGGAAAGCGAGTCGACGTACAGTAAGCCGGCCACCGGAACACCGGTGTCTTCGGCAACGGACGCCATTTTGTCGTCCACGGTGGATTCGCAGAACAGCGCCCGCACCCCGGAGGTGCGCACGAAATTCTCGAGGTCGGCCTTCGCCTTGGGGGTTTGCGCGCCTTCGGCATTGACCGCCCACAGGTACTTTTCTTGCAGGCCGTGATCGCGCGTGAGGTAGGAGAATGCGCCTTCGCAGCTCACCAGCGCGCGCTGGGATTCGGGGATGGTGGCCAGGGCCGCGTCCATATCGCTGGCGATGGCATCCAGTTGTTTCTTGTAGTTTTCTCCGTTGGTGCGGTAATCCTCAGCGTGGGCGGGATCTACTTTCGCGAAAGCGGCGACCATATTATCCACGTACAATTTGCCGTTCTTCGGGCTCATCCACGCGTGCGGATTCGGTTTGCCCTGGTAATCGCCTTCCGCGATGGCCACAGGTTCGATTCCGTCGGAAAGGTTAATGCGTTCCGCGGTGGAATTCTCCACGAATTTTTCGAACCAACGCTCCAGGCCCAGGCCGTTGTACAGAATAATATCCGCGCCTTCCGCGCGTTTAATATCGCCGGGCGAGGGCTGATAATCGTGAATTTCTTCGCCCGGGTTGGTGATCGAGGCGACCTCCATATGCTCGCCGGCAATATTGCTCGCCATATCGGCCAGCACCGTGAAGGTGGTGAGCACTTGCGGTTTCTCGCTTCCCGCGCTTTTTTCCGGCGACGACGCAGCTCCGCAGGCCCCCAGCAGGGCAAGCATGCTCGCCAGCAGCGCGGCCAGGCCGGCCCGGACCGCACCTCGTTGATATCCGATTCCCATCACCATCCCCTTTCTGGCTATACTGGGCGTTGGTGCCCTGATCGGATGCACCCTGTGAGGAAGCCCAACGCTCGTAAGTAAGGGTACCCTTACTTTTTGGTGACGGAGCCTAATCCTACGCGATATCACCACCGCGCGCGAGGGTTTTATCCCGCAACTGGGACTTTCTCCCCGAGTATTCGCCACATTTTTTACTTAATATGACATCGCCCACCGCGCCGCCCTGCGTGAACACCGCAGAGCCGTACGCGAACATTACAGAGCCCTGCGTGAACATTACAGAGCCGAGCGTGAACACCGCATTTTGCTGTCGGAGGCCCCGGGTAGACTTCCCCCATGGATGAGATGGACGCTATCGGTCGGGAAATTGACACCATCGCCGCTTCCCTCGGCGATATTCCGGAAGCCGAACCCGGCGAACCGGGCTACATCATTAATACCTGGGAACGCGTGGTGACCGCGTGCCGGGCGGGAATGCGCCCGGTGGCATCCACGGAGGGGCTGCGCCTGGCCGTGGCTATCGGGCACAACCTGAAAACTGTGGAACTTTCCCCGGCGCGCGATGGGGAGGGGCGTTCCTATCTCAATCTGCGCTGCTCGGTGGGGCGGGCGGATCTCATCGATGTAACCGGCCTGGCCGGCTGGGTTTTTGAGACTTTTTCTCTGGGCGATGTGCGTATTGTCGGAGAGGATGTGGTCCTGCACCTGGCGCTGCGCATGGCCGGATTACCTTTCTCGCGGCTCACCAGCATGGTGAAGTTCCTCGTCGTCGCCGCTATTGACGCCACCGCGGTATTCGTGCGCGGTCTCGATAACGTTCCCCCCACGAAAGATGATCTTTTCGGGCCGGAGGCGGTGGCCGGCGCCGGCGATATTCTGGAGGATACGTTTTCCGCTCGCCCAGAAATGAATCCTTTTGTGGGCAATGCGCCCGGGGATGCCGATCAGTTCACGGATCCGACCGGGGTGGATGCCCGTTTTGATGAGCTGCTGGGCACGGCCGGGGTGTATCGCTGGAACGGTTTGGTTTCCGCGCTCGCTCCGCTGCTCGGGCAGCGCGATGCGGCTCAGGCCGAATACGGTTTCGGGGCTACCCTCCGGGTGGATGGCTCTGAAGTTCCGGTGGTGATGCTGCGCAATACCCTGGTGAGCGGGGCGGATAGCGCGGCCGTGACCTTGCGCCTGGGTGATGCTAACGCGGATGCGGTGCGGGAGGCAGCCCGCCAGGCCGCGGCTCTACCCCTCGGCGGAGTGGTGGTGCACGGCACGGATCTTTATTTCAGCCACGCTTTTGAAATTAGCGGGCAGCGGCCCGGGTGGATCGCCAGCCAAATCGAGGGCGCGGCGCGGTGTTCACTACTGCTCGGCCGCGGGCAGTTCTAGCACGGCTTCTTGGAGCCGCTCCCACAGATCCGCTTCGGCGTCATAAGCTTCGGCAACGATGGATTCGGGGAAGTAGGCGGTATCGCGTTCCAGGCCCAGCAGGCAAGGGTAGAAACCGCCGCGCTGGCGGTAGGCCACCCAGGCGAGGGGCGCGTGGGCTACCAGCCGGTCCCCGATGAGCACCCCGAGCCCGGAGGCGAGGGCCTGCCGGGAGCGCTGGCCGCGCAATTCGGGCAGCAAAGCACAAATATCGTGCAGGTTCTGGGGCAGTTCCCGCCCGCGCGGCACCAATTTCTTCGCTTCTTCGCGCGCTTCGTGTAAATAATTCTCATCCCCGGGGGCGAGCCAGCCGATGCTCCCTTCCGGGTAATAATCGGGATTATCGCATTCGCGCAGAGCCGGCAGCAGCGAAGCTTCCCAACCCAGGTAACGCCCGTTGGTGGCGGCGGCAATAAGCTCCAGGTAGGAACGCGAATCGGCGATGACCCCGTTATCCACGGAGGTAGCGGACCACAGGGTGAGCATCCAGGAATCTTTGGACCGCCCGAATTGGGAAAGTTGCGATTGCTGAACCCAGCCGTTGCGTTGCAGGCGGGTGCGGGCGGCCACCGCGGCCCGGCGCGAAGAAAAACGGAGGCGATTGATCCACATGCGCGGGGCAGTCAGGCGCGCAGCTTCGGCGACCATAGCAAGCAGGGCCCGATCCAGGGCAGCAGCGTCCGCCTGGTTGTCACTCTCGGGGGCCAGATGTGCTCCATGCGCCATGGCTGCTGGTACCGTCCTTTGCTACTCGAGGGCCGCGGAAAAATCACGAGGATGCTCAGGGGGCCGTCCGCGGACAAGCGTGGACGGGATGATCTCTATTGTACGCGGCGCGCCCGGCCTGTGCCGCATTCTGCCGCCAACGTGGAATACTGGTGAGGTGGTATCACAGTTCACAACATGGGAGGATGCCGCCGCGGCCCTGCGCGATACTTATGCGGGCGCGCGGGCGGATGAGACTCCGGCTTTACGATTTGTCACTCACGGGGTGCCGGTTACCGCCTGGCCCGGGCAGTCCACCCGGCGCGATAGCCGCGCCGTCGTTCATCTTGCGGCACCGGTGCTCACCGGCGCGGAGCTGCGTAAGTACGACGGCGCCGCCGCATCCGCGGCGTCCAGCACGCACGCAGCATCTGAGCCAGGCACGCAAGCAGGCACGCAGCCCGCCGCCAAAACCGGCGCGCAACCCACTACGCAATCCGATGCACAATCTGATGCGCAATCTGACTCGGTGCTTTCCCGCAATGCGGCGGCGGTGCTGGAGCATTTCGGTATTGACCCGACCGGCCCGGATCTGATCGCGGTTCTGCGCGCCGCGGATGCGCTGCCGATTGGTGGGATTCGCCTGCTGGGCGGGCGGGCGCATATTCATTACGCGGTGGCGCTGCCGGTTCCGGCTGAGCAGTTGGCCGCTTGCGCGGCTTTGGTGGCGGCGCAGGCCCGGGCGATGAGCGGCGCGGATGCCTCTCATGCGGGCGGCGCTGATGCGGCATCTCCGGCCGGCGCGGATGCGCTTTCGGATGCTACCCGGGAGGGGGAAGCTGATGTCTAAGAAGTCGGGGCGCGGAGCGTCCGATTCTCGTGATGTGACAACGGCGGCGGGCCTGTATGAGGTGCTGGTGGCTGATTACCATGCCCAGGCGCTGCCGGATGGGGTGCATTACCGTTTTGAGGTGGTGTGGCGTTCGGAGTCGGATAAACAGGAGATGATCGCGAGTTACGCGAATGTTCCCGGCTTGGGGGATGTACTGTATGTGGCGGCATCGCTGGTGGAGTCGCCAACGGAGGCACGTACTCGCGATATTTTGGAGCGGATCGGCGAGTTTTTGGATGGTGATGCGGTGATGTCGGGTGGTCACCTCCAGTTGCGGATTTGTTTGCCGATGGCCGGGCTCACGATTGAGATGTTGCGGGCGCGCTTGCGTAATCTTGCCGGCGCTGCGACTTCTATTCGCCGGGATTTTGCCGACGACGACGAAACTGGCACCTTGACCTTCGGCTACTGAGGCATATCCCGGGGCGACCTGGGCGTACTTTAGCCGTAGGCCTTCACCTACCCGCCCGCGCGGGCGTGAGCAGTATGGGCGCATTGTAGCGGTGCGGGTTTAGCGGCTCTGACCCGGGCGGCGCGGGCGGGCTCGTTTGGTTGGGCTGGCGGTGGCGCCGTTTTCCGGCCAGGGGTGGCGCGGGTAGCGCCCGCGCATTTCTGCCCTGACTTGGGCGTAGGGGCCGGCCCAGAAGCTTTCGAGGTCGTCGGTGATGGCAACGGGCCGAGCGGCCGGGGAGAGTAGTTCAAGGGTGACGGGGATGCGCCCGCCGGCCAGGCGCGGCGTTTTGGTCCAGCCGAAGGCTTCTTGGACGCGCAGGCGAACGGTGGGCCGGCCGCCCTCATAGTGGATGGTGCGTTGTTCTCCGGTGGGGATGGTGAGGCTGGCGGGAGCGAGTTCGTCCAGGTGGGTAGCTTCCGGCCAGGGCAGGAGGCGTTCAATATTTCCCGCCCCGAGGTTTCCCCAGGTGCCGCCCCGGGCGAGGGCGGCGAGTTCGGGGCCGGCCAGTTCGTCAATGCGCTGGCGTAGTGCGGTTTCGCTCATATCGGGCCAGGGTTCACCTAGGACGGTGTGGAGGAAGGCGAGGCGTTCGCGCAGGGCTTGGGCTCCGGCGGTGAATTCCAGCGGGAGGGTTCCGGAGCTGGCCGCGGCGCTCACCCACGCGGTGGCGGCGCCGCGCGGGAGGCGTTCGAGTTCCCGGCCGCTAAGTTCTATGGCTCCTAGCCGGGTGGTTTCCCGGGCCCGCAGGCGGCCTTTCCGATAGGTGATTGCGGTGCCGGTGGTGATGAGGCCGCGGCCGGCTTGGCGGGCGAGTTCTTCGTCGGCGGGTACGGCGGCGCGGATGAGTGCATCCGCTCTGCCTTGGCTGGCGCTCACTTCTGCGACCGCGAGCCAGGGCGTTCCAAGGAGCGGGGAGCCTTGCGGGAGTACTGCCCCGCTACCGTTGGCCAGGAGGTAGCGCCCCGAGGTGCTATCCACCGCGCGGGCCAGCAGATCCGGATATGCCCAGGCGGTTACGAGGGCGAGGGCGTCGTCACTGCGAGCCGCCCGGCTGGGTTTCCCGGAGCCAGCTGGGCCGGTTGTACCGGAACCTGCGGTATCGGTTTTCCCGCGGATGGCTGCGCCGCTGCCAGATTTCCCACTGCCACTCTGCCCGCTCTCATGCTGCCCGCTGCCGGCTGCCACCGCATCACCCAGGGCGCGGCGGGCTAGTTTTTCGAGGCGTTGGGCTTGCCGGGCCCAGGCCGATGAGACGGCGATGGGCCACCGGGCCAGATCCGCCCCGGGCAGCCGGGGTGATTCCGCGAGCGCGGCAACGATCTGGGCGGCTGTACCTGCCCCTAACCGCGGGGTGGTTTCCAGCAGGCTACGCCCCAGCCGGGTGCTGACTGGAAGCGGGGCGAGGGTGCGGGCCAGGTCTGTGACCTGCCAGGCGCGCTCAACGCCGGTACTCTCACCGGTGACGGCGCTCCCGTGCGTCTCAGTTCCGAGCGTCCCACCATTGGCCGCATCGACCCCGGCGCTCTGTTCTGCCACCACGCAGCCGAGGGCGGTGAGGGTGCGCATGCCAGCCGCCACGGCCGGCTGCGGGGGCGGGTCCAGGAGGGCGAGCCCGCGACCTTCCGGGGCACCCCATACCGCTGCTTGCAGCAGAAAATCAGTGAGATCCGCGGTGTAAATTTCCGGGGTGGAACGTTCGGCGAGGCGGGCCCAGGTGGCTTCGCTCATGACCCGATACACGGTTCCGGGGCCTAAACGCCCGGCGCGCCCGCCGCGTTGGATACCGGCGGCTTGGGATTCCAGCACCGTGACGAGCCCGCTGATGCCACTGGCGTAATCGGTGCGGGGTTCCCGGGAGAGCCCACTATCCACCACAATCCGCACCCCGGGCACGGTGAGGGAGGATTCCGCGATAGCGGTGGTCACAATAATGCTGCGGGTTCCGGTAACTTCCCGGAGTGCGGCATCCTGCTGGGCGCCTGTGAGGGAGCCGTGCAGGGGCGCCACCCGGGCAGGTAAGTGGCTGAGCAGGCCAACCACGTGCTCCACTTCCCGCACCCCGGGCAGGAAGACCAAAATATCGCCGAACTCCACCTCCCTAAAAGCACGTTCCACCACCCGGGCCACGTGCGCCAGGAATTCCCGGCGCACCCCGAGCGCGCCGTCCCGCGAAATTGTGCCCAAGGGTTCTTCCCCGCGCCCGGGTGGTGCGTAGCGCAGGGTGAGGGGATGAAGCACACCCGGAATATCCACGATCCGCGGGGTTTCCCCGGGCGCTGCGGCCCCCGCTTCCAGCAACGCCGCGGTGCGCTGGGATTCTACGGTGGCGGACATGGCCACCAGCAAAAGGTCCGGGCGGAAAGCGGCGCGGGCTTCCAGGGCGAGGGCGAGGGCCAGATCGGCATCAAGGTGACGTTCGTGCACTTCGTCGAAAATAAGAGCGCCGATACCGCGCAATTCCGGGTCGCTTTGCAGGCGGCGCACCGCGATACCGGGAGTGATCATTTCGATGCGGGTTTCCCGGCTCACCTGGGAATCCCCGCGCACGCTATAGCCGGCGCTGGCGCCTACCGGTTCCCCGAAGAGTTCGGCCAGGCGCCGAGCCGCTGCCCGAGCGGCCACCCGGCGCGGCTGAATCACAAGGACCCGCCCGGGCCGACTACCGCCCGCATCGGTTCCTCCACGCACGCCTTCCGCGAGCGCGCGGGCCACCAGCGGCGGAATGAGCGTGGTTTTCCCGGTTCCCGGCGGGGCGTTCACCACCGCGAGCGGCAGCGCGGCGCGCACCTCATCAAGGTGGGCTGCTACCGGCAGCGAGGGCGGGGCAGCGAGCAGGCGAGCGCAGGGATCCGAGGTCATGCGCCCATTCTCCCACGGGCCTCCGACACGATTTTCAGCCCGAACCGCAGCCTGCGCAAACGGCGCACCCCGCGCCTCAGCCCGCGCGCGAGGTTTCCGTCAGATAGGCCAGCACCGCCCGCACCCGGCGGTTTTCTTCCCCGGGCTGCATCCCCAGCTTGAGGAAAATATTTGCCACGTGTTTGGAGACGGTTGCCCCGGTGAGGTAGAGCTCGGCGGCGATTGCTGAATTGGCATATCCACGCGCCATGAGCTCCAGGATTTCACGTTCGCGGGAGGTGAGCTCCGTGAGAAGTGACGGCGTCGTCGCCATTAATTGGGCCGCAACATCCGGATCCACGACCACGCCGCCCACCCCCACAATTTCCAGGGACCGCACGAAATCCGCCACCCGCGCCACGCGATCTTTGAGCAAATACCCCAGGCCACCGGGCGCGTCATCCTCGTTCCCGGAAGCATGCGTGACCGCGGCGCCGTTCCCACCGGTCCCCGCCGCCGGGTGGAAAAGTTCGCGCGCGTAGGCCGGCGCCACGTATTGGGAAAGCACCATAATGCCCAGGGCCGGGAATTCGCGGCGCAGGTCCACGGCGGCGCGCAGGCCGTCGTCGCTCATGGTGGGTGGCATGCGCACGTCGGTAATGACCAGGTCGGGGGCCTCCCCGCGAGCGGCGGCCGCGCGCACCGTCTCGCTCAGCTCCGGCGCCGTGGCGGCGGTGGCCACAATGGTGTGCCCGCGCCGCTCCAGCAGCCCGCACAGCCCCTCGCGAAATAGCGCGGAATCATCAGCAACGACCAGACGCATCCGTCCCCTCCGTTCTCGTATTTTCGGTTTCCGGCACAACGTCCGGCGCCGCGACCGTCGCGGGCACGTCCGTAGCCCGCGCCACCCCGGCCCCGCTCCCCCACTCGCCGCGGTGGAGCAGCAGCGGGATGCGCGCGCGAATTTCCGTGGGCCCGCCCACCGGGCTGGAAATGCGCAGGCTGCCGCCGAAAGCCGCGAGCCGCTCGCCGATCCCGCGCAGGCCGCTGCCCGGGATGACCCCGCCCGGGCCAGTGTCAGTGATGCTGAGATGGAGGTCGTCGTCGGCAATAAGCAGCACGGTCGCGGTGGCGGCGGGCGCGTGTTTCGCCACGTTCGTCAGCGCTTCGGCCACCGTGAAATACGCGGCGGCGATCACGCCTTCGGGGATTTCGGGCAGCGGGCGCGGCACCCGCAGGGTGGCGGGCACTGGCGCGGAGACCACCAGGTCGCGCACCGCCGCCTCCAGCCCCAGGTCAGAGAGCACTTTCGGATGGATACCGGCCACGGTGCGCCGCAGCGAGGTAAGGGCCAGTTCCGCGCGGTCCTGCGCGGACGCCATGCGTTCACGCGCGGCCGCCAGATCCGCCGAGCTCACCGCGCCGTTCGCGTCGCCTTCCAGCAGAAACGCCGCCTCACCCACATCCATCGAGGTCGCGACCAGGTACTGCTGGGCGCCGTCGTGCAGATCGCGTTCGATGCGGCGCCGTTCGATTTCAAAAGCCGCGGCAATGGAGCGTTGCGCGTGCACTACGTCGCGATGATCGGATGGTCGCGCCATCCAGGTCGACGACGCCGGGGCCACGTCCGCGAGCGCCCTCCCGTTCCCGCGCCACACTATCCACCCGGCCCCACCCAGGGCCAGCAGTCCGGCCAGCCCGATAATGATTGGAATCGGGCTGAATCCGCCGAGCAGGGAGAGCCCCGCCACCGCCACGGATATCAGGGCGATGGTACCGAGCCCGCCCGCAAGCACTCCGCGCATCGTGGCGCGGCGGAGTTGTTCGGCCACCACTCGGGTGTTATCCATGTGCATGGCGCTCTGCGTTGTCATATCGCCATGGTAGCCGGGGCGGGCCGGCCGTCACGCGCAAATCCGGGAATGGTAGACCTAGCTCTACCATAAGTGTGGAGTACGAGCCCTGCCGCCGCCGGCCAATCGGAAGTTGACTAGAGCCATGAACACAGCACAGAATCTCGCCCCGGATCTGGTGGCGAATAATCTCACGAAGAATTTTGGGAACGTGGCGGCGCTGCGCCAGGTCTCGCTACGTATTCCGGGCGGGCAGTCGGTGGCGATTATGGGACCTTCCGGTTCGGGTAAGTCCACGCTGCTGCACTGCCTAGCCGGGATTATCACGCCCACCACCGGCACGGTACTACTGGGCAATGAGCCGATTTCGGATATGTCCGACGGGCAGCGTTCGAAAATGCGCCTGGAGAATTTCGGTTTTGTTTTCCAGGATGGTCAGCTGGTTCCCGAGCTGCCGGCCCGCGAAAACGTGGCGGTGCCGCTGCTGCTCCAGGGTAGGCCCCGGCGGGAGGCGCTGGCCGCCGCGGATATGTGGCTGGCGCGCCTCGGGGTGGAACCCGAACGCCACCGCCGCCCGGGGGAGATGTCCGGCGGGCAGCTCCAGCGCGTGGCCATTGCGCGGGCCTTGGCGGGCCAGCCGGCGGTGGTTTTCGCTGATGAACCCACCGGTGCCCTCGATCAGGCCACCGGTCACGAGGTCACCCAGATCCTGACCACCGCCGCGAAAATGAGCGGGGCTACCCTGATTATTGTTACCCACGACCCGAACGTGGCCGCCTGGTGCGAACGCCTCGTGGAGATTCGCGACGGCGTTATTCACGCCGATTCGGCTAACGCTCCGGCGGCGGAACAGCCCAGTACGGCGCGCCCCGGCACGGCGCGCCCCGGCGCATCCCAGCCCGGCACCACCACCGCGAACGGGGGCGAGCTGCAATGAAAGTCCTCTCTTTCGCGCCCCGCCTCACGCTGGCGCGGCTGCGCGCTCGCACCGGGAACGCCTGGCTGGATATCCTCGCGGTCCTCAGTTTCACCCTGGCAGCCACCATGGCGCTCACCATCGCCGGCGGCATCTTCATGTTCTATAACTGGAATTTCCACCCGAGCCTGGCCATGGCTGCCCACCTCGAAGCCCTGAGCGAGACCATGGGCGCCGGCCTGACGGAAATGTACCTTGGCCTGGCGCTTTTCGCCGGGGCGCTCCTGGTTATTCCCATTTCTTCCCTGGCTTCCGGGGCCGCGCGGCTGGGCGCGCAGGATCGCTCCCAGCGCCTGGCTTCCCTGCGCCTGGTTGGCACCACCCGCAGCCAGACGATTGCGATCTCGCTGTGCGAAACGGTGGTGCAATGGCTGCTGGGCACCGCGCTGGGCACGGTGCTTTACCTGGTGACGCTGCCGGGCTGGCGCGCGCTGAGCTTCCTCGGGCTGCCCATTAATCCCGCTCAGATGCTGCTGCCGGTTCCCTTTATTGCCGCGGTTATTGCGCTGCTCTTCGTGGTGACCTTGGTATCGGCGCTCGGCGGGCTGATGCGGGTGTCGATTTCACCCCTGGGGGTGGCGCGCCGCGAAACTCCGCGTGCGCTGCGGGCGTGGCGCCTGGGGGTGCTCGTCGTCGCCGGAATTATGTATGTGCTGGTGGCTAATGCGCGTGGCGGTTCCACGCCCATCGTGCAAATCGTCATGATGGCGGGCGTGCTGCTGGTCTTCCTGTTCGCGCTTTCGGTGGCGGCTTCCTTTATTATTCAGGCGCTGGCCTATCCGCTCACGCGTTCGCGCCGCGCGTCGCTGCTCATGGCGGCGCGGCGGATTCTCAACGATCCGCGCGCGGTGTGGCGCAGTGTCTCCACCCTCGCGCTGCTGTGTTTCATCGGTGGCTACACCTCCACGCTTCCCGAGCGCAGCGGTTCGGATTCGGTGGCGATTCGCTTGGTCTCCGCCGATATCGGCACAGGTGTGATGGTCACCCTCGGTTTCGGTTTCGCGGTGGTGGCGCTGTCCAGTCTCACGAATCACGCCTCCCTCGTTTTTGAATCGGCGCAGCAGACGCAGTCCTTGCGTTTCCTCGGTTTCCCCACAGCCGTTTTCACGCGGATTCGGATCCTGCAAACTTTTATTCCCCTGGTAGTAACGACGGCGCTGACCACCGCGCTCGGGGTCGGTATGTCTCTTATGACGAATTACTCGTGGGGTGCCCGCTTGGATACCGCTGCTTTCACGAAACTCGGGATCATTACGGTTCTTGGTTTGGCTATGTGCCTGGTGAGCATTTTGGTGGTCACACCGCTGGAAACTCGGGTGGTGCTGGCGCGCGGGCGCGCCAATGATTAGGGCGCTGGCAGGCGAATGACGCGGGCGGGCGGGTAAATCATAAGGGGCTGGCAAGTGAATCATATGGGGCTGAAACGCGAATAATTGAGAAACAATTCAGGAATTAAGCGTGGACGCCCCGGGTATAAAGACCCGCTGGTAGCCCGGGCTCGGTGGCAGAATGGATGATGTTCAGGTCACAATTCTCAGTGCGGAGGGCTCGCTTCGCGGGAAGGAAATTCCGATGTCAGAAATTCGTGCGGCTCAGCAGGAAACGCCGGCGGATGCGCCCCGCCCGCGCTGTCTCGTAGCTTTCTTCTCGCGTGCCGGCCTGAATTTCTGGGACGGCGAGGTGCGTAACCTCGAGATCGGGAACACCAAGGTGCTGGCGGAAAAAATCGCGGCGCGCCTGGGTGCGGATACTTTTGAGATTGTCCCCGCGCATCCCTATCCCGCGGATCCGAATGAGACGCACGCCCAGTCCACCCGCGAACTTGCGGAGGGCATTTACCCGGAGCTTGCGGCCCCGGCGCCCAGCGCGAGCGGGTACGACGTCGTGCTTGTCGGTTTCCCTGTGTGGTGCGAGCAGGTCCCCCCGGTGGTACAGACCTACCTGAAATCCTCCGGTCTCACGGATCAGCTGGTGCTGCCGTTCACCACCTGGTCTGGCTCGCCGAAGGTAGAAATCGAATCGACGTTCACGAATCTGGCCCCGGAGGCAACCACCGGCGTGCCCTTCTCCGTGCGCGGTGAGAATATCCACGAGGCAGCTACAGATAGCGCGCTGGAAGAATGGCTCGCCTCCGCGAATTTGATTTAGCGGATCCCGAGTTCGCGATCCTCCTCGAGATCATCGAGAAACAGTTCCTATTCCGGTTTCTGAGCTTTTTTCACCCGCTGAACATACCCCAAGGCATAGCAGGTCGCGAGGATAATCACCGCGAAACGCGTCCACGAGGAGTTGTTGATCGCCACTAAGGCGAGGCATACGCCCATATAGAGCCCGGCGTGCAAGACCTCGCCCCAGTTTTCCTTATACCGCCGGGAGAAACTCCACAGCGCGAGACCGCCAAGCGTCACAACTTCGGAGATGATTTCAAAATCAAAACGTCCGATGCGGTAAAAGTCGGCTGCGAAAAACGAGAAGAGCATGCCCCATATTAGCTCCGGGACAATTTTCGCCAAGGCCGGTACTGGATCCCACATAATTACCGGGAACCCTCCCTACAGCAAATCCGCGCGCAGCTGCGCTGCGCTGGCCGGGTGAAGCAAAGCCGGCGGAACATCGAAGAGGGTTACCGCCCCGCGTTCCCCACGCGCATGCATCCGCGCCACCGCGCGGGCGCAGGCCACCAGCACCGAACCGGTGAATTCCGGATTGGAATCCAGCGCGAGGTTGAAATGCAGGGCGTGCGAAGTCCCCGGCGAGGTAGTGCCGTGCCGAATCACATCGCCGCCGTGCGCCATCCCGGTGTGCTCCGCGGCGAACTCCTCCTCGGAGATCACGTGGACCTCAGTTTCGTATTCGGCAAAGTAATTCGGCATTGTCACGATGGCCTCGCGTACCGCCTCCGGATCCGCACCGCTCTCCAAGACCACGTAAACGATCCGGCGATGCTTATCGCCCGCGCTGAGCTGGCCTTCCGTTTGCCCGGCCAGGGCCGCGGCCCGCACCTGCTCCTTGGGAACGGTGTACTGCACCGCGTTTTTCACGCCCGGCACCCGCCGCACCGCATCCGAATGCCCCTGGGACAGCCCCGGACCCCAGAAAGTTTCCGAGTGCCCGGCCGGCAAAACCGCCTCGGCCAGCAACCGCTGGAGCGAAAACAGGCCCGGGTCCCAGCCGGCGGAAATGAGAGCGAGGGTGCCGGCCGCGCGGGCGGCGTCGTCGACCTGTTCGAAATGCGCAGGAATCCGCGCGTGTGTATCAAAAGAATCCACCACGTTAAAACCGGAGGCGACCAGCGGCGTTTGCGTGTCGAGGTCCGATTTCGAGCCGCCGCAGTTGATAACGACGTCGATTTTGCCGGCCCAGCGGGCGCGCAGCTGCGGATCGGTGAGTTCGGCGGCGGGGAATGCCGGGCCGGAGGCGGTCATCACGCCTTCGCGGCGGGTGAAAACCCCCACCAGCTCCAGGTCGGGGGCGAGGCTGAGGGCCTGTTCCACCCCGCGGCCCAGGTTGCCGTAGCCGTTGATCGCGATGCGCGCGTGTGTCATGCGTGTGGTTCTTTCTCGAGTTCGTCATCTGTATGCCCGGCGGACATAGCAAGAATAGTGTGGCGGGCAATCCGGCATACATCCTCGAGCGACGCGCCGGTTTCCACCTGGCGAAATGCGTCGGAAATGAGGGCGCGGCTGAATGAGGTCCAAATATCGGGATGCGCGATGCCGGTATCTTTCCAGCACATTTTGAGGGCGTCAGTGAAGAAACCGTGGGCTTTATCCACGCCCATTTTGGTATGCGCCGTGGCCTTCTCCGAACCTTTCCCGCGTGCCGCACGCATGAGACCCATGAGCCATTTATGCGAGTCGCGCTGGCCGGACTGGCGGATGCACGCCACCACCAGCTGCGCGAGGCGTTCGCGCGGTTCGGCATTCATATCAACCTGGCCCATCACCTTGGCGCGCCACTTGGGCACATTCCGTTCGAGCACCAGCAGCCGCAGGTCTTCAACCGACCCGACATAGCGGTAAATGGAGTTGCGCGCGATACCCGCAGCCGCAGCCACCGCCCCGGCCGAGAGCGGTTTGCCCGGCTCGTCTTTGAGAATCTTTTCCGCCGCATCCACGAGCCGGGCTATCATCATTTCCCGATGCTCGCGGACCGTTGGTGCAGAAATCTTTGGCATATCTCCTCCCAGCGTCGCCCCCTATTGTTGCGGACTCAATCGATGAGCGCAACGGTTTAACCACGCCCGGGTTTGCCCGCCCGTAGCATTCGCGCCCTCGCCGCCAGCCCGAATGCCCCGCGCTCCCGCACACACCCATCCGCTCGATGCGAAATCCGGCGCGAGGCGCTACACTTTGTCGGTACTGCTGAGGTGACCGAGAGAGGCGATCCGGCGTGGCTGATAACAACGCGCGTAACTCCATCCCTACTACAGAAACCCCTTCCCCCCATATCCCCTCATTGCAGAGCATCGGATTTGATCGGGAAAAATACATTAAGCTCCAGTCCCAGAAAATTAGGGAGCGCCGCGAAAAGATCGGCGGGAAGCTCTACCTGGAAATGGGCGGGAAGCTTTTTGATGATTTCCACGCCTCGCGAGTGCTGCCCGGTTTCACCCCGGATAACAAAATTGCGATGCTAGCCGAATTGAAGGATGAGCTGGAGATTGTGGTTGCCGCTAACGCGCGCGATCTCAAGGCGAAGCACCGCGCTGACCTGGGCATTTCTTATGAGGATGAGGTGTTGCGCCTCGTGGATGTATTCCGCGAAGCCGGCTTCATGGTCAATTCCGTGGTGCTCACCCAGTACGAGGAAGATAACCACGAGGCGCGCGATTTCCGCCGGCGTCTTATTAAATTGGGTCTCAATGTGGCGCGCCATCGCCGCATCCCGGGCTACCCCTCCAATACCGCGCTCATCGTTTCCGAGGACGGTTTCGGGAAGAACGAATACGTGGAAACGCAGCGTGATCTTATTGTGGTGACGGCGCCCGGCCCGGGTTCCGGCAAGCTCGCCACCTGCCTTTCGCAGCTCTACCACGATCACCAGCGTTCCATCACCTCCAATTACGCGAAGTTTGAGACTTTCCCGGTGTGGAATATTCCGCTGGATCACCCGGTCAACCTCGCGTACGAAGCGGCCACGGCTGATCTGGACGACGTCAATATGATCGACCCCTTCCACCTGGTCGCCTACGGCGTGCAAACGATTAATTACAATCGCGACGTTGAGGTGTTCCCGCTGCTCAGCTTGCTGCTGCGCGAACTTTCCGGGGAAACGCCGTACAAATCCCCCACGGATATGGGCGTTAACATGGTGGGATATTGTATTTCCGACGACGACGTTTGCCGCGAAGCCGCCCGCCAGGAAGTTATTCGCCGGTATTACCGCGCGCTTGTCGATGAGAAGCGCAGCGAATCTGAGCCGGTATGTTCCGAACGCATCGCCCTTATTATGGCCAAGCTCGGGGTGACCGGCACCGACCGGCCGGTGGTGCCCCCGGCGCTGCGCAAGGCCGAGGCCACGGGCGGGCCGGCCGCCGCGCTGCAGCTGCCCGATGGCAGAATCGTGACCGGGAAGACTTCGGAGCTGCTGGGTTGTTCCGCCGCCGTATTGCTTAATGCTCTCAAGGTGCTGGCGGGGATTGATGATTCGGTGAAGCTACTGGCCCCGGAGGCCATCGCCCCGATCCAGACCCTCAAGACGGAGCACCTGGGTTCGCGTAATCCGCGCCTGCACACCGATGAAGTGCTTATCGCGCTCTCGGTTTCCGCGGCCTCGGATCCCACCGCGGCGGCGGCGCTGAGCAAGCTGAAGGATCTGCAGAATTGCGATGTGCATACCACAACGATCCTCGGCTCCGTGGATGATGGTATTTTCCGTTCCCTGGGCGTGAATGTCACCAGCGAACCGCATTACCAGCGTAAAACGCTGTATCGGAAGTAGCCGAGCGGGCGAGTTGGCCCACGTGGCGCGGCGGGCAGCCCGGGTGTTTGTATTCCCGGGTAGCCTGGCGTGCCGCTGAGAATAAGGCGCGGCGGCGCTAGCTGCGGTAATGAACCGTGAAGCTGGCGCCGTCACCCATATCTACCAGGTCCCCATCTTCCAGGCCGACCGCGTGATCAGGTTCGATGCGGCGCAGCGGGCCGTCCCCGTGCTTGAGGTAGGTGCCGTTATTGGAATGGCAATCCCGCAGGAATGCACCGCCCGCCTCCACCAGAACTTCGCAGTGGGTGCGGGAGATTTCCTGGCGCGGGGAGGGCACCGGGAGGAGTTGGGTGGCTGCCGGATCGGAGCGCGCGGCCGCGGCATCGAGGAGCGGGCGGCGCCCCATAATAATATTTTTGAGAGCCGGGCTCACCCCGCCCAGCACCACCGTCTCCCCGAAGGAGAAACGTAATTCGACCGCCGGGAGCGGGGCGGGTATGCCGGAGGAAGGATAGGGCTCGGTGGCCTGCACCGGGTAGGCTTCGGTAGCCGCGGCGTAGCTGGGCACCGGGGCGCTCTCCGCCACCGGNAGCCGCGGGCCGGCCAACCGCAGCCGCCGGCCGGCCGCTGAGAACCGGGCTGAGGCTAATGCGAGCGCCACCGGCGCGGGCCATGCCGCGCTCCAGAGGAAGGGCCGGGCCAGGTGCGGGAGCTGCGCCGTCGTTCCCGGGTGTACCGGTGCCCCAGGCTGCGCCGTCGTTCCCACCGAATGCCGCGCTTTCCGCACCCACAGCACCCGCAGCGCCAACGTTCCCCACCGTCACCGTGGTGTCCTGGGTGGTGGCGGCTTCTTGCCAGGTGAGGGCGTTACTGCCGTCCGCGACCGCGCGGCCGGTGACGTCGCGAACGATGAGACCGTGCGCGGCGACCCGCAGCAGCGGGCCGTCGGCGTAGAACAGCGCAAAATCCGCGCCCAGCGCGGACCACAGATGAGTGAGAAGAGTGGGGAAATCGTGACCGGCGCGCATCGCTTCCCACACCGCGGCCGGATCGGCAGGTAGGGCGGGCGTGAACACCGCCATGCCGGGCACGCAGGCCAGCAGCCCATCACCGGGATAAGAATAGGACGGCATGGCTCCTCCTCGACCTGGTTCCATGAGTCACATCTCTGCTTGCAAGGATACCGCGCCCGGCAAGCGGCCTGCGCCACTTTCTGCCAGAATAGAGGTATGTCGCTCATGAATTGGGCCCTCGAGGTCGCCACCGCTCATCCCGAACTCGCCGGCGCGCTGGTCAATGCCGACGGGCCGTGGCTGGATGTCCTGCTCCCGGACGGACGCACCTTCCGCTTCCGCCCCTTTGAGATGATCGATCCGGATGCTCCCGAAGACAGCCGGCGCGCACTTCTCAACCGCCTCATCACTATCGGCGTATCCGGGGCCACCACCCCGCAGGTCACCGAAGGTGCGGCCGGGTCCGCCCAGCCGGGGGCGGCGTCGTCGGCCCGAAACGGTGCGAACGCGGGCGGTGCGGCTACCGGAACGGGTGCGGCCGCGGGAAGCAGCGCGCCCGAGATGCCCGGCACCCCTCCGGGCCGCGGCCAGAAAAACCTGTCCTGGCGGGAAATCTTCGCGCAATTCTTCGGGACCATGGATCCCAGCGACCCGGGGTTCCCGCACCGCGATCCCGCGCTTGATGAGCTCGCGGAGGAGCAGGGTGACGCCGAGGGGCCGATTATGCCGATTGTGCGCGCCGCGGATTATTTCACGCGCGTCAACCGGCGCGAGGATGATTCCTTTATCTACCTGCCGCTCACGGATTTCGTGGGCGTGGGGCTGGCGCGCGATACCCCGGATAACATCATTCCGCTGTATTTCTCGGATCTGGATCTGATTCCGGGAACGGATGATGTGGGTCCGCTATTCGGGCACGCCGTGGAATCGCTGCGCGGCCTGAATGCGCAATCGGGCTACGCGGCCCTGGAGCTGGTGGTCATGATGTACGCGGGCGCGCGGGTGCTGGCTTTTACCGAACCGAATAATTACCAGAGTTCGTGGTTCGCGGATGTGGATCTGGTCCAGCAGGTGGCGTACTCGATCAGCAAGCAATACAACGGCGCGCTGCCGCTGTTCGTGCCGGCTTCGCGCTCGCGCCTCTTTGTGGTGCTGGCTGATGATCCGGAGCTTCCCGCGCTCTTCAACCGTTTGCTCCAGGATTACGATATCGACGACGCTATCTACCCGCTCCCCCACACCGTGGCCGCGGACGGCTGGATGGAATGGATTCCTATGCCGGATCACCCGGCCTACGCGCCGCTGGCGAATCTGCGCGCCACCTTCCGCGGGCGCATGTACGATCACCAGCAGGAATTCCTTTCGCGCTGGCCGGAAAAGATGGGCCACGTGGCCCTCTACGAGGTGCATGACCTGGACGAAGGCGCGGTGAGCCTCACGCAGTGGCGCCGCTCGGACCACTACGGGTCCATCCCGGCGGTCGCGGATTTCATTAACTATCTTGACGATGCCGATCCGGAAGCCGCCAATATCACCATTCGCCTGGATGTGGCCCGCGATGTGTGGCCCGAAGGCTTCCAGCCGCTCGAAAATGTGTGGCCGCCGCGCTACGAGGTGTCCGGTTTCCCCGATCCGGAGACCTTCCAGAAGCTGAGCGAGGCGGCGCACCGCGCGTTCTAGGCGCGCCCCCACTGCCCGCGGTAGAAGCGCCCGAGCGTTTCTTCTTTGCAGGCCGCGTAATCGCCGGATTCAATAGCCGCGCGGATGGTATCCACGAGGTGCACGGTGAAGTACTCGTTGTGGATAGTGGCGAGCGTGGCCGCCAGTGCCTCCTTCGCCTTGAAGAGGTGATTGAGGTAGGCGCGCGAATAGTTCTGGCAGGTGTAGCACTCGCAGCCGGGCACCAGCGGCCCGAAATCGGTGCGGAACTGGGCGCGGGTCACGTTGAAACGCCCGTCCGGGGAGTAGATCGCGGCATTGCGCGCCACCCGGGAAGGATTGACGCAATCGAAGGTATCCGCGCCGGCTTCGATAGCGGCAAAGAAATCATCCGGTTCGGAAATCCCGAGGAGGTGGCGGGCTTTCGTTTCGGGTAGCTCCTCGCTCACCCAGGCGCAGATGGTTCCGAGCTTCTCCTTTTCCAGCGCCCCGCCGATCCCGAAACCGTCGAATTCCTGCCCGTCCACGCACATGGAGCCGAGGTCCCGCGCGGCTTTCCGGCGCAGATCCTCGTATTGCGCGCCCTGGATCACGCCGAAGAGCTGCTGGTAGGGCTTGCCGGCGCGTTCGATGGTGAGGCGGCGGTGTTCGGCCAGGCAGCGCTCGGCCCAGCGGCGGGTGCGCTCCAGGCTTTTCTCCTGGTAGGCCCGGGAGTTGAGCAGGGTGGTGAGCTCGTCGAAGGCGAACATAATATCGGCGCCGAGCTGGTGCTGAATCCCCATGGACACCTCCGGGGTGAACCGGTGGCGCGAGCCGTTGAGGTGGGAACGGAACCATACGCCGTCGTCGTCCACATTCGCGAGGCGCTCTTTATCGCGCGCGAGTTCGGTATCCGCGCGCCCGGCGTTTTTCCCGGCGTACTCGTTGCTGAGTACTTTTTTGAAGCCGGAGCCGAGCGAGAGCACCTGGAACCCGCCCGAATCCGTGTAGGTGGGGCCGTTCCAGTTCATGAAAGCGGATAGGCCGCCGGCGGCATCCAGGATCTCCGGGCCGGGTTGCAGATAGAGGTGGTAGGCGTTCGCGAGCACGGCCTGCGCGCCGATACCGCGCACCTGCTCGGGCGTGAGAGTTTTAACGGTCGCTTTCGTGCCGACGGGAATGAACGCCGGGGTGGCGATATCGCCGTGCGGGGTATGAATCACGCCGGTGCGTCCCAGCGGCCGCCCGGTGAGGTCACCCACGCGCGCGTCCAGGCGCGTCCCGATCGTAAATCCTGTTGTCACGCTCTCACCTTTCTGTTGCGGTGCGGTTCTTGTGTGCGGCACGCGCGTTATGCCCGGGCGCCGTGCCGCGCGCTCGCGTTGTTTTTAGTACGACGACGCCGCCACCGGCCCGCTGCCTATCGTAAGCCTTCGTGGCGTTTCACCACACCAACCACGGCGTAGGTCAGCGGGAGGAATACCACTTCGATGCCGACTTTATAGAGCCAGCCGACCAGGGAGAGGTTGACGATGGACCAGAATTCCACATTGCCGGCCGCGATATCCGCGCCCCAGGCCACGAAGCAGAAAATGATGGTGTCCAGCAATTCGCCCACGATGGTGGAGGAAATGAGACGCACCCACAGGGCGCGTTCCCCGAAGCGGCGCTTGATCCAGACCAGCACGTAGGAGTTGGAGAGCTGGCCGAAGAGGAATCCGAAAACGGAGGCCGCCACGAAGCGCGGCACCACGCCGAGCACCGCTTCGAAAGCTTCCTGGTTGGCGTAATCCGGGGCGGGCGGGGCGATCTGCACCAGCCAGAAACAGCAGGAGGCCAGGATCTGCACCCCGAAAGCGAGGATGATCGTGCGGGAGGCGACTTTGAAACCGTAGACCTCCGAAAGAAGGTCACCGATGATGTAGGTGAGCGGGAAGAGCATCGCGCCGCCGTCGAAATAAAGATCAAGACCACCAATATTCAGGGTGATGAGCTTCGTGGCGCCGATATTGGAAATGAGGAGGAAGGAGACGAAGAAAACCGCCACGTACACGAAGAGGTGGGAACGGGCGACGTCCGCGAAGCGGGCGGTGGTGCCGGTAGCGCCCGGGGTGGTGGCGGCGGTGCCGGTGGTGTTCGGGCTGACGTTATTCGGGGTGACCAGGCCGTCCGCGAGCGCGGGTGCGGGTGTGGTGGGGTGTGACTCAGGATGCGTGCTGGCGCCGTGCGGCGCGGTGGACTGCGAGCTCATCGTGACCTTTCCATGCGTGTTGAGAAAATATGGTTATGGTGTCCGGCTCTGCCACCGCACGGACGGTCATGATTATAGCGGGATATTGTGGGGCACGAAGCGCCTTAATTCCTGAATCTAATTACCGGCCGAGTGCTAGCATTTTCTTAGATATTTTCCGTATAGGTATTCCTTATGCCGACTGCGTTGTCTGGGAGAAATATGCGATTGAAGAAGAAACCCCTGGTCATCACGGTGCTCCTCGCGGTACTCGCCCTCGTGCTCCCGCAGGCTTACGCCGCACCGGATCCCGCGGCATCGGATCCGGCGGCGCCGCCCGCACCCACCGTGCTCGTCCTACACGCCACTATTTATACGCGGCAGGACATAACATCCCTCAAACTCGAAGAAGGAACAGGGTGGACCGCCGGGGAATGGGACATTGCTCCCGAAGACGTCAAGTCCACCACACCCCTGGCCAATGGCTTGAGCCGCTACGAAATCGAATTCGCGGTGGAACCGGATGGCTACACCGCGGGCCAAACCCTGCCATATACCCTGCGCGCGCCCGGCGGGTGGCGGGGCCGCACGATCAGCGACACCGTGCGGGTCCCGGTCACGCAAAGCGAATCGGGTGATCTGCGCGTTGATGTGGTGCTCAAGGAAAATATTGAACGGCGCTATTCCGTGAACCTCGTGGATGCGAATGGCGCTCCCGTCACCGGAACTATTGACCGCTTCGCGCTGCCCACCTTGGATGGGCCCCACTCGATCAGCCAGATCGTCAGGCGCGATGCGCAGGGCTTCTATTTCACGCACAACGTTGTATACGACGACGCTGGCCAATTCACCACGCTCCTCCTTCGCCCGGATCCGAATAAGCCGATGGATCCGCTCATGGTTCGCGATGGCGGCACCGAAAAAGCCTATGAAGTGACCTCGGTGGACTCCAGTGATACCGGAGAATTCACGGTGCATGTACGGGAAGTGAAGCTGAGCACCGCCACTTTCCACGTGGTGATTGAGCGCCCCTTTGACGTGCTTGGCAAAAGCGCGCGCTGGGAATTTGAGGTGAATGGCCGGGCCAACCCTCATGCCGCCCCGCAGCTCACCATTCCCGCGGGCCGCGGCGATTTCACCACGGATATCACGGTGCCGAATCTTCCGGAAGGTGCGCGGCTCTCGCTACCCGAGCTCCCGGAGGCTTATCCCTACTACGCAATAGCGAAGCAGAGTTACGATCCGGCCACCTCCACCCTGCGGGTCACCTTGAGCAAGCGGGTGTACTTCACAGTTTCGGATATCGAGAAAGTTACTTACGGTGATTTCGGGGTGCGCCACGCGAAGTCCGGCTTTGAGCTCGGGCTGTATAATGCAGCCGGTGAGCTGGTTGATACTTCGGTTGAAGAGCCGGGCATGGCCCCGCGTTACCTCTTTACCAAGGTGGTGCCCGGGGACTACCAGGTGCGTATTATCAGCGCCCCGGAGCGTTTTAAGAGCGGATTTGACCTGGAGCGCGCGCAGCATTTCCGGCTCACGGAAACGGGCCGTTTGCAGGTGCTCGGCTTGACGAGCAGCAGCCCGGATGCGGAAACCTGGATTAATCCGGACGGCGGTAGCGATACCCGCTTCGATAACACCCCGGAGGCCACGGCGCTCCTCGGATTCAAAACTCCCTTGCGCATGTTTATTCCCAAGGCGCCGTCGTTCACCAAAACAATTGTGCAGCAGCAGCCGCAAGCTGAGGTGAAACGCAGCCACGCAAGTCTCGGGGACGCCGTCGAATTTAAGATCGCGGGGAAGATCCCCGGCGACCATCGGCTCATTATGAAATACGATAAGTACGTCGATTTCGGTATCAAAAATACCGTGACCGTGGTCGATGAGCTGGACGAACGCCTCGCTTACGTGGAAGGCAGCGCGCAGGTCCGCGAAGATGGCAAGGCCACCACGAATTACGCGGTGCGTTACGATCCGCAAACTCGCCGTGTGATTCTGGAAGATAACGATGCTGCGCACGTGACGAATTTTGATTTCACCACGCGGACCTCGTACCGGCCTGAGAAAAACCTGGAGGTCACCTTCCGTGCAAAGGTGCGCGAATTTGGTACGACGCCGCTGCGCAATATCATCCCGGGCGATGAAGTAGAGATCGTGCCTTTCCTGGATGTGCTGGTGAAGAAGCAGTGGACCGGCGGTGGGGATCTCATTGCCGGGGTGGATCCGGATACGTATCTCGATAATTTCGAGGTGGAAAGTTGGCAGGGCGAAACGAAGATCGCCACGGTTCCGGCGCGCACCTATCTCAAGGAGAATAGTGTGATGCGCGGCGAGGGCAAGAATTTCCAGTTTGAGCTGGAGAAACTGCCGATGTATACGCCTGAGGAATTGGCTAAGGATCCGGCCGAGCGCACCGCGCTGATCTACCGGGTGACGGAGAAACTCCCCGAGGGACTGGCCGGGCACTTCCGGGTGGAGCGCAAGGAAAGTGCCGGAGCGCATCCGCATTCTCGGGTCGTCGAATTCACGAATGTGTATGTGCCGCCTACGCCTCCTGAACCGCCGGTTCCTCCCGTGCCGCCGGTACCCCCGGTGACCCCGGAGCCCACGCCGACGGCGACGGCAACCCCGACGCCTACGCCGGAGCCGACACCAACTCCCAGCGGAACTCCGATGCCGAGTGAGACTCCAACTCCGACCCCAAGCGAAAGCGCGACACCTACGCCCGAGCCGGTGCCTACGCCGAGCGAAACTTCAACGCCGGTGCCCACTCCCACGCCAACCGTGCCGCCGAGCGCGCCGCCCGCAACGCTAACACCGACGCCGACACCGAGCACTACCCCGACGCCGACTCCTACTCCCAGCAAGCCCACGGGCGGGAAACGGCTGGTATCCACCGGAGCATCCGGCATCTCCGGCGCAGCTGGCGCTTGTGCCGCCCTCGCGTTGCTGAGCACGGGCCTGGTGCTGGTTATCCGGCGCACCGAGCGCTCCCGGCGCGATCATTAGGGCGACCAGCTGCTGATCAACCGCAGCTCACCCAAGCGCCCCGCTACTGCCCCGCTTTCTCGATTCTTGCAACCGCATCGAGAAAGCGGGGCAGTTTCACGCGCGACGCCGCCTCGCCGCACCGCGCCGCCTCACTACACGTCACCGCGCCTCACCGAACCTCACCCCGCCACAAGCGCGATCACCACCTCGGTAACCGCGCTGTTACCGTGAGTTACTCCCGGGCCCGCCCACGTTACCTCCCTCCACGTAATTTTTTCTTGTAAGCACAGGGTTCTCAGGAACCCAACTCAACACGAAGAGGTGTGTCATGTTTAAGTGGTTGGCGGCACCCGGGCCTAAGCCGCGGCTCTCCGCGGAGCAGATCGCTCGCAAGTTCCCGCGCCTCCGGTTCCAGGTCTTTATGGGAATTTTCCTGGGCTATGCCGGTTTCTATCTGATTCGCAATAATATTTCCACGGTTGCTCCGCTCCTCCTGGAAGAAAACGGCACCATCGATAAGCCCGCGATTGGCATTATCGGTAATGCAGTCCTCATTTCTTATGGGCTGTCCAAGTTCTTCTCCGCGATGGTGGCGGATCGTTCCAATGCCCGCTACTTCCTCCCGCTGGGCCTGGCGCTCTCCGCGGTCATGAATCTCATTGTGGCTTTCGTGCCCTGGGTTTCCGCGTCGGTGGGTATTTTCGCTACGGTCATGTTCCTCAATGGCTGGTTCCAGGGCATGGGGTATCCGCCTTGCGGGCGTATCGTCGTGCAATGGTTCTCCACCTCGGAGCGCGGCTGGAAGGGCTCCTTGTGGAATACTTCCCATAACGTGGGTGCCGGTGCCCTGCCCTTCCTCGTCGGTCTTGGCCTGGCGTACACGGGTGAGGATTGGCGCGCCGCCTACTGGCTTCCCGCCGTCGTCGCCCTTATTGTTGCCCTCCTCGCGTTCATCCTTATTCGTGATAATCCGCCCTCGGAAGGCCTTCCGACGGTCGATGAATGGCGTAATGATCCGAGCAAGGTCGCGGATGTGACCGCCGAAGCCGGGGAGAAAATCTCCACGAAGGACCTCGTTTTCAAGTACGTGCTGCGCAATCGCATTATTGTGCTGCTAGCTATCGCTAATGTTTTCGTTTACGCGCTGCGTTACGGCGTGCTGCACTGGATCACCACGTACCTGTCCGAAATTCACAATATGAGTATTAGTTCCGGGCTGGCTGGTTTCGCTGCCTTCGAGCTGGCCGGTTTCCTCGGCACTATTTTGTGCGGCTGGGTTTCTGACCGTGTTTTCCACGGTAACCGCTCGAAAGCCATTGGGCTTTTCACCCTGGGCGCGGGCCTCTCGATTGCGGCGTACTGGCTGGCCCCGGTGGGTACGCCCTTCGGTGTGATGGTGCTGTTCGTGGCGCTGATCGGTGGTTTCATTTACGGCCCGGTTGGCCTCATCGGTTTACAGGCCCTCGACCTGTCCCCGCGTAATATCGCCTCCACCGCGGCCGGTTTCACGGGCCTGTTCGGTTACCTGCTGGGCGCCACCCTGGCCTCCACCGGCGTGGGCTTCCTCGTCAAGTACGCCGGGTGGGACGTCACCTTTATTACCTTCCTTGTTTTCACCGTGCTGATTCTGGCTATTTTCACGGTGATTTGCCGGGAAGAAAACCGCCTGGCCGAGCAGCGCAAAATCGCCGCTCTCGAAGGTGAGTAAATACCACTAAGAAAGGCGCGGCGCCCGCGGAGCTGGGGATACCTCAGTTTCCGCGGGCGTTTTCGCGGGCGGCGCGGCGCACTAACCAATATCGAGTGCCTGCGCCGGGCCGACCCACCCCGCACAAATCCCCACCCGTACCTGGGTTCCGCGCGCCAACTCCGGGATATCGCCCGGGATTCGGGCAACGATGGTGCCGATATCCGTTTCGACGTCGTACATAGTAAAAGCGCGCGCGAACGTACGCGAGATAATACGGCCGTTCATCCCGGGCGCCGGGCCGCTCGCCCCTCGCGTGGGCGCGGGCCGTGCGTCGAGTGGATGCAGTGCCACCTGTTCCGCGGGGAAATACGTAACGACGACGCCACCCGCTGGCAGGCTGCACACTTCCGCGGCGCACGGTAATTCGAAGGTGCAGCGCCCCAATTCAATCCGCGCGAGGCCTTCTGGCGCGGACCCTTCTGGTGCGGGTGTGTTGCCCGGGGCTGCCGCAGATGGGCGGGTCACGCCGGAGAGCCGGGCCGGGAAAATATTGGGGATTCCTAAAAAGCGCGCCACGCTCGGGCTGAGCGGATGCCGGTACACCTCGCTGGGGGTTCCTAGCGCCGCCACGTTCCCCTTCTCGCCCATCACGAGGAGGCGGTCGCCCAGCAGGAAAGCTTCGTCAATATCGTGGGTGACCACGATGGCGCGGGTACCAAAGCGCTGCACTTCTTCGCGAACCACCCTGCGGGCACGGTGGACCAGGCGGCCTTCCACGTGCACAAAAGCTTCGTCGAGGACCAGCACATCGGGGCGGGTTGCGAGCGCCCGGGCGAGGGCAACGCGCTGCGCTTGTCCGCCGGATAGTTCGTTGGCGCGGCGGCGCGCAATATCATCGACCCCGAGCAGGGCCATGACGATATCCACCCGGTCGCGCACAATTGCCGGAGCGAGGTGCCGCTCCCCGAGCGCGTATTCGATATTTTCACGCACGCTCATCGCGTGGAAAAGCACCGGGTCCTGGGAAACAAAAGCGATGCGCTGCGGGGATGCACCACCTATCCGCACGCGCCCCGATGCAGGAAGGATTCCCGCGATTGCTTCCAGTAGCGAGGTTTTTCCGCACCCGGAAGGCCCCACCACGCTAAGGATTTCTCCCGGGTCAACGTGGAAAGAGACCTCATCGACCACCGGAGCCGGAGCGCCTGGGCGAAGCACGCTCACGCTTTCCACGTGAAGGGGCAGCGGTTCTTGGCGCGCGTGGCTATGCGTGAACACGGTAGTCCTTTCCGGTAGCGGAACTCATGAGGAAGATTGGGGCAATTACTGCCATGAGCACCAGTGCGGTGCAGCCCAGGAGCGTGGCCATGGCGCAGGTGGTGTCGATTTTTGCGGCTTCTGCCGCGGCGAGGATGCGGCTCGCGCTCACCGGGAAATCCGGGGATTCCACAAAGAGCGCCGGGGCAACCCGGGTGAGCAGCACCGCGATGAGAATAAGGTGAATAACCGCAATCGGGGTGATGCTTTCCCGCACAAAGGTGGCGGCGGCGCGCGCCCGGCCGGCGCCCGCAGTGCGCGCGGCGTCGATGATGCGGCGGGATCGCCCGGCCAGGAAGATGAAGGCGAGGAAGGCGATGGGGAAAGATGCGAGGGCGTAACCGTAGAGCATCCCTAGGATGCCGTGCCCGATAGAGTGGGCGCCGACCAGCGGGGGAAGGAAGCACAGCTCCCCCACACAGATGGGATCGCGGTGGAGGGCCGCAACGAAAATCCCCGCCATGGTTTGAGAAATACCAGCACCGCAGGTCGCCGCGAAGAGGCAGAGGGGCACCCACCGTTGGCGGCGCACCACCCACATGGCGCACAGCAGCGCCGCGCTACCGCTGAGCACCACCCCGCAGGTGATCACCCCGAAACTGGTGACCAGATTGCGCACGGGGAAGTCCGCGCCGTAGGGGCGGCCATCCGCGGTATCCCTCGCCAGGGCGAGCGCGCCGCGGAGGTACACGGCGCCGTAGGGGATGGCTACCAGCACGGTGAGACCGGCTCCGATACCGCGGGCGATACGCACCGGGAGCAGGCCCGCGAAATGGCGCTCCGCGGGAGTGGGGATCGCACTGCGCCGCCGCGAGCGCGGCACATGGTTGCGCGGGCGGAAGAAGCGGGGAGCGGGCATGAGCAGGAGGGCGAGGCCGGAGAAAATAAGGCCGGCGCTGAGTAATCCCGGGCGGCCGCTCGCGGCCAGGGCCGCCGCGTGGCTGGCCAGGTAGCTGGTGCTTCCGCCTAGGATTTTTGTGATATCCGGCGTGGAGCAGGCGAGTGCGCTGGCTGCGGCCAGGGCGAAAGCGGCGCCGCGGCACAGGATCGGGAGTGCGATGCGCCACCGGGTTTGGGTGAGGAAAAGGAAATCGAAGAGGCGCCCGGGAGTACGCATCGCCATGCCGAAGATGATGAGGGAAGTTACTGGGATAACGGTGAGCGTCGTCGTACTTATCACCGCGAGGCGGCCGTAGGCCGGCAGGTTAAAGGGAGGGGCCGTGACCGCGGTGGCGAGCGCAACCGGGGAAACGGTGAGGCTCAGCGCCGCAACCGCAATATACGGGGCGCGGTGCGCGGAAAAGCGCGCGGCGCAGGCAATAAAAATGCCGATCACGGTTGCAGCACATCCGGCCACCGCAGCCATGAGAAGACTGCGCCCCAACAGCTGCGCGCCGGTGCCGCCGTGCAGGGCGGCGGGAAAGCTGAGGTAGCCGAGGGCGATAAGGAGCAGGCCGCAGCCGGGCTGGAGCAGGAAGCGGGCGCGGCTGTATCGGGGGACGCTGCGGACTCGAGGGTATCGGAAGCCACGGGCGCTACGGCTGCCATGCTCGCGCGCGGCTGTAGCGAGAGCCGCAGTTCTAGAGCGCACCGTGCCGCACCTCTTCCACCCAGGCGTCCACCAGAGCGCGCTGCTGGATAAAACCATTTCCGCTCACCACGGGCACATCCAATTCGGCCAGTTCCCGCGCGAGATTCTCTTCGATATCGGTTCTGGTGGCGAGCTGGCCGACTCCGTCCAAGCCGATTTTTTCGCCATTTTCGGACATGGCAAAACGGATAAATGCGCGGCCGTTCTCCGCGTGCGGAGCGTGACGCAGCAGCGCGACGGCGCCGATCTCATAGCCGGTGCCTTCGCCGGGATAGATGGTGTGCACGGGCGCTCCGCGGCGGGCGGCTTCTTCGCAATAGGGCGCGAAAGTAATGCCGACGTCGGCCCGGCCAGCAGCAACCACGCGGGCGGGTGCCGCCCCGTACTCGGTGTAGGTCACGGTATTGCTATCCAGGCCGCGCATGGTGCTGAGGAAATTCGGCTCGGTATTCGGCACAGCGTTCGGTGCGGTACCCTGCACGGTTTCTGGCACCGCGTTCGGCGCGCTGCTCTGCGGAACACCGGGCGCAGCGCCGCCCGGTACCGCAGCGATAGTGGAGAGCATCGTCGCCGCGGTGCCACTAGTGAGCGGATTCGGGAGCACAATTTTCCCGCGCAACTCCGGGGCGGTCGCATCTTCCCAGGTCCGCGGGAAATACGCGGCATCCTCGCGCACGCACAAAGCCAGGACGCTACCGTAAATTCCCACCCAATAACCCTCGGGATCGCGGAACCGCTCCGGTATCTCGGCGGGGATATCCTCGAGCGGCGCAAAAATCCCGGTGGCGCTGGCGGCCTCGTAGGCTTCCGACGGGCCACCCAGCCACACATCGAATTCGTGCGGGGATGCTTCCACCCGTTTTTTCGCGTCGCCGGTGGGCAGGCGCGTGAGCGAGACCCGGATGCCGGTGCGTTCGCCAAATTCGGTGGTCAGCGCGGTGCAGGCCACGTTATTGTGCGAGCAGAGGATCCGAAGTTCGGGAACCGGGCGCAGCAGCAGCGCGAGGATCGCCAGGATCGCCACCACCGCGAGCGCCGCCCCACCGCGCGCGAGCTGGCGTTCCCACTGGCTCAGGTACATCGGCCGGCGTAGATATCTCACGATAGTTTCAGGGCGTAGCCGGTGCCGCGGCGCGATTCAATGGCGTTATCGGGAAAGCCGCATTCACGCAGGTGGCAACGCAGCCGATAGACGGCGGTCTTGAGGGTATCGCGCCCGGAAACGGAATCGTGAGAATCCCACACCTGCCGGAGCAATTCGCGCGGGGTGAGGAAAGTGTGCGGGTTCTCGGCCAGGGCCAGCAGCAGTTTCACTTCCCCGCGGGAAATTCCGAGGGCTTTCCCGCGCCACGAACTTTCCAGAGTGACCCGGTCGATAATGAGCTCGCCCACCTGCACGCGGTTATTTTCCGCCTGCGGGCGGGTGCGCCGCATAATCGTGTGGGCGCGCAGCACCAGCTCGCGCGGACT
The DNA here is from genome assembly GCF_900155575.1 of Actinotignum timonense. GTDB lineage: Bacteria > Actinomycetota > Actinomycetes > Actinomycetales > Actinomycetaceae > Actinotignum > Actinotignum timonense. Next base: position 786,185 of record NZ_LT706966.1, on the reverse strand, counting down.
AAAGGGCTTCGTCACGTAATCATCGGCCCCGGCTTCCAAGCCGGCGATCCGGTCCTCTTCCTCGCCCAGCGCGGTCAGCAAAATAATGGGAAGGGTGGAGTTTTTCCGAATTTCGGCGGTGAGCTCCACGCCGCTCGCTCCGGGAAGCATCACGTCAATCACGGCGAGGTCCACGGCGTGGCTACGCAGAATACGCCAGCCTTCTTCCGCGCTATTCGCGCTCAGGCATCGAAATCCTGAGGTTTCCAGGGCGAACGTAATAATGGATACCATTTGTGTTTCGTCGTCGATGACGAGCACAACAGGCTGGGCATCCGGGTTGTGCTGCTCGGGTGCGTCCATTAACTCTCCTCTCTCTCGGGCGCGGGTGTTGCGCGCCGCGTGGGTGCGGGTACCTGCGGCGGTGCCGGTACTTGCGGCGGTGCGGCCGGAAGATATACGACGACGGCGGTACCTCTCCCCCGCGCGGAATCGACCATCACCTTGCCACCGTGAATACGAGCAATTTGCTGAACAACAGTCATGCCGATTCCCGAGCCGGGGCGCCGCGAGGTTCCGGTAGCAAAGGGGGTGAAAAGCTTGTCGCGCTCGCTATCGGGTATGCCAGCGCCGTTATCGGTCACTTCGATAAGCGCTCCACCGGCGCTACCTTCATCAATACGAACCGTGATCGTGGCGCCTTCGCCGGCGTGCCGGGCCGCATTGGCAATAAGGTTCCATACAAGCTGGCGCACCAAACCGCGATCCGCGCTAATGGGGAGCAGGCCGCCGCTGGCATCCACGTAGAGGGGCACATCCGAGAATTGCGCGAGTTGGCGGGCCGCGGCACCAACCGTTGCGCGAATATCCACCGGACTGAGATTGAGCTGCACAGAGGAATTCGAGAGCTTCAAGTTGGTAATGAAGTTTTCGGCGATATCGATGGCCTGGGCGGAGTTTTCCCGGATGGTATCAACGAAGGTGCGCTGGTGGTCGGTGAGGGGCCCGGGGCTTTCTTCCGCCAGAAGCTCCGCGGCGCCGTTAATAAGGGTGAGGGGCGTGCGCATTTCATGAGCGACGACCGCGGGTTCCCCGGCCCGGAATTCCGGGGCGGGCACGTCGCGGCCGCGCCGGAGGATGGTGGCGGCCAGGAGGGCGGTGGTCAGCCATCCGGCCAACGCCAGGGCGGTGAGAATCCAGGTAGTCATCTGCGGCAACGCTCTTCCGGGTAAAGGTGAGAGAGTGAGTTGGAGTGGCGTGCTACTCCAGGGGATTCCAGGGGAAGTGACCACCACCTCACTACAGTAGCGGCCCCATGGTGCTCAGGGGAAGAATATGAACGCCACTTGGCAACGTGAATGCGGTGCGGCCACCGGTCACCACCGCGAGGAAATCCGGGGCTTTCACCATACGGGCATCGCGCAGCCGGAGTAGATTGCGCTCCCCCGCGCTCACGGCGCGATCCGATTCGCCGAGTTTCACTTCGATGCCGGCCCAGTGGCCATCGCTGAACTCCAGCAGAATATCTACTTCCAGGCCGCTCTCATCGCGGTAACCGAAACAGGTGGCGCCGATCTGCTCCGCGTAGGTGCGGATGTCCCGCACCGCCATGGATTCGAAAATCTGACCGAAATATTCGGGGTCATTCGCGAGCTCTTCCGGGGTTGCGCGGAGGGCCGCGAGCGCCAGAGATGGATCGCAGAAATGCAGTTTCGCCTGTTTGCGGAGCCGGGTTTTTGAGCGCAAGGAGCCGCTCCAGGGCGGGAGCTCCTCCACGATGAAAATCCGGGTGAGCGCATCGAGGTAGCTTCGCACGCTTTGCGGGGAGAGTTCGCCGCCGTCCGCGGAAATATCTTGAGAGAGGGTGGTCGCCGCGGTTTCGCTTGCGATATTCCGGGCGAGGGAGCGCAGTAGGCGCCGCACCCGTTCCGGGTCGAAGCGGGCGTCCACCTGCGCGAGGTCAACATGCGCGATATTGTCCACGTAGTTCTGGACGAATCGGATAAAGGCAGGATTTTGCGAGGAGACAAGGAAGGGCCAGCCGCCTCGCACCGCTTCGGTCGCGAGTTCGGGGTAGCTGAGGGCACCGGGTACGTAGCGAACCTGTGTGGCGGTGCGTAGCTCGTTCAGGGTGATGCGGTCTTCACGCGGATATGCTTCGCCCAGGGCCATGGGGCGCATGCGCACCCGGGAGAGCCGGCCGGCGCCGGTGTGGCGGGTAATCGAATCGGCCGGGGTGGCCGAGCCCGATAAAATGAACTGACCCGGGGCACGCCGCACATCGATTTCGTGGCGGATTTCGTTCCACAGGATCGGGGCGAGCTGCCACTCATCAACGAGCCGGGGAACATCGCCTTCCAGAACTCCCTGGGGATTGAGTTCCGCCAGGCGCTGGTTGGATGCCTGATCCACGCGGAATTCTGAGTGAGCGTGGAATATGCCCGTTTCGGTTTTACCGCAGCCGCGCGCACCTTCAATCACCACACCACCCATGATTTCCAGGTCTTGTTGCAGCACTGTATCAACCGCGCGCCGAATATAAGCCATGCTGTGAGACTAGCCGTTTCGCGTGCCATTGTCACTATTGCGGGAGTTTCGATATCACTTTTGCGGACTTATCGATATCACTTTTGCGGGTTTTTCATTATCAGTCTTGCGGATTCGCGGTTGCTATTTTCGCCGCCTTGCAGCTATTGCTTTTACAGGGCCGGACGTTTCCTCACCAGGTGTCGGGCGTTTCCTCACAGCTCATAGCAGCCCAGCTTACGGGCCCGCCGGCTATACTTTTCGGCAGAAGCTCGTGACATACCGGGCACAAGGAAAGATTGGATCAATGAGCGCTTTTGAACCGTACCCGCAACGGGGGCCGCAACAGAACCAGCAGTATCCACTTCCGGGGCAGCCGTATCAAGGGCCGGGGCAGCCGTACCCCACCGCTCCGGAGGCGTATCCCACAGCCCCGCCCGCATATTACTACCAAGAGCCGCAATTCCGCACGGTCAATAAGATCGTTTATGTGCTCCTTGCTTTCTTCTTGGGAGGCTTCGGCGTCCACCGTTTCCTGCGCGGGCAGGTAGGTATCGGAATCTGCATGATTCTCTTTAACTGGCTCACGGGGCTGCGGACTGTTTATTGGACATTATCGCTTAAAACCGCTTGACGATGCTCCACAATCGTTAAACCATCGAACTTCAAGGTAATACGCTTCTGGTTATAGAAGAACATATACTCGTCTATCGCCTCGCATAACTCATCGGTTGTAGCCCACTTCTTCCCGTGATAAATCTCGGTTTTCATCCGCCCGAAAAACCCCTCACAAGCAGAATTATCCGGACTACACCCCTTCTTCGACATCGACCGCGTCAACCCGTAACGCCGCGTAAGCTCAATCCAGGACACAGACCGGTAGTGGACTCCCCGATCCGAATGGATCACGAGTGGATGCTCACTCTGGCCGGCTTGTAGCTCGTTTAGACGCTGGTGCGGGAGGGTTGCCAGGGCGTTTTCAAGGGAGGAATCAGCCAACACTGAGGTTGGGTGTAATCCCCTCGTATACGCCACGACTTTCCCGTCATAACAGTCAATAATCGGGGAGAGATAAACCTTCCCGTTAGCTGCGTGGAACTCGCTGATATCCGTGAGCCAAAGCCGTCCGGGCTCATCAGCGTGGAAGTCACGCTCGACTAGGTTTTCCGGTGCCGGGCTGATCTCCCCGCCGTAACTAGAGTACTTCCGGCGTGCTTTGGCATACCTGACCGGGATTTCCTCTTCCCGCATCAAGCGCTGGATGACTTTCTCCGAGACCACATACCCAAGCTTTCTAAGCGCTAAACGGATACGCCGATACCCATACGTATACAAGCCCTCGCGCGCGATCTGAGCGATCAACTCACGCAAGCGAGCATGCTTGTCAGGCCGCTCTAGCTGTTTAGCGGTGTAATAGTACGAGCTTGCCGGCAAATCCAAGGTATCTAAGACCATGGCTAGCGGCGTGGTAGAGCGTAGCTGGTTAGCTACCCGTGTTTTCTCTACCGCTTCACTGCGCCCGCCTGTGCGGGCTTTTCCTTTTTTTGCTAGCTCGAGCTGGGCTTTCAAGACGCGTTTCTGCACGATTAAATCGGCTACAAGAGCACGTAATTCTTCCGGGTCTTGGGGTAGCTGGGCTTCCAGTTGGTGGCGGGTTTTCGCTTTGATCTGGTCGCATTCTTTCTCGTTCATGAGTCCTAGACTGCCTTCCGCATCCCACTTTTTAACCCAAGCATAGATGTTTGTGCAGTTCACGATTCCTAGATCCTGGGCGATAGTGTAGGCGTTTTCCCCGCTGCGGAATCGCTTGCAGGCAGTTACTTTCACGTCCGTTGATATTTTCTGGTTAGGGGCGTGTTTCTTCGGTTTTCTCTGCTCTGGTTTCTCGTTGCTATTCCGGATCCATTTGTAGAGCGTGTCTCGGCCTGGGTAGCCCAGTTTACGGACTGTGGCGGTTACCGATTGCGTGCGTTGGTAGGTGGTGAGGGCTTTACGGATCTGCTCTCTCGTGTACGTACGCTTACTCATTGAACGTTCTCCTTAAAAATCTCTAGGAAACCGTCCGCACCCCCCACTATCGGCATTTGGGCGCTGGTGGAGTTCATTATCGGCTGCGTGAAGCTCAGCAAATATCCCGGTGATGATTTCATCTTCACCCAGAGCGGGGATTGGATTTACTAATTCACACTCCCGTCCTGCGCGTTCGGAATCCCGAACGCCCGTGGAGCCATAAGTAAAGGAGGGGTGCTGCCGCCCCTCCTTTTCCTATGTCACTACCTATAGAACCGGATTGGCCCGGTAGTACTCCTCAATAGCATCCCGAGGAATAACCACGGTTGAGCGGGTTTCAGTATCACAGTACTTGCGGGCTTCCCGCCACGGAGCTTCGCGATGAGTTTTCTCAACCAACTCGTTTGGATTCAACTCGCCCAATTTTGCGCAGACGGCATCAACAACGCCCCGCTGCCGATCAGAAAGCCCTTCACCCCGACTGTGCAGCTCGCCCGGGTTAATGAAAAACTTGCGCCGGTGCTGAGCGAAGAGATCTGGTGATACCGGGCCATTCACCCAGGCCTGAAAGTCTCCTTCAAAAAGAGGCCGGCCAGTTTCACCGAGATAAGCGGCCTGGCAGTAGAAGGTAAGTTTTTGCAATTTCATGGTGGTCATACGCCCGCAGCGCTCAAGAATACGCCCGGCAATATCTTCGACGTTCGCCATCCCGCACCTCCCCATTTCGTACGCAGAATCGCACCCTATTTCGGGGAAAACTAGTAAATCAACCGCAGCGTGGGGGTCTCCCCGTCGCGGCCCTGGGCGATGGCGATGGACTCATCAGCGGCGGTGCCCAGAGTTTGCCCTGGCATGAGGGTTGCGCCGTCGGAAATAATATATCCGGCAGTGTTCGCGAGCAGTTCGTACACGGCCTCGCGCGGGCGGTGACTGTCCTTCACCTCGAGGTCGAGGTGCCCGAAAAGCGGCAGTCCCACGGTGCGTCCGGACACTACCTCGCCGGCGCGCATCGGCACGTAAATCCACAGTAGGAACGGGTCTGCGGCGTCGATCCGGTAACCGGTCACCACATCGGCGGGGTAGATGATGCCCAGCTCTGGGCGCGCCACGCCCACCGCGGCTTCCTCGCCCATGAGCGAGCGGATCACGGCCGTGTACACCCGGTGCAGCGTGTGCATGGAGGTACGACGACGCGCCGCGAACTCGTCGCTCACCGGGTCGGGCATGTCCTCCCCGGAGCGCGCCATATCGGAGAAAAACGTCATCATAATGTGAAAAGCGTGCGGCGGGGTGGCGCCCTCCAGCGCGGCCGGCCCGGAGACGGGCGTGAGCAACACCGTCACGCCACTGGCCAGAAAATTGAACACCTGCCCGCCGGGGAGCTCATCCAGGTGGACATCGAGGGCCCGGCCGTCCACTTCCACGCGTTCCAGCGCCGTTCGCACGTCAATCGGCGCACTAAAAAGGGCGACGGCGCCCAGGTGGTCAGGGGCAACGGGATGAATAGCGGACACCGGAACTTGAGCCATGTGCCCTATCGTAGCGGCTTGGCACAACTTCGCGGGAATGCACTCTTCCCTCCCCGCGCGAGGCCCACTACACTAGAAACAAAAGAAACGAAAAGGAGGTGTGACGTGACGATTACACATGATGACAAAATCGCGCAGATTGATCCGGAGATCATGGATCGAATCCGCCGGCTTCTCGCTAAGTCACGCAGGGTTGGATTGACCTTTGACGGCGTCACTATCGAAATTCCGCCGCTGCTGCGCGCACAGATTTCGATGGCCGTGCAGGAGGAACCGGATGGGGATAGGGAAATCTCCACTCAGGAAGCTGCCGATCTTTTGAATATGACCCGCCCAACCGTAGTGAAGCTATGCGAAGAAGGTGCAATACCGTTCCGGAAAATTACCACCCATCGCCGGCTCTGGCTCTCGGATGTTCTGAATTATCGCGAAAAGCAGCGGCAGGTGGCAAAGAAGGCGCTGGACGAGATCTCGGATATGACGTACGAGTTGGGTCTTTATGACCAGACTCCCGAGGAGATCGAGGCAGCGATAGCCGAAATCCGTAGAATCCGCAAAGGCCTTTAAATGGGCGCGGTTTTTCTGGATACATGCGTCCTCTTTCCTGCGTTACTGCGGGAGGCCCTTCTCGAGACTGCATATCTGGGCGTGTACCGCGTCTCCTGGTCAAATCGCATAGAAGAGGAATTAACCGGAGCTATCTCACGCTCCAACAAGGAACGTGGAATCGACGATTCGACCACCTCGGCGTATTTATCGCATCTATTCAAAAGAATGCACCACGCCTTTCCGGGAGGGAGCATCGAACTCCCTCCCGGATCAATAGGCAATTATGGAGATGCTCCTGATCCAAACGATACGCATGTTATCGAGGGTGCACTCCGTAGCAATTCAGATATGATCGTAACGTTCAATCTCAAAGACTTTCCGCCCGCGATTCTTCCAAAGAATCTCATTGCGCAACACCCGGATGATTTTCTGCTGGAACTGTGGGAGAAAAATCCGTTCACCACCCTTGGGGCCATAGGAAATATCGCGAAACGTACTGGGCGGCGCGGCCCACGATTGACACCAGTTGAATTCCTCAAACAGCTAGCCATCCACACACCGCGCTTCTCCGCGGAAGTGCTCCGGTGCTTTTCACAAGAGGGAGCATAGGATTCCGGGCACGGCCGAAGAGTGGGCTACTTTTCGGCTGCCGCTTACAGATACAGTCTTCCTTACCCGCCCATCCGGGCAAGGGTGGTTACACCAGAAACGAAAAGGAGGTGTGATGTGACGACTTCAAACGATCAGAAATGTACCCAGGCAGATCTGGAGGCAATGGATCAAATCCGTCAGCTCCTCGCTCACGCGCGCAGGGTCGAATTGGTTTTTGACGGTATTGCTGTAGAAGTTCCGCCCCTGCTGCGAGCGCAGATTTCGATGGCCGTGCAGGAAGAAACGGATGGAGATAGGGAGATTTCCACTCAGGAAGCGGCCTATCTGTTGAATACGACCCGCCCGACCGTGGTGAAGCTATGCGAGGAAGGCGCAATACCGTTCCGGAAAATCACCACCCATCGCCGGCTCTGGCTCTCCGATGTTCTGAACTATCGCGAAAAGCAGCGGCATCAAACTCGTGAAGCTCTCGATGCTCTCATGGCAGATTCCTACGCCATGGGCGATTACGACGAAGACCCCGAAGTCATCGCCCAGGCAATTCGCGAGATGGGCGCCGAGTAGCGGATACACAAAAAAGAAGAGTGACCTTCTTTCAGGCGTCGATTATCTCCGGCGCAGCTGGATAACCTGCGATTCGCCAGCATTGCCGAAGCGATCCGCAGCAGTAGTAGCGGTATCGGCGGCAGAATCGGCAGCGGAATCGAGATGCAGCCAGGAGTTAATCCATTCCGGTTTGAGCCCCAAAGCTTCGGACATCTTAAAAGCCAGAGCTTTCTTGCCGAATACTCGCTCCGCCGCTTGCCTGAACAAGGAAGGCTTTTCCGGAGGAACAATCACCGGCTCGCGCTTACGCCAGCCGGCATTGGCCAGCTGAATCTGCAGGCTCCGGAAACGGTGCTGCGTAATGATCCCAAGGCGCTGGGCACGCACGGCAGTGGCTGCCACACTGATTCCGTATTCTCGCCTGATATCTAGCAAGCTACGTAGCGGCGTCGTTTCATTAATACGTGCCCGGGCCACGGATTCCGGAAGCAATAGCGCCCCCGCAAAATCGTAGGCACGGCGTTCTTGCGGAGCGCGAGTGGAAGGGACCGGCTGAGTAAGGCCCTGATCGAATAGAAGGTGACCAAGTTCGTGAGCGAGCGTAAGGCGCTGGCGCGCACCCTCCGTACGATGCACAATACTGATCGCAGGGCGAGTATTTTCCCTACTGGGCAAGGAAATCGCGAGGTGCCCGGCGTCTTCGGCATCCTCCAGTAAGGGGTACACCACAGCAACCCCGAGAAGTCCGAGGATATGGGTGACATTCTGAATCGGCTCCGTGGCACTGAGCCCAAGAACCTTACGAGTTTGTTCAGCGGCATTTTCCACACCCAGACCTGCGGCAAGCAGATCGGTACTGGGAAAATCAAGGTACCCAGATTCGCGCGATAGCGCATCCCAGGCGCGGTTGACTTCTCGCGCGAGCTGATTGACCTTGCGTTCAGCAGTGACCGTGGCAGTACTGGATTTACGGAAAGTCGCGGTTGCGTTGGAGAACTTGGAATCCTCTACCGCGAAGAAAGACAGTGGCACGTGGAAGCTCTGCGCTGCCCGCAGCGCGAGTTCTTCGGAGAATGCGTTTTCTTTCCGGAGCACCTTGGAGATAAAGGGTTGGCTCACGCCCAGCAGGTCACTTAGCTCCTGCTGATTTACTCCCGTGATGTCTTTTAGAGCCCGAAGCCTCTCAGCTCGAACCCAGCCGTCTACTGTTGACTGCACCCTAATTCTCCGTTTGCCGGATTACCGCTTGACTGCTTCCATAGTAGTCGTAGCCGTTATCTTCGTTGGCGTACTGCCACTCCTCACCCTCGTTCACCGCAAGTTCCGTGGGAATTGGAATCGACAACAACAACGGAACAGGAGCGCCGTATTTCCCCGGTTTGCTGGTCATTACCAAGCGGGAGTCGAAACCACCGAGACGATCTTCGATATCACGATAATCCCAAAGATAGAGGAATCTGTATGGCGTCGCAGTTCGCGACACTTCCTCACTGCCCGGCAGATCTAACTCCATTTGTTCTTCAATAGTCCAGGATCTCCGCCTCGCCAAATTGTGCCCGGCGGCGGGAACCTTTCCTGGCATAACAGGGCATTCTTTGAGTACACGCACTAGAAGACCCAAATCGTGGTTCTCCAGCATAAGTTGCCCCATTAACTGCGGCTGCCCTGTGACATGCCACCCCTCCGGTAGGTCCGCATTTTCGAGAAATTCGCGGAGTTGCGCTCGCGCTAACAATGGAAAGAGGTACGGATATTTCGGGTATGCAAGTCCACTCAACCGAACCTCAGAATCGGCCAATGCTCCAGACATTCCCGTGTTAAGAACCTCCCCGACAGAATCGGTGACAACAGCGGCGAGATTGCGAATATTCTCGATAGTTACAAGCTGCTTAGTATGACTTTCCATGGTTATATTATAACTTCCAATGTCATGGTTGAGAAGACCTACCACACGTAATGTCTCGCGCATTTCACACCAAAAGCGGGTGGCCTTTTTAGCCGCTAATCATCGGAAATGACAACCTCTTTCCCGCCATCCAGCTTCTCCATAACTGCTCTACTGAAATTAATCACCTGAACAAGAGCAAAAATTTGCGACAGCGAGTCCTGCACGTCTTCAGTAGTGAAAAGTGCTCTAATAGCCTCCGCTCCCCCTAGCTCACGCATTGCCTGCGGAAACAGTTCCACGAGCTTCCGGCACACTTCTTTTTTTACTTTTTGCAACGGCGTAAAATCAGCATTGAGTTCTATTCCCAAGCAATCGAATATGGTCCCTTTCCGTTTCTGCGGGAGGGGTTCACATTTAGCACGCTCGATTCGATCTGCAACTTCTTCTACCAGCAACGGAGCCACCTCGGTCCGTATTGGAATTTCATACCGCACAACCGACCTGATCGCCTCACGTCGTAACGCCAGGGACACACTACCCGGATCTTCGTGAAGATTAACATAGCGAAGTATGTCCGCATTCGACGGAAACTCTTGAGAAGAAAATTTAAGATCCCCGAAGGTGGGAGCGGGATCCAACGGTATATCCACCGCTATACTTGCTGCTTCGCTTAGCATCACTCGATAAAGATAGAATTGCTTGCCACCGTCGCACTGGAACCCTATTCGGCGGATCATGTTATGGACTGCAGCTTCGTATGTTCCCACGTGCAAAGCAACATCTTGTTGTTCCTCAACCGAACCAACATCAGGCTGCTCTTGCCTCATGATTTCACGAAATTCCGGAGACCATTCCTCACGAGGGTCGTAAACCTTTTTGGGCCAGTCCGGATGAGTACTCGTGTGGTACCAGTACAAAGAAGTCAGTTTGCTGACGTTACGCGCAGCATCTTCAGGATCTCCATCAACTCTCAAGTGGACATTCTCCTCTAGATGCCGGGCACCACATTCAGGGCACTGGCCTTCTTGGTAGTTAAAGAACTTCCCCAACCACTCATCCGAAGCTTTCCATTTCCGCTCACATTTTTCACATCGCATATATCGCGATCTCATAAAATCAACTTCCCGGTCAATCATTTTCAGCAAACCTCCTGAACTAAGAAAAATAAAATTCGCTGAGAACTAATGCGATCTTGACCTTAATCCCTATTTAAAGTCAAACGATTGTTCGATCCCATTATTCAGGGCATAACTAAGTTATCCACAAGCAGTAAGCATGTGCACGTGTGGATAAGTTGCCACGAGCCCCTTCCACCACCCTGTGGATAATTACGATTTGCAAACAGAAATTTCATGCGATCACGCCGGCTGGAACCGTTAAAATCCATAGTCCAGAAAAACTACTTCAAACGAGATGCTCTCCTACCAAAACCACTGGCTGCGCGAAAGCACTGCCGTACGATATTTCTGTCACAAGCCCCCTCTAAGATAGGAGCGTACCGCCCGAGCCGCAGCACCCGCGCCGCGCCCGGGCCCGTCCGCGAAAGGAGCCGGCTGTGGCCATCACTCTCCAAAGTATTGAGGAGAACGTCAAGAAACTCACCTCCCGTGCGCCCTTCACCCGCGATTTCTTCTTCGACCTCCTCCTCGCTTACGGCATCTCCAAATCCAGCGTCACCCGCCTGCGTTCCACCACCGCCAGCTCGCTCAACGTCGCGGCGAACCCGGATCGCGATATCGTGTGGAAAAACAAGATCTACCTGGCCGAAACCAGCCGCGACCTCATAGCCACCGCACAGGAAATGAAAACCAGTGATGCCGCGCTCCGTTTCAATACCCGCTTCGTCATCGCCACGAATTACGAATCCCTCGCCGCGATTGACACCAAAACCGGTGATTCCCTCAGCATCCCCCTCGCCAAACTCGCCAGCGATTTCACCTTCTTCCTCCCCTGGGCGAATATGGAGAAACAGCACTTCTCCTCGGATACCCACGCGGACCGCCGCGCCGCCGAACACATGAGCAAGGTGTACGACGAACTCCTCGCCGCCAACCCCAACCTCTTCCATGAGGACAAATCTCCCCACAGCCTCAACATCTTCTTCACCCGCCTCCTCTTCTGCTTCTTCGCGGAGGATACCGGCATCTTCGCAAAAGGCCAGTTCACCAGCGCGGTCGGCTCGCACACTCAGCGTGACGGCTCCGACACCGCCGCATTCCTCACCGCACTTTTCCACGCGCTGGACACTCCCAACGCGTCCGATAAACCCGTCTACTTGCAGAGCTTCCCCTACGTCAACGGTCGCCTTTTCCGCATTAATAACGACGACGCCGCCTCTTTGACAGTCCCCCAATTCACCAAGCATGCGCGCGATTCGCTCCTGGAGCTCGGCACCCTGGATTGGTCAGAAATCAACCCGGATATTTTCGGCTCCATGTTCCAGGCGGTGGTAGATAAGGACCAGCGCGCCAACCTGGGCCAGCACTACACCTCGGTCCCCAATATCCTCAAAACCATCAAACCGCTTTTCCTGGATGAACTCTGGAACGAATATGACAAAGCCTGCGAATCAGTACCGCGCCTCAAGAAACTCCTCACAAGAATTTCAAAAATCAAGCTTTTCGATCCGGCCAGCGGCAGCGGCAACTTTTTAGTTATCGCATATAAGGAATTGCGCAAGCTCGAACACGCGATCCTGGACCGCATCGATTCCCTTTCCTCGGCGGGCCGCTGGGGCCTGCTCGGCATGGGCGAAGAAGAAAAGCTCGGCGCAGCCACCCTGGGCTTCGGCTCCTCGGTGATCAATATTGAGAACTTCTACGGCATCGAAATTGACGACATCTCCGTGGAGATGGCCATCCTTTCGCTCTGGATCGCCAAGCACCAGATGAACCAGGAGTTCAAAGCCAAGTTCGGCCTAGATATTCCCCTGATGCCACTGAAGGAAACCGGGCACATCGTGCACGGCAACGCCACCCGCCTCGACTGGAACGAGGTCTGCCCCAACAACGGCACCGACGAAATTTATTTAATCGGAAACCCACCTTATGTAGGATCCAAAAAACAGACCGCCGAACAGAAAGAAGACTTCACATACGTCTTCGACTCCCCCAAGTACCCCAAGGATCTGGACTACGTCTGCTTGTGGCTCATCAAAGGCTCGCGATATATCGAGGGAACGAAGGCCAAGCTGGCTTTTGTTACCACCAATTCCATTTTCCAAGGCCTCCAAGTTGAGTTGCTTTACCCACACGTCTTTACCGGCGGCATCGAGATAGGGTATGCATACCCCTCATTTAAGTGGACGAATAACGCGTCGCATAATGCGGGAGTAACTGTCGCTGTTATTAGCTTGCGGAATAAAAGTGAGGAAAAGAAATACCTCCTCACCGGCGATATCCAAGTGTCAGCCTCGAATATTAATCCTTATTTGGTCGAGGGACAATCCGTCGTTGTTCGACAAAAAACCCGGGAGCCGCTGTGCGGTTTTCTCCCGCCAATGACACTAGGGTCGTTACCTCGTGATGGAGGGAATCTTGTTCTATCCCCGCGGGAGGCAGAAGACATTCTGTCCCGCTACCCTCAATTGTCCGATGCAGTAAAAAGCTTTATCGGTGCTGATGAATTCATCAACGGGAAGGACCGCTTTTGTCTCTGGTTCACCACAGATAATCACGATAAGGCAAGCACAATTCCTGAGGTGAAGCGTAGATTTGAGCGCGTAGCCAAGATGCGATTAGCCAGCGTAAGAAAAGCTACGCAAAAACTCGCTAGCATCCCCTGGAGTTTCGATGAGATCCGTTACAAGCCCACGGACTCTATTATCGTTCCGCGGGTTTCTTCTGAACGGCGGGTATACGCACCTATCGGGTACCTGGGCCCTGACACTGTCATCTCCGATGCAGCCTTCGCCATCTACGATGCTGAGCCGTGGCTGTTCGCCTTGCTCACCTCGAAAATGCACATGGCCTGGCTACGCGCAGTCGGTGGGAAACTCAAAACAGATTTCCGTTACTCGAATACCTTGGTTTATAACACTTTCCCCGTGCCAGAGTTGTCGGCGTCGTCGAAAGAAGAACTTACGAAACGTGCGCTACGCGTACTCGATGTACGCGAATACCACTGCGAAAAAACACTCGCGGAACTCTACGACCCGGACCTCATGCCACGCAACCTCCGCGAAGCGCACGAAAAATTGACGAAGCGGTCGATAGACTTTACAAGAGCACCCCGTTCGCATCCGATGAGGAACGCCTCGCGGTGCTGTTCGCGAAGTATCAGCAGATGATCGAAGCAGAAGGGAAATAGCTGTGGCCACCGAAAACGTTGTGGACGTGACCTATGCGCAAACCGGGAAATCGGTTGCCACCGATGAGCTCGGGATGCGGGAAATGCAGGCTCGTGCCTATGAACAGCGCGCCTCCCAGTACCTGCTCATCAAGGCGCCGCCCGCCTCCGGGAAATCGCGCGCGCTCATGTTTATCGCGCTTGATAAGCTCTTCAACCAGGGCCGGCGCAAGGTCATCGTGGCGGTACCCGAACGCTCCATTGGCGCATCCTTCGCGCCCACCGACCTCACCACCTACGGCTTCTTCGCGGACTGGGACGTCAAACCCGCGAACAACCTGTGCACACCCGGCAGCAACGAATCGAAAGTCGCCGCATTCCTGCGTTTCCTGGAAGGGCCGGATGCTACGCTCGTCTGCACGCACGCCACCCTGCGTTTCGCTTTTGAACAGGCCAAACCCGAGGATTTCAACGGCTGCGTGATCGCGATTGACGAATTCCATCACGTCTCCGCAGACCTAGACAACAACCGGCTCGGCTCCGTGCTGCACGCCATTATGGAGCAGTCCGACGCGCATATCATCGCCATGACCGGCTCCTACTTCCGCGGGGACTCCGTGCCCGTGCTTGACCCGAAAGACGAAGCGAAATTCACGCCCGTCACCTTCAACTATTACGACCAGCTCAACGGCTACCAGTACCTGAAAACGCTGGGGATCGGCCACCACTTCTACCAGGGCCGTTACACCGACGCCATCGCGGAAGTGCTGGACCTCGACAAGAAAACCATCCTGCATATCCCCTCCGTGAACTCCGGGGAATCCACCAAGGATAAGTACGAAGAGGTCGGGAAAATCCTCGATATTATTGGCGAAGTGCTTTCGCCCGAAGAAGTTGCGCAGGTAGAACCGCGTTTCCCCGGGGACGACTGCATGATCTTCGTGCGGCGACGTGACACCGGTGCCGTGCTGCGAGTCGCGGACCTCGTGGACGATAGCGATGAGAAAGCGCGCGCTAAGACCCTAGTGTATTTGACCGATGTGGCCGCGAAAAATCGCGACGCCGCTGACATCATCATCGCGCTCGGGATGGCGAAAGAAGGTTTCGACTGGCCTTTCGCCGAACACGCCCTCACGGTTGGTTACCGTGCTTCGCATACCGAACTCATCCAGATCATCGGGCGCGTCACCCGCGATAGCCCCGGGAAAAGCCACGCACAATTCACCAACCTGCTGGCCGAACCGGATGCCACCCAAAACGAAGTGACACTCTCCGTCAATAACGTGCTGAAAGGCATCACCGCGGCGCTGCTCATGGAACAGGTACTTGCCCCGAACTACAACTTCCGGGCCAAGCGCAACACCGACGAAACCCCAGATCCCGGCACCCTGGAAGTCAAGGGCCTGGTGGAGCCGTCTACCAAGCGCGCAAAGCAGATCATCGCAACCGATATTGACGATCTCAAAGCCACTATTCTCCAAGATGACCAGGTGGCGCGGGCCGCGGCCGGCGCTGCGGAACCCGAAGTCATTAACAAGGTGCTTATCCCGCGCATCATTCGCCAAACCTACCCAGACATCACTGAGAAAGAAGTCGAGCAAATCCGCCAGCACGTGGTGGTCTCCTCCGTGATTAAATCTGGCGAAGTGCGGACCGTGGGCGACCGGCGTTTCGTGGAAGCGGGGAACAAGTTTGTGGATATTGATGAGATCAATATCGACCTCATTGAATCCATCAACCCCTTCCAGAAGGCCTTCGAAGTGATGTCCAAGCAGGTCTCCAGCCCGGTGCTGCGCATCATCCAAGATGCCATCGCCGCTACCCGCATCACCCTGAAGCCCGAAGAAGCACTGGAGATGTGGCCCGCAATCACCGACTGGGTCAAGGTCAATGGCCGCCGCCCGGACGTGCGCAGCGACGACCCCACCGAGAAACTGTACGCCGAAGGCCTGCTCATCCTGCAACGCGAAAA
This sequence comes from Actinotignum timonense, assembly GCF_900155575.1. GTDB lineage: Bacteria > Actinomycetota > Actinomycetes > Actinomycetales > Actinomycetaceae > Actinotignum > Actinotignum timonense. The sequence goes on along the minus strand of NZ_LT706966.1, from coordinate 770,287 downwards.
AGCAAAGCATGATGCTGAGAAAGCCGCGGCCGAAGCGGCCGTTGAAGCTGCGGCTGCGGCTGAGCAGAGCGAACCCGCGGCAGTGCGCAGCGGTGGTAAGCATGCCGAAGATGTGCCGGTGCCGGCACGTACCGCAAGCGCCGAGGCTTCCCAGGGAGACAAGAACTAATGGCTGATTTCGATTTTGAAGCAGAATTCGCAAAGATCCTCGCCTCCGATACCGAAGGGCTACTTGACGCACCTCCCGCCCCGCGGCGTTTCACCAGCGAAGACCGGCTAGAACGCGCCTTCCTGGAAATCGTGGACTTCCGCGCCAAAGAAGGGCGCGAACCTGACCCCCACACCCGCGCTATTGGGGAGCGCAAACTCGGCGCGCGCCTGGAGGGAATCCGTGCCGATCCCGAAAAGCTCGAAAAGCTCAAGGACCTCGACACTGAATTTGGGCTACTCACCCGCGAAGAAGCCCCGCAGAGCATCGACGATGTTCTGGCCTCCGATGAGTTCAACCTCCTGGACGACGGATACGGCATCACCGATGTGTCCCGGCTCCCCGCTGCGCCGCCGCGGACTATCGCCACGCCGGAATCAGTTGCGAAACGCGAAAAAGCCAAAGATTTCGAGCAGTTCGAACCGCTTTTCAAAGCTAAGCATGCCCAGCTGCGTTCCGGCGCAGCCGAACAACGTTCTTTCCCGGGCATCAGTGCTGTACAAGAAGGGCTCTACTTCGTGCTCGGCGGAGTGATGGGATTCGTTGCCGCTCAAGGAGCTGACCAGAAATACCACACCGGTGGCGAACTCCGGACCCGGCAACGGCTCCGTGTCATCTTTGAAAACGGCACAGAATCTGCACTCTACCGGCAGTCCCTAGCTACCGCACTCGGAAAAGACGGGCGGATTATCGTCGAACCGCAATCAGCCGCCCTTGATCTTCAGCAAGGAAGTGATACCGTTACCGCAGCTGACGAGGAAGTGAACCCGGACGAAACTCCAACCGGGTGGATCTATGTGCTGCGTTCACTCTCCACAGACCCGCAAATCTCCAGCCTGCGCAACCTCCACAAGATTGGGTTCTCGCGCGGTCCGGTAGAAAAGCGCATCGCAGGCGCGGAACAATCACCCACCTACCTCATGGCGCCCGTCGAAATCGTGGACACGTACGTCACCTACGATGTGAATGCCGCGAAACTAGAGCACCTGCTCCACCAGATCTTCGCGGACGTAAAAGTATCCCTCTCGCAAATCGATAACGAGGGCAAAAACTACGACCCGAGCGAATGGTTCATCGTCCCGCGCGAAGCCATCGCCACCGCCGTCGAACTTATTCAGAACGGGGAAAACACCCGGTACCGCTATGACAAGGGGAGCGAGAGTTTCGTGCCGGTACAGCAATAGAGGAACAGGGCAGCAGAACTTTTCTCGTCAAAGCCAATCAACATAAAGAATACTTTTGACCATCCTTGGCAAGGAAAATCCTATCGTTACTGACAGCGACAACACTATTGATAAAAGCTGGGTTTACAACTCAGGTGAGGCACTCTCCCCGAGCGCGGCGAACCAGCTCGTAAATAGCCGTATTGCATCGTCCGCAAGCTCTCGAACTTCATCGATAGGCCGGGGATAGCTTCTTACACCCAAAGAGTCGGTAATATACCCCCTGGCAAGCCAGGGATGATTAGGAAAATACTTCTTGGTAATCTGTTGGCGCCTAGGGCCCAATCCTTTCTTAGATGAACTGTGGTGATTAGTAGCCTTGAGGTCGAACTTCCCCGGATCCCCTTCAAGAACCCTGTCATACAAAACTCTCGCGTTTGTGACCCACTGAGGCTCAATTCCCAATTCCGGATCTGGGTAACATTCTTCAGTCTCAGACACTTTGGTTCCCACGTAAAACTCCAGCTTTACATCATCAAGATCTTTCGGCATCGAGCGCCCGATAACTTGTATCTGTCCGCACAGTTGACTTCCATTACTGTGAAACGGACTGTAGATCGTTATCGCCGGCATCCCCGCATTTCCACGCTCTACCTTGAATTCCCATCCGGGAATCCTCCTCCCCTCTAATGCGTCATGGAGTTTTCGCTCAACCTGGACCTTCTGAGCGGGGATTGCGTACACATCAGAAATCAACAGTCGCGGTTCAGTGAACCTTCCGAGAATATCCGACCATGTAATAACACCATCGACTTTGTCCCTATAATCCACAGCGTCATTTTCCTCTAACACAAGCAATATCAAATAATTACATACTTCACGTTCGCGCGAGATCTGATCTTCGCTTAGGAAATGGTCAATCTTGGCTTCAATAGCTAAGCTAATCTCTTCGGTTGAGCTTTTAAAAGTGAGCTTCACATCAACGCGTTGTTCCTTCTCACAGCCAACATCCACAAGCTCACCTAGATTGCAATTAAGTAGTTTCGAGAAATACTGCTCTACAACTCGTGGCGCATTGCGAATTTCCGCGGCCAAAGCTCGAGTGAGCTGAGGCTCAGACGTGTAGATTGCGCTGAACTGTCGATCGCTGCTTTCGCTCATAAAACAAACTCTATATGCGTTGAAAAGGAATCTGAAGAGCCTTGCACCGCTCGAAAATATCTGGAACGCACCGACGGACATGGGAGATGACTATACGTCCACCTTTGCAGCTCCATCCGAACACCCACACAAGCTCTAATGATCTATTTTGTATTTCATATCACAATATAGAGTGTTGCATTCTTGGCGTTAATGCCTCAAGATAGTCATTACCGGCCACATTAGGTCTACCAGATTTCATGGGCCGGATCTCGAAACGGGGCTGAACTATCCGGATGGATAGTGGACGAACGCAGTGGAAACCTGCGTGACTTCCGAGGGTAACTTCGGAAACTCCGATGCGTACCGCATATCAGTTCTTCGCATCGGGATTTCTGTTAATACCTCAACATAAGGAAGTGAATACGATGTCCTCCCCTCACACCCCCGTAGTTCTTAAAATCGAACACGTTGCAGATTCACACATCGGCGTATTGCGTCGAATCACCGGATTCGTAAAGATGCGCGGTCTCATCGGACTGATTACGAACGAAAGTCTGGAAGCTAACCCACGACACTCGAAGCGAAACAGTATCACCAAGGATATCCTCGAGACTCTTCTGACTAACCCATCAATGATGCCTTTCTATTCAAAAGGTTTACTCATTGGTGCCGGAGAAGTCGTCGAGCGCGACCGGAGTCGCTATCAGTTAGAGTTTAAATGTCGCCACCGTGAGGGAGTGCTTGATGGCGGACATAACCTTCTAGCAATTGGAATAGCGTTATTGACCGAAGCCGGTATCCCCGAAAAAGAAATCAACAAGGTTAAAGTTTGGCATGACCTTAAAGAGTGCTGGAACCGCAACTCCTCGGAGATTGAAGCTTTGAAAGCAGAGCCGTCGACACCCACTCTTGATGCACTAATTCCGGTTGAAATCATCAGCCCTTCAGATCTAGACACTAACGTGGATAGTCCGTCAGTTTTTAATGAGCTGATTCCCGGCATATGCGCCAATAGAAATCAGAACGCACAGCTTGCCGCCGAGGCGGTTGCAAATCAAAGGGGCGTTTTTGACGTACTCAAGACCGAACTTCCTGAGAAAATTACCAGCGAAGTCGCTTGGCGCACGAACGACAACGGTCGCCTGGATCCCCGATTTTTAATCGCACTTTCCTGGGTCACGCTAGGCGTGATCCCTACACTTTCCAACTACGGAGTATCCCCACTACCTGGAACTACCGCCTACTCATACAAGGCAGAAGCGCTAAAAAGATTCACTTTGCTCATTGAAGCGGATGGCGCCACCGAGAAAACTCCGGATGGCACAGGCCGCACTATTGTCGATACATACCTAAAGTCCGCACTAAAAATGGTGAACGAAGTTTTAGCTTGTTACGATCTCATCTATAAGGGTTTTCGATCAGCATACAACGCTAATAACGGCGCTTTCGGACGTATTTCCGCAGTGAAGAAAACCAGCAAAACAAACAACCAGACACTATTCTCCGGGGAAGAGGTTCCGTATGAAGTTCCACCATTGGGTTATCTTATGCCCGTGGTATTCAGCCTCCAATCCCTCATCAAAGTAGATAATAAAAAGCAAATCCTTGAATGGATTCTTTCCCCTACTGATTTCTACGGAAATCCAGACAATCTCAAAGAACTTATCGGTACCCTCAAGCCAATCATTGAAATGGCCGAGTGGGATCCGCAACGGGTTGGGAAGAGTGGCGCTTCTTATAGCAGTGTTAAAGAAAAGGCTCGCAACATGGTATTAGAGTCTTTATTCGGAAAACAAACCCTGCTGTAAAACCCATTAGATCAAGTTTTACATAGCTTCTATTTGTAGAAAGCTGAGAGGGGCGGCGTTTGCACGCCGCCCCTCAACGGCAGGATCAAGCAACCCGCTCACCTCAGGTTGAGTGATACGCATGCCGTGGTGTGCACGCCAATATGGCGACACAGGTCCGTTAATGTAACAACGAGTGAGTACTTGTATAAGTCTAAACGCATGCGCAACAAAGCTTGCGTTTTGAGCCACCCTCAGCCGTGCCATTACTCACATTCAACGGCAATTCAACGATATTCCGACCATGCGCCCACGCCTACATGCCCCGTGGGCTTCGTTTTCAGTGCGCGATACCGGAACTGAAATAAGCAATGCTACTTCCGCTCAGGAAATAGCGCGCTCACGCCCCTTCGCCCTCGCGTTCGCGCTGCTGAGGCGCGCGCAAATCCAGGAAATGCGGCCCGCGCGCATCCAGCTCCTCCATATAGGCCGCACCCCATTGCATCCACGGGTCCTTGGAAAGATGGTCATTGGTGAACCGCAGATCGTCGGAAACTTCGGTGGCGCAAAAATCCGGAATTTTCAGGTCCACCACCGGCGCGCGCCGCTCCACTTCCGCGATAATCAACCCCGCGTTTTGCCCGCCAAAAGCATCGAATTCCCAGCCGTCCTCATCGATCCACAGGGAGAAACGATTTTTGAGGACCAGATCCACCGAGCGCCGCAGAATCTGTACGGCCACATCGGTATCAATTTCCATTTCCTTCTCGTAGCGTTCCGCGCTGACCACCGGCGATTTCACCGCCACCGAGGCGCTCGCCGGGCATCCCGCCCCCAGCATCCGCGCGAGCGCACGCCGTTCGTAACCACCGCGGAAGTCGGCGGCGTCGTCGAACTCATCAAAAGGTACGAAAGCATCGGGGAAACGTACCCGCACCCGCACCGCGTAGCCGTCCTGCGCGAAAGTGTAAGCCTGGATGATGACCTGGGTGGAGGCGTGCTCGGCGACGTCGTCGGGCAGTTCGCGCACCAGGAATTTGCGTTCGAATTCGAAATCGGCATCCGCGTCGATGCCAGAGCCGTGGCCGGGTTCCATCATGCTTCCATCGTAGACGCGCGCACCCACGTGGTGAAACAGCCACGCCATCGCGCCCGCATCCCGGCACAATAGGAGGATGACTGAATTACCTTCACCCGAGCTCATCGCCGCAGCCGCCCGCACCCTCGCGGGCACGGTGCGCCGCACCCCGCTGCAGCTATCCGAGCGCCTCAGCGCCGCCCTCGGCCGGCCCGTTTACCTCAAACGCGAGGATACGCAGGTCGGGCGCAGCTATAAAGTCCGCGGGGCATACAACGCGATTCACGCGCTCGGGGAGAAGGAACGCGCCGCCGGCGTGGTGTGCGCATCGGCCGGCAATCACGCGCAGGGCGTGGCTTACGCCTGCAATCACCTGCGGATTCACGGCAAGATTTTCCTGCCCGCCACCACGCCGCGCCAGAAACGCGAACGGATCCGCGATATCGGGGGCGCGTGGGTGGAACAGATTATTGGCGGGCCTACGTTCGACGCCGCAGCCGGCGCCGCCCTGGCGTACGCCTCTGCGCACGGTGCGACCTTTGTGCATCCTTTCGACGCCGCCCCGATTATCGCCGGTCAGGGCACCGTGATCGCCGAAGCTTTCGAGCAGTGCGTGGAGCAAAGCGGGCTGGAACCCGAGGCGGTGCTGGTGCCGGTGGGCGGCGGCGGGCTGCTGGCCGGCACCGCGATCTGGGTGAAAAATACCCATCCGCGCACCCGCGTGATCGGGGTGGAGCCCACCGGAGCTGCGTCTATGCAGGCCGCGCTGGCCGCGGGCGGGCCGGTCACGCTGGATTCCGTTGATAATTTCGCGGATGGCACCGCGGTGGCGCGCGTGGGGGACCTCACCTACGCCGCGGCGCGCGACCTGGTGGACGGCTTCATCACCGTGCCCGAAGGCGCGCTGTGTACCGAAATGCTTGAGCTCTACCAGGTGGACGGCATTATTGCCGAGCCTTCCGGCGCGCTCGCCCCGGCCGCGGTGGGGCGCCTGAACACCCTGGTCGAAACCCGCGTGGGGGCTAGTGCCGGCACCGCGGGCACCGGTACCGGGGGCGCGGGCACCGGCGCCGTTAATGGGAACGACGACGCCGCCTTCTCCGGCAGTGGCGCCGCTCCCGCCACCACTCCGCGCCCGCTCATCGCGGTAATTTCGGGTGGGAATAATGACGTCTCCCGCTACGCCGATATTTTGGAACGCTCCATGGTCTACGAGGGGCTGCGCCACTACTTCCTGGTGACCTTCGCCCAGAAACCCGGGGCCCTCAAGGAATTCCTCGACCGCGTGCTCGTGGCCGATGAAGACATCGTGTACTTCGAATACACGAAGAAAACCAATCGCGAGACCGGCCCGGCGCTGGTGGGTATCGATATTCAACACCCGGAAAACCTGGCTGACCTGCTGGATCGCATGGACCGCTCCGGGATTGATATTCACAAGGTCGAACCCGGCTCGCCCGAATTCCGTTTCTTTATCTAGGGCTTGGCGCGTGGCCGGTGCTGATTCCGCGGGCGGTTTCTGTGCCGGCACCGTGGCCACCGCGCCCGCGCTGCCGAGGTGCGCGCGGGCCGGTACTGCGCCGTCGTACTTAAAAGCCCCGCGCAAGAAGCGAGTACAATACCGGCCAGACGCCACCCTCCGCGAAAGGACCCCCATGGCATTCCGTAGCGCCGCCGCGCGCATTTTCCGCGCCTGCTCCCGTTGGACCTTTGTGCACGAACCCATCGCGCCAAAAACGATCCTCATCGGCGCCCCGCATTCCTCTAATTGGGATGGTATTTACGATATTGTCGCGTTTTGGAGCTACGGGCGCTCCATGAAATTCCTGGTCAAAAATTCGCTAGTGCAGGCCCCGGTGCTGGGGGCGATCGTGCGCGCCGTCGGCGGAATTTCGGTGGATCGCAACCACCCCAGCGGAATCGTGGGGTCGCTGCTGGAGCAGGCCGAACGCAGCGAGGAATTCTGCGTGGCGCTCGCCCCGGAAGGCACCCGGAAGGACGTTCAGTACTGGAAATCCGGTTTTTACCGCATGGGCCTGGCCGGACGCATGCCCATCACCCTCGGCTTCATTGATTCGCGCACCAAAACTTACGGGTGGTGGAAGCACCTTTATCTCTCCGGCGACGTCGAGGCGGATATGGATATTCTGCGCGAGTTTTACCGCGATTTTGTGGGGAGGAACGGATCGAAGCGCTCGGTGCCGCGTTTGCGCGCGGAGGACGACGCCGCCGCCCGCGCCCACCTCCTCAACGGCATCGACCTGGAAGAAGCGCGCGCTTTTGCGATTCGGATGAATCGGGAAACCGGCGGGGTGGGGATTACCGAGTAGCTGCCGGCGCCACCAGCGCTACCGCTTACCGCTCCCGGTGCACGGCCTCGAGCAGCGCGTCAATCACGGTATGCGGATCGCGGCCCAGCGCATCGTGCTGGTAGTCATTGCTGACCAGCGCGGTCAGGCCGCGGATGCGCCCGGCGGTTTCCAGGGAGAGATCGGCCGGCACGTACATATCCTCGCGGAAAATCCACGCGGCCACCGGCACCTGGTTGCCGCCCAGCACATCCGGGCGATACAGATCGTGCCAGGAGGTGCGGAAGGCCAGCTCATTGGCGGCCCCGCGCAGCGGGAGCAACGCCGGGTCCTGCTCGAATTGCCAGGGGAAAACGCTCTCCCCGGAGAAGCGGAAGCCCAGCCCTTCCTTGCGCAGATCAGTTTCACCGACCCCGCCCATCGCGAGCGCGGGGATAGCAAATTCGGGGAATTCCCCGCGCACCCGGTGCGCGGCCCAGGCCAGCGGGCCGGTGCCCGATTGCGCATATATGGCTTCTTGGAGCGCGAAATAGAGCGGGGCGCGCGCGGCGGACACCGCTTCGCCCACCCGCTGGAGGAAGGCGGGGCGCAGCCGGCGTTGCCCGCGGAAGGACCAGACCGGGTCTTCGAGTAGGTAGTGGAGCTGCTCGAAACCGTAGGTGAAGCCGAGGCGCTGGCCGAGCTGGCGGAACCGCGCCGGGGTGAGGCGCTCCCCGGTGGGCAGGATTTCTTCCACGTCCGCCAGGTGGGTGGCGATATACCAGGCGGTATCTTCGTCATTCGGGTAGCGCTCGAAGTAGGCGCGGTGCCGGGCGGCCAGGCGCGGGAAGGTCTGCCGGTATACGGCTTGCGGGCCGCTATCCAAACTGGGCAGCCCGCCGGTGATCATGACTTCGCGCAGCCCCGCGGGCGCGTGGGAGAGATAGGATACCGCGGCAAAACCCCCGAAACTTTGCCCCAGCACGCTCCACGGTTCATCGCCTTGGAGGTGGCGGCGCAGGTGTTCGGCGTCGTTCACAATAGAATCCTGGCGGAAACAGGACAGCAGCGCAGCCTGGGCGGCGGGACTGCCGGCCGCGGTAATAGTGAGCGAATCGAGCGGATACGAATTTCCAGTGCCGCGTTCGTCGAGCAGGACGAGGCGATAGTGGTTGAGCAGCAGATCCTGCCAGCCGCTCAGCCCCGCCGGGCGCGGTGCCGCGTGGCCTGGCCCGCCTTCCAGATACACCAGCCGCGGCGCATCCTCACGGCCAGCCCGCACAATTTCCCGCGCGAACACCGTGATGGTAGCGGGAACGTGGGCGATGGTATCGTCCGGGGCCAGCTGAGTGAACGCACCAAAATAATCAAGGGGCACCTGGATGCGGTGCTCGATGAATGTATAACCCTGAAAACGATAGGTAACCGCGCTCATACCGTGAAGATTACCCGAGCGAGGGGCCGTTCTCGCCGGCTGTACGGTAGCTCTCATTTCTGCTAGGCTGCATCCGCTGCGAAAATGGAATAATAAATATGTACGGCAAATGCGAAGGCGGCACGTTCAAGGAGGAACTGTGGGTAAGTGGTTCGATCAGGCTGCGGAAATTGAGCGCTTGCGAAAGGAAAATAAACGCCTGCACGCGGTTATCGCGCAGTTGCGGGCGCGGTTGGGCACTATTTCGGGCGACGACGCCGCAGCTGACTACGGGGTCAGCGCTGAAGAACGCGCTTTGGCCGCCAGCGGGCGCACGGTCGAGGCCATCAAGGCTTACCGCGAGCGCACCGGCGCGGATTTGGTCACCGCCAAAAATGCCATCGACTCGCTCTGAGCTGTGGCTAAGCCACCCGGGCGCCGGGTGGCTTCCCAGTAACTATTCGCGCTACTCTCACATCTACTCTAAAGTACTCTAACATCCGGGGTGAGAGTAGAAATCCGCGCCATAGCAACGTTTTCTCGGGGTCTCCCGAAGCTACTCTAAAGCTACTCTAACAATGTTAGAGTAGATGCATGCTGCAGCGGAGTATGGAAAGCCTTCTCACTCTTCCGGTTCATGAAGCCGTGGAAGAGCTCCTTCGTTTGCCAGAAGACCAGTGGTACGAACGAAAAAGCGGATCCATTCAGCCCAAGGATCTTGCGGAAACTATCGTTGGCATGGCGAATGCGGAGGGCGGCGTTATCGCCGTCGGTCTCCACAACGGATCTCTGGCGCCGGTTTCCGATAAAGCCGCTAATGCGATCCGGCAGGTAGCCATCGACTTTACCAATCCGCGGGTCCGGATTGTTATTGATGACATAGCTATCGAGGGCGGATGGATAATGCTCCTAAGCGTTCCTCCTAGCCGCGATGTTCACGAAACTAATAAGGGTGATTGTTTCCAACGAATCGGGGACGAGACACGAAAACTCACTTTCCGGCAACGCCAGGAGCTTGAATGGGATCGTGGTTTCGTTGGCTTTGATGGCGCTCCCGTTCCCGGCGGAGAGCTGGATGATCTCGACGAAGAACAATTGGAAACTTACCGCGCCCTCCTCAGCTCATCCTCGGGAACCAATGCGCTACGCGCCCGCGACCTCATTGATCGTGATGGCCAGCTTCGGGTAGCCGGCTACCTTCTTTTCGCAAAAAATCCGCAGCAGGTTTTTCCGAACGCCTACGTGCGGGTGGTCAAATATTCCGATAACGAGCGCGGCGCCGGGCGTTTCCAGAACGTAGAAGCCGGGAAAGATATTCGGATAGGCGGCTCCCTCCCGCAGCAAATTACGGAAGCCAGCCGCATTATTGAAGAATTCCTGCCGGGGCACCGCCGACTCACCGATGCGGGCACATTTGCCGATGTGCCGATTATTCCGCGTGAGGCATGGCTGGAAGGCCTGGTCAATGCCGTGGTCCACCGCTCCTATGGAATCGCGGGCGACCATATTCGAGTGGAGATTTTTCCGAACCGGATTGAATTCACCAGCCCCGGGCGTTTTCCCGGTCTGGTTGATATTTCCCATCCGGAAAAAATTGGCCGCAAGGCCCGCAATCCGCGCATTGCCCGAGTTTTCTTCGATATGGGTATCACTCAGGAGCTGGGCGAAGGCATCCGGCGTATTTTCGAAGAAACCCGCCGGGCCGGGCTGGCCGAACCGCTTTACGTGCAATTATCCGAGGCCGTACACCTCACCCTGCTGGCCAGCAACGCAATTCCAGAAGAAATCATGCGGCAAATCGGGCCGAGCGGCCGCGCGATTCTCGACGCCTTGCGCCTGGCTCAGCAACCGCTGGGAACCGGGCAAATCACCGAGCTTGTGGACCTTGCCCGCCCCACCGTGCTCCGCCACCTCAACCTGTTGCGAGATGCCGGTGTGCTCCGCTGGAATGGCAAATCCCCGCGCGATCCACATGCTACCTGGGAACTGCTGTAGAGCCACCTGCACGGCCACACGCGCACGTGCCACAGCTGCGCCGTCGTACCTTCTGCAAGAATAGAGCCATGGCAACAATCCCGCTTCTTCCCCTCAATTCCGGCCACTGGATTCCGCAACTGGGCATCGGCACCTACCGCATGGACGACACCACCGCGCGCCGGTCCGTGCGCGAGGCGCTCGCCATGGGCTACCGGCATATCGACACCGCGCAAATGTACGGCAACGAAGCCGCGGTCGGCCGGGCAATCGCGGAATCCGGCGTGGAGCGCGAAGAAATTTTCCTCGTCACGAAACTCGATAATCCCAACCACGCCCCGCGCGCCGTGCGGGAAACGTTCGCGCGCTCGCTCGCGGAGCTCGGCACCGATTACGTTGATCTTTTCCTCATCCACTGGCCCATGCTCAGCGGCGATTACGTGGAGGCGTACCAGGTCATGGAGGAATTCGTGGCCGACGGGCGCGCCCGCGCAATTGGCGTGTCCAATTTCGAGCGTCACCACCTCGAGGCGCTGCGTTTCGCCGCGCAGATCCAGCCCGCGGTCAATCAAATCGAAGCGCACCCCTATTTCCAGAACGCCGAGGTCACGCAGTACTGCACCGACACCGGGATTCGCGTGGAAGCGTGGGCGCCGCTGGCGCGCGGCGCTGTGAACGACGACGCCGTGCTTGCCGAGCTGGCGGCCGCTAAGGGATGCACCGTTGCCCAACTGGTATTGCTCTGGCACCTCTCGCGCGGGAGGATCGTCTTCCCCGGGGCGTCCTCCGCCGCGCACCTGGCTGAAAACCTGGCCTGCCTCGATTTCACTCTCCTCAAAGAAGAAGCCGAGGAGATCGACAATATGGATCGTTTCGAAGCCGGGCGCACCGGGCGCCATCCCGATACCTTCCGGCGCAACGGGGAATAGCCGCTGAGCTGGGCTAATGCCGGGGTGCTGGTGTCCAGCGCATAAAACGTCCAAAAAATATGTCGTAGCCCTTCGCTAGCATAGAAGTGGTGAAAGGCAGGTCACGCCCCGGTGGATCGGGGCGCAATATCAGGTGAACGTCACCGTGCCAGGAACCCGTAAGGAAAAGGAGCGGAATGTATTTTGCATACACCATCGCCGGGTCTGAAGCTACCGGCGGTGCTGGATTCCAAGTTGATTTGAAAACCTTCCAGCAGCTCGGGGTGTACGGCATGGGCACGCTCACGTGTATCGTGTCATTCGACCCGAATAATAACTGGAACCATCGCTTCGTGCCCGTCCCTCCGGAAGTGATTAGCGCCCAGATGGAAGCCGCGCTGCGATCCCAGAATATTCGCACCGCGAAGGTCGGCATGCTCGGCCACCCGGATACCATTGAGGCGGTGCGCGCCGGGCTCGCTTCCCAGGAATGGGACAATGTGGTGGTTGATCCGGTTCTTATCTGCAAGGGTCAGGAACCGGGCCAGGCGCTGGATACCGATAATGCGCTGCGCACCAAGATCCTCCCCTTCGCCACCGTCACCACCCCGAATAATTTTGAGGCCCGCACCCTCTCCGGCCTGGATGCGCTGGAAACCGAAGATGACCTCATCGAAGCCGCCAAGCGTATCGGTGAGCTCGGCCCGAAGAACGTGGTGGTCAAGGGCGGGATTGATTTCCCCGGCCCGGATGCCGTGGATGTGCTCTGGGATGGCGAAAAGGCCACTGTTTACCGCGCCCCGAAGATCGGTGAAGAACGCGTCTCGGGGGCCGGCTGCACCCTGGCCGCCGCCATCACCGCGGAACTAGCCAAGGGCGTGGAGATCCACGAAGCCGTGCAGCGTGCCAAGGATATGGTGACCGCCGGTATTAAGGCCCGCGTGGAAGCCAATACCCCCTTCGCCACCGTGTGGCAGGGCGCTTACCGGGATCAGGACTAGGCCATGCCCGGCATCGATCCGGCCGTCCCGGTCATTATTGTGCTGGGCGGCCGGATCGTGCACACCCGCCTGGGTTACCTGCCCAGCGGGAGTTTGAAACGCCGCCTCGCGCGGGCCCTGGCCGAATATCGCTACGCGCGCTCACGCGGGGCACACCCCGCCCTCATCTGCTCGGGCGGGCGGGCCTCACCCGGCGTGCCCAGCGAAGCCCAAGTTATGGCCGCCTGGCTCGCCGCCCGCGGGGTGCCGCGCAGCGCGCTCATCGCGGAAAGCCACTCGCGCACCACCGAAGAAAATATGGGAGATTGCGCCGCGCTGCTCCGCGGGCGAGACCCGGTTCCCGGCCTGCTCTCGGATGGCACCATCGCCGCGGTTATCGTGACCTCCTGGCAGCACGTTCCGCGGGCCCGGTACTTCGCGGTGAAATTCGGGTTCACGCCCGTGATGCGCGGGGCCAGCCTCGCGCCGGCCACCACCCCGAAAGCCCTCGTCTGGGAATTAGGCGCGGTGGGGATTTACCTGGCGCGGGTGGTGGCGCGCCGAGTGCGTAAGCGGCGTCGTCGTAACACTTAAGTACGGAAGGAAGCTGGCACGGCGTGCCACAATAGAAACGTGACAACGAATCCGTACCTGCGCCCAGCCCTCGCGTTCCTGCGCGAGCACCTGGAAGGCGCCCCGGCCAGCGCGCGCGCCCGCCGCTACCGCTATGAACACTGTTTACGGGTCGCGGCCATCGGGCGCGGGGTCGCGATGTCCGAAGGTCTGGCGGTAGATACCCTCGAAATTGCCTGCCTCCTGCACGACATCGGGAAATTTGATTCCGCGCGGCCGGTAGATCACGGGCGGGCCGGCGCGCGGATCGTGCGCCCCTTTTTGGAAAGCCTGGGCATGCCGGAACTGGAAGTTGTGGAGATCTGCCAAGGCATCGCTATGCATACCGATGGCCGCAGCGAATATCCGGAAGACTCCCCCGAATATCGCGGCCAGCGCGAATATCCGGCGGAGGCCAGCGTGCTCGCGCGCTCGGTCGGGGACTGCGATAACGTGGACCGTTTCAGCGTCTACCGCATCCACGACACCCTGCTGTATCACAATATGGACGCCATGCCGCTGCCGGAGCAGCTCGATTTTATTGACGGATACCTGGCGCGCCTGGGGCGTGAACGCCACTACCGCTGCGCCACCCGCAGTGCGCAACGCCTGTGGATTGAAGCGCTGGAATTTCAGGAGTATTACTTTTCCCGGATGCGTGAGCAGCTAGCCAGCGCGCACCCGTATATGGACCTTGCCGAGGGAGAGTCCGTACCCTCGGCGCACTCAAGGAGGAATCCATGACAACATTCACGCAGGCGCGCGATTCCATCCGCGGCTCCTACGCCCCGGAATTCGCACGGGTGGTGGACGCTTTCGCCGCCTCCATCGCCACCAACCAGGATCGCGGCGGGCAAATCGCGGTGCTCTGGCACGGCGAACCCGTGGTCAATATTTACGGGGGCTGGAACCCGCCCGCCGGTGCAAATACCGGGGGCGGCGTGGCCGATGGCGCCGTCGTTGAAGACCCGATCGCGGAGCGTACGCCCTACCCGGATAACGCGGTGCAGCTTATTTTCTCGCAAACGAAGGGCCTGACCGGGATTTGCTTCGCGGACTGCGTGGCGCGCGGGCTCATTGATCCGGACGCGCGCGTGGCCGAGTACTGGCCCGAATTTGCTGCCAACGGCAAGGAAGATATTCGGGTGAGCCAGCTGGCCAGCCACTCCGCCGGCCTGCCCGGTTTTGACCATATCCTGCCCGCGAGCGCGCTCTTCGATTGGGATCTTATTACTTCCGAGCTCGCCGCCCAGGCTCCGCGCTGGGAGCCGGGCACCAAACACGGCTACCATGCGCTCTCCATGGGCTATCTGGCCGGGGAGCTGGTACGGCGAGTTTCCGGCCTCACCCCCAAGCACTACCTGGAAGAGAACTTCCGCGCACCCCTCAACCTTTCCGTGTGGATCGGCTGCCCCGAATCCGAGCGCTCGCGCATCGCCAAGCATTTCTGGGGCCCGCGCACCCAAGGCTGGGGCGGGGCGCTGCGCCAGGCCCAGGCCGACCCGAACTCCACAACCTCCTACGCCTACCAATCCCCGAAGGATACCGATTCGGCCATTACCGACCCGCATTTCCTCGATGCGGAAATGCCTTCTATCAACGGGCATGCCGATGCGCTCTCCTTGGCGACCCTTTACGCGATGTTCTGCGACGGGCGCTATGCGCGCTACGACGCCGAGCTCATTACCGCGGTCTCGGCCACCCGCGCCGAAGGCTTCGACGAAGTCCTGTGCGATTCGACCTCCCGCTACGGGCTGGTCTTCCAGCTGGGCAGCCAGCGCGAACCCATGCTCTCCCGCGGCAGCTTCGGGCACAACGGGCGCGGCGGCTGCCTTTCCTTCGCGGACCCGGGCACCGGAATCTCCTTCTCCTACGTGGAGAACCAGCTCTCCTCCGAGCCGCTCCCGCAGGCGCGCGTCTGCCGGCTGCTGGCCGCGGTGCGGGACAGCCTTGAGTTGGCGTAGCTAAACCAGCTCCTCGCGCGGGGCACTTCCACCGTAGCAGCGCCGGCATCCATCCGGCGCCCGCGGGGGAAGTGCCCCGTAGTGTAAGGATGTTTGCTGTTCCGGCTTATCTTCTAAATTATTGGTAGCGCGTATTGTAACTGTTTCACAATAAAAAAGCCATATAGACAATCTAGGACTATCGCCTAGACAAGATCACCAAATACGCTTAAGTTGCCGCGAGATAAAAGAATCACTTCATCCCCAACGGAATCAACGCAGATTCCACAATACTAAGGAGACGAAATGAAAGTCACTAAGACTATCCGCAGCACGATTGTTGGCGTGTGCGTATTAGCCTTGTCTCTATCAACAGTAGTTACAGCAAACGCAGCTGAACAAGATAAAGTGGAAACACTATCAAATTCAACTACTACCCATAGTGTCAGTGAACAAAACTATATTCCCTTCAACGAGCAGGAGCTTACAGATGGTCTGAATCTCATTATGTCCATTCCGGATGAAGTGATTCTCCAAGGAAGTCCTGCAATAACTGCATGGGTCGAGAAAAACTACCCGGGGTATCTATACAACGCGAAAAGCAGCTTCTGGTCTTGCACCTTCGCAATCACGAAGACCATTGCCTCAACACTGGTCGCCCCTGCCAAGATTATGAAACTCAAAAAAGCTATTGACGCCGCAGGTGGCGTAAGGAAAGTAGTGAGCACCATCAGTAAGCACGGTTTCAGCCTTGAAGCAATGGAAACACTAGGCGGAGCCATGAAGGCGGTAATCGACGAACTGACAGGATTCGCAGACATTAAAAGAGGGTGCTTTGACTGATGGAATTTCTTGAGCGTATGAAAAAGGTTGGATATGTGCTCCTAGCAATCCTCGTACCTTTTGGATTCATCATCAAAGAAGCGCGCATGGCGCTGGGCGCCCTGTTCTCTCTGTTTTTCTTCCTGGCAACAGACGGAATATTCCGGAGGAAGAAAAGGGACAAGGGCGACGATGTAGCATAACCCCTCAAGTAGTGCGGAGCGCTTTGCACGAGTCGAGGAAACTCAACTCAGTAAATTTCAAAGCGCTCCGCACACCATGCCAACCAATCCATTTATTTAGTTGTTATCCGCGAGGTTCGCGAAACGCGCGTAATGGCCCTGGAAGGCCACTTCTACGGTGCCGGTAGGCCCGGAACGCTGCTTGCCAATAATGACTTCCGCCAGGCCGGCCTTCTCCGAATCCTGATGGTACATATCATCGCGGTGGATAAGAAGGACGACGTCGGCATCCTGCTCCAGCGAACCTGATTCACGCAGGTCAGCCACCTGGGGGCGCTTGTCATTACGCTTTTCCGAATCACGGTTGAGCTGCGCCACCGCAATAATAGGAATTTCCAATTCCTTAGCGAGCAACTTAATCGAACGCGAAAACTCCGAGACTTCCTGCTGGCGCGATTCGGGAACCTTCCCGGCCGAAGCCAAGAGCTGGAGGTAGTCGATCACAATCATCTGAATATCGTGCTGCTGCTTGAGACGCCGCGATTTCGCGCGAATTTCCGGCAGGGTGAGATTCGGCGAGTCATCCACAATAAGCGGCGCGGTAGAAATACGTTCGACGGCGCCAGCGACTCTGTCCCAATCCTGCTGCGTCATCTCACCTTTAATCATGCGGTCTTGGAAAACTCCCGCTTCAGCAGCGAGCAAACGCATGGACAGCTCCGTGCGGTTCATTTCCAAGGAGAAGTAGACCACCGGTTGCTGATCATGGATGGCTGCCTGCCGGCAAAAATCCATCGCAAGAGTGGACTTACCAGCGCCCGGGCGGGCCGCCACAATAATCATCTGGCCGGCACGCAGGCCGTTGAGTTTGGCGTCCAGGTCAATGAACCCGGTGGCCACGCCCTCTAATTTGCCCGCGCGTTCCGCGTTCTTCTCCAGCTCATCCAAAAGCCCAGGAACGATTTCCGCCATCGTGGCGTAATCCGTGGCCTCACGCGACTGCCCGAGGGAAAACACTTCCGATTGGGCCATATTAATGAGGCCCATAACATCCGCGCCGTCCGTGGTGTAGCCGAGCTGGGCGATGCGGGTACCCACTTCCACCAATCCGCGCAGCTGGGATTGTTCGCGCACAATATTCGCGTAATAACCGGCATTCGCAGCCGTGGGCACCGAAGCAACCAGGGTGTGCAGATATGGCAGTCCGCCGATCCGCTCAAGATCCCCGCGTTTCTTCAGCTCCGCACCCACGGTAATGGCATCGGCCGGCTCCCCGCGCCCGAAAAGCTCCAGGATGACCGTGAAGACCGTGGCGTTTGAGGGATGGTAAAAATCATCGGCGGTCAGCACCGTCACCACATCGGCAATGGCATCTTTGGAGAGCAGCATTCCACCCAAAACAGATTGTTCCGCCGAGAGGTTTTGGGGAGGGGTACGTTCGAAAGATGACCCCTGCATCTTCGCACCGTTATTGACGACGGACATAGCTTCCCTTTCTCGGCGATAGATCTCCACTGGCTTTCGTAACGCGTTTACGAGGTGAATTTCAAGTTAATTCTCCTGTGCGGATGTGTAAACACGCCGGTGGATCCGTGCATAACCAGTGGACAAACTGTGGATAGCTTGGGGATTGTTCACCATTTATGCCCAGATTCATCCACAGCTGTGGATGGAGTGGGGGAAATCCCCGCCATCCCGTCCCCAAGTTTGTCCACAACTGTGGATATTCTTCGGGAAAGTTCTCCACATCTTAACTACGTGACGTCACTCACGTTGAGGCTTTCCTCAAGTAGGCTCGCCCGGGTACGACTCGGCTAAGCTAGCGGACGTGACGACACCCGAGAAGCATCCTGACGGCCCCGCTGGGGACCGCAACACCCCCACTACCAAGCACGCCATTGACCGTGAGATCGCGCGCCTGGCCCTGCCCTCCCTCGGCTCCCTGCTGGCCGAGCCTCTCCTTGTCGCCACGGATACCGTGATGGTGGGCCACCTGGGCACCGGGCCGCTCGCCGGCCTCGCCCTCGCTTCCACCATCCTCACCACCCTCGTGGGGCTATGCATTTTCCTCGCCTACGCCACCACCTCCGCCACCGCCCGCTACGTGGGAGCCGGCCGCATGAAAGCCGCCCTCTCCCAGGGCATGGACGGCCTGTGGCTCGCCGGAACGCTGGGCGTGCTACTCGGAGCGATCTTGGCCATCTGGGCACCCCATATCCTCGCGCTGTTCGGCGCCGAGGGAGTCGTTATCGCCGAAGGTGCACGCTACCTGCGTTTTTCCGCCGCGGGACTGCCCGGCATGCTCGTGGTCCTGGCCGCCACCGGAACCCTGCGCGGGCTCGGGAACACCACCACACCCTTCAAAGTTTCGGTGCTCGGGGCACTCGTCAATATCCCCCTCAACTTCGTTTTCATCTACCCGGCCGGGCTGGGCCTGGCGGGTGCCGGAATAGGTACGGCGGCGGCGCAAACGGTCATGGGTGTGGTCCTTACCGGCGTCGTCGTACATCATGCGCGCGAGCACCACGCGCCGCTCGCTCCGCGTGGAGTGGGGGTGCTACGCGCCCTCCACGATTCCGTTCCCCTCATCGTGCGTTCCGCGGTGCTGCGCGTGCTGATCCTGCTGCAAATAACCGGGGCGACCCAACTCGGCACCGAGGCGCTGGCCGCGAACCAAATCACCATGACCATCTGGAATTTCGCTTCCTACGGACTGGACGCCCTCGCCATGGCCGCGCAAATCCTCGTGGGCCAAGCCTCCGGGGCCGGCGACGAATCGCGCCTGCGAACGGTGCTCGGGCGCTGCCTGAGCCGCGGCATGAGCGTCGGCGCGATGCTGGGCGCGGCTACCGTTCTCGCCTCGCCGCTGATCGTGCGCATCATGAGCACCGCAGGGGACGTGCGCTGGCTGGCTTTCTGGGGCCTCCTCGTCATTGCGGTATTTTTCCCCATCGCCTCAGTGGCATTTATTCTCGACGGCGTGCTCATTGGCGCGGGCGACCTTAAGACCCTCGCGTGGATGATGTTTATCCCCCTCGCCCTGTATGGGCCGATGGTGCTCGGGCTGCTGGAATGGACGTCCGGGCAGACGGGATTCATCTGGCTGTGGATCGGCTATGCCGGGGTGTGTATGAGCGCCCGGGCGCTGCCCATGTACCTGCGGGTACGCGGGGAAAAATGGGTGCAGCTGGGGAGCTAGTGCGGCGCCCCCGCAGCTAGCGCGGGCAGCATAAAGGCGGGGGAGACCATAAAGGTTCTCCCCCGCCTTCGCGTTTTATCAATCAGCTATCAGCCGTGCCGTCCACGAGGGATCCGCGGCCTGCTAACTTACTATTACTTCTTGGGTGCGCGCAGCACATCCACCTGGAGGGATGCCGTGACATCCTCATGCACCCGCACCTTAGCGGTGTAGCTGCCCAGGGACTTGATCGGGGAGGCAAGCGTGATCCAACGCTTGTCCACCGGCTTGCCCACGGTTTCGGTGGCGGCTTCGGCGATGTCCTTGGAGGTCACCGCGCCGAAGAGGCGGCCGTTTTCACCGGCGGCCTTCTTCACCTGCACCACGGCTTCGTTGAGCGCATCGCGCAGCGCGTGCGCGGCTTCCAGATCGGTGATGGAGCGCTTGCGGCGTGCTTCGGCCATCTGGTCGATCTGCTTCTGGGCGCCCTTGGTCCACGGAGTGGCGTAGCCGCGCGGCAGCAGGTAGTTACGGCCGTAGCCGTCCTTGACGGTGACAACATCACCGGCGGTGCCGAGGCGTTCGACGTCGTGCGTAAGAATGAGCTTCATTATGTGCCTCCTTAGCGAGCGTTGCTCGAGTAGGGAAGCAGAGCCATCTCACGGGCGTTCTTAATCGCCTTGGCGATCTTGCGCTGCTCCTGAACGTTCACACCGGTCACGCGGCGGGCGCGGATCTTGCCGCGGTCCGAAATGAACTTGCGCAGCGTAGCGGTGTCCTTGTAGTCAATATTGCCGACCTTGATGGCCTTCACCGGAGCGGTCTTCCGCTTCAACGGCTTGCGAAGATGTCCCTTCGCCATAGTTTTCTCCTAATGTTGCTGCGACTCGTGCCTAGCGCAATTCCCGCGAATACCGCGCGTTACAGTGCGCGGCGCGGTGCGGGGCGGTTGCCCGAGCCAAAATGTCACTTATGGGTGTGTGCGTAGTCCCGAAAATCTAGAACGTAAATCTAGACGAAAATTTAGAACGGGGGCATATCGTCGAAAGCGGAACCGCCCTGCGGGGCTTGCGGCTGCTGGCTCCACGGATCGTAAGCCGAGCCGCCCTGCGGAGCGTTGTAGCTGGCCTGACCCCCGTAGGAGCCCTGCCCGCCCTGGCCGCCTGGCGCGCCCTGCCCGCCCGGGTTCTGGCCGTAGCCACCCTGGTTGCCGCGGTTGTAATTACCGCCGCCGCTGGTTTTCGTAACCTGAGCCTTCGCGTAACGCAGCGAGGGCCCAATTTCATCAACCTGAAGTTCCAGACCTTCGCGCTGTTCCCCGTTCTGGGTCTGGTAACGATTGACCGTGAGCCGGCCCGTTACCAGCACGCGCATGCCCTTGGACAGCGATTCGGCGACATTCTCCGCGTAGTCACGCCACGCCGAGCACCGCACGAACATTGGCTCGCCATCTTCCCACTGGTCAGTTTGGGCATTGCGCTTGCGCGGGGTGGAAGCAACCGTGAAGCTCGCGACCGCCACACCACCTGACGTGAAACGCATTTCCGGATCGGCGGTGAGGTTACCGACGATCGTAATGACCGGTTCGTTTGCCATAATCGCTCCTTTTACCCCGTTGTTTTCTCAGATTCGGTTCTTACGCTGGTGGTACGTTTACTTTTCGTCGCGACGCAGGAGCTTGATGCGGAGCACATCCTCATTGAGGCTGAGCTGGCGGTCAAGTTCGCTGGCGGTTGCGGGAGTCGCCTTCATATCGACGACGACGTAAATGCCCTCCGAGTGCTTGTTAATGTCATAAGCAAGCTTCCGGCGGCCCCAAATATCGACCTTTTCCAGTTCGCCGCCCTCATTGGGGACAACCTGGAGCAGCTTCTGAACGTTGGTCGACAGATTACGTTCGTCAACGTTCGGAGAAAGGATGATCATCATCTCGTATTCACGCATGTCTACCCACCTCCTCTGGTCTAAACGGCCGCGGTCCGTCCGCGGCAGAAGGGTTATGCGTTGACCCGCCCGTTCGCATGCTTACGCCCGCGAACAGATAGGTCAGTCCCTCAGTCTAGCCGGTACGGGCACTGTTTTCCAGATGGTTAAATATGGAGCGGCCCACGCCTTTTCGCCCGTATTTCCGTGAGAATCCCGGCCGAAACCGGGAGGTGACCGGTAGACTTTCTCTAGGTCGCTCCCCAGGTCGCTCCACCGCGATTGAGGCGGCCTACCGGGCACAAGCATAGGAGCGGGCTATGAGTGAAGGTGAAGCACCCACCACGCGGGAAAAGCTGCTGGATGCGGCCCGCGCGCAGCTTGACCGCGCCGGTGCCGAACAGCTTTCCATGCGCGCGATTGCTCGTTCCCTTGAGCTTTCCCCGGGTGCTCCCTACCGCCACGTGCGCTCCCGCGAAGAACTCCTCACCGCGCTGGCGGCCGAATCCTACCGCGACCTGGCCGGGGCGATGCGCCGGGCAGCAGACCAGAAAATATCGGGGCGGGAACGCTGGGTGGCGGCCTGGCGCGCCGCCCACACCTGGGCCCTCGATTACCCGAATCGCTTCTCCCTTATTTACGGTGCCAGCGCCATTGATTTTTCCAATCCGGAAATGACCACGGCCGCTGCCCTGCGCGTGCCCCTCGAATTGGCTCGCATCGCGAAAGGCGGGCGCAATAAGGCCCTGACCGGCCCGGAAACCCGCGCGCTCGGGGTGGACCTGTGGCGGATCCGCATGACCTTCGGCTCCCTCGACGCGGAACTGGGCGAACTGCCCGACGGCCTCATCGTCTCCGTAATCCGCGCGTGGACGGAACTGGTGGGAACCATCACCCTGGAGATGACCGAAAGGTACGCCGGCCTCTTCGACGACCACCTCGGCTACCTCGATACCGTGGCCAACCAGTGGGCGGGCACCCTCCAGCTTTAGGTCACCGTTCAGGTAGGCCGCAGGCACGCGGCAGGCCCAACTTGGGGCACCCGGTGAACCAGCTTTAGGCCAGCGGTAGGCCGGACTCCGCTCCGGTCACACGCGCGTGCAGCTCCACCACCTGGGCGGCACGCCCGGTAGGAGCGGGCCCGAACGCAGCAAGGAAGCGCGTGGTGGCGTGGCCGGCGCGGGCGTCGTCGTACTGTTCCAACCATCGTTGCATTTTCTCGCGCGCAACCGGATCGCATAGCGCCGACGACGCATCGTACTCGGGCCAGCGCACGGCCGGCGCCGCCATCCCGACTCGCCAGGGTTTGGCGGTCAGGCGCGCCCG
Source organism: Actinotignum timonense (assembly GCF_900155575.1). Classification (GTDB taxonomy): domain Bacteria; phylum Actinomycetota; class Actinomycetes; order Actinomycetales; family Actinomycetaceae; genus Actinotignum; species Actinotignum timonense. The sequence goes on along the minus strand of NZ_LT706966.1, from coordinate 747,358 downwards.
GTAGGATTCGTACACCCGGCACAGGCGCATATAGAGCGGGTCGGAACCGAGCTGGTTGAGGATCATCTGCGCTTCCCCGGAGTCCGCGGCGATGCCCTCCACCGCCACGATGACGCGGAAGCCTTTGAAGGTGCGGTAAACGAAAATCGGCCAGGCCGCATTGAGGCGCGCGAAGTGTTCGATGCGGTCAAAGGCGATGAGCTCGGCTTCGATCATGTACTGGCGTACCGGCGCCGTTTCGGTGATGAGCCCCGGGATGGAGGCGGGATCAGGTGCTGCGGGCAATGCGGTAGTCGATGCCGGTTCCGGTGCGGGATCAAAAGCCGATCCGGTGGGCCGCTTCTGCTTCTTCGCGCCGAAACCGAAAAGCCGAGCGAAAAAGCCGGGTTTGCTGGAGCCGGCCGACCTTCCGCCAGCCCGGTTACGGCCGCGGGCGCGGGCCGCTTCTTCTAATTCGGGAACGTCCACGTCCGCGATGAGGATATCGGCGGTGTTGAGGACTTCGGCTCCGTAGCGGTTCCGGGTGATCGCGCAGGTGGGGGTGCCGTTTGTTTCACTGAGCACGGCGAGGATTTCTTCGCGCAGCGGGGTGCCCGGGTAGTATTCCGCGCGGGCTTGGCGTTCGCGGGGAAAATGACCGAGTTCGGCAATGCGATCAACAAGGCGATGCAGCCGCGCCCACGCGACTTTGTGCGCTTCCTCTTCCGAGTTCGCGGACCAGCCCCATTGCGCCACCGTGGCCGGCCCCGAGGTGGTAGATACCGGGGCGCTTTCCCGCGCCCAGAAGGGATAGATCTTCATGGATCCAGTCTAAAACGCGGGTGGCTCACACTTCGAGAGTGCGGAGCGAACTAGCCCACTAGCCCGCTCCGGGAACCCACTAGCCCGCTCCTAACCAACCGCGCCGGGAACGCGCTCGCGTTCGGCCGGCTCGGTGGGCAGCGGGATGGTTTCCGTGGGCGGGGCGGGCATCCGGGTGGGCTGCAGCTCCGGGGGCACTGTTGCGCTCGGTTCGGGCTCCGGCTCCTGGGTGGCCGGCGCTGGCTGCTCGGTGGGCTCCGCGCTCGGTTCTGGCGTCGTCGTTACTTCTTCCACCGGTTCGGGGCGCGTGGGGCGGTAACTGGGGCGCTTGTCCCCAATCAGTTCCGGTTCGGGGAACTTCGGCAGATCCATCTCGCCCGTCACGGCCTTCATGAAGTCCACCCACATATCCACCGGGTAGCCGTTCCCGCCGATACCCCACGGGTAGGCACCCCAGCCGCCCAGCGATTCTTCCTCACCGTTCGGCCCGATCTGGAACATATTGACCGTGGTAATAATCTTCGGGTTGTAGCCCACGAACCACGCGGATTTCAGATCCGTGGAGGTGCCGGTTTTCCCGGCTACCTGGAAGCCGAGGCGCCCGGCCCGATCCGCGGTCCCGCGCGGGCCGGTGGGCTCCTGGAGCAGCTCGTTGAGATTATCGGCAACGCGCTGATCGAGCACCCGCTTGCCGGCGGTATCCGCGCGGTACACCACGGTGCCCTGCGCGTCGCGCACCTCGCTGACCAGATGCAGGGGCACACTCACCCCGCGGTTCGCGAAACCGGCGAAGGCCTGGGTGAGCTCCTTATTGGTGGGCGAGGCCGAGCCGAGCACATTCGTGAGGGAATTATCCAGGCCCGGCGTAGTTTCCGGGATCCCGGCTTCAATCGCGGCGGCGCGGGTATTGCGCGGCCCCACTTCCTCGTTGAGCTGCGCGTAGTAGGTATTCACCGAGTTCGCGGTGGCGGTGCGCATATTGATCGTGCCCATATTGGCGTCGTCGAAATTACTGATGGTGATATCGCCAATTTTTAGTTCCGCGGGGGAATTGTAATAGGTGCCGTCGATGGATTTGCCCTGCTTGAGGGCCGCGAGCGCGCCGAAGGGCTTGAAGGTCGATCCGGCCTGGGCGCGATCCTGGGTGACGGTATTGCGCTGGCGTTCCTGGTAGTCCGCACCGGCGTACATCGCGTAAATACCGCCGGTGGAAGGATCCGCGGAAAGCATCCCGACGTAATTATTCTCCGGGCGGTCCTTGGGGAGCGCATTGACGACGTCGACCGCGGCCTGCTGCATGGTCGGGTCAATTGTGGTGACAATCGTATAGCCGCCCCGGTTGAGGCTGTCCTCGGTGAACTTCTCCGTGGCGATGAGCTCCTGCTGAGCAGCGGCCAAAAGATACCCGTTCGTGCCGCTGAATTGTTTGGCGGCAACGTAGTCGATGGTCGCGGGCATGGTGGCGGCCGCGGCCTGCTCGGCGGTGATATAGCCGTCCTCAAGCATGCGGTTAATAACCCGGTCGAAGCGCTGCGCGGCCCGCTCCGGGTCGACCGCCGGATCCCAGGCGGAAGGCGCGGGAATAACCGCGGTGAGCAGCGCGGCCTGGTCCAGGCTCAGTTGCGCGGCGGGAATCCCGAAGTAGTTCTGGGCCGCGCTTTCAATCCCGTAGGCCCCGCGCCCGAAGTAAATGGTATTGAGGTAGTTTTCCAGAATGTCCTGTTTGGACGAATTGCGGTCCACCTTGACCGCGAGCACGGCTTCTTTCACCTTGCCGATGTAATCGGTGGTGGTGCCCAGGTAGTAATTTTCGACGTACTGCTGGGTGAGGGTGGAGCCGCCCTGCCGCGCCCCACCGCGAATATTATTAACGACGGCGCGCGCGATGCCACCCAGGTCAATCCCGGAATTGGAGTAGAAGGTGCGGTCTTCGGAAGCAACCACCGCATTCCCCACGTAATCCGGCAGGGTTTCCAGAGGGACCGGAGTGCGGTTCACCTCGTACATGCTGCCCAATTCGGTGCTGCCATCGCGGTAGTAGAGAGTGGTTTTTTCCGCGGTCGCAACGTCATCGGGGCTGGGCACGGGCAGGAAAATGTAGAGGGTCACCAGGGCAACCAGGCCGCCGAAGCCCAGGGTGAAGAAGAGCCCGAGCACGAAACGCCACGAGGGAATCCAGCGGTGAATCGGCCCTTTGCCGCGGCGCGGGTAGTTCCATATCGAGCGCTTGCGGCGCGTTCCGCCCTGCCGCATTCCGCCCTGCCGCCCTCCGCCCCGGCGTGCCTCGGTCTGACGCGCACCGGCGCGCCCCGCGGGAGCGGCATTGCGCCCCGCTTGCGTGCGTGCGCGCCCCTTCTGTGTCCGACCCGTTCGCGTTCCAGCCATCGTTACTCCCTACCGGCGCGTGGTCGCGCCGCGTATCTAGTCTGCCTCAGGTCACGCGCTCGTGGCTAACCCGCGTGGTCCAAGCTACCCGTGGCGCTTGCGGCCCGCCGCCCCGCGTCGAACCGCGCCGCCCCGCGCCGAAGCGCAATTGCGCGGCACCGGAGCCGCAGCTACCCGCGGATCCCTTTCTTACGACGCCGCGAAATCTTCCGCAGGTCACGCATCTTGGTCCGCACCTCGGAATCCCGCGAGGTGAAATCCCGGTAGATCTCCCGCACCGGCTCATCAAGATCGTAAATGCCGCGTTCCGCCCGGGTTTTCGCATTCGATTCGGGCACCAGGAAAGCCTCCACCCAGCGCGAACGCGACGACGAATCCACGAAAATCGCCTTGACAAACAGGGTGAGCGGAACAGCAAGAATAGTTCCGAGTGGCCCGAGCACCACCGCCCAGAACAGGAGCGATAGGAAGGTCACGGTGGTGGACAAGCCCACCGCATCCCCCACGATCTTCGGCTGCAGCACGCCCTGAATCGTGACATTGAGGAAAGTGAAAATCACCAGAATCCACAGCGCGGTGGCCGGCCCGCTATCCACCAGCCCCATGAGCGCCGGCGGGATCACGCCAAGGATAAAACCAATATTCGGAATGTAATTGGTGACGAAGGTCCACAGCGCCCAGGCCAGCGCCAGCGGAATCCCCAGCCACATCATCACGAAATAATTGAGGGTGGAGACCAGCAACCCGAAAAGCGTGGCCACCAGCCAGTATTGGCGCACCCGGCCCTCGAAGGAGGCCAGGGCGCGGTACAGATCCGGGTCGTGATCGCGCACAATATGGGCACGCGCCGGCACGGAAAGAGTGTCAATCGTGATAAAGAAAATCGCGAGCGCCAGCACGAACATGAGGCTGCCCACGCTCATAAGCGCCCCGGATGCTTGGCTGAGCAGCGAAATAATCGTGTCCATATTGAGCACGTCGCCCAGGCGCTGGCTGAGCTGATCGGTGCTCAGCCCCAGGCTTTCCAGCCAGGTCATGGTGTCTTGGAAGAGCTGGGTGAATTTATCTTCGTAGCTCATGAGGGTGCGCGGCAGCCCGGCCAGCGACCACGCCGTCAAACCCACCACCGCGAGGAGCACCACCACAATAATGGAGACGGTCAACGTGCCGGAGAGCCACCGCGGCACGTGATGGCGCAGCAGCAGGCGATGCACCGGGCGCACCGTCAGCACCAGGGTGAGGGCCAGGAACACCGGCCCCACAAAATCGTGAATGAGGTAGAGGCCCACGCATACGATGGTGAGGAGCGCCGCCGCGTGCAGCAGCTTCACCCCGAAATCCCCGCCGCTACTTGAATCCGCGCCGCGGCTGGCCTCCGAGTTGCCAGAGCCGCCTTGGTCGCCGCCACCGGAATGTTCCGCATCGCTTGCCTTCCCTAAGGCCGACGACGCCGCCCCTCCCGCGCTCTCCTCACCGCCGCTATCGCTACCCGCCCGGGAGCCCGCAACCTGAGTGGGCAGGGTGTTAATAGCCTGAGCAATGCGATCACGTGGAATATCACCTGGTCGAGTGGCGGCCATAGGATCCTCCGTCCTGGTGGGAGTCCCGGTGGCGGATGCGCGCCGGGTCGTGTACGTCTTTATCTTGCCAGTTTTCCGCGCTCCGCACGGATTCCCGCGCCCCGCGGGGAAAGGAGCACGCGGGCCGCGGTGGCGGCGTCGTACCACAAACGCGGCGGCACGGGCGAAACCGCGGCAGCTAGAACGGAACCACCGCAGTTAGCGCGGAACAGCCGCGGCTAGGGCGTGACCGGGGCGGGCCTCCCGCCGCTGGCGCGCACGAACAGCGCGTACGCGCCGGCCACGCACCACACCATCACGATGAGGGCGAGCTGCACTTCGCGCGACCACCCGATGGTTGGCAGCACCAGGATCGCCACCCCGGCAGCGATGCATTCCGAAATATTGAAAAGCACGTCGTAAATGGAGAAGGCGCGGCCGCGGAACTCATCCGCGGTATCGGATTGCACGATGGTATCCACCGCGATTTTGGCGCCCTGCACCCCAATCCCGAAAATAAAGAGCCCGGCCATCACCCAGGTCAGGTTCGTGGTGGCCGCGATGATTGCCTGGCCGGCGGTGCCGCCCACCAGCGCGCATACCACCCACCAGCTCGGGCTCATGCGTTCGTGGGCGAGAGGCGTGAGGATAATCGACACCCCGTGCCCGAGCACCATCATGCCCAGCAGCATCCCGAAATAGGCGATGCCGGCGTCGGCGTTGGCGGGGTCGGCGTAGAGGTTGCGGCCGGCCAGCACGATGGTGATGAGCTGCATCCCGTATACGAAACGATGCAGGGACATGGTGGTGAGGGCCGCGGCCGGGGTGCGCCGGGCAATGAGGTAGCGCAGCGCCGCCACTAGATCGCGCGCCGCCGCCAGCAGCGCGGTGCCGAAAGAACCGCGCGGGCGGGTATGCGGGCCTAGCTCGTCGCGCCCCAGCAGGCTCGCCACCCCCGATCCGCCCAGGTAGAGCGCCAGCGCACACACCAGCGCCCCCACTTTTTGCATCTCCTCCTCGGGCAGGGCCAGCCGCAGGAAAAACGCCAGAATCGCGCCCAGCGCGGTGGAAGCACCCCCGAGGGTCGGCACCAGAGAATTCGCCACCAGGAGCCGCTCGCGCGACTCCACCACATTCGGCAGCCCCGCGCTCATGCACGCCAGCAGAATCCGGTTGAGCCCGAGGGTCACGAGGGCCAGCACGTAGGTTAGCCACACAATATTCGCCAGCGTGGTCACCACCAGCGCCGCCGTGAGGGCGGCCCGGATCTGGTTGCCGTACACCAAGATTTGGCGGCGGCGCCACCGGTCAATAAAGGGACCGGTAAAAGGCCCCACCAGGGAGAAGGGCAGCAGCAGCACCACGAGGGACAGCGCCACCCCGTGCACATCCGCGCTCGCGGCCGGGTTGAAGAAGAAAAGCGAGGCCAGGCCGATTTGGAACATGCCGTCCCCGCACTGGGTGACGAGCCGGACCGAGAGCAGCTTGAGGAAACCCCGCGAGCGGGCCAGGGAGCGCAGATCGCCTACGAGTTTCACTGGGCGTCCCACCATTCCAGCAGGCGCTTTTCGGCTTCCTCCACACCCAGCGGGCCTTCGTCCAGGCGCAGGGAGAGGAGGTACTGGCGGGCTTTGCCCACCTGCGGGCCAGGCTCAAGGCCGAGCAGCTCCATAATGCGGGTGCCGTCAATATCGGGGCGCACCGCCTCGAGTTCCTCGCGTTCGCGCAGCTCGATAATGCGGCGTTCCAGTTCGTCATTCGCGGCGTGCAGGCGCGCCACCCGCCGCCGGTTCTGGGAGGTGATATCGGCGCGGATGAGGCGCAGCAGGCGCGGGAGGAGCTCCCCGGCATCGCGCACGAACCGCCGTACCGCGCTATCGGTCCAGTCGTGTTCGCCAAATCCGAAAGCCCGCAGATGCAGCTCGACCAGCCGCGCCACGCTTTTCGTCGTCGTTTTATCAAAACGCAGTTCACGCATGCGCGCGCGCGTCATTTTCGCGCCCACCACATCGTGGTGGCGGAACGTGACCGAACCGTCGCTTTCGAAACGGCGGGTGGCCGGCTTGCCGATATCGTGGAACAGCGCGGCCAGGCGCAGGATGAGATCCGGGCCGGGCACCTCCTCATCCTCCAGCGCAATCGCGTTATCGACCACCTGGAGGGTGTGCTGGTACACGTCCTTGTGGCGGTGCTGGGCATCCACGGTATCGGTGAGCGCCGCGATTTCCGGCAGCACGCGCTCGGCCACCCCGGTGTACACCAGCAGCTCAATGCCGCGGCGCGGGGCGGGCGCGGTCATGAGGCGTTCCAGTTCGGCGCGGATGCGTTCCTGGGAGACGATCTCCAAGCGCTCGGCGTAATCGGCCATGGCCCGCAGCACATCGGGAGCCACATCGAAACGCAGCTGCGCGGCGAAACGCGCGGCCCGCATGATCCGCAGCGGATCATCATCGAAGGACTGCGCCGCGGTCACCGGCGTGCGCAGCTGCCCGGCGAGGAGGTCATCCACCCCGCCGCACGGATCCACCAATTCGAGGCTGGGCAGGCGCACCGCCATCGCGTTCACGGTGAAATCGCGTCGGGTGAGGTCACCTTCGAGGTTGTCACCAAAATCCACATCGGGTTTGCGCGAACCGATGGTGTACGTATCAGAGCGGTACGTTGTTACTTCGACGACGACGTCACCGCGCCGCGCCCCCACCGTGCCAAATTCCCGCCCGATATCCCAGGTGGTTCCCCACTGGGCGAGGAGTTTTTCGGTGGTTTCCGGCCGGGCGGAGGTGGTGAGATCAAAGTCGTGAATGGGGGCGCCGAGGAAGGCATCGCGAACCGGGCCGCCCACGAGGGCCAATTCTTCGCCGTGATCTGAGAAGATAGAAGCTAGTTGCAAGATGTCGTCCGGGATATTCGCCAGGGCGCGCTGGCCTGCCAGGAGCAGGAGGGCGCGGCGCTGGCCCGGAGGCATATCGTCCGTTGTTGGAGTCTTCGGAGTCTGTTGAGAAGTGGTCACCCTTAAAGGTTGCCACATCTGGGGGCCCTGACCGTTAGTTGTAGTGTTAGAGGTATGTCGAAGTCAGCACCGTTGCCCTCCAAGTTCGGGGGCCGTAGATCCTGGAGGCGCGCCGCTGCCGTGCACCAGGCTTCTGCGCGGCGCCACTCTCTTCCGGTGGTGAACGAAACGAGTGCCGGGGGAATTGTGATCGGGGTGCGCGGCGGGAAGGCCTACGTGGCGGTGATCGCGCGGCGCAACCGCGGCGGGCGGCTGGAGTGGTGCCTGCCCAAGGGGCACCTGGAAGGTAATGAAACACCCGAAGAAGCCGCCGTGCGGGAAATCGCGGAGGAAACCGGGATTACCGGGCGGGTGCTCATGCATTTGGCCACTATTGATTACTGGTTCTCCGGCACCAACCACCGCGTCCATAAAGTTGTGCACCACTTTTTATTGGAAGGGATGTCCGGGCATATCACCGTTGATAACGACCCGGATCACGAAGCGGAAAAGGCCGAATGGGTGCGCCTGGATCGGGTGGCCTCCCGCCTCGCCTATCCCAATGAACGCCGTATCGTGGCCTCGGCCCGCGCGATTCTCGCGGGGGAGGAATGATGTGGCGGGGCGCGCTTGCCGGGGCCGTGGCGGCCTGGGTGCCGCTGGGTGCTGTTGGGTTGGCGGGTGCGCAAGGTTTAGCCGCGCAACTAGAGCCCGCGCGGGCGCTTCCCGCGCAACATTCGCCCGTGCACGCTCTTCCGGGTCAGGTTCTTCCCGCGCGCCCGGCCGCCGCACCCAGCGTTGAGATCGTGGACGTGGGCGCCCCGGTGCTCGGCGCGGACGCCACCCTCACCCTCACCGCCACCGTGACGAATTCCACCACGGAAACCCGCCATCTCAATTCGGTCTCGCTCTATATCCAGCGCTACGTGCCCTCCTCGCGCAGCGCGGTGCTCAGCTTCATGCGCGCGGAACCCGCCGGCCTGGCCCTGTATGACACCCTCACCCCGGATGCGGATATTGCGCCGGGCACCTCCACCCGCGTCACCTTTTCGATTCCGCGGGAGCGGATTCCCGCCGAGTGGGGGCCGCGCGGGGTCCAGGTGAGTGCCGTGGTGGACGGGGAAACTGCCACGGACCGTAGTTTTATTGNCGCAGGGGGCGAGTTCCCCAGCTGCGCCGTCGGCCCCAAGTAAAACGCCCACGGCTTCGGCTCCCTCTTCGCCTTCGGGTTCCGCGGCGGGCGCCGGGCAGTTGCCCCACCGCTTGCAGACTTTGAACTATTTTGCGCACCCGGGGGTGAGTGCCGCGGTCGATCCGTTGCTCATCGCGGGTGATCCGGAGCGGGCCGCGTTGCAAACTTTTGCGTCCGCGGCCGGGACCAGCGTGTTCTTCGGTTTGGGGGCGGACGTGGATGCCGCGGCCCTCACCCATGCGGGGCGTGCAGATAAGCTCGCCCTGGCGCGGCAGGACGCGGTGCAGGCGGCGCAGACTTCCGGATTCGCGGCGCGGTCCGATATTGCGGTCACGGCGCTGGGAGTGGATCGGGTCACCGCGCGGGCGTTGCGCGATGCGGGGGCCGCGGCGCTCATCACCACCGATGTGGATGCCACGCACGCCTCCTGGCTCAGTCCGAGCGGGCGGGTGAATATTCCGCTCGCCGCGGACGGAAGTGATACGTGTTCGCTCAGCGAGGCTCGCGGTGATGCGGAGGATTCAGGGGCGAGTGCCGCGGGCGATGCAAACGAAACCGCCGATGCGGATGAAGCCGCGGCGCTGCGCGCGGACGGCGTGCTCTCCGCCCTGGTGCAGGGATATTTACCCAGTTCAGACGAGGCAAATGTGCTGGCCTCCGGGGGTGGGGAAGGTTTGCCGGAAGCCGCCGGGAGCCGGCTCTCCGCCATCGATGCCCGCCAAACGGCCCTCGCGCTTTCCGCTGCCACCTACCGGGAGCTTCCCGCCGCGCCGCGCGCCCAGGTAGTGCTGGTGGATCGGCCGGAAAGCGGGGCGCTGCCGGATCGCGATATCGGGGCCGCGCTCGGGGCGCTCACGAGTGCGCCGTGGTTGGCACCCACCGCGGCCGGGGATCTTCTTGACGCGCCCGCGGCCGGGTGTGCCCAGCTTCCCGAGGAGCGCGTACTGCCCGGGGAGATTTCCGCGGCAATGCTGGCCCGCGGTGATGCTCATGTCACCACAATTTCCACCACCGCTGCTCTTACCCCGGCACCCGCTAGTATCACCGGGCCGGTCACCCATCACGCCGCGCAACTGGCGGGGGTGGCGCTCCGCGACCACCACGCGCAGCGTGAGGAGCTATCCGCGCAGCTCACGCAGCTCGCCGAGGAGATGGCCGGTGCCGTCACGGTGCAGCCCTCCTCCACGATTAACATCATTTCGGAAAACGCGGATTTGCCCGTGCACGTGCATAATTCGCTGCCCGTTCCGGTGGGCGCGGTGGTGGAATTGCGCGCCGAAGATTTCCGCATTGTGCCCTCCGATCCCGTTGCGGCAACGATCCCGCCGGCCACCTCCGTCACGGTGGCGGTGCCGGTGCAGGCTTCCGGCTCGGGGAATGTCACGGTGACGGCCGCGGTGACCGACCCGGTGGGCACCGCGATTGGCGTGGTGCAGGATATTAATGTGCGGGTGCGCGCCGGCTGGGAAACCACGGGGACATATATTATTGGCATGCTCCTCGGGGTGCTCTTGCTCGGTGGGATCGCACGCAGCCTGCGAAGCGGGCGGCGTTCGGGCGGCGTCGACCCTGAAAAACATCTCCACAATTTACGTGAGGCTAGCGCGGCGGAAGAAGCCGGGCCGCGCGCCGTCGATAAACTGCGCGAGGAACACGAAATACCATAGGAGTAATGTGGCCGCGAGGCACGGCAAGGAGGAACTGTGAGCGCCATCGGAACCAGGGGCATGACTCTCGCCGGTCGCTACCGCCTGGAGAATTTGTACGAGGAGCAACTCGATATTGCGGGTACCGAGCAGTGGTACGCCGTGGATGACGCGCTCGGCACCGCGGTGCGGGTGCTGCTCATCGGGGATATTCCCACGCGGGCGGATGCGCTGGATGCGGCGCGGCGCACCGGGCTGCTCGACGACGCACATATCGTGCGCACGCTCTCCGTCGGCGAAAATTTCGTGGTGAGCGAGATTCCGTTGGGCACCTCGCTCACCGGTTACGTGCACGGGGAGGGTTTCGCGCCCGAGCAGGCCAAGGCAGTGGTGTGCGAGCTCGCCGCGATTCTCACCCAGGTTTCCGGGCGCGGTATGCGGCATTTGCGTATTACGCCCTCGCGGGTGCGGGTGGGCGATGCCGGGGATGTGTACCTGGACGGCATCGGCATTGACGCAGCTCTGGCCGGTGCGCGCACGGATGAATACGATCCGGCCAGCCTCAATAACGCCGAAGCCGCGGACCTGGTGCTGTTCCTGGCGACCCTGCTCGAGGGCGCCCAGGCGGATGAGACCACCCTCGAGGCGCTAGCGCGCGACGATTCGCTGCCCGATGATATTCGGGAGGTTTTCCGGCGCACGCTTTCCCCGGAGCGCTTGCTTTCCCCCGGGGAGGTGCTGCGCAGCCTCGTGCCCTTCAACCGGCCTGACCTGCGGGAATTCCCCGATCCGGTGCTCGTGGCGCCACAGCTGCCCGGCGGCGGGGATTCGCGTTTCGGTTTCGACCCGCTGGGCGGGCACGTGCGCGGGGGCGCGATTGGCCGCGTCACCTTGGGTTCTAGTCACGTTTCCTTCGGCGCTGAAGATTCTGAGAACGACGACGCCGCAGCTGCCACCAGTGCATCCGGCGAGGCGGCGGAGTTGAGCGAGGCTGGTGAAGCTGGGGACTTTGACGGTTCGGGTGACTTCGGCGGGCCGGGCGCAACCGCTGCCGTTCTCGGAGTTGGCGATGGCGTGCACGCCGGAGAAGAAGTGCCAGAAAGCGAGGACATCTCGGCCGGCGAGCTATCCGGAACTGGTAAGGGATCCGAAACCGGCGGGCCGTCCGAACCCGATGAAACTTCCGCGGCTCCTTCAGCCGCATCGGCCTCCTCCGCTATCGGATCCCAAGAATTGGATCCCGAAGGTGTATCCGGGGCGAATTTCGAAGGCGACGTTGATACCGAATTAGGCATTGCCGCAGCTCCGGAAGTGGAGCTCCACCCGCAGTGGGTCTCCCCGGAGGAATTCCGCGATGAGGAGGAAACCGAGCGGGATTCCGAGGCCAGCTCCTCGGCCGGATCGGAGCTTCATGCCGAGCAATCTTCAGCGCCGGATTCGTCCATCGAGGAAACGGAAGTAAACACTGTTTACGCTGATCGTGGAGAAACCAAGACTGAAGAAACTTCCGCGATCAACATCGATAGCCACAGTGGTCATGCTGCCGGTGGCGGCGTCGTCGCTCAAGATGCCGCCACTCCGCGGTTCCAGCCGCATTTCCCCTCGCTACGCGAAGCGGAACGTGAGCTGGAAGAATGCGAACGTGAGGCGGCGGAACACGAAGCCGCCGCGCGTGCCGCTGCTGAACGCGAAGCCGCTCGGCACGAAAGCGCAGAACGTGAAGCCGCCGCAGCGGAACGCGAGCGCGATTCCGCTCCCACGGTTGCGATAAACAGTGTTCACAGCGGGGCGAGCCCGCAGCGGCGTTCTATTATGAACGTCGGCGATGAGGAAGATGCCGGCCAATCTGAGCGAGCGAATAAGTCCGCCGCCGCGGCCGGAGCTGCTGCATCGGCCGTTCCCGCAGCCGCCACTCCCGTGCCCACAGCTCCTGCGCCCGCAGCACCTCAGGCAGCGTCACGTATTCACTCGGTTTCGGCGGCCGCGCGCGCGAGTGCCGCTCCGGCGAAAGTCGCCGCTCGCACCCGCGGGGATCGCAAGCCGGCCACTCGGCCGCCCGCTCCTTCGCGGCCGATTATCGCCGATGAGGAAAATGGGCGGGCCCTCGGATCGCGCATTTTCGATTCCTCCAAGCTTATCGTTGCGGGCGCAATCGGCCTGGTCGCAGTGGCTTTGTACTTCGCGGTGACCACCTTCTTCCGCCCCACGGACGTGTCCACCCGCCCGCCGGTGATTTCCGCCGCGCCTTCTGCCTCGGCCGATGCGCAGGGTTCGGACGGCCAGAGCGCCCAGCCAAGTGCGAGTGCCGCGCCCTCGCCCAGCTCCGCGGATCCGCAGATCGTTTCGGCGAATCTTCTCAACCCGCAGAAGAGCGAGGCGGATGAGGATTATCCGAAGACGCTCCCGCTGGCCATCGACAAGAATCCGGCAACGGAATGGGCCAGTTGGGAATACCTGCGCAATCCGAAGTTCGGCCTGCTCAAAGACGGAGTCGGGATTGAGCTGCGCTTGGCGAAACCTTCCACGGTCAAGGAAGTGACCTTGCAGCTGAGCGGCCAGGGCGGGAATGTGCAGTGGCGTGATACCACCGCGGATCAACCCAGTGGTGGCACTGTGGTGACCGAAGGCCCAATGAGCGCGAAAACAACGCTTACTGCACCAACACCAGTAAACAGTGATCACGTGGTGTTGTGGTTCACCGAATTACCGAAGAATGCAGCCGGGCAGTTCAAATTGCAGATTTCTGAGATCACCGTGAAGTAAACGGTGTTTACAGGCGGCGTTTATGGGCAGTGTTTACAGGCAGCGCTTATATGCGGCCGGGAATAGCCATGCACCCCGGGACGTTGTACCCAATGATGTGCCCGATGGGGAGCGGTGTGCTCGCGCAACGCGGCACGCTCACTCACAAGAACACAGGAGAAATATGACCGAGAGCGATATTCGTGACGTCATCATCGTCGGATCGGGACCGGCAGGCTGGACCGCCGCGCTGTACACCGCACGCGCGGGCCTGAAACCGCTGGTGATCGGCGGCGCCATCGATGCCGGTGGCGCACTCATGACCACCACCGAGGTGGAAAACTACCCCGGTTTCCCGGATGGGATTTTCGGGCCCGACCTCATGGCCAATATGCAGCAGCAGGCCGAAAAATTCGGTGCCGAAATGGAGTACGACGACGCCCTCTCCATGGACCTGAACGGCGATGTCAAGATCGTGCGCACCGATGAATCCGAATTCCGGGCCCGCACGGTCATTCTGGCCCTCGGATCGGCCTACAAGAAGCTCGGTCTGGATGGCGAGACCATGTTCGCCTCCCGCGGGGTTTCCTACTGCGCCACCTGCGATGGCTTCTTCTTCAAGGATCAGGAAATCGCCGTGGTGGGTGGCGGGGATAGCGCCGTCACGGACGCCCTCTTCCTCACCCGCTTTGCGACCAAGGTGCATGTTATCCACCGGCGCGATGAGCTGCGCGCCTCGAAGATCATGGCGGATCGCCTCCTCGCCGACCCCAAGATCGTCATGCACTGGAACAGCGAAATCACCAATATTCGCGGGGAAGACGGCGGTTCCATGAACGCGCTCACCCTCCATAACAACGTGACCGGGGAAGATTCGAACCTCGATGTGACCGGCCTTTTCGTGGCCATCGGTCACCTCCCGCGTACGGAAATTCTTGAGGGACAGCTTAAATTGGACGACGGCGGCTATATCGTCGTGAACCATCCGCACACCGAAACCTCGATTCCCGGAGTTTTTGCCTGTGGGGATGTGGTGGATCGGTACTACCGCCAGGCTATTTCCGCAGCTGGCACCGGGTGCCGGGCGGCTCTCGATGCGGAACGTTACCTTGAAAACCTCGCGGCTCAGCAGGCTGCCGCAGGTGGGACCGTGGCGTAACTGCTCTGTTGGGGTTGTGAGGCTAGCGCTACGTAACTTCTTTGGTGGGAGCGCTACGGGACACTCACACGATGAGCGTCTCGCGTACCTCAGCGCGGGGTGCTGCTTGTTTATTTAGAAAACCGGCGAGGTGGATGACTGATCCGCCTCGCCGTTTCGCGTTTAGGATGATGGCTAGGGTTCCTACCCGCTCGGCCGGAAGGAGGTGCCATGGCCACGTATCGACCCGAGGTTCCAACTTTGCTGCTCTTCACAGCTTCGTGGGTTCCCTATGATCGGCCAATGCGCGTGATTTTCGAGGAGAGCGTCGTCGACCTTCATCGTTTAATGCCGGACATAAACTTCGACGCATGGTGCGTCAATCTGGACGTCCTCACTCAGCCACCCGTAGGCCCGCGGCGCAACTCCGAAACCACCGCTGCTGCCGGGGCGGGTGCCGAGATCCAGCACATCCTGCCCGGTGGCGCTCCGGAACATCAGATCGATTTTTCGGAGCTCTCCGCGGAAGTAACCCGCGCAAATCCAGCACGCTCTGGGTTATGGCGGTATTGATCCGCTGGAAGATGAGCCGGCCGGTGGTGGCCTCGCTGATAGTGACCCCGCGAATAGTAATCCCATCGTTAGCGACCCCGAAAATACCGATTCCGGCGACACTCGCGCCACTGATACTGGCGCTTCGGATTCTGGCCCCAGGAACGATGCCATTCCAGAAACGCACGCGCCGAATCCGTGGGAGGAAGTCGCTTCTTTTATCCCGCGGCTCGAATGGCTGCCGACCCTGCTCCTTATCTACCAGGGCAAAGAATATGCGCGGTTTCCGGGGCTGGTTCCCAAACTTGAGATCCGAGCTGAACTTCTGGCCCAATTCTCTGGCCTCGCGAAAGTCGAGAAACTCGAGAAACTCGGGAAACTCGCGGCATCCGAATAAACGTGGTGCTGACACGGGCCTTTCTTTGCGGGTACGCTACTACCCCATAGGACTCACACGCTCGGACCGGCGATATTTCTGCGGCAGCGCCGCGGTAGTCCCGCTGTTGTCTTGTGGTAATCCTATGGTTGCCCCGCGATTGAGTGATGCACAAAGCACACCGGCGGAGATTGTTTTATCGCGGCCCCGAGCGTGGCACACTTAGTGTGTTAAAAGAGAAGGAGAACGTATGGGCGAGCAGCACGCCGGTCCCGGATTTACCAGACTTGATCCATGGTACAATGTCTATGCTGATCGAGCTTTAGGAATGAAGCAATCTGAGGTTCGTCAGCTTTTCGCAGTTGCAAATCGCCCCGAAGTTGTGTCTCTTGCAGGGGGAATGCCTAATATTAGCGGGCTACCTCTAGAGTTCCTCGCGGAGATGACCGCACGGCTCATCCGTAATAACGGCGCCAAAATGCTACAGTACGGCGGTGGCCAGGGTACTGAAGAGCTCCGCGAAATGATCGTGGAAGTGATGCGGCCCGAAGGAATTCGCGCCCACCCGGACGATATCAATATTACGACCGGCAGCCAGCAAGCCCTCGATCTCGTTTCCCAAATCTTCATCAACCCGGGCGATGTTGTTATTGCCGAAGCTCCTTCCTATGTTGGGGCGCTGGGAACTTTCCGGGCGTACCAAGCCCATGTGGTGCACGTGGAGATGGATGCCAACGGCCTGATTCCTGAACAACTTGAGGAAACCATCAAGGATTTGGAAGCCGTCGGGAAGCCAATCAAGTTCCTGTACACCATCCCTAATTTCCACAACCCGGCCGGCGTGAGCCAATCCGAGGAACGCCGCCGGCGCATTGCCGAGATCTGCGATGAACACCATGTTCTTATCGTGGAAGATAATCCCTATGGTCTGCTCGGTTTCGACGGCGATCCCATTCCCGCCATCCAGACCTTCAACCCGGACGGCGTTGTGTACCTGGGATCCTTTTCTAAGACCTTCGCGCCTGGGTTCCGGGTGGGCTGGGCGTTGGCCCCGGCCGCACTGAGCGCGCGTCTCACCCTCGCCGCGGAAAATGCGATCCTGTGCCCGACCACCTTCGGCCAGCTCGCTATCGCAGAATATCTGCGCACCTATGACTGGTATCAGCAGGTGAAGGAATACCGCGGTATGTACGCCGAGCGTGGGCAGGCCATGCAGGCCGCGCTCGAAAAGTACATGCCCATGTGCACGTGGAATAAGCCGCGCGGTGGCTTCTATACCTGGGTCAAACTGCCTGGCGGCCTCAATGCGCATGAGATGCTTCCCCGCGCGGTGAAGAACCTCGTGGCGTATGTTTCCGGAACTGCTTTCTTCGCCGACGGCCAGGGTACTGATCATATGCGGCTGTCCTTCTGCTACCCCACCCCGGAACGCATTACCGAGGGCGTGCGCAGGCTTGGCGAAGTTATTAGCCAAGAAAATGACTTGGTCCAGATGTTCGGCGTGGATGATTCCTCGCCACAGGCAACGAAGTAATTCGATTGCTATCGGTTCTCATCAGTGATGAGTAGAGTGAAGTCCGGAGGGAAAATGGACAATATTCTTACCGTTGCTATTCTTGCCGGTGGTCTCACGCACGAACGCGATGTGTCGCTGAGTTCGGGGCGTCGGGTCGCCACACTCCTGCGGGAAGCAGGCGCGCAGGTCAAGGTTCTCGATGTTGATGCAACCCTGCTTCAGCGCCTCAGCTCCATGAACCCTACGGTGGTGTGGCCGTTGGTGCACGGCGCGACCGGGGAAGACGGAGCTCTTCAAGATCTGCTTTCTCTCAGCGGGTACCGTTTTGTAGGGTCGACGGCGAACGCCGCCCGAATCGCCTCTAATAAAACGGTCGCACAATCGCTTTTGCGCCACGCCGGGCTTGCCGTACCGTGGTCGGTCAGCTTCCCAGAAGCTCTTTTCCGCGAGGTTGGGGTTGCACCTATTTTTGATCTTCTCGGGGAACGCTATGAATTCCCGCTGGTGGTGAAGCCGAATTTGGGCGGGTCAGCACTGGGAGTAACTATTGTTGATAAACCAGGGGACCTCCCCCGGGCGATGGTCGATTGCTTCGCCTACGGGGAAGAAGCACATGTCGAAACGTTTATCGACGGAACGGAAGTTTCTGTTTCGGTTATTGACGGGCCGGAAGGGCCTATCGCGCTTCCTCCGGTCGAAATTGAGACCGACGGACCTTATGATTACGACGCGCGCTACTTCGCTGGCCGCGCTAAGTACTATGTACCTGCTCGTCTCTCTGATGAGGAAAAGGCACGGGTTACCGAAGCCGCGCTCACGGCGCATACCACCCTCCGACTTCGCGATGTTTCCCGGATTGACCTCATCGTCAAAGAAGGTACTCCGTATGTCATCGATGTCAATATTGCACCGGGGATGACGGAGACTTCACTGCTTCCCCAAGCAGTCGAAGCATATGCGCGAGAGAATGAGACTAGCCCCGAATCGCTCTACCTGCAAATCCTGCACCGCGCAGCAGATCGGGATATCAGCGAGCCGGAAGACCTCCCTGAAATGGCGAAGTAGTGACATAGGAACTCCAGGCAAGTCTCCAAGCAGCGGGCAATGTTTCACGTGAAACATTGCCCGCTTTCGTTTCCACAATGCCACGAACACTGTTCAATTGCTCGATTAGCGCGGTAGTAATAATGCGTTGCCTCCGGCGAAAATACATATGCTACTTCTACCCTCCACGCAATGCAGTCTCGCTGCAGCACTCGCTCAAAACTCAATGAGTCGAGCTAGCTAATTTGTTGGCCAGGATGTTTCACGTGAAACATCCTGCAGTTGAATTCCTCTATCCAGTCCTTCTCCATCGGGCTACTTTTCGACCGTTGGTCCTGGGCTACTTTTCGACCGTCGTCAACAGCGTCGCCAATATTTGTAACAGCACCGTACCGGCGCTCAGATCACTCCACAAACCTATATAAACCTACGCATACTGGGTCACTAAAGTTGCATGAGTCGTGCGTAGTTTCTCGATTACTTTCCAGCCAGGGCTAACAATATCAACCCCGCATAAAGGAGCGGTGTTTGAATAAGGAAGCGGGGCAACGTTTCACGTGAAACATTGCCCCGCAATCGAAAGACTCGCAGTCTATTCCTTGCCACTTTCCTCATCCGGAATATCTACACCAGCGACATCCGGCGCCAGCACCGCCAAAATACGATTGAGATCCTCGAGCGACCCGAAATCAATGCGCATAGTCCCCTTCGTGCGGCCCATATCGACCTTCACGCGAGTATTGAGTCGGTCACCCAATTGTGTTGCAACCGAGCTCAGTTCGTTCTCGTATCGTTTCACGCGACCTCGGCGAACCGAAGCTGGGGTCGATTCATCCCCGAGCGCAACGATCTCCTCAACCGCGCGGACGGACAATCCTTCTGCCACGATTCGCTGCGCCAATCGTTCCATCGCTCCCGCGTCGGCAAGACCAAGAAGAGCACGCGCATGCCCGGACGACAGCACACCTGCCGCAACCCGCCGTTGCACCAACGCCGGAAGTTTCAAAAGTCGCAAGGTGTTAGTGATCTGAGGGCGCGAACGTGCGATTCGTTTCGCGAGTTCGTCTTGGGTGCACTGGAAGTCCTCAAGTAACTGCTGATAGGCAGCTGCTTCTTCCAACGGGTTGAGATTAGCTCTGTGTAGATTCTCTAGAAGTGCATCACGGAGCAAATCTTCATCAGAAGTACGCCGAATAATGGCGGGAATATGAGTCAAGCCCGCCCGTTGGGTAGCACGCCAGCGCCGCTCGCCCATAATGAGTTCGTATCGAGCTTCCGGATGGTTATCCAAAGGGTCACTAAGTGGGCGAATAACAATGGGTTGAAGAACGCCCACTTCTTTAATCGACTGTGCGAGTTCCTCTAAATCGTCATCATCGAAATTAGTACGAGGCTGTGCTCGATTGGGAACGATAACATTGACATCAATCTCTCCGTAGGTGGCACCCGGCACGGCAACGAGGTCATCTTCCGATGTTTCACGTGAAACATTGTTCGGCTCTGTTGCGTCAGTCCCCGCGACACCGTGAGTCCCCGCCGCAACAGCGCCAACCTCAACAACGGGAGCTTCCTCGATTACGTTAGTACCCTCAGCTCCAACAGCCTTCGCTCCAGTTATCACGCCCTGCGATTCGACTACACCATCCGGTGTCCCGGCCGCACCACTACCGCCCTGAGTCTTCTTACTAGCCACCTTCTTCTTAGATGCAGCAGCTGACGGTTTCGAAGCTGTGCGCTTGGAACCGCCCGATGTTTCACGTGAAACATTCTCGTCCGCCGAGCCATATCCAAGATCGAGGGGATTAGCCTCGTCCTGTTGAGAGTCACGCTGCCGTGAGCCCGCAGCCTCCCGCGAACCCGAGTCCTTCTTCTTCGCGGTACCGAAAAAGATATCGATAGGACTTTCGGTATTCTCTGCCTGTTCCGGTGGAATGAGGGCACCGAGTCCACTGCCTAAACCACGCCGTTTGCGAGTTGCCACGATGGATCCTAACTATGAGAGAGCTGAAAATTCTTTTGCTGCCGCTAGATAGGCAATAGCGGCACGATTTCGGGGATCGTGGGTGAGTACACTCTTCCCGAAGGACGGCGCTTCCGCAGCGGCCACGGACCGAGGAATCTCCGTATGAAGCACCCGGTCACCGAAGTGCGAACGCACTTCCTCGGATACATCCTTCGCCAGATTTGTGCGGGTATCCACCATCGTCACAATAAACGCCGAGATATGTAGCTTCTCATTGCGAGATGAGCGCACATCCTCAACCGTCTGCACTAATTGAGCCACACCCTGGAGCGCATAAAATTCCGCCTGAATCGGTACCAGCACCTCATCAGCAGCCACCAGCGCACTCACTGGCAACAGCGCCATACTCGGCGGGCAATCAATAAATACAAAGTCAAAAGCCTTGCCCTGCGCCGCGAAACTATCCATTGTTTCCCGGATCGCGTCGCGCAAAATAGAATAACGCCCTGGCACCTGGCCTAATTCAAAGTCAACGGCTGCCAAAGTAATCCTCGACGGAGCCACGTAGAGATTCGGAATATCCTCGAGCTGAATAAGGACATCCTCGAGCCGTGCTTCGCCTTTAAAAACTTCATAAACGTCGTTGCGTTCTTCCTGTGGGCTAATACCTAAGCCAGTGGAGGCATTCCCCTGCGCATCCGCATCGACCAGCAAGACCCGCATTCCGTTGAGAGCAAGGGCAGCAGCCATATTCACAGCAGTGGTGGTTTTGCCGACGCCGCCCTTTTGATTTGTCACCGCAACAACGCGAGTGTGTTCAGGCTTCTGGAATTTACTCGCCTTGACCTTCTTGAGACGCTTAAAATCCTCGCGAAGCTCGCGGGCGATCGGAGTGTCCCGATCCTGTGGTGCAGGCGAAGGTGCCGAACTCGGCGCAGCACGACGTCCAACTTTTTTACGGGGATCACTCATAAATAACGCCCTCCTTACCTCAGAACATTCTAGCCGGTATCAGGCCGTCCCTGTGCCGCCGTCATCTGCATCACGGACGTTATCCACAAGCGCCACACATCCCGAACGTATGTTCGATAGACCTGGCCGAACCGGAACACGTCCCGTATAAATCCAGCATACGTCCCTTATAAAACCGGGCCTCACAACTAAGCCGTGGAAAACTAAGTAGCAAACAACCAAGTTCTCAAGCCCGGTAAGCCATCAACCCAGCAACACGCCCGCCTGACCTACGAAACCTTCTTGACCACCTCGACCACTCGAGTAGCCTCGTCTGTTCCGACGGGCACCACGGTATAAACCGCAACCTCCGCAGCGCCGTAGCGCTGCAACTGCGCTGCGGCGTCGTTAATTTCTTGGGCGGCACGCTCGCCCTTAAGGGCGACCAGGCGTCCGCCAGGTTTGACCAGCGGCATCGTCCACGGCAGTAATTTCTTGAGTGCCGCGACGGCACGGGCGGTCACAATATCCGCCGCGAATCGGCCTTTGAGTTGCTCCGCGCGGGCAGTCCGGACCTTCACATTACGCAAATCCAGCTCGCCCACCACGTAGCGCAGCCATTCGGTACGCCGCTCCATGGACTCAATCAACGTGACGGTCACGTCCGGCCGCACAATTGCCAGCACAATTCCGGGAAAACCGGCACCGGAACCCACGTCGCCCACCGTGGCATCCGCCGGAATAAACTCCTCAATAGCGAGGGAATTGAGCAGGTGCCGGGACCACAAGCGGCCCAGTTCGCGCGGCCCCACAAGCCCGCGCACCTCGCCTTCTTCTTCGAGCAGGCGCGCAAAATGAAGCAAGGTTCCCCATGTCGCCGTGCCGAAATGCTCGGCACCGGCGGCAGGAGGAACCTCGATCACAGGATGTTCTTCCGCCATATATGCGTATTAATCCTCGCCTTAGTCTTCGTCCGCGGGCTTGATGACTACGTGACGCCCGGCGCCCACACCTTCGGAATCGGAAACGAGCCCGGCGGCGGCAGCGGCGTCGTGCACAACCTTGCGCTCGAAGGGATTCATGGGATCCAGCTCGATTTCATCGCCGGTTTCCTGCACCTCGCGGATGGCTTCCGCGGCGATTTCCTCAATCTTGGCGCGCCGTTCATCGCGATAACCCGCAATATCCAGCATGAGCCGCGAGCGTTCCCCGGTCTTTTCCTGAACCGCGAGGCGGGTCAGATCCTGGAGCGCGTTGAGAGTGGCACCGTGCCGGCCCACCAGGCGGCGCAGCCGCTCATCGGCTTCACCCTCGGTGACAATGGCGATCGTGGCACGATCTTCGTCAATCGAGATATCAATATCGCCGTCGAGATCAGCAATATCCAGCAGTTCTTCGAGGTAGTCAGCCGCAATATCGCCTTCGCGATCAAGCTTCTTAATATCCTCAGACGTTTCGCTCATTCTTTCTCCTGGTATCCGGGGGATCCCCTTCTGGGGCTGCCAAGATTTTGCGCAACCCGTCCGTTCCTTTTCTTTGACTAAGTTTAGCTTGTTCTACGCCGGTAGCCGGGTGTTATTTCCCGCGGTTTTTCTTATTCTTTTTGGCGCGGGCCCGAGCCCGTTCGGCCTGGCGGCGTTCGTAGCGCTTGCGGGCACGTTCTTCATCCGTCAAACCATCTTTGCCGACGGCGGGCTTATCATCCTCGTCCTCATCCGCGGGGCGCGGCATATAAGCATCCGGACTCAGCCCGGCTTTCTTCGCGCGTTCCTTGCTCATCGGCTGGTAGCGCTGGCCGCCCTTCTGCTCCTGCTCTTCCAGTTCGGCAATTTCCTCCTCGGTGAGACCCTTGCGCTTGCGCTTTTCCAGGATCCGCTTCTCACGCTCAATATAGGCACGCGAACCAGGCGTGGGATTATGGCGAATGAACCAGCTCTGCTGACCCATATTCCACAGGTTACCGGCGCACCAGTAAATGAGTACGCCCACCGGGAACACCGCGCCGGAGAACACATAGATCAGCGGCATGCCGTAAAGCATCATGCGCTGCATGCGCAGGGCCGCGTTATTCGGGTCCTTCTGTTCCGGCATATTCTTCGTCATGAGCTGACGCTGCGTCCAGAACATGCTGAGGATCATGATGATCACCAGAACGACGGCGACAATCCGTACCTGCGTGGCATTGGCAAATTGGCCCGCGGTTGAAATAGTGGCGGACATCGGGGCGCCAAAGAAGGTGGTGTCCTCGAAGGACTGCGCCACCGGCTGGGTGATCGGCCCAATGGGCCCGCGCTTGCCGTTAGCTATAGAGGGGAAGTTAATGAGCACCCGGTACAGAGAGAAGAGAATCGGCATCTGCACCAGCATCGGCCAGCAGGATGCCATGGGGGAGGCCCCGTGTTTGCGGTAAAGCGCCTGGAGTTCTTCCTGCTGGCGTTGCATGGACACCTGGTCGCGCTTCCCCTTGTACTTCTTCTGCAGCTTCTGAATATCGGGTTGCAGCACCTGCATTGCCCGCGAAGCGCGAATCTGCCGGTTATACAGCGGCAAGATGAGCAGACGAACCACAATGGTCAAGCCGATAATGGCGCAGACCCACGCCGGCCCGGCGCCCTGGTTCATTCCCAGGAGTACGAGTCCTTCGTGGATGCCGTACATCACCCACGAGACCGCCCACATAAACGGAGCGAGAATTGTATCCACTTAGTTTCTCCTCACGCTGCTGGGTGTTCCCGCTTGGGATTGCCCGTAGCGTTGTTCGTATCGTCTAAGGCGTCTTCTTTGGCGTAAAGCTCGAGAAGCTCATCTTGGTCCAATGGTTTGCTTGGCCACTGACCCGGCGGTGGCACTCTGTCTACGCCGCCCTTCGTCAGCGGGTTGCACCGTAGCAAGCGCCACACGGTTAAAAGTGTACCTTTGCCGGTCCCGTGAATCTGTATGGCTTGTATCGCATAGGCCGAACAGCTCGGTGCGTAGCGGCATCGCGGGGGGCGCGCGGCTGAGATTGTGCGTTGGTACCAGCGCACCGCCCGTACCAGCATGCTTTCTTTGCCTTGCCGTTCCGGTTGCGCGCTTGCCGGCGTTTGCGTCATGAAGCGTTCACCGCCCGCGTTTCTTGCTTGCCTGCTGTTTGCGTATGCCCTGCTAGATCCACACTTTGGTATTCGCGTGTTTCGTGCGTACGCGCTGCTTGCGCCCGCGCCTTGGCAAGCGCGCGGTCCAGGTCTTCACCGAGTTGCGCGCTGCTGCTTCCCGCCGCGGCCGGAAAAGCTCGAACGACGACGAGATCGCCGTCGTCGAAAAAATGTAGGCGCGCACGCATGAGATGGCGCAGTTGCCGGTATACCCGATGCCGCACCACGGAATTTCCCACAGCTTTGGATACGACAAAACCGACCCGCACAGGGTGAGGGCCGGTTAGGGTCGATTCCGACTGGGAGCCGAGGATGACTTGGACGCGCCGGGCAGAGCCGCGCGCTCCGGAAAAGGCCGAGTCGAAATCCGCCGAACTCCGCATGCGGTGAACGGCTGGAAGCATTTACTGAGCCGAAATCTTGGCGCGACCCTTGCGACGGCGAGCTGCCAGAACAGCGCGACCCGCGCGGGTCGACATGCGCTTGCGGAAACCGTGTACCTTAGCGCGACGGCGATTATTCGGCTGGAAAGTCCGCTTAACCACGGTGATCCCCTCCACTAGATATTGACGGGCTTATCCACAAGTGGTGGCGGCCCTTCTTGACAAATAACGCGCGGCTGAACCACGCATGGACTAGATGACTTTACGCGAGATCAGGCCGGTGAGTCAAAGGTTTTTAGCGTGCGGTGACCGTTATCTCAAGGATGATCACTGTGAGAAAACACGTACCAAAGCAATTTTTTCGGCCTATACACATCTGTGGAAAAATCTGAGGATAGGTTTTTAAGGCTCCACAGCGCGCAAGTGACCTGTGAATAACAGAGATGTAATTTCCACAGGTGTGGAGAAGCCTGTGGATAACTCGTTAGCGTGTTGCGCGTCATTCACCTACGATAGGCAGACAGATAGGGCATGGCCTCACCAGATACCGTGAAACTTACAGTCGTGATCATCAACGGCGCTCGGATCACCTGGCTGCGAGGCTCGCCCCCTTTTTTCTTGAAAGAGTCCTCAGGAGGATGTCATGGCGGAGATGAACCCCGCGCGCGATGCTTGGCTTGCTGCCTTGGAATTGCTGCGTATGCAGGGCGATCTCTCCGATTCGCAATCCGCTTTTGTGCGCATGGCCCACCCGCTGGCCACCGCGGAGGACATTTTTATGATCGTGGTGGGATCCGAGTTCGTGAAGAACTGGATCGAGGAACACGTTGCCGATCTCATGACCGGGGCGCTCTCCAATATTCTGGGCCACAGCATTCGCCTGGTGATTTCCATTGATCCGAGCGTGAATGAATCCCCGCTCCCGGCTACTGAGCGCCGCGAAACCCGCCCGGTTGAGGCCGCTCCGGCTCCGCGCCGGGCGGAAACTCCCACCGCGCTCTCCCCGGATTCGGAATGGAATAAGTCCGCGACCTACCGTGATTTCACCTTGGAGGAACCGGGAGCTTTCCCTGATGCGCCGGGCGAGCCGGTGGCTCCAGCTGCGCCGTCGGCCCTCAATACCAGCCACGCAAGCGCGCCACATACACCGGCACCGCACGTGCCGGCACCACATGCAACCGCGCCGGTCGAAACAACCGAGCCGACCTCGCTCGCTACCCAAATGATGGCTTCCGGGGAAGAAAAAATTTACGGGAATTCCGCCGATCCGTCGTTTGCGGCGATGTCCACGGCCGCCGGGCTCAACCCGAAATACACTTTCGATAATTTCGTGATTGGGGATTCGAATCGTTTTCCGACTGCGACCTCGCTAGCGGTCTCGGAAGCGCCCGGGACTACCTATAATCCGCTGTTTCTCTACTCGGATTCCGGGATGGGGAAAACGCATCTTATGCACGCGATTGGGAATTATGCGATTTCACTCTACCCGAATATTCACGTGCGCTATATCAGCGCCGAAGAGTTCACCAACGCTTTTATTAACGCAGTGCGTGACGGGCGGCAGAGTGAATTCAAGGATTCTTTCCGCAAAGTCGATATTTTGCTGATCGACGATATCCAGTTCATTGGCGGGCGTGATACCACCGTGGAGGAGTTCTTCCACACGTTCAACGCCCTGACGAATTCCAATAAGCAGATTGTTATTACCTCCGATGTGGCGCCCAATCTGCTCAACGGTTTTGAAGAGCGGATGCTCTCGCGTTTCAATTCCGGGGTGGTGGCCAGTATTGACCGCCCAAATCTGGAAACTCGTATCGCCATTCTGGAAAAGAAAGCGCATGTGGATGGCATTAGTGTGCCGCGCGAGGTGCATGAATATATCGCCACGCATATGACCACGAATGTGCGCGAAATGGAAGGGGCGCTGCGGCGGGTCACCGCCTTCGCGGATCTATCTAAACAGCCGGTTTCGCTTACGCTGTCCGAGATGGTTCTCAAGGATCTCATTACCAATCCTGACTCGGTGGATATTAAGCCGAGCCTCATCATGGCGCAAACCGCGAATTACTTCTCCATCACGATTGATGACCTGACCAGCGCGGATCGTTCCCGGATCCCGGTGACCGCGCGGCAAATCGCCATGTACCTGTGCCGGGAAATGACGGATCTGTCCCTCCCGAAGATCGGTTCGCTTTTCGGCGGGCGCGATCACACCACCGTTATGCACGCGTATCGCAAAATCGATAAGCAGATGGCCGAGCGGCAGACCACCTATAACCAGGTCTCCGAGCTCTCCGTGCGTATTAAGCAGGCCGCCAGCCAGGCGGAGTAGCTCTGTAACTTTGTAACTCGCGTTTCGTCCGTGCGGCACATGTAGTACGGCACGTGTAGTGCGACTTTAGTACGACGACGCAGCCACCTGACTAAGCGGACTCCACTATCGAAGCGACTTTTCGGCTTATTCCAGCGCTTTCCCGCGTTTTCCTCCACCGCTCCAGCACGCCCGCTCCCAAAAACCTGACTAAATGAGCCAAGTCATGTTTCAAGTCCGGCACGTCTATGTCACGCCTGGCTCACAGCCCGCTTCACAAACCGCCCTATTTCCTCACCCACACTACCTGCGCGAACACTATCCACAGGGCTTGCGGATAAGCTGTGGACACGGGCGTAAATTAAGCGGATCGGCGAGATCTAGCGGTGGATAGCCGAAAGCCCAAAGTGTCTCATCCCCCGAAAGCCGATATTATCCACAGCGCCGTCCACAGGCTCATCCACAGCCCAGATCCGCATGCTCGCGCCGTTTCGAACACATTTCCACAGTGTCCACAGCACCTACTACTACCACTACCTATTAACACCCGCATGAACAACAAACGGTCGCCGAGGGTCGGTGCACCCGCGCACCGTAAATTACACTGGTGTAATTACAAAGCCGCTAAATTCTTTTCCTTCCGGGCCCTCCCTCGCGTAAAGTAGCCCTAGACGTTTCTTGTTATTGGGAGGAAGGTTCGCTGTGAAATTGCGGATTGAACACGATGTCTTCGCGGACGCCGTCTCGTGGACGGCACGCACTATCCCCACCCGCCCTTCGCTGCCCATCCTCTCCGGGATCAAAATCGAAGCCAAAGACACCGGCGTCATTGCGCTTTCCTCCTACGATCCCGATATTTCTTCCTATGCCGAAATCACGGGGGATGTGGAAGAAGCCGGAACCATTTTGGTGCATGGGCGCCTGCTAGCCGAATACGCCCGCGCCCTGCCCAATAAGCCCATTGACCTCACGGTTGAAGGAACCAAACTCGATCTGCAATGCGGTTCCTCGCGCATGGTGATGACCTCGATGCCGCTGGAAGATTACCCGGCTGCCCCGCCTCTCGATGGGGTTTCCGGCGTGGTGGACGGCGCGGCCTGGCAGCACGCGGTGGCCCAGGCCGTCACCGCCGCCTCCACCGATGACACCCTCCCGCTTCTCGTCTCGGTCTGCATCGAAATCAACGGTGAAAATATTGCGCTCATGGCAACGGACCGCTACCGCCTGGCCATCGCCAACCTCACCTGGGAACCGGAAGATCCGCAGATTTCCGCGCGCATCCTGGTGCGGGCCAGCCGCCTGTCCGATATCGCTAAGTCCCTCGGCTCGGTGGGTAATGTGCGCATGACCCTGGATACCACCGGCCGTACCGGCCTCATCGGTTTCCGGGCCGCGGACCGCCAGAACGTGGCCCGCCTCATCGACGGGGATTACCCGCAGGTGCGGGCCCTCTTCCCGGATACCGTCAATGGGTACGCCGTGATTGATCGCCTTATGCTGCTCGATGCCATCAAGCGTGCGCGGCTCGTCGTCGAAAAAAATAGTGCGGTGCGCCTGAGCTTCAGCGAAGGCAGCGTGGTTTTGGACGCCGGTCAAAATGATTCGGCACAAACCAGTGAAGCCCTGCCGGCTACCCTCACCGGGGAAGATATTGCGATGGCTTTCAACCCGGCTTACCTGCAAGACGGCCTGACCGCGGTGGATACGCCTTTCGTGCGCCTGTCCTTCACCAGCCCCACGAAACCGGCGGTTATTACCGGCCAGCCCGAAGAAACCGGCTCAGATACGGATGAGTTCCGCCTCCTCCTCATGCCGATTCGCACCTACTCCTAAGGCGCGGGTGTGAGTGTACATCTCTGACTTAGCGCTGGCGGATTTTCGTAATTACCGGCGTGAAGTGGCGCGTTTCCGCCCCGGGGTGACCATCCTCGTGGGCGAAAACGGCCAGGGAAAAACCAATCTGGTGGAGGCCATCGGCTACCTGGCCACCCTCACCTCCCACCGGGTCTCCTCCGATAATGCGCTGATCCGCCAAGGTGCGGCCGCCGGCGTGGTGCAGGCCCGGGTGCTGCGCGGCGAATCGCCCACCACCGTAGAAGTGGAAATTTATGCCGGGCGCGCCAACCGGGCCCGCCTCAATCGCGGGAACGTGCGCCCGATAGAAATTCTTGGCACAATCCGCGCGGTGCTTTTCGCGCCCGAAGATTTGGCGCTTGTGCGCGGCGAACCCGCGGTCCGGCGCGCTTTTCTGGACGACCTCATGGTGCAGCTGCGCCCGCGGCTCGCTTCCGTGAAAAGCGAATACGAGCGCGTGATCCGCCAGCGCGCCGCACTCCTCAAAACAGCCGGAGCCGCGCGCCGCCGCGGGAAAGCCGTGGATCACGCCGCGATTGATGTGTGGGATGAACAGCTGGCCGCCCTCGCCGCCCAGATCGTGGCCGCCCGCGCCGAATTGGTGGCGCGGCTGCGCCCGTACGTCACGGAGATGTACAACGTGGTCTCCGGCAACCGCGGGCACGCCCGTCTCGATTACGCGGCAAACGCGTGGCGCGGCACCTTCACCCTGCCCGATGCCGCCGCGCTTTTAAACGACGACGACGCCAGCTGCCACGCTGTCACCTCCCAGGAAGATGCACTGCGGGATGTGGAAACCGCCCGGGCTTTGCTGCGCTCCCAACTGGATGAACGCCGGGATCAAGAAATTGAGCGGGGTGTGAACCTGGTGGGCCCGCACCGCGATGACCTGCGCTTATCTTTGGGAACCTTGCCGGCCAAAGGCTATGCCAGCCACGGGGAAAGCTGGAGTTTTGCCCTCGCGCTGCGCCTGGCCTGCTGGAAATTACTGAGTGAGGACGGCGAACCTATCCTCCTCCTCGACGATGTTTTTGCCGAACTCGATGCCCGGCGCCGGGAGCGCCTGGCCGAGCTGGTGGCCGGCGCCGAGCAGGTGATTGTGACCGCCGCGGTGGGTGATGACCTGCCCGACAGCCTGCGCGGGGACCGCCTCCATATCGCGGCCGGCAGCATTACCGGGGAGGTTCGCGATGGTGCGTGATGCCGGCGATCTTTTCGCGCTCCACGCCCTGGATGCCGCCCGGGAAGCGGCGTTTCGGCGCGGGGATGTGCGCACTCGCCGCCCCGCTGCCGCCCCCCGCTACCTCGCGGCGAGCGGTGCGGGCGCGCCCGGCGAATCTGGCACCGCTGATCGCATCGGTGACCCGGTGGCCAGCCCCGGCCCGGGCTGGGGCGATGTGGGTTCCGGGGCTCGGCCCTCCTGGCGCGACCCGCATCCGGTCGGTGAACTCCTGGCCCGCACCATCCGCGACCGCGGCTGGCAAAGTCACCTCGATATCGCCTCCGTCTCCGCGCGCTGGGATGCGATTGTGGGACCGAATGTAGCGCGGCACTGCCGTATTGAAGATTTTTCCGACGACGGCGTCCTCACCCTGCGCGCCTCCTCTACCTCGTGGAAAACTCAGATGCGCGCGCTCCTCGCTACCCTTTCCGGGCGGATAGCCGCGGAAATAGGGGAGGGGATCGTCAAGGAGATTGTGATTTTGGGCCCGCATCGGCCCAGTTGGAAGCACGGGCCACTCTCGGTTCCCGGCCGCGGACCCCGCGATACCTACGGCTAGCCAGCCCTACCTATACTGGCTATTCCCAGCCCAGGGCGTGCAGGGCGTCGTCGTCTAAACCGTAAAAATGCCCGACCTCGTGGATAATGGTGACCCCGATTTCCTCCACCAATTCTTCGCGCGTTTCGCACCAGCGCATGAGCGGGCCGCGGAAAATAAAGATGCGGTCGGGAAGTAAGCCGGCATCATCGCCGCGCTCGGTGAGCGCTACCCCGTCGTAAAAACCGAGTACCGCGGGCAGGCCGTCCTCATCGTAATCTTCCGGGCGGAGCATATCGGGTTCGGGCTCCTCCTCCACCAAAAACACCACATTGGGAAGGGAGGTGAGGAAAGCTTCGGGCAGCAGATCGATGGCATCGGCCACCGCCTCCTCGAATTCTTGCTCGGACATCTCCAGCACAGCGGTCCTCCGTCTCAGTTTCGTAGCTGCTTATAGGCTAGAATAGACGAGGGACTCTCCAGCGTAGGTACCTACCAGAACGGCGGTCAATGCGGGAGAGGCCCATTTTTGAGAGTTAGCCTGAAGGAGTGTTCCGCGCGTGTCGGAAACAACGAGTCATCCCGAACCGGTGCAGCAGCCGGAACAAAACCCGGCCTCGCAGCCGGAGCAGAATTCGGCCCCGCAGAATCCGGCCCCGCAGGGCCCTGCGCATCACGTCGGCGAAGTATCCCCCGATCAGTCCTATGACGCATCGAATATTACCGTCCTCGAGGGCCTGGAGGCGGTGCGCAAGCGCCCCGGTATGTATATCGGCTCCACCGGGGAGCGCGGCCTGCACCACCTGGTCTACGAAGTTGTAGATAATTCGGTTGACGAGGCGCTGGCCGGCTACGCGGATACCATCACGGTGACCCTGCGCGAAGATGGCGGGGTGCGCGTGGAAGATAACGGGCGCGGCATCCCGGTGGATATGCATCCCACCGAAGGGCGCCCCGCGGTGGAAGTTGTGATGACCGTGCTGCACGCCGGCGGGAAATTCGGCCAGGGCGGCTACGCGGTGTCCGGCGGCCTGCACGGCGTGGGTGTATCCGTGGTGAATGCGCTCTCCACCCGGATGGAAACCATCGTCAAGCGCGATGGTTATGTATGGCGGATCGCGTACGAAAACGGGGTGCCCACCCGGGAACTGGAACGCGGGGAAGAAACTACCGAAACGGGAACCACCCAAACCTTCTGGGCCAATCCGGATATTTTCGAAACCACGGATTATGATTTCGAAACACTGCGCAAGCGTTTCCACCAGATGGCCTTCCTCAATAAGAACCTGCGTATCAACCTTATTGATGAGCGCCGCTCCGCTACTTCGGAAGGTGATGAAGTCACCGGGGCGGAAGGGGAAGCCGCCGCGGAGGTCCCGGCCAAGCGCGAAGTGTCCTATTGCTATTCCGGCGGGCTGCTTGACTACGTCAAGTTCCTCAACTCGATGAAGAAATCGGACATCATCAATAACGACATCATCTACTTCGAAGCCGAAGATGATGAGAAGCAGATCGAAGTGGAAGTGGCCATGCAGTGGACCTCGGCCTACTCCGAATCGGTCAATACCTTCGCGAATACCATTAACACCACCGAAGGCGGGATGCACGAAGAAGGCTTCCGCTCCGCCCTCACCTCGGTAATCAATAAGTACGCGCGCGAACATGGGCTCCTCAAAGATAAAGACCCGAATCTTTCCGGTGATGATGTGCGCGAAGGCCTCACCGCCGTGATCTCCGTGAAATTGGGCAACCCCCAGTTTGAAGGCCAGACCAAAACCAAGCTCGGGAATACCGAAGCGCGCACCTTCGTGCAGCAGCAGATGTACACCCAGCTCAACGACTGGCTTGATTCTCACCCGGCGGATGCCAAAGAAATTATCCGCAAGGGCACCCAGGCTTTTGCCGCGCGCGCCGCGGCCCGCAAAGCCCGGGAAGCCACCCGCCGCAAATCCGTGCTGGAATCAGCTTCCATGCCCGGCAAGCTCAAGGATTGCACCTCGAATAAACCCGAGGAATGCGAAATTTTCATCGTCGAGGGTGATTCCGCCGGCGGTAGCGCGGTGAACGGCCGCGATCCGGAACACCAGGCGATTATGCCCATCCGCGGCAAGATCCTCAATGTGGAAAAGGCCCGCCTGGATCGGGCGCTTTCCTCGGATACCATCCAATCGCTCATCACCGCTTTCGGCACCGGCATCGGCGATGAATTCGATATCGATAAGCTGCGCTACCACAAGATCATTTTCATGGCCGATGCGGATGTGGATGGCTCGCATATCGCGACCCTCCTGCTCACCCTGGTGTACCGCTATATGCGCCCGCTGATCGAAGCCGGGCACGTCTTCCTGGCCATGCCCCCGCTCTACCGCATCAAGTGGACGAACGCCCCGCATTCTTACGTGTTCTCGGATCGGGAACGCGATGAGGTGCTCGAAGAAGGCAAGGTCAAGGGCTGGCGGCTGCCTCGCGAAGAATCCCAGCGCATCCAGCGTTACAAGGGTCTGGGTGAAATGAACGCGGAGGAACTGTGGGATACCACCATGAATCCGGAATTCCGCACCCTTAAGCAGGTCTCCATCGGGGAGGCCGCCGCAACCGACGAAACCTTCAGTGTTCTTATGGGCGAAGATGTGGATTCTCGCCGCGGCTTCATTCAACGTAATGCGCACGACGTGCGCTTCCTCGATATCTAGGATTTGTCATCATTATGAGCGAAAGCGAAACGACGTCCACGTATAATCACGGCGCGATTATGGAGGTGGATCTCCAGCGCGAAATGGAGAGTTCCTACCTCGATTACGCCATGTCCGTTATTGTGGGTCGCGCGCTGCCGGACGTGCGCGATGGCCTCAAGCCCGTGCATCGGCGCGTTATCTACGCGATGTACGACGGCGGATACCGGCCAGATTCCTCCTTCTCCAAGTCAGCGAAAATCGTGGGCGATGTTATGGGGCATTACCACCCCCACGGCGACGCCGCGATTTATGACACGATGGTGCGCCTGGCCCAACCCTGGTCCATGCGCTACCCGCTAGTATCGGGCCAGGGAAACTTCGGTACCTCCGGTGATCTGGGGGCGGCCGCGCCGCGGTACACGGAAGCGCGCATGGCTCCCCTCGCCCTGGAAATGGTGCGGGATATCAAGGAAAATACGGTTGATTTCGAGCCGAATTACGATGGCTCGCTTATGGAACCGACCATCCTCACCTCCCGCTTCCCGAACCTGCTGGTCAATGGCTCCGAAGGTATCGCGGTGGGTATGGCGACCCGCATCCCCCCGCATAACCTGCGCGAAGTGAATGACGGCGTGCAGTGGTACCTCGCCCACCCGGATACTTCCCGGGAAGAACTCCTGGGCGAGCTCATGCGCCGTATCAAGGGCCCGGATTTCCCCACCGGGGCAACGATCCTGGGAACCCGCGGTATCGAGGATGCCTACCGGACCGGGCGCGGGTCCATCACCCAGCGCGCCGTGGTGGAAGTCGATGAGATCGGGGGCCGTACCTGCCTGGTCATCACCGATCTGCCCTACCAGGTCAATCCGGATCGGCTGCTGGACAAAATGGTGGAGGGCATCAAGGATGGCCGCCTCCCGGGCATTGCTGATATTCGCGATGAGACCTCCGGGCGGGCCGGCCAGCGGATCGTCGTCGTTCTTAAACGCGACGCGGTACCGAAGGTGGTCCTCAATAATCTTTACAAGCATACGCAACTGCAAAATAATTTCCCGGCGAATATGTTGGCGCTGGTGGACGGGGTGCCGCGCACGCTTTCCCTGGACGGTTTCGTGCGGCACTGGGTCGCACACCAGATGGACGTGATCCGCCGGCGCACCGAATACCGCCTCAATGAGGCGCTCAAGCGCATGCATATTCTGGAGGGCTACCTCAAGGCCCTCGATGCTCTCGATGAAGTTATTGCGCTGATTCGGGCGTCGGCCACCGTGGACGTGGCCCGCACCGGCCTTATGGAACTCCTCGATATTGATGAGGACCAGGCCAATGCGATTCTGGAAATGCAGCTGCGCCGCCTGGCCGCCCTGGAACGCCAGAAGATCCTGGACGAATACGAAGAAAAGCGGGCCCTCGTGGAGGATTACCGCGGGATTCTGGCTTCTGAGGATCGCCAGCGCTCCATTATTTCCGAAGAACTCCAGGCCATTACCGATAAGTACGGTGATGAGCGGCGCACCACCATCCTTCCCTACGACGGGGAGATGAGCGTGGAAGACCTCATCCCCGAAGAGGACGTGGTGGTCACGGTCACGCGCTCGGGTTACGTCAAGCGCACCAAGGTGAGCGAATACCGCGCCCAGCACCGCGGCGGCAAGGGGATTCGCGGGGCCTCGCTGCGCGTGGATGATGTGGTCGATCACTTCGGGATTGCCTCCACCCACGATTGGCATTTGTTCTTCACGAACCTCGGGCGGGTGTACCGCCTCAAGGGTTACGAGCTTCCCGAGGGTGGGCGCGATGCCAAGGGCCAGCACGTGGCGAATCTGCTGGCCTTCCAGCCTGGGGAAACGATCGCGGCGGTGCGTTCGATTCGCAGTTACGACGACGCAAAGTACCTGGTGCTCGCCACGAAGTCCGGGCTGGTGAAGAAGACCCCGCTCCAGGATTACGATTCCCCGCGCTCGGGCGGTTTGATTGCGATTAAGCTGCGCGAGCTCGCGGATGGGTCCAGCGATGAGGTGGTGGCCGCTTCCCTCGTGGATGAGGCCGATGACCTGCTGCTCGTCTCCCGCCACGGGATGTCCTTGCGGTTCACCGCGGATGCGGAAGCGCTGCGGCCGATGGGCCGGGCGGCTTCCGGGGTGACGGGTATGAAATTCCGCGGGGATGATTCGTTGCTGACCATGGACGTTGTGCATGATGATTCCCAGGTGTTCGTGATGACCGAGCAGGGCTTTGCCAAGCGCACCAGCGCGGATGAATACCGGGTGCAGGGGCGTGCCGGCATGGGTATTAAGGTGGCAAAGCTGACCGAGGCCCGCGGGGATCTGGTGGGCGCGCTCATGGTGTCCAGCGGTGACGAGGTGCTCGCTATTATGGAATCGGGCAAGGTGATGCGCGCCGCGGTTGATGAAGTGTCGCTCACCGGCCGCAACACCCAGGGCGTTACTTTCGTGCGGCCCGATAAGGGTGACAGAATTATTGCTGTCGCGCGTAATGCTGAGGTGGAGATCGAAGAAGAGGTCCCCGCCGCAGGCGAGCAGCCGGCAGCGGAGGCATCCGCGGAATCTTCGGAAGCTGCTGAGGTGACGGAACCCACGGCAGCTGCGGAAGATGCGGAATCTACAGAACCGGCCGCTGAAACCTTGGAGAACTGAGATGACAGATACACAACACACTCCGGAAAGCGGGCCCGGCCGCGGGCGTGAGGGCGCGGGGCTGGAGGCCACCCGGGTGCGCGGGGCCATGCCCGTGGCGGCGGAGGGCCACACCGGTCCGGCTGCTTCCACTGCTTCCGCGCCGGCGCATTCAGCTATGCAGTACGACGGCGCCGCTGGCGCCCCGGCGCGGGCCGCCAGCGGATCAGCTGGCCCGGCCGTGGGCGGGGCAGCTACCGGGCATCGGGCCAGCGCCTACCCGCGGGTTTCCGCCCCGGAAGGTGCTGCTCCCGCGAAGCAGACCGTGGGCATTCGTCGGATCCGGATGACTATCGCCAAGGTGGAGCCGATGTCCGCCATGAAAATCGGCTTCCTGCTGTCCGTGGCGATTGGCGTGATGATCGTGATCGCGATGATGCTTATCTGGTTCGTGCTGGATGGCATGCACGTGTTCTCGCAGATGTCGGATCTATTTGAGACCCTCGGCAATGAAGAATTGCTGCGGGTGGGCGAATACATGGAATTTGGCCGCTGGATGGCTTTTGCGGTGCTGGTGGGGATTATTCATATTGTGCTTCTGACCGCGCTCTCCGCGATCGCGGCGCTGATCTATAACCTCTTCGCGGCTCTGGTGGGAGGACTGCGCTTGACAGTCACCGATGAGTAGGGCGCGCGCCCCGTGGTGGCTGTGGGTTATCCGCTACCTTGTGCTGGCCCTGGGCCTGTTCATTATGGGCTTCGGTATCCAGCTGGCTATTGCCTCCGACCTGGGTACCTCCCCGATTTCTTCGCTCCCTTACGTGGTTTCGCGTATGACGCCAATCTCGGTGGGCACCCTGACCGGGTGCATGCACGTGGTCTTCATCGTGATTCAGCTGGCTTTGCTGCGCCGCGAATTCCCGCCGCTGGAATTTCTGCAATTACCGATGGCCCTGCTCATGGCCACCGGCATCGACGCGGCCGGCGCGATCCTCGGCCCGATCACCTACTCGAGTTACACCCACCAGTGGCTGCTGTGCCTGGGCGGGGTGGCGGTGCTCGCGGTGGGAATCTGCGTGGAGGTGAGCTCCGGGGCGGTCGTCAACGCCGGTGAAGGCGTGGTCATCGCGATCTACCGAAAAACAGTGCGCCGCTTCGGTGTGCATCGCTGGACTAATTTCGGCGCCATCAAGGTCTATAACGACGCCGCCCTGGTTGCTCTGGCCACCGCATTGTCGTTCGCGGTGCTCGGGGAGCTCGTGGGCGTGCGCGAAGGCACCCTCGCGGCGGCCGTGCTCACCGGCCCGGCCATCCGCTTGGTGACTCCCTGGCTCGGGGTGCCGCTGCGCCGGCTGCTGCGGCTCGCCTAGCCATCAGCCGGCTGGGCGCGCCGGCTTCGCCGGCGCCGGCGTCGTCGTAAAAAATGCGCGCGCAGGTGCGGGTTCCTGGGNAACCGCCACAGTCCGTAAACTGGGCTACCCAGGCCGAGACACGCTCTACAAATGGATCCGGAATAGCAACGAGAAACCAGAGCAGAGAAAACCGAAGAAACACGCCCCTAACCAGAAAATATCAACGGACGTGAAAGTAACTGCCTGCAAGCGATTCCGCAGCGGGGAAAACGCCTACACTATCGCCCAGGATCTAGGAATCGTGAACTGCACAAACATCTATGCTTGGGTTAAAAAGTGGGATGCGGAAGGCAGTCTAGGACTCATGAACGAGAAAGAATGCGACCAGATCAAAGCGAAAACCCGCCACCAACTGGAAGCCCAGCTACCCCAAGACCCGGAAGAATTACGTGCTCTTGTAGCCGATTTAATCGTGCAGAAACGCGTCTTGAAAGCCCAGCTCGAGCTAGCAAAAAAAGGAAAAGCCCGCACAGGCGGGCGCAGTGAAGCGGTAGAGAAAACACGGGTAGCTAACCAGCTACGCTCTACCACGCCGCTAGCCATGGTCTTAGATACCTTGGATTTGCCGGCAAGCTCGTACTATTACACCGCTAAACAGCTAGAGCGGCCTGACAAGCATGCTCGCTTGCGTGAGTTGATCGCTCAGATCGCGCGCGAGGGCTTGTATACGTATGGGTATCGGCGTATCCGTTTAGCGCTTAGAAAGCTTGGGTATGTGGTCTCGGAGAAAGTCATCCAGCGCTTGATGCGGGAAGAGGAAATCCCGGTCAGGTATGCCAAAGCACGCCGGAAGTACTCTAGTTACGGCGGGGAGATCAGCCCGGCACCGGAAAACCTAGTCGAGCGTGACTTCCACGCTGATGAGCCCGGACGGCTTTGGCTCACGGATATCAGCGAGTTCCACGCAGCTAACGGGAAGGTTTATCTCTCCCCGATTATTGACTGTTATGACGGGAAAGTCGTGGCGTATACGAGGGGATTACACCCAACCTCAGTGTTGGCTGATTCCTCCCTTGAAAACGCCCTGGCAACCCTCCCGCACCAGCGTCTAAACGAGCTACAAGCCGGCCAGAGTGAGCATCCACTCGTGATCCATTCGGATCGGGGAGTCCACTACCGGTCTGTGTCCTGGATTGAGCTTACGCGGCGTTACGGGTTGACGCGGTCGATGTCGAAGAAGGGGTGTAGTCCGGATAATTCTGCTTGTGAGGGGTTTTTCGGGCGGATGAAAACCGAGATTTATCACGGGAAGAAGTGGGCTACAACCGATGAGTTATGCGAGGCGATAGACGAGTATATGTTCTTCTATAACCAGAAGCGTATTACCTTGAAGTTCGATGGTTTAACGATTGTGGAGCATCGTCAAGCGGTTTTAAGCGATAATGTCCAATAAACAGTCCGCAGCCCCCTTTGTCTATTAACCCTTAACCCGCGCTACATGCGAGACACCCGGTGGGCTAACACCGGGTGTCTCTGATGGATAGGAGTTCCCTATGGATTCAAGCGAAAAATCTATCCTGATTCAAATGATATGGCGGATTGTCGTAGAGCGCAATTAGGAAAGACTGCGGGAATTGTTTGAGGTGGTGACATCCACGCTTGACATATTTTCCAGCCGATAGTGAATAGTTGACCATAAGCTGAGGGCATAGTTACACCATTAGTCCGCTTATCTGCCCCTTCCTGACTTGGCTCATTTAGTCAGACGGTATCGGTTCAATCCTCTGCGGCTATACGCATGACCTCGTCCATGGAATACCGAATTCCGTCGTCTTGCTCCCGCGCCTGCCGATAGAGTTCCGTATCAATAATTTCTTCAACGAAGTCGCTCGCGCGCTACAAACTGTCTACTGCATCGCCCACAAACTGACGACTGGAATCCCCACAAACTGACGACTCAATTTCCGATAAACTGACGACTATATGGTCCATGAACTGACGACTCCGCCCCAAAAGCGCGAGATATCAGGGAAAATGAAAGCAGGCGATATGGCTCAGGAAAGTATCTCCTACCGCCCTCGGCTGGCCGATAGCGAGCTGGAGGAGGCCCTGGCGCGCGCCGGCGGTGTGCTCGTGACCGGGCCCAAGGGATGCGGGAAAACGGAAACGGCTCGCCGGTATGCCAAGAGCGCGATCCAGGCGGATATCGATCCGCAGCTCGAACAGCAATTGGCGGTGCTCCCGCAGCTTGTCCTTGAGGGCGATACCCCGCGGCTCGTGGACGAATGGCAGGTTTTCCCGGTGCTATGGGATTTGGCCCGGCATGAAATTGATCGGCGCCACCGTCCGGGCCAGTTCATTTTTACTGGCTCCACCGCTCCCGGCGAGGGCGCCGCCCGCCATAGCGGCGCGGGGCGGTTCGCGCGCCTCGTGATGGGGACCATGACCTTCGCGGAAACCGGGCATAGCGACAGCGCCGTCTCCCTGCGTGAGCTTGTGCAATTACCGCCCGGAGCTGCGATTACTCCGGCCTCCTCATCCCTCACCGTCCCGGATATTGCCCAGCGCATCGCGCACGGGGGTTGGCCGGGCAACCTTGAGCTCAACACGGAACAAGCTCGTGCTAATAATCGTGATTATCTGGAGACCGTCTGCGCCGTCGACATTAGAATCCCGGACAATACATATCGCGACCCGCAGCGCGTCGCGGCCCTCCTCACCTCCCTCGCGCGCGGAACCGCAACGGAAATGTCCGTCAGCGCCCTGGCGCGCGATACCGGCCTGGCGCGCGATTCGGTGCGTGATTACCTCGATTCTTTGCAGCGAATTTTTATTACGACGCCGCAGCCAGCCTGGCGCGCGCATCTTCGCTCCGCAGCTCCGCTCCGAGAAGCGCCCAAGCACCACCTGACCGATCCGGCGCTTGCCGCTGCCGCATTGCACGCGAGCGAGCGCGAACTCCTGGACGACCTGGAGTTTCTCGGGCAGCTTTTCGAATCCCAGGTTGTGCACGATCTGCGCTACCTGGCTCGTACCGATATTTATCATGGCCGCAGCGCTGATGGGCTGGAAGTGGATGCCATCCTGGATATTGGTGGGCGAACGGTGCTGGTCGAAGTAAAACTCGGCTCGGTCCCGAGCATTATTGATGGGGCAGCCGCGAATCTACAGCGGTTCGCGCAGCGGTATGTGAAAAGTCCGGATCCGCTGCTCGTGGTGGTGACCGGATCAGGCCTGAGTTACACCCGCCCCGATGGCGTGCACGTGGTGGCCTTCGGAAACCTCGGCGCCTGAGTGATCATGACTGGCGTGAGCGCCGCGCTTCGCACCCCACACCTGAGCGATAGTGGCGG
>NZ_LT706966.1:675056-706933 GCF_900155575.1 Actinotignum timonense | reverse complement strand
CGCCGCGCTTCGCACCCCACCCCTGAGCGATAGTGGCGGTGACGGGAAACGTCCGCCCGCACCTCGCGCGCGTGCCCCCCGCGCCTCCCGCCCCGCCAGCCCACCATCAGGCGCTTTCCAGCGCCCTCCCAGGCCGCGCGGTACCCTAGAGATGCCGGGCAAAGCAGCCCGGATCCGAACATGTATCCGAACATAGACGTCCAGGAAGCGATGGTGAGGAACCATGCACACCGAGTCCCCGGGCCTTGACCGCAATGCCCCCACTCCGATTTTTCGGCAGCTCGCCACCTGGATGCGTGAACAAGTGAGCACCGGCGCGTGGCGCCGCGGCGACCAGCTCCCCATGGAAATCACCCTCGCCGAACAGCTCAATGTGGCCCGGGGGACCCTGCGCAAAGCCGTGGACCAGCTCATCGACGAAGGTCTGCTGGTGCGGGTGCGCGGGCGCGGCACCTTCATCGCCCACGATATTGTGCGCTCCCCGCTCACCTCCTCCCTCACCACCCTCGCCGAAGAACTTGAGCAGCGCGGCATCGACTACACCACCCGGGTGCTCGCCCAGGAAGTTATCCCCGCCCCGCCCCCGATTGCCGCCGCTCTGGGAGTAGACGGCAATATTTTCCACCTGCGCCGCATGCGTGGCGATGCCGAAGGCTCCATCACCCTCCTCGATAATTGGGTGATCCTCCCCCCGCTCTGCGCGGAACGCGCCGTCCTCGTCAAACAGGATTACGAGGCGAATTCCCTTTTCGGCACCCTGGAAAACGGCCTCGGCATCGCCCTCTCCCACGGCAGCCGCACCATCTCCGCCGTCGGGGCCGACCGCAACCTCGCGCTCATCCTCGCCGTTCCACACGGCTTCCCACTCATCGACATGAAACAGGTCACCTACGACGCCTCCGACCGCCCGGTAGAAACCTCGCGCATCTGGATCCGCCCGGACCGCCTGCGGATTCACTCCATCGTGCACCGCACCCCGCTGCCGTCGTAAAGGCTGCGCGCTTTCCGGGGTGCCCGTTGCGGCGGGCGTCCCGTTGCGGCACGTCCCGTTGTCGCGTGGTCACCCCCGAACCCACGGCCGGCCGCCCGCGCGCCGTCCTAAACCTGTCCACTAGCTGTACCTACTTGTATATACTTGTTCACACTGCTACCCTCGCCTTAACGCACGAGTTCAAGGGGGAGCAATGCGAATACTTGTTGTCGGCGGCTACGGCGTCGGCCTGTCATTTTTCACCGAGCGCCCGCCCGCGGATGGAGAAACCATCTCCGGGGCGCGCTTCAGCCAGGAACACGGCGGCAAAGCATCCAACCAGGCAGTCGGGGTGGCTCGGCTGGGAATCCCGGTTAGCTTACTCACCGCCGTCGGCTCGGATTGGTACGCCCACGCCGCGCGCGAGATGTGGGCGGCCGAGGGCGTGGACGCCTCCGCCGTCGTCACCAAAGAAGGCGTCACCATGGTCGGTGCGATTATCACGGACGCCACCGGAGAAAATCGCATTATCCTCGCCAACGGGGTTTTAGACCAGCTCAGCCCGGCAGATATCGGCGCGCACGCCGCCATATTTGAAAGCGCGGATACCGTCCTTATTTCCTGCGAAATTCCCGCGCCTAGCGTAGCGCGCGCGATTACCTTCGGGCGCGCGGCCGGGGCGCGCGTCATCCTCAACCCGGCCCCGGTGCCGCGCCTGCCCGAACACGTGTTACGCCAGGTCGACGTCATCACGCCGAACGAAACGGAAGCGCTCGCTCTCTTGCAGATGTTGGGGAACGACGACGCCGCCACCACGCTCGCGGCCCTTCCGCCCCAAGAAAAAACCGCCCGCATCGCCCAAGCCCTGGAGTGCACCGTGGTGCTCACCCACGGAGCGGAGGGCTGCTATGTGTGCGAAAGCGGGGGCCAGCCGCAGAAAATCCCAGCTGAGACGCCCCGCGCTGTTGTGGATACCACCGGGGCTGGCGATGCTACGAACGCGGCGCTCGCGGCGGCCCTCACCTGCGGGGCAAAGCCCGCGGAGGCGGCTCGCTTCGCGAATTGCGCTGGCTCTGTTACCGTAGAAGCGGAAGGAGTGCTG
Source organism: Actinotignum timonense (assembly GCF_900155575.1). Classification (GTDB taxonomy): domain Bacteria; phylum Actinomycetota; class Actinomycetes; order Actinomycetales; family Actinomycetaceae; genus Actinotignum; species Actinotignum timonense. Next base: position 704,861 of record NZ_LT706966.1, on the reverse strand, counting down.
CCGGGTATACCCAGCATTGATGATCTTCACACCCGCTTCGGTGCCGAACGCTGCGCCGTCGTACTTCCACGTAACTCATAACAATCCGAACGGAAGGATAAATAATGGAAAAACCCACGCGTATCGCGCCGGAAGCTATGACGAATCCGCGCGATTTAGCCCCGTATATTCAACACACACTCATTAAGATCGGAACCACGCGGGCCGAATCGATCCGGCACGCGGAGCAGGCCATTGAATATGGATTCAACGCGGCGATGGTTGCCGGATCCCAGGTGCCCATTACCGCGAAGGTGCTGGAAGGTACCGGGATCGAGGTGGCCTCCGCGCTCGATTTCCCGACCACCGGGGTGATGACCTCGGCCGGGAAAGCCGCGGAAGCCGAAGCGCTGGTGAAGGCCGGCGCCACCCAAATTGATATCGGGGTGCAGATCGGGTGGCTCAAGGACGGCGAATATGACAAGTTCCGCGAGGATATTGCCGGCGTCGTCGCCGCGGGTGTGCCCGTTAAAGTGATGCTCGAACTGCCGCTCCTCACCGAGGCCGAACGCCGCGCCGCGGTGGAACTCTCCGTGGAAGCCGGCGCGAAATACCTCAAAAATGCGTCTTCCGGTTCGGTGGAAAAGGCGAGCGTTGAATCGATTAAATTCCTGAAAAGCCTGGCGCCCGCGGGCGTTCTCATCAAGGGGTCGGGCGGCATCTCCACCTTTGACCACGCACTATCGTTGATCCGGGCCGGAGCGGCCCTGGTGGGATCCTCGAACTCGGTTGCCATTGTGACCGGGGAAAACGGCCACGAAAGTTACTAGTGTAGGTTGACTGCTGCCAAGAAATTCGAACCGGCGTTTGTCGGGAATCAACACACCTTCGAACTCTGCTCATAACACCCATATTGTAGATTCGCAACAAGTTGTATACACTTGTCCATACAGATAAAAATCTGTATTCCTGCGCAATGATGCGCAGTCCGCCCCCTTACGACGTTGTAAAACAGGGAGAAATAAAATGATACGACTCATTCATGACACCGATACTGCCCAAGATGATGCCTTTGCACTCATGATTGGCCTGCGTCACCCGGAAACTCGGGTTGAAGCTGTCACTATCAACTACGGCAATATCGAATTCGATCAGATGGTCAAAAACGCCCTCTATACCATCGAAGTGGCAGACCTTGACTACAAAGTTCCGGTCTACAAGGGATGCAGGTTGCCCCTGATTGTCCCGCATGACGATTCGTCATACGTACACGGAAAAGACGGTTTTGGGGATGTTGGTTTCCCCGACCCGCAGCAACAACCAGAATCCGAACATGCCGTGGATGCCCTCATCCGAATTATTAATGAGAACCCGGGAGAGATCAGCATTGTTGCGCAGGCTCCTCTGACTAATATCGCCACGGCTGTTTCCATGGATCGTTCTCTTCCGGAGAAGGTCAAGCATTTGTACATCATGGGTGGCCAGAGCCCGTATGGTCCGGGTAACGTCACCGCAGCAGCAGAAGCGAATTTCTGGCATGATCCTGAGGCTGCCAAGCTCGTGCTCCAGGCTGGTTTCAAGATAACGATCTTGACCTGGGATCTCACGATGCGCCAAGGCCGGCTCTCCCGTAAGCAGCTAAAAGAAATTGAGGATCTGAAGACTCCGCAATCGGAATTCTTCACGAAGGCAAATGCTGTATCTGTTAAATACGTAGAGAAGACGCACGGAGTTGAGGGATCAACGCATCCAGATTCTCTCGCGGCCGCCGTCGCCGTAAATCCGGACATCATTACTCGCGCCGAAGAATATTTCGTCGATGTTGAGGCTGATTCCGAACTTACGCGGGGATACATGTTTGTCGATGTTGTCAATCGATCCGGTAAGCAACCTAACGCCCGTGTTGTCCACGAGATCGACCAGGAAGCATTCTTCCAGACGATCTTGAACTCGCTCAGGTAGAGCCAATCCATCTAATAAGTGAGGTCAGCATGGACGAACGAGAGAACAAACCCGCCGAAGGCGCATCGGTATCGCCAAGTACCGATCTGTATTCAGGAAAAGCACTTTTTGCGCTTATGGTCACGCTCATTACGGCGGTGTTGTCTTATCAACTTAACGCGAGCATGATCACTCCGGCTTTGCCGAATATCGGTGAGAGCTATGCGATCAGTGAATCGACTGTTGGCTTAGTCTCGTCCCTGTTCTTTCTTGCCGGATCAATTGCCGGTGTGGTTCTTACCCGCTGGAGTGATTTTATTGGCAGGAAGAAGATGCTCATCTATGTGCTGCTTGTTTTACTTGTAGGCACAATCATCTGCGCGGTTGCACCGAACTTTACAATATTTATGGTCGGGCGCGTTTTGCAGGGTGCCTCGGGTGCAACATTCCAGCTGACGTACATGATTCTGAGTGAATCCGTGACCGCAAAGACCTTCGGCACGATGATGGGTTTTATTACTGCGATCAACGGTGGCGTCGGTGGGCTGGATGGCTGGCTCGGTGGAGTGATGGTGGAGAAGTGGGGCTTCCGGTCTCTATTCATCCTCATTGCCGTTTTGGTAGTGCTTGCTGCGATCCTTATCAATCGGGGAATTTCTACTGAACATGAGAGGGCAGGCAGCGGCAAAATGGATTGGGGCGGTTCGGCAGCGATGTCGATCACACTGATTATGCTGACATATTTTGTCACATTCGGAGGATCGCACGGTTGGCTCTCCGTTCCAGCTATTGGCTTCTTCGCCGGAACTGTGGTGTCAGCGGCAGCCTTCTACATTATCGAGGTCCGCAGCGAATCACCCTTGTTTGCGATGGAGCATCTCGGATCGCGCCACGTGTGGCCGTTGATTCTGACCACGTTGTTCGCGCTATCCTCAGTATTCGCCGTCATTAACTTTACGGTCGCGATTTTTGCTCAGAGTACTGACGTTGGTTACGGGCTGGATGCGGGTACTGCCGCATTGCTTTTCCTCATGCCGCCGGCAATGGTAGGTCTCATTGCGGCGCCTATATCAGGACGGTTGGCAGGGAAAATCGGATGGCTCACCGTACTTCGCGTGGGCATGGCTATATCAATTGCCGCGATGGTAGTGATCTATTTGTATCTCGACTCGCGGTGGGTGGTTTGTGCCATGATCTTCCTGCTGGGTGTGAGTTACAACGGCATGATTCTCACAATGGTAAATGGGCTTGGCGTACTCCTTGCTCCGCCAGAGGCTCCGGGTTCACTTCCAGGATTCAACGGCGCAGCCTTCGGCATTGGTGCGAGTTTGGGTATTTCCATCGTCGCTCCCTTTGTTGGAACCTTCGAAGGATTCAGGACAGCCGTGCTCATCTCGGTCGGGATAGCCATCCTCGGATTGCTAACGGCATTTGTGCTCAAGCCACGAGTAGGGCAGAAGATCTAAACCGGGCTGCGGCCGGGTAGTAAACCCGCGGGTGGCGTTCTTCCTGAGCGCTGCCCGCGGGTTTTTCTGCCGTGCAGTTATGCACGTTGCAGCGAGCCCGCGGCCCCGCTTTTCTCGGTAGGGTGGAAGCGTTAACACCGCATGCATAAGATCCGCACGCAAAGGATAGTTGTGACAACGCAGCACGTTTCCCGGCGCCGGCGCCCGCCGAGTTCACGCCACTACACCGCCACCCAATTGCACCATGCCCGCCTGGCGGTGAGCGCGCTCTTCTTCACCAACGGCGCCATTTTCGCCAATATCGTGCCACGCTTCCCCGAAATCAAGCGGATCCACGAGCTCGACAACGCCGTGTACGGCCTCGCGCTCGCGGCCTTCCCGGCCGGCGGCATCATCGCAGGTGTATTTGCCGCGCCGCTCATCCGAAAATTCGGTTCCGCGCCGGTGGCGGTGGCCGGCACGCTGCTCACCGCGCTCGGCCTTATTATGGCGGGCGTGGGCCCCACGGGAATCTTCTTCGCGGCCGGCATGTTTCTCGGCGGCGCCTGCGATGCCGCCACGGACGTTGGCCAAAACGCGCACGGCCTGCGGGTCCAGCGCCACTACGGGCGCTCAATTATTAACACCTTCCACGCCACCTGGTCCGTGGGCGCGATGAGCGGCGGCCTCATGTCCGCTGCCGCGATCGGGATCGGATTATCGGTGCCCACGCATATGGTGCTGTCCGGAATACTGTGGGCCGTGGTTGCGTTGGTGGCCCGGCGCTTCTGTTTACCTGGGAACGACGCCGCAGACCCCGGGCCAAGCGGTACTTCTGCAGGTCACGTTGGTGGCGGGGCAGGCGATGCGGGGGAAGTGGCGTCGTCGTCGGCCCTTAATGCGGCCACGCAAGAAGCCGAGCCCACCGGGTCAAGCGAGTCGTCCGGGACTTCGGGGCCTCTCACGCTTCGGACCGTGGCGATGCTGGGTGCGCTGGTGCTCATTGCCACGATGGGCGGGCTGATTGAGGACGCTGGGTCGAGTTGGGCGACGTTGTATGTGGGGCAGCTCGGTGCTGCGGGCGGGTTGGCTGCCGCGGGTTATGTGGGTTTGGTCGGCTCGCAATTTGTGGGGCGGCTGCTGGGCGATGGGCTGGTGGATCGCTTCGGGCGGCGCACCGTGGCCCAGGGCGGGGCGGCGCTCATTACCGCGGGGATGGGGCTGGCGCTGCTGTTCCCGAGCGTGCTTGGCACGATTGCCGGTTTCGCGGTGGCCGGTTTTGGTTCGGCCACGCTGGTGCCGGCCGCGATCCAGCAAGCCGACGAACTTCCTGGCCTCAAGCCGGGCACGGGCCTGACCGCGATTTCCTGGCTTATGCGCATCGGTTTCCTGGTGTCTCCGCCGATTGTGGGGATGGTGGCCGATACGTTTGGGCTGCGCACCGGCCTGTGCGTGGTGCCTTTCGCCGGCATCACGGTGCTCCTCCTCAGCGGGACGCTGAGCCAGGGCGCGCGGGATGAGCGGCACATCCCCGCGCCGCCGCGGCCCAGCGTCCGGGAGGAAGAAGAGAGCTAATGCTCTCGGATTTCGTACCTTTTAGTACATATCTGTTTTCACATTGAATGCGGATACGACCCGGTGGATTTCGTCATCACTGAGGCCGGTTCCCTTTCCACCGCTTGCGGCGTTCATGTGTTCGTACATGGCGCCGGTTTCGAGGTATTCGATGGTATCGACCGCAGAAAGCGCGGAGGAATCCGAACGAACCATAATTCCGTGCTTGGCCCAGAGTGCGATGCGATGATCGCGAAGTCCGATCACATTGTTCTCCATAAGTTCATCGCTACCGGGAACCATGAATTCGAGCACGGCGATCCCTTCGGGAACCTGAACGATGGTTTCCGGCTCCCACCGGAAGATCATGCGATTGAAATCCTTGTTGTTCAGAGTCTCGGGAATATGTGAGAGGGCAACGAGGTACGGAGGCTGCGCGTGCACAATAGCCTGGAAACTCACGCCGCGCTGAGCCACCTGGTCGTTATGCACTGCAAGATGCGAATTGAATTCGCTCGTGGGGCGCTGATACGCCTTGTTCGGATGCGTGTACCAGGTACCGGTTTCCCCGCCTTCGTCCACAATGAAGGCCGAAACATTCTTTTCGGGTGCGTCAGCTACTTCACGTAAACGGCATCCTGATCCGGTCACGAACACCGTTCGTCCCGCCAGAGCAGGTACCTTCCAGGGAAGCTTCACGTTGGCCTGTTTCTCCGGGAAAACTGATTCGAGATCGGTATCCCAATCAACGGAAATAGAGATATTTCCGGCGCCAGCTTCCGCGGCGTGCAGGTGGTCAAGACGACGTCCGGTCACTCCCATTTGTTCCAGGAGGGCGTCAACAGTTAATTGAGAAGTCATGGTCTCTCCATCCTTATTAGAAAACTCGACGTCGGGCTTCTTGCCAAACGCTGTGATTGTTCTGGGGTGTATAGCTGGTGAGTTCGGTCGATGCACGCACAACCTCACGCAGCGAGGTAAGTGAATCCGATATCGAACCAGCCGTTCGTGCCTGGAGTAAAAGATTTCCAAGCGCCGTTGCTTCCGTGGGGCCTGCGACGACGGGAAGTCCGCACGCATCGGCAGTTAGCTGACACAGTAATTTGTTCTGAGATCCTCCTCCGACGATATGGATGACATCTATATCCACCTGCGCAAGGCGGGCAGCCTGCTCGATGGTGTGGGCATGTGCAAGAGCTAGGGAATCGGTGATGCAACGGGCATATTCCCCAATATCCCGGGGGCGCGGTTGTCCACTTGCTTCAGCCAGGCAATCAATTCGCGCGATCATATCTCCCGGTGTTGCGAAGATCGGGTTATTGACATCGATAACCGTGCGAAGGGACGGTGCTGCGGCCGCAAGGGAAATGACCTGAGCAATCGAAAGGCTGGGATCGGTTTCTCTCCATCGGGCCACGCAACCGTTGAAGATCCACATACCCATAATGTTCTTCAAATAGCGGATGGTCCCATCAACACCGAGCTCATTAGTGAAGTTAGCTTGCCGCGATTCTTCACTGAGAATCGGCGAATCTAACTCAAGTCCAGCCAATGACCACGTCCCACACGAAATGAAAGCGAAGTTTTTGTGTTCACTAGCGGGCACGGCTGCTACCGCTGACGCGGTGTCATGACTACCCACCGCCACCACCGGAGTGATTTCTCCGTTCTGAGTACGTAGATCGCACATCTCAGGCCGAATAGCACCGATTCGAGTTCCGGGCTCGATGAGTTCGGGTAGTTTCGCGGAGATATCAATGCCGGATATCTCCTCATATATGCCAGTGATCTCGGGCGACCAGGACCTCGTGCGGGGATTGACGAAGCCCGTTGAAGAAGCATTTGTTATCTCCGCATATTTTTTTCCGGTAAGCCAATAATTGACGAGGTCTGGCAGGAGCAGGAGTGATTCTGCTTGTTCTACGGCCGGCCGATAGTCTGCGCTTTGAGCAGCTGCGAGCAATTGGAAAATTGTGTTGATATCGATGTTTTGCAGGCCGTTATGGGTGTAAATATCCGTTGCAGAGTAGCGGGAATACAGTGTTTCAGGAACGCCCTGAGTCCTGCTATCGCGATAGCTAAAGGGGGGACTGATGAGTCCGCCTTCCGCGCCGAGCAGGCCGTAATCAACCGCCCAGCTATCCACGCCAATTGATTCGATAGGCGTTTCGCGTAAAGTCTTGAGCGAGGCGCAAATATGCTCCCACACCTGGAGCAGTGGCCAGAAAAGATTATTCCTGTCGGCTCCTGGAACACAGATAGGTCCGTTTGGGAATCTAGTGATTTCGCTTGTCGACTTTAGTTTTCCGTCAGCAATGGAGCCGGTCATGACTCTGCCGGAGGAAGCACCTAAATCGATAGCAACAAAAGTTTTCATTACCCACATTCCTCATTGGAGCTTCGGGCCGGGCCCGTACGAGCTCGGCCCGAAGCTGGTTTGGCGCTCAATAGTTTCACTAATTCAGCGCTGGATGGTTAGTGAGGCTCCGCAGGGAAGCGGGAGAATTAGGCGCCCCAGCTTGCCTGAGTTCCGCCAACCCGTTCCTTCCGAATCTTCTCCAGATAGCCGGATTCCATAAAGGCCCGCATCGGATCCGGATCGATACCTTGGGACTCGCGCAATTCGCCCAGGAGGCCGCGCACATCCGTGTAGAAGGCATCCATGAGAATGTCATTCGCCCCGAGAACATCCCCGGCTACCTGCTTTTCCTTGAGAGCATCGCGATCCACGAGCAGAGCCTTCGCGGTCATTTCCTGCACGTTGGTCACGGAGCGGATTTCAGCCGGGATCTTTTCTTCCAAGTTATGGCACTGATCAAGCATGAAGTTCACGGGCGATCCTTCATCCAGGGCACCGGCCGCGACGATCTCATTGAGAATGCGGAAGAGCTGGAACGGATCGGCAGCCCCGACGATAAGGTCGTCGTCGGCATAGAACCGAGAATTGAAATCAAATGCACCAAGGCGTCCTACTCGGAGCAGCTGGGCCACGATGAATTCGATATTGGTGCCGGGAGCATGGTGGCCGGTATCAAGAACCACCATGGCGCGTTCGCCCAGCGCCTGGCACTGAACAAGCGACGTGCCCCAGTCGGGAACATCGGTGTGGTAGAAAGCCGGCTCGAAGAACTTGTATTCCAGGACCAGCCGCATATCGTCATCGAGTTCGGCGTAAATCTCCGCAAGCGATTCCGCCAGCCGATCCTGACGCTCCCGAATGGAATCTTGACCGGGGTAGTTGGTGCCATCAGCCAGCCAAATCTTCAGGTCCTTCGACCCGGTCTTGCGCATAATATCGATGCATTGCTTGTGATGATCGATGGCCTTCTGGCGGATCTTCGGGTTTACGTTACACAAGGAGCCGAACTTGTAATCTTCGTCCTGGAAAACATTCGAGTTAATCGTCCCGATTGTTACACCCAGGTCCTCCGCATGCTTACGCAAGGCATCGTAATCATCGGTGAGATCCCACGGGATGTGGAGGGAAACTTTCGAGGCAGCGTGAGTATAGGCATTCACCTGCGCCGCATCGGAGACCTTCTCGAAGGGATCGCGCGGGACGCCGGGCGTTGTGAAAACACGGAAACGCGTGCCGGAATTTCCGAAAGCCCACGAGGGGAGTTCAACATCTTGACGTTCGAGGATCTCGCGGTTCTTCGCGCTGAGATCACTGAGTTTCACCATTGTCTGTTCCTTTCTCAATATTTCTTTGCGGTTTTATTTCGACGACGCAGCTGAAACAACTCGCCCGTACCGCTCAATCTCGATGTCCTCGAGCGACTTGCCCTGGGTCTTCGGTGCACCAAGGGTGCCAACAATGAGAGAAATCGAGAGGAATCCGATAAGGATCAGTCCGTCGATCATGAGTCCGTTCTCCCACTGGAGGATGACCGGGAAGATAAGGGAAATAAGGCCGGATGCGACTCGCACCAGGAAGAAGATGATTCCCTGCGCACCGGCGCGGTACGGAGTGGCGAAGAGTTCCGGTGCCCACACCGAGTAGAAGGCCTGGGCGGAAGGACCAGCCGAAATACCCCAGATGATCGCGTAACCGAAAGCGGTGAAGGCGGAATCGGAAGGACCGAAGATGAGGATCAGCCAGGCAACGATTGCCAGAACGGCACCGATAAAGAAGTGGGTGCGGTAGGGCATCGTGTCCACGAAGTACATGAAGAAGACCGTGCCGATGATGACCACGCCCCACGAGAGCATAGAGAAGAGGTTCGAGGCCAGCTGGTCGTAGCCAACGCTATTGAGGATGGTCGGGAGGAAAATACCGTTTTGCGAAGCGGCCTGGTTCCAGCAGGTGTAGATAACCGCGAGGAAGACCAGTGCGCGGATATTGCACTTCCAGGAGAACAGTGCCTTGAAGGACTGGAACATCGACGGCGGTTTGGTTTCGGAGCCACCCTTGGCTTGCTGCCAAGCCTCCGATTCTTCCAGATTTCGGCGGATATACCAGGTAATTAGAGCGATAACCACGAGGTGGGCGAAAACGAGTCGGGACCCGAGCAACCCCAGGGGTGTCACGGCGCTCGCGAGACCGAAACCGATGAACGGTCCGAATGACCAGGCCAATTGGGTTGCCCCAATATGTCTGCCTCTACTCTCGGTTGGCGCAAATTCCGCAATATATGTCCATCCTGCTGGAACTGATGCACCTACCGCGAGTCCGATTATGACGAAGCCTATGAAGAGCATCGGGAGGTTACCGGCGAAGACCACAATAAGTCCACCCAGCGCGTAGACGAGGAGGTCGTAGGTGTAGATAACTTTTCGCCCGTATTTGTCACAGAGCGGTCCGCCAATAAGAGCACCGATGGCGGCACCGAAAGCATTGGAACTGAAAGCAGCGAGCAATCCCGCGATTCTGCCGTTGTCATCAGGGAAGTATGCGGCACCCCAAAAACCAAGTGAGGTTGCAATCGCAATAATGGACCCTGAGTCGATGTAATTGGACATGGAAACGGCAATCGTTGCCTTCCATCCGGTTAATGGCTTTTTTGACATGTTCTCTCCGTTGAAATCAGATGTCACTGAAGATAGAAATACTGGGACAAGAAGTAGTTCGTGCCGCCGTCGGGCTGTACAAAGTACTGGGCCATTTCGGCTTGCCACTTGGTGTTAATCTCCTCGTTCTCCATGCAGTTCATCGCTTGCCACACGTCATCAGCTTCGAAATAGCCAAAAACGACGGCGGTTTCCGGATCGACGAAGAGTGAGTAGTTCCGCCAGCCGGAACGTGACAAGGCGTCGCGCATCTCTTCCCATACATGGCAGTGCGCTTGGAGGTATTCATCCAACTTGTCTTCGCGGACTCGTAAAACAAAGCCACATCTTGAATCAGACTTCTGCGTCGTGTCATTCAAAATCTGGTCAACAGTCGGGGTGCTAACCATAAGTCAACTCCTTCGTTGAAGGATTGAAAGGTTTCAATCCGTAATGAAATACTACGTTTGATACGTTTCAACGTCAAGTGGCAAACGTTGTTTGCTTCTGAGCAAACGCAGTTTGGTTGCTTATTCGCGCGGCTGCGCTACCCAAAGAAAGGGAGCAGTAAGGGCGCAATAACACCACTTTCGAGTATCAATTAGCGGGCTGGCGCGGAGGTGCCGTCGATTCTCGAACTACCAGCTCAGGAATAAAAGCAATGTCTCGAGCTTCAGCGGGTTGCTCCAGAAGAAGGCGAGCTGCGGTTTCTCCCAGTTGCTCCATCGGCTGCCGAACCGTTGTGAGCGGAGTGATGAGTTCACGGGCAACGTCAATATCATCAAAGCCAATGATGGACATATCGCGCGGTATAGAAAGATGATGCCGCCTGGCAGCACGCATTGCACCGATGGCAAGGGAGTCGTTGGCGCAAAAAACAGCGGTAACTTCCGGGTGGGAGGACAGGAGCTTCGTCATGGCGCGTTCCCCGCTTGCCGCATCAAAACGCTCGGCGCTGATTTCCACCAAGGTCAGCAGGTCATCGGATTTCATGACGGTCTGGCGCACCCCGATTCGTCGCGCCTGAGCTTGCCGTACTTTAGCTGAGCCGTTGATAAAGCCAATGTGGTGGTGGCCGAGGCTTCGAAGATGCTCAATGGCAATTTCAGCTCCCCTGGTGTCGTCAACTGAAACCGCGTTCATTCCGTCCTTGAGAGCCGGATGATCAAGCAGAACGAGGGGTATTCTGCGAGTCTCGAGCAGATGCAAGCTTTTTTCGGCACCGGAAGATGGCGTCAAAATAATTCCGCGAACCTCTTGCCCGAGCAAGAGACGAAGCAGGCCGGCCTCGCGATCAGGATCTCCCCCGGTTGAGCCGATAACGGGAAAACATGATTCTTCTGCCAAACGGGCTTCAATTGCGCTTGCGGCAGCGGCGAAAAATGGATTGGCGACGTCAAGAACTAGGACTCCCACCAATTTGGAATCGACTTTACGTAAGCGGCGCCCGGCTTCGGAGGGAATGAAACCGAGTTTCTCAATAGCTGCTTCGACTTTTTTGCGTGTGTGGTCGGAAACCCGTTCCGGATGATTGAGAACGTTGGAGGCAGTTCCTAATGACACCCCGGCTAATTGTGACACCTCGCGGATACTGGGACGTCGAGTCACGTGTCCTCCTCGGAATTGGAACGGTAATATTAGCCATCCTAGGCGAGTTTCTTTACGGGCGGCGCCTTCCACATCACCACGAAACACTTACGCGAAAAAGACCTCGCCATGGCACAACCGCACCCGTGCCAGAGCCGATGTAGTCGGAGACTCTGCAGTGAACGGGTCTCAACCGTTCCCGCCAAAAATCGTGTCGTAGCCGCCCGGTAAACTGATGGCATGAGCGACAACGGAGCCCTAACTCGGCAAGAACCCCGCAGCCTTGCCACCCGCACGTCCCTGATTGCGGCATTTCTGGTGCTTGTACTTGGCGTGGCTGGTGNCATTTCTGGTGCGTGTACTTGGCGTGGCTGGGGGGCTCTTGTGGTGGTTCAACGGGCGAACTTCCTCAACCCCGGCGGGTGGCCCCGCGGCTACCGCAACGGCATCAGCTCAGGCGGGCGGAGCGGCAGGTGCGGCGTCGTCGCCCGGTACCGCGGCGGAAACTAGCCCCGCGCCGGTGCCCGGCCCCACGGATAAAGAAATGCGCAACGGCACGTACATCCTTCCGGATGTGTGTTACAGCAAACGCAACCCGCCCGCGCCCGTAACCGTGGCGCACGGGAAGATTCTTCCGGATCGCGAAACGGGGATGCAGCCGGGAACCATTCACCTCACCGAGCCGCTCGTGCTCGAAGGTGTGGAATATCGCGCGGTCGCGATGTCCTGCGGGGTGGGGGACCCGGCCATCGGTACCATCGGGATTTACGACGCGAACCTCAGGCTCGTTTCCGCCATCGGGAACCGCACCCACGATGATGCCGAAAAAATTCGCGGCACCCGCATCGCCCAAGATGACGACGGCCTGTGGTCCTTCAACGTGAGTTCCATGGAATTTGAGGCCGGCCAGGCGCGCATCACGTACACCTCCTATACGCCGGTCGGCGGCGTAACGCGGGCAATGGAACGCGCGTATCCGCCGCATTCCACCACCGTGAATTTCGTGTGGAACGGTTCCGAATTCGTGCAGACCGGGGAGGTGTCCTTCCAGTTCGACGGCGGGCATTCCGTGACCGCTCCCACCGAAGAGCGCGCGCAGGCTGACCGGCAAACCCTCGCCGCGGCCGGCTCAGAGTGGGAAGATCTGCTCCCCGAACTCACCAGCGATCCGCGCCTCGCGGATGAAGAACGGCGCACTGCCTCCGCCGCCGCACACCCTGTTTTCCGCGGGTGTAACGCGCGCGAACCGTTGAGCACCACCGTGAGCGGCGGGCACGTGAAAGACACCGGCGGGTACATAAGAGAAACCGATCGCTTTAGTGGAAAAGTGCCCGGCGAAGGCGATAGCGAACCGCGCCCCACCGACATCCTGTGCGTCTTTTCCGCGGACAACCCGGCCGTTGAGAATGGCGCAGCGACCTACACCTACTACCTTGTGTACGACGGCGCAGCTACCGGCACCCCGCCCCTTATCAACGTAGGCGTGCGCCCTTAGGCGCGCTGAGCTCCGGGATTCGCCGGAGGAGTTCGGTCGTATCCGTGGCGGCGGGCTTCGCGGTAGGTCTAGCGGCGGGTTGCCACGATATTCGCCGGCCAATCGGCCAGCTCCAGGCGTTGCCCGAAAGCCACGCCACCTGGCTCCAGCAGCGGCGCGTGCTCGGAGCTAAGCTCCACCGGATCAAAACCAATCGCATCAATAAAAGCGGCCACCCGGGAACGCGCGGCGGCGTCGTCCCCCGCAACGGCCACCGTGCGCCGCCCCGGCGCTCCATGCGGGCGGGCCTCCGCGCTCAACTCCGTATAACCCGCATGATTGAGACTCTTGACAATAGCCAGCTCCGGATAACGCGCTTGCAGCGCGGCGGTGGTGTTTTGGGTGGGCGTGGTGCTGGTATTCGCGGCGGCGTGGTCAGGTGCGGTGCTGGTAGCTGAGGTTCCGCTAGCAGAGAGGTTGTCGGCATGTGTGCCATCAGTCGCCGCCCAAGCATTCGTGGCATCAACAACGATGCCGCGCACCCCACTCAAATCAATCGAGGCAAGCGCGGGCTGCGGCAACGCCAGAATAAGAATATCCGCGGTGCGAGCCAGCTCCTCGAAAGAAACTAGGCGAGCGGTGGGCAGCAAGGTCGGCAAGGTGAGATCGTAGAGCGGATTACCCGGACGCACGCTCACCGCCAGCGGGAAACCCGCCTCCGCGGCCAAGCGCCCGATAGCAGTGCCGAGCTTGCCCGCGCCCAGCAGGCCGATCAGGTCGCGGTCGTTCTGCGCAGTGGTGTTCATGAAAAAAGAACGGAAAGCGCGCGGCGAAGTATTCCCGGGAATAGCGAGCCCAGTCGAAATCCGGCAGCGAGGCACACCCCAGATCGCCCGAAAATGAAATGCATTATAGCCACGTGAGCGTAGCCTGACCTTCCTATCTTTTCCACAATTCCCGCATAACAATAGGAATAGCAACGCAACCAACGGAGGGAATTATTATGGGGAAGTGTGTTATTGAAGCATGTGAATTGAAGCATAGCGACACGTGTCGCGCAGATGCCAGCGATACCGCTCCCGGTATCCCGGGAGTGCTGGGAGCTGAGGCCATGAACCGGCTGCGGGCCGGGGTGCTCGGCGCGAATGACGGCATCGTCTCCGTGGCCGCGGTGGTCATCGCCATGGGCGGTGCGCGGGCCTCAAGTACCGCGATTTTGCTGGCCGGGCTCGCCGCCCTTATCGGCGGAGCAGTATCCATGGCCTTGGGCGAATACATCTCCGTCTCATCACAACGCGATGCCGAACTCGACGCACTGCGGCGCCGGGTAGATGTGGCACGCCGTGCGGATGTGGTATGCCGGAGTGCCGGGGTGAGTGAACCTGCCATAGAAAACAACATCGTCTCTCCTTTCGGCGCCGCCTTCTCCTCCTTCTTTTCCTTCCTCGCCGGCGGCGCGGTTCCCTTCGCGGCCAGCTTGCTCGCCCCACTCGGCGCCATCGCCCCGATCTGCTTCGTGGTCACCGTGGCCGCGCTGGCACTGACCGGCTGGATCGCCGCCTGGATCGGCCAAGTCCCACCGCTGCGCCCCACCATCCGCACCGCCGTAGGCGGCACCCTCGGCCTCGCCCTCACCTTCGGTATCGGAGCGCTCTTCGGTCAAGTAGTGTAGAGTTCAATCAGTGGGTGACTCCGGCTCGTTCTGTGGTTAAGCTCAGACCGGTGGCTTGCGCTACTGGTTAGTCGCGTGCCACCGGCCCCGCGCAACGGGCCCAGCGCGTTCCGGGTACCTGTGCGTCACCGGCAGCGCGGCCCTATGCGCTCCGGATACCTGTGGGGGTACGGCCCGATACCCCACGCGCCACCGGCTCTCACCCGGCCCTCGAAAGGACCTGATATGACCTACACCTTCGGAATCGATACTTTTGGTGACGTCACCGCCGATGCCTCCGGCACCAAGCTCAGCCACGCCCAGGTGGTCCGCAATGTGGTGGCCGAAGCGGTGCGCGCCGAAGAGGTCGGCGTCGACATCTTCAATATCGGTGAACACCATCGCGACGATTACGCGATCCCCGCCCCCGATGTGGTCCTCGCAGCGATTGCCGCGCGCACCCAGCGCATCCGCCTCTCCTCCGCCGTCACCGTCCTCAGCTCGGACGATCCGGTCCGCGTGGTCGAACGCTTTGCCACCGTAGACGCCCTCTCCAACGGCCGCGCCGAACTCATGGTGGGCCGCGGCTCCTTCACCGAATCCTTCCCGCTGTACGGCTACGACCTGGCCGATTACGAAGATCTCTTCAACGAAAAACTCTCCCTGCTCACCGAACTCCTCGCCCGCAACGGCCAACCCGTCACCTGGAAAGGCGGCCCGCACACGCAGGCGCTGCGCGCCGTCACCCTCTACCCGCCGCTCGAACACGGTCCGCTGCCCACCTGGGTCGCCGTGGGCGGTAGCCCGGAATCGGTGGTGCGCGCCGCGCATTACAAACTCCCGCTGATGCTCGCCATTATTGGCGGCCCCACCTCGCGTTTTGTTCCGTTCACGGATCTGTACCGGCGCGCCTGGGAGCAGTTCGGGAACGACGGCGCAGCTGAGGTCGGCTACCACTCCTACGGTTATGTTGCTCGCACCGATGAGGAAGCCGTGGCTGACTTCTTCGACTTCTACGTGGAAACAAATTCCCGGATCGGGCGGGAGCGCGGCTGGCGCCCGCCGTCGCGGGAGGCATACCTTTACGAGGTGAAAAACGGGGCGCTGGCGGTGGGTTCACCGGAAACGGTGGCCCGCAAAATCGCCACCGGCATGCGCGAACTGGGCGCCACCCGCTACGACCTCAAGGTCTCCTACGGCTCGCAGCCCCACGAGCAGAACCTCTCCTCCATCGAGCTCTTCGGCACCGAGGTGATCCCGCGGGTCAAGGAGCTGCTGGCCGGAGAATAGCTGGGCCGCGGAGTAGCTGACTCGCAGCACCTGCGAACACAAAGCAGATATAAAGCAGCGCGGCCCGGGCCGTTCGATGCCCGAGCCGCGCTCGCTACTGCGGCTACCGCCGGCCGCTATTGCCGCTCTAGTTTCCGCAAAGGCGTGAGCCCTCCAGGAGGTATGAGCCCTCCCCGAAAACTCTACTTCTCCGCGATATCTTCGACGATGTCCTTGGCCTGGTCAGCCGCGTGCTGCGCGGCTTCCTTGGCCTTATCGGCAACATCTTCGGCCGCCTCCTTGGCTTCATGCGCGCCGTCCTTGACGGCATCTTCAGCCCGGGAGCCAGCACGCTTGGCCTTATCGGCCACGTCGCCGGCTGCGCTTGCGGCGTCGTTCACAACATCTTCCGCAGTTTCCGCAACTTCCTCAGCACCGGCCTGCGCGGCATCTTTCGCATCTTCCGCGGGAGCCTTCACGCCGTCCACGTCCTCCCAGTAGGCCTCCGCCCAGGGATCCTCCGTGGGCTGCGAGCGCTTCCACAGGTAGTAGACCGCAACCCCGAGGCCGCCAACCAGCGCGATGGTACCGAAAACCCGGCCCTTCCCGCGGGACTTCTTCACCGGTTCGGGAGTCTGAATCTCACGCGAGGCCACCCGAGCGATCTTCTGACCGCGTTCGGCCACGGTACCTTCACCCTTGGCTGCCTCCGCCGCGGCATGCAGGGCACGCTGGGCGCGCGGGAGGTAATCATTGCGGACGTTCTCCACGAACTCCGAAGCATTATCGCGGGCCTGCTCCACGTAGGGCTTGGCCTTCTCCGCAAGATCGTTGCCCACGGCCTTCGCCTGCTCCACGTACGGCTTCGCCTTTTCGGCCAGCTCCTGGGCGCGTGGTGCCGCCCATTCGTAACCCTGATTGGCGTAATCGCTCAGGCGTTCGCCAGCCTGCTTGGCGTAATCCTGGAAATCAGACGCGGCGCTCTTTGCCTTGTGCTCCCACTTCTTCTGATTCCGCTTCCCCTTGAGCTGGGCTTTCTTTGCGGTGCGTTCGGCCTGGCCGCGCAGCTCATCGATCTTCGCCATAATGGCATCAACCTCCCGCTGCGCTTTCTTGGCCCGCTTGTCCGCGCGGCTTCGTCCACAAGCCATCGTTGACCTCCTACCGTTGAACCACAGAATTCTCCTGCGATTGAGTACCCCTCTATTGTTTCACTTTTCGCCCCCCATTTGTCACGTGAATCACGTTTGCTTTTCGCGTGGCATAAAACCATGAGGTGTGCGAGACTTGAGCGCATGGAAGCAATTTTTCACACAAGCGAAGGCGATATTCGCGTCGAACTCTTCCCGAACGAAGCGCCCGAAACGGTCGCTAATTTCACCGGACTAGCTCGCGGTGAACGCGAATGGACCAATCCCGCCACCGGTCAGGCTTCGACCGATCCGCTGTACAACGGAACGATCTTCCACCGCGTGATCTCCGGTTTCATGATTCAGGGCGGGGATCCGCTCGGTAACGGCACCGGTGGTCCCGGTTATACGTTCGACGACGAAATCGCTCCCGGCCTCAACTTTGACGCCCCCTACGTGCTGGCCATGGCCAATGCCGGGACCCGCTTCGGTAAGGGCACCAACGGTTCGCAGTTCTTCATCACCGTGGCTCCCACCCCGTGGCTGCTCGGCAAGCACACCATCTTCGGGAAGGTTGCCGATGAGGAATCCGTCAAGGTTGTGGACAAGATCGCCGCGGTTCCCACCGGCGGGAATGATCGCCCGCTCAATGACGTGGTGATTTCCTCCGTCGAGGTTATTGACTAAGCAATACGCAAAATTCCGCATACGTGATGAGCGGGGTGGTACGCAGGTACCGCCCCGCTTTTGTGTGCTCTGCCGGCCGCTCTGCGGGCCATACTTCCGGCTGCGCTGCGGGCCGCGCTGCCGGCCACGCACCGGAACACTCACTCAACACTCAACTTAACACTCACATTCATGAGTGTTGAGTTGAGTGTTAAGTTGAGAGCTCGTAGGATGGCGCTATGCGCCTCCAGCCGCGCGATAAACCCTGCTATGTCACCGCCCGCAATGTCTACGGGGGCTCCTATATCCGCACCGGCGATGGGGACCGCAAACTTTCCGCTTACGAAATTGATCGCCTGCTGGAAAACAAAACGCAGCCGCATTGGGATACCGACCTGGTGGAAGAAGCCAGCCTTGATTCCCTAGACCCGGACCTCCTCCACGCGGTTCTGGAACGCGAACGCCTCAACCACCCGCGCATTTTCGGGAAACTCCCGGATGAAACCGCGATGGAGCAGCTGCGCATTATCGGCACCGGCCCGGATGGGCAGCGCCATCCCACTCTGGCTGGCCTGCTCTGCTTAGGCACGTATCCCCAGGAATTCTTCCCCCGCCTCACGGTCACCTACGCGGTATACCCGGGATCAACCAAAGCTTCGTCGCTTTCCGGGCAGCGGCATCTAGACTCGGGGACGCTGGCGGGTCCCATTCCCGCCCTGGTGGCCGACGGTGTCGGCGTCGTCGCAAAAAATATGCGGGTGGGTGGCGTGGTGCGCGGTGCTTTCCGCCATGACCTGGTGGATTATCCGCTCGTTGCGGTGCGCGAAGCGCTCACGAATGCGCTTATGCATCGCGATTATTCGCCGGTGGCGCGCGGCACCCAGGTGCAGTTGAACCTTTACGCGGATCGTTTGGAAGTGATCAATCCGGGCGGCCTGTTCGGCACGGTCACCATTGATTCCCTGGGTACAACCGGGCTGTCTTCCACGCGCAACCAATTCCTGGCGCGGCTGCTGGAATCCACGCCTTTCGAGGAGGGCGGTTTTGTGGCGGAAAACCGGGGAAGTGGCTACCAGGAAATCATGACTCAGCTGGAGCGGGAAATGCTTCCGCCGGCGCGGCCTGTCGACCGGCTGGATAGTTTCAGCCTCACCTTCGAGCGCCGCCGCATGACCCCCGCGGAGCAGGGTGCCGCGGCGGGAACGTCCTCGCGTGAGCGCGTTCTTGAATATCTGCGCACCCACGCCAGCGCTACCAGCCGCGAACTCGCGGGCGCTGCCGGGATCAGCCTGGGCGGCACCCGGGCGGTGCTCAATACCCTGGTGACCGAGGGGCAGGTGCAGCGCACCGAGCCTAAGACAAGTCCAAAGCAGCGTTACCGCCTCGCTCAACCTGGTGCTTAGTTGCGCTCGCGGCCTAGCTAACCGGAACACTCACTCAACACTCATCCCAACACTCAACTTAACACTCACATACATGAGTGTTGAGTTGAGTGTTGAGTTGAGAGCTCGCGGGGTACGCCCGGTTCCGCCCCTATCCGGTCCCGTCCACCCGGTCACACCCGCGCGCCGTCCGGTACGCTTGATTCAGAGTTGTCGAGCGGGATGACCGCGCAGAGAGGCCGAAAGTGCACAACGTTCCCAAGAAGCGCCGTCTTCAGATCCGCAAACCCGTCCCCTATGTCACCATCACGCTGATCGTGGTTAACGTGGCGGTTTTGCTGGCCCAATGGCTCGACGCCCGCGTGGGGCAAGTCCTCATTTTCGCCCCCGGCATCGCCCACGAGGAGCCCTACCGCTTCATCTCCTCCACCTTCATGCACGCCGGCTTCACGCATCTGCTTTTCAATATGTATGCGCTGTGGCTGATCGGTTCGGTGCTCGAGCGCATGATCGGCTGGTGGCGTTTCCTGGGGTTGTACCTGCTCAGCGCTGTGGCCGGCAACGTCATGGTCCTTTACACCGTCTCCACCGACATCGACTACTACACCGGCACCGTCGGCGCATCCGGCGCTGTCTTCGGCATTTTCGCGGCGATGTTCGTGGTGCTGCGGCGCTTCGGCGGCAGCTTCACCCAAATGGCGGTGGTCATCGCCATCAACCTCGCGATCAGTTTCCTGCCCGGCACCAATATTTCCTGGCAGTCTCACGTGGGCGGGCTCCTCATGGGCGCACTGCTCATGGCGATTATTTCGCGCCGGCGCCACGTCTCCCGCGCGCTCACCGCCCGCGATATTGCGGTGTTGCTGCTCGGCGCGGCATTCCTGGTGGCCGCGATTTTCTTCGGGTACCGGTAGGGGCACGCCAAGCTGCGCCGTCGTTCTTTCTTTTTACGACGACGCCGCCACTTCGCAATCCGCACCCAAATAACACCGATGTAATTATCCACAGGGTTATCCCCGGTTGGGGATAACGGGGCGCTGAGCTGGGTGTGTGCGCCGAGCTGTGCTGGCCCGGGCGCAAGCGCGTGCCGGCGAGTAGGCCGGGTGGTGCACTGGGCCGTGCCCCGGCGACTTTGCGACAGTGCGCAGGGTCACTTATTTTTGAATGTGTATGCATATATTCTGAAAATTACCTGGGAGCATAGCGCTGATCGAAGGAGACATATATGCGCACAACAGCACTCATGTTGGCGGGAACGCTTCTCGCCCCGCTGGCAGTCCACGCCCTGCCGGCTGCCACCCCGAACGAGCCAGCCCGGTTGGTCTGCAACGCGGGGATGATGTCACCGGACCAGCTGCGGGCGTGCCTGGCGAAAGCTATTGAAGATCGCGATGCGGTCGTCGCTGAATTGGAAGCCAAGGGAATTGACGTGGCCGAAGCGCGCGAGCTCGCGCAGGAATGGGCCAAGGCTGATATGGAGCGCAGCACCTGGGAAGCGCGCTATGTCCCAGAAAAGCGTGCGGTCGAAGACTTTGAAAAAATCAAGAAGAAATACGATGACGCCGTGGCCCAACTGGCGGCAGCGCAGCGTGCATTTGACCAGGCCCAGGCAGAATACGATGCAGCTACCCAGCCCGATCCGGCGGCCGTGGCCGCGGCAAAGCAGCAGATGGATAATGCCAACGCTGCGCTCGAAGCATCCAAGAAGGAAGCCCAGGCCCGCTGGAATCGCGGATCGCTCGGATTCTTCGAGGCCATGGGGGATAAAGCCGCGGTCGAAGTGTTTTCTGAAACGGATACCATCAACGACGTTCCGATTCCGCAATACACCCGCTTCGGGCAGCCCGGGGATGCCACCAATCTGGACCTCATGCGGGACTCGATTCAGCGCGTGAATAAGCTCAATGAGCTGCGGGCACGCCACGGGCTCGCCCCGCTCAAGATCTCCTCCGCTCTTATGGCTCGCGCCCAGGTCAATGCCAATGTGAATGTGCACGGCGGCTTCTTCGATCACGTGGGTGGTTTCAACTACGGCGAGAATATCGCTGCCATGCCCAGCCGCAGCGGGGACCCCTTCACCATGTGGTACGACCAGGAGAAAGCGGAGTATGACCGGGGCGTGCGCGATTATCCGAAGATTGGGCACTACCTCAATATTATTCAGTCGGAATATGTGGTGACCGGCTTCGCCATCGCGGATTACGATGCGCATCCCACGTACTTCTTTGGCAATACATTCGGGCGTGGAGATCGGTTTAGCCAGAGCTACCTGCCCGGATACACCACCGCGGAGTACCTGGCTCGCCTGGACGGATACATCGGCAGCGCGCGGGAAAATATGACCCATGGGACCCCTGAAGCCCGCCGCGCGGTGGTGGAAGCGCAGGACGCTTTCCAGCGCGCGAACGCCGGCAAGGAAGACCCGGCAGCCCAGGCCAAGCTCGATGCCGCTCGTTCTCAACTTGAAACCGCTCGCCTCGTTTATGTCGTTGTGAAGCCCGAATATGACGGCGCGGTCAAGGCAAAGAAGAATCTCCCGGAAACCAAAAAGGCATGGGAAAAGGCCGTGGCGCGTTTCAAGGAAGTTGATGCCAAGATGGCCGAAGCTGGCGATCTCATCGCCAAGCTCGCGAAGGCCGAAGCTGAGGTGCTGCGCGCCCAGGAGCGGGTGAACCAGATCAGTACCCCGGTGCGCCCGGCCGATACCGGCAATGTTTTCTACGTGTCGAACGACTGGACATCCACGCAGGCATCCTCGGTGTTCTCCTACGGCCGGGCGCGCGATGAAGTGCTCGTCGGCGATTGGAACGGGGATGGCACGGATACCTTCGCGGTGCGCCGCGGGAACATGATCTACGTGAAGAACTCCGTGGATGGCGGCGCCGCTGATATTGCCTTCAGCTACGGGCGCGTGGGCGATGAGATCCTCGTGGGTGATTTCGACGGCGATGGACGCGATACCTTCGCGGTGCGCCGCGGCAACACCTTCTACGTGCTCAATTCCCTCCACAGCGGGAACGCGGACCAGGTTATTAACTACGGCCGCTACGGAGACACCGTGTACGCCGGTGACTTCAACGGCGACGGCATCGATACCTTCGCCGTGCGCCGCGGGAGCACTTACTTCGTGAAGAACCACATCGCTTCGGGCATCGCGGACCATGTATTCGCCTACGGCCGGGCTGGCGATGCCACCATCCTGGGTGATTTCGATGGCGATGGCCGCGATACCTTTGCGGTGCGCCGCGGCAACACCATTTACGTCAAGAACTCGCTGGGTGCCGGGAACGCCGATTCCGTTCTCACCTACGGGCGCGTGAGTGACGAGCTGTACGTGGGTGATTGGGACGGCAACGGAACCGATACCCCGGCGGTGCGGCGCTAGGCACGAATGTGCGGCGCTAAGTTCGCCCGCGTAGCGCCGGCTGGCGCTAGCGGCTAGCCACCGCCTCGCACAATGCAACGTGGGCCGAAAGCTCGGATAATTCCCGAACTTCCGGCCCACGTTTATGTCGAATCACGCCAATTCGGCGATCAGCCACGCCAGAAAGTAAGTCACGCCGGCGTGGTCAGCCACGCAAGGGGCGCCGCTTAGAGCGCCTCACCCAGGCTCGTGCCGACGGCGCGCGCCGCGGCCACCCAGGGGTGATCCACCGGGACCAGCTTGTCCTTCCCGGCCACGTCCTCCAGCGGCACCGGCACGGCCTGCCCGTTCTGGGAGGCGATCATCACGCCAGATTTCCCGTGCGCCACCACATCGGCTGCCGCACTTCCCAGCACGGTTCCCAGCAGCCGGTCCGCGGCGTCGGGAATACCCCCGCGCTGCACGTAGCCGAGGATCGTCACGCGCGCTTCCAGCCCGGTGGCTTCCTCCAGTTGCTGCGCCACCAGGAACGTCGATTCACGCTCGTTTTCCTCAATGGAACGCCGGTGGCTCTTCGCCGCCTCCTTCGCCTCCGGGGTCGGGGCGTGGCGCACCAGGTCATTCGCGGCAGCCAGCTGCGCCGCCACCGGAATCGAATGCGCGCCCTCGGCCACGGCCACCACGGAGAAAGGCCGGCCGTTCTCCGCCCGCCGCCGGATCGACGCCGCGCAGGACTCAATCGAATACGGAATCTCGGGGATGAGAATAATATCTGCACCTCCGGCGATCCCGGCGCCTAGCGTCAGCCACCCGGCGCGATGCCCCATCAGCTCCACCACGATAATGCGGTGATGGGAGTGGGCGGTGGAATGAAGCCGGTCGATAGCATCGGTGGCGATGGACAGCGCCGTCGAAAAACCGAAGCTGGTGTCCGTGTGCATGATGTCGTTATCGATGGTCTTCGGCAGGTGGATCACCGGCAGCCCGGCCTGCGCCAGCCGGTTCGCGTTCTTCGCGGTTCCGCCCCCGCCGATGCACACCAGCGCGTCGATATGCTCATCTTCGAGGTTCTGGGCGATCTGCGGGATCATATCCACATACCCGCCGTTACCGTCCGGGAACTTATGGACCTTATCGCGCGAGGTGCCCAGCATGGTGCCGCCCTGCGTCAAAATCCCAGCCAGGGAATCTGAATCGAGCGGCATATAGCGGTTATTGACAAGCCCGGTAATACCGTTGCGGTATCCCACCAGCTCCATGCCGTATTTACCCATCGCGGCTTTCCCGAAACCGCGGATGGCGGCATTGAGCCCGGGGGCGTCACCGCCGGCAGTGAGGATACCGACCCGCTTCACTGCTTTCCCCATCGGCTACTTCCACCCCATTGTCATGAGGAAGCCCACGATCATGAACCCGAAGCCGAGGAAAAGATTGCCGTTATTCCACCCCGGAATGGGGAAACGGCCGCCGGTCACGTAGGCCAGCACCACCACGATGAGCCCGATAATCATGAGCGTGCACATCACCGGCGCCCACCAGCTCGGCGAGCGGCGATCCTTCTGCGCGACCTTATGGGAGCGCTTGGCCGCTTCCTTTTCCCGGCTGGCCTGCGCCTCAATATCGCGCTTGGTGCCGGGGCGGCGCACATCCTTCGCCGAGGGCGCAGCGCTCTTGCGCGACTTCCGAGCCGGGGCAGCGCTGCCGGCGGCTTCCGAAAGTTCGGGTTCGTCGTACTGTTGATCTGTCATGTTNGGCCGGTGCGGTGCGGGGTTGGGATGGCGCGCCGGTGGCGCGGCGCGCGGGCGCCCTTTCGCTTCCCTCGCGAAGTGGCCACTCGCCCGCACGAAGTCCCGCGGGTGCCCAAACCGCACGGGGCCCGCGCCCATCAAGAATCGTCCTCGTTAAGAGCAGAGAAACGGAGCACGTAATGTACGGATTTATTTGGCGGCACCTGCCTGGCCCGACGTGGCTGAAGGTCATCGAGGCCCTCATCATCATCGCCGCGATTGTTTTCGCGCTGTTCGAGTGGGTCTTCCCCTGGGTGAATGCCGTGTTCCGCCCGCAGGACACCACCATCAGCCAGTAGCTCGCGCGAGTCTGGCTCCAAGTCGGTGCTAAGCCGTTGCTAAGCCGGCTCAACTCGGCGTCGGGCCACCTATGGAAACAAAGTGGTACTGGAGCTACAACCAACGGCCGGTTTTCTGTTCTGGAGTACCACTTTGTTCGGCAAAAGTCACATCTGCCTCGGGCGCCTCACCAGCCCCTGCGGAGGGGCCATGTGTTTTCATAGCTGTACTTCGCTCGTACAACATTTGCAGTACATGCCGGAAAACATACCCCGCACCGCCGGCCGCGGGGCAGCGATGCTCCAGCAGGGCAACAAAATGGGCATTCCGGACACTGTCTCCCACAGAATGGGCATAAGGAACATAAAACCGGCTGAAAACGGTGCTCTTACACCCACTTTGTTTTCCGGGCCGAGCCGGCGGCCTAAGCAGGGCACAAACCGTGCATTCTGAACCGTATAGGCCACAGAATGTACATCCCTGACAATAAAACAGGGAAAAACTGTCACCTACGTACACTTTGTTCGCGATGGAGGCTCGTCACCGAGTCCGGGGTAAACATAGTGCAAATTCCGGACGGTCGGGGGCGCGTAGTGCAAACTCAGAGCAGAAATCGGGCCAAAATGGTGCGTAGATGTGCACCCTGTTACGGGCGTGCTGTTGAACCTTCATCAATACGGCTCGGTCCCCGGCACAAGCGCCTCGATCCCCAGCCGGCAGGACCGGGCCCCGGTCACCAGCGCCCAGATCCGCCAGCCGCGAGTGACCCGGTCCCCGGCCGGCCGGTNCAGGCCGCCACCGCCACCCTCACCGCAACCCGGCCGGCCGCACCCGCGCGGCGCCGCGGCGGCATCCTCAACGCCATTATCGGCGTGATTGGTGAGCTGCTCATTACCGCGGGAATCGTGGTGGGCCTCTTTATTGTGTGGCAGGTGTACTGGACTGACCTGGGCGCGAACCGCGATCAGGCCCAGCAGATCGAGAACGTCAATAAGCAATGGGGCGATCCGCGGGGGGCCACCAAGGTGGGGACCCCGCGCACGGATGCCCCGCCGGCCGCGGACCACGTGAATCGCACAGGGGACCTGGAAGGCATTATTTATATCCCGCGCTTCGGCACCGACTGGCGCTACACTGTCAAATACGGCGTGGACCTGGAAGCCGTGGTGGATACCGGGAGCTTCGGGCATTACCCGGATACCCAGTACGTGGGTGAGGTCGGCAATTACGCGATCACCGCGCACCGCCAGACCTACGGCGCGGCCATGCGCGACGTGCCCGAACTCCAGCCCGGCGACCCGATCATCGTGCAAACCAAGAACGCCTACTACGTGTACAAGGTGGGCGAGCACGAGGTGGTGCCGCCCACGCAGGTCGGCGTGCTGGCCCCGGTGCCGAATCATCCGGAAGAGGCACCCACGCAGCGCATCCTCACCATCACCACCTGCCATCCGCNGCCGGAGCCACCCGATCCGCCCGAGCCGGAGCCGCCGGAACCTGAGCCGGCCGGCGGAGCGCTCGGGGTGGGAGTGGGCGCCGGGGCGATGCCCACGGTAATGCGCATTTCGGTATCGCGCTGCACCACGGTGCCCGGGGCGATGCTCGCGTCCACAACCTTGCCAACCTTGGCCGGGTCGCTGACTTCCTGCTCGCCTTGGCCCACCACCGTGAGGCGAGCATCGCGCAGCGCCGCCCGCGCCTCATCCACGCTCATTCCGCGCACATCCGGAACCGCCACATTGCCGCTGGCCACTTGCAGCTTGACGGTGCTGCCCGGCTTCACGCTTTCACCCACATTCGGGCTGGTGGACACCACCCGGTCGCGGTCCTCGCTCGGATCATTGACCTGCTCCATACCGCCCACGGTCAGCCCGGCCGCCCGCAGCGCCTGGGAAGCCTGATCCGTGCTCATCCCCACCACATCGGGAACCTGCACGGCCGAGGGCCCGGAGGAGAAGTGCAAGGTCACCCGGCTGCCCACATCCACGGTGCTCCGCATCGCCGGGTTGGAGGATACAACCAGCCCCTTGTCCACGGTATCGCTGGACACATCCGTGCCGCGCACGAATTCCAGGCCCAAGCTGGTTAGCTGCTGGCTGGCCTGCACCTCGGTCCACCCCGTCATATCGGGAATCGTCACCTGCGCCACCGCGGTCTCNCCCCCCCCCGCGGTCTCGGTGGTCTGCGGCCCGGCGAAATCACCGCGGCCGGAGAGGAAGAACCAGCCCAGAACCCCCAGCGCGATAACAAGCAAAGCTCCCCCGCCCCAAATGAAGGGCGCGCTGGACTTCTTCTTCACCGGCGGTTGCGCTCCGGTTGCCGATGGGTCGTAGCCCGGATAGCTCCCGGTGGGGTAGCTGCCCGTGGGGTAAGCCCCGGGATAGGCGCCCGTCGGGTACCCGCCTGGGTAGGTGGGCGCGCCGCCCGGCTGCGTCGTCGTACTAGAAATTGCACCGGCACCGGCGCCGGCACCCGCACCGCCCGCGGCACCGCCGGGGCTTCCGGCAGTCGCGGTGGGATAAGCAGTAGTGGAAGCGGGGCGTGCGTTAGCGGGCGAATAAGCTTGCGTGGCTGCGGTTGCGGCCGTCGCGGCATTCGCCCCCGCCCCGTACGCGTTCCACGAGGAAACCGCCGGGGCGTCCACGCCTTCCCCGCGCGCCGCCGCCAGCAGGTCCGCGCGGAATTCGGCGGCGTCCTGGTAGCGGTCCTCGCGGCTCTTCGCCAGGGATTTCATGACCACGCGGTCGATGGCATCGGGAATATCGGAAGCGATCTGGGAAGCCGGCTTCGGAGTTTCCGAAACATGCTGGTAGGCCACCGCCACCGCGCTATCGCCCACGAAAGGCGGGCGCCCGGTGAGGAGTTCGTAGAGCACGCAGCCGGTGGAGTACAGGTCCGAGCGCGCGTCCACCACTTCTCCGCGCGCCTGCTCGGGGGAGAGGTACTGGGCGGTGCCCACCACGGAATTGGTCTGCGTCATGGTGGCGGCGGAATCGGCGATGGCGCGCGCGATCCCGAAGTCCATGACCTTCACCTTGCCGCCGGTGGTGAGCATAATATTGCCCGGCTTGATATCGCGGTGAATGATGCCTTCGTGATGGGAGTATTCCAGCGCGGAGAGCACACCCACCACGATCTGCACGGCCTCGCCGATGGGCACCGGGTCCCCGCCGTGCAGCAGGGAGGCCACGGTGCGGCCCTTGACGTACTCCATCACGATATAGGGCAGCGCCAGCTCGGTGCCGCCCGCGGAGGTCACGGTTTCCTCGCCGGTGTCGTACACGGACACGATGGAGGGATGGTTGAGCGCGGCCGCGGATTGGGCTTCGCGCCGGAAACGGGCCAGGAAGGTGGCATCCTGCGCCAGGTCGGTGCGCAGGATCTTAATCGCTACCGTGCGTGAGAGCCGGGTATCGTAGCCGAGATGTACTTCGGCCATACCGCCTCGACCGATGATGTCGCCCACCTGGTAGCGGTTGCCGAGTACGCGGGGGATATCATTCACGTCGCGTCACCTTTCTGCTGAGCATCTGCTTAGTTCACCTTAGCTTCAAGTACTGTGCGGGCAAGGGGTGCGGCAACGGAGCCGCCGTCGCCATTCCACACCGCATTGCCAGAATTTTCCACGATCACGGCCACGGTATAGGCCGTGTCCCCAATGGTCGCATTCCCCACGAACCACGCGTGCGGGGGAATATCGTTCGTGATTTCCGCGGTCCCGGTTTTCCCGGAAGTTTCAATCCCGGGGAGGGTGAAGAGGTACCCGGTGCCGTGCTTGACCTCATCAACCATCATCTGGTGCATATAGCCCGCGGTTTGCTGGCTCATCGCCCGGGAGAGCTCTTCCGGTTCGGTTTCGCTCACGGGCTCAAGGTCCGCGGTGAGGGTGCGGCGCACCAGATTCGGTTTCATGACCACGCCATCATTAGCGATCGCCGCCCCGACCATCGCCATCTGCATCGGCGTGACCCGAATATCGCGCTGCCCGATGGAGTCCATGGCGAGCGCGGCGGCATCTTCCGGCGCGGGGAAGCGCGAGGCGGACACAGGTAGCGGGGTGGCCAGTTCGCTATTGAAGCCGAATTTTTCAGCCTGCGCCACCATTTTTTCCGGGCCCACCTTGATCCCGCCAATCGCGAACGGGGTATTGCACGATTGCGCGAAAGCCTCGGTGAGTTTCACCTGCCCGGAGCCGTCCCCGCAGGCGGCCTGCCCGGGATTCCACATATCGTGCGTGGTTCCCGGTGGCACGAACGTGCGCGGGGCCTCGACCAGCGAATCGGGGGTGAGCCCGAGGTTTTCAATCATCGCGGTGGCGGTGAGGAGTTTGAAGGAGGATCCGGGCGCGTATTGGTCGCCTCCGGTGGCCCGGTCGATGAGCGGCGTGGTGGGGTCTGCTTCGAGGGCCTGATAGTTCTCGCGCGCGGCCGCGGTATCGTGCGTGGCTACGCCGTTCGGGTCAAATCCGGGCGTGGAGACCTGCGCCAGAATATCTCCGGTGCGGGAATTAAGTACGACGACGGCGCCGCGCTGGTTACCCAGCGCGGCGGCTGCGGCCTCCTGGAGCTGGGGGTCGATAGTGAGCTCAACGCCCCCGCCCTGGGGTTGGGAACCGGTGATGAGTTCTTCGATACGCTGACCTGCCAGGGAGGAATCCGAGCCGCCCAGCACGGGGTTCATGGCGCGTTCCAAGCCCGTCATCGAGTTATGGGCGATGGAGTAGTAGCCGGTGAGGTTCGAGTAGATCTCCGGGCGCTCGTAGACGCGCAGGTAATTGTAGGCATCGTCGATGGGCTGGGAGGAGACGATGGATTCCCCGGCCACGATAATGGGACCGCGCTGGGTGCCGTATTCGCGGTAGAGCGTGCGTACATTCCACGCGTTGGCATTCAGGCTGGCGGCCTGGAAGAACTGGATCGCGGTGGTCGAGCCGGCCAAGCCTAAGAACATGACCGCGAGGACCGCGACGAGCTGGCGGATAGGGCGATTCACGGGCGCACCACCTCCGTGCGAGCGCCGCCGGCCGTTGAGTTCCGGGATTCCCCGGTAGGCGAGTTAGCTGCGTTGGCCGAATGCACGCCACCGGCCGAGCTCCCCGCGCCGCGCGGGGCGCGTCGCGCGTCGTCGTCGCCCTCATCCTTCCCGCCGTCAGCGTTCCCACGCCGGATCGCGAGTTCGTCGGTGGTGGGCAGCGGGCGGGCTTCTTCGGGGCGGCGCGCGGTGTGCGACATGCGGATGAGCAGCGCGATAATAATCCAATTCGTGAGCAGCGCCGAGCCGCCGTGCGCGAGGAAGGGCAGGGCCAGGC
>NZ_LT706966.1:620322-674588 GCF_900155575.1 Actinotignum timonense | reverse complement strand
CGGGCGCGGCCGGCCGTTGGGTTCCGGGATTCCCCGGTAGGCGAGTTAGCTGCGTTGGCCGAATGCACGCCACCGGCCCAGCTCCCCGCGCCGCGCGGGGCGCGTCGCGCGTCGTCGTCGCCCTCATCGTTCCCGCCGTCAGCGTTCCCACGCAGGATCGCGAGTTCGTCGGTGGTGGGCAGCGGGCGGGCTTCTTCGGGGCGGCGCGCGGTGTGCGACATGCGGATGAGCAGCGCGATAATAATCCAATTCGTGAGCAGCGCCGAGCCGCCGTGCGCGAGGAAGGGCAGGGCCAGGCCGGTCAGCGGGATGATGCGCGTCACCCCGCCGATGACGATGAAGCATTGCAACCCGAGCACAAAGGAGAGCCCGGAGGCGAGGAGTTTGCCGAAGCCGTCGCGCGATTCCAGGGCGACCCGCATGCCGCGGCTGATGAGGAGCAGGTAGATGCACAGGATGGCGCCCACGCCCACCAGCCCGAGTTCCTCGGCGAAGGATGCGTAAATGAAATCGGAATGCGCCGCGTACACCAGGTTCGGGTAGCCGCGCCCGAGCCCCGCGCCGAAAAGCCCGCCGGAGGCCATACCGAAGAGGCCCTGCACTACCTGGTAGGAGCCGCCGACGGCGTCATAAAGTTCGGGGTCGAAGGGGTTGAGCCAGATGGCGAAGCGCGCCTGCACGTGGGAAACCGTGGTGGAAATGAACCACACGCCGCCCACGGTGAGGATCCCGCCGATGGCCAGCCAGGAGACCTGCTCGGTGGCCACCCACAGCATCGCCACGAAGAGCCCGAAGAACAGCAGTGCGGTGCCGAAATCGCGTTCAAAAACGAGCACGCCCATGCACAGCGCCCAGGCGATGAGCACCGGGAGGATATGGCGGGCTTTGGGCAGGCGAATCCCCAGGATTTTCGGGCCGGCCAGCGCCAGGTTATCGCGTTCGGCCACGAGGTAGGCCGCGAAGAACACCGCGAAACAGATTTTCGCGACCTCCGCCGGCTGGAAGGACATCCCGCCCACCGCGATCCACAGGCGTGAGCCGTTGAGGGTGCGGCCCAGCGGGCTGAGCGGCAGCAGGAGCAGCACCACCCCGGCGATGAGGGAGGTCCACATGTAATTTTGCAGCACCCGGTAATTACGCACCGCGAGGATGGTGATGGCGAAGAACACCAGCGCCCCGGCGGTGAGGATGAGCTGGCTGCGGGCGTGATCCGTTTCCGCCGCCGCGTCCACCCGGTAAATCATGGCCAGGCCCAGCCCGTTGAGCGCGATGGCGCAGGGGAAGAGCACCGGGTCGGCGTAGGGGCACAGCGCGCGAATGAGCAGGTGGCAGGCGAAAACCAGGGCGGCGCCGGCCCCTACCACCAGCGCGAAGCTCGGTGGCAGCGCGGCAGTACCCGCTCCGGCAGCATCCGCTCCTGTAGTAGGCGCGCCGGCATTACCCAACCCGGTCCACACCAGGTAATAGGCGCCCACCCCGATGGCTCCGGCCAGGAGCAACAGGGTGANGCGCTCCCGATGCCGGCGCGGCCGGAGCGCTGGGCGCGGGACTCGCACTCGCGGGCGCTGGCGTAGGTTCGTTGTTCTGTGCTTTTTGTTCACGAAGGGCGGCGACGACGGCGCGCGCTTCGCGCAGCGAAGCGCGCGTGATGGGCGTGGCTAGCCGATCTTGGGCCACCGGGGTGAGGTCACGGACCTGAAGATCAGTAGCTTCCGCCGCGTGGGAGAACTCCAGTGGGCCGAGCCGCTGCGGGATTCCCTGGTAAATCGTGACGATGCCATTGTTATTAGCCACGTAGTAGCGGCTTTGGGTCCAGCGGTAAGCACCAAATAGGCCGGCCACCGCCAGGGCCAGGACGGTCAGAATAACAGCCAGCCGAGCCCCCCAGCGCGCGCGGGGAGCGCCCTCCGCGCCCGAGTTCCCGCAGCCGGCACCGGATCCGCGGCCTGCGTTACCGGTATCAGTCGCGGAGCTACTTTTCGCGTTTTTCTTGGCGCTTCCCTTCGGGTGGGCACTTCCGGGCGCAGCGGTGGAATCGCTTGAGCT
The DNA here is from genome assembly GCF_900155575.1 of Actinotignum timonense. Classification (GTDB taxonomy): domain Bacteria; phylum Actinomycetota; class Actinomycetes; order Actinomycetales; family Actinomycetaceae; genus Actinotignum; species Actinotignum timonense. Next base: position 672,542 of record NZ_LT706966.1, on the reverse strand, counting down.
GTTGGCCGCCCCGGGAGTTTCACTATTGCCGGCATCGTTGTGGGTACCGGCACTAGTGCCGCCAGCCCCGGCATTCGCATTCCGCGTCAGCGTCGCCGCTTTCGCGGCCGCGGAATTCCCCCCGCGGGTGGGCCGCCGGTAATCGCGCGCCGCCGAACCCACCACGATCGGCTGAGAGGGCAGCGGGCTGGTAATTGCGGCGTCGTCAATAACATCCGCAAGAATAACCGTGACGTTATCGGGCGCGCCGGCCGCCAGCGCTAAATCAATAAGGTGTTCGCCCAGCTGGTGCAGGTCCGGGATCGCGTACATCGCGTGTTCGATGGTGTCATGCGCGACCACGCCGAACAGGCCGTCCGAGCACAGCAGCCAGCGGTCCCCCACCCGGGCTTCCCGCACGGATTCATCCAGCTCCACCTCGCCGGGAGTATCCCCGAGCGCCCGCATAATCACATTGCGCTGCGGGTGGTGTTCGGCTTCCTCCGGGGTGAGCCGGCCGTGATCCACGAGGTACTGGACCAGGGTGTGGTCATGCGTGACCTGTCCGAGCTTCCCGTCCCGCAACAAATACGCCCGCGAATCACCAATATGCACCATCGCGAGCTTATTCGAGGCGCGCAGCATCGCGATGCAGGTGGTGCCCATGCCCGCCATTTTCGGGTTCTCGGCAACGAGCGCGAGCATATCGTCATGCGCGGCCTCCACCGCGCGGCGCAGCAGCGGCAGCAAATCATCGGCGGCGTGCACATCATCCACCGCCACCAAATGACCCACCGTCACCGATGAGGCGATATCCCCGGCGGCCGCCCCGCCCATCCCATCTGCCACCACGAGCAAATGAGGCGAGGCGTAGCCACCGTCCTGGTTATTGGAACGAACCAGGCCGACATCGGAAAACGCCGCGTAGCGTAGCTGAATACTCAAACTTGTAGCTCCATCGTGGTTTCCCCCACCTGAATAACAACGCCGGGGTCCAGCGCGGCCGAGCCGTTAATGCGGATCCCCCCTACCAGGGTACCGTTTGTTGAGCCCAGATCCTCCACCCAGCGCCGGCCCTCCGCCGCGAAAATACGGGCGTGATGCCCGGAAGCGTAGGTGTCATCCAAGACGAGCGTATTATCCGGGGCTCGCCCGATATAGACCGGTTGCGAGCTGAGCGGCACCGCGGTTCCCAGTAGCGGACCGCCGGTCACCACCAGGTAGACGGGCCGTTCGACGGGCGCGGCAGGCGCCGCGGGAGAGTCGTTTTCCGCGGGGGCGGGCGCGTGGATGCTGCGGCGTCGTGCCGAAAGAAGAGAAGAACGACGGCGCACGTCCGTTCCCAGCACATCGCGGCGCACCGTCAGCACGACGGCGAAAATGAACAGCCACAGCAGCGCTAGAAAACCGAAGCGCAATAAAGTTATTGCGAGATTCATGAGGCGGACGCCGTTCCGGTCCAAAACATAATGTGGGTGCGGCCGATGGTGATGGTATTGCCGTCGACCAGGGTGGCCGCGCTAATGCGGTGGCCTTCCACGAAGGTGCCGTTCGTGGAGTTGAGGTCCGTGGCGATCACGCCGTTCGGGGTGACCTGGAGTTCGAGGTGGTGGCGGGAGATGCCAGAATCGTCCACGCTGATATCGCAATCGGAGCCGCGGCCGATGATTGCGGTGGTGCCGGTGAGGAGGTAGCGATCCCGCCCCACCTGGATGAGCGGGTTTTCCTCCGTGCCGGCGCTGCGAGTGGCCGGGGCGATGGCGCCGCGCTGCGTGGTTGTCCGGGTGCGTGCTGTTCCTTCGCGCAACTGGGGATCCTCCTCGAATGTGATCTCAATCGGGCCGACGAAAAGATAGTCCTGTTCGGTGGCGTATTCCACCGCGGAGCGGGCGAGTTCCTCGCGGAGGGCTTCCTGGCCCCAGGAATCCACCCGGGCCAGATCCGCCGGGGCGAGCGCAACGGTGAACACATTTGGGGCGACGGTGCGGTCGCGGGAAAGCTCCGCGGCATCGCGCGTCATGGCCTTTTTGATGTCGGTGAGGATTTCCACCGGCTTCAGTTCGGACTGGAAAACGCGGAACGCCCCGGCAACGGCGTTCTCCACTCCCTTTTCAAACTTCCCGAGGGCGCCCATGGCCCTGCCCCTTCCCTATTCCTGTTCGCTTCTGTAGCTTCTCAGCCTTTGTAGCTCGTCAAGCTTCGGCGGCCGCTGAAGCTTCGTGAGCCTGTGCGGGTTCTCAAGCTTCTGCAACTTGTTAAGCTTCCGCGGCTTCTATAGGCGACTGTAATCGCCCGCGCCGGTGCGCCGCTACCTTCCGCGCCGTGAGCGGAGCGGGTGGTGTGCGTTCGGCCGGGCGGGTGTGGAGCGATGGCGTGAGCGCGCGGGCCGTGCGCGGTTCCGTTCGGTGGGGCGACGACGCCCAGCTGGCGGCGCGGTGCTGCGACGCGTCTCACGTAAATTCGGGCTGCAAAAACTTGGACTAATCGGGGATGAGACGATAAGCTCATACGTGCACTTGCTCAAGTGGCGGAATAGGCAGACGCGCACGGTTCAGGTCCGTGTGCCCGTGAGGGCGTGGGGGTTCAACTCCCCCCTTGAGCACCACAGTTGATATGAGCGCCGCTGGCTTTGCTCATATCGGTTTTGGCGATATCGCCCTAAATGACATTACCCGGCATTACCCCCAATTTTCCATTGCGCTCTACAGTGTTGTGCCGTACAGTTGCTATCGGATAGTTCCTTTTTCATCGGAACCTCCTTTCGATCAGGGACCCCGGCGCTTACTCCGCCGGGGTCCCTGATTTCAACTCTGGACGGCGGGTTAATAGACAAAAGTGGGTCTAATGGCGGCGTGTCGTTGGCTTGGATCCGGTTCGGATCCGTACGAACTGGGTACGCAGACAAAGTGCGAGGGAGAGTACCGTTTGCACCCGATTTCGTGTCTCTAACGCGCACTATGGCGCCTACACGGCCCAGAATGCGCACTCTGTACCTCTGCCCGCCCCGTGGCTGTGTCGCGTGGCAACGCGGACGGAACGAGTTTTCCGTCGAGGCATGTCACGCAACGGATGTCAAGGAAGCAGGCTTATTGAGGTGCTCGACCTCAATAAGGCCGACTTTTCGTTGCTACAGCAAGGAAAAGTCCGGGTATAAGACCCACCATTTGTCTATTAGCCCCTGGACGGCAGTGCCGCGGGTTGAAAGATCAATAGCGATTCCGCGACAGGGTGCAAATCTACGCACCGTTTTGGCCTGATTTCTGCTCTGAGTTTGCACTACGCACCCCCGACCGTCCGGAATTTGCACTATGTTTGCCCCTGACTTGGTGACGAGCCTTCATCGTCAACAAAGTGTGCGTGAGAGCACCGTTTTCATCCGATTTCATGTTCCTCACGCACACTTTGCGAGCCGCGAGGTTCGGGACGCACACTTTGCGGGGCCTGCTGGATTCTGGCACGCGCGCGGGCAATATCGCGGAGGACTAATCGCATCGTTGCCGCATCTTCGTCTGCACGGGCGATCGCCAGATAGTCGTCAATGGCCTCTTGACTATCGAGGTATTTACTTGCGTCGAAAGTAGAGAAGTTGATTGTGCCCATCGCTCCGCCCCGTGTTTCGATTCATACAGGGCAATTCTTAGACGTTGCTGCTCCCGGGTCAATGGACAGCGAGTCTGAGTGCTTAGGCCGCCGAACCGGGTATGTGTTTTCCGGGGTGTACTGCGGATGTTGTACATACGAAGTACAGCTCTGACAACATATACCCCCTCCCCAGGGGCTGGTGTGAATTTTGAGGTTCGAGTTATGAGGGACCACAGGGCACCCAGCTTATGGCTCGCTCAACTCGCGAAATGCATGGCTTACGGGGTGCTCGGCGCCCAGAATTTCTGTGCTACTATTCCGCACATGGGCATTCAACTATTCCTGTAGATCGGCGTGGCGCCTCGCGTTGAAGCGCGGCAGTCACGCCAGGTCACGCACGCAACACTCACCGGTAGGTACATCGGCGCACTCGCGCTCACTCCGCGTACCCCCGCAATTTTCGCGTACCCCGCTCCCGATCAGCTCCACCTCAGCTCAGCGCACCGCCAGTTCAGAACCGGCTCTAGCTCAGCTCCGGATCCTGATCCAGCTCCACGGAATATTCGAACCACAGCATCTTGAGGAATCCCATGACCCAGCCCTCGGCCGCGTCCGCCACGCACCCAAAGCCCACCCCGCATATCTCCCGCTTCGCTGCCTTCCGCCCGCGCTCGCTGCGCTTCTCGGAGGAACATATCCACGCCTACCCGAACCGGCCCCTTGCCTTCCTCCTCGCCATTACCCGCGAAAACGCCGGGCTTATCGCGCTGACCACGCTGATCGCTTGCCTGACCTCGGTGGCCAGCGTGGCCCAAATTCACTTCGTCGGGAAAATGCTAGATTCCGGGCTGGAGCACGGCATCACCGCCGAGCTCCTCGCGCCGGCAGGGGCCTTCGTCGTCGCCACTCTTATCCTTGCCCTCACGCTCTGCACGGAAATCCCCGAGAACGTGCTGTGGATGCGGGCGATGATCCATCCGCAGCGCACCCTCGCCGCCCGGCTTTTCCCGCGCCGCACCGATCTGGAGATGCAAACGGGCGACGTCGTCTCCGTGCTCAACTCGGATACCTACATGGTCGGGTCCATGCTCATCAACACCCCGTCTACCCTGGCCTCGCTGCTGTCCTTCGCGCTGGTGGCGGTGCTCATGATGCGGATGAGCGTGCCCCTCGGGCTCGCGGTGATTATCGGCCTGCCGCTGGTGATGGCGGTTGTCTCCTGGATTTCCCGCGTCATGGCCAAATGGCGCGAGCCGCTGCGCGAAGAACAGGGCAAACTCACCACATTGGCCACGGACGGCGTGGTCGGGCTGCGGGTGATGCGCGGCGTCGGCGGAGAAGATTACTACAATGCGCGCTACCGCGAACAATCGGAAGCGGTCAAAAAGGCCGGTTTCGACGCCGCCCCGTCGCGTGCCCTCATGTCCACCGTAACCAACGGCGGCCCGCTTATTTTCCAAGCGGTCATCGTGACGGTGGGCGTGAGCATGTTGCTCAGCGGGCACCTCACCGCCGGCGAACTCTTCGCGTTCGCCGGCTATTGCGCCATCCTCTCCATGCCCATCATCATGTTCTCCAGCTTCGCGACCACCGCGGTCGCGGCCTGGGTGAGCGCCAAAATAATCACGCGCGCGCTCGCGGCCGAACCGCTGCTGCCCGACACCGGCACCGTGATCCCGCCGGACTGGCGTGCGGTTTCGCTGTACGACGCCGCGGCGGACCTGCACATCGAAGCCGGGCGCTTCACCGCCGTGGTGGGCGCGAACGTGGAGGAGGGCACCGCGATTGCGGCGCGGCTCGCGCGCATGAACGACGACGCCGACATCCGCCTGCGCTGGCCTGCCCCGCCACCTAACGGTGAGCCGGGCGGGGCGCTCGTTCCGGGCGAAGCCCGCGCCGCGGATATTCCCCTGGATGAACTCCGCGCGCATATCCGCTACTCCGGGCCCGTCGCCGATCTTTTCGCCGGCACTCTGCGCGAGAACCTCCAGGGCGAGCACGCCCCGGCTGTCCCGGCCCGCACCCTGCCCCAGCTGTTCGAGGATTATTCGAGCGGGCAGGCCGGCCAGCAGCACGCCCCGGCGGATACCAGCGCGGATGACCGGCTCAACCGAGCGCTGGCCGCCGCCCAGGCCCGTGACGCCGTGGATTCGCTGGGTGGCCTGGACGGCACCGTGACCGAGCGCGGCCGCAATGTTTCGGGTGGCCAACGCCAGCGCCTGGTGCTCGCCCGGCTGCTGGCCTCCGACCCGGAGATCGCCATCCTCGTGGACCCCACCTCCGCGGTGGATTCCCACACCGAGGCTCGTATCGCCGCGGCCCTGGCCCAGGCCAGGAAAGGGCGCACCACCGTGGTCGTGTCGGCATCCCCGCTGGTGCTGGGCGCGGCTGACGTCGTCGTTCTTATTCGCGACGGCAAAGAAATCGCGCGCGGCACGCACGCGCACCTACTCGAGCACCCGGACTACCGCCGCATCGTGGTGCGGGAAACCGGAGAAGAACCGCAACCCGGAGAAGAACCGCAACCCGGAGAGGAGCCGGCATGATCCTTCCCATCGCATCCCGCAGTTTTTCCGTGCGTGCCCTGGCGCGCATTGTCCGCGGGCGCCTGGGCGAATTCAGCCTGGTCGTCGGGCTGCAATTGGTGGCGGCCATCGCGGCCGTTATTTCGCCCATCGTGATCGGCCGCGCCATCGATATCGCCGGCCACCCGGAAGCCGCCGCCCGCGCGGCCACGCTCATCGCGCTCATGCTCGGGGCGGTCGCGGTCCACACGCTGTTCACGTTCCTCGCGGATTTGCGCGCGGAATACTTCGGCAACCGGGTTTTCGCCCAGCTGCGCGACGGCGTGGTGCACGGCATCACCCACCTGCCCCTTGACCTGGTGGAAAGCGCCGGCTCCGGGGATCTCCTCGGCCGCACCACGGACGATATCACCCGCGTGCAATTCTTCATCCAACGCGGAATTTCCAGCCTGGTGGTGCTGGTGACCACCGTGTGCGTCTCGCTGGGCGCGGCGCTCTTGGCGGCCCCGGCCCTCGGCTGGACGCTGTTCCTCACGGCGCTGGTCACGGCGGTGGTGCGCTGGTTCCTGCGCCGCATCGTCCCGGTTTTCCAGTCCGGGAGCGCGGTGCGCGCGGCTTTCGCCGGCTCGGTTTCCGAAACCGTCACCCAAAAAACCACCGTCGACGCCCTCAACCTGGGGCGGGTGCGCCTCGGGCGCCTGGGCACCTTCATCGAGGAACACGTGCGCGTGGAAACGTACGGCGCGGGGATCGTGTGGCTGTTCCGCGCCGGCGTGGCACTGTCCGTGTGGCTGCCGGTCCTGGTCACGCCGCTGGTGGGCGCGCTGCTCATCCCGCGCGGCGCCGCGACCCTCGGCCAGGTCATCACGGTCACGATGCTCGCGATCCAACTGGCCGGCCCGCTCGAAGAGCTCGGCTGGTTCATCACCGAACTCCAGTATTCCCTGGTGTCCTTCGCCCGCATTTTCGGGGTGGATACGGTGCCGCCCGAGTCGCGCCCCGACGTGCCGCGCGGAACCGATGTCGAATTGCGCGGCGTGCGTTTCCGTTACGGCCGCACCATGAACGACGACGCCGGGCCTAGCGAGCCACGCGCCTACGCGCTCAAGGGCGTGGATCTGGAGGTGTGCAGCGGGGAGCATCTGGCGATTGTGGGGCCCTCCGGGGCCGGGAAATCCACGCTGGCCCGGCTGATCGCCGGAATCAACCGGCCCGAATCGGGAACGGTGCGGATCGGCGGGGCGAATGCTTCCCGAATTAGGGAGGATCACCTGCATACCACGGTGTCACTGGTGACGCAGGAGCACCACGTGTTCGTGGGAACGGTGGCCGATAATCTGCGCATGGCTCGCGCGGATGCCAGCGAGGCGGAGATGCGGGCCGCGCTCGCGGCGGTGGAACTGGATCTGCCTCTGGAGGAGCGCCTGGCGGGTGGGGAGCGCGAGCTTTCGCCGGCGCAGGCCCAGCAGTTGGCGCTGGCCCGCATTATTGTGCTGGATCCACAGATCCTTATTTTGGACGAGGCCACCGCGATGCTGGATCCGAAGGCGGCGCGTTCGGCGGAGCGTGCCCTGGCCCGGGTGCTGGAAGGGCGCACCGTTATTTCCATCGCGCATCGCCTGTATAGCGCCCATGCCGCGGACCGGGTGGCCGTGATGATCGACGGGCGGGTTGCCGAGCTGGGCAGCCACGATGAGCTGGTCGAACGCGGCGGGGAATACGCTCGGCTGTGGGAGATGTGGCAGGCGGTGGATGTGCCGGAGGTGTGAGGATGAAAGGCTGAGGCGCGGGTGCGTTCCCGGGAGCCATTATGCGCATATCAAATGTGTAAAGATGCAGGTCAGTGGCTTGTGAGTAGGTGATCTGGCGGTTGGGTGCGGGGTGGCGGGTGAATAGTGGTGTCTTTCTCTTAACAAATATGCAAGGAAATCGGTTAAGGTATGTGTTTGAAGGCCACTGGATGGTGGTTGTTTCACGCGCCAACAGATAGGGATTGCCGGGAGGACTTGGTTTTTCGCGGTTTTCTTGGTGTTGGTTGGATTCTAATCAAGCTTGGTGCTTGGTGTTTGTGAGGAAAGGTTTGTCTTGATGTTCAAGATTGGGAAACGGGTTGCGGCGTCTGTTGCTGCGCTCGCTGTTGTGACGGGGGGGGGGTAGCGTCTTATAGCTTTGCGGCCGAGCATATGGTGAAGGACCTTGCGGTCGCGGTTGTGGCTGATGGTACCCCTGACTTCAGCCAAGATGAGGGCCCCGGTAAGGATACGGGCCCGAATAATGGGGTTGTTCGTTCGCTAGATACTGTTGATTATGAGGTGTCCTGGCAGGTCACCAAGGATGGTGACTATACGCTTGAGGCGCAGTTGCCTGCTGGTGTGGAGTTTGCTCCGGGTTCTGATTCGTTTTGTAAGAACGCGGGCAGTGCGATCAAGAATGATTTGACGTACCAGAATAAGAACACGCTTCGCTGTGAGCTGTCGGGTAAGGCGGGTCAGTCCGTGAAGTCGGCGGTGAAGGTGTTTGTGCGCCGCGCCGCGAATGACTCGGTGATCCCGCTCCAGTTCACGGCTGGCGGTGTTACCTCGAATAAAGTGTCGACAACGGTGTCGGCAAAACCAGAATTCACCGCCAGCGTAAAAGAAGATAGCTCCCAGATACGCTGGGAAAGCGCTACCGGAAATCTGACTTCCTACCACGTGATACAAATTGCATCTGAGCGTCCCGCTGCAGGGTTAAATAAGGGACTGGAAGCATTAACTGGGGACTATCGTGTTGAGATTCCGGTGACCGCCCCCGAAGGAACGGTATTTTCCTGCGCAACAGACCGAAATTGGGGCTATCCGTATGAAAAATATGGGATTGGTCCAGAAAATGCTTCTTTCCGTAATAGCGGCGAATGCGGTGAAGTAACCGTCACGGATGGGAAAGCAACATTTACAGTTACTGGTGCTGACCTGACAGCTTCCTCCTGGCCAATCAGAAACTACATGGATAAAGCATGGGATAATAATATTATTGCCTTCGTAAAACTAAATTACGGCATACCCGCCGACAAGGCTACTGGCGATACTTTCGTCGAGGTCGGTCAAGCGAAGATCTACGCTCGCACCCTCAGCGGAGTGGAATATCCAATAACTACAGCGGATACTACTTACAAGCGGGCCGTGCTTGATGCTACACATCCGATGCTTCGCGCGGAAATTCATAATCAGTGGAAAACACCGGACTACTACACCCCTGGATACGCGATCACGAAAACTCAACCAGTTGGTATCGCCTACCTTTCTTGGTTCGAAAACTCTGGCAACCTGAAGGGAAAGAACGCCACTGCGTGTGCCATGTTCCCACCTGCCCAACTTAATGTGGTGAAAGTTGAGAACGATCCTGCTGAGTATTATCGCGGTACCGCCGACTCTATGGCTGATGATTTCTCCTGCGGAATGTTTGGGGATGAGGCAGAAGGCTGGAGTAGTGACGCTACAAACATGAGCGATGTAAAAGCGGTGCGAGTCAAAGGAAGATGGCCAATCTCCTTGCCTCAAGAAAATTACCAAAACGCTTCTCGCATAAATTTGAGCATGATTCGCTCCGCTGGTGATACCTCGACTATAGGTACGCAGTTGCCTATACGCTTCATGACAACAGCTGACGGTAATCCTGTCCGGGAGGAAGATGAAGGCAAGTATTCTTCGTCGTATTTCACTGCTGTTGATGGAACCTTTGCTTTGAATCCTGCCTGGGATAAGGCGGATGGTTTGTTTGGGCAGGTTCGTAATCTGAATCTTGGTTTCACCGCGAAAGACGGCCTAAGCGAAGGCACGGTTAAGGCTACGCTTGGGGGTGCGGACGGTTTCCTAGAGATTTTTAAGGAGAACGTTCAATGAGTAAGCGTACGTACACGAGAGAGCAGATCCGTAAAGCCCTCACCACCTACCAACGCACGCAATCGGTAACCGCCACAGTCCGTAAACTGGGCTACCCAGGCCGAGACACGCTCTACAAATGGATCCGGAATAGCAACGAGAAACCAGAGCAGAGAAAACCGAAGAAACACGCCCCTAACCAGAAAATATCAACGGACGTGAAAGTAACTGCCTGCAAGCGATTCCGCAGCGGGGAAAACGCCTACACTATCGCCCAGGATCTAGGAATCGTGAACTGCACAAACATCTATGCTTGGGTTAAAAAGTGGGATGCGGAAGGCAGTCTAGGACTCATGAACGAGAAAGAATGCGACCAGATCAAAGCGAAAACCCGCCACCAACTGGAAGCCCAGCTACCCCAAGACCCGGAAGAATTACGTGCTCTTGTAGCCGATTTAATCGTGCAGAAACGCGTCTTGAAAGCCCAGCTCGAGCTAGCAAAAAAAGGAAAAGCCCGCACAGGCGGGCGCAGTGAAGCGGTAGAGAAAACACGGGTAGCTAACCAGCTACGCTCTACCACGCCGCTAGCCATGGTCTTAGATACCTTGGATTTGCCGGCAAGCTCGTACTATTACACCGCTAAACAGCTAGAGCGGCCTGACAAGCATGCTCGCTTGCGTGAGTTGATCGCTCAGATCGCGCGCGAGGGCTTGTATACGTATGGGTATCGGCGTATCCGTTTAGCGCTTAGAAAGCTTGGGTATGTGGTCTCGGAGAAAGTCATCCAGCGCTTGATGCGGGAAGAGGAAATCCCGGTCAGGTATGCCAAAGCACGCCGGAAGTACTCTAGTTACGGCGGGGAGATCAGCCCGGCACCGGAAAACCTAGTCGAGCGTGACTTCCACGCTGATGAGCCCGGACGGCTTTGGCTCACGGATATCAGCGAGTTCCACGCAGCTAACGGGAAGGTTTATCTCTCCCCGATTATTGACTGTTATGACGGGAAAGTCGTGGCGTATACGAGGGGATTACACCCAACCTCAGTGTTGGCTGATTCCTCCCTTGAAAACGCCCTGGCAACCCTCCCGCACCAGCGTCTAAACGAGCTACAAGCCGGCCAGAGTGAGCATCCACTCGTGATCCATTCGGATCGGGGAGTCCACTACCGGTCTGTGTCCTGGATTGAGCTTACGCGGCGTTACGGGTTGACGCGGTCGATGTCGAAGAAGGGGTGTAGTCCGGATAATTCTGCTTGTGAGGGGTTTTTCGGGCGGATGAAAACCGAGATTTATCACGGGAAGAAGTGGGCTACAACCGATGAGTTATGCGAGGCGATAGACGAGTATATGTTCTTCTATAACCAGAAGCGTATTACCTTGAAGTTCGATGGTTTAACGATTGTGGAGCATCGTCAAGCGGTTTTAAGCGATAATGTCCAATAAACAGTCCGCAGCCCCCTTCCGGCGTGTTTGAAAGTCACCAATCCCGGCGCCGGCACCCTGACCGCCGCGGCTGATGGTGTGAACCGTGAGGATTGCTCGGTTCCTGGGGATACTGTCACCTTCCCGGTGGTGGATGGTGCCCCGAACTATGTAGTGCAGGCCCAGGTCATGGCTAAGTCCCCGCAGACCGGGACCACGAAGGTCATCCTGGATTCGCCTCAACAGCCGCTGAGCGAGGTACGTCGCTCTAAGAGGATCTCCTTCACCACGGGTCTGGTTGAGCAGGCCACCGCGTCTGTCTCAACCAGTGCCCCTGACAACGTCGTGACGCTGGAGAACGGTGCCGCGAGTATTCCGTTGACGCTCTCGTGGGGTAACGCCACCACCGGTGATGCCACGGGTGAGCTGGTGTGGCAGGTGCCGGGTAACGTAACCCTGGTATCGGTTGGTGCCCCGTCTGAAGGCGCGAGCGCCCAATGCACGACCCAAGACCGTACTGCGGTAGCGACTGCCCTTGAGGCGGACAAGTCCGGTAATACCCTGACTTGGGCTGCGTGCCCGACCGAGACCGCCGCTCTTGCGGGCGTGACTGGGTTGAAGGTTTCTACCGGTACGCTGGCTTCGACTGCGACCGGCACCCTGCCCGTGAGCGTCATTGCCAATAGCGTGGGTGACGTGAATACGTCGTTTACCGCGGGTGTCTTCAACACGGCCGGTAACGGACAAGTTGAGTTCAGTGAGGCTACCCCGATTAGCGTGTATGTACGTACACCCGCCCCGGAACCTGTAGTGACTGAGGTCGCCTGGGAGGATGCAACCGATCAGAATGCCAAGAATTGTGACACGAAGCAGGTGACGCAGACTCGCACCGTGACCACGACCCCGCACAAGTGGGATCCGGCCGGAAAGCAATGGGTTGCCGACCCGGACAACGCGAAGGTTGAAACCCAAACTCAGACGCGTGCTATGACCGATAGTGAGCTTCAGGTTTGTACCCCCAAGCCCGCCGATAAGGTAGATACGGCCGAGTGGGTGGACGGGACCGGTAGCGATGCGAAGAACTGCGCGACCAAACAGGTGACTCAGACCCGTACCAAGACCACAACCCCGTATAAGTGGGACACCGCTACCAAGACCTGGGTTTTGGATGCGGATAAGGTGAAGGTTGAGTCTGAGACTCAAACCCGGCCCATGACTGACGTGGAGCTTATGGCGTGTGCGATTCGCCCCGCCGACAAAGTCGATACCACCCAGTGGGTGGATTCTACCGATGAGGGTGCGAAGGATTGCGCTACGGGTAAGGTGACTCAGACTCGCTCGAAGACGACCACTCCCTACAAGTGGGATACCGTGGCTCATGAGTATGTGCTGGACACTGAGAACGCGGTAACCGTGACTGAGACCCAGACTCGTGACATGAGTGACGCTGAGCTTCAGGTCTGTACCCCCAAGCCTGCCGACAAGATCGACAACGGTGAGTGGACCGACTCGACTGATGAGGGTGCTAAGGACTGCGCGGCTGGTAAGGTCAAGCAGTCACGCAGCGTGACGACCACGCCCTATAAGTGGGATGCGGCTACCAAGACGTGGGTTGCGGATACCGACAAGGCCGTGACCAGCACGGAAACCCAGACCCGGGATATGACCGACAGTGAGCTTCAGGTATGCACGCCCGCACCCGCCGATGATGTAAAGACCACCGAATGGGTCGACTCGACTGATGAGGGCGCTAAGGACTGCCAGACCGGTAAGGTCAAGCAGTCTCGCACGGTCACCACAACCCCGTATAAGTGGGATGCCACTAGCAAGGAGTGGGTGGCTGATACTGAGAAGGCTGTAACTAGCACTGAGTCTCAGGTTCGGGATATGACAGATAGCGAGCTGCAAGAATGCACCGTAAACCCCGGCCTCAAGGTTGAAGAAACCGAATGGACTGACTCGGCCGAGGATGGTGCAAAAGACTGCACTACCCGTAAAGTCACTCAGACCAGGACTGTGACAACCACGCCGTATAAGTGGGACAGTGTCTCGAAGAAGTGGGTTCTGGATCCGGAGAATGCTACTACTAAGACTGAGTCTCAGGTTCGGGATATGAACGAGGACGAGGTAAAGGTGTGTATGGCCGGTACCGGCGTACCCACGTATCCGGATCCGACACCTGTTCCCCCGAACGGTAGCGTGACTATTGATCCGATTAACGGGCCCGATAACCCCGCCCAATGCGAACCCACCGGCCCGGTAACCCGCGCTGACGGAGTGACCATTACGGTGGATAAGGATTGCAAGGTCACCATCACTATCCCTGAGGGCAAGACGCCCGGTCTGCTGACCCCGCCTATCGAGGCGACACCTAAATACCCCACCCCCGATAAGCCGGTGGTTACTGTGCCTGTGAAGGTGATTGATACACCCGATTGGGATGATACGACCACGACCCCAGGCACCCCGGTAACTGTTGAAAAGAAGAAGGGTGAGGTTCCTGAGGGCACGACAACCCAGGTTACTGGTCCGGGTACCGCGGTGTTGAACCCTGACGGCTCGATTACTGTCACCCCGAATGAGGGTGCGGTACCTGGTGAAAAGATCACGGTCAAGGTTGTCGATAAGGTAGGCAACCCCCTCGATAACATCACCGTGACGATTACGGAGCCGGCCCCGGCCCCGGATTGGGACGATAGCCTGACTGGCCCGGGTAAGAAGGTTGACGTGCCGAATAAGGGCGGGGATGTACCGCCCGGTAGTACGGTTACCGTGAACGGCCCGGGCAGCGCGGTCTTGAACCCGGATGGGTCTATCACGGTTACCCCGAATGAAGGGGCGAAGCCTGGTGAGAAGATCACCATCACGGTCAGCGATGGTGAGGGTAAAGAATTGGATTCGTTTACCGTGAAGATCGGCAAACCCAAAACCAGCACTAAGGCCCTGCCGGTGACTGGTGCTCATACGACGGGCCTGGCTGGCCTGGCTGGTCTGCTTGTGTTGGCTGGTGGGCTGAGTGTTTGGCGGCGTCGTCGTAACTAAACAAAATAAGAGCCATATCGGCTAGCCCCGCCAATGTGTAGGGGCTGGGGGTGGTAGGTGAATGTACGAAACTGGTTTNCGTCGAAACAAAAAAAAAAAAGAGCCATATCGGCTAGCCCCGCCAATGTGTAGGGGCTGGGGGTGGTAGGTGAATGTACGAAACTGGTTTACCTACCACCCCTACTTATTTCCATTGCGCGGGGTGTGCAGTTTTGCTTGCGCTGGGGCGGGTGGGGACGGCGTAGTTTCCCCATTTTGTAGTGAACGCGTGTAGGTCGTGTGGGCGGGTGGCTTTTGTGGTGTTAGAAGACGGGTGTTGTGGTGAGGCTTGAGTTATTAGAAACCCTCGTATCGTATTCGAGGCTTGGGACAATGGACGCGGTAGCCCGCCAGTGTGGGTGTACCACCGCGGCGGTTGTGAAACGTATCCAGTTATTAGAAGAAGAAGTCGGTTACCGGCTCACCCAGAGGGCCGGGCGGGGTAGCGAGCTCACGGCTGCGGGCTGGCTCTTGGTTGAGCGTTCTATCCAGATTCTTGGGCTTGTGGATAAAACCGTGAGCGAGATAAGGGATGCGGTGGATGACCCACAGGGCAGGATTGTGATTGTGGGACGCGAGTCTAGTGCTCTGGAGAGTCTCGCGACTGTGATGGGGCGGGTGAGGCAGGAGTATCCGGGGATTAGTTTTGAGTTGCGGGCTTGTGGGCGGGAGCAAGCGGCTCGCATGCTTGCCGAGGGCGGGGCGTCTTTCGCGGTGTTGGATGCCTCGTGGGAGTGTGAGTCGTGGGAGACACTGGCGTTGCCGGGTGAGGACCGGTGGGGACTCCTGGTTAGGGCTGGTAGTGATGTGGCGGGGCGCGAGTCTGTGCGGCGTGCGGATATTACGAAGCGGGCGTTGGTGTTACCGAGCGAGGGTAGTCGGGAGTTGGGGTATTGGTTGGATAAGGAAAACCAGTTGGATGTGGTGGGCCGGTATGGGTCTGGGCGGGTGGCTTGCCGGCTGGTTGAGGCTGGGGTTGGTGAGGCTATCGTCTTGGAGAATGCCGTTGCGGAGAACGCGGGTATGATCGGGGCCGCGAATTCTGGTGGTGGTTCTGGTTTGGTGTTTGTGCCCCTTGATTGGCTTGTTGGTTTGCGGTGTGTGTTGGCGTGGAGCAAGCAAGCACGCCTGGGGCGGGCTGGTGAGGTATTCGTAGAAACAGCCCGGGCAGCCTTTCGCATGGTAGATTGACATCACTCATCAACCACGATGTTGAAGGAGTATCTGGGGCCGTTCGCTACGCGGGCGGCTCCTGCTGTATACGCTGAATGGGTGCGGACTCCGCCGAAGCTTCGACCAATTCAACCTAGGAGAGGCTTATGTGTGGCGCATGAGCCTGCTTTCCGTGCCTCTCGGCTTATCCTATTGCTTGGGTCGCCGGGTTAAAGTTAGTAGCACTAATTCCGAGTGTTGCATTTAATGGACCGTATTTGTTAAGCTGTAAATAACATCATAATTCGATGAAGATGTGATGGGATGCTACAAGTTCAATGAGGTACTTGGAGGAGGAAACATGTCAAACCTTATGGAACATCAGCCGATTCGAAAAAGTAAAACTAAGCGGGTGCTTATCGCTGGCATCATTGCGATTGCCGGAGTGCTATCGCTGCCGAGCACTGGCGCTCAAGCGTTGGGAGGAAACTGCCAGGCATGGCTTGAAAATGGGGTTGGGTATACTCTCGGTGCGGGCAAGTGCTATTCGTTGAATGCCGACACAAAAGCTCGTGTAACCCTTGATATTGCTATCGCTCCGGATTTTCATTCGAAATGGTTTACCGCTACTAACACCGTTTATCGTACTCTCGGATGGTCATCGACAATGAAGGGGTGGCCCCGTGACGCCCGTGTTGATTACGCACGTCGATAAAATTCAGTAGATGATCCCGGTGGGCGTTATGTTTACTTCGCCCACCGGGATATTCTTCCTACCAATCGGGGAGGGAATATGGGAATTCGCATTGAGGATCTGAGTTTTTCCTACACTTCTCGGAACGAAACCCGGGTTATTTTCCAGAATGCGTCCGTGGCTTTTGAGAAGGGTAAATTTTATAGCCTCATGGGGCCGTCCGGCTCTGGGAAAACAACATTATTTCGCTTACTCTCTAAGCAGCTGGTTCCTGGAGCAGGAACGATAAGCATCGGGGAAGGAAACCTGGAAAACATTGATATTCCAGAACTGCGCTCACGATTGATTGGGCAAATTTTCCAAGATTATCTGCTGGTGCCATTCCTAAGCCCGATCGAGAATATCTTATTAGCAAGAGAAATAGCTGCCGGTAAAGCTACTCCTGCAGATCGCACACACGCACAAGAACTTCTTGCCCGGATTGGATTGGAAACCTCCAAAAACCGCCGGGTAGACACGCTTTCCGGGGGCGAACAACAACGCGTCGCCATCGCGCGCGCTGTTAGTGGGCAGCCACTGCTTCTTCTTGCCGATGAACCCACCGGTGCCCTCGATGCTGATAACACTGCGAGCATAGCTACGTTACTCTCCGATCTTGCGCACTCTGAAGGCTTAACGGTCATAGCGGGTACCCACGACGAGGCTTTCGCCCGGCACACCGATCACGTGGTGCGTATTCGGGATCATCGGCTTGTCGTAGAGAGGTGACCATGGGAAAGCAACGCGTTCGCCTCGTCTGGAAAATGCTGGTTGATCAACCGCGGCGCGCTTTGTATACCCTTATTGTGGCGATTCTTCTTACGATGATTGCAGCAAGTCTGGGTACATTCTTCAATGCGCACAATCAGGTTCAGATCCGCCAAGCGCGGGCATCATTTGGTTCGTATGCGCAGCGAGTTTCCGGAAATGAAAATGTCAAAGATTATCTAAGAGAGCTCGAAAGCAACGGAAAAGCCGTTGCTGTTATCCACTCTCGCGCAAATATCTTGGCCCGACAGGGCCAAACTGATGATGCCGCAACAACGGCCGATGTTACTTACCTGAGCGGTCAGGGGGACATGGGCATGTTAATCGCGGGAAACCACCCGGCTTCTGCGGGCGAGGTTGCAGTGAGTAGCGAGGTTGCCCGTCTTCTCGACATAGAGCTAGGCGGAGATATCGCCCTCGCGGATCTTGAAGGAGAAGGGAAAAATTCTCCTGCAACATTTCGCGTGGTTGGGATAATCGAAAATCCGGCTTCTATTCGCGACCACACCGTCATAGCGGTCACTGATAGCACGGAGATTTTGGGAAGAGCGGATTCGTGGCTGACGGATGATCCGCTCATGCCGCTTGCGGACGAACTCGGGCAAGGCCAGGCGCAGGTGGCAACGCCTGATAGGGTAGCGCATCGCGCTTCCGAGAACGCGATAGCCTACCAGGTCATCCCGGCCTATGTCGCGTGGTTTGTCGGGGTATTTGTTGTGTGCGCTGTTGTTTTCGCGGTTTTTGCAGCTGATAGGCAGCGGCGCCGTTCTGTCCATAATGTTCTTCGGTCGCTTGGCGAATCCCCGTTCAATGCGGCCTTCCATGCATCATTATCGACCGGGCTCACCATGGTGATCGGTGGGATGATCGGGTGGACGGTAACCCAACTGATTGTTGCTGGTAGTGCGGAACGGGTTGGCGTTTTTTATGAAGAAAGATGGACCGGACCATTTACCGCAGATGTCGCGCAAGGGTCCGTTGTTTTATTGCTGCTCTTTGTTCTTGCCACATTCGTGAGTGCGGCCGCAACGCTATTTGCTCACAGGTGGCAGCGGCGTGACTACTACGAAGAACTCTCCTACCGAAAGCTCGGGATCTTAGGGGTGTGCGGACTGGCGGTAACCGCGGTTTTCATCGCCTGCCGGCAGCTTTATATTCTGCCCTGGGGGCATCAGCTCGCGCTGGTGTCGGGAGCATTATCCATCCCGGCATTGGGCTATTATCTTGCGCTCGCTTTCCAGCGGCGCACCATTTTCGCGAAGCTCAGTGCGCGCTTGCATAAGGTTGCGCTGGTTGCCCTCGGATTAGTTTTTGTTACGAGTTACTCGGCCGCGCTTTTCAGTAGCGCCGTCGCCCTCCAAAATAACTGGATCACACGGGAGATTGCCGGTGAAGACAGCTATTTGCAAGTAGCCTATGCCTCGAAAGCCTCGGTGGTGAGTCTGAAGTCGCGTTTCCCGGAGATCGCGACCCAGACAAGTATTTTTGGCGAACCTGAAAATGGGGAACGAATGTACCGCTTGGTGACCTTGGACGGTGCGGATTGCCTCGATATTGGCGCACGCTTGGATAAATGTAACCGGATCGATATGGACGGTGTTTTTCTCGCTTCCGGAAATATGAAAGACCGCGATTTTGTCAATCACGCGCCGGCGCATATGGTCAGCCCGGACGGAAAAGTGGTTGTCGTTGAATTCAGCGCATCTGATCCAACGGTCACCAACATGTGGGTTGTGGATAACGTTATTCCAGACGAGAAGCTGAGTAACAACGTTTTCCGCGGGCTTATTTTGGCTCCCGATGATCCGTTAGTCAGTCAGATCGGGCTCACGGATCCCAGCCTTTTCCGCATCACAATTTTTGGCTTTGGCGAGCTATCTGATGACATTCGGGACGGTGTCCGTTCAACGATTTTGACGCAGGCGCCTTTCGCCTTTGTTACCGATCCGGATGCTCCGGAGGACAGACAGCTGCGAGCAGAGGCGATAACTCGGGTCCTCGTAGCACTCCTTACAGCGGGAATCGTGCTCTGCAGCATGACGATTGCTATTGTCTCTGATCAAGCAATTGAGCGGCGTTTGATTGACTTGGGCGGAGGCGGTATCCGCGCCCGAGTCAGGCTTATCGCTCCGCTATTGGGATCCTATGTTGTGACGGTCGCGGCAGCTGCGGTCATGGGCAGGCTGGTGGTTATGGACCGATTGCCATTCACTCCCGCTATCGTGCACCACGATTATGGTTTGCTGTGGATAGTTGTGTTGGTCAGTATCCTCTTCGCGTTGCCCGCGCTGCATTGGGCTGTGCGGAAGCACGATCCAGTACGGAAGGGGTAGCCCGGCGGCGCAGCGCTCGCTGCGCGAGGCGCGTGGTCTAGTGCGCATTCGTGAATGCCCGCGCCGCCGGGCCGGGGAGGTTACCGCTCGGAGCTGAGCCTATCTGCGCGGCTGAGGGCGTAGCGGGCTAGCGCCGTCGTCGTTCCAACCCAGAGAAGTGCGTACACAACATCCGCAGCCGCCGGTGCGCGCATCCACTGCACGTGATACGTGAGCGGGTTGCAGCGCGCGATGACCTGGAGGTACGTGGGCGCGGAGCTGAGCTCGTAGAACAGCGGGGCGGAGAGGACCACCGGCAGCGTGGTGAATGTGGCGAGCATATCGCGCGCCGCGTAGCTATTCACCAGGGCACCTACCGCCGCGCCGAGGCTCACCCAGCCCCACACAACGAGGAGCGCGATGAACGTTCCCGAAAGGAGCGCGGTGGCGTTTACGCTAGTTCCGCCCGCGAACGAAAGACCCAGGTAAGCTAGCGTGACCGCGGCGACTTGCACGAGGAACACGAGGGAAATCACCGCGAAAATCGAGGCGAGATAGGTCCACACCTTCCCGCCCTGCATCATGAAAATCGCGTAGACGCCCCACTTTCTGTCATTGGCGACGTCGGAAGAGGCGTAGCCGAAAGCGCGGAACGTGAGCAGGCAGACGATGCCCGTGAAGGCGTAGCTGAGGTAGCTCCCGCTCTGGGCGTTACCGAGCATCCCGGAAATGCCGACAACCAGAAAAACGAAATATGCCAGCGGCTCGACAATGCGGCCGAGGTAAACGCCGCGCCAATTCCACAGGGAAGCAATATGGTACTTCGTGAGAATAAGTGATTTTTTCATGGGAGCGGGGTTCCTTCTTCGTATGCTTTGAGGGCTTCCCAGAGGTCGGTGCTTCCGGGGCAGTGGGCCATGAACCGCGCGGCCGGCATATCGGCAATAATGCGACCGCCGCGCAGAGCGATAACGCGGGTGCAGTACTCGGAAAACTTCGAGGTTTCGTGCGTGCTCACCAGCACGGTTCGCCCTTCCGTCACCCGGGAGCGCAGGTAGCTGAACACGGTGTCGATGCCGGCGGGATCCAGGCCGGTGGTTGGCTCGTCCAGAATCATGAGGCTGGGGTTACCGATAATTGCGCGGGCGATTTGGGTGCGGCGCAATTCCCCGCCGGAGAGGGTTTCCGCGGTGCGGTCAAGGAGCTGCGAGAGGCCCAGAACCTCCGCAACGCCCTCAATATCAGCGCGGCGATGCCAGCGGCCTACCCGTAGGTCGAGGCCCAGCAGAATATTCTGCGTCACGGTGAGGGACCAGTCGATAATTTCGCGCTGCGGGCACCAGCCGATAGCGCTTTCGGCCACCGAATTGGTGACCGTGCCGCGGGTGGGCTTGATGAGCCCGCCCAGAATATCGAAGAGCGTGGATTTTCCCGCTCCGTTATGGCCGATAACGGCGACCAGTTCGCCCGGGTGCAGGGCAAGATTCACCCCGGTCAGGGCCGGTGTTGATTTCTTCGGGTAGATTTTTTCTACCCCGATAGCTTTGAGGATAGGGGTATCCATGAACGCTTACCTCCAAAATATGCAAAGACTGCCTTAGTGAATGTGCATACCGGAGAGGCCGAGTCCGCAGAGCGCAGAGGCGCCGGGCGCAAGTGGCGCCGGTGCGGGGCGCGAATATAGCGGTGCTCGATAATGAGATACTGGGATACCAGGAATAAAGGTGCCCAAACGGAGCGTCTCGGTTAGTCACCAAGACGCCGTGTATTACTAGAGCGCGGCCTCGCCGGAAAGGGAGGGCTTAGCGTCGGGCACGTACCACGGATACTCCGTTTTCTATCAGTTGTTTATGATGCGTTCGTTAAGTGTAGCTTGGTTTAGCCCGCCGAGGCGCTTCGGCCGGTTGTGCAGTTTAGCCCGCCGAAGCTATTAGCTCCGCGGAACCCGTTAACTCGCCGCGTCTACCAGCGCTTTTTCCAGCTCAATCGTATTGGTGATCGCGGTGAGCGGCTGGTAGCCGGTGCTCGCGGTGCCGTTGATAATAATCGCGGGGGTGCCGCGCAGGCCGAGGGTTTCTAGCCCCAAGGATTCCTGGGCGGCAATGAAGCTGGTGGTTTCCGCGCTGTCACGCGCGGCCCGGAAAGCTTCCACGTCCAAGCCCAGTTGGGTGGCGTAAGCATCGAGGTTTTCATCGGAGAACATCGACGGTGCTTTGTCAGGGTCGTGGCCGGCGGCAGCTGCGCCGTCGAAAAGAAGAGAAGAATACTCCCAGAACTTGCCTTGCAATCCAGCCGCGTGCGCGGCGGCGGCTGCGCGATCACTGGACACGGTGTCCTTGAAAATCGGGACCTGCACGTACGCGAGGTAAATATCGCCCTTATTGGCCAGCTCCAGGAGCTGCGGCACGGATTCGGCGTGGAGTTTATTGCAGAAACTGCAGGCGTAATCGGAGTAGATCGTCACGTGCACGGGGGCCTTCGGGTCCCCGGCGGTTTGCCCGGAGGCAGTTTCCAGCTGCGGCAGGGCCTGGAGCTGGGTGCGAATCTCATCGGGCTGGGTGGGAATGTAATCCTGCCCGGCCACCCAACCGCGATCCGTGGCGAGCTGGGTGTAGCGCGTCTCAACGGGGCCGGGCGTGGTGTTCAGTCCGCCCTGGCCCGGAGTGCCTTGCCCTGCGCCGGGGGCGGCCGGCGCGGTGGCGGTTGCGGTGGGATGCGGTGCGGCGCTGCCCCCGAAACGCCCGTTGGACGAACCGAGGGTAAGCAGCACCGCGAAAACCACCAGGGCAATAATCGCCAGCACGGTGATCATCACCCAGAACCCGCGGCTGCTGGGATGCTGTTCTTCTTCCCCAGCAGGTGCGGGAGGTGTGGAAGGCGGCCACGCCGGGGCGGCGCCGGTAGCAGCGCCCGTGCCAGAAGCCGGGCCGGTACCAGCGCCCGCGGCTGCGCCGACGCTCGGATCCGGGCCCACGCCCGCACCCGAACCCGCCGCTGCGGGCGTACCGTACTGACCCTGGAACCCAGATTGGCCGCGATCCACGGAGTCAGGAGTTCCCTGGCTCATTATTCCTCCACCCAGCGCTCAATCGTGCGCACGAAATGTTCCGCATCTTCATCAGCGAAGATATCAAAGACCACCAGATTCACATTCGAGCGCGGATTCTGGTGCAGCCACTGCGCCACGGTATCCAGCGCGATCCGCGTGGCTTCCGCGAAGGGGAAATGCGAATGGCCGGTGGCCAGCGAGCAGAAGGACACCGAAGTAATATCGCCCTTTTCTGACGCCAGGTCGAGGCAGCGAGTGTAGCAGCTGGCCAGCGCCGCGCGATCCGCATCCGTGACCTCACCTTCCACCGTGGGCGGCAGGGTGTGGAGCACGTAGCGCGCCGGCAGGCGATACCCGCGAGTGAGCGCCGCTTCGCCCGGTTCCAGTTCGCGATCCGACATCGAGTACAGCGTGGCGCAATCATTGCGCAGCCACGGTCCGGCCTGGCCGTGAATCGCCTGGTCAATGGAGGGCTTATTGTAATCGCGGTAGCCCAGCAGATTGGGGCGCGCCCCGTTGATCACCGCGTCCACCACGAGTTCCCGCGCATCCCCGCGCCACATCACGGTCTTGTCGCGGGCGGGGTATTCGGATTCCGGCATCATGTCAGAAATACGAGCCAGGTGGCGGGCCTCGGTGCGCCCCAGGTAGCCGGACAGCCGGTACAGCAGCACGTCAATCGCGCGCGAGACCTCCTCGCTGACTTCTTCAGGATCGCGCTGGATGAGGCGGTGGTTGAGTTCGGTGAAGAGCTCCCGGTCGGTCATTTTCGCCAGGTTGCCTTCCAGGCCGCCGAAGGCAATCTCAAAAAGTTCCCGGTCGGTGCGCTTCGAGGCGGCGGGCGCGGGCCACTCGTCGTCGAGCTTCAGGGCGTCGCGATATTCAGCTAGGTTGAGCATTATTCTCCTTATTCTGGGTCCGAACAGGGTTCCCTAGTACAAGGGTACCGGGCAGAAACGGTTTTCGTGCGCGTATGCACAGGGCCCGTGGCCGCGTGCGCCCGCGCCCGCCCCTGTGGATAACTTCGCGGTATCCCCGGGGAATGCGTGGCCGCGCCGCCCGGCACGCTAACCTAAAGCTATGACAACCTGGTTAACAACCGCTGAATTGGCCGAACGTTGCGGCACGGATACCTTCACTACCCTCGCCGCCCTCGAACTTTTAGGTTTGGCCGACGGCGCCGCGCCCTCGCCGCTCGCTTCCCGCCACGGTTTAGCTGATGTGGGGCGCGAAAGCGGGGCGCTGTGGCACGCGGATTCTGAGCGCTTGCTGCGCGCGGTTGTGGATACCGATGCGAGCGGCACCGGCGCTGCGGAGCCTGTGGATAACGAGGTGCAGGGTGTGTTGCCGCTCGCGGGCGTGGATGAAGAGGTTGAGGGGTACGACGACGCCGCAGCCAGCCCCGCTCCGGCCCAGCCGGCCGGTGGCGGTAGCCCGGTCGGCAGCCCCCGCCCGGGTTTTGCCGCGGTGCTCGCCACCGATGGGGCGTGCTCGGGTAATCCGGGGCCGGGCGGCTGGGCCTGGGTGGAGCAGCTCAGCGGGGCGCGGAACAGTGGAGGCGCGGCCCGCACCACGAATAGTATTATGGAGCTGACGGCGCTTATCGAGGGCTTGGAATATGTGGCGGCCCAGCACGGTGCCCAGGCGCCGCTGCTTATTCGCGCTGATTCGCAATACGTCATTAATGTGATGACGAAATGGGCGCGCGGCTGGCGCGCGAAGGGCTGGAAGAAGGCGGACGGCAAACCGGTGAAGAACCGCGATCTCGTTGAGCGCCTCCTTAATCTTTACGAGGCCCGCACCGGCCGCACCGAAGTGGAGTGGGTCAAGGGCCACGCCGGCGACGCCGCCAACGAGCTGGTGGACTCCCTCGCCGTCGCCCGCTCCCGCGAATTCTCCCGCCGCGGCTAACCGCGCGTAGTTTCCGTTCGGAATCCGGGCTTGCGTTTTCTTGATGATCTGGTAGAGTTATCTCACCAAGACCGGTACCGCTGCTCCCCGGAGCAGTCCAGGGCCGGTCCTCGTTTTCTTCACCGAGCATGGAAGCACAGGAGCGAACATGACTCAGGCAACGAAAGTATTCAAAACGCATGGCGACCAGATAGCCCTATTGTGCTCTCGTGGCATGCGTATTGACGATCCTGCATACGCGCGTTTTGTTTTGGAACGGGTGAATTATTATCGTTTATCGGGCTATTGGTATTCATTCAGGCAACCGTCCGATAAAAAGAATCAACGCCTAGATGATTTCGTTCCTGGTACTAGCTTCCATGATGTCGTGGAGGTTTACAACTTTGACGAACGTTTACGATCTGCCGTTTTCTCTTGTCTCACCACCATTGAGCTTGCATTGCGATCAATGCTTGGTCACGAACTGGGCCGCATCGACCCACTTATTCATTTACATCCTGAACTGTTAGGCCCGTTGGCCCACCAGAAAAATTCGCGTACAGCACCTTCCGGCCAGTATTTGGCGTGGCGTGCCAGATATGACAAAGAGCTATCGGGATCGCGTGAAGATTTTGTCGAACATCACCGACGCAAGTACGGCGGTGAGCTTCCCATTTGGGCTGGTGTGGAGATCATGGGGTGGGGATTGCTTACTCACCTGTACGAACTCTCGCCGATTACCGTGCGTAATCTTATTGCGGCCCGAGCCGGACTGACATTAGTCCAATTCACATCATGGATTAAAACGCTGAATATCATGCGCAACTATTCCGCTCACCATGCGCGTATTTTCAATCGCGTCTTTACCCTCAAACCGCGTTTTCCAAAGGTTGGAGTGCACCCTGAACTGGATGTTGTTCGGGCAGCGGCCAGTCGCTGCTTCGGTCAGCTCACCTTGATTCAGTACTTGCTGGGGGTGCTCAATATTGGAGATAGAGACCTTTTACCAGCTGTATTAGCAACGTATCCCGATGTGGTCACCGTACCTATAAGCCATATGGGGGCACCGAACAAATGGCAGGAACTCACGTTATGGCGGCAATGATGACGTTCCTAGATGATGGGATTGATGAATAGGTGGAGCGCTGAATTACTCACAGTGAAAGCACCTTGAGTTCTTCACGGGAATGCCGGAATTGACGTGGTGGTAGGGAAGGTTCCACTACAGCAAAATCTAGGAGATATTTGCTGGATTCTTGGGTAATATTGAACGCGCAGAAGGTGGGAACAAGGTCTCCCATCATGTCCAAGGAGGGTCTAGCGGACGTAAGCGCCGCTAGGTTCTCCTTTCTTTCTGATCCAAGATTCTGGTTTTTCCAAATTAAATTTGCTAGGATGTACCTTATCAAGACCGGTTCCGCTGCTCCCCGGAGTAGTCCAGGGCCGGTCCTCATTTTCTCCGTTTTCTCCGCTGGGCACGGGTTGTTTTTCCGAGGTGTACTTCGGATGTCGTACATGCGAAGTACACCTCGGACAACACATGCTCCCTCCCCAGGTGCTGGTGTGACTGCTGAGGTTTGTGAGGTCCCCACTCTCTTCCGCCCGCTAACGTGGCGGGGTCCGCGCTGGCCGGCGGCTGCGCCGTCGGCCTAAACTGCGCCGTCGTACCACACAGACCCGCGCGTACGATGCCGCGCAATAGCGCCCGCCCGCGCTCGCCAAACGCCCACGCCCACCAACCGCCCCCCACGCAACAACCCCCGCATCTCCAGTAGAATCCCTCCATGACTATCGGCCCGATTGCGAAGAAGATCCCTACCGAACGTACTTTCCACGGCGACACCTACGTCGATAACTACGAGTGGCTGCGCGATAAATCCGATCCGGATGTCCGCGCGCTCCTCGACGCCGAAAACGCCTATTTCCGGGAGCAAACCGCGGGGCTGGGCGATCTGCGCGATAACCTCGTGGCCGAATTCAAGGCGCGCACCAAGGAAGCCGACCGCGCCCTGCCCTACCGCGTGGGGGACTGGTGGTATTACCGGCGCACTTTCCAGGACCGGCAGTACCCGGCGATGTTCCGCACCCCCGCGCGCGGCGCCGCCCGCCCGGACCTCAACACGTCTTTCCCGGAATTCCCGGTGTGGGACGGCAACGAGCTCGCCCTCGGGGAAGAATTCTTCCTCTGCGGCGGCTTCATGCCCTCCCCGGACGGCAAGCTCGGCGCGATGAGCGTGGATTTCACCGGCGATGAGCATTTCACCCTGCGCATTTTCGATATCGAAACCGGCCAGATCGTGGACGATTCGGTGCGCAATATCGGCTACGGCCTGGCCTGGACGGCCGATTCCAGCGCGGTTGCCTATTCCCGCGTGGACGATTCGTGGCGCCAGTGGCAGGTCAACCTCCACCGCATCGGCGATTTCAACGACACGATCCTCTTCCAGGAAAACGACGAGCGCTTCTCCGTCGATCACGAACAATCCCGCAACGGCAAGTGGATTATTATCCGCTCCGCCTCGGTGACCTCCTCGGATGTGCGGTTTATTTCCACGGAGAATATCGAGCAGCGCGTCAAGATCCTCGACCGCCGCGAGGGCCTGGAATACACCGCCGAACCGGCCGGCGACCAGGTCCTCATCGTCCACAACGCCAACCGCCCCGATTTCGAGGTGGCTTCCGCGCCGCTGCGCACTTCCACCCCGGAAGAATGGGATCCCATTTTCGTGCCCGAGGAAGGCGAGCGCGTCGATTACGTGGAGGCTTACGCCGGCCACGCCGTCATCTCGATGCGCTCCGAAGGCCAAACGCNGCAATCGCGCCCTGGGCCCGGGCAATGCAGGCGAGCACCTCGTCCACGTCCAGCTCAGAATCTTCGAGCGCTGTGCGCACATCCGCAACCATCTCCGCGTCAAGTGAGGCGGCGGGCGCCGCGGCGTCGTCGCCCTCAGGGGTGTGGATACGGCCGAAAATGTAGAGAATCGCGGCTTCGAGCGCGAGGTGCGAAAAACGCGGCGTGAGGCGGCGGGCGCGCGAGCCACCCGCGGAGGTGCCGAGCCACGGCGTGATTTCCGCGAGGCGCGCGAGCGTGGCCGTGACCGCGCGGGCGGAGAGGTCGGCGGCTTCGTCGATGCCGATGTGGTAGTCGATCCCGGCCTGCGGGCCGCACAGGTCGGAGGCGGAACGGATCGTGAGGAAGGGAATTCCCGCGAGCGCGGCGGTGTGCGCGGCGGCGGTCGATTCCATATCGGTGAGGAGAGCGTCGGGGAAGCGGGTGCGGGTGTCTTCTACGTTCGCGGCCGTGACGAAGGCGTCGGAGGAGAGGACTTCGCCGCGGCGGATGTTCTCGGGGACGGCGGCGAGCAGGGTGGCATCGCCTTCGAAGAATTCGGGGGCGCCGGGGACCTGCCCGAGTGCGTATCCGAAGACGGTTGCGTCCGCGCGGCCGTAGCGGTAGCGGGTTCCGGCGACGACGTCGCCCACCCGGATATCAGCAGCCAGGCCACCGGCGGACCCGGCCGAGATAATGACTTCGGGGCGGTAGCGGAAGAGTGCCCAGCCGAGCGCGCAGGCGGTGGCGACCAGGCCGACGCCGGTGCGCATGCAGAGAATCGGGCCGAGGGCGGTCGGGACGTTCACGCCGGATGCCCCGCGCAGTTCGGTGGGGAAGATGGGCTGGAGGGATTCGGCGGTGGCCGGGGTGGTGGCGTAGAAAGGTTCGGCGCGCAGGGCGGCGAGGACCGGCACGATTTCTTCGTCTTGAGCTGCGATAATGAGGGCGCGTGCCCGGGTCTTGCCGGGGGCGAGGGAGCGGGTGCGGGTAGGGCTCACTTGGCCATCACCTGTTCCCAGGTTTCACGCCCGGCGAGCATGGCGGCTACCGCTTCCTGGGCGGCTTTGAGGTTGTGGTTGGCGCCCCAGCCGCATTGGACTTCGTTCGCGGCCGGAACTTCGGTGGCGGCCAGGATATCGCGGAATGTTTGTTCCACTAGGTCGCAGGTGGCGGGTACGTTCGGTTCGGCGGCCAGCAGCAGGTAGAAGCCGGTTTGGCAGCCCATCGGGGAGAAATCGACCACGGCGTCGCTGTGATTGCGGGAGTATTCGGCGAAGGAATGCTCGATGGAGTGGATGACCGGCATGGTCAGGTGTTCTTTATTGGGCTGGCAGAAGCGGATGTCGTATTTGGTGAGGACGTCCCCGTGCGGCAGGTGTTTGATATCGGCAACCCGCACGTAAGGTGCGGAAACTTTCCGGTGGTCGAGGTTGAAGGACTCGACGTTCATATGCGGCACGGCTCTTCCCTTCTTTGGAACGCGATATGTGTGGCCGGGGTGCGGGCCCGGTTGTGCTGGGCTCGCGCGGTTCGGCTGGGCCTGGCTGGGCCCGCGTGAGCCTGGCGAGGCTTCGCCGGGCTCTGCTGGCCTGGCCGGGTCCGCCCGGCGTATTACAAACAACGGCTATTGTATCTAGCTTTAACAAGTGCGGTGAAGCGGTCTCAGATTCCCAGGAAAATTCCAGCCTTGGTGCATGGTATTTTAGGGAACCTCGGGTTATATAGAACATGTCAGCGGAAAGCAACGGGAGGCGTGGACCCGTTCCGCTGCCGGGAGACTGGTTATCTCCTGGGGACAGGCTCAGTCGCAGCCAAGATGAACCCGGATGGTTCCCATTCCATCCGCTGTTCTAGCGCGAGAGTCTTCAGAAGGCCGGGGGAGCGTGGACCCCCGGCCTTCGCCATGTCTGCCGAGCCCGTTACTGGTGTGGGGCGAACAAAGTGGTACTGGAGCTACAATCAATGGCCAATTTTCTGTTCTGGAGTACCACTTTGTTGGAGCGTCGGCCTATCGCGGATTCTCCGCAGCAACTATTTCCTTCAGCCGCGCCTCGCCGGCTGGGTTGCCTTCCAACACCAGGTAGGAATCGAAACGCTTGGTCGGGGTTTCGGGGACCAGCTGCGCGGCCTCGCGCCGGTTGCCGCCCAAAATGGCGAACTCGTTTCCATCCAGCGCACACAGAATATCGGTGGATGCCGCCGGCTTGGTTTCCGCGGGCTCCCCGATCCAGTAGGAGCGCCCACGCTCGCCGCTCGCAGCTTGCGCGGCGCCACCCGCCGGCACATCCGCCCGGTTATCCGCAATAAACGAGGCGTAGGGGAAGTGCGTGATCGAGTCCGGCCCGCGCAGCGAACACCCGGCGATCCGAGTATCCGACGTGAATACACGCCCGGCCAGCTCGCCGGACATCCCGGTCTCCCGCGCCTTCTCCGCCGTTGCGAGCGCTTCCAGCTCGGCGTTTTTTGGTTGCACGACGACGCTGCCATCGGCCAGCGTGTACTCGACCTGATCCTGGACCCACGCGCTTCCGTTCCACGTGAAACGCCCACGCACGCTGGCCTGCCCACCGAAACTATCCAGCGGCGCCCAGCTCAGGGAGATCTGGTCCGCCTGCATATCCACCACGTCGACTCGGGGAGCACGCGCGCTGCCATGCCGGTAATCCTCGGGCATGATCTGGGCGATGGGCCGGTTGGCGCCGTCGTACCACGCGAAGGTGACCGACGGAGTTTCCGGCGCCGCTTCGGGCCCGGCGCGGCGGATACTGCTCGTGAAAATAACGCCGCGTACGGGCACCCCGCCCAGGGTGGTGGCGCCCAGATCGTCCATCCGGATTTCGAAAAGGTTTGTGCTCGGGGTGGCGCCGGCGGTGACGGGTGTGCGCGCGGGGGTGNGCGAGGGCCAGGGCTGGGGGAGCGAATCGTTTCATGGGTTCTCCTTCGCGGATCGGCGGGCGGCGCCCGCGTGTGCAACGCTGCACAGCTGTTATTCTACGGGTAGATAGCACGCATATACCCGGGGGTGCGCAATGAAAACAATGACGTCTTCAGAGTCGCTGGCGAACTACGCGGACGTTCTGCGATCCGCGGTAGACGACCACGAACCGGTGGTCATCACCCGCAGCGGCCAGCCGCCCGTGGTGATCCTCGCGCTGGACGAGTACACCTCCCTGCGCGAAACGGTCTACCTCATGCGTTCGCCGCGCAATGCTCGGCGCTTGCTTGATGCGATGGAACAAATTGAGGCGGGCGGGGGAACCGACCATCCACTGTGCGAGGTTGCCAAGTAGTTTCGCGCCGTTTCCCACGCGCCGGTTTCGCTCCAGTTCCCGCGCCGCAGCCTCGTCGCAACCGCGCTCACTCCACCTCAAAATCCCCAACCTTCACCGTGGCTTCCCCGGACGAACACGAATTCATCTGCTCCCCGTGGGAAACGGAATACACGCTGGTGCCCGTGTACCCCACCGCAAGATCAAGGTCCGGCACCTCTTTCCCCGGGCACAGCGCGCCGGGATTAATAGCGTCCACCTCCATGGCGATCCGCTCGCCCGGCCCCAGCACCACATCCGCCCCGGTCGCGCTGGTCGCCGGCGCCGGCTCGGTAAACATATTCCCGTTGGCGCTGATGGGAGTGACCTCGAGCTGCGCCGGAATGAAGCACGGCACCCGGCCGGTATTTTCCACCCGCAGCACGTAATACCTATGCCCGGCGCCGCCGTCCTGATACTCCAGCGTGGTCGCCATTTCCGCGGGTGCGCAGCGCGAGGGTGAATCCGTGCTCGCGGTCTCTGCCGGCGCCTGTGTGGGTGCGCTCGCGGCATCCGGCGGCGCGGATTGCGTGGCGCTGCCCGAACACGCGCTGAAGAGTAGCGCCGCGGCACAGGCCACGGGCACAAGCGCGAAACGTTTCATGGTTACCTCCTTCATGCAGGCGTGCGTACCCGCGTGGTTGTTGGTACGACGACGCCGCAGCAGCGGGGCGCCACCAGGCCTGCGAGTGAACCTGCACCACCGCCAGTCTACGTCGCTCCAGTAACCTGCGCCACAAAATGGGGTGATGTGGGGTGGGGCCGCATGGGCCGGAAGGCCCGATCGCTAGTTAAAGGAATAATCATGCGGGTATATGTAAATAATAGCAATTAACCAATAATCCGCTTATTTGCGGGCTTGTGGGCGTTGAATGGCGAAAATGCGGTGGCATTCCCGAGAAAATCCCAGAAAATTCCAAGCCGAATCTGGCTTTTCTGCCATTAACTGTTCCCCGTAAAATCGTGGCCCAGGCAAAGGGTGCCACTCTCACCTAGATGTATATTCCTTGAAAGGATAACGATGAGGTCCCAGACTCACCGCGTCGTCGCTACCGCTCTCACCGCTGGGGTAGCCGTTGCACTTGTTCCGGCCGGCACCGCACAGGCCCAGCCGGTTTCCGGAGCTGGCGAGGTACCCGTGGCCGATGCCGCGCGTCCCGTGCTGAGCGTGGAGGAAGCCGAGCGCAATGTGGCCGCGGCGCAGGTGGAAGTCCAGAATCGCCAGGCGGAACTCGATCAGGCATCCAAGAAGAATTCCGCCGCGCAGGATGACCTCAAGAAAGCGGAAAATGAGGCGGCCACCGCTGCTACTGCTACCCGGGAAGCTGAAGGGAAACTTGGTGCCGCCCAGAAAGAGCGCGATGCCGCGCAGCAGGCTGTTGAAGAGGTAAAAGAAGCGGGCCAGGCCGCCAAGGATCAGCTGCAGGAGGCCAGCGCTCAGGCGCAGGACTCGGCCGAGCGCGCCGATGCCGCGAAAACCAAGCATGACGAAGCGACTGCCGATCTGGAGCGGGCAACGGAGAAACTCGGCGAGCAGCAGAAGCTGGCGCAGCAGAAGGCCGCGGATGTGGAAGCCGCCAATCAAGCGTTAGCGAAGGCCGAAGAAGCCGAAGCTGCCGCTAAGGCCGTGGAGAAGCGCCTGGATGAGGAAGTCAAGCAACTGACCGAAGCGGAAAAGGCTGCTCAGGCTAAGTTGGACGAAGCGCAGGAGAAGCTGAGCAAGGCCGAAGCCGAGCGCGACGAGGCGCTCAAGCAGGACAAGGCCAAGGTCGATGCCGAAACCGGCGCGGTAGCCGCGGCCATGAAGCTCGCTGAGGAGAAGGCTGCGGAGCGGGTAGCTGCTCAGCAAGAAATGGAACGTACCCAGAAAGAGCACGAAGCTGCCGAGCTGAAGCTGGAGGCGGCCAAGAAAACCCAGGCGGAAGCCGGGGCTGCGGCTGAAAAGGCGAAGCAGGAAGAAGCTCGGCTGGCTACCGAGCTTGAAGCGTTACAGCAAGAGTCAGCGCAGAAGGTCGAGGCTGCTGGCAAGCTCAAGACTCCGATGGATAATGCGAAAAAGGAGCTTGATGAAGCGCAAAGCAAGGTAGCGTCAAAACGGGGAGAAATTAAAAACGTAGAACAAGCGATTAGAACCGCTCCGAGTGATGATGTGAAGAAGGTTTTGCGAGCGCGTCTCGAAGAACACCGCGCCGATCTGCAAAAACTGGAAGCACAGGTTACTGAAAAGCAGAAGTTGCATGCCGACGCTAAGAAAGCCTATGAGGCATCGGCCGCTCAGCGCGATGAAACGCTCGCAAAGTTCGAGAAGAAGCGGGAAGAACGCTCTGGGGCCATCCTTAAAAAGGACGAGACTGGGCAGAAGTTGAAGGATGCTCAGCAGGTGGCCAAGGATCTCACCACGGAGGTTGCTCGCAAAAAGGAGGCGGCTGCTCAGGCGAAAACCGCCGCGCAGGAAGCAGATGCAGCAGTAACGCAGGCGAACGTCGACTTGCAAAAAGCCCAGCAGAAATTGACTGAGGCGAACGCCGCGGCGGAGCAGAACAAAACTGCGCAGGATGAAAAGGTGGCGGCTGCCCAGGGTCCGCATAATGACGCGCGTGATAAGCATACGGAAGCCGCGAAGAAGCTGGCTGACGTCAAGGGCCAGGTAGACGGGCTGAAGCAAGGCTGGGCTGATGCAGAAAAGAAGCTCGCCGCGGCCAAGTCGGATGCGAGCACCGCGCGCGAGGCGGCCCTCCAAGCTACGAAGGATCTCGGCGATGCAAACGTGAAGCTAGAAGCCGCGCGCGAAGCTGAGAAGGAAACCGCTCGCAACCTGGAGAATGCGCAGAAGGCTGCTGCCCAGCAGCAAGCTCAGCTGGAGCGCTTGATCGCCGACGCGCAGAAATACGACGAGCGCGCGAAGCACCTGCAGCAGGCTGCCGAGGCGGCTCGGCTTGCCGGTGAAAAAGCAGAGCAGGCCCGGGCTGCGCATGAAAAAGCAACCCAGGCTGTCGCGGCGGCGCGCGAAGCAGCGCAGCAAGCGCAGTCCGCGCAGGCTGAAGCGAAGAAGAAGCTTGGCGCGGCGACGGTCGCCTTGCATGCCGCCGAGCAGCAGCTCACCTTGGCGCGCCAGCAGGCCCCGGCCCCGAAGCCCGATGTGCCAAAGCCGGACGCACCCAAGCCTGATGTTCCGGGTGTGAAGCCGGCTCCGCAGCCGGATGTACCCACGCCCGGCGCTCCGGAGGTGAAGCCCGGCCAGCCCGAGGTGAAACCCGAAGTCAAGCCTGGCGTGAAGCCGGAGACCAAGCCCGATACGAAGCCGAGCACCCCGGCGCAGCCCGAATCTCCCACGGCTCCCGCTGCGAAGCCCGCTGCACCTTCGGCACAGCCGCAGGCCGCTGCTGCCCCGGCCGCGCGCCAGGACACTTCTGCGCCTGCTCAGGCACCCGCCAAACCGACTCTGGCCGCCTCCGGCAGCGAGGCACTCGGTTCCATCGGCGCGGCCACGCTCCTGCTGCTCGCCGGCGGGGCGGTGGTTATGGGCCGCTCCCGCGCCCGGCACGCCGCGAAATAACTGCAAAAACCCGAAATAACACAGAGCCTCGCGCGACCGTAGGAGCGCTGCCCCGCACTGGCAGACACGGGGCAGCGCTCCTGAGGAAATCCCAGAAAAATCCAAGCCCGATCCGGATTTTCTGCTCTTAACTAGTCCCGTACGTCCTCAATCTGGCCCGCGCGCCAGGCTCACCTACACATATTCCGAAAGGATCACGATGAGGTCCCAGACTCACCGCGCCCTCGCGACCGCTCTCACCGCCGGGGTCGCCGTCGCCCTCGTGCCCGCCGGCGCCGCGCAGGCCCACCCGCTCTCCGGCTCCGGTGCCTCGGCCAGCACCCCGCAAACGCAGCGAAATATCGAGCAGGCGGAGCAGAAAGTCGCCGACGCGCGCGCCGCGGTCCAGGCCCAGCAGGCTGAGGTGGATCGCCTCGCCGCCCAATCCGCCGCCGCACACAACAACCTGAAAAATGCGGAAACCGCCGCTGCCACAGCTGCCACGGCCTCGAAGAGCGCTGCGGACAAGCTCAGTGCCGCCGAAGCCGAGAAAGTGGCCGCGCAGCGCGCTGTCGATGAAGCAAAAGAAGCGGGTACCGCCGCCAAGGACCAGCTCCCCTCGGCCCAGGAAACCGCGAAGGATTCCGCGGCTCAAGCCAAAACCGCTGCCGCCGAGCGCGACGCCGCAGCTAAGCAGACCCAGCAGGCCGCTGCAAACCTGAAAGCCCAGCAGGAAACGCTCCGAGAGAAAACCGCCGACGCGGAGAAATCCGCGCAGGCCCTCACTCGCGCGGAAGCTGCCGAAGCCGCCGCCCAGGCCGATAAGACTCGCCTCGCCAAGGAAGTCGAGCAGCTCAGCGCCGCGGAGGCTGCCGCGAAGGCCAAGCTGGCCGAGGCGGAGGAAAACCTACGCAAGGCCGAAGGCGCACGCGACGCTGCGGTTCAAGGTGAGCAGAGGAAGGTCGACGCCGCCGCTAGCCAGCTGGCACAGGCCACCCAGGCCGCGGAAGGGAAAACCGCCACCCGCGAAACCACCCAGCAGGAAGCCCTGCGTGCTCAGGACGCGGTGGTTGCCGCAGCCAAAGACCTCCAAGAATCCCAGAAGGCCGAAACCGCAGCTGAATCAGATGTCAGTGCCGCTGCCAAGAAAGTAGAGCAGCTGGCTGCTGAGCTTGAGCCGCTCGAAGCGAATGTAACGGCCAAGACCGCCGAGGCGAATCGTCTTGATAAAGCCAAGCAGCGGGCTAAGGCACTGTGGGAGAAGGCAAAGAACGACGCAGCGGAGCGTGAACTGTGGGTTCAGGCGGTGGAACGCGCTGCGAAGCTCGATCCGACGGGCCTCAAAGATAAGTTGGAAAAGGAACGTCGGGAACTCAAAGCCCTCCAGGCAGACGTGAAAGTCAAAGAGCAGAAGTACAACAAGGCCGAACAGGATCACGACGTAGCCGTAAATGAGCGCGATGCCGCGATCAACCTGCGCGATTTAAAGAAGGCGGAGCACGATGGCGCCGTCGTCGAAAAGAATAAGGCTGAGCAAAAGCTACAGGAGGCACAGGAGGCGACCGCGCAGCGCACCGAGGCTGAAACTCGCGCGAAGGCGGAGCTCCAGCGCAAGGAGGCGGCGGCGCAGAACGCGGCCACGGAGGCCGCCCAGGCGGAGCAGACCGTGCGTGAGGCGCAGGAGAAGCTCGCCGCGGTGCAGGCGGATGCGGATGCGGCAGCCGCTGGTCTCAAGGAGATTGCCNGCAGGCGGCCGGTGCCGAGCTGACGACGGCGCGCGAGGTGGCCGCGGCGGCGCGGGCGGATAAGGAGCGGCTGGGCAAGGAAGTCGCGCAGCTCGAGCAGCAGAAATCCGCGGCGCTGGAGGCGCTGGTGCAGGCTGAGACGGAGTTGGAACAGGCGAAGGCTAAGCACGAGGAGGTGCTTGAGGCTGAAGTTGCGAAGGTCCGCAAGGAATCGGATGCGGTCCGGGCCGCGCAGGATGCTGTCAAGCAAAAGGAAGCGGAGAAGAATGCCGCGGCAGCGGAGGCTCGCAAGGCAGAAGATGCGATGGTCACTGCTACCGAAGCGGATCAGGCTGCGAAGAAAGCCGTGACCGAAGCAGAGGCGGTTAAGGCGGAAGCTGAGCGCGCGGCTGCGGAATTGGACGCCGAGGCCAAGAAGCTTGAGCAGGCTGAGGGACCTCTTAGTGTTCAGGTGACCGAAAAGCAAGCTGCCGAGAAAGATGCCGAGGCTGCGCTAGCAGATGCGCAAAAGATCGAGAAGATGAAGCGCGAACAGCTCAAAAATCTTGAGGAGTTGGCGAAGAAGGATACCGAGCTGCAGTCCTTGGTAGATCAACAGAAACAAAAGGTCGAGGAAGCTGAGAAGATAACCGCTCAAAAGCAGCAGGCTTTTGAGGACGCAAAGACGGCTCATGCAGATGCGGTGGCTGCACTAGAAGCCGCGCGTAACAAAACGCAGCAGAAAAAAGATGAGCATCAGAAGGCCGTAACCGCAAAGGAAGAAGCGGAGCGGCAAGTACAGCTGGCGACGGCCGCAGCGGAGCAGCGGGCAGAGGAACTCGTAACTGCGAAGGCTGAGTCCGAAAAGGCTACTGAAAAAGCAAGGGATGCAGCGAAAGCGGTTGCCGATGCGCGGGATACGCTGGTAGCGGCGGAAGATAAAATGAACGCCGCCGTTGCCGCTCAGAAACAAGCACTTGAGCAAGCCGAAGCTCCGGTACGTGAGGCGGAGGGTAAGCGCGATGCGGCTAATAAGACAGCCAGCGATGCTACCGAGAAGGTGCGTTCGCTCAAGGAACGCGTCGCGGGACTTGAACCCACCTGGGCGCAGGCCACGGAGAGACTCGCAAAGGCCGAAAAGGATATGACCGCTGCACAGGCCGCCGCGGATGCCGCCAAGGAAGCAGCCACTAAGGCGAAGGCTGCTGCGGAGACAGCTCGTGAGGCAGCGGCGGAAGCTGTGCGTACCCTTGAGGCTGCGCGTGCGACTGCTGCCCAGAAGCAAGCCGAATTGACCCGGCTCGCCGATGCGTCGAATACCTATGACGAACGCCAGTGGAATGTTCGCCTAGCTACTGAGAAGGCGCAGGCAGCCGAGGCGGAGCTGCGCGCGGCTCAGGATGCTCACGCTAAGACGACGCTTGCGCTTGCGGCCGCTCGTGAAGCGGAGGAGTCCGCCCTGAAAGCCCAGGGTGAAGCACAGCGGGAGCTGACCGCGGCGGAGCTTGCCTTGAAGGTGGCTCAGCGGGATCTGGAACTGGCGCGTCAGCAGGCCCCGACTCCGGAGCAGAAGCCGGGTCAGAAACCCGGTTCGAAGCCCGGGAAGCCGGAGAACCCTGCGGTTCCCGAGAATCCGGGGCAGTCACCCGCCGCGCCGTCGCCCTCCCAGCCGGCCGGCAAGCCGGCAGCGAAGCACTCCGCGGCAGAAAATAAAACGACTACCGTGAAGCGAGCAGCGGCGAAGAATGCAGCTCCCACCCAGAAGCTTCCCGAGACCGGAAGCGATATGAGCGGCGCTATTGGTGCGGCAACGCTTCTCATGCTGGCCGGCGGCGCGGTTGTTCTTGGGCGTTCCCGCGCGCGGCATGCGGTGAAGTAGCGGTGCGCTGGAGTTAGGTAGTGGTGCCTGAAACCACGTGTTGCGAATAGGTGCCCCGCTCGGTCAGTATCGTTCTGGCTCCGGGTGGGGCACCTTGTTTTCAGGGCTGTACTTCGTTTGCGTTACGGATGCAGTACAGCTCGAAACTTATATATGCCCGCCCGCGCCGGATTCAGCCCGGCCTGGCGTCGTGAATGCGTTGTCGTACCACGCGCACGCCCCGCTGCGCCGCGTCGCGTGCTAACCCCCGCCGCACTCCCAGCGCTCGCGGCGGTGTGCCACAATAAAACGGTACGTGGGTATTTGATTGCGTGGGAGGTAGCGCTATGGAGAATGATCCGTTCTTTCTCACGCTCCCCGAGGGCTTGCCCGTGAGGGAAAATATGGACGACCAGGCCTTCAACTCAATGATGGCACGTGGCTACGCACAAGCCATCAACGGAGATTCTTATCCGATAGCAGAGGTTTTCGCGGAGCTTGAGGAAGGCATTATTTCTTAGTCTTCCAATGATTTTGCCACCACGCGTTCCACCAGAAGAGAATCGCGCCATCGATGTAGATGAAAATGGCGAAGCCGATCCCGAGTGCGATTTGAAGTACTCGTGACTTCGGTCCGGTAATCATGTCCCACGATGCCCAAAATGCCAAGGGCAGGATAATCGGCATGGCATACAAGGAATATCGCCAGAAACGTGACTCTTTGATATGTGGGCCGGCCATTTTTCTCTCCGTTCTATAGAAAACTACCAGTGCTTGTTTTCGGATGACCGCATCACGAAGGTGGCCGAGCTGGACACATTACAATTAATGAACCGAACGATCTTGTAAGCCGCATTGCTCACTTCTTTCACTGTGTTAGAAACCGGTGGCGGAGCCACGTATGTATCGGTTCATACAGGCTGTTTCACCGTCGCGGTCCTACATGTATATCTTGAATTTACAATAAATGAATTGTGGTAGCAATAGATATTTGCTAGGTGGAACGGATTGTGGTGCTGAATGATGGCCCCGGCCCCGGCCTGGCGTCGTGAATGCGTCGTCGTGCCACACGCATGCCCGGCCTGGGGCCGCGCCTGCCCCGCTGCGCCGCTCACACACACCCCGCGCCGCAAACCAGCCCGCAGCATACCACCACTGGCCCGCACCTCAGCCACCGCGTCCACCTGGTATTCCACCATGCGCCCCGCCTTTGAATCCGCGCGGTTGCTTGTCTACCATTGTCACGCGGCGTTTCGGCGTCGTGCAGTTTTATCTATTCGAGAAGAGAACGAAAAGAGAAGGAAGTCATGCCACGCACTAGTTTTGGCAGCGCCGGCCACGGCGCATCCACCACCGCCCGCACCTCGCTTGCGAAGTGCGCCGCCGCCATGGGGTCCTTGGCTATTCTCGCGGGGATGATGGGGGCATGCACCAAGAGTAGTGATGAGGCTGCCGCCACCTCCGCTCCCGCTACCTCACCTGCCGCTAGCTCCG
The DNA here is from genome assembly GCF_900155575.1 of Actinotignum timonense. Lineage (GTDB taxonomy): Bacteria > Actinomycetota > Actinomycetes > Actinomycetales > Actinomycetaceae > Actinotignum > Actinotignum timonense. The sequence continues at coordinate 633,438 of NZ_LT706966.1, read as the reverse complement.
CCGTCGTCACTCCCGGCGCTTCGGAAACCCCGCCGGAAAAGCTCCCGGCAGTCATCCCGAACCCGGCCCACCCGCAAAGCGCAACCGAACTTCTGAGCACCCTCACAGTTGCCGAACCTTCCGCCACCGATAAGGCTGATCCGGCGAAGTTCGGTCCTAATGCGGCCGATCTGAACGAAGACGAATGTAACGTCTACACGGACATTCTGCGCCGCGACCTCGTGAACGTGGGCGTGCAGCCCGGCACCTCCGGCTGCGGCATCGCTTACGGCACCCTGGTGGATAGCTACACCGGCAATATGGTTGATTACGCGCGCCCGGAAGCCGGCACCAAGACCGTGGTGGTGGACCGCATCGTCAGCCTCGATAACGCCTGGGCTTCGGGCGCCAACCAGTTCACGGACGAGCAGCGCGCCGCTTTCGCCAGCGACCCGCGCAATATGCAGGCCGTCTCCGCGGACCAGGCCAAGGAGAAGGCCGGGCGTTCCGCCGCCGAATGGGTCCCCGCGAACAAGAACTTCACCTGCCAGTACGTCGCGCGGCAGATCGGTGTGAAGGCCACCTACGGGCTGACCGTCACCCAGGCCGAACACGATGCTTTCGCCCAGTACTTGCAGACCTGCCCGAACCAGCTGGTTCCCGGCTGGGAAGGCCCGGCGGGTAAGTAGCCTGAGGGCAGTAGCCAGATAGCCACACAGGCAAGCACAAAAGTGGCCGGGGGCGCGCAGCTCCCGGCCGCTTGCCGTATGATCACAAACGGTGCGTGACCAGCAACCGGAAGGACATGTATGACCTCGCGTTTAAGGCTCAATCCTGATTTCGACGACGCCGCACATACCGTCCCGGTCTCCCTCAGCGAACGTCACCCCGGCACCCCGCACACCGCCCTGCCCGCCGCCATCCTCGCCGGCGAAACGCAAGTAACCGGGACCACCGGCGAATCCGGGAAGGAGGAGACCCGCGCAAATCCCCTGGGGGTATGCGATATGTTCCGGGTGGGGATAGGCCCGTCGTCGTCGCATACGGTGGGGCCCATGCGCGCCGGGCTGCATTTCGCAACGCTGCTGGCCGCCCGCGCCCCGGGCGCCCGCATCACGAGCCTGCGCGTGGATCTTTTCGGTTCCCTCGCCGCCACCGGGCGCGGGCATAATACCGACCGCGCGGTTCTCCTCGGACTGTCCGGCTACAGCCCGGAAAATGTGTCCATCGCGGTGGTGGACGGCATGGAAGCCGCTATCGATTCTTCCGGAACCCTCACCGTGCCCGGTTTCGAACCCACACCGTTCGTACGCGAGCGCGATATTATTTTTCGCCCGCGTGATATTTTGCCCTACCACGTAAATGCGTTAACTTTGCGCGCCTGGGCGGGCGAGGAGCTCCTCGCTGAACATACGTATTATTCAGTGGGCGGCGGTTTCGTGATGGAAGAGCTGGGCGATCCGGCCGAACCGCGGGTGGCGCCGCTCGCCACCGAAGAACAGGCCGACGCCGCACAGACCGCGGTCCCCTACCCATTTTTCACCGCCGCTCGGCTGCTGGAGCTCTGTTCCGAAACTGGCATGCGCATTTCTGAACTCGCGCTCGCTAACGAAACCGCGCTGCGCCCGCAGCCGGCGGTTATCGCCCATATGGATCGGGTGCACGCGGTCATGGACGAGGCCATTAAAGCCGGGATTGCCACGGAGGGCACGCTTCCGGGCGGGCTGCGCGTGAAGCGGCGCGCCCCCGGGCTGGCCCGCGAGCTGGAGGAAAAAACCGCGGCGGGGCACCGGGCGGACCAGCTGGAAGCCCTCGGGTGGGTGAATCTTTTCGCCCTGGCGATCAACGAAGAAAATGCGGCCGGCCACCGGATTGTCACCGCGCCGACGAACGGCGCGGCCGGCGTCGTTCCCGCGGTCCTCACGTATTATGAACGTTTCGTGCCCGGGGCCACCCGCGAGGGAATGTATAATTTTTTGCTCGCCGGGGCGGCCATCGGCGGAATTATTAAGACAAATGCGTCCATTGCCGGGGCGGAAGTGGGCTGCCAGGGTGAAGTCGGTTCAGCATCAGCAATGGCGGCTGCCGGTTTCGCGGAAGCCCTGGGCGGCACCCCGGCCCAAGTGGAAAATGCCGCGGAAATTGCTATGGAGCATTCTCTTGGCCTCACCTGCGATCCGGTGGGTGGCCTGGTGCAAATCCCGTGCATCGAACGCAATGCCATGGCCGCGGTGAAATCCATTAATGCTGCCTATATCGCGCTGTGGGGCGACGGCTCCCACACCGTCTCCTTTGATACCGTGGTGGAAACCATGCGCCAAACCGGGATGGATATGCTCTCGAAATACAAGGAAACCTCGGAGGGCGGGCTCGCGGTCAATGTGGTGGAGTGCTAGCCGTACCGTGCGGCATCTCCGAAATGTGACGTAGCGCAAGCCCCGTCCAGTCCCATTAGGTGGAACTTAGTTCCATAATAGATGTATGAACGACTGCCGCGGCATGCCGCCCATTCGGGGTGGCCGGCCGCGCGCCACTGACAAGGGGTTGGAATGTTTTCTGGTGTGTATTGCCCGTCGGTCACGTTGATCGACGATTCGGGCGCGATTGATTATCCGGCGATGGCTGCCCATATTGATCGTCTTGCCGAGTCCGGGCTCAACGGGGTGCTCTTCTTCGGCTCGATTGGGGAGTTTTTCTCTTTCTCTACCGAGGAGAAGGCCGAGTTCTTGAAGTTCGCGGTCAAGCAGGCCGCGGGGCGTTTCCAGGTGCTGGCCGGGGTGAGCGCGGCGCGTTTGGGTGAGGTGCTGGAGAATATCGCGGCTGCTGAGGTGGCTGGTGTGGATGGCGTGGTGGCCCTCCCGCCCTTCTATTTCGGGCATTCGCACGGGCGGGCCCTTGATTTTTATGACGCGGTTGCGGGCGCCACGCAGCTTCCTGTGATGCTTTATAACTTCCCGGAGCGTACGGGTGCGGATTTGAGTCCGGAGTTGGTGGCTGAGCTGGCCGCCCGGCACGAAAATATTGTGGCGCTCAAGGATACGGTGGATACCCAGAGCCATACCCGGCGGGTGATTCGTGAGGTGCGGAAGGTGCGCCCGGATTTCGCGGTGCTTTCTGGTTTTGATGAGTATTACATTGGGAATCGGGTATGTGGCGGGGCCGGGGTGCTCTCTGGCCTGACGAATTTGATTCCTGAGGTGTTTGCGGCGATGCATGCGGCTTATGAGGCCGGGGATGTTACGCGCGCGGCCACGGAGTTGGGGAAGATTACGCGTTTGGCTGCGGTGTATGAGATCGGTGATATTTTCATTGCTGCGATTAAGGAGGGGGTGCGTTTGTGCGGGGTGGAGTGCTCGCCGTTGATGCGTGCCCCGCAGGTCCCGTTGAGCGCGGAGGATTCGGAGAAAATCGCGACGCTGCTGCGCGACGTACGCGCATAAATAAACGCGCATTAGGTACTGCTCGCTAAATATAGCGCGCTGAATGCCGCGCATTAAATACGACGACGCCCGGGGCGGGCGGAAAGTCCGCCCACCCCGGGGCCAGCCGGCCATTGTGTTCCTTGCCCACACCGTTGCTCGGGTGTTTCGCAGTCATCGGCGACTGTCGCAAAAACGCAGAATCGACGGTCGAAAAATAGCCCGCCCTCCGATTGAAACATTGCTTAAATACTGCACTGACGTGTATGTTAATAATGTATCTAATATGAGATACCCTTCTCCGCAAGAATTTCGCCAAGTTGCGTCGCTGATGACGGAACTCCGAATGTGGCAAGAATTGAAGCGCCGTGAGATAAGGAGGTGAGCCAATGTGGTGGCGTCTATTTCCAGAGGGGTTGTGGGCTGGAATCCTGGTAGCCCTCGCTGCCAATCTTGAGCAGGGGGGATGGACTGGCATCCCGGTTATTCTTGAGGCCGTTCTTCTGGTTCCTGTAACGCTGTGGAGTTTTTCTTGGCGGCGGCGGGAAGGTCTCACGGAAATCCTCCACGCGGGATTCTATATGGCAAGTGCAATAGCACTGCTCGTAATACAGAATTCGTCATGGACGCGATTCGCCGTCGTTATCCTCGTAGTGGGCTATGCGGTCGGCTATAAATATCGGAGGGAAAACCTCGCTATAGGAAGCGAAAATTAGTACCCTTGGGGCGTGATTGTCAGCGTATAGCCGTCAATCACGCCCCAGTTTTCTCTAGGTTCGACTGCGAGATGAACTGTTGTTCATCTCGATGCGGCTCGCAGTTGCCGAACGGTTGAGGGGTGCGTTCCCGTTAGGGCCGCTTACCGACTTCGAAGGTATTAACCGTCCAGGCGCGTAGCTGATCGGAAAGTGTCACGCCGAGGCCGGGCCGGTCAGAAACAATCATGCGGCCGTCCTTGATTTCCATGTGCTCATTGAAGAGCGGATCGAGCCAGGTGAAGTGCTCCACCCACGGCTCCAGGGAATAGGTGGCCGCCAGATGGGAATGGATCTCCATGGCGAAATGCGGGGCGAGCTGCAGGCCGGCATGCTCGGCCAGCTTCGTCAGCTTGAGGAACTCCGAAACGCCACCCACGCGCGGAGCATCCGGCTGAATGAAATCGCAGGAGTGATTCTCGATAAGCTTGACGTGCTCGGCCACCGAAGCGAGCATCTCACCGGTAGCAATCGGGGTGATGAAACGCCGCGCAAGCTCCGCGTGGCCTTCGTAATCGTAGGCATCCAGCGGTTCCTCAATCCACACCAGATTGAATTCTTCCAGCCACTCGCACATGCGGTTTGCGGTGGGGCGATCCCACTGCTGATTCGCGTCCACCATGAGCGGGAAGTCATCGCCCAGCGCCTCGCGCACCGCCTTGACGCGGGTGTAATCCACCTGGTGATCCGGGTGGCCCACCTTGATCTTGATGCCACCAATACCCTTCTCTTTGGACGCCAGCGCATTCTCAATCACTTCTTCCAGCGGCGAGGAAAGGAAGCCGCCGGAGGTGTTGTAGGTACGGATGGAATCCCGGTGGGCGCCAATAAGCTTGGATAGTGGCAGCCCGGCCCGCTTTGCCTTCAAATCCCACAGGGCCACATCAATGGCGGCAATGGCTTGCACCGCCACCCCGCTACGCCCCACCGAAGCCCCGGCCCACAGCAACTTCACGCGCAGCCGGTCAATATCATTGGGATCTTCGCCGATGAGGTTATCGGCAACCTCGGAAGCGTGGGCGAATTGGGCCGGCCCACCCGCCCGCTTCGAATACGAAAAACCAACTCCGGAATGACCGTCGGTTGTTTCAATCTCGCAGAAAAGGAAATTCACCTCCGTCATGGGCTTTTGCCGCCCGGTGAACACCTTCGCGTCAGAAATCGGGTTGTTCAGTGGCAAAATAACGTGGGAAAGCTTCACGTGTGCGATGGTATCCCGGCTCACAATATGCTCCTTTGCCTTGGGGTCTGCCTGAGATATGCCGGAAAGACGCCCGTGTAGTGGTATACACACGACGCCATCATATTTACCGGCAGTACAAGTATCTACACATGTAGACCGGTGTAAATGTGACATAAGTCCCCAGGCGGTGCACTTTCGCGGCCAATAGGGAGATATCCAGGTGGTGGCGGCGTCGTCGTTAGGCCTGAGTTGGTTCACGTTAGTCAAGTTTTCGAAACTGGCTGATGAGAACAGCGAGATCGCCCGGGATAGGTAGTGGCAACGGTATAGAAGTTATCCACAGAATCCTCAAACGTCACCCTTATCCACAGGGCTGCGCATAGGTCTTTTTTACGCTTCCACGCCATGCGAGAATGACGGAAAAGGACGGAGGTAACCACATGACAGTCATTATCGGGCGAACCTACACCTCGCTGGAAGAAATTCTGGAGCGGAAAGAAGAGATTCTGCGCGAGGTCAGAATGACCCGGGAAGAATTCGACCTACGCGCTGATAATTACCTGCTCGGCGAAAAAGAAGCAAAGCTCTATTTCGAATTGGACGGATTAGATTACTTCGAGAAGTTGGCTCGCTATGGCCGTGAACCGTGATCATCCAAGTGAGAGCCTGGAGTTCCAGGCCGAAAGATTTGCTGACCACCTCGGAAAGATAAGCAGTTTTCTAGATGAAAATTCTTCAGTAAGTATCGAGTCGGTGGTGCTGAGCGAAGCGCCTGGAAAACGAATCAGTGGCCGCATAGCTTTCCCACGCAACCCGCTTGTGCTATTTGACTATCGAGTTTTTCTCGATCCGGAGAGTGGTTTTCTCACGGTCGATCAATCAACATTTTCAGTGATCCGCGGACACGAAGGGCGGGAGCCTCTGGTGCGCTGGGATTACATTCGCTCACCACGTTCGAATATTCCTTGCGCGCATATCCAGATACATTCGCACGGCGATGAATGGACACATGCTTTGCTCCTGAGCGGTCATGACTCCCGCCGGGCACGCCGGCGCATCAAGAACGAGGCCCGCACTCCTCGTATTGCTAATGTTCATCTCCCGGTAGGCAGGAGCAGGTTCCGGCCCTGCCTCGAAGAGATTCTTCTTTTCGTGATCGATGAGTTCGGAGCAGCATGCACACCGCAAGCACGCGATGCACTCCATCGAGGAATCCGGGAATGGGAGAAGATCCAGTTACGCGTCGCGGTGCGTCATGACCGCGCCGTCGCACTCGAAGCTCTCGAAGAGTGAACCACCCATCCATTCTTCTCTCTGCTGTATGAACGCGACTACGAGCGTGAGCAAACGGCTAACGCGCGCCACAACACTACCGCGCCGCTGAATCTGCGCTATGCAATCGGCGCGGAACCCCCGCTACGCAAACGCCGCAGCGCCCGCGCCGCGGAACCCCCGCTATGCAATCGGCGCGGAATCGAGAATCCGATTGACGGCCGTGCGCATGGCAGCCGCGAGCTCCGCTTCGCGTTCGGCACTCCAGCGCACGCTAGGAACCGAGCAGGAAATGGCGTCGCGCACCGGGCTTTCGTAAGGGAGGGAAAATGCCACGCAATGCAGGCCGAGGGTATTTTCCTCGTTATCAATGGCGTACCCGCGCGCGGCGGTTTCCTTGAGGTTCTTGCGCAGCTGCGCCGGCGAGGTGATCGTCCGCGCGGTCAGCTCCACCAGTTCCTCCGGAATGTCCTCGGGGCGGTGGGCCAACACGGCTTTGCCCAGCCCGGTGGCTGCGGCGGGCAGGCGGCGCCCCACGCGCGAATAGGTGCGGGTGGACCGATCAGATTGCTGAGTAAGCAGATACACGATTTCCGCATTGTCGAAACGGCCCATATGGAAGGTTTCCCCGTGCTCCTTCGCCAGGTCCACCAGAATCGGGCGCACAATCCGCACGTAAGGATCCGCATCAATATAGGCCGTGCCCACGGTGAGTGCGCGAATGCCCAGCATATAGCGATCCGTGGAGGTAGCCTGCACCCATTCGGCGTCGATGAGGGTGCGCAGCAGCGCGTAGGTGGAGGAGCGTGGCGCATCTAACTCCGTGCAGATTTCCGCCAGACGCGGCGGGTCGGCAATGCGCCTGCCGAGGAATTCGAGCAGGTCAACCGTGCGCGAGGCAGATTTTACGGGGCGAACACCGCCACTATGTGTGCTTGTAGCTCTCAAACGAATCCAACACCTTCGTAGCCGCGGTACCACGGCGAGCGGTGAGACGCCACGCGCTGTGGGGTACCTCAGGGATGCCACGGTACCACGATGATTTCTTCCATTTCTCTAGGTTCCATAGTAAAGGACAGCGCAACAAGTTCCCCGGAACTGCGCCGCTGCACACCTGTGTCGCTCCGCATACCTCAGACGTTAGTCCCAGCCTGTAGTACCGCAATCGCGTTTTAATACTGGCGTCTACATACATAGCTGACTGTCCACAAAGTTTCGAACTTCGTTGCTGAAGTCGAAACTGAAGCCGCAACCAAGGAGAACTATGGAGTTCCATGCAGAAGGCGTGATTCCCGCTCTCGTCACTCCCTTAGATCGCGAAGGAAACTTGCTGGAGCAGGGTCTGCGCGACGTCATTGACTACACGATTACCAACGGCGTGCACGGCATTTTCGTGCTCGGCAGCTCCGGCGAAATCTACGGCCTCGATAATGCCCAAAAGCGCCGCGTTGTTGAAATCGCCGTGGAGCAAGCCAATGGCCGGGTCCCGGTCTACGCCGGCGCCTCGGAAATTACCACGCGCGATTGCATTAAAACCGCGCATATGGTCCAAGAAGTGGGCGGGGTATCCGCTCTTTCGGTCCTCACCCCCTACTTCATGACCCCCACCCAGTCCGAACTGGTCGAACACTACAAGAACATCGCGGCGGAAACCGATCTGCCCATTCTGGTGTACTCCAACCCGGGCCGCACCCAGGTCCCGGTGGCACTCACAACCATGCTCGAACTGGTGGACGTCCCCAATATCATCGGCATCAAGGATTCCGCCGGGAACCTGACCCTGACCGGGGACTATATCCGCGAACTCCCCGATGACTTCGATGTGATTATGGGCCGCGATACCCTCATTTACCCGGCTCTGTGCCTGGGAGCCGCCGGCGCCATCGCCTCCACCGCGAATATTGCGCCCAAGCTCGTTTCCAGCATTTACAACGAATACCGCGCCGGCAACCGCGAACGCGCCCTCGAATTGCAAAATGCGCTCTCGCCGCTGCGCAACCTCGTGGACGTGGCCACCTTCCCGGTGGTCCTCAAAGAAGGCCTGCGCATGGCGGGTGTGGAAGCGGGCTACTGCTTCGCACCGGCCCGCGAACTCGCCCCCGAATTCCGCCCGGCGCTCGAAAAGGCCGTCGAAGCGGTCACCAATATCTAAGCCGCTCGCGGCTCAACATGCCGCGCGGTTCTGCCGGTACCTGCGGCGTAGCTGTGCCTGTGGCACGCCTCGCCGCGCGGCTACCGCAGCGCCGCATCCGGCTCTCTCAGTGATGAGATTGGAAACTAAGGAAAAACCATGCCACTAGTAATCCTCGCACTTGGCATTGCTCTTCTCCTGTTCCTCATGATCGTGCTGAAGATGAATGGCTTTATTGCCCTCGTCATCGTCTCGGTCGTGGTGGGCATGGCGCAGGGTATGCCTCTCCTGGCAACCGTCGATGATAAGGGTGAGAAGGTCAAGGGACTCCTTGACATCATCCAATCGGGCGTGGGCGGGCAGACCGGTAAACTCGTGCTGCTCCTCGGCTTCGGCGCCATGCTCGGCGTTTTCATGGCGGATATGGGCGCGGCGAACCGCCTTGCCACCACCATGATTAACAAGTTCGGAATCAAGCATTCCCAGCTCGCGATTGTTATCGTGTCCTTCCTCGTGGGTGTTGTGCTCTTCTACGAGACCGCCTTCGTGATCATTATTCCCATCGTCTTCGCCGTGTGCCGGGCCTACAAGATCCCGGTCATGTGGCTGGCGATGCCTATGGCGATCGCGCTGTCCACGATGCACTCCTTCCTTCCGCCCCACCCGGGCCCCTCGGCCGTGGCGAATATGTACGACGCCTCCATCGGCCTGACCATGCTTTACGGCCTTATCTTCGCCATTCCGCTGGGCGCCGTGGTCGCGATCATGTGGCCGCGCCTGCCCTTCGTCAAGTCCGTGACCGCCCGCCCGCCGGCCGGCCTGGTCAACGAAAAGGAATGGACCGACGAAGAAATGCCGGGCTTCTGGGCCTCCCTGTGCATCACCGCCCTCCCGGTTATCCTCATCGGCGGGCACGCCATCCTCGAGGTGACCCTGGGCCACGAGCACGCGGTCACCAAGGTGATGGCCTTCATCGGTCACGACTGGTTCGCCCTCATGATCTCCCTGCTGGTGGCGGTGGCCTACTTCGGCCTGGTCCGCAAGGTGGCGATGGATAAGATCATGGCGTCCTGCGCGGCTTCGGTGAAGTCCATCGCGATGATCGTCTTCATCATCGGCGGTGGCGGTGCCTTCGCGGCCGTGCTCAAGAACGGCGGCATTTCCGATTACATTCTTTCCATTACCGAAAACCTCAGCCTCTCCCCGATTATTATCGCCTGGCTTATTGCCGCGCTTATGCGCGTGGCCCTCGGTTCGGCTTCGGTGGCCGTGGTGGCCGCGGCCGGTATCGCGGTGCCGATGATCGCCGGCGGCGGGGTGAGCCCCGAAATCATGACCCTGGCAACCGCGTGCGGTTCCATTATGGCCTCGCACGTGAACGACCCCGGGTTCTGGATGTTCAAGGAATTCCTCGGGCTCTCGGTGGCGGAAACCATCAAGGTCCGCACCACCTACACCTCCCTGCTCTCTGTGCTCGGCCTGGGCGCCTGCCTGTTGCTGAGCCTCGTGGTTCCGGCTTAACGCTGGAGAAATAGGGGGTACGACGGCGCAGCTTGGCCGCGCCCCACCCTCGCGAGGAACGGTGTGCATGGAAAACGGCGCAAAGAACGGCGCATAAAAACGGAGCGCCCCACCCCACGTGACACGCTCCGCCCGTTGGAAACACCAACCTGACGATCATACAAAAAGGAAGGAAAAACTCCATGAAGATCGGATTTATCGGTCTTGGCATTATGGGCAAGCCCATGGCGAAGAACCTCCTCAAGGCCGGCCACGAACTCTTCGTGAACGACCACAATGCCGAAGCTGTTGCCGAGGTGGTGGAAGCCGGAGCGACCGCCGTTGCCAATGGTAAGGAAGCGGCGGAGAAGGCCGAACTGGTCATCACCATGCTTCCGAATTCCCCCCACGTCAAGGCGGTGGCCCTGGGCGAAGGCGGCATTATCGAAGGCGCTCGCGAAGGGCTCATCTACGTTGATATGTCTTCCATCGCGCCCCTCGCCTCGCGCGAAGTGGCCGCGGGCCTGGAAAAGGCCGGCGTGCGGATGCTGGACGCGCCGGTGTCCGGCGGCGAACCGAAGGCCATTGACGGCACCATGTCCGTGATGGTCGGCGGTGAAGAAGAGCTCTTCAACGAGGTCAAGGACGTGCTCGGCGTAATGGCCGGGGATGTTACCTACGTGGGGCCCATCGGGGCCGGCAATATTGCCAAGCTGGCCAACCAGGCCATCGTGGCGATCAATATTGCCGCCTGCGCCGAAGCCTTCACCATGGCCCAGAAGGCCGGGGTGGATCCGGAAGCCGTGTACCGCGCCATCCGCGGCGGGCTGGCCGGCTCCACGGTGATGGACGCCAAGGTTCCCATGATGCTGGCTCGCAATTTCAAGCCGGGCTTCCGCATCAACCTGCATATCAAGGACCTCAATAACGTGATGGACACCGGCCGCGGGGTCAATTCCGCGCTTCCGCTCACCGCCCAGGTGCGCGAGATGATGTCGGTACTCGAGGGCGATGACCATGCCGGTGAGGACCACTCCTCCCTCGTGCGCTTCTACGAGAAGCTCGCGAATATCGAGCTGCACCCGGGCCTGCCCGAGTAAAGCACCCGCCGGCCGCGGGTATGTGACTCCTAGCCACGCGGCCGGCATGATGCGGCTGGCTACCGCGCCGGCCCGGCCGGAAAGGAACCTCCCCTGACCGGCCGGCCGGCGGCCAGCTGGCGGCGTCGTCGTATTACCCGCACTACACGTACCACCCACGTACCCACCCGCGCCGCGCACCCAATTCGCGCAGCGCCCAAACAAGAAAGACAACGATGTCAGTTCCCACAATTAAGAAAATCGATGTTTACCCGGTTGCCGGCCACGACTGCATGGAACTCAACCTCTCGGGCGCGCACGGCCCCTACTTCACCCGCAACGTGGTGGTGATGGAAGATTCCAGCGGAAACGTGGGTATCGGCGAAGTTCCCGGCGGTGAGAAGATCACCCGCACCATCGAGGACGCCAAAGATATCGTGCTGGGGCGTTCCCTCGCCGATTACAATAATTTCCTGCGTGAAGTGGGGCAGCGCTTCGCGGATCGCGATGCCGGCGGGCGCGGCCTGCAAACCTTCGACCTGCGCACCACCGTGCACGCCGTCACCGCGCTGGAAGCAGCCACCCTGGACCTCTTCGGTCAGTTCCTCAACGTGCCGGTGGCTGCGCTCCTGGGCGAAGGCCAGCAGCGCGACCAGGTGCGGGCCCTCGGCTACCTCTTCTACGTGGGCGACCCGGATAAAACGGACCTGCCCTACCTGCGCGAAAAGGATTCGGATGTGGAATGGTACCGCATCCGCCACGAAGAAGCCCTCACCCCCGAAGCGATCGTGAAATTCGCGGAAGCCACCCACGATCTCTACGGATTCCAGGACTTCAAGCTCAAGGGCGGCGTGCTGGAAGGCGCCGAAGAAATGAAGGCGATTGTGGCCCTCAAGGAACGCTTCCCCGAGGCCCGCATCACCCTCGACCCCAACGGCGCGTGGTCCCTCAAGGAAGCCATCGAGCTGTGCAAGGACAAGGTCGGCATCCTCACCTACGCCGAGGATCCCTGCGGTGCCGAAAACGGGTTCTCCGGCCGTGAGATCCTCAACGAGTTCCGCAAGGCCACCGGCCTGCCCACCGCCACCAATATGGTCAATACCGACTGGCGCCAGATGACCCACTCGCTGACCCTGCAATCCGTGGACATCCCGCTGGCCGACCCGCACTTCTGGACGATGCGCGGCTCGGTGCGCGTGGCCCAGCTCTGCCACGATATGGGCATGACCTGGGGCTGCCACTCCAATAACCACTTCGATATTTCCCTGGCCCAGATCGCCCACTGCGGCGCGGCGGCCCCGGGCGAGTACAACGCGCTGGATACCCACTGGATCTGGCAGGAAGGCGTGGAGCGCCTCACCAAGGAACCGCTGAAGATCGTGGACGGCAAGCTCACGATCCCGCAGCGCCCGGGCCTGGGCATCGAACCCGATATGGACCAGATCCTCGCGGCGCACGAACTTTACAAGGAGAAGGTGGAAGGCGGCGGGGCGCGCAACGACGCCATCGGCATGCAGTACCTCATCCCCGGCTGGAAGTTCGACAATAAGAAGCCAGCACTGGTGCGCTAAGTCGGCGACCGCATACGCTAGTTCCTAGCAACCAGTGTTCCTATCGCGCGGGGTGCGCGGGCGCGGGTTTTCTCCATTTCCTCGCGTTCGCGTGCCCCGCGTATGTTCTATAGCTTTAGCATCAACGTGAAAGGCTCTGCCATGAAAATTGTGTGCTGCCCCGATAGCTTCAAAGAATCCATGACGGCGGCCCGGGCGGCCGCGGCGCTCGCGGCCGGGGCGCGGCG
>NZ_LT706966.1:529535-620301 GCF_900155575.1 Actinotignum timonense | reverse complement strand
GGCGCTCGCGGCCGGGGCGCGGCGGGCTATTCCCGATGCGCAGTGCGTGGAGGTTCCCATGGCGGACGGCGGCGAAGGTTTCGCCCGCGCCATTGCCGATGCGCTGGGCGCGCGGGTGATCACGCTTCCGGTGGCCGGGGTGCGCGGGGCTACCGTGACGGCCGAGCTGGCGCTCGCGGGGGAGCGTGCCATTTTTGAAAGCGCCGCCGCGGTGGGGCTGGACCAGCTGCGCCCCGAGGAGCGCGATATTCGCCGCTCGGATAGCACCGGGGTGGGGCAGCTTATTGCGCGGGCGCTTGACGAGGGCGCCACCGAAATTCTGGTGGGCCTGGGCGGTTCCGCCACGAACGACGGCGGTGCCGGGATGCTCGCCGCACTCGGCGCACGTTTTTACGACGACGCCGCCACCGAGCTGGGCACCACCCCGGCGGAAATGGTGCGGCTGGCGCGTGCGGACTTCAGTGGACTGGATTCGCGCCTGGCCGGCGTGACCATCCGGGTGGCATGCGATGTGGATAATCCGCTGCTCGGCGAGCGCGGGGCTTCCGCGATTTACGGGCCGCAGAAGGGCGCTTCACCGGAGGATGTGGAATTCCTGGACCGAGTGCTGCGTAATTTTGCGACCGTTGCCGGGAAGATGGACGTGCAGGAGACACCGGGCGCGGGGGCGGCCGGCGGCCTCGGTTTCGCGTTTTTGCTGCTGGGTGCCAGCCTGGAATCCGGGGTGGATCTGGTGATGGAAACCGTGGGGCTGGCCGAGGCGATGGCCGGCGCGGATCTGGTCCTGACCGGGGAGGGCGCCATGGATCGCCAAACCCTCATGGGTAAAACGCTTTCCGGGGTGGCGCGGCTCGCCGCGGCGGCTGGTGGCGGCGGTAAACATACCGGCGGCGCCAAGCCCACCGGCGTGCCGATTATTGCTTTCGCGGGGAAACTCGGCGAAGGCGTCGAGGACCTGTACGAGCACGGCTTCGTTGGTCTGGTGCCGATTGTTGATCGGCCCTGCACGCTTGATGAGGCGCTCGCGGAGGGCGCAGCGAACCTGGAAAACGCCGCCGAGCGCGCCCTGCGCCTCTACGTGGCCGGCCAGCGGGCATAATTTCGCGGTGGCGGCCGCTAGATTAAACCATCCATGACCCCTGGCGTAAACAAGTGTTAACGTAGGGCGAGGAGGAATCATGGACTCTACTCAAATGAGCATTGAAGAAATGGCGAACTGGTTTGAGAACTGCACGCTGGCAGACTTCGATACCGTTGAGGCCAATACGGCTGCTATTGCACTGGAAAAAGCCCGTATAGCAACTCAGCAAGCGCAGTTAGCATCACTTGAAGCGGTGTGTAAAGCTCGCGAAAACGGTCTTACATGGGAGCAGATCGGAGGGCATCTCCATCTTTCCCGGCAGGGCACTTTCCAAAAATACGCCCATAAAATCGCTTCCTAAAACGCGCATTTAGCCCCGGTCTTTCCGAGGGTTCCGTAAGCCGAGGATCCGTAAGTCGAACCTCAGGAGTAACACCGGCACCTGAGGTGGCACTATGTGTTTGCTGAGCTGTACTTCGTATGTACAACATCGGCAGTACATCTCGGAAAATACATACCGGGTCCGGCGGCCTGCACCCCGGCCCCCGCGGATATAAAAAGGAGCAAGATCCTCTTCATGGCATTTCCTCGTTCGGGCCGGTGGGGTAAAAATATACCAACGAGTTGAGTGTCACATGCTAGGGGTAAGGAGACCGCGGTGAAGCAATATAAACGAAGGCTGATTGCCGCAGGTTTTATGTTCCTCGCTGGTCTCCTTGCCTCGTGCTCCACCCAGGAAGGTCCATTTCGACTTTCGCCGGGAGAACCTATTCCGGGAGATTTTATATGCTCCGTTGAATCCTTTTACGACACTGTCTCTATATGGCAAGATGTGGACGATGTTCATGTCTTGACGTACACCAAAGTGGATGTTAAACCTGACGAACCTCACCGCTACAAAGTAACGTCTCCCCGAGAGCTTACTGCTGATGATGTCAAAGTTACGTGGTACGGAGACGAGTTCGGTAAAGACGAAAAAGACCCCTTTAACGGCAATACTCTCTCAGCGCGTATCGTTATCACGGTTGACGGCACAGTTATATTTGATCACCTCGAATCTTTTGTGGAAAACAGACCCGAGTAGTTGTGTCGTAGTTATTATGGCCATTCCTAAGGATACGATTCACAACCACACTGCCACCTACTGAACGACGACGACGGGGGTGGTACATCGCGCGCGATGTACCACCCCCGTGGCTTAGGCGCAGGGCTTGCCTAGCGGTCGGTGCGGATGCGGCGCCAGGCCAGAATTCCGAGGCCGGCGAGGAGCGCTGAGCCCGCGAGGGCTGCTCCGGTGCGGGCATCGCTGCCGGTGCGCACAATCCGCGGTGGATTAGCTGGTGGTGTACTCGGCGGAGTCGTAGCCGGAGGCGTGCTGGCCGGCGGAGTTACCGGAGGAGTACTCGGCGGAACCGTGGGCGGAGTCGTCGGGGGAGCCGGCGGCGTCGTGGGCGGCGCCGGCGGAGTGGTCGGCGGTACCGGCGGCTCGGTTGTGGGCGGCGCCGGGGGTGGCGTAGTAGGCGGGGGCGGGGTCAGGGTATTGACCACCGTCACCGCGCGGTGAATAATGCCGTCCGCGCCAGGAGCTTCGGGAGTGCCGGGCTCAGCCGGCACCGGCACAATCTCGCCAGCTCCCTTCTCGCGCAGCCCGTACACGTAGGCCACGCCTTCCGCATTGGCGCGGGGAAGCCCGGTGAGGGTGCGCGTCCAGTTATCGACCTTCGTCACGGTGAAGCTCTGCACCACCTCGGGGTTGGTGAACTCCGCGCTGGTATCGCGCAGTAGCTCGAATTCCACCTGCTCGGGCTGTGCCGCGCCCGGCACCGGATCGCTCGAATCGCGGTAGGCCCACTGTTTCGTCACCGTAATATCCACCGGCACGGGAACCTCATTAGCCACCTTCCCGAGGAACCACACCTCGGGCGGGGCCATGCCTTCCTCCAACTTCGGCCGCGCGGGCAACTCTTCCCCACGCTGCACCAGCAGCTGCGACGGTTCCAACACCTTGGTTTTCAGCACCTTGCCGGCCGCGTCCAGCTCCTGCACCGCGTACACATAAAACTCCCCGGCATCGTTGCGGATCGGCAAATCAGTGAAGCTCTTCGTCCACTCCTCGCCAGCCGTCACGCTGAATTCATGCACCACCTGTGGGTTCAGGAGCTCAGCGGACGTATCGGAGACCAGGCGCATCGACACGCTCGATGAGGCAATATCCGAAGGACGAGCCGGTACCGGACTGGGCGCGTTGCCCGCTGGCGGCGTCGTCGTTTCATAGAACCACTGTTTCGTGACCGTTGCCTGCGCGCGACCCCACGTGCCGAAAATAACCGAGCCATTCGTGCCGATACCCGCACCGCGCGGCGCGGCGTTACCCGTAATGACCAGGCGCGCAGCACCGCGGGCCGCGTTCTTAGCGGGATCGGAAACCACGGCGGCGAAGCCCTCGTTGGAAATACGGCGCCCCTTGACGAGCTGCGGGTAGGGCCGCTGGTCCGGGGGCAGGCCCAGCTGCGCCGGATCGAAGCGGGCACCTTCGTTGTCCTGGTAGTAATCCACCAGGCCGCCGCCGATGATGCTATCCGAAAGCCACACCGGCGCGGAGCTGACCGAACCGAGGTTATCGTGCGCGAGGTCGGCGCCGTAGCGCTTGGCTGTATTGCCGAAAACAGCGGCGCCGTTATCCACGTGGACTTCCACGTTGCCGGTGGGGCAGGTCCAGATCCCACCGCCAATTCCCGAAGCGGCGTTTTCCGTCACCAGAGTATCGGCGAGGTGCAGCGTGTAATTGGCGGTAGCAACGTAAACACCGCCGCCCTGCTGACCTGCCCTATTGCCGCTGATCGTGCCGCCATTGAGTAGCACCTTGTTGGACACCACGTTCACGCCGCCGCCGGTGCGCCAGCTGGAATTGTTCGAAATGGTGCCGGCGTTCATGGTGAAACCACCCGGAGAAAGCTCGGACCATTGTTCACGGGTGAAACCCCAGTTCATGCCGTCGCCGGGGATTTCTTGCCAGGTGCCATCAGCACCCCAGGTGTAGAGGTTGAACGTTCCCACGCCACCACCGTTGGGGGCGTTATTGGAATCGATGGTGCCACCGTTCATAGTGACATCCGCGTTGCCGAAAGCGAGAATGCCGCCGCCGGAGAAAGAGGCGCGGTTACGCGAAATGGTGCCGTCATTGACCGTGATATAGCTGCGGGTGCGAGCGGAGTTTTCGGGGGTGGCATCGGATTTAGACCACAGCCACGTGAATGCGACCATCCCGCCCGCGAAACCGGAATTTTCCGTGATGGTGCCGCCGTTGATGGTGACTTTCCCACCTTTGTAGAGGCCAATCCCGCCGACTTCACCGTAACCTTGAGAATCGATAACGCGAGCTTTGCCCTTGCTGACCTCCCCGCCGTTCATCACGAAGGTGGCGCCCTCGGTCACCGCGATATTAGCCGCGCCGTACTGGACAGCGCCGGGATTATCCAGCTCACGATGATTATCGGTGACTTTCCCGCCGTTGAGGGTGAAACTGGCGTTTTTCCCGCTGACGGTTATCGCGCCCTGGTAGGTCTGCTTCGCCCCGCGCACCCCGGAGAACTCCCCGCCGTTAATCGTGAGGCTGCCGCGCACATCCAAAAGGGTGCCGCCGCCCGGGACCCATTCGCCGCGGCTCAGCAGGTGGAAAGTTCCGCCGTCGTAATTATCGAAGGTGAGCGCGGCGCCGGCCGGCACCTGCACCATCACGCCGGTGAAGCCATCCTCGCGGTTGAGGCCCGACGTGGTGGTGCCCCACGGGGCGCGGGCGCCATTGACCAGCTCGATATCCGCGCCGGCGGGAATCTTCAGGGGTTGCGTGAGCATCGTGTCCGTGGCGCCCAAAATAATACGGGTGGGCGTGGTTCCGGCCTCGCGAATGCGTTGGGTGAGGAGGGCTTCGGGGCAGGTCAAGTCATTGGGATCTTGCGAACATTGCACGACGGCGCGCGGCGACGACGCCGCATCGGCCGCGGGGCTGGTATCGCTGGTATTGGCCGTGGTGCTGGTATCGCCGGTATCGGCGGCGCGGGCCGGCCCCGGAGTGATCCATATCAGCGAGCCAAGAATAAGGAAGAGAACCGCCAGGAAACTCAGGAGCGCGCGGGAGCGCGGCTGGCGGGTGGAGAGCGGGCGCGGGTTTCGGCCGGGTAAAAGGCGGCGCGGCATGAGTTACTCCTTGACCTCAGCAGCTGCGATGCTGCGACGATACTTCAAGTTGAAAACCGGAACAATATTATTATTTATTTTAGTACTTTGAGCAGTTTCGCGCTCAGGACTTAGGTATGCGCAAAAATATGCCCGATGCCACAAAGTAGACAATAAAAGTTTGCCAAAAATTTGGAAAACGTCGATACGATTCATTACAGATTGTTATGGCAGGGGTCCTCATCATTGCTGCTATAGCAACAAGTCACATCATGATGGAATATGCCATCACATTTTCACGCAAGGAAGCTCGATGAATCGACATTTCACGATGCCACGGGCGTCACGGCGGTCGCTTATTGCGCTGCTGT
Source organism: Actinotignum timonense (assembly GCF_900155575.1). Taxonomy (GTDB): domain Bacteria; phylum Actinomycetota; class Actinomycetes; order Actinomycetales; family Actinomycetaceae; genus Actinotignum; species Actinotignum timonense. The sequence goes on along the minus strand of NZ_LT706966.1, from coordinate 614,673 downwards.
GTACCGCCCTTCTTCTGAGTTTGGGATGGGGAGCGCTCCCGCAAGCCTCCGCAGCTCCCGCAGCAGGTACCCTCACTCATGTCTCCCTCGGTATTACCGGGGATGATACCTACGGCGATTACGATACCAACGCAAAAAATGGGAAAGTTGGGTACGGATCGCGCGTCTCATTCCAGTGGGCCTTCGTAGCATCTGATGCTACCTCCGCCACCATCTCACAGACTCTCCCGGAAGGGTGGAGTTGGGAAATTGGCCCCGGGCTTGACGCCGTGCTGGGCGGAACCGCGAACGGTGTGGAACGCTCCTACACCGTGAGCGCAGATGGCCGCACTCTCACCGCTACCGTGAGTAATGAGGGCGGTTCCGGCACCGCTGCTGTGGTCATCCAACCGATTATTGCGCGGCCGGGCACCGGAGTGGGCCCGGGCAGCACCTACAGTCCCGAACTGAAGGTGACCGACGCGCAGGGGGAGCGCACTGTTCCGGTATCTGGTGATCTCACCTCCGTTGAAGTTGTTGGGCAGCTTGACTTCGATCTTGGGCACGGCCGTGATCCAGTTGATGATACGGGTACCTACCGCGGGGAAGGCCCCTATAATTTCGGCTCCGGCACGGAAAAAGGCAATCTCTTCGGTTTCACGCCGAAGTACAGTTTCCCCTTCTCCGATAGGTGGACGTTTGAGAAACCTCTCACCACCGCGGTCACATTTACGATCATGGTGCAAGAACCCGGCGCTAATGCTCCGCGCCCCTTCATTCCGGAGCGGTGGGCAGTTGCGCCGGTGCGGTCGGGGATCACTGCCGAAAAAGGGGACTCCTTCGGAAAATTCACTCTCACGGGAGCCCAAGCCCGGGATCGAAATTCCGCTGCTTATGTGCAATACCGAGTGTGGATTCCCGCTTCTGAGTTTGCGAAATTGGCTAATAAGACGGTGGTTACTTTCAGCAGTTCCGTCACTCCGGTCAACCCGCGGGGCAGTTCTGCGTCGTCGCCCTCACAACCTCTCCACGAAACAAACCCGCTCAATAATACTGAAACCCTCACGTGGACAATCGACCGGCCTACGGAAGGGCGGCTCCTCACAGATACCAATCAGCGTTACGGCAGGCATCCAGAGGGAGCCGACCCGGACGCGATGCGGGCAAGGCCGAGCTTGGGGCACAACGGCGTTGTGCCGCCGAATACTCCGTATGCACTCATCGGCGTTGCTTACCAGTATCTGGATAACACCCGCCTGGGCGGTCAGTACGAAAGCGTGGGCTCGGTCGATAACCAGGTCACCCTCAACGCGGGCAATCCGGCTTACCAACGCATGGATCCGCGCACCGCGCGCCTGTTCGTAAAAACCAGCGATATCCCCGGGGACCCCTACCCCAAGGGCATGCCCGGCGAAACAGCGAACGGCTACTATGAGATTCCAAAATCGGATTATGACCTGTACGTGCGGGCCGGTGCCCCAGGTAGCCCGGAGCTGCGGGAATTCCGCCCACTATCCGAGTATTCGGGCGATTTTAGCGACGTTTATGCGTTGCAAGCCCGCCCCAAAGTGAATAATGGCAATCTGCTGTCCGTGCGCACAGGCCCATCCGCTGCGCGAGAGCGCTACCATATGTACTTCACAGTCCAAGCGGTGGCAAGCTCGGACGCGGTTTTTGTTGATGACGGTATCAGCTTCTCCGTGGATATGCGGTCGAAGTACCAGGGAAGAAATCAATATAAAGGTACCGGAGGGCGCATTTTCGTCGCGGTTGGAGAAGCTCGTTTTAGGTCATCTTTGTTCACCGATATTAATCCGGACGGATCTGCTGGCAACCGCGTCACGGTAGCGAAAACAAATAATAAGTATCGCTACACTGTCCGCCCGGAAACCTTCCTCGTCCCCAACTCTCCGCAAACGACTGCCGCACACTCTCAGGTGCTCATGTGTATTCCCGCGGAAGTAGTGGATGTGGATCTGTCTCCCGTGGACGCCGCCACGTGGAGGGGGAGCAAGGCTTCCGATGCGAATCTCTGCGCGGATGGGCGCACCCCGTACCTCTTCGATTACGTGGCCAATGGCGGCAAACTTCCGGTGGGCCAGCAGCTGCCCGAGATTCCCATCAATCTGCACATAGGGCCCTATTTACCCGAATCCGGCCAGCTCAATCTGGATTCCTATTTCCGCGGGGATGACCTTCGGAAGTGGTATTGGAGGGATGTGATCGATCAGGCCGGCTGGCAGGCCCAAACCTCCACCGATGTCACTATGGTCCTGGTTGCCGGAGCGAATTACCTCAAGACGCTCCGCACTCCCAACATCCAGCGCAATGAACCGGCGTCCTACCTCGTGGAAATGTACAACACCACCATGGATTCCATGGGGCACGCGATTTTCGTGGACGAACTGCCCTACGTGGGCGACGGACGCGGCACCACCGTGACCCCGATCCTTACCGGGGTGGAACGCCTCCAGGGCGAGGCCGCCAATGTGCGAGCCGAATACACCACGGCGCCGCACGGCACCATCGGGGCCGCTCCGGCGGAGGGCATCACCTGGCAAGAACTGACGGCTTCCGCGGACCTCAGCCAGGTCACGGCACTGCGTTTCATCATCAACGATTTCGCTACCGGGCTGGCCGGCGGCGCGCGCTACGCCCTTACCCTGGACGCACCGCAGGCGGAAGCCGGCGCGGTCATCGCCAACACCATGACCGGCCTGCTGCGCACCACCTCGCATTCCCCGCTCCCGCTCACCGCGGGCGAACCGCAAAGCGCTACGGTGGTTGCCGCAACTGTGAGCGGGCGAATTGCCGTGGATATTAACGACGACGGCGCCAGCGCGGATGACACCGCGCTGGCAGGTGCCACCGTGCGCCTCCTGGATGCCAGCACAGGTGACCCGGTCCTCAGCCCCAGCGGCGCTCCGATAGAAACAACCTCGGCAGCCGACGGCACCTATTCCTTCGACAATGTACTAGCCGGAACCTATCGCATCTCGGTCACCCCGCCTGCCCCGGGAGGCAGCGCGAGCTACGTGCCGAGCTACTCCCCGGCCGGTAAAGACGCAGCCACCAGTGCCGTGGTGACGGTGGCGCGGGCAGCTAAGTTGGACGGCCAAGACTTTGGTTTCTTCCACGCCCAGCCCGCCCTTGCTCTCACCAAGACGGCTGCGCTTGCCGCCGGTGATGCAGGCGCGAATGCGGCGGCCGGCGATACCGTGACCTACACCTTCACCGTCACGAATACCGGGAACGTGCCGCTTTCGCAGCTCACCCTGAGTGACCCGAAGGTAAGCGGCCTTGCTATGACATGGCCTGATGCCGCTCAGCAGGGCACGTTGGCGCCGGGCGCCGTCGCCACGGGAACCGCGCACGCCACTCTCACCCAAGCCGATATCGACGCGGGCCGCGTGGACAATACCGCGACAGTCACCGGAACCTCGCCGCAGAATACTTCGGTGCAGGCCACGGCTACGGTGACCACTCCGTTGCCCGCAGCCGGCGCCCTCGCGGTGACCAAGACGGCTACGCCGCCGGCAACTATCGCGGCCGGCGAGCAGGTCAGCTACACCATTGAGGTGAGCAATACCGGCAATGTCACCCTGAGTGACGTGACGGTGACGGACCCGCTGCTCGGCGGCACCGTGGGGGCGGTTTCCACGCTCGCACCAGGGGCACGCCAGCAGGTGAGCGGCAGCTACATCCTCACTCAGGCGGATATTGACCGCGGCGGCGTGGATAATATCGCCACGGCTACTGGCATCGACCCGAGCGGAACAGCGGTGAGCGCCCAGGGAACCGCCACCGTCCAGCTCCCCGAAGCCCCGGCGCTCGCGGTCACCAAAACCGCTACGTCGCCGGCAACTATCGCGGCCGGTGAGCAGGTGCAGTACAGCATTGCAGTGCGCAATACCGGCAATGTGACCCTGCATGGAATTGCTGTGAGTGATCCGCTGCTCGGCGGGAAACTCGCCACCATCACCACCCTGGCCCCGGGAACTATCGGCACGGTGAGCGGCAGTTACACCCTCACCCAGGCGGATATTGATTGCGGCAGCCTGGAGAACACCGCCACGGCCGCGGGTGCATCCCCGCACGGTACCGCGGTGGAGGGTAGTGGCACGATTACGACCCCGCTGCCCGGGACCGCGGTGTTGCGCCTGGTGAAAACGGCGACGACGCCCGCCCAGCTGCGTGCCGGCGAACCCGTGGAGTACTCCATTGAGGTGAGTAATAGCGGCAACGTGACCCTCAGCGGCGTCGTCGTATCTGATCCGTTGCTGGGCGGGGAACTGGGTACTATCACAACGCTGGCACCCGGTGCCTCTCAGCGCGTTACCGGAACTTATACGCTGACGCAAGCGGATGTGGACCGCGGCAGCCTGGAAAACACCGCCACGGCTACCGGTACGGATCCGCACGGAACAGCGGTCACAGCCAGTGATAGCGCTACCGTGAGCATCCCGGACGGCGCCCAGATCCAGGTGATCAAGCAGGGGAGCGTACCGGAGCGCGCGGGCGAGATGTTGCGCGCCGGTGACGAAGTCACCTGGACCTTTACCATCACGAACCGCGGCACCACCACGCTAAGTGGGGTGGCACTGCGCGATGAGCTTCCTGGCTTGAGCGCGGTGAGCTTTGGTGCGTGGCCCGGTGCGGCCGGGGTTCTAGCCCCGGGGCAGTCGGTGACCGCCAGTGCGACCTCGCCGGTCACTCAGGGGCTGCTTGATGCTGGCGTGGTGGAGAATACCGCGGAGGTGAGCGCGACATCGCCGCGTGGGTTGGAGGTGCGCGATAGTGCCACAGAAACCGTGGTGCTTCCGCAGAGTCCCTCATTCGCCCTGGTGAAAACGGGCAGCGTGGAGAAGGAAAACCCGCGCGCAGGTGATATTGTCACCTGGTCTTTCGCGCTGGAGAACACCGGAAATACCACCCTGCGCAACGTTGTTATTCAGGATGACTTCCCGGGACTGTCCGAGATTGAGTACAGCTGGCCGGGTGAGGCTGGGGTGCTCGCTCCGGGTGAGAAGGCCAGTGCGAGTGCAACCTCGGTGCTCACCCAGGAGCAGGTGGATGCGGGTACCGTTCGCAACGATGCCAGCGCCACCGGGGTGACCCCGGGCGGGGATACCATCACGAATAAGCCGGGCGACCCGGAAATTCCGGGCAGTGGCGGCCACGGTTCCATTACCATCACCGAACACCCGGGGATGACGATGGAGAAAACCGCGAAGGTGGATGGGGATGTCATCATCTACCGTTTCGAGGTGGTCAATACTGGAACGACGACGCTCACCGGCATCACCATCAATGACCCAATGGCCGGGCTGGGCCCCATCGAGTACAGCTGGCCGGGTGCGTCCGGGGTATTGGCTCCGGGAGAAGCGCTTCTAGCACACGCCCGGGCGAAGATCACCGCACCGATGCAGGGAACGACGGTAACCAATACCGCAACCGTCACGGCAGTGACTCCGGGTGGGGAGAAACTCACGGGTGTCACGGCGAGCGTGGACATCAAGGTTCCACCCGCCCCAGCATCGACGAAGCGGCTGAGCCATACAGGTGCTGAGCTCACAGCGCCCATCGTTCTCGCGATTCTCCTCCTGGCTGGAGGTAGCGCATTGCGGCGGCGANCCCGCCCACGCTCGCCAGCCGGGCCGCGGCGCCCAGGCGCCAGCCCTTGCCCATAACCCAGCCGCCGCCGGCCATGAGGATCGGCTCTACGTGCGGGCGCAGCCCGGCCTCCGCGCGTTTCTTATCCACCGCTTTGCGGCGCAGGTGCACGAGGATATTCGAGATCGGAATTTTCACCGGGCACACTTCATTACACGCCCCGCACAGGGTGGAAGCGAAGGGCAGGGAGCGATCCACCACCGATTCCAGGCCGCGGATCTGCGGGTTGAGGATGGCGCCGATGGGCCCGGGGTAGACCGAGCCGTAGGCGTGCCCGCCCACCTTCTCATACACCGGGCAAATATTCAGGCAGGCCGAGCAGCGAATGCAGCGCAGCGCCGCGCGCCCGATCGGGTCAGAGAGCACCTTGGTGCGCCCGTTATCCAGCAAAATAATATGAACATCGCGCGGGCCGTCACCTTCGCGCGCGCCCGTCCAAATGGTCCCGTAGGGAGCCATGCGCTCGCCGGTGGAAGAACGCGGCAGCAGCTGCAAGAACACCTCAAGATCCTGGAAGGTGGGGAGAATCTTCTCGATACCCACCACGGAGATGAGGGTTTCCGGCAGGGTAAGGTTCATGCGGCCATTGCCTTCGGATTCCACCACCACCAGGGAACCGGTTTCCGCAATCGCGAAATTCGCGCCGGAAATCCCCACCTTGGTGCGCATGAACTTTTCGCGCAGGTGCACGCGGGCCGCGGCGGCCAGCTCGGCCGGCTCGTCGGTCACATCGGGCGGGCAGGGGGTGCCGTACTGGCCCATTTCCCGCAGGAAAATCTCGCGTACCTCGCTGCGATTACGGTGAATCGCGGGCACCAGAATATGGCTGGGCCGGTCGTGCCCGAGCTGCACAATGAGCTCGGCCAAATCCGTTTCCCAGGCCGCAATCCGCGCTTCTTCCAGGTGTTCGTTCAGGTCAATTTCCTGGCTGACCATGGACTTGACCTTGGTGACTTCGCTTTCCCCGGTGGCGCGCACCAGGTCGATGACGATCCGGTTGGCTTCCTCCGCGTCGCGCGCCCAGTGCACATGCGCCCCGGCGGCGGTGGCGTTCTTTTCGAACTCCGCCAGATAATGATCGAGGTGGCGGCCCACCCGGTTCTTAATATCGGCACCGGCCTGGCGAATATCCTGCCAATTATCCAGCTCGCTCACCACTGCCTGGCGCTTCGCGCGAATCGTGTGGGTGGCGTGATGGAGATTCTTCGCCTGCGTTTCGTTGCCCAGCTCGCGCACCGCGGCCTTGGGGAAGGCCGGCGAATCGAGCAGATCCCCTTCGGGCGGGGCCGGGGTGAGGCGTTCCAATTTCAAAGTTTTCATGCGATCCTCCCGGCGGGGGTGGTTGCGGCCACGGCGCCGGCGGCACCCGGCACGGCGCCGGCGCCAACCGGCGCGGTCTGCACCAGCAAATTGACCATGTGAATGGGGCGGACGGGTTTCTTCTCGCGGTGCAGAATCCCGCCGAAGTTCATGAGGCAGGCATTATCGAGGCTGGCCACGTATTCCGCCCCGGTTTCGATGACGTGCCGGGCTTTATCCCGCCCCAGCGCGATGGACACATCCGAATTCTTCACGGAGAACGTGCCCCCGAAACCGCAGCACTGGCGCATATCTTCGAGCGGAATATATTCCAGCCCGCGCACCGCTTGCAGCAGTCGAATGGGCCGGTCGCCCACCTCGGCCACCCGCAGCGAATGGCACGAGGCGTGATAGGTGACGGTGTGCGGGAAGTACGCGCCCACATCCACGGTCCCCAGCACGTCCACGATGAACTCGCTGATGTCGTAGACCCGTTTTTGCACTTCGTGGACGCGCCGCGCCAGCTCATCTTCGCCGGCATCGAGGGCCAGCATCTCATGCTGTTCGCGTACCGAACCAACGCAGGAGCCGGAGGGTCCCACCATGTAGTCGTATTCTTCAAAAGCTTCGAGGAAGGCTCGCACGCTCGGCAGCGCCCGGTCAAAATACCCGGTATTCGTGAACATCTGCCCGCAGCACGTTTGGGCGCGCGGGAACTCCACGTCACACCCGAGCCGCTCGAGCAGCACCGCGGTGTTATTCACGGTATTCGGGAACATCACCTCGTTAATACAGGTGGCGAAAACCGCAACTTTCTTGCGCGGTTCCGGCCCGGGAATGAGGGTCATATCAACTCTTTTCTTTCGTTGTTATTACGACGACGCCGCCGCTGCGCGGCGCTGTGCCCGGCCAGCCGCGGACCTCTGGCAGGGCGGAAGTATTTAGGCGAGGAACCCAACCAGTAGGCACAGCAGGATGAGCAGGCCGCAGGCCCAGGGCAGGGACTTGCGCAGCAGCACGGATTCTTCGCCGACCATATCCACCCCGCCGGTGGCAATCGCCAGAGTTTGGGGGCTGATCATCTTGCCCACGGCCCCGCCCACGGTATTGCAGGCCACCAGCAGCCCCGGATCCGCCCCGATTTGGGTGGCGGCGGTGTGCTGCAGATTGGCAAAGAGCGCCGTCGTTGAGGTTCCCGAACCGGTCACCGCGGTGCCGATCCACCCCAGAATCGGGGCGAGGAAGGGGAAGACGGATCCGGCACCGGCAATCCAGGTGCCGATGGTGAGGGTCTGCCCGGAAAGGTTCATAACGTAGGCGAGGGCGAGCACCGAACCAATGGTGAGGAAGGTCCAGCGCAGCTTGTAGACCTGGGCGAACATGAGGCGCGCTACCGCGCCCGGGCGCATCCGGTAGCAGGCGGCCAGTACCAGCGCGGTCAGGAGCAGCAAAGTACCCGGGGAGCTCAGCCAGGCGAAGGTGTAGGTGCTGGAGGCGGCGGGCGTGCCATCGGCGGCGCGCACCAGATTCTCGCCCCCGGCCCACAGGGCCGGCCAGTGGATGGTCACGTTTGTGGCAGCCAGCGCGCTGCGGATTGCCGGCACCATCTGGGTGGTCACGAAAACGGCCACGATAAGCACGTAGGGGAAGATGGCCCAGGCCAGGGCCGCGGGGCGAATCCGTTCGGTGGCCGGTTGGGGCGCGGCGCCGGTGAGGCGTTCGGCCGCGGCGCGGCTGCCGCGCGGTTGCCAGATGCGCAGCAGCGCGATGCCGACCGCCAGGCTCACCAGGGCGGGCACCATATTGACCAGGCCGGGGGCCAGGGTGCGGGCGGCGAGCCAGGTGCTCAGCGCGTAGGAGGCGCCCACCGCCAGGGCCAGGGGCCACACCTGCGCCAGGCCGCGCCAGCCGTCCATAATGAGGAGCAGCGCGAAGGGGATGAGCCAGACGAGCACGCTGGTTTGCTCGCTGATCTGGGCGGAGAGAGTGGCGGCATCGATGCCGGTGAGGTTCGCGCCGGTGAGCACGGGCGTGGCCATCGCCCCGTAGGGCACCGCGAAGGTATTGCCGACCAGCACCGTGAGCGCCGCCTTCCAGGGCGCGAAGCCGAGGGCGAGGAGCATAACGCCGCAGATCGCCACCGGCGCCCCGAATCCGGCCAGCGCTTCGAGGAGGGCGCAGAAACTGAAGGCGATGAAAATGCCCAGGGCACGCGGATCGGGGGAGAGCCGCGCGAAGGCCTGCATGAGGGTGTCATGGTGCCCGGAGGCCACCGTGAGTTCGAAAAGGATGATCGCGGTGAGAACGATCCAGGTAATGGGGAAGATCCCGAAAACGGCCCCTTCCAGCCCGGCAGAAAGCGCCATTCCGGCGGGCATACGGAAAGCGAAGATCGCTACCGCAAGCGCCACGACGACGCCGCATACCCCCGCCCAGTGCGCATTCATATGCACAACACCCAGCAGGAAGAACACCGTGAGGAGCGGCAGGAGGGCCACGAGGGCGGAGAGGGTGAGACTCCCCAGTGGCGCGGCGGTTTGTGTAAAGGCTTCCACGATGTTCTCCTTTTCATCGCACGAGGTCGGCTCGGATACGGGTCGGTGAGCAGCGTTGGTCACGGCGGTCGAATCCGAATCCGCTTAAGTCTGATTAGAATCGTACGGACGTAGGTCACAAGATAAAAACTGAGAGCGCCAAAATTGGCGTGAGATTGGTTACAAATAGGCGGGTAAGGGACTCCTTACTCTGGCGGAAATTTAGTGAATGTGCTAAATGATCCGGCGTATTGAGCGGGTGCCTAGATATGTAGCTGGCCCGCGCGTGGCTCACCCGCGGCCCGCCCTGCATGACACGCCGGGCGGCGTGGTTACCGGCTTCACAAAGCGCGGGTCCAAAGTCCTAAAACCGCGTAAATAGGCGCAAAGCGGGAGTGGCGGCGTCGTTGTAAAAACCACAAGTTCTAGTGGTCTTTTGTTCTAGGTGCCACTAGGTGTAGTGTTTAGCCTTGTAGTCGTTCCACCACGCACACAGCGTGACAATCCGAATTCGAGGAGACCCCATGAGCATTACCGTCTACACCAAGCCCGCGTGCGTGCAGTGCAATGCCACCAAGCGCGCGCTCGATAAGGCGGGGCTGGAGTACGAGCTCGTGGATCTCACCCAGGATGCGGAGGCCCTTGCCGCGGTGAAGGCCCTCGGGTACCAGTCGGCGCCCGTGGTTTTCGCGAACGGTCATCACTGGTCCGGCTACCGCCCCGATGAAATCAAGGCGCTCAAGGCCGGCGCGCAGGCCACCGCGGAACCCACCCTGGTGACTGCCTAAGCTGGCGGTGCGGCCGCGTGCCGCCCGCTGAGGAAAGAACCGATGGCACGTATCGTCTATTTTTCTTCTCAAACAAATAACACGCACCGGTTCGTGGAAAAGCTCGGCTACGATGCCGTGCGGATCCCCATCCATGGCGAAACGCCCGTGGTGGATGAACCCTACGTGCTTATTTGCCCCACCTACGGTGGCGGGAACCATCGCGGCGCCGTGCCGCGCCCCGTCATCAAATTCCTCAATAACGAACACAACCGTGCTCTCATCCGCGGGGTGATCGCCGGAGGAAATACCAATTTTGGCGATGTTTACGGACTCGCCGGGGATGTTATTGCCGAAAAATGCGGCGTCCCCATGATGTATCGCTTTGAACTGCTCGGCACGCCCACGGACGTCGCCACGGTTAAGGAAGGTTTGGAACAGTTTTGGGCAACGCAACACTAACGGATACCGGTTCGGAAAACCTGGGTGATTCGCTCGTGGATTACCACTCGCTCAATGCCGAGCTCAATTTGTACGATGCTGAGGGCAAGATCCAGTTTGATAAGGATCACGAAGCCGTGCGGCAGTACTTCCTCCAGCACGTCAATAAGAACACCGTGTTCTTCCACGATCTGGAAGAAAAGCTGGAGTACCTCGTGCGCGAAGGCTATTACGAAAAGCGCGTGATCGACGCCTACGATATGGCTTTTATTAAGGAGCTCTACAAGAAGGCCTACGCGCATAAGTTCCGCTTCCCCACCTTCATGGGGGCCTTCAAGTACTACACCTCCTACACCCTGAAAACCTGGGATGGCACCCGCTACCTGGAGCGTTTCGAGGATCGGGTCTGCATCGTGGCGCTCGCGCTGGCCGATGGGGATACCGAGTTGGCCACCAACCTCATGGAAGAAATGATCAGCGGGCGGTTCCAGCCGGCCACCCCCACCTTCCTCAATGCCGGCAAGCAGGCCCGCGGGGAACTGGTCTCCTGCTTCCTGCTGCGGGTGGAAGACAATATGGAATCCATCGCCCGCGCGATTAACTCCGCGCTCCAGCTTTCCAAGCGCGGGGGCGGGGTGGCGCTCAACCTCACCAATCTGCGCGAGCAGGGTGCCCCGATTAAGCGCATTCAAAACCAGTCCTCCGGGGTGAACCCGGTTATGAAGCTGCTCGAGGATTCCTTCTCCTACGCGAACCAGCTGGGGGCGCGCCAGGGCGCGGGGGCCGTGTACCTGCACGCCCACCACCCGGATATTATGCGTTTCCTGGATACCAAGCGGGAAAACGCGGACGAAAAGATCCGGATTAAGACTCTTTCCCTGGGCGTGGTGATCCCGGATATTACCTTCGAGCTGGCCAAGAACCGCGAGCCGATGTACCTCTTCTCCCCCTACGATGTGGAGCGGGTCTACGGCAAGCCGCTCACCGAGATCTCGGTGAGTGAAAAGTACCGCGAAATGGTTGATGACAAGCGCATTAAGAAGACGAAGATCGACGCGCGCCAGTTCTTCCAGACCCTCGCGGAAATCCAGTTCGAATCCGGCTACCCCTACATCGTGTACGAGGACACCGTCAATAACACCAACCCGATTAAGGGCCGGATTACCATGTCCAACCTGTGCTCGGAAATCCTCCAGGTATCCGAGGCGTCCGAATACAATGCGGATCTTTCCTACAAGCACGTGGGTAAGGATATTTCCTGCAACCTCGGCTCCCTCAATATCGCCGAGGCCATGGATTCGGAGGACCTGGGCAAAACGGTGGAGATCGCGGTGCGTGCTCTCACGGCTGTTTCCGACCAGACCAGCATCGATTCGGTGCCCTCCGTCAAGCGTGGGAATGAGATGTCCCACGCGATCGGGCTGGGGCAGATGAACCTGCACGGCTACCTGGGCCGCGAGCGGATCTTCTACGGGAGCGAGGAAGCCCTCGACTTCACCAATATGTACTTCTATACGGTTGCCTACCACGCGATCCGTTCCTCCATGCTGCTGGCGAAGGAACGCGGGGAGCGCTTCGAAGGCTTCGAGGATTCTACCTATGCAAACGGTGCTTACTTCACGAAGTACCTCGAGCAGGAGTGGGTCCCGCAAACCGAGCGGGTGCGCGAACTTTTCGCCGCGCATCATATCCCCACCCGGGAAGATTGGGCCCAGCTGGCCGCGGACGTGGCCGAATACGGGATGTACAACCAGAACCTCCAGGCGGTTCCGCCCACCGGTTCCATCTCCTATATCAACCACTCCACCTCCTCGATCCACCCGATCGTTTCCAAGATCGAGATCCGCAAGGAAGGCAAGATCGGGCGGGTGTACTACCCGGCGCCGTACATGACCAATGACAACCTGGAATACTTCCAGGATGCCTACGAAATCGGCCCGCAGAAGATCATCGACACCTACGCGGTAGCCACCCAGCACGTGGACCAGGGGCTTTCCCTCACGCTGTTCTACCCGGACACCGTGACTACCCGCGATGTGAACCGCAATTACATTTACGCGTGGCGCAAGGGCATCAAGACGCTCTACTACATGCGTATCCGCCAGGCCGCCCTCCAGGGCACCGAAGTGGAAGGCTGCGTCTCCTGCATGCTGTAGTAGGTATGCGGTGTTTACTTGCGCCGCGTGGGTAAACGGTGTTTACCTGCGGTGCGGGTGAGCGGTAGCGAAGGTGCGGGCTGTGTGCCTGCGCGGAGCGGGCCGGTTGCGTGAAAACGTGACCGGCCCGTCCGGCTTAAGTGCGGATGCTTGTTGTGGTACGACGACGGCGCCGCGCCCCGCGCTCCGTGCCGCGGCGGTGCGGGGCACGGGCCCGCGGTACGACGGCGCAGCTAGCGGCCTTCCGGCCCGGTGAGCTCGAGAAGGGAGCGGATATCCGCCCCTGAGATGGGCCCGCGGGCCGCCTCATCAACCAGGCCGGCCAGCTCACGCTTGCGCGCCTGCAGGGCGATGACTTTCTCCTCGATGGTATCCGCCGAGGCCAGCCGGTAGACGGTGACCGGCTTATCCTGGCCAATACGATGGGCCCGGTCAATGGCCTGCTCTTCGGCGGCCGGATTCCACCACGGATCCATAATGTATACGTAATCCGCTTCCGTGAGGGTAAGCCCGGTACCACCCGCCTTGAGGGAAATAAGGAACACCGGGGCGCTGCCATCGCGGAACGCTGCAATCGCGCCGGCCCGGTCCCGGGTGGAACCATCCAGGTAGCTATAGGTAATACCCTCGCGATCCAGCTGGTGGGCAATCCGCTCCAAATAGGTGGTGAACTGGGAGAACACCAGGGCGCGATGGCCCTCCGGGATGATCTGCTGGAGGTGCTCGAGGAGCAGATTGGTTTTCGCCGGCGGGGTGGTAATCCGCCCGTCCACCAGGCCCGGGTCGATGGCCATGCGCCGCAACCGGGTGAGGGAAGCCAGAATCGAAATGCGATTGGCATTCGGATCATCGATAAGCCCGAGGATTTCCTGGCGCTCGCGTTCCAGCTGCTTGCGATAGCGCTGCGCGTGGGCGGGCGCGAGGGGCACGCTCAGCTCGGTCACGGTGCGGGCCGGGAGGTCCTTGGCCACCTCGGCTTTGCGGCGTCGTAACATAAAGGGCCGCACCAGGCGCGTGAGCAGCGCGGCGGCTTCTTCGTCATTAATTTTTTCAATCGGGTTCTGGAACTGCTCGGTGAAACGCGCGTGCCCGGGGAGCAGGCCCGGGCTGGTGAGGGCCAGCAGCGCCGCCAAATCCGAGAGGCTATTTTCCACCGGAGTGCCCGTAACCGCGAAAGTCCAGGGGCGGGTGAGCGCGGCGACGGCGCGATAGCCCACCGTGCTGGGGTTCTTCACCGCCTGGGCCTCATCGAGGATAACCCCACCCCAATCAACCTTCGCGTACTCCGCGCGCTCCAGGCGCAGCAGGGTATAGGAGGTCACCACAATATCCGCGCTCGCGGCAATATTTGCCAGGGCCAGTGAACGGCGTTTACCCGAGCCGGTGATGGTGTGTACCCGCAGCTCCGGGGTGAAGCGCTCCGCTTCGCTGCGCCACACCGGCACCACGGAGGTGGGAGCCACCACGAGCACCGGGCCTTCTAACTTGCCCTCGGCGCGTGCGCCGCTGATCATGGCGAGCATCTGCGCGGTTTTGCCCAGGCCCATATCATCGGCCAAGATCCCGCCGTAATGAGCGCGCGCCAGGTGGGTGAGCCAGGAATAACCGGCTTCCTGATAGGAGCGCAGGGTGCCCTGGAATGTTTCGGGAACCGGCACCGGCTCGCCCAGGTGATCAAGCTGGGTGAGCGCATCGGTGAGCGCCTGCGGATTGGCCAGCGCGGAAAGATCCAGGGCATGGGCGCGTGCCCGGGGCACGGAGATGCTCTCGGGGGTGACGGTGCCGAGAGCTGCGGCGTCGTGCAAAAGCTGGCGCAGCGCATCGAAGTCGCTGCCCAGCGGGATCAGCACATCGCCGAGGATGAGGTGGTCGTGCCCGCTGGTCAGTGCCTCGTAGAGTACGTTGAGTGGTATCTGATGCTCGCCGACGTCGACGGTGATATTGAGGTCAAGCCAGTCGTTCTCCTCGCTCACGCTGGTGCTCAACACCGGGGTGTCGGTCACGATAGTGAGATTGGCATCCTCCATGACGGTAGTGGTGATACCTGCCTCGCGCCAGGCCGGAATAACGACTTCGCGCAGGGTCTGATAGGTGCTGAGATCCAAACTTTGGGTTGTTAGAAGGTCAAGTGGTGGCAGCTTCGTGGCCTTCGTCCAGATTTCACGCACCGCGGTGAGCTGTTCCCGAGGCGCCTCGTGGAGGAGGCGGTGCACCGTCAGTTCCGTATAGAGGGACGTGCTCTCCGAGCCTTCGGATTCGGCGGGGTTTTCACTACCATCGGCCGGCAGCATGCGCCGCCCTAGGTACCACTCCAGGAGGAAAGCGCTGTGCCGATAGTGCGCGCCGTCCTCAGCGGAAGGGCGGCGAATAAGCGCGTGGAGATTCGGTTCGGCGAAGCGGTGCGGCGTGAACGCGCCATCGGGGGAGACAACGGGGATATCTTCCGGGAGTTCCGGGAGGAGATTGAGTTCAAAAACAGGAACATCCGCCGCCGGGATGGTGAGAGGATGGGCATCTTCCGCGGCTTGGAAAAGATAATCGGGGATAGTGGAGCGCAGGCGGCCCAGGATATAAGCACCGTCCTCGTAACTGAGGGCGAGAGGCGGGGTGGTGCCCGCAAGAACTTCGGCGGGGGTGCCGTTCGGAGTTTCCGGAAGCACCCGCAGAAGCAGGTCATTACTATCAGGTTCGCGGGCGGAAAGGCTCAACTGCACACCCCAGGGGTCATGAGCCAGGCGCAAGGGCTGATCAACATCACCGCAATAAAGCTCAACGCCGGCATCGTGGACGTTACGCAGGTACGCCATCGCGGCAGCGCCAAGGTCCCGGAGTGAAATATTCGGGTTGGAATAGGGATTCCGCCGGGCTGCCTCGTACAAGTTCCGGAGCGCACTGAGCTGGAGCGGGTCAAAGCCTTCGGTGTTGGCGCGGGAGCCGTACCGCGGCGCGATAGTGGACCACGCGGTACTTCGCCGCGACCATTCGCCGTTGAGGTTACGCTGCGCGGGATACAGCATTCCCGTAATTTTCCCGTTTTCCGAATTACGGCCGAGAATAAGCCCGAGGCCCCGTGTTTTCGGGGTGGCCTGTGCCTGATGTAATACCCGTGTCAGCAGCGTGCGCCAGGATCTATCGGCGGCATTTTCTGCGCATATCAGCAGGGTTGCGAGGATATGTTTACAGTATTGAGCCACCGGGCAGGAACAATACGCCAGGAGCGGGTCAGTATCTTCGATAACGACCTGGTAGGTATGCCCATTGCCGAGTACGTGGGCCGTAATCCCCTCGGAATCCTCGGAGATATCAAGTACATGGCCATCCTCCGCGTAACGTTCCGCGCGGGCGCGGGTTTGCGGTGAGAAATAAACCTCGTAGTCATCCGAGGTTAGTGCCGCAATCTTTGAACTTAGTGTGACAGCCATCCTTTAAGTTTAAGACGCATCCGGGGATGAGGAAAGTCCGGGCTCCTGGAGTTCAGGATTCTCTGTGTGCACCGGGTTTTCCGTGTGCTCCGTGTGTTCCAGCTTCTCCGCCCGTTCCAGCTTCTGCGTGCGCTCCAGCTTCTCCGCCCGGGCATTCGCCAGGCGCGTGAGCGCCCCGAGGAAACGCGCCAGCGCAATACCGACCACCGCGATCACCACCGCGCCGGTCAGGTATAGCAGCGGACCGGCAAGAACGGAAAGAATGGCCAGGATATTTTGCCACAGCATAGGTGCTCCATTCTGCGTCATTTCGCGCGATGGTGGACCGGCCAGCGGGCGGCCAGGTAGTTCACCACTCTACTAGTTCTGCGTATATCACGCTTGCGGGCCGGCGCGCTGCGGCTTCTCCGGGCGTGCCGCGCGCCGGCGAACCTGCTTGCGAACCAGCCGCATCACCTTCAGGCCGGCGCGGTAGGATAGGTGCCACTTCCGCGGAGCCACCCCGCGGAGAAAGAAGGCGGAGCAGGTGAGGAATCGGTATCGTCGCGCGGGCACCCTGGCGGTGTTACTCGGCGCGCTGCTCACGCTGGCTCTGGTCGCCGGGCTGCTGGGCGCTTGCGCGCTGGTCAAAGCCCCGGTACTCGCCGCTCCGGTTCCGCGCCCGGTCACCTACGATAATTTTGGCGACGACGCCGTGGCCATCGTCTGGGACGACGATGCCAATCACCGCGATCTCGACGCCGAATTTGACGACTCTGGCATCGTCGACGGCCGGGTCCTGGCCGCCGCCTACCACCGCGGTGCCGGGCTTCCCGATTCCCTCAACGCCGCCCTCAATGAGGACCCGAAGGTCAGCGATGTGGGGCTGGGGGAGGGCCTGCCCGGGGCGGGCTACAACTTCCCGGGAATCCCGCAGGTGGGTACCTTCTTCCACGTGGTTCCCGGCACAACCCAGGTGATCCGCGGCTGCACCGGCGTGGTCCTCGATACCCCGGGGCGTTCCCAGATTCTTTCCGCCGCGCACTGCTGGCCCGGAGATGCCTACGCCGCCACGGTATTCGTGCCGCAATTCTCCATTATTGCCGGTACCGCCTATATTCCCCACGGTATTTGGCGTATCGACCCGGACGCCGTGGTCATCAACGATGCGTATTACAGCGATGATGAGGATGCTGATCGGTACGATGCCGCCGTCCTCACCGCGGACCCGGACCGCTTCGGCAACCTCCTCGAGGACGTGACCGGCGGCCTGCCCCTTGCCGATGTGAGCCCGGAACAACCCGATATTGAGGTGATCGGCTACCCGGTGGCCGAATCTTTCGAGGCCGATAACTACACCTCGGCATACCCGCGCCACTGCCGTAACTCCACCGAAGCGTTCACGGAAAACGGGGTGGACTACTTCCATATTGAATGCGCCGGGATGCCCACCGGGGTCTCCGGCGGGCCCTGGCTCCAGCAAGGTGAGAACGGAGAATGGGCCATCGTGGCGATCACCGGCGGCGCGCAGGACGGCGGTGGCTACACGGATGACGAATCTGTGGGCGTGCCCATGGATAACCTCATCGCGCAGCTGCTGGAAGAAGCCCGCATCACCCTGGAGGATGCCACCCTCGAACCGGGCAATCCGGCCCATGAAGTCCTCGGCTACCTGGGCGGCCAGCCCGACCGCGCGGATGCCTTCACGGTGTGGCCATCCGGGGCGGTTGCGCTCTATCTGGATGCCGGCAGCGGGGCGGAAGTTCTGCCGGCGGCCGGGGAAGAAACCGGCGAGCTCGCCCAGTTGGATGCCGCGCGCAGTTTCCGTTCGGTGCGGATCCTCGGCGGGCGTGATCGCCGTTTACGTAACCTCCGCACCCTCGCGGCCGGGGACCTGGACGGTTCCGGCATGGCCGATATTCTCACCCTCGGCCGCGATGGCGCCCTCATCCTCTGGCACGATCCGGGCCTCTTCGGCCTGCGCCACCCCGAGCACCTCAACCCGCATCTTCCCCTCGAATTCACCAATGTGACCAAGATGAGCATCGCGGATGACACCCTCACCGTCACCAATATCGATGGCACGACGACGCAGTATGCGGATATCTCCCAGCAAGGTATCCAGCCCAAGCCGCGCACCTCATGACCTGGCTCGCACCGCTTACCGATTCAACCGTCTAGAATGGGCGGGGTGTGGCGGCGCGAGCGGCGTCGTCGTTCCTATCCATCATCTATCCCGCATCACCTGCGCTAACGAGGAGCTACTGTGATCCCCCCGAAGTTGAAACTTGTCAGTTCTGTGCAAGCCATTAACTGGAACCGCATCGAGGACGAAAAGGACCTCGAAGTGTGGGACCGCCTCACGGGGAATTTCTGGCTGCCCGAAAAGGTGCCGCTGTCCAACGATATTCAGTCGTGGAACACCCTCAAGCCGCACGAACAGCTCATGACCACCCGGGTGTTCACCGGCCTGACCTTGCTCGATACCATTCAGGGCACTGTGGGCGCGGTTTCGCTCATCCCGGACGCGGTCACCCCGCACGAGGAAGCGGTGTATACCAATATCGCCTTCATGGAATCCGTGCACGCGAAGTCGTATTCCTCGATTTTCTCCACGCTCATTTCCACCGATGAGATCGACGAAACTTTCGAATGGTCGGAAAACAACGAATTCCTCCAGAAGAAGGCACAGATCGTGCTGGATTACTACCGCGGGGATGATCCGGAAAAGCGCAAGGTGGCCTCCACGATGCTGGAATCTTTCCTGTTCTATTCCGGTTTCTACGCGCCCATGTACTGGTCCGCGCACGCCAAGCTCACCAATACCGCGGATCTCATCCGCCTCATTATTCGCGACGAAGCCGTGCACGGCTACTACATCGGCTACAAATACCAGCGCGCGGTGGAGAAGGCCAGCAAGGAACGCAAGGCCGAACTCAAGGAATACACCTTTGAGCTGCTCCAAGACCTCTACGAGAACGAGGAAGAATACACCGCCAGCCTTTACGATGAGATGGGCCTGACGGAGGACGTCAAGGCATTCCTGCGCTACAACGCCAATAAGGCGCTCATGAACCTCGGTTACGAAGCGTTGTTCAATCCGGATCAGACGGCCGTCAATCCGGCGATTCTGGCGGCACTTTCCCCGAACGCGGACGAAAACCACGATTTCTTCTCCGGTTCCGGTTCCTCGTACGTTATCGGCGAAGTGGAAGATACTACCGACGACGACTGGGATTTCTAGCGTGCTTGCGCGCTCGCGGTGGTGCGGCCCGCGGCGGCGCGTGTGGTACGACGCCGCAGCGCCGGCCTGGCGGTAATAGTGCCGGCCCGCCGCCACGCAATGCGGGGCGGCGCCGCGTGACCAATTCCGCCGCGAAAAAACTGGCACCACGCCCCGGTGAGCGTGTACGCTAGTAAGGCTTGCACGGGTGAGCTTAGGCTTCCCCGGTGAGCATGGAGACGTGACTGAGTGGCCGAAAGTGGCACCCTGCTAAGGTGTTAGTCGCAATAGCGGCTCGAGGGTTCGAATCCCTCCGTCTCCGCTCTGTGATGGCTCGTGCCATAGATTTACCTGTGGTTTCGCGGCCATCGTGCTTGTGTGTAACTGAAGTTTCATGAGGTTTATAGGGTCGCGGGCCGGCCACGTAAGACGAAGGAGTGCAACCGATGGCCACCACTATTCTCGGCTGGGGCTACGAGGGGAAAACTATCAGCGATCTTCTCGATACATTGGAAGCTAACCGAGTCCATACCGTTGTTGATATTCGGCTTACTCCCATTAGTCGCAAGCAGGGTTTTTCAAAAACGCGGCTGCGCCAAGCGGTGGAATCTACCGGAACCCGCTATGTTCATATGCGATCCCTTGGTAATCCTAAAGATAATCGGGCAGCTTTTGCCCAACCCGGAACTCCCGAAGCGTATGCCGCTCACGCGCGTTTCCGCAACGAGGTACTTGCGACTCCGGATGCGCGGGTAGCCATCCACGAGATTGCCGATCTCGCGCATGACGGCACAATCCTTGTTCTTTGCTTCGAGGCTAATCACCAGCAGTGCCATCGAAAACTCGTGATTGAGGAAACGCGCGCTGTGTTAGAAGAGGCCGAGCGCTTCGCGGCTTGAACCAAAGATTCCCAACACCAGGAAGCTGTGGCGTTTGTGCGGAGCGGCTTGGTTGCCAACAATAATCCGCAGTGGAACGCCGGGCTTTTCACGTTCTCTAATGAATTTCTTTTCGAATTCTTGCTGGGCGTATTCGATTGACGCCGTTGGTGGCCAATGGCGTTGCAGCGCCACCGCTTCCCAGTCCGTTATTGTCAAGGAATGGCGCGAGCAACTCGGAAAATTGCAATAAAATTCAAGCCGTGCAACAAACCGCGGGGCTTCGAGCGTGAGCCCCTTGTTACCGAAGATATCTTCGTCTTTATATTTGCGCAGCGCAGCTTTCTGCTGTTCATTCCAGCCCGGGTGAAGCGATACTTTAATAGTTGGTGTTGCGCGGGGCGTGATAAGCGCAAGGGATTGCGCGGCCGAATTTCTCATAGCTTCCGCCCGTAGTTCGCAGAGGGATTTGGTAGGAAGAGGGTCGAGGTAGATAGCTCTCTCGTCCCACCCGGTAATAGGTGCATCTTGCGGTTGAGGATCCTTTTCGACCCGTAAGCTTTCTTCCCGGTCATCATCGTTAGGTGCGCGGACGGATACTCGAATAGTTTGATATTTCTTGAAGCGGTCGGTGCCGTCAAGATAACGGAAGGCGATAGGGTAGAGCCTTACCCAGCGAAGCGGATCGAGGGCGACTCCGGCAACGCACACGGTTTCCTTGTATTTTTCTGAGGGGATGGGAGCGGTTTTAACAACGACTAAAACGTCGATTTCTCTACCTTGCTGGTCCAGTTCCCTTGCTTTGCTGATATCCATGGGCGCGCCTTCACGTCGAAGATGGTGGTGTGAATCAAGGGTACAAGAGTTTCCTGCCGCTAGGGAGAGGGCTGGATTACACGGGTCTGGTGGATTAGACTCAAGCGCAAAGAACGCCGGGTCTGATCTTTGATGGGTAGGGTTGCCGAGACAAACCGGAACCGGGAAACCGGGTCCTTTCATCCATAGAGGTGACTGAGGTCCTCGGAATCCTGCCCATCGAAGCTCAGGCATCGCTTTTATTGGGGCTTTCCCACCGCGGGTGTAAAAGAAGTAAGGATAAAGCGTGGCTGGAAGTGTAAACGATAAATCGAATACCTATCCTGTAATAGAGCTCGTCAAGTACGTCCAGGCACATGGCGATCAACAATCCCTCTTTGGCGAAGGTGAGGGCGAGGGCTACGGGTACTACCTTGGTATGTATGGCGATGCATGGGATCTAATCTACGCAATTAATGCGGCCCATTTTTCTAAGTGCTCTCTGCCAGAGCCCTTACTTTCAGCAGCTGTCGACGACATCCTCGACGAATTGACTCATGGGTCGTCAGAGGCGCTTAACCGAAAACTTGAACTGATCGGTTCTCCACTTCGTGTCCCCCTTATCCCTGAGGAAGAAGAGCCGATCATCGTAGAGATTACTCCGAGCTAATCGCACTTATTTTATTTCTTGCGGGTCGCACTCATGTGGGGAACTTTTATGCCCAGTAGGTTGCGACGTGATCTCGGTGATTCCCGCGCGGAACTTATCAATCCACGGTTCTGACGGTTGCATTGTTATGCAGGAGAATATATCCCGAGCCTCGATGATGATCTACCCGTTTCGGATACCTCCATCTTCATTGAACGGGCGGGCGGGCCCGGGAGATACGATTCAATTGCTGTAGCGGTTGTTGCAACATTTCCCGGGGCCGTTCGTTTTTGCCTATAAGCCCCTTTTGTCTATTAGCCCCGATCCTCCGCGAATACAGGCGTGTCAACGGTGACGTTAACGGCGAAACTATCGAGAGGGTCTCCCGTAATCAGCGCCGCGGCATCCTTTGCCATTTCTTCAATCTGATCAAGTCGGCACGCCTGCGTACCGTATTCCTTTCCGTTAAGGGCAAATTCGGCGACCCACCAATGTCCATCACGGGCAACCGTGGTATTTAGTGTTGTCACTTCTTGCTCCTTTCGAGAATCTTACGAGCGAGCTTGTCGGAAATTTCACGACGGCGGGGATCGGTTCGCCCCGGTCTCCGATCTGCGTCCGCTTTTGTCCAACAAGGCTATACCCGTAGGGACGACCCGATCTTCTCAAGGAATATATTCAAGACGCGCCGGGAGTGGACAGTTAGCTCGTCGCGGATGTCTTCAATCGGTGGGATGAGCTTATCGTCTGGGATTTTCACTCCGTAACGGCTCGCACCATCCAAAGCATAGATGAGGCACCACGGAGTTCCGCCTCCGCCTTTCCATTCAAGCCAGTAACCGCCATCTTTCGCGACGAGTTCCGGGTCCGCGTGTTCGTCGATCCAGTCGATGAGAATATCGACGGGAGACCAGGGAAGGTTAGCGTCGTTGTGCAGCTCTTCTCGGTCCACGGTATTTTCTCCTTACCTTACGTGTGATTATAAGGATCCGCGGCGGCCTCTTTGCCTCGCACTTACCTTCAGTGTAGACAACCGGTCGGAACGTCACCCGGGATCTGTGCGGAGAATAGAAAACCTGGGGGCCGCGCCGGTATCGGCGCGGCCCCCAGGTGCGTGGCGTTTGGCCTTGAGTTACCTAGAACTCTGGGTTACTTCGCACGCCGGCGCAGGGCGTAGCCGGTGGGCAGCAGCACGGCCATAGCGGCCAGAGCGCCCGTAGCTGCCAGTCCAGTGTGGGCAAGTTGCCGCGTCGGTGCCTTGCTCGGGGCAGGAGCTGGCTTGTTAGCCTCGGGCTTCGGCGCAGGCTTAGGAGCCGGTTGGGGCTTCGGGCCCTGCGGCTGCGACGGAGAAGTTGGATCCGCGGGTTGCGGTTGCGGATTGGGCGCCGGATCTGGATTGGGTTGCGGTTGCGGATTGGGCGCCGGATCTGGATCGGGTTGCGGCTGCGGATTAGGCGCCGGATCAGGATCAGGAACCGGATCGGGCTCAGGCGCCGGCTCGGTCACATTCACCCGGACCACCGCGGAATACAGCGGCTTACCGGTGGCCGTGTCATTCGCCATCATGATGACGCGGGTGGAACCCGGGGCCACCCCGGTCACCGTGCCATCGGCAAAGGTCACGATGGAGCTGGTGAGGGCGGGCTCGGCTGCGCCGTCGTCCCAATAATACGCATCCCACGTGAGCCCGCGACCGCTGAGATCGCCGTTCACATCGGAAATCCGCGCGAGTGTGAGCGTGCCGTGCGCGGGTACCGTGGCGTCGGCGAGCTCCTGCTGCGCGAAAGCCGGGCTGCTATTGCCGGCGCTGCTGCCGGGCACCACCGGGAAAACGGCGTTGTTATACGTGCCGGCCAGTCGCACCGTGGAAATATGATTATTTTGGAAAGCGCTCCAGGCAACCTCGGTGATTGAGGCAGGCAGCGTGACCTCCGTGAGCGCATTGGCCTGGAAAGCCGCCGGCCCAATCTTCTGCATCCCCGCCGGGAACTCCACCGCGGAAATTGCATTGCGATCCAGGAAACCGTAACTCACCTCCGTGAGCGTGGCCGGCAGCGTAATACCGGTGATTCCCTTGCTGTGCATATTCCCCGTCCGACCATTCGGCCCGGTCAGCGCGGTTACGCCCTCCGGAATAACCACGTGCTTGAGGCTCGTAATTTTCTGCAGGCCGGTATCGCTCAAACCGCGCAGCGTTGTGGAAGCTCCCTCGGTTTCGATAGTGAAATCCGCGGCATCCCACGTGGCAGCGGGAGCGGCGGTGGCTGCCGGCACCAGCGCCGACAGCCCCATCATTAATGCCGGGCACAGTGCACCCACCGTGCTAACGAGTCCCTTTTTCATCCGATATCCTTTCGTGGTGCGGCTCGGGAGAGCCCAGAGAAACTCGGGTTACTCACCGCCACCGTACCGCGAAACGCGCGGAAATTCATCAGAAAATGAACTGGATTGCGTAGAAAATATTATTATCGCAGCTTGCGGCCGTGCGGCATGCTTGTGATATTTAACGACGACGGCGCCAGCGTTAACGCGCCAACAGCACCTCGAGGAGGGTAGCTACGCCGTCGTCCCATACCGGATCGGTCACGGCCCGCGCGTGCGCACGGACGTAATCGAGCGCCTGCCCCATCGCGACTCCCACGCCGGCCCACTCGAGCATGTGGATGTCGTTCCCGCCATCGCCGACGGCCACGGTGGCACCCCGCGCGATGCCGAAATCGCGGCGGAGTACCTCGAGTGCGCTCGCCTTGGAGATCCCGGCGCGTCCGGCATCCACCCAGCCTGAGCCAGAGGAGGAAGACGCCGCCCAATCCACCCCGGGCATGTCGAGGCGGGAAAGGCGGGCCATGAGCTCGGCGGCTTCCATGCGCGGGACCACCATAATGAGGCGCAGCGCATCCGGGACCACGAGGTCTTTGAATTTCACCCAGATGGCATTGGGTTCCAGGCGTTCGGTGGCGTACCCGTGCGCCACCCGTCGCGGGCCTTCCACCGGCTCCACCGCGAAATAGGCGCCCGGGAATTCGCGGCGCATCGCATTGAGAGCCCGGGCCAGGTCGGCTTCCTCCATGGTGAAAAGGTGGGCGAGGCGCACCGGCACCACATCCCCGCGATCCGTCATGGAGCGGACCGTGCGCACCTGCACCCCGGGAAGCTGCGCGTTACCGAGCAGCACCGTTTCGTTGCCGTTCGAGCACACCATAATGGTTTCGCTCACCCGCAGCATATCGAGCACGGGAATGGCAGATTCGCGCCCGCGCCCGGTAGCCACCACCAGGTGGGTTCCCCGGCGCAGGTGCTCCTGGAAAGCGGCGTCTACCCGCTCGGCAATAATGCCGTCCGGGCGGAGCGTGGTGCCATCCAGATCCAGGCAGACCATGAGCTCCGGCCCGGCCGGCGGGGTCCCGGCGGCATCGAATGCGGCCCGCAAGCGCGCCGCCGTCGATTCCTCCTGGATTTTCACATCGCCGCCTTCGTTACGCTGGTCGTTGCTCTGTTCGGAGCGCCGAGCTGTTCAGCCTTCGCGCCCTGGATAGTTCACCGGTTACTGCACCGGCTACTTCACCGGCTCGATGAATTCGCGCCCGGCCAGGCCGGCGCCCAGGTAGGGCCGCAGTGCATCGGGCACGTACAGCGAGCCGTCCTTCTGCTGGTGGTTCTCGAAAAGCGCCACCAACCAGCGGGTGGTGGCCAGGGTCCCGTTGAGGGTGGCCACCGCGCGGGTTTTCCCGTCCACGCGCTCGCGCACATTGAGCCGCCGCGCCTGGTAAGTGGTGCAATTGGAGGTTGAGGTAACTTCCATATAGCGGTGCTGGGTGGGCAGCCACGCCTCGCAATCGAATTTCTGCGCCGCGGAAGAACCCAGATCCCCGGCCGCCACATTAATAATGCGGTAGGGCAGTTCCATCTTCCCGATCATTTCGCGTTCCATCGCGAGTAGCGCGCGGTGTTCTTCCTCGGATTGCTCCACCGGGCAGTAGGAGAACATTTCCACCTTATTGAATTGGTGCACGCGAATAATCCCGCGGGTGTCCTTCCCGTAGGAGCCGGCCTCACGCCGGTAGCAGGCCGAATACCCGCAGTAGCGCCGTGGCTTGCCGTCCAGCTCCAGAATCTCATCCTTGTGGTAGCCGGCTAGCGGCACTTCCGAGGTGCCTACCAGGTACTGGTCATCGGCACCCAGGTAGTAAATCTCATCGGAATGCTCCCCGAGGAAGCCGGTGCCGGACATAATATCCGGGTTCACAATCGTGGGCGTGGTCATGAGCGTGAAGCCGTGTTCGGCTGCCTGATCGATGGCCATGCGGAACATCGCCATTTCCAGGTGCGCGCCCACACCCTTGAGGTAGTAGAAGCGCGATCCGGAGACCTTCGCACCGCGGTCCATATCCAAGGCCCCCAGGCCCTCCGCAATATCGAGGTGATCCTTGGGGGTGAAGCCCTCCGCCTCGAAATCACGCGGGGTGCCAATCACTTCCAGCACCTCGTAATCATCTTCCCCACCCGCGGGCACCCCGGCGAGCACCGGGTTCTCAATCGCGCGATTCGCGGCCAGGTAGGTTTCTTCGGCTTCCGCCGCTGCCGCGTCCAACGCCTTGACCTTTTCGGCCAGCTCCTTGGCGTGGGCGAGCACGGCGGGGCGCTCCTCCGGGGAGGCTTTCCCCACGGATCGCGACACCTCTTTTTGTTCGGCCCGGGCGGCTTCGAACTCTTGCAGGGTGGTGCGGCGCGCATCGTCGGCGGCGAGCAGGGCATCGACGGTAGCGGGATCATTCCCGCGGCGGCGCTGGGACTCACGGATGGCTTCCGGATTCTCGCGAACAGAACGCATATCAAGCATGGATCCAGCTTAGCGCGCGGCGGGCGCGCCCGCGATCCGGCGGGCCGTGGTGGCCCGGTGCCACATATGGCCGACGTCGCGTGCCACTCGCAGCAGCCGCCCAATGTTGCTCTCACCGCCGGCCTCGCATGCGCCGCTTCCGGCACCGGGCTTTCCGCTGCCGGCACCGGGCTCGCTAGTGCCGGTGCCGCTCTCCGCGGGCCAGGCCCCTCCAGCCTCGCGGTAGCCGCGCGCCGCGGCCTCGTCCAATCCCGGATGGACCTGCCACAAGGCCCGCAATTCCAGGAGATCCGCGGCAGCCGGGCGCCACCCGAAGCGCCCAAAATCAATGACCCGCAGCCGACCGGCGGGCTCATCCCACAACCAATTGCGCGGCTGCCAATCCCCGTGCGTGGGATGTACGACGACGCTGCCCGGCTGGTAGCTCGCCAGGAAATCCTCCGCTTCGGCGAGCTTCTCATCGAAAGTGGCGGGCGATATACCCTTCGGGGAAGCGGCGAGCAGCGGTTCGCCAGGGAAAGTAGCAGGCAGTGCGCCGCCCGGAGCGAGGGCGCGAATCTCCGCGATCCGCGCCCGGGTGCGGGTGAGGGCACCCTTGGCGAAACCGTGATCAAGGCGTGCCCCGGCTCCGTGGAGTAGCGCGAGGGCGGCTCCGGCCTGGTAATGCACCCGCGGGGATAATTCCCACGGGCTACCCAGAACGTCACATCCGGGTAGATAGTCGAGGATGGCGAGCGGGGCGGCGTCGTCGTACCACAGCAAGCGAGCCACGGTGCCACGCGCCTCCAAAGGGCCGGTCCACGCGCGTGCGCGGGCTTCGCGCCCCACGCTGTAAGCAGTGTTTCCAGCGGTTTTGAGAATCCAGGACACCCCGGGGCCGCTGAGGTGGAGAACGGTGCTCTCGCGTTCGGGCCAGGAAAGATCGCGCACCCGCACGGCATCCGGGCTGGTCAGCGCGCCGCCGCTAAGCGAGCCGCCGGAACGCCCGTCACCAAGGGCTCCGCAGCTAAGCGAGCCACTGCCGGGCGCCAAGCCACCACGCAGCTCCGCCCACGCGGCTGTAAACGCCGCATACTGCCGCTCGGTAAGCAGTGTTCGCAGTGTGAGCGGTGTGTGCAGCGGGTCCATGGCGCCTCGATGAATACCGGTGACTATCGCGGGCAAGCGCTTCCGTTAGCGGGTGACCCGGCTGAGCAGCGAGGCGACCCAGGTGCGCGCGGCACCGAAATCTTCGTCGGAAGTCCCGGCGTGCAGGCGCGTGGCCTGCCGATCCGCGCGCGCGTAACTACCCAGGAACGTCACCTCCGGGCAGATGCGATGCAGCCCGACCAGCGCCGCCTGCACCCGCTCGTCGTGAATATGGCCCTCGGCATCCAGGGAGAACGCGTAACGGCCCAGCTGATCGCCGGCCGGGCGCGACTCAATACGCGATAAATTAACGCCAACCGCGGCGAATTGTTGCAGCATCTCCAGCAGCGCGCCGGGCTTCTCCGAGGCTAGACGCACCATCAGCGTTGTTTTATCCGAGCCCGTCGCCGGGGGAATCTCCCCGGGTTTACTCACTTTAATGAAGCGCGTGACGGCATTGCGGTTATCGGCGATCTCATCGGACAGTGAGACGAGCCCGTACACGCCGGTGGTGGGCACCGCACAAATCGCCGCATCAAAATCCGCATCCGGGTTCTCGGCCAGTTCGCGCGCGGCGGCGGCTGTGGAGGTAGCCGGCACGTGCACGGCATCGGTCAGGTGCTCGGCGATCCAGGTGCGGCACTGCGCCCACGCATGCGGATGGGTGGCGACCCGGCGAATATCCGCGGCGCGCGTGCCGGGCCGCACCGCCAGCGAGAACGCAATCGGAACCAGCATTTCCCCGCGAATTTCCAGCGGCGAGCCGGCGGTGAGGGAATCGAGAGTGGCATTAACCCCGCCTTCCACCGAGTTTTCGATGGGGACCACGGCGGCGTCGGTCTGCCCGGCGCGTACCATCCGCAGCGCCGAGGGGACATCCACGGCGGGCACGAAAGTGGCGGTGTCCTCGCTGGCTACCTGCTGCAATGCGGCAAAGCAAAACGTGCCGCGCGGGCCGAGGAAAGAATAGCGGACCGGTTCGGTAGCGGGCGAGGATTGCATGGTGTCCTTTCGTGCGTGGAGATTGCGTGAAGAAATAGTACGACGGCGCAGCTGGGCGGCGGTGCACCTGCCCGCGCTGTCGCCTGGTTATTGTATCCCGCCCCGGGGTGGGGCGTTCGGGGCGTCCGAAAGTGTCGTAAGCGCCGAGTAGGCTGGTTCCATGCGGAATTCTCACGGTAATAGTCACGGCGGGCGCGCGATGCGACTGGCCGGGCTCTGGGCGGCGGTGCTTGCTGTTGTGGCGATGCTGGTTTTCGGGGCCACGCTGAGTGCGGCGCCTGCGTCCGCGCGCGCGGTGAGCCTGCCGGAAGCGCAGGGTGAGCCGGCTATGCAGCTTAGCTCGGCAGGGCAAGCGGCACCGGAGCAAGCGCGCCCCACGGTGGTGATCGGGGTGGCCGGGTTGCGCTGGGAAGATGTCAGTGAGAAAAGCACCCCGCGGCTCAGTGCAGCTTTGGCAGGTTCGGGCACGGAAAATTTGGGCGGTTACGGCGCTGCGCTCGCCAATATTTCCGTGCGCACGGCCGCGCCCACCACCTGCGCGGTGGATGGCTGGGTGAGCCTCGGGGCCGGTGCCCGCGCGGCGGTCACTCCTGCTGGCAGCGGCTGTGTAGCGCCGGAATCCCTGGTTACCCAGGACGGTACGGTGCGCGATGCGGCGCAGATAAGTGAAGAAAGCAGCGCCGCCCACTACCCGGTGGTTATGGGTGCGCTAGCGCAGGCCGTGGCTCCGGAGCGGGCGCTCGCGGTGGGCCCGGGCGCTGCCCTCGCTCTCAATCGCCAGGCAGAATCACGCATCGCCTACCGGGATCTCGCTGATGTCCTAGCGGATAGCTCGGTACTCGCCGGGCGGGACCTCACCGTCATTGACGCGGGGAGTTTTGATGCGGGAAATACCGATTCGGGAACTGTCGATGCGGGGAATACTAAGGCCGGAAGCGCCAGTGCCGGCAGTGTTCCTGCTGGGAGCCTCGCCAGCCTGGATGAACGCCTCGGGGATATCATCGCGCGTGTTACCGCGCACCAACCGCAGGCCCGCATCATCATCACCACTGTGGCCGACCGTGCGGAGCGGGCCGAACTTGGCTTCTTCGCACTGCTGGAGCCGGGCGAAACAACGGCGCTCGCCCGTTCCGCAACCACCCGCACCACTGGCCTCGTTCAGCTCATTGACCTGGCACCCAGCGTGCTCGCCTGGCACAACGGCGCCCCCACGCCGCTCACGGTAGATAACGGTGGAAAAACCACACTAGCCACGGCCAATGCCACCCTGCACGGCCAAGCACTGCGCGCAGATCTAACTGCGCAGCTGAGCCCGCAGTTCTACCTCCTGCTCGCCGGCCTCGGGCTGGTCTGCTTCGCGGTTATTGCCGCCCACCTGGTTCGTTTCCATCGTTTCCCACCCGCAACAGTGGCAGCGGCTGCTGACAGTTCTGCCGGGGCTTCAGTTTCGCAGGCTGTTACCGCACCCGCGCAGCCTACCCGGGCCGAGGCCCGCCGTGCCCGCCCCACCGGTTTCGCCCAACTCTTGGCCTGGCTCGCGGCCCTGCCCGTGAGCGCACTCCTCATCGGAATTATTCCGTGGTGGACCTTCTCCCGCCCGCTACTTGGCTGGTGGAGCAGCCTGGCCGTTCTTGCCGCGCTCCTCGCCACCTGGGCGCTAGCCGGGCCGCGCCACCGTGCCCTGGCAGGGGAGCGCTGGATCGCCGCCCCGCTAGCACGGCTGGGAACACTCAGCGCCACCGTGATCGCGGTAGACGTCCTCGTCAGCACCTTGGGCGGAGGATACTCCCTCGCCAACACCTCGGTTATGGGATCCCTCCCCACCGTTGCCGGGCGCTTCTTCGGCTTCAATAATTCGGTCTTCGCTATCTTCGCTGTCGGCACGCTTGCCGCAGCAGCCGCCCTCGCCGCACGCATACGCAACGCCGGCAGTTCGGCCACACCCAATAACCGGGCAACCCGTATGGCTGGCTTCGCCGTACTCGCGGTGGGTGCGTGCGCCATCGCCCTGGATGGGCTTCCCGTTTTCGGAGCGGATGCCGGCGGCCCGCCGGCCCTCACCCTCGGCTTCGCCTACCTCGCCTGGCACACCTGGGGAAAACGCTGGACCTGGTGGAATACCGCGCTTGCGGCCATCGCCGGGGTGGCGGTTTCGGCTGGCCTGGCTATGCTTGACCGCGCTGTGGGATCCACCACTCACCTAGGTAACTTCGTGGGCAGGGTGGAACACGGCGGGGCTGGCGCCGTCGTCGCCCGAAAACTATCTCAAGCATTCTTTGGCCTGCCGCCCCTAGTCGCCGGCGCGCTGGGTGCCACACTCCTCGTGGGAGTATGCGTGGCGGTGTGGCTAGTGACCTCGGGGCGCTGGGATCTGCGGGCCCGGCCAGCAACTGCGCAGGTACACGCGTGCGTTACAGCCCATCCGCACCTGGCTGCTGCGGCGGCCGCGGGCTTCCTCGCCCTCGGCTACGCCTCCCTTATTAACGACTCCGGCCTGGTCATCCTCGGAGTCGGAGTCGCACTACTCGCCCCCACCTTTGCCCTTGGGCTCATGCGGGCCGGGGCGAGCAGCGCGGAATATCTTGAAGATATTAATGGGCAAAAGCCGGGTGCAGCTGCGCCCAGCAACGCCTAGGAATCTGAGTCAGAAGACTTTGCCTCTTCCTCTTCTTTAGCACGGAGATACTCGTCGGTAATTTCCTTCACCTTGGCTGCAACTTCGTTCTGATCGTCGGTACTTAGGTTGCTCGCAAGATTTGCTAGACGTTCTATCGCTTTGTCGAGAATCGGATCAATGGCCATATCGGGTCCTCCTTTTTGGTTAATCTTCGGTTTCCTGTGCCATCCACCTTACCTGAGTTGTGTGACGCGAATCGGTAGAGTTCCCCAATAACCACAAGAAAAACCGGCTGGCAGATAGCAGCCAGCCGGAAAGAAAAATAGCGAGATTAGATTGCGGAGGACGGAGGGATGAGCGCTCAGGAATGCTCCAGCACCAGCGCGCGATAAGGAGCGAAATGCTCGATGCCGCTGGAACTGGCAGCGCCGCGTGACTCCGCGGGCACCTTGACACCGTGGAAGCGGCGCGACCACACCGCACGGAAAACATCACGGTACTGCCCGGCCCGGTGTAGAGTCCCAGCCACATCATTCCCGGTGGCGCGATGGCGAATATCGCACGGAATCTCCTGGAGAGTCAGGCCAGCCACCAGCATATCGATGGTCATTCCCACCTCAACGCCCCAGCCCTTCGCGAGCGGACGCGCCGCATCAAAAGCCGCCGCCGTCATACAGCGCTGCCCGGACAGCGGCTGAAGCGGAGACCAACCAGTAGCCCGCTCAATCGCGCGGCGCCCCAAACGAGTCACAAAACCGTGACCGCCCGCCCCCTCCTGCGGAGGCAAAGCTGCAATCGCGCAATCCACCCGGCCATCCACAACCGGCCCGATAAGCGGAGCGCACTCAATAGCCGAATCGCCCAGATCCGCGTCAAGGAAAAGTAAATGGCGGGGCGGGCGACCCTCAACATCGCGCATGCGGACCACCTTCGCCCCGGTCTCCATCGCCGAAGCCTTCCCGCGATTCACCGAATGGCGCACCACCGTAGCCCCGGAAGCGCGGGCAATAGCCTGGGTTTCGTCATCCGACCCGTCGTCAACAACCACCACGAGGTCCACACCCGGAAGCGCATACGCTGCGCGCACAGTACGCCCCACGTACTGCTCCTCGTCCTTCGCGGGCACGACCACCGCGACCTGACCGACTTTACTCACGGCATAAGTGTATAGGGAAAAACGGGGCCTTTGCTTACCGTTTCTATAAACTAGTGGAAGTTCACTAAAGAGGGCCGGCTGAGCGAGAGGCTACCCAAGCCGGGGCATCGGCGCTGCTGACCGCAAGGTCACCTGACGGGAAACCAGCCCGGCGCGCGCCCGCGCCGCTTAGCGCAAGGTCACCTGGCGGGAAACCAGCCCGGAGCGAGCTCGCTTTTCTTCCGAGGTGAGCGGCTCGGTTGAAGCAATAGCCGCACTCAGCTTTTCCGCGAACTTCGCCAGCGGCTCTTCCAATTCCTCTGCTTCGGTGCCGCGCGCCAATTCCCACACCGGGACCGACAATCCGTAGGCGCGGAACGCACCGATGAAGCGGGCGTCGTCGTCCCAACGCTCCTCGCAGGAAACGCGCAAACGCGCCAAACCGTCCAATACGGCATCGCGCGGTTCGGGGCGAACCCAGCGCAAAAACTCGCGCGACATCCGGCACCAGTAAGCACCGTTCACGGATTCGATGCGCGCGGCGGGAACCATATCCGCGCGGGCATCACGCAAAGCCGCCTGCGATTCGGGGGTGGCGGCTTCCTCTTCCGTCATCCAGAAAGCCGGATCTTCTTGCAGTTCCAGCTCGGAGAACGAGGCCACAATATCCTGCAAACGCGGGGAGCCGGCCTCCGGCTGCGTGCCACCCGGGTAGCTTTCGCCCGGCTTGAGCTCCAGACCGGCGAGCACACGCGTGGCAATATCCAAAGAAGCGTCGCCAGAATTCATAACCGTCTGCATCGCGACCAGGAGCTGGCCGTCCGTGCGCCGCAGCGCGCCGACCATATTCGGCAGCAGCGTGCCAAAAATAACCTCTTCGCTGCCGTACTCCTCGGTGAGGGTGACGGTCATGGTCGCCAGCGGCAGCAGATCGCGCATCGCCACCAGCTCCGCCTCGGCATCCAGCCCCTCAAAAGGCCGTTCAACGAAAGGAATAATCGCGCGCTTCTTCTTCGGGGTCGCCGAATCCTTCTTGCGGTTCTTCTTAGCCATAAGTCCTCGTCTTCTCGCTTCTATGCAGGGTGATGCCGTTTACCCTCGAGATTCTACGTGAGATGCGGCCCGCGGGCGATGGTCACGTTAGAGTTGCGTTATGGATCTGCTCATAACGACGACGCCGCAGCTTGCCGGCCTCACCGTATCTCCGGCCCTCACCGCATCCCTGGCGGGCGAGCTCCTTGCCGCGCCCGCCGCGGATCCGACGGCGGTATCCATTATCCGCTGGGTGGGAATCGCCGCGGTTGCCGTGGGTGTTGCCGTCATTATTTGGCGCTGGTGGGCGAATCGCGACTAGGGGCGCCTTGACTTTGCATCGGCGGAGGCCAGCGCCGGCGCGGCGCGAGCGCGGGGCGCTGCGGCGATAGGCCGGCGCGGCGCGACGCTGCGATAGAGTGACGCTGTGCTTGCCTGCGGAGTTGGAATTGCTGTCGGTTTCGTTGTTGGCCTGCTTGGGGCTGGCGGCGGCATCCTCACTATCCCTATTCTCCTCACCATTTTCGGGCATAGCGCGCACCAAGCTTCCGCCGAATCCATCATTATCGTGGGGGTCACGTCGTTAGTCGGCATGATCTCCGCGGCCCTGGCCCGGCGCGTGCGCTGGGGAACTGGCCTGATATTCGCCCTGGTGGGCATCCCGGGAACTCTGGCGGGAGCTTTCCTCGCCGGCGCGGTATCCGGGCAAGTCCTGGTGTGGTCGCTGAGCGCTCTGCTCGTGGTGGTGGCGCTGAGCATGTTCTGGCGCGCCGCGCGTTCGGGCGGCGAATCGGGTGCGGACGGCGAATCTCGCGATGGTGCTGGCACGCGTGCGGGTAGCGAATCACGTGTGGGTGCCGCGCCAGAAAATTTGGACACTCCGGAAAAGCTAGCCGCGCCGGAAAACCCTCCCGCCTCTGCCCCGCGCTGGCACACCTACCTCGTCACCGTCCTGGGAGCTTTCGGCGCGGGAGCGCTCTCCGGCTTCTTCGGAGTGGGCGGCGGCTTCGTGGTGGTCCCCGCCCTCATCTTGCTGCTGCGCATGCCCGCCCGCTACGCGAGCGCCACCTCGCTGCTCGTCATGAGCATCAATATGGCGGTGGCCGGGCTCGGCCGCATCCCGCAATTCGCGGCCGGCCTCGATGTGGACTGGCTGGTCGTCGCGCTTTTCACTGCCGGCTCGGCGTTGGGAAGCATCGGCGGGGAAGCCGCTGGCCGGCGCATTCCTGATCGCATCGCCACCATCCTCTTTGGCGTGCTGCTTCTCGCGGTAGCGGCCGGCACCCTGGCCAGCGACCTCCTCTAAGTGGGGCGTGGGCCAGGAGGCGGCGTCGTCGTTCTTAAAACCGGAACGGGTGAGCACTGTTCACCGTGTAAACGGTGCTCACCCGCGTGGTTCTGGTGTTTTAGTCGACGACGCCGTACAGGCGGTCCCCGGCATCGCCCAGACCCGGCACGATGTAGGCCTTCTCGTTGAGGCCCTCATCGATGGAAGCGACGACGATCTTGACGTCCGCATCCTCGGGCAGGTGCGATTTCACTTCCTCCAGGCCCTGCGGGGTGGCCAGCAGGCACACGCAGGTGACATCCCGCGCGCCGCGTTCGAGCAGGTAGTTGATGGATTCGTGGATGGTGTGGCCGGTGGCCAGCATCGGGTCAAGAACAAAACACTGCCTCCCGGTCAGATCATCCGGGAGGCGGTTAGCGTAGGTGACGGCCTCGAGAGTTTCCTCATCGCGGCGCAGGCCGAGGAAGCCAACTTCGGCGGTGGGAAGGAGCTTCGTCATTCCTTCCAGCATGCCCAGGCCGGCCCGCAAAATCGGAACGACGATGGGCGCCGGGCGGGCCAGCTTCACGCCGGTTGTGGTAGCCACCGGGGTGGTGACCGTTACTTCGTGCACCGCCACATTCCGGGTGGCTTCATAAGCGAGGAGAGTCACAAGCTCCTCGGTTAGCTGCCGGAAAATTGCCGACGGGGTGGTTTCATCACGGAGGACAGAGAGTTTATGCGCGACCAGAGGGTGGTCAATTTCGAGGATGTGCATGCTTTAAGGATAGCGGTACCCGGCGGGCGACGCGCGCGGGCGGCTCGGCTTGAGGCTCGTGACACAGGCGGCTCGCCGTGGGGCTCGTGACACAATGGAGCCATGCGGGGAGATATGCGAGCCGATTCGCGGGGGAGTGCGGATGCGCCCGAGGACACGCCTGAGGATAGGTGCGGCGATATGCGGGCGGCGGAAAAGCTATTTATGCGCGAAGCGATGGAGCTGGCGGCACGGGCCGCGGCGGGTGGGGATGTGCCCGTCGGCGCGCTCGTGGTGGTGGACGGCGCCGTGGTGGCGCGCGGNAGAGGAAATCCCGGTCAGGTATGCCAAAGCACGCCGGAAGTACTCTAGTTACGGCGGGGAGATCAGCCCGGCACCGGAAAACCTAGTCGAGCGTGACTTCCACGCTGATGAGCCCGGACGGCTTTGGCTCACGGATATCAGCGAGTTCCACGCAGCTAACGGGAAGGTTTATCTCTCCCCGATTATTGACTGTTATGACGGGAAAGTCGTGGCGTATACGAGGGGATTACACCCAACCTCAGTGTTGGCTGATTCCTCCCTTGAAAACGCCCTGGCAACCCTCCCGCACCAGCGTCTAAACGAGCTACAAGCCGGCCAGAGTGAGCATCCACTCGTGATCCATTCGGATCGGGGAGTCCACTACCGGTCTGTGTCCTGGATTGAGCTTACGCGGCGTTACGGGTTGACGCGGTCGATGTCGAAGAAGGGGTGTAGTCCGGATAATTCTGCTTGTGAGGGGTTTTTCGGGCGGATGAAAACCGAGATTTATCACGGGAAGAAGTGGGCTACAACCGATGAGTTATGCGAGGCGATAGACGAGTATATGTTCTTCTATAACCAGAAGCGTATTACCTTGAAGTTCGATGGTTTAACGATTGTGGAGCATCGTCAAGCGGTTTTAAGCGATAATGTCCAATAAACAGTCCGCAGCCCCAAAAGTGGGTCTAATGACGGCGTGTCGTTGGCTTGGATCCGGATCAGATCCGTACGAATCGGGTACACAAACGAAGTGCGAGGGAGAGCACCGTTTGTCCCCGATTTCGTGTCTCTAACGCGCACTATGGCGCCTACACGGCCCAGAAAGCGGCTCTGACGCCTCTGCCCACCCCGTGGCTGTGGCGCATGGCAGCCCGGACGGAACGAGTTTTCCGTCAAGGCATGTCACGCAACGGATGTCAAGGAAGCAAGCTTATTGAGGTGCCCGACCTCAATAAGGCCGACTTTTCGTTGGTATGACAGGGCAAACTCCCGGTATAAGACCCACCATTTGTCTATTAGCCCCGTAGGTGAAGCTTCAACAGCGAGCCCACAACAGGGTGCAAATCTACGCACTATTTTGGCCGGATTTCTGCTCTGGATTTGCACTACGCGACTCCGATGGTCCCCAATTTGCATCCTGAGGCATTCCCCGGTGCCCAGCTTCCCCGGCCGGTAGCTGCGCCGTCGGCCGAAGTGACATTGCTGGCCGAAGCTGCGCCGTCGCCGCAGCTGCGCCGTCGTACCGCACGAAACTGCGCCATAAACGCAAGCGCTCCAAAAATCTGCAAAATATTATTTATGTTACGTAAAACTGCGCGGCGTAAAATCAACATAAAACTTTTGTGAAAATGATCAATCACACAGCCGCGACCTGCGCAAACGCTGAATACCTTAAGAATTAACTCTCCAATTGTGATTTACTTGAGTTGAGTTTACTCATCACTCATCTAAGGTAAGGACACACCACATGCTCACGCGAAACCTTTCGAGGGTGCTGGCGGTGATCGCTGCTATTGCGATGGTCGTCGTTGGGCAACCCCTGCGGGCGGAGGCGGCGCCTCAGTCTGTTGATTTTAACTACGTGATCGGTGAGAAGATACAAAAATTTGAGTTCACCGCTCACAATCCAGATAACCCTTCGGAAAGTATTACCTATCCGAGCGACCCGGCCAAGCGTTACAACTACAAGCGAATTCCGGCGGGCTGGGTGCTCAACGGTCAGATCGTTATGCAGCCGGGCTGGAAGATTACCAGCACGGGCTCGGATCTGCTTTACCCCGATAACCTCGAGCAGAGCGTGACCGGGATCGGGAAGGACGCCGTCCTCACGTACCACGTGAAGGACGTGAAACCGACCGAAAATATTTACTTCCAGCAGATCTCCTACGAACAGTTCAATTACGCCACCTATGACCTCAACGGCGGTACCTGGACCGATAAGATTCCGACCGATCCGCTGCATCAGGCCCAGGATGGCTCGTTCTACAGCATGTTCATCACCCCGCACGGCACCGTGCAGAAGCCCACGGACCCGGTGCGCGAGGGTTACACCTTCCTCGGGTGGATTGGGAAGAGCACTCTCAATATTCCGGCCGTCGAGCCGCCCTACAAGTACAACGTGTACACAGTGGATAAACCTTACCGTTTCGACGAAATTGACCCGAACCGGCTGCTGGGATACCGCCGGCAAAACGTGGTCAATCTGACCGCGGCGTGGGCCAAGGAGCCGGCCCTCGAGGTGAAGAACATCGAGATTTGGGAGGGTGAGGCATTCACTCCTTCGGATATGGTCGTCTCCGCCACGGATTTTGCCGGCAAGGATCTGACCGATCCGGCCAACGGTGGCTCTGTCACGCCCGCGGGCGATTATGACAATGCTGTTGCTGGCGAATACCCCATCACTTTCACGGCGAAGGACAGCAAGGGCGGTATGGTTACTCGCACCGCGAAGCTGATCGTCAAGAAGCGTTGGACCCCGCTCATTCCCGCCCCGGAGCTCACGCTCAAGAACGTGGAAATCAAGGCCGGTGAGCCTTTCGATCCGGTGGATATGGTGGTTTCTTCCAGCGGCACGGCCGTGCCCAGCCCGGATAACGTATACGATCCGAAGACTCCCGGTACCTACACTCTCACCTTTACGGTGACGAACGAGCAGGGTGTGAAACGTACGGCGACGGCGCAGCTAGTTGTCAAGCAACCTTGGGTCATCATCGAAGCTGCTCCGGAGCTGAGCCTCAAGGATATGACCATCACCGTGGGTGATCCTTTCGATCCCGCGGATATGGTGGTGTCCTCCAGCGGCACCGCGGTGCCCAGCCCGGATAATGCCTATGACCCGAATACCCCGGGAACCTATGATTTGAGCTTCACGGTGACCGATGAGAAGGGTGCCACGGTAACTCGGACAGCGAAGCTGACCGTCAAGCCGAAGCCCGAGCCGGCACCGGAACCTGCGCCTGAGCCTGGAACGGAAACTCCGGAGCCGGGTGAGCCTGGAACTCCGGGTCAGCCGGGCAACCCGGGCCAGCCTGGTGACCCCGGTCAGCCTGGGCAGGCATCGGGTACGACGCCCAGCACGCCTGAAACTCCCGGAACTCCTGGTGAACCCAGCCAGCCCGGCACAACCGGTGCGACCGCTACCCCCGGCAAGCAGGGCACGGTAGCCAAGGCGGGCAGCCGTTCCCTCGCCCATACCGGTAGTGATGCGGCGGCGCCCTTCGCTCTGGGTGGCATGCTTGTTCTGGCAGGCGGAGCCCTCGTGGCTACTCGCCGCAAGAATTCTTAGGGCTGCTTGCTAATTGCCGGTGCTCTATTCTGCCGGTTATTCTGCCGGCTCGCTATCCCGCTAAGGCACTAGCAAAAACACGTGTGGGGGCACCTCCGATTGGGGTGCCCCCACACGTGTCTGCGGTTCTTATCAGCGGTCTGCGGTTGCTTTCGGTCACGCTCGCGGTATAGATGCTCGCGGCCCAGTGCTTACTCACCGCCCGCGCTTAGCGCCACTCTCTACCCATGCGGCACGTACTCACATTTGCTATGCTCGGCCGGCTCCAGCTGGAAAGTGGAATGCTCCACCTTGACCGGGAAATGCTCGGCGACGCACTGCTGGAGCTGATCGAGGATCCGCGGGGCGTGCCCGTCGAAGAAGCACTCATCCTCAACCACCACGTGGGCGCTGAGCACCGGCAGCCCGGTGGCGACCGTCGTCGCATGCATATCATGCACCCGAATCACGTGCGGCAGATTCTCCATATGCTGGCGCACTTCGTCCAGGTCCAGGCCCTGCGGCGTCGCCTCCATCAACACGTTGAGCGCAGTGGACAGAATCCGCAGCGCACGCGGAATAATAAGAATTCCGATGAGGATCGCGGCAATCGCGTCCGCGCCGCCCCAGCCGGTGAAGTAGATCGACGCCGCCGCCACGATCACCGCAACCGAACCGAGCGCGTCATTGCAAACTTCCAGGAAGGCGGCCTTCATATTGAGGCTGGCGCCGCGCCCGGTGAAGAGGATCAGCATGGAAGCGATATTGCCCAGCAGGCCGATAATGCCGAAAATCAGCAGCGGCGCAGCCGGCATCTCCGGCGGGTCGGTCAGGCGTTTGATCGCTTCGATGATCACGAAAATACCCACGCCGAGGAGCAGCGTCGCCTGCAAGCACGCGGAAATAATCTCCGCCCGAGCATAACCCCAGGTGCGGCGGTTGGTTGCGGGTTTGGTGGTGAGGTGAGCGGCCACCAGCGCCATGACCAGGCCGGCGCTATCGGTGAGCATATGGCCGGCATCCACAAGGAGGGCCAGCGAGCCGAGCCAGAACGCCCCGATCACCTCGGCGATCAGAATCGAGAAAGTAATACCGAGCGCCCAGGCGATGCGCCCGCGTTGCGCCCCGGCGCCGTGCACATGCCCGGGCCCGTGCTCATGGCCGCTGGCATGATCATGACCGGCAGCGGGAGCTACCGCGGTGGGCGTACGAGCCAGGTGGCATAGGTGCGCGTTGTCGCCATCCTCGCTAACTTCGCCATTTTCGCCGTTTTGGCCGGCCACGCTAAATGATTCGCCATCCTCCTCGGATGGCGTGCTCTCCTCCGACGCCGATGCGGCGGAGGCGCCAGAACTGCGCTGAGCGCAGGTGCATTGCCCGCCGGCGTGGTCGCCGTGCTCACAATGATAATAATTATTATTATGCATAACATAACCTCCTTGGGGCTCTGAGTGTACCTGCCCGCCCGTGTTTTCGGCAGGGTACGGCCTGTGATGCAGGGCATGTACGACGACGCCTATGTGGCCACGCGCATAATATGCAGTGATGTGGGCCGGGGAGGTGAGAAAGTCCGGGACGGTGAGCAAGTCCGGCGAGGCGGCGGGCGGAGCCAGCCGGTTGGGCCAGCGAGCCGCGGCGGCGAGGTAGCGGCCCGGGCCAGAATGCAAAGCACCCGGGCGCTAATTCCGTGAAAGGAATCGGCGCCCGGGTGAATGAATGCGCAATAGGCCCACGGGGGTGCTGATGAGGGCGACGCCCCTACTGCATTGTGATATCTATTCCGCAGGAGTCCATGACGAGGATGAAGTTGAGCAGGTCAGTCATGAACTTGGGGTCCTCAATTTCGTTGCCGGCCATGATGTCGCCCTTGCTGGCGCGTTCGATGACATCGATGAACTGGTCGGATAGCTTGCCCTGTGCGGCATTGCCGATGCAGGTGCCGACGTCGTCACGCGCAGGTTTACCAAATGCTGCGGTGAAGCTCGGGTCCTTGAGGAAGGTATCGAAGAGCGCTGCGATTTTTTCCGGCGGGTAGGTGTAGGTCAGCCCTTCTTTGCCGTCCTTACCTGTTGAGCTGCCCGAGTCACCGGAGGGTGCGGGGGCGGGCGTGGTAGGCGAATCAAGGATGGGTGCCTTGCTGGTTTCCGGAGCGGCCGTGGCGTCCGGGGTGGCGGGTGCGCTAACCGAAGGAACCGAGCTGGGATCGGGCTGCGCATCATCGCTGGCCTTATCCCGGTTGAGGAAGAAAATAAGGCCAACAACTAGAGCGATCAACGCGATGATTCCCACGCCGATACCAACAAACAGGCCGGTTTTGCTCTGCTTGGGCTGCTGACCGTAGCCGACCGGATAACTCCCGCGCGGACCATTCGGGCCGCCAGGTCCGTTCGGGCCACCTGCGCCGGGGTACTGATTGCCCGAGCCGCCCGGGTAGCCGGCGCCGCCATATTGCCCGCCGGGATAGCCCGGGCCGCCGTACTGCCCGCCCTGGCCGGAACCGTATTGCGGGGCCTGACCCGGATAATTACCCCGCTGCGGGTAACCAGCCTGGCTGCCGTAGTGATTGCCTTGGCCAGCCTGGCCGGGATACTGGGTGCCGGTGCCGGCGCCGGCCTGAGCTCCCGGATATGCGGGGCCGCCGTAGTGCCCGGCTTGCCCGGGTTGTCCGGCTCCGTACTGCCCGCCCTGCCCGGCGGCGCCATACTGGCCCTGACCGGGATAAGCGGCGGTAGGTGCACCGTAGGCCTGAGTGGGGTAATCGCCCGAAGGTGAGCTGGGCGTGGAAAAAGCTTGGGTGGGCGCGCTGGCAGCATCAGCTGCGCCGGCGGCTTCGGGCGCGCTGCCCGTGCCGGGAGTGGTGTTCTCGGAGCCGTGCGGAGGGAAAGCTCGGGTGGGTTCGCCGCCCTGCGGCGAACGGGTTGCGTCTTCTTCGCTCACGATAAATCCTAACGATGCGCGGGAGCGGCGCCCGGC
Source organism: Actinotignum timonense (assembly GCF_900155575.1). Classification (GTDB taxonomy): domain Bacteria; phylum Actinomycetota; class Actinomycetes; order Actinomycetales; family Actinomycetaceae; genus Actinotignum; species Actinotignum timonense. Next base: position 572,559 of record NZ_LT706966.1, on the reverse strand, counting down.
AACTCCACGCGCTGACCGCGTACGGTAACCGGCGAAAACGCCCCCGATGTGACAGGTGGCTAGCCGCTTTCCGCGCGCCTCCGGATATGCCGGAGCGCCCGGTTACACGAGCCAAGCCACATTCATTCAATCAGAGAGCGGCCGGGAGCGGCAAGCAAGTTTCGCGTTTGCCAAGCTCAGGGGCCTTCGGCCAGCAGAGAAACATCCGCTACTTCGCGCTCGCATTCAGTGTCACGCGCGTCCAGCCTCACGCGCAGCTCAGCCCGTGCTACTTCACCGCAGCCGCCACACTCACCCTCGCGCCATCCCCCGCGCGCCGCTCCGCCGTCGCCTTCTTACGCAGCTCAGCCTGGGTGCGCTGCGCGGCCCGCTGCTCCGCGCTTTGCCAGAGCCGAGCCGGCTCCCCGAAGCGTAGCCCCAAGAACCACCACAGCGCCTCGATTAGCGCCGCGCCAACCGCACCCACCAGCGTGCCCAGGGCCATCGCCCCGGAGTTAGAGGAATCCAGCATGAACACGCGCTGCGTGAGGGGCCACAGGAAAATCACCCCGTAACCCACCAGCGGCAGCAAAATAAGAAGAATCTTCCACCAGACATAGGGCCGGGCCACCACCACGAGCACCCACGAGGAGGCAATAATCATCGTCAGGAGCGTCGCGGTGGACACCTGAGTCGCATATGCCGAGCTAGCTGCGCCGTCGTACAACATGACGTAGGTAATAAAAGTCGCAACCCCCACGATCAGGCCCGCCGGGAAACCGAAACGCATGACGCGCTGCACGAAACCGGGGCGGGCGGCGTCGTTATTCGGCGGCAGGGAGAGGAGGAAGGCCGGGATGCCGATGGTGAACCAGCCGGTGATCGTCACGTGAATTGGTACGAAGGGATAGGGCAGTGCGAAGAGTAGCACCGCGATGGCGAGCACCGCCGAATACACCGTTTTGGTGAGGAAAAGCCGCGCCACGCGTTCGATATTTCCGACCACGCGCCGGCCTTCGCCCACCACATGTGGGAGGGAGGCGAATTTATCGTCGAGGAGCACGATTTTCGCGACCGAGCGAGTGGCGGAGGTGCCCGAACCCATGCCGATGCCCAGGTCGGCGTCCTTGAGGGCGAGTACGTCATTGACGCCATCGCCCGTCATCGCGACAGTGTGTCCCGCCCCGCGCAGCGCCGCGACCATGGCGCGCTTCTGATCCGGGGTCACCCGCCCGAATACGGCATTCTCGTTGATCGTTTCCGCGAAGCTCGCCTCCGGGATGGTGCGCGCGTCCACGGGAGTGCCCACATCGACGCCGAGCTGCGTGGTCACCGCACCGACCGCCGCGGCATTATCGCCGGATATGACTNCGCCCAGCTGGGCCAGGGCTTCCCGGGCGGTGGCCTGAGCGCGCGCGGCGGAAGTGGCGGCGTCGTCGTGCTGTTCCCGCGCGGTGCCGGAACTGGAACCGGCGCAAGAACTCGCGCCGCCGGAATCAGAACCGGAATCAGAACCGCTGCTCACAGCCGCGCCGGGCACCAACTCGAGCCCCGCGAAACGCAGGGTATTTTCGGTAAGAGTGCCGGTTTTGTCCACGGCGACGGTATCCACGCGCGCGAGGCCTTCGATGGCCGGCAGCTCATTGACCAGCACGTTCAGGCGTCCGAGCCGGATCACACCCAGCGCGAAAGCGGTCGAGGTGATGAGCACCAGGCCTTCGGGGATCATCGGCACCAGCGCGCCGGTGACCGAGAGCACGATGTCGCGCCAGTGCGCGCCGATGGCGGCCCAATCCAGGCCCACCACGCGGATCTGGCCCCAGATGGTCAGCAGCCCCACGGGCACCAGCACCCAGGTGATGGCTTTGAGGATGCGGTCGATCCCGTTTTGCAGCTGGGAATCGACGAGCGAGAATTTCGAGGCGGCGGAGGTGAGTTTGGCGGCGTAGGCGTCGGCGCCCACGCGGGTGGCGCGGTAGCTGCCCGAGCCGGAGGAGACGAAGGAGCCGGACATCATCGCGGCGCCGGGTTCCTTGTGGATGGAATCGGATTCGCCGGTGAGGAGCGATTCGTCCACCTCGAGGTAATCGGCTTCGGTGACGAGGCCGTCCACCACGACCTGCTCGCCGGCGGCGACCACGATAATATCGCCGAGCACCACCTCTTCGCGCGCGATTTCGTGCACCTCGCCCTCGCGGCGCACTCGCGGATGTGCTTCGCCGATAACCGCCAGGGAATCGAGGGTGTGCTTGGCGCGCAGCTCCTGAATAATGCCGATAATCGAGTTCGCAATAATGAGCAGGCCGAAAGCGCTATTGATCCACGAACCGGTGAGAATCACGGCAATAAATAGCACGCCGAGCATGAAGTTAATGCGGGTGAAAACGTTATCGCGCACAATCTGCGCGGCCGAGCGCCCCGAGCGGTCCGGGAGGGTATTCGCCTTGCCCTCCGCGGCGAGCTGGGCGGCCTGCGCGGCGCTGAGCCCAAGGGCCGGGTCGCTCGCGGGCACGTGCTCGTTGCCGGTGGTGGGGTCGGTGGCGGGATCGGTCAGGGCGAGGGACTCGGGTTCCCGTTGCGCGGGTTTGCTTGCGGCGGGGGCCGGGGCGGTGGGCGCCGGGCCGGGCGCGGTCGAGTCAAAGTCCCGCTGCGCGGGTGCGGCGTCGTTCATAAAAAACGATTCTAGGCAAGGAAGCTGGACGGCGGGTGAATGTTTCTTGGGTGCGGGGCGCAATGGGGCTGGGACGGCGCGGGCGGTGACGCAACGGCGCGGGCGGTGCGCAACGGTGTGGGCGGTGCTCGAACGGTGCGGGCGCGCCGGGTTGCGGTGCCCGTCACACTTACGCGCCGTGCGGCGGTAGCATGAGGTATGGCACGAAAGAATATTTTCCGCAGCGTCGCGGGAATCTGCGCGGTTGCGGCCCTCGCTTCCTGTAGTAGCACGACGACGCCGCAGCAGGCCGCAAGCACCCCGGCACCGTCGGCCGGTTCGGCAAGCGCTACCCCAACGGCGGGCGCGGCGGGGTCATCAAGCAATGCAGCGCCCTCGCCTGCTGCGGCTGGCTCGCCCGGTGCGGAACCCGCATCGGGGGAGGCGATCATGGCGGAAGCTCTGCGTGCGGTCGATGGCATGACGGAGTTCGAGGTCGGGGTGCTGCGCACCAATAACAGCTCTGGCCTGGATGATTGGGCTTCGCGACTCAGCGTCAATGAGCTGGTGCAGCGCTATGACGGGGATAAGGTGCTCGAATATACCATCAACGGGCAGCCTCCCAATAAGGCGAGCCTGGCGCCGCTTTCGAAGGACGATATGCGGTTCCTGATTCGCAGCGCCGATTACGGCGCCGAAAATGAGCGCGGGGTTGTATCGGGGGAACTGCGTCAAGGCACGAAACTTCCTTCACTGGGTACCCAGCTCATGGATACCTGCGCGCAGGATGGCGACTGGGTCATTCTCGCGGGCAGCGTGGGATATAACCGGCGCACCGGGGTGATCGAATACGTGGATTACATGGTGGAAAGCCCCGATTTCACTCAGGGAGTGCGCGGGCCGGACGGACAGGCTCGGGAGGAAAATATGGCCTGCCGCACCGTCTGGGACTTCCGCTCCGTGAACGGCTCGGTGATCGATAAGCCACCGGCGAGTTAGACCTCTTCAACGAGAGCCGCAGCGGTGTAATCGTCGGTAATCAAGGCGTCAAGATAGCCACCCACCAGCACTGCTTCTATAGCGGCAACCTTTTCCGTGCCGTAAGCCACCCCCACCACAAAAGGGATATCGCGCAGTTTAGAGGGGTGGAGGCACACGGTACGGCGGCACAAGGACACATCAACATGCTTTCCCTGGGCGTTAAGGTAGTGCCCGTTGAGGTGCGCCACCGCGTGTTTCCGAGCCAGCTCACGTTGAATCGGATGGGTGATCCATTTGCGCAGCAAGGGGCTAGAACCAGCTATGGACACCGCCCCGACTCCCACCAATGCCACATCGGCACGAGCGGCTAAATCCAAGGTGCGATGCACCGATGGTTCCTGGCTCATCGCCTGCGCAGCTAACTCGGTTTCAAACACCAGCGGTACGGGAAGAACCCAGTGGTTGCCCCCGAGTTTCTTCGAGGCGGCTCGGCATAAATCCGGGCTATCTATGAAGGGGAGTCCCGAACCGGTCATTCCCAGAATAGGAACGACACAAGACGAGGTCCAGGTGCGTCGGGGCAGTTTCGCTACCGTAGCGGCCACCGCGCGACCATTAGAAATTGCCACGGTAGAACGAGGGTTGCAATGTGCCAGCAACACATCTGCCGCGGCGGAGTCAATGGCAGATTTAGTGTCCGCTTCGCTGGTGGCGACCACTCGTACTTCCTTGAGCTGGTAGGTATCGAGTAGCTGTTGCTCCAAACCAAGGAGACGTGCCGAGGGATGGGAAATTTCTATTTTCACAATCCCGGCCGCGCGAGCCTGTGCCAATAACCGGGAAACCGTCACTCGAGAGTAGCCAATTTCAGCAGCTATGTCGCTTTGCTTGGCATTATCAAGGTAGTACCTTTTGGAAACTTCCAGGAGTAATTCGAGGTGCTCGCGGTCATAAATAGTATGTGCTTCCTTGGACATATGTTCAGCATAGCTGATAGCACCACTTTCGGAGTGATGATTATCGCCGTTATTCGGCGTGAATCTGGTGCTCATTCATCAATTCACGGAACATATGTTCAAAATACTCCTTTTCTGCTTGACAAACTCTATCTACGCTGAATGCCAGGCCTCAGATAGAGGTAGTCAGTTGCAATCAAAGGAGAATGCAATGAGTTACGCACGCACAATCAAAGGTGATGTGGCGCCGGAGACCCTCGGGGTTGTAAATGCGCATGACCACTTGATTCGTACGGGAGCCGGGGAAGTGTACATTGACCCCGATCATTTGCTGGCGGATGTGGACAAGGCCGTCGAAGAAGGAACATACTTTGCCGAGGCTTCGCTGAAGTGGAGTCCTCACGGCGGCACGGTTGTGGACATGTGTCCGGCTAACTCGGGGCGTGACCTGGAGAAGTTGCTGGAAGTTAATAACCGGGTGCCGAATCTGCAGGTGATTGCCTGCACCGGTTTCCACCGCGAAAAGGTCTACCTCGAGACCCGTTCGCACTGGGTCAGCCGCTACACGGTCAACCAGATTGCCGACCTGTTGATTAAAGACATTACAGAAGGTATCGACCGTTTCGACTACTCCGGGCCTATCGTGGAACGCACCAAGATGAAGGCCGGGTGTATCAAAGTCGCGACTTCCTACGGCATGATTACCGATTTTGAATACAAGTGCATGCGGGCATGCGCTATTGCTTCCATTGAGACAGGTGCACCGATTAACACGCACACCACGTACGGCACCTGCGGGATTGAACAGGCTCGGGAGCTCATTAAGCTCGGTGTGCCGGCGGACCAGATTGCCATCGGCCACATCCAGCGCAATGCCGATGTGTGGTATTTGAAGCAAATCCTCGATACCGGAGCCTGGCTGGAGATTGACGGCACTCACCGAATCAAGTACCAACCGGATTCCAACCGGATCATGGAGCTGCGCGAACTTGGAAAACTGGGATACGGCAAGCGGATTATCCTGGGAACCGACTCGGGTAAGGCCTCCTATCAGAAAGCCTACGGTTCCGTGACAGGGGTTGACTTCAATCCTGCCGTGGATGGACCTCGCATGCTCGACGAAGGTTTTGATCGCGCTTACGTGGAAGACCTGCTGATGTACAACGCGCAGCGCTTCTTCACCATGCGTAAGGACAGCTAAGATGCGGCCACAACTGCAAATTGCCCTCGATACCTTAACTATGGAAGACGCGCTGGCGCCCCTGCAAAAAGCGCACTCCCAGATTGACATTATCGAGTGCGGCACCATCTTGATTATCAATGAAGGCCTACGGGCAGTGCGAGAAATCCGCGCTTTGTTTCCCGAAAAACCGATTCTGGCCGATGTACGCATCGCGGAAGCGGGTTCCCTCATTGCCCGGAATTGCTTCGAGGCGGGAGCGTCGTGGGTGTCCTGCGTGGCGGGTGCATCGCTGACCACTATTGAACAGGTGGTCAAGGTAGCCGAAGGTTTCCACGGCGAGGTGCAAGTGGAACTGGCTGAGGAACACTACACCCTGGAAAAAGCCCGGAAGTGGGCGGATATTGGGGTGAAACACGCCATCGTGAAGCGCTCGCGTGACTTGGAAGCCGCGGGGAAACTCACCTGGGGACCTCATGACTTCGAACGCATCGCGCAGTTGAAGGAACTCGGTTTCACGGTAACTATCACCGGAGGGATGAGCGTGGCTGACCTCGACGCATTCTCGGGGCAATACCCGGATATCATCATCGCGGGTCGCACTATCACCCAGGCCGAAGATCCCCTGGCGGCCGCCACCGCCCTGCAAACCAAGATAAGGCAGGTGTGGAACGCGTGACGCAGCGAAAAGAATCCACTGTCACCCTGGGAATCTACGAAAAAGCCTTGCCTAGCACAGATGACTGGGGTGTATTTTTCCGCAACGCCAGGGAAGCTGGGTTTTCCTTCGTGGATCTTTCCATCGATGAAAGCGTCGAGCGCATGAAGCGCCTCGAGTGGGATTACCGCCAACGGCAGAACGTGCGGGAAGCAGCAAGGCAGGCCCATATCCGTTTAGGGGGCATCTGTCTTTCGGCGCATCGGGCAGTCATGCCTGGTTCACAAGACCCGCAGATGCGCCAGCGAGCCCTTGAACTGTACCGGAAAGCGATTGATTTCTGTGTGGACATGGGTATTCCGGTCGTGCAAGTGGCGGGTTACTACGCCTACTACGAACCTCACGACCCCGATGCGGCGCAACGCTACCTGGAAACTCTTGCCCTCGCCTTACCCTACGCGGAACAACGCGGCATTATCCTCGCTATCGAAAATGTGGATGGGAACGACCTCGCAGCTATACCTGACGTGGTCAAAGTTCTCGAGCAGCTGCCCTCGCCCTGGCTGCGCATCTACCCCGATATCGGCAACATTGCCGAACACGGCGGGGATGCAACCAGCGAATTGGCAGCGGGGGAAGGGCGCATGGTCGCTTTGCACGTCAAAGACGTACTTCCCGGACAACCTCGACGGATACCGCTGGGCGAGGGATGTGTCGATTTCCCGGCAGCCTTCCGAGAACTCGCGCGTCAGAACTGGAGTGGCAGAATCATGCTCGAAATGTGGAACGACGACGCTCCGGACTCAATCGCGAAGTGCATCGCCGCACGCGAATATCTTGAGGTGCTCCTGAGGCAATCAAACATTATCGTCATTCCCCCAGAAAGGACGTAACCGTAACTATGCTCGAGCAATTACGCGAAGAAGTGTGTGCCGGCAACTTAGAACTACCACGTCACGGATTGGTTGCCTGGACAGGCGGGAACCTTTCCGCCATTGACGAGGAAACCGGCTACATCGTCATTAAACCCTCGGGGATGCGCTACGAAGACATGACACCCAAGGACATGGTGGTCGTGGCTCCCGACGGCCGGGTAGTGGAAGGGGAACACGGACCGTCCTCGGATACGAGCTCACATCTCTATATCTACCAACACAAAAAGGATGTCAAATCGGTCATTCATACTCATTCCCGCTACGCCACCGCATTTGCGGCGGTAGGGAAACCCATCCCCTGTTGCCTAACAGCCATCGCGGATGAATTCGGCGGCCCTATTCCTTGTGGAGGGTATGCCAGAATCGGCAGCGATGAAATCGGAGCGGAGGTCATCCGTTCCATCGGGGATTCCCCTGCCATATTGATGAAGCAGCATGGCGTGTTCACTATTGGTTCGTCTATTGCCAAGGCGCTACAAGCTGCTGTGATGGTAGAGGATGTGGCTCGCACCGTCGCGATCGCCACCGGCCTCGGGCAGATTGAGGATCTGCCAGCTGAGGAAGTATTAGCCAATCATGATCGTTACCAAAATCGGTACGGCACTATGAATGCAAGTTTAGGAGTTCGACAATGAAGTACGAATTAACCACCATTGGTGAAGGTCAGATTCGGCTGACCTGCCCCAAAGGAGAACACCTCGTTTCCTCCCGGGGATTAAAGATGACCGCCGCGTGTTCTGAAGCGAATGTTGCCGGATTACTGGCCCAGCTAGGCAAGAAAACGGCTTGGTGTACGGTACTGCCCGAAAGCGGCCTTTCCGAAAGGGTTCTCTCGGAATTCCGTTCGGCCGGGATCGACCTGTCTAACGTAGTGATGCGGAAAGAAGGGCGGGTGGCACTCTATTTCCTTGAACCAGGCGAGATGCCGCTACCCGGCAAGGTCACCTATGACCGTTTACACACCCCATTTCGGGACATTGACATCGACGATGTCAACTGGGATGACATGCTAGATACCAAGATGGTGTTCGTCACCGGTATCACTGCTGCTTTGACGGAAAAAACCGCTAAGGTATTGACCTACTTCGTTGATCAGGCCCATGAGCGGAAAATCAAAGTAGCGCTTGACGTCAACTACAGATCCCTCCTGTGGGACGGCGCCCAGGCACGTAAGGTGCTAGAACCGATTGCCCGGAAGTCTTCCATCGTGTTCTGTTCCCGCAGGGATGCTGGCTCGGTTTTCGGGCTCAAGGGTAGCGGCCCGCAAGTTTGCCACGACCTGCGCGAATTCCTCGAGGTTCCGGTGGTTGTTTCCACGGATCAACTGGACGGCACCTATTCTTCTACCGCTGAAGGCGAGAAGGTCTACGACGTGGAACGTGTGCCCGTGATGGATCGGCCCGGGGCCGGAGATTCCTTCGTAGGCGGTACCTTGTATGGCTATCTCAATGGCGATCTCGATGCCGGGGTACGGATTGGGATGCGAACCGCGAAGATCGCGCTAACACATCACGGTGACTTAACCCGTATCAGCCACGGCGAACTGGAAACTGCCGACAACTCTGACATCTTGCGCTAGAAGTGGCGACGTGTAAAGGAGAATTAATGATGAGTAGTTCTGTAACTGCAATGCAGCAAGTTGACTCCCGTCCGCTAACCCGCAACCAGCGCAGTTTGATCGGCATGACCGTGGTGGGTAACATTTCGGAGTTCTTCGATTTGTTCCTCATTGGCTTCGTCATCGCCCTGTTGATGAAAACTCCAGGCTGGGAACTCACCGGAATGCAAGCCGGCATCATCGGAGCGGCTTCCGGCGTGGGTACCGTAGTCGGAGCGATTATGTGGGGCCGCCTCGCCGACAGCTTCGGACGTAAAACCGCTTTCATTAGTTGCATCGTGGTTTTGGTGGTATTCACGGCTCTGTGTCTGACCATCACGCCCGGTCAATGGCTGTTACTGGCTCTCTACCGCGTTGGTGTGTGCATCGGGGTTGGGGGTCTGAACATCACTTCTATCCCCTATGTCCAGGAATTCGTTCCCGCGAAACAGCGTGGCTTACTCTCTGGTCTGACCTCGGTTTTCATTCCTCTGGGTATTTTCTTAGGGTCCTTGGCAACAAAGTTCCTCGGTGAACCCTTGGGATGGAAAGGACTCATTGCCCTGGGGTGTGTACCCGTTGTTCTCGTGGCGTGGGCCTTCTTCGTCCCGGAGTCGCCGCGCTACCTGGTGTCGCGCGGTCGGGTGGAAGATGCACGCAAGGCCTATGCCTGGGCACTCCAGATTCCCGTTGAAGAAGTGGGTGAGCTTCCTGTTTATGAACAAAAGCAAGCGGCATCATACGGAGTTATTTTCACCAAGTATCCCAAAGCGTTGGCGATTGTTACCTTTGGCTCCTTCTGTTTCATCTTAGGTTCCTTCACCATTCAGTCCTGGGGACAGGCCATCCTCGGCGAATCCTTCAAGTTCGATATCTCCACGGTGGTCTACATGTTCATGGGTGTTTCCCTGGCAGATCTGCTCGGACGCTTGGGCTCAGCGTGGATTTCTGACCGCATCGGGCGGCGCACAACCATGCTGATCTGGGGCGTCCTTGGCGGTATCGGCTGCCTAATTGCGGCCTTTGCCAGCCAAATGGATGGATACTCAGCCGGGATTATCTTCTTCATCGGCATCCTCATTGCCATGGCCTTTGGTGACGGCGCCTTCGGTATCTTGAACGCCTTCGGTGCCGAGCAATTCCCCAACGAGGCTCGCTCCACCGGGCTCGGCCTGGGGTACGGGATAGGTGCCACGGCAAAGATATTCGGTCCCTACATGGTGGGAGCGATGATCGGAGGAGGTAAACCGACCCCGGAAGTGGTTCTGGTGCCCTTCGTCATCTTCGCGGTATTGCTCTTCATCGGCGCGGGCATCTATATGTTCGCGAAAGAAACTAAGGCTTTGCAATTAGAAGAAGTCTAGTTTTCTTATGTCGCCATCCGTGATGGTGTAGCCTTGTGTTTCATCAAAGTCCTCCCGAGGAATGAACTGGCTAATTTGTCATTAACCAGGTTCACTCCTCGGGAGGTTCTGTATCAGGGTCAACGCAGGGCCTACATGAATGAAAATAATCTCCGTGCTGGGCCGTGCAATTCTCATTGCGCCCAGCACGCACGCCTCAGGCTAATAAATCGCGACCGGGCCGCAGGGGCCGGGGATCACGTCGATCTCCGCGTCGAAAATCGCGGAGAGGCGCTCCGGGGTCATAATATCCGCCGGGGTGCCGGCATCCATGACCACGCCTTCGCGCATGGCAATAATGCGATCCGAGTAGCGTGCCGCGAAATTAATATCGTGGATAACCAGCACGATGGTGCGGTGAAGCTCGTCCGCGGCCTGGCGCAGGTGGCGCATCATCTGCACCGAATGCGAAATATCCAAGTTATTGAGCGGCTCGTCCAGCAGCACGCAATCGGTTTCCTGGGTGAGGACCATCGCCACGTAGGCGCGCTGGCGCTGCCCACCGGAGAGCTCATCCAGGTAGCGCCCTTCCAGCTCGGTCAGCCCAAGGAAATCAATATAGCGGGAAATGATCTTCTCATCCTCGGCGGTCAGGCGCCCATTCGAATACGGGAAACGCCCGAAGCCGACCAGCTGACGCACCGTCAGGCGGGTAACGAAGTGATTTTCCTGGCGCAGAATCGCGAGAATCTTGGCAAGATCGGCGGATTTCGTCGTCGTCACATCAAGACCCGCCACCGCAATCGCGCCCGCGTCCATACGCATAAGCCGCCCAATCATCGTGAGTAGCGTGGACTTGCCCGCACCATTCGGACCCACCAGGGCCGTCACCCCGCCGTGCGGAATATCCAAGGTGACCGGGCCGATCCGCACCTCCGAACTGTAATCGCGGCGGGTGCCCTCCATACGGATCATCGGATCGGCGCAGCTCAGATCGGCCGCACGCAGATGCGGGGAGACCACCGGCGGCACCGGCGCGGGAACCTCAAGATGCGTGCCTGCTGTTTTCTTGCGGTGGCGCATTACAACCGCCCCTTTCTCAATACGACGACGAGGAACGTCAGGCCGCCCACCAGCTCAATAATGATGGAGACCACGCCTTCCGCCGAGAAAATATTTTTCATCACGAAGAAGCCACCCATGAGCACCGCGTAACCAATCACGGCGGCCATGGGGAAGAGGAAACGGTGATCGTAGGTATCCGCCGCCTGGTAGGTGAGGGTTGCCACGAGGAAACCGAAGAACGTCATCGGCCCCACCAGCGCCGTGGACACCGAGACCAGCACCGCGATAAGTGTGAGCGAAATGAGCAGCATCCGCAGGTGATTGACGCCCAGCGACACCGCCACATCGCGCCCCAGCGCAATCGCGTTGAGGGAACGCGAAATGAGGAGGAGCGCCAGGCCCGCCCCGAGCGCTAGCGGCAGCGCCGCCACGAACACATCCGAACGCGCATTCGCGATGGTGCCGAACATGCGCGCGGACAGCACATCAAATTCGGAGGGCGTGAGCATACGCTGCATAAACGCGGACAGTGAGCCCAAGCCAGTGCCGATAATAATGCCGATAAGCAGCATAATATGCAGGCTGCCGAGCTTACCGCGCAGCAGCCAGCCGTACAGCGCCAGCGCACACGCCACCATAATCGCCACCTGGATGAGGAAGGCCCGCACCCCGGTGAAAGCCACGAATCCGGCCACCCCGAAGAAGAAAATCGTGGAGGTGTGAATCACCGAATACAGCGACTCGAAACCCATAATCGACGGCGTAAGAATCCGGTTGGTGGTCACCGTCTGGAACGCGAGGGTGGCTAGCGACTGGCAAAAGGCCACCAGCAGAATCGAAAACACCGCCTCGGCTCGCATCCGGGTAATAATCCAGAAGCCCTCGCTTCCCACCGCCACCGGAATATTCCACACAAAATAGAGCGCGGTGAAAGCCACGCCGAGTAGCGCGATGCCGATGAGCAGCAGCCAGTAGCGCCGCCGCGCCCGCGGGGTCGCGAAGGCACCCGCGTGGCGGGGAGCTGCGCCCGTGGCACAAGATTTTTCGGGAGATTGTGGTACGACGACGCTCATGAGAGCCTCCGGCGCTGCCGCAGAATAAGGAAGATGAACACGGCCGCTCCCAGGGTGCCGAGGATCAGTGACACCGGGATTTCAAAGGGAGCGATGAGGGTGCGGGATACCAGGTCGCAGACCGTGAGGATCCCGGCCCCGAAAACGCACACCCAGGGGAGGTTGGAGCGCAGATCATCCCCGCGCAGCAGCGAAATAATATTGGGGACGATGAGCCCGAGGAAGGGAATGCGGCCGATCACCACGGTGACCACGCCGGTGGTCAGGGCGATCACCCCGGTGCCGAGCAGCACGATGAGGTTGTAATTCACGCCCAGGCCGGTGGCCACATCCTCACCCAGGCCCGCCACCGTGAGGCGGTCGGCCAGGATGAAAATAAGCACCGTGGCGATAAGAACGATCCACAGCGGTTCGTAGCGCCCGGCCACCACATTAGCGAAACTGCCCTGGAACCACACCCCTAGGGTTTGCAGGGTGTCAGTTTTGAGGGCGAAGAACGTGGAAATGGCGCTGACAACCGCGCCGAGCATAATCCCCACAATCGGCACAATCACCGAGGAGCGCAGCGTGACCCGGCGCAGCACCAGGAAGAAAATAATGGTGCCGATAAAAGCGAAAAGGATGGCGGCCAGCATCTGCTCGATAAGCGAGGTATGCGGGACCAGGAACATTACGACGAGCAGCCCGAGGCCGGCCCATTCGGTGGTGCCCGTGGTGGTGGGTTCCACGAATTTATTTTGGGTCAGCAGCTGCATAACCAGCCCGCACATGGCCATGGCGGCGCCGGCCAGCACCAGGGAGGCGGTGCGGGGGATGCGGGTGGCGAAGTACATGAATTCGCCACCTTCGTGCTCGGCGATATTGTAGGTGCCGGTGGTCATGGATAGGTAGACCAGGCCGGCCAGAATAATAATGCCGAGGGTCAGGGGCAGGGCGCGCAGCAGCCTGCTCGCGGTAGGTCTGCGTGAGGAAAGAGAACTCTGCGGTGGTGTTGTCATGGGCGTACATGCTGCGGGGGCCGGGTTCCCGGCCCCCGCAGGTTGGTTAGCCTCTAGCCTGAGCTACTTGGCGGCCTTGAAGGCCTTAGCCAGGTCGTTGAGGAATTCGATGTAGGTTTGCGGACCTTCATTGACGTAGGTATCCGCGGGCATGGTCAGGATCTGCTTCTTCTGCACCGCCGGCACATTGGCCATGGCGGGGGAGTTGGTTACCAGATCAGCACCGTGAGCTTCGTTGCCTTCGCCCACGCCGGCATCGCGGTCCATAATGAGGATCCACTCGGGGTTGGCCTGCGCCAGAGCTTCGTCGGAAACTTCGTCACCCTTGTGGTTCGAGGTTCCTTCACCCAGATCGAAGGCCGGGGTGAGGTTGAGGAGCGGGTAGAGCGGCCCGAGGGTACGGCCCACGCCCGGGGCGAGGTAACCCATCTTGCCACCGTTGGTGTTGATGGACAGCACCTTCTGGCCGGCCGGGTAGGCATCGCGCGCGGCGGCAATCGCGGCATCCAGATCCGCGTTGAGCTTAGCGGCTTCCTTTTCCTTGCCGAAGATCTTGCCCAGATCCTCGACGTCCTTCTTCATGCCGTCCATGAGGAGTTCGCCGGACTTATTGGCATCCGCATCCTGTTCTTCCTTGGGCAGCTTGATATTCAAGTCAATAATCGCGGCGTTCGGGGCGGCGGCCTTGATCTTGTCATAATGCTGGGCGAAGCGCTGGCCCACGATAACCAGATCGGGGTTGGCTGCGGTAATCGCCTCGAAATTCGGTTCGCGGTGGTTGCCGATATTCACGACCGAGTCATCCTTGACGTACGGATCGTCCTTCGGCATCACATCCTTGGGAGCCGCGAGGAGCTTGACGCCCCACTCATGCAGGGTTTCGAAAGTGCGGTTATCCAGGGAAACCACGCGCTCCGGATTGACCGGAACTTCCTGGGTGCCGTGCGAATCCGTAATCGAAACGCTGCTGGGGGCCTCCGAAGTGGCCTCAGCGGCGGGTTCCGAAGCGGCGGCCGAAGGGGAGGAGGTATCCTTGGCCGAGTCATTGGAGCAAGCACCCAGAGCGAGGGTGCCGGCAGCCACAAGCGCGAAAAAGCCGCGAACTGTCTTCTTCATCGTTTACCTTTGCGTAGAGTAAAAATACGTTAGGGAAGGAAGTCCTAACCCATCCATGAGTGTACTTATATGGGACACCTTAATTCAAGGCTATGTGCATAATGCGGCATTGTGCCAGTTACGCGCTGTGTATAGATCTTAACTAATGTGGCATTTTTTGGAGACACTGTCACGAAACAGGGTTTTGGGGTATCTGCGGTGCTGGCCCCTTAGGACCTCGGGCCGGCAGGCCGCGCGGTAGCGCGGCGGCGTCGTCGTGCTACTAACGTTCCCGCGGGTCGCGGCGGGGTAGAAGCACCTCGGCAGCAAGATGTGGAACGGATCTTGCCACCGAGGTGCAGTCGCTGTGGTGTATAGCCACTGGCGAGGGATAGTTATGCACCCCGTTGAGAATTCGGGAGGCCCACGCCCGCGGTACTACTCTTCAAGGTTACGCTACCGAAGGTTAGTGTGGCGGGAATGGCGCCCCGGGATATGTCACATCTGTGGATAACTCAACAAACGTTGACCAGACCCGGCGTGTTTGGCTCCAACGCGTCTAGCCCTGGCGCGCCCGGCCCTGGCGTTCTTAAACGCAGCGCCCTGGCCTGAGCGCACCTAGTCCCAGTGCTCTTCCGGGCGGGCGGGATCCTGCCACACGGTGTGGAACACGCCCTCGGTGTCGACACGGTGATAGGTATGCGCCCCGAAATAATCGCGCTGGGCCTGGATAAGATTCGCCGGGAGGCGTTCGGCGCGCACGCCGTCGTAGTAGGCCAGCGAGGAAGCGAAGGCCGGGATCGGCACCCCGCGCTGCGCGGCGAATACCACAATCCGGCGCCAGGCCTCGACCGCCCCGGAAATCTCGGAGCTGAAGTAGGGGTCGGCCAGGAGGAGCGGAAGATCGGGCTGGCGGGTGTAGGCCTCGGTGATGCGGTCGAGGAAAGCCGCGCGGATAATGCAGCCCGCGCGCCAAATCCGCGCCATCGCGCCCAGGTCAATACCCCAGGAATTCTCCAGGGAACCCTTGCGGATGAGCTCGAAACCTTGGGAGTAGGCCACCATCTTGGAGGCGTAGAGGGCCAGGCGGATATCCTCGATGAAGCGCTCGCGATCCTCCACCGTGACCTCGGTGGTGTGCCCGGGCAGGGCGCGGCCGGCGGCGCGTTCGGCGGCGTCCCCGGACAGGCTGCGCGCGAAGGTTGCCTCGGCGATCCCGGTGGCGGGCACCCCGAAAGCGGCGGCGTTTTGCACGGTCCAAGCCCCGGTGCCCTTCTGGGCGGCGGCGTCCGCAATCACATCCACGAGCGCGGCGCCGGTGGTGGCATCGCGCTGGCGCAGTACCTCGGCGGTGATCTCAATGAGGTAGGAGTCCAGCTCGGTGGAATTCCAGCGCTCGAAAACGTCGCCAATCTCCGCGGCGCTCATGCCCAGGGCGGTGCGCATGAGGTCATAAGCTTCCGCGATGAGCTGCATATCCGCATATTCGATGCCGTTATGCACCATTTTTACGAAATGGCCGGCGCCGTTGGGGCCCACGTAGGTGCAGCACGGTTCGCCGTTCTTGCGCGCGGCAATCGCCTCGAACATGGGGCCCAGGCGATCATAGGATTCGCGGGTGCCGCCGGGCATAATCGAGGGGCCCTTGAGCGCGCCCTCTTCACCGCCGGAGACCCCGGTGCCCACAAAATGCAGCCCGCGCGCGGAAATCTCCGCTTCGCGGCGCATGGTATCGGTGAAGAGTGAATTCCCGCAGTCCACGATAATATCGCCCGGCTCCATGAGATCGGCGAGCTCCTCAATCACCGCATCGGTGGGCTTGCCGGCCTTGACCATAATAATGGCCACCCGCGGGCGGGCCAGCGAGGCCACAAAATCCGCCATGGATTCGCTCGGGTAGAATTCCCCTTCGCTGCCGTGCTCGGCCATCACCCGCTCGGTTTTCGCGGCGGTGCGATTGTGGATAGCAACTTTGTAGCCGCGGCTGGCGAGGTTGCGGGCCAGGTTCGAGCCCATCACCGCCATCCCGGTCACTCCGATATCTGCAACGCCAACGGGCGGGGTGGGAATAGACATGCGGCTCCTTCTTCTACGACTTCTCAGAACGCCTGATTGAGGTTTCTAACGCATCTATTCTAGAGTCCCGCGCGCAGATCGTGGATGTGTGTTCCGTTCGCTTCCAAGGCGAGGGCGCGAAAAATGACAGCCGGATGAGAATCTTGTCATTTTTCCTCGAAATACGGTCGGTTTCGCGGGTGCTTGTTAGGGTGGCGGTATGAAAATAACACGATTCACGGCCCTCTTTGCCGCTGCTGCCACCGCTGCCGNGCGTGCGGCGCGGCGAATCTGGCAGCCAGATTCGAGCCCGGGGGTGCGGGCGGGGGCGCAGCTAGCGGTGCGGACAAGAGCGCGGCCGGCACGTATATTCTCACCCTCACGAATTCTTCACAGGCGGCCTGTACCCTGCATCCGGATGTGGACATCGAGCTGAAAGACGCCGCCGGGGATGGCGTGTCCGAGAATCTGGAACTGAGCTCCCAAGCTGGCAGCATCGCTCCGGGTTCCAGCGTGAGCTGGACTGTGGCGGTGGCCGATCCAGGGAGTGTGCCCGGGTGTGCGCCCGCTAAGCCTGCCACCCATCTTGAGGTGGATATCGAGGACGGCGGGGAGGATATTGACATTCCCGTCGATCTCACGGGCTGTCAGGATGATGATATCGACCTGCTGAGCGAAGTCCGCTAGCGGGGAATCAACCGGGGCGGGTGGCACAGTCACCCGCCCCGCGTCGTCGTAAAAAGTGTGCTGTGCGTAATGTATACGACGCCACATTTCTGCAATAGGCTGGAGTAAGAGACTCTGTCGGTTTTCAAGGGCTGTGAGGGGGTAGGTATGATCACCGTTTTTGATGTTGCGCGGTTTTTTATTCGGAAATCTCCTACGCGAAGCATTCCCGCTATTACCTTGCAGAAGTTGTGCTTCTATGCTTACGGGTGGTACGCCTACGAAACTGCCCGGCCCCTTTTCCGCGAACATTTTTACGCGATGAAGCACGGACCTGTCATATCCGACCTCTATTCGGCTCATGCTAAAACCATTGAGGTGACGGAAGAGCCGCTTGCGCGTGCCCAGGAGCGTCACGGTTTTTCACCTGCTGAGTTTTCTCTTTATGAAAAAGAGATTCTTGAGGCCGTGTGGGATTACTACAGCCCGCACGATAGGTGGGAGCTTCGGGATATGACTCACGAAGAACAGCCCTGGATTACTGCCTGGAATAACCGGGTAGAAGGAAGCGAGCGGGCCGATCTTCCTAGCTCCGATATTATCGATCACTTCATAGCTAAAAAAGTCCCGGAAGGATTGGAGTTGCCTGAGCGAGCGGTGACGGTTTTTGAAGAGGAACCTGTTGCCGATTTCGATCACGGGTCCTTCGTTGAGGATATTTTGGCGCTGTGTCGGGCATGAGCCTGTTATCGAAGCATGGCCTGGAGCTTACCCAAATTAGCGCAGGCCATGATCTTTCGTCTTTTTCCACGCTTGGCGATGGCGACTATCACGGAACCTGGCTGCGCCGTCATGCTCTGCGCGCGGATAGCGAAGATCTTTGCCGAGTGTGGGTGGTACTTCCGAAAAACAGCAACGTTCCTCTCGGGTATTTTTGTCTTTCCTCGTACTCGGTATTGTGCGATGATGTCCGGCGCAGAGACAAGTATTTCGATCCGAAAAATGGCGGGACCGCTGGCTCCTATAAAATGCATCCGGCTGTTTTGCTTGGAAAATTTGCTCTCGATGCTTCTTGTGCAGGGAAGCCGCCATTTGGTGTTCTCATGATGTACGGCGTTTTTTCTTGTTTCCTGGATAGCATCAGGTTTTCTAGCGCCAGGTATCTTGTCTTGCATACTGGCGATGACGCTTTAGTTCAGTACTATCGCAAAAAGTATGGTTTTNAAAAATGTCGTGAACTGCCAAAAAAATTCGCGAGGCCATCAAAAAAATTGCGGCGGGTTTTGGCGCCTACTTTTTGGATTCCCTGCCATATTGGGATGTTGGCAAGGGGCGGGGCGGGTGGCACAGCCACCCGCCCCGCGTCGTCATCGTTCCTATGTAGTGACGTTCTTAGTTACCCAACGCGGCCGCAACCACGGCGCGCGCTTCCTCCTGGACTTGGGCCAGGTGTTCCGGGCCGCGGAAGGATTCGGCGTAAATCTTGTAGACATCCTCCGTGCCGGAAGGCCGGGCCGCAAACCACGCATTTTCCGTGGTGACCTTGAGGCCGCCAATCGCCGCGTGGTTCCCGGGTGCTTCCACCAGCTTCGCGGTAATCGGCTCACCGGCCAGTTCCGTGGCCGTGACGTCCGCCGGGGAAAGCTTGCCGAGCTTGGCCTTTTCTTCCTTCGTGGCGGGGGCGTCGATCCGGGCGTAAGCCGAGGAGCCGTAGCGTTCCACCTGCTCATCGTGGAGCTGGGAGGGGGACTTGCCGGTTACCGCGGTGATTTCTGCCGCGAGCAGGTCGAGCACAAGCCCGTCCTTATCCGTGGTCCACACCGAACCGTCCTTGCGGAGGAAGGAAGCGCCGGCGGATTCTTCCCCGCCGAAGCCGATCTCGCCGCTCACCAGGCCGGATACAAACCACTTGAAGCCCACCGGGACCTCCACGAGGGTGCGGCCAATGCCGGCCACCACCCGGTCGATAAGCGAGGAGGACACCAGGGTTTTCCCGACGTTCACCCGCTCGGACCACTGCGGGCGGTGCGTGAAGAGGTATTCAATGGCCACTGCGAGGTAGTGGTTGGGGTTCATGAGGCCGGCATCCGGGGTGACGATGCCGTGCCGGTCGGAATCGGCGTCGTTCCCGGTGGCTAGATCGTAAGGAGCGCGGCCGCTTGCATCCGGTTCCATGCGGTGGAGCAGGCCCGCCATCGCGTAGGGCGAGGAGCAATCCATGCGGATCTTGCCGTCCCAATCCAGAGTCATGAAAGGCCAGGCCGGGTCCACTTCGGGATTGACCACGGTCAGGTCAATGCCGTAGCGGTCTGCGATTTCCTGCCAGTATTCGGCCGAGGCGCCGCCCATCGGGTCCGCGCCAATGCGCACGCCCGCCGTGCGGATCGCCTCGAAATCAATGATGGTATCCAGCGCGGTGACATACGCATCGCGGAAATCATAGGTGCCCACCTTCGCGGCCGCATCCTCATAGGGCACGCGGGCGATGTTCTTCCACCCCGCGGCGATGAGCTCATTGGCCCGCGCTGCGATCCACTTCGTGGCATCGGTATCCGCCGGGCCGCCATTGGGCGGGTTGTACTTGAAGCCACCATCGCGCGGCGGGTTGTGGGACGGCGTAATAACAATGCCGTCGGCCAGGCCCGGGCCGTCCAGGCGCAGCGCGTGCGGGGCGCCGTTCGCCTCCAGGATGGCCAGCGAGACCGCCGGGGTGGGAGTCCACGAGCCGCGAGCATCCACCCGCACATCAGCGCCGTTGGCTACCAGCACCTCGATAGCGGTTTTTTCCGCCGGGAGGGACAGCCCGTGGGTATCACGGCCCACGAAAATGGGGCCGTCATAGCCTTGCTTATTGCGGTAGTCCACGATCGCCTGCGTGGTTGCCGCGATATGGGCTTCATTAAAGGCGCCATCGAAAGCTGAGCCACGATGGCCGGAAGTTCCGAAAACCACCTGCTGGAGGGGGTTAGTCGGATCGGGTTCGATATCGTAATATGCCGCCACCAGCTCATCAACATTGATGAGATCTTCGGGGCGGGCCGGGGTTCCTGCGCGTTCGTTCATACATTGAGTATCCCACGAATTGCGCTCCAATCGCGGGACTTGTTCCGCGGGTGGATAACATCGCCGTTGCTGCCGTGCGTACGGCTGTGTTCGGTGCCCTGCGTGCGGCTGTGTTCGGTTCCCTGCGCACGGCTGTCCGCGGCTTCTGTGGTGCGCGCGAGTTCTTCGTGGAAATTCCCCCAGTGCCCGGCGCGCGCGGCCAGTGGAACTTCCTCGCCGGGAGCGACCGGCCCGGGCGCGGTGGAACGTTTCCCGCGGGTGGCCGGCCCGCCGAAAGGCGCACCACCCAGGGCTTCGCGGCCGTGCGGGCTGAGCCATCCGGAGGTATCCGGGCCCAGCGGCACGATCTGGTTGGGGTTCACGTCCAGATGAACCCGGTAATAATGCGAAGTGATGTGCTCAAAATCCACGGTGTCCCCGAAGCCGGGGGTCTGGAAAAGATCGCGTGCGTAGGCCCACAGCACCGGCATCTCGGTCAGTTTCTTTTCATTGCATTTAAAATGCCCGTGGTAGACGGCGTCGAAACGCACCAGGGTGGTAAAGAGGTGCACATCCGCCTCGGTGATGTGATCGCCCATGAGGTAGCGGCGCTGCTCCAGCAGCTCGGAAATATTGCGCAGTGCGGTAAAAAGGCGCAGGTAGGCGCGGTTATAGGACTCCTGACTGCCGGCGAAACCACAACGGTAGACGCCATTATTAATCTCGGTGTAGATATAGCGCATGAGCGCGTCCATGGGCTGGCGCAGTTCCGCGGGGTAAAGATCTGGGGCACCTTCGCGGTGAAAATCGCGCCACTCGGTAGAAAAATCGAGCGTCATCTGCGCAAAATCATTTGTGGCGACGGCGCCGCTAGCAAGATCCACCAGGGCTGGAACAGTAATTCCCAAGGAGAAATTCGGGTCGCGGGCCAGGTAGGCATCGCGCAGGAAATGAATTCCGAGCACCGGATCCACTCCGCCCGCATCGCGGTCAAAAATCCAGGACCGCTCATCGTGGGTGGGGCCGGGGATGCCTAGCGATATAGCATTTTCCAGCCCGAGCAAGCGGCGCACAATCAGCGTGCGATTCGCCCACGGGCAGGCGCGCGCCGCGATGAGGCGGTAACGCCCCGGCTCCACGGGGAAGCTGGTGCTGTCGCGGCTCACGCGCGTGGTGATATAGCGAGCGTCGCGGCTGTAGCCTTCGCCGCGGCGAGTAAATGTTGCTCCGATGGTCATTTCGCCTCCCTGCGCGTTGGTGAGTATTGGGTGTTGATCGGGGCATCGGTTGCTGATGAGCCCTGATCGTTGAAGAATATATCAGATTGGGTGGGCGGGGGCCAGGTCTCCGCGCGCGGTAAGTCGGGTGAAGCGTATAGGTTAGAATATAAGTAATGTAAGTCACTGCATATGCAGTGTGGGACTCGCGAATCAAAGGCGATACGGAGGAGACTTGCGGCAATGACGGTAGACGTGATCGGGCTTGATTTCGCATATAAAGCCCAGCAGGAACAACGCATTATTTTTTCGGGCGCCACGGCGAGCTTTTCACCGGGCCGTTTTTACGCACTCATGGGCCCTTCCGGTTCCGGCAAAACCACACTCTTCCGCATTCTTGCCCGCGAGTTAGAACCTGACGCGGGAAAAATAGTCATCGCAGGCAAAGACCTTGCCAGCATTCCACCGCGTGAATTGCGGGCATCAGTCATGTGCCGGATTTTCCAGGACTATCTTCTCATTCCGTTTTTATCACCCCTCGACAACCTTCTTCTAGCGGCTGAGATCACCACGGGCCGCTCAGGTAAAGAAGATAAAAAACGTGCCCTTGAGCTTTTAGACCGCGTGGGGCTAATAGAGCACGCGTATAGGAACGTTGATTTACTCTCCGGTGGTGAACAGCAACGAGTCGCTATCGCACGAGCATTAATGGGCTCGGCACGAATCCTCCTTGCGGATGAACCCACCGGGGCGCTCGACCGTGACAACACTGAACATATAGCTCTTTTACTCGCTGACCTTGCTCACGAAGAGGGCCTTATTGTTATTGCGGGGACTCACGATAGCCAGTTCGCTGCCCATGCCGATGCCATTGTTCGCATCAGTGAGCATCAGCTGATTCTGGAGTCATGACCATGGGTAAACAGCGCGTCCTCCTCATCCTAAAAATGGCGGGGCAGCGTTCTTTCGCTACCTTGCGAACCGCACTCCTGGCGCTTATTGCCGTAGCGCTAGCGGCCACGGTGGCCGCCTGCGTATCCGCACATGGACGTGCGGTGGAACGCGGTGCTACGGCTTCGTTTGGCTCGTATTTCCAGCAAGTGACGGGAAATGCCGCAGTGCAAAGCTATATGGAAAAGCTTGGGAGCAGCGGGCGCGCGGTGGCCCTTTCCCGAACCCGGGCGAATCTTCTCTCTGCACAAACCCAAAGCGCCACGGTTGCTGATGTGACTATGACCAGCGGCCCGGCAAACATCGGAGTATTGCGCCAGGGAAGTTATCCGGCGCGGCCGGGGGACATCTCCATCAGCGTGGAAGCTGCCCGGCAATTAAACCTGAGCGTGGGTGATGTTCTTGAACTCGTCGATACTCAGGTCGCAGAAGGGGATAAGACCGGAACCGCTGCGGAATTCCGGGTGAGCGGCGTGACCGAAAACCCCGCCTCCATTCGGGAGCTAAGCGGCGTTGCATTGACAGATAGCTCGGAGGTACTCGGTCAAGCCGATGTGTGGCTTACCAATGAATCGTTGGCGCCGATTGAAGTTGAGCTTACCCGCGGTGGCGGGCAGGCGACGACGGCCGCGGTAACGTCGGCACGAATGGGCGCATACACACTCAGCAATCAGGCTATCCCACCGCAATTGGCATGGTTTATTGGCTTGGTGATGCTCAGCGTGGTGATTGTGGCTCTCTACGGATCGGGCCGGTCGCGAAGGCGTGAGATCTACCGGATCCTCCTTTCTCTGGGTGATACCCGGTGGAAGGCTTCCGCAACAACGTGTGCATCCGCCACCGTGACCGCCCTGGTCGGAGGGATTCTCGGGTGGGGTAGTGCTGCCGCTGTACACGTGAGTTTCGCAGGGGCCCTCGGAGAGTATGTCGAACAGCGCTGGGAAGAACCGGAATGGGGAGCCATTAACTCAACAGCGGTAGCGGTGCTTCTTCTCATGCTTATCGGTGGTGTGCTCGCCGCTGGCACGACGGTTTTCTTCGAGGCGCGCCGGCACCGCAGAAAACTGCACGGTGAGATATTTTCACGGCGGCTGTTATTGGGGATTGGGATTATCGGCACGGTGCTCGCCGTAGCTTTCGTCGCAGCACGGCAACTGTATATCTTCCCTTACGGGCACTACGCGGCGATGATTGCGGGTGCTTTGAGCATTCCGAGTCTCGCCTACGCACTTCAGCCTGGAAGCCGGCGTTACCCTGTCACCGCGCGCTTGGCACAGCGAATGCAGAAAATGGCGTTATTGGGTATGGCTGTGGTTTTTGTCCTTTCCTATTACGCTTCCCTCTACGCGAGTAGTGTGGCGGTGCTAAGTAACTGGACTAGCCGTCAGGTGAGCGGCGAAACAAGTTATCTCTCCATCACGGGTGCTAATAAAAACGCGGTCGATAACCTGATGCAGCGCTACCCAGAAATCTCGGAGCGCGCCGCTATTTTCGGTGACGTAGCAACACACGACCGGATGTATAGAATTGTGGATTCGGCGGGAGCTCCGTGCATTAAAAGCGCATCTGATCTTGGTGATTGCCCTACCGCGGCACTGGACTTGGTCATGGTCGCTTCCGGTGGGCTTCTTGACCGTGGGTACGTTAACCACGCCCCGGCTTCTTTCGTTTCCGAAAGTGGGGCGACGACGCTACTCGGAATCGCGCTCTCTGACGGGCAGGTAACCGGGACCTTTACGGCTGATGGGCTCATCGCGGATGAGCGCCTGGAAAACAACGTGCTCAGCGGTTTGATTCTCCCACCCGATTCTCCGCTACTCACGCAGTTAGGCGTGGGGGAACCATATTCGTACACGGTTATTATTTTTGGCTTCGGAAGCTTTTCTGATGAAGTCCGCGACGGTATCCGCTCCACGGTTTTATTGGAAGCGCCCTTCGCGTTCCTTGTTGATCCAGATGAACCAGGAATACGGCAATTGAAGGCACAAGCGGTAGTGCGCCAGCTGCTGGCCCTGTTGGTAGCTCCCGTCGTGCTGCTAGCAACAGTGACGGCCGTAGTCTCTGAACAAACGACGGAACGCCGGCTCATTGAGCTGGGCGGCGGAGGGAATCGCGCTCGTTGGCGTTTGGTGGCGCCGTTGATCACCAGCTACGTGCTCAGCCTTGGCTCCGGGGTTGTTCTTGGCCGGTTGGCCGCAATGGACCGCCTGCCCTTCACGTATTCTCCGGTGACGCATGACTATGGATGGTTGTGGGCGCTCACGCTCGTGGGGTTGCTTGCCGTACTTCCGGCGCTGCGATTGGGAATCCGACCTTTCGCAGAAAATGTGAACCGCCGGTGAGCTCCCTAGCGTATCGCTTCATGAGAACTCGCTCTACCTGGCTCTACCCGAGCGCCAGCCCGGCGAAGAACGCTGCGATGCCGAGGATGAAATTCCCGAGCAGGAGGCTGATGCAGGCCCAGTAGCGGCGCTTTTCGAAGAGGCCGAGGGCATCGGTCATCGCCGTCGAAAAAGTAGTGAAACCACCCAAAAAACCGGTGGTGACGTAAAGACTGTACGGACCGATCCAGGCGGAAAGCGCCCCGCCGCCGGTCACGAGCCCGAAGAGGAAACAGCCGATCACATTCACCGTGAAAATCCCGGCCGGCCACGTCGGCTTGAGCCGCGCGGTGAGGAAAGAATCGAGAATCCCGCGGCACAGGGCACCCAGCCCGCCCGCTAGACCAAGAAGCAGGAGCGTCATGCCGCATCACCGCCCGCGCGCCGGCATGTCGGGAGGAAGTGCCGACCCAGCGCTCGCCCGCAGGCCATCCCGGCAAACGCAAGCAGGAAACCACCGAAAAGAGTGCCTCCCGCAGCCAGCCCGGCCAGGCGCGCCAGCTCGCTTGGTGCACCGCTGAGGACCTCGCCGGTGGCCAGGTGGGAGCTGAGCGCCACGAAGCTCGAATAGGTGGTGAAACCACCGCAGAAACCGGTGCCGAGCAGCAGTCGCAACCGAGCCCCGTATCGATGCCCGCCCGTGGTGAAGAAGCCGGTGATGAGGCCGAGGAGGAAAGCCCCCGCGAGATTGACGATAATCGGCGCCGCCACGCTCGGGACGAGCGCGCGTGCTACCGTGCCGGCCCCGCCACCGAGGAACACGAGGAGCAGCCCGGTCGCGTCCCGATAGAGTGGGCGCGTTTTATCCGTAGAAGTAGACCCAGATGTAGCCGTGTTATTTTCCCTCCTCGCGCGCGGGGGCTTCGCCGGGTAGCACGGTCACGTAGCCGCCCTTATCGCTAGCAATATGCCAGGTGCCCCCGAAGGTTGCGCTGGCCCAGTCGAGAATCTGCTGTGCATCCCCGTGGTTAGCCTTCGATTGGGGCGCGAAGACCACCGCGTTCGCCCCGGCATTCCCGCGGGTTCCCTCCCAGTACACCGTATTATTCGGCACCAGGTAGGCCAGCATATGAATATCGGTAACCACGTGGGAACCATCCGGCACCGCGGCCAGGGCTTCCCGCGCGCCGGCGCGCTCCTCCGCGCTCGCTCCGTTGTAACGCCCCTGGATCCACCAGCCCACCGCGTTGGTGCGGGTACCGACCAGCGTGGCAATCACGCTGGCGGCCAGCGCGAGCGTGATCAAGCCGCGCTTGATGTGCCCGCTGCGCGTCGCACGTTCGCTGCGCGTAGTGCGTTCGCGGCCCGTGGCGCATTCGCTGCGCGGGGAGCACTCGCCATGCGTCGCGTGCTCGGCATGTCCACGCCGCGCCCGAAGCCATACAGAACGCTCCAGCCGCCCCAGCCCATCGAGCAGCGCAATGGTGGCAATCGGCATGAGCACGGCGGAATAATGCCAGTCCAGGCCCCAGTAGAATTCCACGTTTCCCGTGAAACGCCAGGCCAGGGTCGGGAGCATAAGCAGAATCCACGGGCTGACCAAGCCCACCACTCCGGCGCTGCCCAGCAGCACCGCCAGGGTCATCAGCTTCGTAGCCGCGCCGGTGAAAAGCCCGGCATCGCCCGTGAGGCGATCCGTGTAATCCCAGGCACCGTCCGGATTGAAAGCCGGCAGCAGCACCCAGATAGAAAGTACAAACCACACCGCGCCCCATATCGCCAGGCCCACCGCCCAGCGCCCCGCAGGGCTCGCCCAGAGTGCCTGAGCTCGCGCGCTCCGAGTTTGCGCCGCCGTGGCGGCGCCGTCGTCGTTCTGCTCCGTTGCGCCGCAGACCGCCCGCCTCTGCGCGAAAAACTCCGCCAGTAGCGCGGCTACGCCGAAAGCGATCAACGTGAGGCCGAGGTCTTCTTTGACGAAAACGAGCGTTCCGAGCGGGAGCGCGGCGCGCCGGTAGCGACCCTCCACCCAGGCCGTCAGCCCGTAGGCGAGGAGGGGCACCGCGAAGGCGATCTCGTGGAATTGCGCGGCCACCGCGGCCGACAGCCCCCAGGACACCGCGTAGAGCAGGCCGAAAGCGGTCCCCACCCCTGCCCCGCAGCGTGCCCGCGCCAGGCGGGTGAGCGGAATCGCGGAGATCGCGAAGAGCGCGTTTTGCACAATTAGCAGGGTGGCGCCGCTGGGCCACAGCGCGAAAATCGGGCCGAGCACCACGAGGATGGGATGGAAATGATCGCCCCACAGGTTGAAACCAGGGCCTTTAATATCCACGATGGGCGCTTCGAGATGCGCGTAACGCTGGGCGAGCTGCGTGAAAATGCCCAGGTCCCAGGAGGACGTCTGCATAGAAGCCCACTGGTGCAGCGAAAAAGCGGTAAAAAGAATAAAACTAAGAAGCGCAACCAGGTAGGGAACCGGGTCGGTGCGCAGCGGGCGGTACCAGGTCGCGGTGCGAGCCAGCGTCATGCGGTGCGGCACCGGCATGCGGCGCGATACTGCCGTGCGGCGAGTCATCATCATCCGTTTCTCACCTTCCGTCCGTGCCGTCGCGAGCCACCACCACATAGCCGGCATCCTCGGTGACAATATGCCACTGCCCGCCCACTTTCGCGGTAATCCACGCCACCACCTGGGCGCCGTCCCCGTGGTTGAGCCGGTTGGAAAACACCACCGTGTCAATATGCGCGCCCCCGTAGCTGTGCTCCCAGTACACGGTATTGCCCGGCACCACGTAGGCCATCATGACCACGTCGGCGAGGATATGCCGCCCGGTGCCGGCCGCCGCCNAGCCAGCACGCCCAGGGCATCGCGTTGCGCGGGTGCGGCCGCGGGAGCTTCAGATTCTTGCGTCTCCGGTGGTGGTACGACGCCGCCGCGCGCACCCGCCCGCGCGAGCCCATCGGTCAGCGCTACGGCGATCATCGGCGCGAGCACCGCCGAATAGTGCCACAAAATAGTCCAGTAATAGGGGTTATCCCCCACGAAACGCCAGGCGAGAGTGGGGAGCAGCAGCGCCGCCCACGGGCTGCGCAGCCCCACGATTCCCAGGGCAGCCACGATATAGCAGAGGGTGCCCCAGCGGTTAGGCTCGAGGAGCATGCTCGCCAGGTCGAGGCCTTCGCGCACCCGCCCGGCGTAGTCCCACTGCCCGGAATTATTGAAAGCCGGGAGGATAACCTGGGTGGCGGCCAGGAACCAGGCGGTGCCCCAGGCGGCCAGGAAGGCGCCAATGCCGGCCAGTTCGCGCGCCCCGCGCCAGCTGAGCAGCGCCACCAGCACCCCGAAGCAGGCTACCGTGAGGCCGAGGTCCTCCTTGACGAAAACCAGCAGGGAGATGAGCACGGCGGCGCGCCGGTAGCGGCTCTCCAGCCAGGCGGTTAGCCCGAAAGCGAGCAGGGGCACCGCGAAGGCTATTTCGTGGAATTGCACCACGAGCGCGGACGTGAGCCCCCAGCTGGTCGCGTAGGCCACCCCGATGAGGGTGCCCGGCACGGAACCCACCCGCGCCCGGGCGAAACGTGCGATGGGATACACCGAGATCCCGAAGAGTACCGCTTGGAGGGTGAGGAGGCTCAACCCGGAAGGCCAGAGCCAGAACAGCGGCCCGGTCAGCAGCAAAATGGGATGGAAATGATCGCCCCACAGGTTGAAGCCCGGGCCTTTAATATCCACGATGGGTGGGAATTGCCAGCGGGCGTACTGGTCGGCCAGTTGGGTGAAAATACCCTGATCCCACGACGGGGAGGAGAAGNGCCGGCCCGCCGCGCATTAGATAATGTCCTTCTTCTGGAGGTGACGCAGCGCGAACCAGCCGATGGGCACCCGCGCCCAGAAGGTGAGCAGGCGGTACAGGATCGCGGTGGAGAAGGCCACCGAATACGGCAGGCCCGCGATGGTGAGCCCGCCGGTGAGAGCCGCTTCCACCGGGCCGATACCACCGGGGGAGGGCACCAGGGAGCCCACCGAATTGGAAACCAGGTAGGTGATCGCCAGGGTGACCACCGGCAGGGTCTCCCCGAAGGCCGCCAGGGAGAAACCGAAAGCCGCCACGAAACTCACCGTCATGAGAAGGGAACCTCCGAAACCCGCGAGAATCCGGGACGGGTGGGTGGCTAGCCACACCACGCGCGGCCACACCTGCTCGATGGTGGGGCGCACCAGCTCAATGACCTTGCGGCGCAGCGGGCGAATGAAGTAGACGGCCGCGCCCAGGGCTGCCACCGTCGCCACGATGAGCATCACGGAGGTGCTCGGGATGGAAAGATTCCCGAAGTCGCCGGTGAGCAGCCCGAGGGCCAACAGCAGCAGCACCGTGGTAATAAACTGGGCGATCTGCACCAGAGATACCGTGGCCACCGCAACCGGGGTGGCCACCTGGTTGCGTTGCAGGTAGCGCAAATTGAGGGCGAGCGGCCCGATGCCGGCCGGCATAACCAAGCCCAGCACCGAAGCGGCGATCTGCACCTCGCTGGTTTCCCACAGCGGCAGGCGTTCGGCTGTGTAGGCCTTCAGGCACAGTGCCGCGCCCACGTACGTTGCGAAACTGGCGATAAACGCGGCGAGCATCCACCACGGGTTGGCGTTGCGAATCGTTTCTTGCAGCTCGGTGAAATTAATGGAGCCGAGCAGAATAAAGATGGCAAGCACCCCGATGACGATGGTAATAATCGTCTTCGCGGAGAATTTGCGCAGCTGGATGGTCTGGGTGGCGGTGCCAATATCCTGCGGGAGGACCTCCAGGAGCACCTCGCGCATGCGCTGCACGCCCTTTTTATCCTCGAGTTCGGCCAGGGTTTGCGCCGGCATAATGGTGCGCTGGATCGTCGGGGCCACCGAGGAGAGCCGGTCGCGGGAAATGCAGCGCAACGCGGAAGCGACGGCACGTTCCGGGCCCACCGCCACCGCCTGGAGCAGGTACAGCTGCGCCAAATCAATATGCCGGGAAAGCTCATTAGAAGAAAAACTGCCGTTGCGCCAATGGGTGATGAGGGCTTCGTCTCCGCGCACCGCGACCACCCCGGCGCGGATATCGTGGTGGGTGAGCCCGCGTGCGTGCGCGCGTTCGAGCGTGGACCACATGGAGTCCAGCGCCGCGTCGGAGATATCTTCCGGCTCCAGATCCGTGAGGGGAACGGCCTCGATATCAGCAAAAGCGACGACGGCGGACGCGCCGGCCGCCGCGTAATGTGCATCGCGCCGCGGGGCCACCCCGGCGTTCACCGCGAGGGCTTCCATGAGGAGGGTGCGTTCGGCAGTTTCCTCCACGTTATCCCCGGTCCGCTGGGTGACTTGGGTGAGGGTGGCTCGCTGCCAGGCACTGGCCAGGCGCCCGAGGACCGCGCGATCCGAGTCAATGAGGGCGGCAACGTAATGGGCGCCGTCGGCCAAAGTAACCACGTAGTGGCGGGAATTGACGTCCCCGATAAGCGGGCGGACCTCGTGGCGGGCCCGGGTGATGAGGGCGCGCACGTTAATATCGTCTTCCGGTTCGCCCAGCTGGTAGGCGTCCGCCGCGCTCGCGGGGAGCGCGCCTTCGCTTTCTGCGCCCGCATCGGCGGTGAAAGCGGCGTTGGTCTGCGCGCTGTGGCCGGTATCGCCGCCCGGCGCGCTATGCCCGGTGAGCGCCTCGCGCAGTTCTTTGAGAATCGCGGTATCCACATATCCGAGCGGGCCGGTTACGGGAACGGACCACGCGTGCATATCGGCGTCGTCGCCCGCATCCACGCGGATAATGCTGCGCGCGTCCAGGCCGGCGCGGCGAATGAGAGTGACGACGGCGGCGCCGGTGGCGCGGTCGGGCGAATCCCCAAAAGCGTAGAGCGCGAAATAGCCGCAGGCCATCCCCACGAACACGGTGGTGAGCGCGCCGGTCAGGGTTTGGGCGCCCTGGAGCACGGACAGCACCAGCACGATTCCCAGTGCCCACCAGCCGGTGCGCACCAGCCGGCCCTGGCGTTCGGAAGCGGCCACCACCAGGATGGTGGCGATAATCGAAACGTAGGGGAGCATACCCACGGCGGCTTGTTCTTGGATGGTATCCGAGAGGTCGATGGTGATTTGGGAGGTGGGCATGAAACGCTCGAAAAGCCACAGCGAGCCGTAACAGATGGCGAGTGCGCCGGCCATGGCCACCAGCGCGGTCACGAGGGTGCGCCAGCGCCGGTAGCGGATGATATCGAAGAAAAGCAGGAGGGGGAGGAAGAGTGAGACGAGGCCCTCGAGCACGTTAATGGGCATGGAGAAAATGGTGCGGAGGGTATCCGGGGCGGCGTTGGCGACGTCGTGCGTGACGGCCACGGTGGTGGTGTAGCCGAAGCGGGAGATGAGGAGCATCCCGGCGATGGCCAGGGTGAAGAGGATGCCGCGCAGCAGGTTGGCGGGGCGGCGGGTCCAGCGCGCGATTTCGTCCACGAGGAGGACGCGGTGCACGGCGGGTTCGGCAGGTTCCGCGGGTTCGGCGGGGAAAGTTTCCGCAGGCGCCGGTGAAGCGGTGGAAACGGAAGCGGGTGCTTCGGGCGCGCTTACCGCAGCCGGGGAGGCTTCTACCTCCCCCGGCTGGACCGGGCTTGTTTCCTCGTTGTGGCGCACCAGCCCAGTCTAGTTGATAGGTATTAGTTTCTCCTGTGACCCGGCGCGGTTATTCGGTGGGCGCGGTGCCGGTCGCGGTGTGCGTGCGGCGGTGTGCGCCCAGCGATTCGGAGCGGCACTACTCGGCGCGGCGCAGCCGCAGCGAATTGAGCACCACGATGACCGAGGAGGAAGCCATGGCCGCCGCGGCCAAACCCGGCAGGATAATCCCGGCCACCGCCGCCGGAATGGCGATGAGGTTATAGCCGAAAGCCCAGGCTAGGTTCTGGCGGATAACCCGCAAGGTGGCGGCGGAGATGCGCAGCGCTGCTCCCACATTGCGCAGATCGGAATTGACGATGGTGATATCGGAGGCGGCTTTGGCCACGTCCGTGCCCGAGCCCATCGCGATGGAGAGGTCCGCGGCGGCCAGAGCTGCGGCGTCGTTCACCCCGTCCCCGACCATCGCAACCCGCCGGCCCTCCGCGCGCGCCGCTTCCACCACGCGGACTTTTTCTTCGGGGAGGACCTCGGCGTGCACGATCTCGATCCCGGCGGCCCGGGCCACCGCGCGCGTGGTGGCCGCGTTATCCCCGGAGGCCAGAATCGGGGTGAGGCCCAGGTCTTTGAGCTCGGCGACGGCCGCGGCGGAGGTGGGGCGCAGCTGATCGCGCACCGTCACGAGGGCGAGCGCTTCGCATGCACCGGCTTCGCGTGCCTCGGTTTCGCGCCCGGCGGCTTCGCGCGCGTTCCCCTCACGCCCGCGCGCCGCGCCGTCGTCACCTAGGCGCGCCAGCATCACCAGGGACGCCCCGCCGCTCGCGGCTTCTTCCAGAACGTTTTCCCACTCGGAGAGATCCACTCCGGCCTCCCGCAGTGCCCGCGGGGACGTCGCGTAGTAGCGCTGCCCGCCGATGGTGGCGCGCACGCCCTGCCCGGCCAGATTCTCAAAATCGGTGGCGGGGGCGAGCTGCAGCCCCTCTTCACGCGCCCGGGTCACAATGGCGCGGGCGAGGGGATGCTCGGAATAGTTTTCCACGCTCGCGGCCAGGGCCAACGCTTCTTTCGCTTCGTTGAGCGCGTATTCTTGGTGGGCGGTTTCTTTGTGAGCTGCCTCTTTTTCAGCCGCTTCTTTTTTGGTGGCTTCTTTTGTAGCGACGACGCCGCCAGCCGCGCCATCGGCCCCCGCCGGCGGGAGAATCACCCGGTCCACGGCCATGGTTCCGGTGGTGAGGGTGCCGGTTTTATCCAAAATAATGGTGTTGACGCTGTGGGCGCTTTCCAGGGTTTCCGGGCCGTGGATAAGGATGCCGCGCTGGCTGGCCCGCCCGGAACCCACCATGAGAGCGGTGGGTGTTGCCAAGCCTAGAGCACAGGGGCAGGCCACCACCAGCACCGTAATGGCGGTCATGATGGCCAGGTCCAGGGGGTTACCGAGCGCCAGGCGCACCCCGAATGTCGCGAGCGCAATGAGGATAACGGCGGGCACAAATACCGCGGAAACCCGATCCGCCAGCGCCTGCACCGGGGCTTTCCCGGATTGGGCGCGGGTGAGGAGGCGACCCATCTGCGCCAGGGTGGTATCGCGGCCCACCCGGGTGGCCCGCACCCGAATCGCGCCAGCGGTGGTGAGGGTTGCCCCGGTCACCTCATCGCCCGGGCCCACGTCAATGGGGGTGGATTCGCCGGTGAGGAGGCTGGCGTCCACCGCGGTAGTCCCGGAGACCACCACCCCGTCGGTCGCAATTTTCGTACCGGGGGCCACGAGGAATTCGTCGCCGACGGCCAGGTCGCTGGCAGAAATAATTTCATCAACATCCGCTCCGGAGGCGGTGCGTACCCGGCGTGCGTCGTCGGCCCCTAAAGCGAGGAGGGACCGCAGCGCATCGCCGGCGCTGCGGCGCGAGCGGGTCTCCAGCCAGCGCCCCAGCAGGAGGAAGGTGACAATCATGGCCGCGGTTTCGAAATACACGTGGGAGCCGTGCGTGGCACCGGTGGCGAGCGTGTGGATGCCGGTCATGGACATGCGGTAGTCCGCGCCGCCGGCCCCGCCCCACAGTAGCGCCCAGATCGACCAGCCCAGCGAGGCCAGGGTGCCCAGCGAGATGAGCGTGTCCATGGTGGTGGAGCCGTGGCGCAGCGCGGCGGCGGCCGAACGGTGGAAGGGCCAACCGCACCAGAGCGCGATCGGGAGGGTGAGCGCACCGATGACCCACTGCCAGTACGGGAATTGCAGGGCCGGGATCATGGAGAGTGCCACCACGGGGATGGAGAGGGCCAGCGAGATCCAGAAACGGCGCCGCAGCGAGGCGATGCGGGCGCTTGCTTGGGCGTCGGCTGCTTCACGCGTAGCTGCTGCGCGGGCGGATTCGGCGAGCGTGCTCGGGTTGGTGGTGGCCGGGTGTGCGTCGTCGTGCGGATTGGTAGTGCCCGTGCGGGCGCCCGCGCCTGTAGTAGTGGCGCTCCCGGCCGTGGGGGTGAGGTCCGTGCGGGAAATGAGCTGGGCTTCGTAGCCGGCCGCGCTGACCTGGGCGAGGAAATCGGCGGTGCCCAGCTGCGCCCCGGTTTCGCTGAGTTCGAGGCGCGCTTCGTCGGTGGCGAGATTGACGGAGGCGCGTACTCCGGGCAGTTTATTGAGTTTCTTTTCCACACGCGCCACGCAGGAAGCGCAGGTCATCCCGGAAATCGCCAGGTTCACTTCGGCAACGGGCACGGCGTCAAGTTTTTCGGTCGCGGTGCTTGTGGTGTTGCGTGCGATGGGGTACGACGGCGCAGCTGCGGCCTGCGAGGGCTCGGACACGAAAAATCTCCTTACGTGGGCGCACTGAATGGGCCGCCGCGGGTGGTGGTCCGCGGCAGTGTTTGTCAAGGCAGCAGGTGCCTACATTATTTGTGCGAGCGGGTGGTGTTTAGCGGATGATCTCGGTCACGGTGTAGTCGCCGGCTTCGGATACCGCGGCTTTGAGGTCGTCGTCGGAAAAATCGTGCGGGGTGTACACGAGCACCGATGAGGTGCCTTCCGGGTTTAGGGTGACGAGCACGCTGTTGACATCCGGGAGAGCATCGAGTTCCGCGCTCACGTGCTTGACGCAGTTTTCGCAGGTCATCCCGGTGACTTTCAGCTCGATAGTGCGATCAAATTCTTCTGTTGCCATGGTGCGCCTCCTTCTTCAGCCCCGAGGTGGGGTGCACCCGGTTTAACACGAATCCTGGCGGTGCTATTCCCGCATGGCTTGTGGCTCAGGAAACCTAGTAGCGTTCTTCTTCGCGCATCTGTTGCAGAATCTCGCTTGCTGTTGGCCCATCGGGCGTCGGCTCGGCGGGCGTAGAGGCAAGTTCAACAAGCCCCGGCCACGGAATTGTTGCTTCCTGTACTTCCCCGTTTTTCCACAGCCGCAGCAGCGGCGAATCTTTCTGCTCGAGTGGCTTTTTATCCATGTGTTTCATTGTATGGCCCAAGGAATCGCTTGCTTCGAATTCGCGATCGCTGCGCGGCTAGAGTGTGCGCCGTCGCCGTATTTACGCGCCCAACAGAGCGAGGGGGATAACGTAAATTCCGTCGGGGCGGCGGTATGCCTGGGCGCCGGTGTTGAGGACCATGAGCAGCGGGTCGTGTTCGGGAATTTGCTTGCGTAACCACAGCAGGTGCTGCACGTCATGCTCGCTAATCGCGTTGGCGAGTTTCACTTCCACCCCGGCGATTTCTCCGCTCGGGCCCTCAGCTATCAAGTCCACCTCGTGGTCTCCGTTGCGGGTTCGTAAATGGAATACGCGGGCCCGGTTGGCTTCGGCTGCGACTCGCACGCTCAGCGCGGCTAGGGACTCGAATAATTGCCCCAAGAACTTCTGCCCGCGCGCGCCCAGCAATGTGGTTTCGTTCAGATTGAGTAGCCGCAGCGCCAGTGCCGGATCAGCTAACTGGTGTTTCGGGGCGAGCTGCAGCCGCTTCAAAGCAGTGCCGGCGGGTGCCCAACCGGGGATGGGATCCAGAATCCACAGTGCGGTCAGGTGTTCCCGATACGTAATCGTGGTACTTTTTGCGGGCTGCGTGCCATCCCCACCGGTGGTGGCATCTAATAAATTCGCGTACGACGTTGTGAGGGAACTTGCCGCCGCGTACGCGGCCAGCCAGCGGTGCAATACTTCCGGGCGGCGCACCGTTGCCCCGTAATCGGGTAAATCGCGGTCGATAATCAACCGCAGATACGAATCCAGTAACTCTTGGGTTACTTCAGCGGATTTCGTCATGATCCCGGGGAAGCCGCTCCGGGCTATGGCGCGGCAATAATCCGGCAAAGCAAAATCCGTATGGCCGGCTATGCCTTGATTCGGGTTCCGGAGCAGTTCGCCGAAACTCACGCTAGGTTCAACAAGTTCGCGTTCGAATAATGCCATCGGGCGCAGCCGTAAAGAGAATACTCGTCCGGCTCCGCTGTGCAGCCCGCTGGCATCGAAAGGCATGGCTGATCCGGTCAGCAGGAATCTTCCCGCAGGTGCACCCCCGTCTACCTGGCGCCGCACAGAATCCCACACCGCAGGGACTTTCTGCCATTCGTCCAATAAGAGGGTGCCGGGCGGGACGGTGGTGAAATCTGGGTCCGCGGCCGCCACATACTGAGTTTCGGGGCGGTCAAGCAGCCATACCGTATTCGCGCGCTGCAAGGCGGTGGCGGTTTTCCCTACGCCTTTCGCGCCGTCAATCGCGATTGCGGGAACTTCGGGAAGTAATGCGTCTAGCCGCTTATCAATCGCTCGCTCATGGTAACGCATAGCCCTATCCTACCGTTAGCAGGCGCCCTACGCTACCATTAGCCGGATTTCTATCCTACTTTTAGCCGGACTTCTACGCTACCTTGAGCCGGATTTGATTGAGAGTTTTACGTCCTAACGCCCGCGCCGGTTCACAACCACGCGGTGAATAATCCACCCCACCGCGATCACCAGGCACACCACCGCCACGATCTTCGCGAAAATCCCCACGTAATCTTCCACGATGGTCCAATTCGCGCCGAGCAGGTAACCGGCGTAAATCAGAATCGTATTCCAGATCGCCGATCCCACCGCCGTCAGCGCGGTAAATTTCAGCATCCCCATATTCGTTACGCCGGCAGGCAGCGAAATAAGGGAGCGGAAAATCGGCACCATGCGCCCGAAGAACACGGTCCAACTGCCGTGCTTATCGAACCAGGCCTCGGTTTTATCCACGTCGGATTGTTTGGTGAGCGGGAACCACAGCAGAATTTTGCGAGTGCGTTCCCGCCCGAGCCAGGCGCCCAGCCCATACAGCAGCCACGCCCCCGCCAGCGAACCGGCGGTACACCACAGAATTGCGCCGATCAGCGTCATATTCGAGGTGGGCGAGGAAGCCGTGAACCCGGCCAGCGGCAAAATCACCTCGGAGGGCAGCGGCGGGAAAATATTCTCCAGCGCAATAAGAAGCGCCGCCCCGAACCCGCCGATAGCGTCCATCACACTGACCACCCAGCCTGTGATCCCGCCCATCGCGCCCGGGTCACCGCCCGGCGCAGGTGCGGTCGCCAGGACGCTCGTCCATGCTGCTACGTTCACGCTTCTCCTCTGGTTGCGAACGCCGCGAAGTGCGGCACATATGCCGTATTTTTTACGACGACGCCGCCGCGCTGCCGCGCGGCCTGCCGGTTACCTTAGCAGGCTTAGCTGGCTGCGGTCCCGGGCGTGTCCTCCAGGAAATCCACGAGGCGGGCAGCCAGGCCGGTGTACCCGGCCGGGGTGAGAGCAAGAAGACGTTTCTCCACGTCCCCGGGCAAACCCAAGCCCGAAATAAATTCCCTCATATCTGCCGCGGTGACCTTCCGCCCGCGGGTGAGAGCCTTGAGCCGTTCGTAGGGATCTTCCAGGTGTTCGGCCCCACCCAGGGCCGCCGCCCGCATGGCCTGCTGGATCGGTTCGCCCAGCACTTCCCAATTCGCGTCCAGATCCGCGGCGAGTTTGGCAGGATTGGGATCCACCCCGGCCAGCCCGCGCCGTAAATTATCGAGGGCCAGATAGGAATGCCCGAGCGCCACCCCGATATTGCGTTTCGTGGAGGAATCGGTGAGATCGCGCTGCATCCGGGAGGTCACCAGCGTCTGGCTGAGTACCCCGAAAAGCCCGGAGCTGATCTCCAGATTCGCTTCCGCATTTTCGAAGCGAATGGGGTTGACCTTATGCGGCATCGTCGAGGAGCCGGTCGAGCCCTGCGCCGCCAGGTTCTGATGGAAATAATCCAGGGAAATATAGGTCCACATATCGGTGGCGAGATTATGGGCGATGCGATTGACGTGCGCAATATCGTCGAAAAGATCGGCGAGCGCATCGTAGGACTCAATCTGGGTGGTGAGCGGATTCCAGCTCAGCCCTAAGGATTCCACAAAATCGCGGGCCAGGTCCGGCCAGTTCGCCTCCGGAACCGCGGTGGCGTGCGCGGAGAAAGTCCCGGTGGCCCCGGAGAATTTCCCGTAGTATTCCGCGGCTTCCACCCGGCGCAGGGAACGGTGCAGGCGGTGCGCGAAAACGGCAAGCTCCTTGCCGACGGTGGTGGGCGAGGCCGGCTGCCCGTGCGTATGGGCCAGCATGGGCAGCTCCGCGTGCGTGCGGGCCAGATCGCTCAGATCCGAAACCAGGCCCCAGGCGCGCGGCAACCAGCAGCGGCGTACCGCATCGCGCACACCCAGCGCCCAGGCCAGGCTATTAATATCCTCCGAGGTGCAGAAAATATGGACCATTTCGCGCAGGTGGCCCAGCCCGCCAGCGTCCATGCGCTTCTTGATGAAGTATTCGACAGCCTTGACATCGTGCCGTGTTTCCGCCTCAATGGTGGCCAGCTCGCGTGCCGCGGCGTCGTCGAACTTTTCAGGAAGTGACCGCAAATATACGACGGCGCTGCCGGGCAACGCCCCCACCCCGGGAATCACCGCGCGTTCGCACAGGAAAATCAACCATTCGACTTCCACGTGAATCCGGTAGCGGTTGAGCGCGGCCTCGCACAGGTAGGGCTGGAGCGGGGCGGTGGCGCTGGCGTAGCGGCCATCTAAGGGGGATAGCGGCCCGGAAATATTCGGGACGGGGGTGGGTTCGGAAGCTGATTCTGGCGCGCGCTGCTCACTCATGGCTCTATTCTGGCAGATCCGCGCCCGGCTGGCAGAACCGCGCGGGCACATACCGCTGCGTCCGGTGCCCGTTGGTGGCTGGGAATGCACGCCCGCCTGGCAGAACTAGAGGTAGGGCCGGGCGGCGGCCAGCGTTTCCGCGCCGTAGGAACCGCCGAAAAGTGCGGCGTGGAGGATGAGGATGTGCAGACTGTGCAGGCCGATACGGTGCTGCCACCCGGAAGCGAGCGGGGATACCTCGTTATAGCCGGCGTAGATTTCCTCCGCGAACGGCGCGCGGAAAACCGTGAGGGTGGCCAGGTCGGTTTCCGCGTGTCCGCCGTGGGAAACCGGGTCGATGAGCATCCCGCCGCGCTCCGTCCACATCACATTGCCGCTCCATAAATCGCCGTGGAGCAGGGCGGCCGGGCTGTGCACCAGAGCCGGCTGAGGGCTATCGAAAGTTCCGTCGCGCAGGCGCTCGCATAAACGCTCCAGGGCGTGGGTGCCGCTCGCATCCAACGCACAGTTATCGCGGGCGGGGCCCAGGTAGGGCTCGATGCGATCCGCGGCGTAAAACTCCCCGAAGCTGCGGGTGGGGAAATCGGCGGGAACCACCGGCAAATCCCAGGAGCCGAGCCGGATCCGGCGGGATCGGTCAGCGGTGGATGGGGCTGCTTTTCCGGGTTCGGCCGGGCTATCCGGCGAAATCGTGTTGCTGGCCGGGATCGCGCTGCCGGGAGCCTGCCCGAAAATCCGGTGCCCGGAGGGATCCCAGGCGTGAGTGCGGGCCAGGCGGGCCCCGAATTCCCGCGCGGCCAGCGCGGTGGCGCGCACAGAGCGCAAGCGTTCTTCACGAATAACACCGCGGTCATGATCCGCGGCGGTGGACAGAAGGGGCACGACGGGCGCCCCGCCATGCGGCGTGGCCTCGGCCAGCTCCGCCAGCGAGAGCGCCTCACCCCAGATCTCGGCCGGATCGCCGGTTTTCACAAAGGTCTCCATACCCGCATCCTACGGCGCCCCGTGCCGGGCGGCGCACCGTTCCGGATAAAACGGTGCGGGCGGACGGGGTGGGACGGTGCGGCGGACATGGCGCGGACGGACACGGTGCGCAGTATGGAGCCGCCGGTGCGGCGGACACGGTGCACGGCGCGACGGTGCGGCGGCGCGGAACGGCCCCGGGGTGGCTCGCGGTGATGGTGCACAATAGAAGAATGCAATGGTTCCGCCCCGAATTAGCCGATCTGCCCAGTTACGTCGCCGGGAAACGCCCCCGCAACGCCGATAGCGTCAAGCTCTCCAGCAACGAAGTTCCTTTCCCGCCCACCCCGGCGGTGGCCGCCGCGCTCGCGGCCGCGGTTGCTCAGGGCGGGGAGCTCAACCGCTATCCCGATATGTCCTGCGCGCAGCTCACCGCCGCGCTCGCGACCTACGAGAACTGGGATCCGGCCGGCATCGTGGTGGGCAACGGCTCCACCGCCCTCATCGAAAAATTCTTGCAAGCCGTGGTCACCCCGGGTGGCGACGTAGTCAGCCCGTGGCGCTCCTTCGAGGCATACCCCATCGCCACCATTGCCGCGGGCGGGCGCTTCGTGGGCGTGCCGCTGCGCGCGGATGGCACCCACGACCTGGACGCCATGGCCGCCGCCATTACGGACAATACCCGCGCCATCCTCCTGTGTTCGCCCAATAATCCCACCGGCACCACCATTCCGCACGCCGAGCTAGCGAGCTTCCTCGCCAAGGTTCCCGCCCGCATGCCGGTGCTTCTCGACGAAGCCTATATCCACTTCGCTCCCGCGGTGGGCGAAAGCCAGGCGAGCCGCGCCGTCGTACAAAACGGGAAGGAACTGGCGCGCCAGTACCCGAATGTGGCGGTGGCGCGCACGTTTTCCAAGGCGTTTGCGCTGGCCGGGCTGCGGCTGGGTTACCTGCTCACCAGCCCCGCGCTGGCCGAGCCGCTGCGCCGTATCGCCACGCCTTTTGGCGTGAATCGTCTCGCTCAGGTGGCCGGTCAGGCGGCGCTCACCGAAGCGGATACCGTGCTGGAACGCGCCGCGCAGCTCGCCGGCGCCCGCGATGAGCTGGCTGCCCAGCTCGCGCAGGCCGGCTGGCACACGCCCACCTCGCACGCGAATTTCCTGTGGGTTTCGGCGGCGGAACTGGACCGGCACGGGGTGAGCGCCGCGCGTTTCGAAGATGCCTGCATGGATGCCGGGGTGCTGGTGCGGGTACTCGGCGAGGGCGTGCGCATCAGCGTGGCCGAGCCGGAAGGCAGCACGCGGGTGCTCGCGGCCGTGCGCGCGCTCGGCGAACGCAGCAGCTAAAGCCGCGCCAGCTAGACCAACGGTGCGGCCGTTCCACACGCGCCGCGTACCAACAAGCGCCGCGCCAGCTAGAACACTTCTTCGGCGGCTCGCCGCACCGTAAACCCGTGGCCGGTCAGCTCTGACCAGCAGGAAATCCCGGCGTATTGGTCGGCGGTGCAGGCGAAACCGTGCGCGGCCACCACGCTGCCGTAGGGTACCTCTTTGGCGGTGCTCACCTGGGTGGAACACCCGGCGGTGGTGGTGCCCGTCAGGCCCACGGTGTAATTAGCCGGCTCGCCTTCGCAGCCGGGCGGCGACACATAGTCATAGGTGAAAATCGTGCAATTGGCGGCTTTTTCGTCGAGGGAGCAGCGCACGTTATTCATCGGGGTGGTGAAAGATTCCAGGCGGGTGGCCTCCGGCGGGGCGGGCCGCACCAGTTTCCACCACTGGCGCGAGGCCGCGAAAGATTGGAAATCCGCCGGTGCAGCAATATCGCCGAGCGCCGTGCTCAAGCTCAGGGTGTATTCGGCCCCGCAGCTGGAGGAGAGGGTCCGCAGGGCCTCGGTGAGCAGCGGGGCCTCCGCGGTATAGGTGCCGCCCGCGGCCGCCGCGGTGGCGTAATCAGCCAGGGTTGCCGCCGCGCTCTCCGGATTCGGGCAGGAGCCCGAGCTCAAGTCGTGGACCTGTTCGCGCAGCTGGGTGAGATCGGCGGAGGCGCTGCGCCCGGGTTCGGAACCGGCGGCGGTGGGCACCGGTGCGGCGGCGTCGTCGCCAGAAAAATACGAAACCCCCACCAGGGCGAGCACGCCCGCGAGAACGGCAGCGGCGAAAAGCAAGAAATACAGCGGCCATCGCGCCGGGCCGTGCGCGCCGTGTTTCATGCGTACTCCTTGTGCTGGGGATTGTCCTCCTAGGTTACGGCACCGCGCGCCGTGCGTCATCTTAGGTACGACGGCGCAGCTAGAGTGCCTGCCCCACGCGGCCCCGCCGTGGCCTTCGGCTAGCGCCCACCCAGGGCGGCGCGCAGCACGGGAAGAATCTGGATATCGCCGGGCAGCCACTCCACGCTATCGAGCTCCGCGGCGGTGAGGACGCGGGCATCGCGGTGCGCCGGGCCGAGGGTGATTTCCCCGAAGGGCCGCGCCAGCCACACCATCATCCGCAGCCCGGCGTTATGCTCCCCGGAACTGAGGTCCCAGGAGCCATCCGGGCTATCGGGATTGGCCAGCTGCCGGCCGATATCAATACCGCAGCCCAGCTCCTCGGAAATCTCCCGGTGCAGGGCCTCGCGCGGGGTTTCCCCAGGTTCCACTTTGCCGCCGGGGAATTCCCACAGGCCGTCCGCCCATTCGGGGTAGGAACGTTGGGTGGCCAGCACGCCGCTGGGATTGGTGAGGTCGGCGACGAGGGCCGCGCCCACCACCAGGCGGGGCGCAGATTCGGATTCGGATGTCATATCGGATACCTCCTCGCCGCCCATATTAATTCCTGGGGTGGGCGGTGCGGATATGCGTTCACCTTGTGAGTGAGTTCTGCCACCGGATAAACTGGCCGCGCATTGCCCCTCCCTACGGGCGCCGTTCACGCACCGTCCCCGCGCGTATCCGCACCGCTCCCATGTTGCCGATCACAGGAGATCACCATGACCCACCACTGGAGTTCTGAGGCGCTTTTCGGCTCCGGGGAGTTCCTCGCGCAATCGGTTAACCGCTCGTTGATTGCCTGGTCCGCGGAGCAGATCGCGGAGGGCGACAGCTTTGAGCTGTGGGCCTGCCCGGATGGGGCTGGGGTGCTCGGGGGCAGTGCGCGTGGCGATAGGAGCGCAGAACAGCTCGGCGTCAAGCGGCTTTGCGCCCTCACGGTGGACCCGGGCGGTATCCCGGCCGCGGCCATTCCCACGCGCGCCCATCTGGCCGGCTATGCCGCGTTGCGCCTGAGCGGCGTGCCTTCCCACCGGCTGCGCGAGGCCCTGCGCGGGCAGCTCCTGGTGGCGCGTCGTAGTGGCTCCGGTGAACTGAACGCTCTGACCGGGGTGCAGATTGCCGGGATGATTGATGATCTTTACGCGGGTGCCCGCAAGGAAAAGCTCGGGGTCACGTGGAACGGGGATGCGCCCGCGGTGGCACTGTGGGCGCCCACCGCCCGCCAGGTTCGTATTGCGGTGACGGGTGCGGGCGACGGCGCTGGTGCGGGGCCCGCTGGCCCCGTCACTGGCG
>NZ_LT706966.1:489538-529108 GCF_900155575.1 Actinotignum timonense | reverse complement strand
CTGGCCCCGTCACTGGCGCCGCTGCGTGCACCGCTAGCCCCGCCACGTGCGACGCCACCCGCGCCGCCGCCTCGCGCACCACCACGCACGCCATGACCCGCGATGGGCTGGGTATCTGGCACGCGCATGGCACCCCGGCCTGGAAGAACGCCAGCTATCTTTTCGAGGTCGAGGTTGTGGAACCCCGGGCGGGCACCGTGGTGACCTACCGGGTGACCGGCCCCTACGCGGTGGCCCTCACGGTGGATTCCGAGCGCGCCGTCTTCGTGGATTTAGGAGACCCGGCCTACCATCCAGAGCTGTGGCGCACTGCACCGCAGCGCACCCTCACTAACCCGGCCGCCCACACCATTTATGAGCTGCACGTGCGCGATTTTTCAATG
This sequence comes from Actinotignum timonense, assembly GCF_900155575.1. Taxonomy (GTDB): domain Bacteria; phylum Actinomycetota; class Actinomycetes; order Actinomycetales; family Actinomycetaceae; genus Actinotignum; species Actinotignum timonense. The sequence continues at coordinate 528,725 of NZ_LT706966.1, read as the reverse complement.
TCGGATCCCACCGTGCCCGAGCACCTGCGCGGAAAATACGGTGCGTTCACGCTGCCGGATTCGGCCGGGATGCGCCACCTGCGCGCCCTGGCGGCGGCCGGGATGACCACCGTTCACCTCCTCCCCACCTTCGATATCGCCACTATTCCCGAACGCCCCGAGAACCAGAAGATCCCGCGGATCCCGCCGGCCGCCCCGGATTCCCCGGCCCAGCAGCAGGCCGTGAGCGCGGTGGCGGATTCCGATGCCTATAACTGGGGCTACGATCCGTTCCACTACCTGGCACCGGAAGGTAGCTACGCAGTAGAGCCCAATGGCGGGGCGCGCATCGAAGAGTTCCGTGCCATGGTGGGAGGGCTGCATGCGGCTGGCCTCGGCGTCGTACTAGATCAGGTCTACAACCACACGGCCGCAGCGGGCGGGGCGCCGGCCTCTGTCCTCGATAAAGTGGTGCCCGGGTACTATTACCGGCTGGACGCGCGCGGCACCGTCGCAACCTCGACGTGCTGCCCGAATGTGGCGACCGAAAATCTCATGGCGGAAAAACTCATGGTCGATGCGGTGGTGCTGTGGGCCAAGTACTATCGCGTGGACGGTTTCCGTTTCGACCTCATGGGCCACCATACGCGGGCAAATATGGAGGCGGTGCGGGCAGCTCTCGATGCCCTCACGGTGGAGCGCGACGGTATCGACGGCGCGCGTATCTACCTCTACGGGGAGGGCTGGAATTTCGGGGAGGTGGCCGATAACGCGCGTTTCCGCCAGGCCACCCAGCTGGAGCTGAACGGCACCGGGATCGGGGCCTTCAATGATCGCCTGCGCGATGCCGTCCACGGCGGCGGGCCTTTCGATTCCGATAAACGCCACCACCAGGGCTACGGGACCGGCCTGTTCACCGACCCGAATGGCAACAGCCCGTGCTCTCCGGAGGAGAATCGCGCACGCCTCGGGCACGCCACTGACCTGGTTAAACTCTCCCTGGCCGGTGCCCTGCGCGATTTTCGCTTCCGCACCCACACCGGGGAGTGGAGAAGCGGCGCTGAGCTGGATTACGGCGGGCGGCCCGCCGGTTTCGCCTCCCAACCCCAGGAAGCCGTCAACTACGTGGACGCGCACGATAACGAAACCCTGTGGGATATTGGCGCCTACAAACTGCCGCTCTCCCTGTGCACCGATGACCGCATCCGGATGGCGCTGCTCGCCCTGGCTACGGTGGCGCTCGGCCAGGCCCCGGCTTTCTGGCACGCGGGCACCGAGCTGCTCCGCTCGAAGTCCCTGGATCGGGATTCCTATAATTCCGGGGACCATTTCAACCGCCTGGATTTCTCCGGGCAGAGCAATAATTTTGGGGTGGGCCTCCCGCCCGCCAGCCGCAACGAAGCATCCTGGCCGGTCATCCGGCCGCTGCTGGCGCGCCCCGAACTGCGCCCCAGCCCGGAACAGATCACCCGCGCGAGTGCCATTGCCCGCGACCTGCTGCGCCTGCGCCATTCCAGCCCGCTCATCACCCTGGGAAGCGCGGAGCTCATCCGCGCGAAAGTGAGTTTCCCCAACGGCGGGCGGGGCGCCACCCCTGGCCTCATTATCATGCGCATCGACGACACCGCCGGCCCGGATATCGACCCGCAGCTCGCCGGCATCATCATCGCCTTCAACGCCTCCCCGCGCCCCATCACGGAAAAAATCGAGGGCGTCACGGAAACCTATGAGCTTTCGCCCATTCAGCTTCATGGGTACGACGACGCAGTTCGCGCCGCCGCGCTTATCAGCGGCACCGTTACTGTGCCAGCGCGCTCCGTCGCGGTCTTCCTGCTGAATGCCGCCCGCTGACGGTGGGANGGGCGGAGCGGCCCCGGGCCGGGTTCGGCGCCGCAGGGCTTCCTCCAGCCCGGCCACGACCTCGCCGGCGCGCAAAAGTACCGCGCTGGCCTGGCCATCCGTCCCGCAGACGATATTGCCGATGCGATGGATGCCGTAGCTGAGATAGACATAGAGGTGGGCGGGTGGCCCGAACATGACCCGGGCGCGCGGGGTGGGCCCGGCGAAAGCATGCGAGGCAGGGTCCTCCGCCCCGAGGTAGGCTTCCACCTCGGTGAGGCGCACCGCCACGGTGCCGTCGCCCACCACCGCGCCCAGCAGCAGCGGGGCCAGCTCATCAGCCGGCCGGCTCAGATCCGCGACGCTTGCTGACACGATGCCTGCAGCCTCCTAGGCGTCGTCGCCCATACCCTCGAGGTTGGAAAGAGCCTCGCGAATCTGCGCGGCGCTGGCCCGCAGGGATTCCAGTTCCGCATCCGAGGGCTTCATATCGATCTGCCGGATCGCGCCGCGCGCCCCCACGATGGTGGGCACGGACATGCACACCCCGGAAATCCCGTTCCACCCGGTCATGAGCCGGGAGACGGAAAGCACCACGCGTTCGTCGCGCAGCACCGCCTGGATAATCCGGGAGGCCGCCAACCCGATGGCGTAATTCGTGGAGCCCTTCCCTTCGATCACTTCGTAGGCGGCGTTGATGACGCGGTCGGCGATACCGTCGAGGAGTTCATCGGTGACCGGGCCGGAACGCAGCTCCCATTCGCGGATCGGCACCGTGGAAATCGATGCCATCGACCACATGGGAGTCTCGGAATCCCCGTGTTCGCCGCACATATAGGCGTGCACATTCGAGGTCGCCACGTGGAACTTCTGCGAAATGAGCTGGCGCAGCCGCGAAGAATCCAGCACGGTACCGGTCCCGAAAACGCGCGCGGGCGGCAGCCCGGAGATTTTGAGGACGGCTTGGGTGACCACGTCCACAGGATTGGCGACGACGACGAAAATCGCGTTGGGGGAGAGCTCAACAAGTGGGGGAACAATGGAGCGCATCATCGCCACACTCGCGCCCGCAAGGTCCAAGCGGGACTGGCCCGGCCGCTGGCGTGCCCCGGCGGTAATGACGATAACATCGGAATCCGCGGTGGCCTCTACGTTATCGGTGCCCTCAATTTTGGCGGTCGGCATGAACTGGCCGCCGTGCATAAGATCGAGAGCTTCGGCATGCACTTTTTGTGCGTTGATATCTTGGAGAACAACATGCCGGGCCACGCCTTTAATGAGCATGGCGTAGGCGAGGGAGGTGCCCACCGCCCCGGCGCCAATAATAGAAACCTTTGAGCCTTCAGTGCGCTGGTCAATCATATTTCATTATTTTAGCCGGTGCGGGATGCGCCAAGCCGGGGCTACGGGCCGTTCGCCGGCCCGCGGCACCACCGTCCTGAGCTGCCCCGCCCTTAGCTGACCCGCACCGCCGTGCGCCCGTAACGCTGACCGGCCAGCAGCTCGCGCCCAGCTGCGGGAACCTCCTCCAGCTCAATAACGTGGGTGAGGGAATCGAGCACGCCCGTATCCACGTGCTCGGCCAGCAGCTCCCAGGCGCGCAGGCGCAGCTCGCGCGGGGCCCGTACCGAATCCACCCCGGCCAGAGTGACGCCCCGCAAAATAAAAGGCAGCACCGTGGTGGGCAGCGCGGTTCCGCCGGCCAGGCCGCAGGCGGCCACCGTCCCGCCCCAGCGGATTTGCGCCAGCAGATTCGCGAGCACCTGCCCGCCCACGGTATCCACCCCGCCCGCAAAGCGGGCCTTCTGTAGCGGCCGGGCGGAAGGTTCCTCGAATTCCGAGCGCTCAAGCACCTCGCTGGCCCCGAGCCCGCGCAAGAAATCCCCGAAGCGCTCCGCCCGCCCGGTCAGCGCCACCGGCTCATAGCCAAGTCGCGCGAGGAGGTGGAGCGCAATACTCCCGACCCCGCCGCTCGCCCCGGTTACCACAACGGGGCCGGCCTTCACCGCGTGATCACTAAGCGCTAGCACGCACAGCGCCGCCGTATACCCCGCCGTTCCCAGGGCCGCCGCCTGCGCGGCACTAAAAACTTCCGGCACCGGCACGCAGGCCTCCCCGGGCACCAGCAGCTGCGGGGTGTAACCCCCGTGCCGGAATTCACCCAGGCCCGCCCCGTTCACACTGACCAGCTGCCCCGGGCGCACCGGGCTATCCGGGCCGGCCTCCCGCACCGTCCCCACCGCGTCAATACCGGGAATAAGCGGGCTGACCCTAGCCACACCCCGATCCCCTTTCAAGCACAGCGCATCTTTGTAGTTGAGGGAGGACCAGGAAATATCGAGGAGAACATCGCCTTCCCCGAACGGAGCTGCATTCGCTCCACCGGCCTGAGTATCGAAAGTGAGCGTGGGCGCGGCTGCGTCGTCGCACCGCACAAAAATAGTAGCCATGCATTAAGCGTACCGGCGCGGCACGCGAGGTGCTTTTACCGCTACTATCTGAAGTAGACCCGGCGCGTGAGCCGGGCACAAGGCGCAGATAGGGCCGGCCGCTACTTCCACGCATTCGCAACGATGGCGGTCCCGCCCTATCCTGGCGGAAAGGTGATTCATGATCAACATTAAAGAGGCGGTGGATTCTTTCACCTCCTGGCAAGAAGAGCTTTATGTCCACCTGCATCAGCATCCCGAACTTTCTATGCAGGAAAAAGAAACGTGTGACACTATCGACGCGGAACTGACGCGCCTCGGGTACGCAACGCAGCGGATCGGCGGCGGCGTCGTCGGTGTGCTGGAAAACGGGGAGGGGCCCGCGGTGCTGTTCCGCGCCGATATTGACGGGCTCCCGGTCAAGGAAGCGACCGGGCTCGAATACGCATCCACGCAGACGCGCACGGACGCGGACGGCAATGAAGTCCCGGCCATGCACGCCTGCGGCCACGATTTCCATATTTCTTGCGCCCTGGGCGCGGCCCGTATTTTCGCGGAAAACCGCGAGGCCTGGGCCGGCACCTATATCGCGCTGTTCCAGCCCGGGGAAGAAACCGCGGCCGGGGCGCGCTCCATGGTGGCCGACGGCCTGGTCGATAAGATTCCGGCGCCGGATGTGGCTCTGGGGCAGCACGTGCTGGCCGGGCCGATGCGCGCGGGGCAGGTCGGCACCCACGCCGGGGCGATTCTTTCCACCGGCGCTTCCGTTAAGGTGACGCTGCACGGGAAGGGCTCGCACGGCTCCATGCCGCATCTGAGTATCGACCCGGTAGTGCTGGCCGCCGCCGTGGTGACCCGGCTCCAGAGCGTGGTGGCGCGCGAAATTAATCCCTTCAAGATGGCGGTGCTGACCGTGGGTTCCATCCACGCCGGAAGCAAATCAAATATTATTCCGGACACGGCCACCCTGCTTATTAATATTCGCGCGTACGACATGGACGTGCGCGAACAGCTCCTCGATGGCATTAAGCGCACCGTCACGGCCGAATGCGAAGCGGCCCGCGCCCCGCAGGCACCGGAATTTGAGATCTACGATTCCTACCCGCTTACTAATAACGACGACGCAACTACCGCCAAGGTCACCCAGGCATTCCTGGCACACTTCGGGGAAGAGCGCGTGATGGACTGCGGCGAAGTATCGGCTTCCGAAGATTTCAGCGTGATCCCGGACGCCTTCGGGATTCCCTACACCTACTGGGGCTTCGGTGGTTTCGCGGAAGGCGCGCCCACCTACCCCAATCACAACCCCGCCTTCGGGCCGGTTCTCCAACCCACCCTCGCCACCGGCACCGAAGCCGCGGCCGTTGCCGCGCTCGCCTGGCTGGCGCGGGACTAGCGGGACCACATTTCCACGATGACAAAGGATAAAACTATGGCTACCACCAATGGCGCAAAGGCGCCGGCCGGTACGGCGCAGGCTGGCACGGCGCCGGCCGGTAACCCGCCGCAAGAAACCGGCTACCGCGGCACCGAAAAACTGCTGTGGGGCATCGTCCTCGCGGTGGTGACCTTCTGGCTGTTTGCCGGAACTGCCGCCACCGTGGCACCCAATATTATGGAGGACCTCGGTAACGTGGACGCGGCCGGGATGAACCTCGCGGTGTCCATTACCGGCCTGTTCTCCGGCCTCTTCATGGTGCTCATGGGCGGCCTGGCCGATAAAATCGGGCGCGTACGTATTACCCTCCTCGGGATTGTGCTCAACGCAGCCGGTTCGCTGCTGCTCATTTTCGCGGCCGGGGGCGTGGCGCTGCCGCTGCTGCTGACCGGGCGCGCGATCCAGGGCCTGGGCGCGGCCTGCATTATGCCGGCCTCGATGGCCCTCGTGAAGGCCTACTGGGATGGCCCGGCCCGCCAGCGCGCGGTGTCCATGTGGTCGATTGGTTCCTGGGGTGGCTCCGGCCTGGCCGCGATCTTCGGGGGCACCGTGGTGCAATTCGTGGGCTGGCGCGGAATCTTCATCGCCTCGATTATTATTTCCGTGCTCGCCTTCCTCATGATCCTGGGCACCCCGGAAAACCGGGTGGAAAGCACCGGCCCGCGCAAGAGCTTCGACGCCATCGGCCTGGTGCTCTTCATCGCCGGTACCCTCGGGCTCATGATCGTGCTGCTCTACGGCTCGAAACTCGGCTGGGGCAGCGCGGCAACGCTCCTGCTCACCGCGCTCGCGGTGGTTTCTTACGCGCTCTTCTTCGGGTGGGAACGCAAGCAGGCGAACCCCTTCATTGATTTCGCGCTTTTCAAGAACACCACCTTCACGGGTGCCACGATCTCCAACTTCCTGGTGAACGGCACCATCGGCATGCTCATTATTAGCCAGCAGGTCATCCAGCTGGCCGGGCACAAGGCGGACGGCTCGCTCTACACCGCGTTCGATGCCGGCCTGCTGTCGCTGGGCTACGGCGTGTGCATTATCGCCTTCATCCGTATCGGCGAGAAACTCCTCCAGCGTTTCGGGCCGCGCAAGCCGATGATCTGGGGCTGCCTCATTACCATCGTGGCCTGCGGGCTGCTCATGACCACGCACCTGCTTATCGGCCAGTACGTGCTCATGGCGGTAATCGCCTACTGCCTCTTCGGTCTGGGCCTGGCCTTCTACGCCACCCCGTCCACGGACGCGGCGCTCTCGAACCTGCCGGCGTCCCAGGCCGGTTCCGGTTCGGGTATCTACAAGATGGCCTCCTCGCTGGGTGGGGCGATCGGTACCGCGATTTCGCTGGCGGTCTTCTACGGGCTGCAGGGCGCCCCGGTGCCGGACGTGATCGCGATGTCCGGGCGTACGGATAACTCCTCGATTCGCCTGGCCGCGATGGTCGCCTTGGGTGTTTCTTTGGTGTTCTTGCTGCTCGCCATTGTTTCTATTACGACGACGGTACCCAAGGGTGGGGGCTCTGCCACCGCGGGTGCTTCGGCTCCCAGCGCGGCTCCGGCCCCGCAGCTCGCCCCGGACGACGAGCGCCAGGAGATTATCGCGCGCCTGTCCGAGCTGCCGCTGCGCGATCTCCAGCGCTTGGAGCGCCAGCTGCTCGTGGACGAACTCTCCGGCTTGGACACCAAGGCTTTGCAGGCCCTGGTGGAGAAGCAGAAGGCGTAGTTCTTCGCGCGGCGCGCTCGCGGAGCGGGTGCGCGGGCGGCGGGTGTGACTGCCGCACGCGTAGGCATATTTACATAGGTGTGGGTGCGTATTGCAGATCTCTGCGGTGCGCACCCACACCCCGTTAATGCTGATGTGCTTTCGAAGCGGTCCAGATTCCTCACGTGGCAATCCCGATGATGGTATTTTCCCACTGACCTCAATAATCACATCACACCCTGCGGGGGAGGCATGTGTTTTCAGAGCTGTAGTGCATATGTCGTACATGCGAAGTACAGCTCAGAAAAATACCACCCGCCCGGTAATCTTCGATGGATGAGGTGTGAATTTTGGGCGGTCAGCCTCGCGCAGTCAGCCGCGCATACTCCGCATTGCTCACCGGCTCAAGCCACTCGTTGGAGGTATCCGTGCCGGGAACTTCCACAGCGAGGTGGGAGAACCAGCTATCGGGCGCGGCCCCGTGCCAGTGCTTGGTGCCCGCCGGAACGTTGATCACATCCCCGGGCAGCATTTCTTCCACCGGCTGGCCCCAGGCTTGGTGGAATCCGCGGCCGGCCACGCAGATAAGGATCTGGCCGCCGCCGCTGGAGGCGTGGTGAATATGCCAGTTATTGCGGCAACCCGGCTCGAACGTCACGTTGTACATGGGAACCTGGCTGGTGGAAACCGGCGCGAGGTAGCTCTGCCCGATGAAATACTGGGCGAAACCGTCATTGGGTGCACCGATGGGGAAGAGGCATTCGCGCGCGTGGCGTTCCTTGGCACTTAGCGTATCCGTGCCAGGATTGGCGCCATCACTACCATCCGCACCCGCAACCTCGGTGTCAATACTCCACACGTCCTTCGCCAGATTGAAAACCGCCCAGGCCTTCGGCCAACCCACATACATGGCCGCATGCGTGATAATCGCAGCGATCTCCTCCCGGGTCACCCCGTGATTCTTGGCGTTCTCCAGGTGATAGCGCAGCGAAGAATCCGTGATCCCGGAGGCCATGAGAGCCACCACCGTGACCACGCACTTCATTTTGAGAGATAGCGCGGGTTGATTCCACACCCGCCCAAAAAGAACATCGTCATTGAGCTCGGCAAAAAGCGGGGCAAAATCTCCCAGCTGGTCACGGCCCGCGGTTTGGGTAATCTTCTCACTCACCTGAGATCATCTCCTTCACGTATGGCCGACGCCTTTGCCCAGCCAAAAACAGACTACACCCCGGCGCATCCGGTCTCGGGTGCGCCGGGGTGTAGGGGCGAGCCTTAGTGGCCCGGTCCGTTCATAGGTGCGTTACTTGCGCCGGTGGCGTTCCAGGGCGACGCCGCCGCCCAGGCACAGGGCACACAAAGCGATCACGCCCATGATCTTCGCCAGGGTGCTCAGCTTAATGCTCCGATCCCAGCCGCTCGCCGAAGCGTCCGCATTCGCACCGGCAGCCGCCTGGTTACCCTGGCCCGCCACGCCATTGGGCATGCCAACGAAGGCGGAACCGGAGGGCGTGCCAGCACCGGGCGTGGCACTCGCCGACGGCGTAGCGGAGGGGGCCGCCGCTTTCCTGGCTGCCGGCCCACCGGCCTTCGCCGGAGCGGGGGAAAGGGGGCGCGGTGCCCCGCCGCCACCGGACTGCGGTGCGCCAACTACCTGGGTACCCGTGAGGGTGGCTCCGCCACCGGGGCCGAGCGGTGCGTTGCCGCTCGGCGGCAGCACCTTTGCCCCGGGATTCTCCGGAAGTGGGGCGGGCGCGGGCGGCCCGGCCGGGGTTAGCGGCTTATTTCCGGGATTATTTCCCATGCCGGGGATACCCGGCTGCGAAGTTGGTTTCTGCGTGCTAATATCCCCCGGGGTTCCAGGTGTGGCCGACGGTTGCGGTGCGGGAGTGGCGCCCGGCGTGGGCGCACCACCCGGATTAACGGTGCCGCCCGGGTTGCCACCAGGGTTACCTCCGGGGTTGCCGCCCGGATTCGGCGTGCCGCCGGGGTTGCCGCCCGGATTCGGATCCGCGGAGGGATGATCCGCACCGCCCGGTTCGGGAGCGGCGGGATCGCCGGGGATGCTCACGGTGCCCTGCTCGTAACCGGCGATCGTCTCATCCCCGACCAAGAACACTAGGCGGCCCGCCCGATTGGCCCCGCCCGCGCCGGAAGCTTCCGGCGCGGCTGCGGCGTCGTCGTACCACACCCGCAGCACGTACACGCCCGGCTGCGTGAAGGCCCAACCGGCGTGCTGGTGCGTGGGATCGGGCAGGTCAAGGGCTGTGCTCGAGGCGTCGAAAAGCCGATCCACGTTCCCGAAGCCGCTCAGCGCGTAGGCGTGATACTGCGCGCCCGCCGGAATCGACTCCGGCTCCACGTGGAAACGCGTGGGCTTGCGGTAGCTCTCTGTGGACCACCCGGGCCAAATATGCGAACGATCCCAGTTCTGGGGCAGCTGGTAGATCCGCTCGCCCTCCGCGCCGAGGAAATCAAAAGCCGCGCCCTTCGCCCGCGGGGACTTCGCCGAATCAGGAACCGCCAGCGCCACCGTGCTCACATCGCGCTGCACCGAGGTGGTGGCGTGCTCGAGGGTATCGTCCTTGAGGGTGACACCCGGGCCGCCCTCACCCGGCACCGCCTGCAGATCCACGTGGCCGCGGCGCAAAATGGTGCGCGACGGGGCAGGCTGCGGTGCGGGAGCTGGTGCGGGAGCGCTAGGCGACACAGAAGGTGTGGGCGCCGGCGCAGGCGGATTCGGGCCGGGGTTTGGTCCCGGGTTCGGGTTTGGCGCAGGATTCGGACCCGGGTTCGGCGCGGGATTTGGTCCTGGCCCCGGCGCCGGTTCAGGTTGCGGTGCGGGGGCTGGCTGGGTACCGGTACCAATCGCGGGAGCCGCGGCGAGCCGCCCGGAATAGCTTTGCGGGGCGCTCAAATCCATGGTGCCAAAACGCACGTCCGCCGCCGCGCTCATATTCACTTCCGGATGCGGGTCGATGCTGAGCTTGAGATGGTAGCCCTCGCACCAGGAATCGCCCTGGGTCACGGTGGCCACGCCGCGCGAATCCGTCACCATATTCACTTCGCAATCGGGGTACTTATCCTCCGGTTTCGCGTAGTAGCCGCCGTGCACGTACGCGCGCACCTTCGGATCCGCGAAAGCAACCGAGGTGGTCACGTTTCCGGTGGCCGTCTTTTCCGTGCGTACCGTGTAATCGAAGGACGACGGCGTATACTCCCCGCCCTCCATGGCCGGCGCCGGGTCCTGCGAATGGGGTTCAGGCAGCTGCGCGGCGCTCTCCGAGGTGCCGGCCTCGGCCGCCCCGAAGGTGTAGGAGACCGGGGCGGATATCCAGCGGGCCCCGGTGGTGGCCTGAGCGCCGGGAGCCGAATTGGCTGCGTCGTCGGCCTTGGGCGCGCCGGCCGCGCCCTGCGTTCCCGGGGCGGCGGGCACGAAAACCGCCTGGAAATTCGAGGCGCCCGAGCCGATCATCTCCGCCCAGCGCGCCTTCCCCTTCTCCACCGGGACTTCAGCCAAGAAGTAACCATCCAGGAAGAACTGCACCTTCCCCGCTACCGTTTCCGAACCGGCATCGAAACGCAGTTCGGTGAGCTGGTCATCCGCGTCATGCTCGCGGCCCTCGTACGGGGCGAGGGAGAAACGGTAACCGGAGGTATCCCCGGTGGGGGCAGCATTGAACGCGGTAGCCAGATCGGGGCCCGCCTCTTTGGCCGGGCGGGTGCCACCCACCTGCCATACAAACGGAATCTCCTGCGAGGCGATAATCTTGCCGTCCACCCCGCGCGCGATGGCGCGGTAGGTCAGGGTGTAGCGCCCCGGCTTGGTAAAAGCGGTCTCGTTATGGGTGTGGCTGCCGGGCACCAGGTAGGAGACTCGCCGCCCCGTCTCGTGGCTGGAGAACAGCGGGAGGTAGAGGTCCATATTGGTCATGAAGGCTTCCATGCGCCCCGGGCCGTCGAACTTGGTCAGCTCTAGCGCGAAGGTGCCGTTGCGGAATTGCTCCACCGGAATGGCGGCATCCGCACCGAAACCGGCCCAGATAGGGAAGGGGCCGCTGGGCATGCCCGGCGCGGAATACCAGCGCTCGGCCACCTTGCGCAGATGCCCGTAAGCCTCGTTATCCGGGGGCAGGAAAATGTACTGCTGCCCGCCCTGATTCGAGCCGGAGCGCGCGTAGCCGCGCCCCACCCAATTGACGGTCTTCTCCAGCGGATACAGCTCGTCATAGGCTTCGTTTTTCAGCACGAACGTACCGTTTTCCCAAAAAACCTTGGGGGCGTCAACGTGCGCCGTCGTTGTGACAATCTTTCCGTCATCCGGGGCGGCCGCGGCGGCCGGAGCTATCCCGGCGGTGAGTGCGGCGGCGGCCAGGGCCGCGAGGAGGCGTCGTGCCATTCTGTCTCTTTCCGTTTCGGTGTGCGGCAGTCCGGGTGAGAGACAACCACATCACCCCTTATTGATAATCATTATTGTTATCAAATAGGCTAGGTGGCGCAAGTACCGCAAGGAAAGGAAAGTCATGACAGCACTCACACGGCGTGCTGCGGCGGGGCTGGCGGGCGCCATGGCGGCGCTCCTGGCCGGGTGGGGAGCATTCCTTCCTGCCGCCCAGGCCGCACCGGCGCCGGCAGCGCCCGCGGGGGCGGGGGCCGGGCAGCCCACCGTTCTCACCTCCGGGCATATGGACCTCTTCAATATCACCGCCGGGGCGGATGGCACCATCTCCCTCAATCTCAAGGAAGATGCCACCGGTACCGGGGTGGAGCGCGCCCCCGAAGAAACCGTGATCGGGGTAGTGGAGCGAACGTTCATTAGCAAATCTGCCGAGGTTCCGCAGCTGGGTACGCCCGGCTTTTTGCTCGACCAGGTGCAGCAGCCCGGAATTGTATGGCCCGGCTGGGATTCCGGTGCGGCACGCCAGCTCGGCGGCACCGCGGCGCGTTTCGTAGTGGAGCAGCTCGAAGGTCCCGGCAAGGTCTTCCTGTGGGAAACGAATTTCGCTACCCTCAACCCGATTCTGCGCGACGCCGGCGGCGCCCCGAGCTTCCAGATGGGGCCGGGTAGCGTGATCGCCCAGCCTGAACCCGCGCACCAGCACGCCAATTGGCTCTTCTCCGCGCCCGGCACCTACCGCATGACGGTCCGCGCCGAAGTGGATACTCCCGCCGGCACCCTCACCGCGCCCGCCCGCACCTACACCTGGGCGGTGGGCGACGCGGCGATTGCGGCCGCGCAGGGTCACGATAACGATGGCTCCGGTAGTGGTTCCGGTAGTGGTTCCGGTAGTGGTTCCGGTAGTGGGAACGACGGCGCCGCTGGCGTGCCGGGCGATTCATCTACTNGTGCCCCCGCCAATAGCGGCCATTACGACCTGGGCGCGGTGGTGGACGGCGGCCAGCTGCGCGCCGCCGTCAAGGACGATAATTCCGGGCAGTGGGTTGACCCGGCTTCCCTGAGCTTCGGGCTGGGGGAGGCCGCGGCCACCACCGCCCCGGCCGGCATCGATTTCGTGGCGAGCGCCGGCGAGCGCATCTACATGATTTCCTCCAGCCAGGTCTCCGGTGTGCCGTGGCTCGGCGCGAATACCCAGCATCCCAGCTTCCGCGAAGCGACCACCGGCGAGCTCACCCTGAGTGTCACCAGCGTGTCCGGCCCCGGCAAGATGGCTGTATTCGAATCGGGTACCTTCGGGCAGCTGGTGGGCCAGCAGTGGTTCGGTTCGAGCGGCGGCGGCACCGAAACGGTGTGGGAAGGCCGCACCGCGGATGGCCAACCTTGCGAACTTTCCGCCGAGCAAATCGCCCAGCTGGAACGCGAAGGCAAGAAGCTCGGCAATAACCTCGCCCATTCCGGCTCCGAGGTTATCGACCCGCTCTCGGTCACCCTGGCCCTCCTCTGCGTGGGTGGGGTGGTGCTGTACACCCGCAAGCGGGCCTAGCCTATGATGGTGGCAGCGTCCGCTTCGGCGCCTGTGGCGGCGGCCGGGCGCGGCACACCCAGTCAATACACGAGTGAAAAGCGCGGGATACTTATGAAGATTTCAATTCTGGTGGGTAGTTTGCGGCGCGGTTCCTACGCGCGCAAAATCGCGAGCGAAGTGGCCGGCTATTTCCCCGAAGGGTACCAGGTGGAGATTGTGGAGATCGGTCACCTGCCGCTTTACAATTTCGATTACGACGACGCAGCTGTGACGGACGTACCCCTGCCCGAAAGCTACACCAGCTTCCGGGAAACCATTAAGGCCAGCGATGGCATCCTCTTCGTCACGCCGGAAAATAACCGCACCGTGCCGGCTTGCCTGAAGAACGCCGTGGACATCGGCTCCAAGCCCAATAGCGATGTGGCCTGGAAGAACAAGCCGGCCGGCATTATCAGCCATTCGGTGGGGCGCATGGGCGGCTACAGCTCGCAGAAGAACCTGCGCCTGGCGCTTTCCTACTTCGATATGCCCATGCCCGGGCAGCCCGAAGTGTTCCTGGGCCGTTCCCCGGAACTCTTCGATGAGTCCGGCAAGCTGAAGGCCGATACCGCGGACTTCGTGCGCGGCTATATTGACCGCTTCGTGGCCCTGGTCGAGAAGAAGTAAATCTCGCTCATCGCGTAGCGCACCCCCGAGTTGGCTCCGGCCGGCTCGGGGGTGTTTTTTCGTGGCCAGAACGCTGGTGGGAAAGGTGCGGCGTCGTCGTTATGACGTACACCACTGCGGCGAGCCTTAAGTCCTAGGTGCCCACAATGCGACACTATATCTAGTGGTCTAAATTGAAGTGACCACAATATCTAGTGTTTTGATGAAAATTGGAGAAGTCATGAGCGCACCTGATGGACGGCATTACACCCTGCGTTCCTTTATGCCGCCGCAGTACATCCAGCATCCCGAGGGGCCCTTCCGGCCGATCAACTGGAATTACGTCCCGGAGGAGAAGGATTTGGAGGTGTGGCGCCGGCTCACCGCGAATTTCTGGTTGCCGGAAAAGGTGCCGCTCTCCAATGACCTGCCTTCCTGGCAGCGCATGAGCGAGGTGGAGCAGACCCTCGTGATGCGGGTCTTCACCGGCCTGACCCTGCTGGATACCGTGCAGGCCAGCATCGGTGAAATTAGCCAGATCCAGGACGCGCACACCGAACACGAGCAGGCCGTCTACGCCAATATCGCCTTCATGCAGGCGGTGCACGCGCGCTCGTATTCCTCGATTTTCTCCACCCTGGCCTCGAGCGCCCAGATCGAGGAAGCCTACACCTGGGCGGTGGATAATCCGCTACTCCAGCAGCGAGCCAAGGCGGTGCTGGAACACTACGTGGGCGATGACCCCCTCAAGCGCAAGGTCTCCTCCACCCTGCTCTCCTCGCTGCTGCTCTACGCCGGGTTCTTCCTGCCCCTCTACCTGTCCTGCCGCGGCAAGCTCATGAATACCGCGGATCTTATTCGCCTCATCCTGCGCGATAAGGCGGTGCACGGGTACTACTCCGGGTACAAGTACCAGCGCGGCCTGGAAGAATGCGGCGAGGCGCGGCGCGCGGAAATGGAAGAATTCACCTACGGGTTGCTCGAAAAGCTCTACCAGATGGAACTCGAGTACTCCGGTGAACTTTACGAGCCCGTGGGTTTGATGGACGACGTCGCAATTTTCGTCCGCTATAACGCCAATAAGGCGCTCATGAACCTTGGCTACCAGGCACGCTTCAGCGGTGAAGAAACGCGGGTGAGCCCGGAGATCCTTACCGCGCTTTCCCCGGCAGCCGATGAAAACCATGATTTCTTCTCCGGTTCGGGCTCCTCCTACATTATTGGGGAATCGGAAGATACCACCGACGACGATTGGGATTTCTAAAGTAGCCCGAAGCTGAGTATCAGAAGGTGAGTAGCCCAAGGTAAATAATCCACAGGCGAGTAGCCCAAAGGTCCTGACCTGTGGTGCGATGATCGGGGCGGCTGACTGCGCGGGTGATGCGTGCGGGTGGCCGCCCCGAGAAAACGAGAGATTGGGTACATTTACCGGAGCGATGCCCCAGGTAGGGACCGTGGCGGCACATAAGTATTCACGTGGCGGGGCGCGGTGTGAATCGGGGAATGTACCGCGCGCATGCCCGCCCTTTCGCCGCGCCGGCACGGGACTTTAGTACCGCCCGGGCGGTGTGGGTGGTGAGCGAAGGCCCGCACTGTCACGGAAAAGTATTATTATTCACGCCGGTGCGGGCGGCATAATGGCGAGGTGGACGCGCGGCCGCGCCGTCGAAAAAGCGGCCAGGCAGGCCCGAGCGCAACGAAGCGCCCGTCTCAAAACCGCGCGGCGCCGCGGGTTAATACTTAGTAAATAATTCTGAAACGGCCTGATAAAAAGTTAGTTATCTCCGCGAGGGGAGCCGTGTTGCTACGCGGTTTATATAACCTTTGGTACTGAATAATTGAATACGGCTCTTTGTGCTAGGCTCATGAATTGTTTAGGCGATTTAGCTGACGGGGTCGGTTGAATTGCGGGGGGGGGGTGCACTCCAGCGCTACCCTCCCACAATTGACGCTCTCCTCATGCTTCACCCTAACGATCCATAAACCTACTAATGGAGAAATAATGTCCCAACACACGGAGTCGACTCAGTCGGCGCCCGGAGTCTCCGCGTCTGTGTCCCGCAAGGGTGGGCATCGTCGTCGCACGAAAGTGTGGGCCGGTCTCACCGCCGCGGCGCTCATGACGACGTTTGCTTCGGGAATCGCCTACGCTGCACCCCAAGGTAATTCCGGTGCGGCGCCGACTGCTCCCACGGCGCAGTGTCCGACGTATGTCGGTGACACCGCTGTCGAAGCAGGCGCGAACCAAGCTGGCGCTAACCGACCGGATATTCCTTTCAAGCAAGATGCCATTATCGAAGCCGATGCTTTCAAGACCGGCTGGATTAAGAGCACCACCGATGCCAGTAACGCCAAGAACACGCTCTCGGGGCGTGCGTTCTTCGGCGGCGTTGGCACGCCGGCAACCACCTCCAATGGTGCAACCCCGGTTCCGGACGGAACCAAGGTGTACCTCCAGTGGCGTGATACCGACGGCGCGGCCTCCCCGATTTACTCCACCACCGTCAAGACGATTGACGAGAGCGACGGAAGCCAGATCGGCCCCGGCGCCTACGCTTTTGATCTGCGCGTGCCCTGGGTGGATAACACCGGCAAGCAGCACCTCTACAAGGCTGTTGCTGGCCAGTACTACCGCCTGTGGATTAATGATTTCACCAACCCGGCCGGCAATCCCGTCACCATGGTGCGCCAGGCCGGCGGCTTCTTCCCGGGTGCCTTCGTCAATAGCGTGACGGCCAATAACCTGGGCCAGTTCCCGCTTATCGGCACCAATATGCAGCGGACCGCGGTGTTCATGTACACCGATCCGAATGATTACCTCACCCGCCCCAAGAACGAATGGGTCAATGATGACAAGGGTCCCCTGACCGACCCGGCCGTGACTCTTTCTACCCGGGACTCCGTTTCCGGCAAGGTGTGGTTCGAATCCGGTGCTGGCGATCTTGCCAACTCCGCCACCGGCCCGAACTTCAATACCTCGGGTGATGTGGTGGCCTCCGGCTACACCGTGGTGCTTTCGCAGCTGACCCCCGCGGGCAAGGCTGCGCTCCAGGAACTGCGTAATGCCACCCCGTCCGTGAATGA
The DNA here is from genome assembly GCF_900155575.1 of Actinotignum timonense. GTDB lineage: Bacteria > Actinomycetota > Actinomycetes > Actinomycetales > Actinomycetaceae > Actinotignum > Actinotignum timonense. The sequence goes on along the minus strand of NZ_LT706966.1, from coordinate 511,692 downwards.
CCGCGAGGTCAAGGTCCGTGACATGCTCACCGAGCACCCCGATTACATCGAGGGTACCTACACGGCCACCACGAACGAAAAGGGCATGTACACCATCCGCCTGCCGAAGAATGCCGGCGCGGACGTGGACCGTATTTACATGTACGTCCTGGACCCGAACGGGCGAGTAGTCCCGAACTACTCCTCCTTCATGCGCCAGACCTTCAACATGTTCAACTCGAATGCTTCGTGGACTCCGCAAACCTCCGCGGCTGTCAATCTGATTACCAATAACTGGTACAACGTCAATCTGGCGCTGGTGCTCAGCGTGCAGGTGGAACTGGATATCACGAACTTCGACGCGCAGGAAAACTACGCCCTCCCCGGGCAGACCGCTGAAGTCAAGCTGACCGGTAAGGATCTCTCCCCGCTGCCCAACCGCATCGAGTGGACCGATTCCAAGGGCAAGGTTGTGCAGACCAACGGCGGCCTGAAGAAGCTGAGCGATGCCAGCAAGGCATACTTCAAGGTTCCGGATAACGCGAAGGACGGCGAAATCTACACGGCAACTCTGTATGCCGCTGAAAACGCTGTTTCTTCCGATTCCTTCATCGTGCGCGCGATTCCCGTCAAGTACGACGCCGTCCAGGTGAAGAAGACCCAAACTGAGAAGAGCAAGGCTCCTTACGCGACCCGCGAAGCCAAGGGCTTCACGCAGGCCGGTAATAACAAGTACCAGCTGCCCGCCGATGCTACCTACGAGCTGGGCGAAGGTGCGAAGGCCTGGGCTACTGTTGATCCGGCCACCGGCGTGGTGACCGTCAAGCCCGGCGCGGACGTGGCTCCCTGTGACTACCGCATCCCGGTGGTTGCTACCGTGACCGATCCGCTCAACGCCAAGAACAAGCTCAAGCTCAAGACCTGGGTTCCGGTCAAGGTGCTCGCGCAGCTCACCGATACCTACGATCCGAATTACAAGCAGGACAATACGGTAGAAGCGGGGCAGACCATTGAGGTTCCGGCCCCCACCTTCGATAAGCTCGCTACCAAGAAGGTCGAAACCGACCCCGCTCCGACGGAGAAGGGTAAGAAGACCACCTTCAAGCTCGGCGAGAACTCCCCGATTACCGCCACGGTTAACCCCGAAACCGGCGCCATTACGGTGACTCCGGCCGCGGGCACCGCCGCTGGCCCCTACGAGGTTCCCGTTGTTGTCACCTACCCGGATGGCAGCACCGATACCGTCAAGGTTCCGGTAACCGTGACCGTTCCGGCTCCGGTGGATACCGATAATGACGGCGTGAACGACGACGCAGACAAGTGCCCCACCATCGCCGGCCCGGCTTCCAATAATGGTTGCCCGGCGTGGAACAACGGCGAGGGCAAGCCCGGCACTGACGTGACGCTCACGAAGGACCCGAAGAACGGCCCGATCCCGAGCACCGCGACCTGCGAGGCCGGCAATGGTGCCACGTGCACCATCGGCACCGATGGCAACGTCGTCGTCAAGGTTCCGGAAGGCACCGCCCCCGGCACCGAAATTCCGGTGACCATTAAGAACGAGGGCAAGACCCTCCACACACCCAAGGTGACGGTTACGGCCCCGGATCCGGTTCCGAACCCGGATACCGATAATGATGGCGTGAACGACGACGCAGACAAGTGCCCCACCATCGCCGGCCCGGCCACCAATAACGGGTGCCCGGCCTGGAGCGACGGCGAGGGTAAGCCCGGTGCGGACGTGACCCTGGCGAAGGATCCCGCTAACGGCGAGATCCCGGCGTCTGCCACGTGCGTGGCGGGTAACGGTGCTACCTGCACCATCGGCACCGACGGCAATATCACCGTGAAGGTTCCGGACGGCGCGACCCCCGGTACCGAGATCCCGGTGACCGTCAAGAACGACGGCAAGGACCTGGACACCTCCAAGGTGACCGTGCTTGCTCCGAATAACCCGGCCTGGAATGACACGACCACCAAGCCGAGCGAGCCGGCGCAGCTGCCTAACGCGGGTGGCCCGGTTCCGGACGGTTCCACCGTTGAGGTGACTGGTCCGGGTACCGCCAAGCTCAACCAGGATGGCTCGATCACGGTCACTCCGAACGCGAATGCGAAGGATAAGGACCAGATCGTTGTTAAGGTCAAGGACCCCAACGGCAAGGACCTGGATACAGCGACCGTGACCATTGCTGACCCTGATCCCGATAAGGACGGGGTCTCCGGGGATGCCGATCAGTGCCCGACCATCGCCGGGCCGGCTTCCAATAATGGTTGCCCGGCGTGGAACGACGGCGAAGGCAAGCCCGGCACCGATGTGACGCTCACGAAGGACCCGGCCAATGGCCCGATCCCGTCCTCGGCCACGTGTGAAGCAACCGGTGGTGCCACGTGCACTATTGGCGGGGATGGCAACGTCGTCGTCAAGATTCCGGCGGGTGCAACTCCCGGTACCGAGATTGCGGTGACCATCAAGGATGGTGACAAGGTCCTCGACAAGTCCAAGGTGACCGTCACGGCCCCCGCTCCGGTTCCGAACCCGGATGGCGATAACGACGGCGTGCCCGATGCTCAGGATCAGTGCCCCACCATCGCCGGCCCGGCTTCCAACAATGGTTGCCCGGCGTGGAACGACGGCGAAGGTAAGCCCGGTGCGGACGTGACGCTCACGAAGGACCCGGCGAACGGCCCGATCCCGACGACCGCGACCTGCGAAGCGACCGGCGGTGCAACCTGCACCATCGGCACCGATGGCAATGTTGTGGTCAAGGTACCCGCGGGTGCTAAGGACAAGTCCGAGATCACTGTGACCATCAAGGATGGTGACAAGGTCCTCGATACCTCCAAGGTGACCGTCAAGGATCCGGATACCGACGGCGATGGCCTGACCGATTCCGAAGAGGAAAAGATCGGGACTGATCCGAAGAATCCGGATACTGATGGTGACGGTATCAACGACGGCGACGAAGTCAATGGCACCAAGAACCCGTTCAAGGACGATAAGTTCAATAAGGACGGCAAGCCTGGTAACACCAACCCGCTCAACCCGGATACCGATGGTGACGGGGTGAATGACGGCGACGAAGTTACCGGCAAGAACAACGGTGGCAAGCCGACCAACCCGAACAAGGCCGATACCGATGGCGATGGCGTGACCGACGCTGACGAAATCAAGGACGGCACGGACCCGAACAATGCTGACACCGATGGTGACGGCGTGACGGACGGGGACGAAAAGAAGGACGGGACTGATCCGAAGAATCCGGATACTGACGGTGATGGTGTGACTGATGGTCGTGAAAAGGACCTGGGCACCGATCCGAAGAATCCTGATACTGATGGTGATGGCCTGACCGATGGTGAGGAAGTTGGCACGGATATCGACGAGAACGGTAAGCCTGCTCGTAATGAGGATGGCACCCCGAAGGTTGATGACTCCAAGGCCACCAAGACCGACCCGAAGAACCCGGATACCGATGGTGACGGACTCACTGATGGTGAGGAAAAGAAGATCGGGACTGACCCATTGAACCCGGATACCGATGGTGACGGGCTCACGGACGGTGACGAGGTCAATGGCACCAAGAACCCGTTCCAGGATGACAAGTTCAATAAGGACGGTAAGCCTGGTAACACTGATCCGCTCAACCCGGATACCGATGGTGACGGCGTGAATGATGGTGACGAGGTGACGGGCGCTAAGAATGGTGGCACTCCGACTAACCCGAATAAGGCCGATACTGATGGTGACGGCGTCAATGATGGCGACGAAATCAATAATGGTACCGATCCGAATAAGGGTGATACCGATGGTGACGGTCTGACGGATGGTGAAGAAAAGGTGATCGGTACTGACCCGAAGAACCCGGACACCGATGGTGACGGGCTCACGGATGGGGATGAGGTTAATGGCACCAAGAACCCGTTCAAGGACGATAAGTTCAATAAGGACGGCAAGCCCGGTAACACTGACCCGCTCAACCCGGACACCGATGGTGATGGTCTCACTGATGGTGACGAAGTGACCGGTGCTAAGAACGGTGGCAAGGCAACCAACCCGAATAAGGCCGATACCGATGGTGACGGTATCAACGACGGTGACGAAATTAAGAACGGCACCGACCCGTTGAACCCGAACGACCCGGGCAAGGCCGCACCGAAGACCAAGAAGGTCAAGAAGGCCAAGGGCCTGACCGCGACCGGTGCCGATGTGGCATCGCTGGCAGTCTTCGCTCTGCTGGCTGCCGGTGCGGGTAGCGTGGCGATTCGCCGGCGCAAGAAGTAACACAATGTTGCTGAGGTAGCTAAAGCTACCCAAGCAGCCGCGTGGCTGCGGAAGTTTCCAATGGGTTACGGAAGCAGCCGCACGGCTAACGCAAGGGGCCGCTCCTGAAATATCAGGGGCGGCCCCTTTGCTTGCGCGGGGCGTAGTCCTGCTATGCGGTTTCTCGGCGTGTGGATCGGTGGCGGGAATGCTGCTTGGATAGCATCGGGAGATGAGCGGTTACGAACCACCACTGCGCATAACACCTGCCTGCGACGCACTGGTCGGCCAGGTCTGCAACCTTGTTGAAAAACTGGAACGCCCGGGGGAAGACGGGAAATTCTGGCTGGATTCTTTGGGAGAGCTTGGGCGGCGCGAGAACCGTATTCGCGCAATTCACGCCACCCTCGCCATTGAGGGGAATACCTTGCCGCTGGATTCTGTCCGGGCCATTCTTGGCGGTGAATATACCGCGGACGTGACCGCTCAGGTTCTCGAGGTGTACAACGCCGGCCGCGCATATGACCTGCTTCCCGAACTTGATCCGATGTCAGTGCGGAATGTGCTGCGCGCGCACGGAACCATGATGAGCGGGCTGGTTCCCGAGAGTGGGCGTTTCCGGTCTGGCGGTGTGGGGTCTTTGCGGGGAATGTGGTTGTGCACGCGGCCCCACCGGCGGATCTGGTTCCGCAACACATGTCCCATTTGCTCGCGTGGTATCAGGAATCCACGTTGCACCCGCTTATAAAAAGCGCGGTTTTCTATTACGAATTCGAGTTCATTCACCCCTTCGCCGACGGCAACGGACGTACGGGCCGGCTCTGGCATTCCCTGCTCCTTGGCCGCTGGAAGGAGATCTTCTTGTGGCTTCCCGTGGAGGAACTCATCCGGTCACGTCAGCAGGACTATTGCCGAGCTTTCGCGGTATCGGGTAAAGAAGGGGAAAGCTCAAGCTTCGTTGAGCTCATGCTGGAGGTAATCCGTGATGCTTTAGCCAAAGTCGATGTACTTGGTCGGTTGACCGACCAAGATACCGACCAAGATAGCGTCTAAGTTACCGACCAAGATAATGGTTCAAGTTACCAGTCACGGCAACGCCGATTCCGATACTCCGAAATAGCCCCTTGCTGCCCTGCCTCTGCCGGGCTATCCTTATCGCATAACAGTGTTATGTGAGGTGGGGTTGCGATGGCGGCACGTGGAAATAGCTCAACGCAGGAACGAATCCTTGCTGCGGCTTTGCGGAATTTTTCCGAGCACGGCTATGAAGCTGCCAGCTTGCGTGTGATTGCCAAAGAAGCCAATGTCACCACCGGCGCCCTCTATACCCATTTTGATAATAAACAAGCTTTGTTTGCGGCTCTTGTGGAACCCTGTTGCCAGGAATTCCGCCAGCGGCACCGCGAAGGTATTATGCGTGGTCTTGCCCTCACGGAAAAGTCGCTCACGGAAAATCCGCTTGCCGAAAAGGCTCGCGTGGAAGAATCGCGGCAGGGTGGTAGCAGCGCCGGTGAGGAGCTCGGTAGCAGTATTACGGATTGGATGATCGATTACGTCTATGACCACCTCACCGTATTTCAGTTAGTTCTGTGGGGATCCGCGGGTACTCCCTATCAGAGCTTCGTAGCTGATCTAGCCGAATATGAAGCCCGCCTATATATCGAGCTCGGCCCGGAAGATACGGTATGGCCAGCGTTCGCGCAGGTCATGTGCGAAACCGGCTGGTACGGCTTCTTCGGTGCCCTCAGGCAAGGCCTCAACCGTGAGAACGCCAAAAAATACCTAGGCTTACTTCAAAACTTCCGGGAAGCCGGATGGCGGAGTGTCCTGGAAGCCCCGGTACCTTCCGGCACGCATGCGCTCGGGTAGAAAGAAGATCCCATGTCTCACCATCAGGGGAAAAACGCGAAGCAGGATCCGAAAGCGACTACGTGGCAGTTGGTCGCACCCGTGCGCACGTCAATGCTGGTCTCCTTCGTTATTGCCGGGATCGGATCCGGCGCTTCGGTCATTCCGTATATCGCATTAGTTGGCCTGGCTGATGACTGGCTCGGCGGCCGCGGCACGGCACGTATCTGGTGGTGGTTGGGGCTCACCCTGGTGGGCTTACTGGTACACCACATCTGTTACAACTGGGCAGTTGGTATCACCCATATCAGCGAAGCAGGGCTGCGGCATCGGCTGCGCCGTCGTATCATCACACACTTAGGCGCTTTGCCTTTGGGGCGCGTGCGGCGGCTGGGCCCGGGTGAAATCCGGAAAATCGTGGTGGATGACACCAGCGCCATCCACACTCTGGTTGCCCATGCCAGCGCCGAACTCGCCAGCGCGCTCGTGGCGCCGCTGGTGGGCGGCATCTACCTGTGCGTGCTCGACTGGCGGCTGGCGCTGCTCCTGGGCGGAGTATTTGTTGTTGCCGTTGGCCTGGCCATGGGGATTGCTTTCCGTGGTGGGGATCAAGCCGTTAAAGATTACGACGTCGCCCAACGGAAACTCGCGGACGCAACCGTGGAGCTCGTCGATGGCATAAAAGAAATCAAAAACTACCAACTCCCCGCCACCGGAGTCGGCGGGCGCTTCACCACGGCGCGGGAAGAAAATTCCGACGCCTCCTTCCGTTGGCTGGCCGGGGCCGGTAAAGGAATCGCGGTGGTATCCGCATTGAGCCAGCCGGGCGTGATCCTCGCGTGGAGCGCCCCGATCATCTGCTGGTTCGTGTGGAGCGGCTGGATCACACCCGCGAGTAGCCTGGCGTTCTTCACTATTTGGCTCGGGTTACCCGCGGGCTTGGGGCAACTCATGACGCTCACCCAGAACCTGCAAGGCTCACTGCGGGCCGGCGAAGATACAGCAGCGCTGCTGGCGGAAAAACCGCAGGAAGTAGGGGATTACCAGGTTCCTGCCCCGGCTGCGCGCGCCACGCCTTCGGCCACTACGGCTGCGTGCGCTACGGATTCGGCCGCCCCGTCGGCTTCCGCCCCGGAACTACGTTTCCAGAATGTGTCCTTCGGTTATGCTCCGGGCCGCCCGGCCCTGCACGATATTAGTTTCACCCTCCCACCCGGAACTCTGACCGCCGTGGTCGGGCCCTCGGGAGCGGGGAAAACGACCATCGGCGCGCTCGCGGCACGTTTTTGGGATCCGGAAAGTGGCTGCATTACCCTCGGCGGGCACGACCTGCGCGAATACAGCCGTGCGGGGCTCTACAGCCAGGTCGGGACAGTATTTCAGGATGTGTCCTTAGCGGCGGTGAGTGTGCGGGATAACCTCCTGCTCGGCAACCGGGAGGCTACCGATGCACAGATACAGGCAGCTGCGGCCCGCGCGCATATCGCCGCACGGATCGCCGCACTCCCGTACGGGTATGACACGATCCTGGGGGAGGCCGCTGTGCTTTCCGGTGGTGAAGCGCAGCGCTTGAGTATTGCCCGCACGCTGTTGGCAGATCCGCCGCTCCTCATCCTGGATGAAGCGAGCGCACACCAAGATACCCATACTGCGCAGGCGCTGCACCAGGTCATCGCGGCGCGGCGTGGGCATAGCTCCACCTTGGTGATCGCTCACCGGCTGAGCGGGCTCGCCCAAGCCGACCAGATTCTGGTGATTGCGGGCGGGCGGATCGTACAATCAGGCTGCCACGACGAACTTGCGGCCACCGCGGGCCTGTACCGCGACATGCTGAAAGAGCAGGGAATCCCATGCTGAAAATGCTCACGGCGATGCGTACCGTACTACACGTGCGCCAAATAAAAATCTTGATAGGGGCCTACACCGCGGCCGCGGTGGCCCAGGGCATCACCTTAGCGATGCTCATCGGGTTCCTCCGGGCCCTGCTCACCGAAGGCGGCGTTGGCGGCGGTGCCGGAATTCTCGACGCTTCCGGGATCGGAGCAGGCGGCGGCGCGCCGGCCGATGGGCAGCTATCCTCCTGGCTCATTGCGATATGCATCAGCGGAGCCATCACATTTTTCCTCTACGTGGTCACGATGAGCTGGTCTTATCGGGTGAGCGTGTACGCGATCTGCGACGAGCTCATGAAGAAAATCGGTGCGGCGGTAGTGCGCCTCCCGGTCGGGTGGTTTACACCGTCCCGCCGCACAACGGTTATAAATGCCACTTCGAAAGACGTTAACACCCTCTCCCACCTGGCTTCCCTGGTCTTCCCTGCGGTGATCTCAGGGGTGGTGGTTCCCTTCGTTATGGCCGTGGTGGTCACGGTGGTTGAATGGCGCCTCGGGGTGGTCCTCGCGGTGACCAGTATCGGATTGTGGTTCATCTGGGGATGGATGCACCGAGCAGTGCGCGAAGCTCAAGCTAGCGAAGCCCGGCTCTCACGCCGAGTAGCCGGGCGGATTATCGAATTCGCGAAACTCCAGCAAGTCCTGCGCGGCAGCGGGCAAACCCAATGGCAGCCCCTGGATGAGGCTCTCGCGGCCGAGTCCACCGGAATCCTGCGGACGCTGCGCAGCCAAAGCCGTCCGGCCTCCGCGTTCCTCCTGCTGGTCGAGCTGGCTTTCGCCGTATGCCTGGGCTGGGGCGGAGCTCTGGTGGTTGGTGGCGGCCTGGACTTCCTGAGCTTCCTGGCCATCGCCGTCGTTCTCACCCGTATTAATCTGCCGCTCTCGCAATCAGTTTTATACTCCACCGCGCTCACGGATTCCATGCAAGCCCTCGAACGGGTGCGCGAAATTATCGCGGCCGCCGAGGAACAGCCCGATATCTCGACTGTCGCCGAGCCTACGAACACGGATCTGGGTGCGCTCGCGGATAGCACCATCGAGTTTTCCGGAGTAACCTTCGGCTACGATCCGCGCTGCCCCGTGCTGCGTGATCTCAACTTGAAAGCCCCGGCAGGTAAAGTGACCGCTTTGGTCGGCCCCTCCGGGGCAGGAAAAACCACCGCGCTGGCGCTGGTAGCCGGCTTTTGGCAGCCACAGAGCGGAACCATCACGCTCGGCGGGCGCGATATCCGCGAATGCCAGCCCATGCGCCACATCGCGATGGTGTTCCAGGATGTCTACCTCTTCAGCGGGTCCATCCGAGAAAACCTGACGTTGGCCAAGCCGGATGCCACGGAGGAAGAAATCCTCACCGCGGTAAGCCAGGCTGGGCTGGATCCGGTTATCGAGCGGCTGCCCGCCGGACTGGACACCCAAGTAGGTCCGGGCGGAAATGCGCTCTCCGGCGGGGAGAAACAACGCGTTGCCATCGCCCGAGCTTTCCTCAAGGACAGCCCGATCCTCCTTCTCGACGAAATCACCTCCGCGCTGGACAGCATCACCGAGGCAGTCATCGGCGAAGCGATACGGCGCCTCGCCGCAGGCCGCACGGTACTTATGGTTGCTCACCGTCCCTCCACAATTGCGTGGGCAGACCAGGTCATCGATTTTTCGCAGCTCATGGCACGCTGAACCTGCGTATATTCGGTAGCGCAGCGCGCCCAGTGGGAAGCAAGCTGTCGGTATTTCCGACAGGTTCTATCGCTTACGAATTTGATGTGGGTACTGGTACGACGACGCTGCCACTCAGTAAACTGGCCCCTGGGAAAACACCGTTCACTGAGAAGAGCGCCACCAGCAACGAAGCTGGCAGATGGGAGGAGTCAATGACCTGGCAGATCGCGGTAGTTATAGTGGTTATCTTATGGGGATCTGCGGTGGTTAGCGGTTGGTTTGCCTACGCCTCGCGCAAAAAGACCCTCAAGCTTAACGAACTCGTCGGGTACCGCACTGACATCATCATGACGAACCAGGAAACGTGGCAGGAAGCGCACGCCGCAGCTTGGCCGTGGACGGCCGCCGCCACAGCATGCCTAGTCTTCAGCGGTTTCGCGGTATTGCTCCCGCTCTCCGACGGGGTGATCGCCACGATCATCATCCTCAGCATGGTGGTGCTGCTCGCCTGCGTATTTGCCGGTGCACACCGCGCTCAGAAGGTTGCGAAGGAGATTCTCGCCGCGAGCGCGGACGAAGCGGGCGCGCCTGTACCCGCTTCGAAATAGTCGAGCGGCACGACTGTGAGCGACGGTCGAAAATAATGTGAGCGACGGTCGAAAAGTAGCCCAGAACCAATGATTGAAAAATAGCCGAAGTTGCAAGCCTCTCCCGAGGGGGCATGTGTTTTCTCTGGTGTACTGCGTTTGTCGTACAGGCGCAGTACATCTCGGAAAACACATAGTGCCTCCCGCGCAGCCCTGGAAAGTTGTCGTAGTTGCCACGTAAGATTCATGGCAACAGTGCCCGCGGGGCGCTGTACAAACTCACCACATCTCAAGTACGCGTATAGAAAGAAAGGGTGGTTCCCGTGGCATATACACCGACGATCACCATACGGATTGATCCCGAATTGAAATTCGAGGCCGAATCTGTTTTCCGAGGTTTTGGGTTGTCCATGACCGAAGCAATCCGCATTTTTCTTCATAAGGCAGTGATGGTTGGGGGCTTCCCCTTCCCCGTGAGAGCGCTGAAGTTTCAAGCCACAACGGAGAAAATCATGATTACTAATGAATCAGAGTATTACGATCCCAACGACATCTTAGATGATGACGAATTCCCTTGGGAGTACTTCGAATCTCGTCGGATTAACGGCGCTGCGCAGTAGCGCTTTAGGTGCAGTGGGTGGGCGCGCGACATCTCGCACGCCCACCCGATTGCGTTCTCTGCTAAGAGCCGCGCTCGCGTACAGCCAACGCTGCACGCCGGCGGGCACCGGCCGCCCCGGTCGCCCCGGCCACGCCGAAGCCCGCGCCACCGGCCCACGCCACGCGCCAGCGCTAATCCCCGAGCCACTCCAGCATGCGGTAGAGCAACTGGGTGGCGCCGGGCATGAAACCGGCCCCGTGATGGTAGGTCGCGTCCATCGTGGAAACCACCAGCTCGGCCGGGAAAGTCACATTATCGTGGTAGAGCAGCATATTCGGGTGATCGGGAAGCGCCAAATAATGCCCGCCCCAGGGATCCACGCCCGGCCCGGTCTGCTCCACCTGCGTGAGCACCACCAGCGGCGTCGCCCCCGCCGGAGGCGCGAGCACCCCGTGATAATGCCAGTGGACGGCCTCGTCGGAAAGATACTCCCAGAGCGGGTGATCAGTGTTCACCGAGCGCCGCCCCAGATCCTCACCGGTACGCCAGGACCAGAAATTCGTGCCGCGTGGAGTCTCAGACGTGCCCGGCAGCCAACTATCCACCTGGTTAATGCCATCGATAAATACTTTTTTACCGGCCTGCCCCAGGAAATCCAACACCTGGCCGTATTTCGCGGCCACCACACCCGGGTGATTACGCGCCGCCAGATAGACGGCGTCGAACTCCGAAAAATCTCCCGAATAATCCGGCCAGTACACGGGGGTGACCGGGCGCGCCCGCACGGCCGGATCTTTCACGGTCGCGAGGTGGAAAAACGAACCGGTATGCACAAATGCTATTTTCTTCATCGCTACTTCTCCAGGTACTCGGTGATGGCGCGGCGCAGCCCGGCGGCGGAGGTCCCCGGGAAAGCGAAACCGCTGAGATCATTACCGTTGTGGACGATCACTTCGCCTTCGCCCAGCCGGTAGCTGACGTCCACCGGCAGCTTACCCGGGCCGATTCCGGTGATCACCCGCGCGCCTTCGGGCAGCTCAGCCAGGAAAGACCGCGCGTAAAAGCCGGCCACCCCGATCTCGCGTAATTCCTCGAAGGAATGCTGGCCGGGCACGCCGGTGCGCAGCAGCATATCGCGCCGCTCCACACCCTCCCAGATCGGATGCGGCTCCACCGCGCTCAGCCACACATCATCCAGCCCGTGAAATTCCATTTTTCGGTGGCTCGGCAGCCCATCCACCCAGCGCCGCATCGGCAGGCCATTGGCCAGCAGTTTCCCGCCCGCGCGCACCCACGCGCTCAGGCGCTCGCGCTGAGTTTCCAGGAAAAGCTGATCGGCGCCCATCGACACCACAATTCCGCGGTAATCGGCCAGCTGGGTGCCGGGCAGCTCGTAGGTATCAATAAGATCAGGTGGCGTGCTCGCATCGCGCACCGTATTCATAATCGTGAGGATATTACCCATCGTGGTCCTTTCTTTGCGAGGGTGGTGTGGAAGCGGAAGAGGCGGCGTCGTCGTTCGCACTAAAATCCGGTACGACGACGCACTGCGAGCCACGATCAACCGGAACATCACGGACCCGAATCGGAGTGCGATAAAGGGTGCTCAGCCGCGCTTCGGTGAGTTGGCGCGCGGTTTCCCCGATGGAGAGGTCGTCGGCATCCATGACGAGGGTGGTGCGCGAGGTGAGGAAGGCGTGCGCCGGGTCGTGCGTGGTCATAATTATGGCCAGGCCCTCGGCTGCGAGCGTGCGAATAATCGTGAGGACGCGGCGCTGATTGCGCAGGTCCAGGGCGGATGTCGGTTCGTCCAAAATGAGGGTGCTCGGGGTGGCGACCAGGGCGCGGGCAATGAGCGTGAGCTGGCGTTGCCCGCCGGAAAGCTCAGCATAGGTGGCCCCGCCTAAATGCGCGATGCCAACCCGTTCGAGCGCCTCCCAGGCGGCCTCGCTATCGACGGCCGAAGGGCTGGCGAAAACTCGCATGGTGCGGGCCCGGCCCATGAGGACCATGTCATGCACGGTGAACTGGTGGTTTGCCGCGTGGGATTGCGGCACGTAGCCGATGGGCCCGTCGGAATGGACGCTGCCTTCCACCGGGGTGCGCACCCCGGCCAAGCAGGTCAGCAGGGTAGTTTTCCCGCGCGCATTCGGCCCGAGCACGGTCAGCACTTCGCCGGGGCGGGCCTCCAGCTCCACCCCGCGGAACAGCCACGGGCCGCCGCGATAGTGATGCCCAAGATTATCTGCTTTAAGCAAGAGCCCGTCCCTTCCGCGCACGCCGAATAAGCAGCCCAATAAATACCGGGGCGCCGATAGTGGCGGTCAAAATCCCCACCGGAATTTCCACCGAGGTCGCATTGCGCGCAATCGTGTCAATAATAAGGAGATACATCCCGCCCATGAGGAAAGACTCCGGGATAACCACGCGATTATCGTGCCCCACCAGCAGGCGCACCAGGTGTGGAATCACCAGGCCCACCCAGCCAATAATGCCAGCTGCGGCCACCGAAGCCGCGGTAAGAAGGGCGACGGCGAAAATACACACCCAGCGCATCGCATTCGGATTAATGCCGAGAGCCCGGGCATCCTCATCGCCCAGCGAGAGCACATTAATACGCCAGCGCAGCGCCACCACCACGATCAGCCCAATAATAACGGGAATAATAATAGTGGTGACTTTTGCCCACGACGCCGCAGCTAGCGAGCCCATAAGCCAGAAAGTAATCGAGGGAAGTTTACTGTACGGGTCAGCCACATAGGTCATGAGGGAAACCATCGCATTAAAGAACGCGGACACGACCACGCCGGCCAGCACAATCGTGAGGGTGGCCGAGTGGGAGCGAATCCGCCCGATAAGCATGACGCAGACCACCGCGGAGAGCCCGAAAATGAAAGTGGATCCCATGAGAATAAAACTCGAGGTACCCACGAGGATCGCCAACACCCCGCCGAAGGCAGCCGCGGAAGAAACCCCCACAATATCGGGGGAGACCAGCGGGTTACGGAACAGGGACTGGAGCACCGCGCCGGAAACCGCCAGGCACCCACCGAGCACCACGGCAAGAATGACCCGCGGGGCCCGAATTTGGTTAATGGCCACCAGCGCGGAGCGATCTACATCATCCGGACTCGAGAAGAGGATGCGCACCACGTCCGGAGCACTAATGGAGAGCTGGCCCATGCCCATCGCCACCACCATCGCGCCGAGCAGCGCGATGGTGGTGATGAGCAGCACCGCGAAAGCCGCGGTGCGGCGCCGGGCGATGGTACTGACGGCTGTTGTTGGCGCACTGGCCGCGGGTGCGGGGGCGGTAGCCCCCGCCGTCGTCGTACTCATCGTTCCCGGCACTGCACCGGGCGCACCGGATGCGGCCGCTGCATCTGCGGATTTAGCGGACAACGTCATAATTAGCGCTGCCGGCATTAATATCGGTGCGCAGAACCAGATCGATATCTTCGTTGGTGAGATCGTAGTTGTAGACCCACTTCGTCTTCTCGCGCATGAGCGCGGGCATATCGACCTTAAACTCGCCCGGGTAGGCGAGGGCCGCCACGTAATTCCAGTACAGCGGCGATTCCGCGCACGGAACCTGCCAGCGGTACACGCCCAGCGGGGCGCGGTAGACGCGCTTATTCTTAATCGCACTTACTTCGGCCAGGCGCGGATCATTGTAAAGGTCATCGGGAACGGCCTTGTCGAAAGCGGAAAGGAAAATAATTTCCGGATCCCAGGCCAGGATCTGCTCCGGGGAAACAATGCCATCCTGCACCACATCCGAGGTGGCCATATTCTGAATCCCGGCCACGTCAAATACGTGCTGCCCGTAGCTCTTTTCCGTATTCGCGGACATTTTCTCCGCCGAGTAGCTCAGCTGCAGCCCCCGCGGCTTGGGCTTGCCCAGGGCTGCAACCTGCTTGGATATCGATTCCTGTTCGCTGTGCATATAGTCGATAAGCTGCGCGGCGCGGTCTTCCTTGCCGAGGATTTCCCCGAAAAGCTTGATCCAGGTTTCCAGATTTTCCTGGGTGCCGTACTTGAGCCCGAGCACCGGAATGCCGGCCGACTCAATCGGAGTAATAAGATCCTCGCTGCGGTCACCCCACTGAATAAATACGTCCGGATCCTGCGCCAGAATGGTTTCCATATTCGGGGTGAATTGGCGATCCGCGATCACCGGGGTGGTCACCGACGCCGGGAAAATCTTCGAAATAATGCCCTGCTTATTGGCGACTAGCAGCGACTCATTAATACCAACAATGCGGTCCCAGGAGCCGTCCACCGCGGCAATAATGGTGGGCGCGGGGATCACCGCGGAGGCAATTTTTTGCACCGGGCGCGTGACTTCCACCTGGTGGCCGCGCTGATCGGTCACGGTGATGGGGCCGCTTGCGGCATCGCCCGTTGCAGGGGAGGCCGACGACGCAGCTGCGCTGGCGCTACTCGAGCTGGTAGGTGATTCGGTAGAGGTGGAAGATGCAGAACAGCTCGCCAGTAACCCGGCGCAGAGCGCGCTCAGGGCAACGGTCATGACACGGCGTTTCACCAATGCTCCTTCGTTAGCGGCCGGGGCGTGAAACCGGCTCCCGACCTAGCGGTTAGGTGGCCCTAACTTTATGGACTGGAGCGCGGGGTGTCAACCGTTATGTGGCGTGAAAATCCTTGTAAATGCTTGAAAATCCGGGGGTGGGTATGAGTATGCGTAGCGTTACTGGCCCAGTGCGCTGAGCGGGAAAGTGATAACGCCCTCGGCTGCGGGCCCGGTTATTCCCGTGCCGGTAATGACGGCAAGGAAAGCGGGTTCGCCGCGTTCCGGCGCGATCTGATCAACTGCTTTTTTGAGACCGTGCGCGCCCTGGGTGATCTGCCCGCCTCCGAGTTTGACTTTGATGCCCGCCCACACACCTCCGGGGAATTCCAGCACCGCATCGATTTCATGGCCGTAGGAATCGCGATAATGCCGCACGTGCCCGCCCAGCGTCTCGGCAAAAACGCTGAGATCGTGCACAACCGCGGACTCGAAAATAAATCCGAGAGTTTCTAGATCTCGCTGCAGTGCCGAGCTATCCGCGGCAAGTGCCGCGCAGGCGAGCGCCGGATCGGCCAGGTGATACTTGGGTGACAGCCGCAACTGGGCTTTGGAACGAAGTCGAACCGACCAGGCTGGAACCGCCTCAACAACGAAAAGCCGCTGGAGGGTATCCAGAAGAGTGGATACCGTTTGCCGACTTGATGCGGGGAAAACCGCGTCCAGATCCTTTTTGAGAGTGGCGATGGAGACCTCGGTTGCCACCGAGCGAGCCAGGGCCCGAAGCAGATGCAAGATGAGCTGCGGGTCTTGACGCAAGGTAATAATCCTAGGAATATCCGCACGCGCAATCTCCTGGAGGTAGCTGGTGAGCGCGAAGGACGCCGCCTCGCCTTCCAGCTCAAGCATTCCGGGGAAGCCTGGGTGTAGCAGGGCCTCAATCACGGAATCGAGAGGGGGCGTGCTGAGGTTCGTGGAAACGGGCTCCCCGGCGAGGAGCTTGTCGAGGGATACCGCGCCCGAGCTGCGCCCCTTTTCCTGCCAGGTCATCGTGCGCTGGCGGATGCGGGTGAAACGCCCGGCCCCGGTATGGCGTGTGATGTCATCTGCCGGAACAGAAGAGCCGGTGAGAATGAAATCCCCGAAGCCCGGGGAGAAATCCACCGCCCGGCGCACCATATTCCACAGGTCTGGATTGAGCTGCCACTCGTCGAGGAGTCGCGGGCGTTCGCCTTCCAGAAGAGCATCCGGAGCTATCTGCGCGAGTTGCTGCGCCTGCGGAGTGTCCAAGAAAATGGCGGATTCGCAGTGACGCAGTGCAGTCATCGTCTTTCCGCAGCCGCGCGGACCTTCAATGGCTAGCGCGCCTGACGAGGCGAGAGCCCGCGTGACCAGGCGGTCCAGAGCCCGGGGAAGATAGGGGATTCCTGCAACTGCTTCCGTGTCCATAACCCTAGTCTAGAAGGTGGGTTGCAAAATGTAGAGTTCTTACGTTGCATTTTGTAGGCTCGCTACGTTGCAAAATGTAGCCCTGGTAGGTTGCAAAATATAGGATTGGGCCCGCCGGGCGTTTTGAAACGCACCGGCGGGCCCGCGATATGCGCGCGAAGAGCGGCACTCCGCCGCCGAAGCGGCGCTATTTCGCCGAGGCGGCGGCATTCCGCCAGGCCGGTACTAATCCGCCGCGGCTCCCAGCTGCCAGCCGGCCGCGCGCCGTCGATCCTCCCAGAACTTCCGGTACAGCCCGCCGTTTGCCAGCAGCTCGGCGTGCGTACCCACTTCGCGCACGGTCCCGCCTGCGTCGAGTACCACGATCTGGTCCGCACCCTGCACCGTTTCCAGCTTGTGGGCGATCACCAGCACCGTTGCCTCCTGGCGCAGCTGCTGAATGCAGGCGCGGATAGCGGCGGTATTTTCCGGGTCGAGGGCCGAGGTGGCCTCATCGAAAAGCACGATAGGAGCGTGCTTGAGCAGGGCCCGCGCGATGGATACCCGCTGGCGTTCCCCGCCCGATAGCATCCCGCCGCGTTCGCCCACCGGGCTCTCCCAACCGCCCGGCAACCGCGCGGCAATATCGCTCACCCCGGCCATATCCGCGGCCGCCCGCACTTCGGCATCCGTGGCGCCCTCGCGCCCCACCCGAATATTCGCTTCGAGGGTGTCGTCGTACAGATAAACATCCTGGAACACCATGGACAACTGCGCCATGAGCTGCGCCGTCGTTTGATCACGCACATCCACGCCACCGATGCTCACGCTGCCGCCGTCCACGTCCCAGAACCGGCACATGAGCCGGAACAGGGTCGATTTGCCGGCCCCCGATGGCCCCACAATCGCGGTGAGGGTGCCCGGGCGGGCCGTGAAACTCACGCCGTTCAGCACCGGGGTATCCGCGCGATACCCGAAACGAACGTCGCGGAGGGCAACTTCGCCGGGCGTAGGAAGGGCGACGTCGCTGGCGGGCTCGCTCGGGACAGGTGCATCGAGCACCTCGCGCATGGAGTCGAGCGGGGTGCGAGCCACCTCGGTCGCCATCACGAAAGCGGTGAAATCCTCCAGGTTCCGCATGAAACGCAGCGCCACCCCGAGGAAGGCGAGGGTAGCGGCCGGGTTGAGCAGCCCGCCGGTGCACAGGTGCACCGCTAGCGCGATGAGGCTGACCACCAGCAGCTGCGCGCCCACCCCGGAAAGTAGATTCGCGCCGATGCCCAGCCACAGCGAACGGCGCTGGGCGGCGAGGTTCGCGTTCACTGCGGTGTGGAGCGGCGCGAACGTGGCGGCCTGGCCGGTGGCCCGCAGGATCGGCTGGCACCGGGCGTATTCCACGATCCGGTCAGCCAGATCGCTTTCGGTAGCACTGGTGGCTAGCTCGGAGCGGCGTCGTAAAACCCGGGCCGCGCCGGCCAGCGCGCACAGCAGCGGGAACGCAACCGTAAGGGCAAGCCCCAGCTGCCACTGCCAGATCCACATCCCCACCAGCAGCACCAGAGCTGCGGTGGCGTTGCGGATAATCGGGGTAGTGAAATGGGCGATGCCCTGGCCGATGGCCATGAGGCCGTCGGTGACCAGGCGCGAGAGGGTGCCGGCCCAGCCGGAGCGGAACCATCCCAGCGGCAGGCGGGAAAGCTGGTCGCCCAGCAGGCTGAGGCTGTGGCGGATCACGTCCATGGCGGCGGTGTAGGCCATGACCGCCTGAACGTAGGCGGTGAGCAGGCCGGTCACCGCGAGTCCGGCAAGCACGCTCATCCAGCCGCCCACGCCGAGCCCAAGGGTCGGGGTGCCGGTGGACCAGGTCAGCGCCAGGGGCACCACGGTGAGCAGCGCCAGGCCCTCGATCATCCCGGAAAGGATGACCAGGATAATCGAGCGGCGGTAGTAGCCGTGGCCTTTCTCGGTGAGGACCGAGCCGTAGGCGTGCACGAGGAGCGGATCGGAGAAACGCCCGGTATGCGTGTGCCCGCCGTACGTGGTGGGTGCGCTCGCGGTGTTCGTGTGCCCGCCGCCCGCGCGCCCGCCGTAGGTATTCGTGGCCTCAGAGTTCTTAGGCATGTTCGCGTCCTTCCATGAGCCGCACCCAGAAGGGATGCGTGGCTACCTCGTCCGGGGTGCCCAGGGCGGAAATCCGCCCCTGTTCCAAAATGCAGACCTGATCCACCCCGAGCACCGATTCGGCGTGGTGCGCGATTACGAGCACGGTGCGCCCGGCCACCAAACGGTTGAGGGCGCTTTGGATTTCCGCTTCGCATTGGGGATCGGTGGCCACGGTCGCCTCGTCCAAAATAAGCAGATCGGCGTCGGCCAACAGCGCCCGCGCGATGGCCAGGCGCTGGTTTTGACCCCCGGACATCGTGGTATCTTCCCCGAGCACCGTGTCCAGCCCCTTGGGGAGGGCGCAGATATCTTCCCAAATATTGGCGGCGCGGGCCGCCTGCTCGATGGCGGCGTCGTCGGCATGGGGGCGCGCGAGGCGAATATTATCGCGCACGGACATGCGCAGCATTTGCGCGTCTTGGAGCACGAAAGCGACCCGCGCGTAGAGGTCTTTTTCGGGGAGGGTGCGCAGGTCGCGCCCGTCGAGGAGCACCCGCCCGCTATCCGGATCGCGGAAGCGCGCGAGCATGGTCGCCAGCGTGGATTTGCCCGAACCGGAGGGCCCGAGCAGCGCGGTCACGGTGCCGCGGCGCAGCGTGAGAGACACGCCGTCGAGCGCCTGGATGGTGCGCCCGGCGCGCGGATAGGAGTAGCTCACGTTCTCGAAAACCACATGCGCGGGTACGACGCCGCCCGCGGCTTCCCCGGTGCCCGCGGCCGCGGGGGCTGCGGGATTTTCCGCGGGGGCTTCCAGCTGCGGCAACTGTTCCACGCTCGTCACCTCGATAATCCGCAGCGCGGAATTCCCGGCCAGCTGGTAGGACCACATGCTGGTGGAGAGGGTGTCGAAGGTGAGCGGCACGATGAGGCCGATGAGGGAGCAGGCGATGACCTCGGGGAGGGTGGCGCCGCCGGCGGCCAGGATCAGCGAGCCGAGCCCCATATTGACGAGCAGTACCACCGGCGCGGAAATGAAGGACATCGCCAGCGCGGAGCCTTTGAGCAGCGGCCCGCACCAGTCCCAGTAGAAATTCCCGAAATCATCGGCGGCGCGCGCGAAAGCGCGATGCGCGTGACCGACTTTCCCGAAGCTTTTGACCACCTGGATGCCTTCCACGAATTCCACCCCGCGCGCGGCGAGGTAGCCGAGCCGGTCGTCCATCTCCGCGGTTTTTTCGCCCATATCGCGCATCATGAACATTTGCGCCGCGAAATAGAAGGGCAGCGGGATGATGGTGAGGAGCCCCAGGCGCCAATTCACGGTAAAAGCGAAAATAACGAGGGCGAGCGGGGTGGCTACCGCGGCCGTGGTTTCCACCGGGGCGTGTGCCACCAGGGTGTGCAGCGTGGTGGTATCGGCCTGGATGGCTTTGCGGATCTGCCCGGAGCGCGCCCGGGAGAACCACGAGAGCGGCGCGCGCGAAATCTGCGCGATAATGCGCTCTTGGAGCAGGCCGCGCAATGTGAGATCCGCGAAATGCGTGATGGTGAGCGCCAGGAAGTAGAGGAGCAGCTGGGTGCAAAAAGCCCCGGCAAGTAGTTTCACATTCCAGCTGAGCGCCGCGGTATCTATCGGTGTTCCCGCGCGCCAGGCCGGCAGCAGAATATCGCCGATGCGCACCAGCGCAATAAACGGCGCCACGGCCACGAGCGAGGAGCACACCGCCACGAAGCGGCCGAGCGCCAGGCGCGGGGCAATCGGCGCCATGAGTTCTTTGAGGGCGCGCTGTCCTTGCGCGCGTTTTTCTTTATACGTATCGACACGCGTGGCGACGCCGCCGTTCGGGGCGGTGCCGGCATCTGCGTGGGTGAGTTGAGCCGTCATCCCATTCCTCCGCGAACAGTAGGAGAGGTGCCCCGCGGGCGATCTGCGGAGCACCTCCATATTAGGCTTCCCTTACTTCGTGGTAAATAGGACTCAGAAATTACGGTACGGGGGGGTGCGGGCCCGGCGTGCGCTCCCGCGCTTTACTGTGCCGTAGCGTTTTACCGCGCCGCGGTGCTCCTGCGCTTTACCGCGCCGCGGCGGGCGCCTCCTCATTTTTTGGTACGACGACGCCGCTACCGGCTTTCGCCTCGCGGGGCCGGGACGCGCCGGCGTGGCCATCGCGGCGTATTTTGATGATGGCAGCAAGGACGGTGGCCAGCACCGAAGCGGCGAACCATATCCCGAGCGCGCCGGCGTAGGTCGCGCTGTCAATCGGGCCACCGGCAATCGCGGCGCGCAGGGCGTTAACCGTGTGGGTGACGGGCAGCAGCGGGTGGACAGCCTGGAAGAAGCCCGGCGCTGTTTCCACCGGGTAGATGCCGCCGGCCGCGCCCAGCTGGATCACGATCATGAGGAGCGCGATGAAACGACCCGGGGCGCCGAAAAGCGCAATGAGTGCCTGATTGATCGCGATATACACAATCGAGGAGGTGACGCAGATGGCCAGGGTGGCGCCCGGGTTGATGAGATCCACATTCCCGAAGAGGTGGAGTATCCCGACCAGCAGGCCCGCCTGCACGATTCCCATGAGCGCCCCGCTAGCAACCGAACCGAGCCCGAGCCGCAGCCCGGATACGCGCGCCGCCGCCAGGCGGCGCGAGAGAGGTGGCTTCATGAGATAGAGGCCGATAGCGCCCACCCACATCGCCAGCGCGATGAAGTAGCAGGCCACTGCCGCACCGAAATCACCGACGGGATGGGCGCGGGTGGTGCTCAATTCCACCGGGGTGGCCCCCACTCGCTGCATCGTTTCCGATTCGCCCGGGGTGTAGACCGGGATTTTCTCCGCACCTTCGGAGAGCTTCACTTCCAGGGTTGCGGCGCCCGCGCGCAGGGTGTGCAGGCCGTCGCGCAGGGTCTCCTGGTTGGTCGCGAGGGCGGTGGCGCCGCTGCTTACCTGGGTGGCACCGGTGTGGGCGGCGCGTGCCCCGGCGGCGAGTTCGGGGGCGCGGGCGGCCAGTTCGCCGCTTCCAGTAGCGAGGAGCGCGGTGCCTTCTGCGAGCTGGGTGGCACCGGTTGCGGCGCGGCTGCTACCAGAGGCGAGGATATCGAGCTGACTGCCGAATTCCGTGGTGGCGGCCAGGGCTTGCTGGCCTCCCGCGGCGGCACGCTGCGCACCCGCGGCCACCTGGGCGGCACCGTCCTTGAGCTGTGCCGCCCCGGCGCTCGCGGCCTGCGCCCCGCTGGCGAGCGCGCTCAACCCGCCGTTTTCGGCACCCGCGCCAG
>NZ_LT706966.1:487655-489188 GCF_900155575.1 Actinotignum timonense | reverse complement strand
GGCCCGGTTTCCGCGGTGCGCGGCGCGGTATGCGCGGCTGGCGCGGCCTGCCCGGTTTCCGCGGTGGTGCGCGGCGTCGTATCCGGCTGCGGGGCGGTGTTTCGTGATTCGCTCATGAGTGTTCTCCATAGGCGGCGCGGGTAAAACTGCCCACTTCGGTAGCGAGGCGGGGAAGATCATCGGGGTCGGCGGGTTCCTCGGTCATCCAGTGGAGCACGCGCCAGAGCAGGCCGGCCGCCACCATGGAAGCGAAGTCCATCTCCGCTTTCGAGGGCGGGGGATAGGCGCCGTTCGCCCCGGCGGGCATGCTTGATTTAGCGGTCGCAGGCGCAGGCGCGCCGTCGCCCGAAGTTTGTTTTTCGGGTGTCGGCGTACCGAACATGACACGGCCACGGGCGCGAATGGCCGGGGCACTGAGCAGGCGATCACGAATCGCCGCGATAATCGGGGCTGCGCTCCCGAGAGCCGCGGAACTGGTGAGAGCCGCGGCAATGAGGTGGCGGTGCTCCAACAGAGTGGTGAGCATGGGGAGCAGCACCTGCAGCTGTACGTCGAGCGACGGTTCTTCTGAGGTTGGCACCGGGGTGGCGTCAAAAATTGCGTGGAGCCGTGTAAGAACGACGGCGCGCACCAGTTGGCTAATCCCAGAAAAATGCTGGTAGAAAGTGGGGCGGGTGACCCCGGCTTCCCGCGTGATCCAAGAGACGGTGAGATCATCAATCGCCGCGCCGCTATCAATGAGCGCGCCAGCAGCGTGCACCAGCGCATCGTAGGAGCGCCGGGCCCGCGGATCGTCTGCGGCAGGGCCGAGGGGGCTGTGCTGGTTTGCGGCGGGGCCGAGGATGCTGTGCTGATCTGCGTTCGGCATTCCGCTCGTGCCGCCGTTGGGAGCGTCTGTGTGTACCTCTCTCATGCCGCCTAATTTACACATGTAAAATAGGCGGCGCAAGGGGAGGCGGGGTGGTAGGTGTTTTCCGAGCTGTAGTGCAGATGTCGTACATGCGAAGTGCATCTCGGAAAAACAGTCACCCATGTACATTTTGTGAGTCGGCCTGGTCTCCCTCCTCCTCAAGTGCGCATTTCGGACCATCACCCTNCGGCCATGTCACTTCCAAGACACTCCCGCGTGTTTTCCAGGCTGTTTAGGCCTGGTGCGGGCAGGTCAGCGCGTAAGCGGGGCACGCCACCGTGGCTATGATCTATCCTGCCAGCCGATCCCAGATCAGCTACACACAAGTCTCACAGCGCGTAAGAGACACGAAATCGCTCCGAAACGGTGCTCTTATGCGCACTTTGTTTTCGGGGCGGGCTGGACGGGCCCGGGCTGGACGGGCCTGGGCCGCCAGTTGCCAGATCGGCTCCGGGTGGTGGCTGGCCACCAGGCCCGCGGTGCGGTGACAGAGTGGTACTGGAGAGCATCGGGCCTGACAGAGTGGTACTCCACGACAGAAAACCGGGTGTTGGCTGTAGCTCCAGTACCACTTTGTAAGCCGGCGTGATGGTGGGCGGTCGGTGCCTGTCGTTCGCAGGCCC
>NZ_LT706966.1:426299-487228 GCF_900155575.1 Actinotignum timonense | reverse complement strand
CGCACGAGTGCGGTTAGGGCGTTTATTTGCGCGGTTTTCGTGCGTGTGAGTTGGCGCCGGCTTGCCATGAGGATACGTAAGGCTTCACGCTCTGTGCCTTGCCTGGGGATGGTCAGGGCGTTTTCCTCGAGTTTCAAGGCCCGCCAGGCGATGTGGTAGGCATCGATCTTATCGGTTTTAGGTTGGTAGCGGCCCTTCCCGTCCGGGCGGGGTGCTTCCACCACGGTATAGCCCTTGCCTTGAAGGAAACGGGTGAGGGTGGCCCCATACGAGGCAGTGCCTTCCACCACGATAAGCACATTAGCGGTGTCCTTAGTGGCGTGTTTCGTGATCCAGGTGGCGGCTCGGGTATGCCCGGGCGTGGTGTTCGCGAAGGCCTGGTTGATGACCTCGATGCCGGTGGGGCATTCCAGGATGGAGAACACGTGTTTTTTCGCGTGGGTGTCCACCCCGATGACGTATGTGTAGTGGTGTGCGACAATTGCCATGTGGATACAGCCCTTTCTTGGTTGTGTCTATCGGGTGTCTGTCCCGGCGCCCTGGCGGGAGTTCGTTTTCCTTTTCAGGGTTGGTTCATCGGCATCACTGTGGAGAGTCACACTCTTGGTGGACGTGCTTCTAATCAGGCCAGTATGAACCGGCCGGGACAGGCCATAGCCATGGTGGCGGCCATGTCACTTCCAAGACACTCCCGCGTGTTTTCCAGGCTGTTTAGGCCTGGTGCGGGCAGGTCAGCGCGTAAGCGGGGCACGCCACCGTGGCTATGATCTATCCTGCCAGCCGATCCCAGATCAGCTACACACAAGTCTCACAGCGCGTAAGAGACACGAAATCGCTCCGAAACGGTGCTCTTATGCGCACTTTGTTTTCGGGGCGGGCTGGACGGGCCCGGGCTGGACGGGCCTGGGCCGCCAGTTGCCAGATCGGCTCCGGGTGGTGGCTGGCCACCAGGCCCGCGGTGCGGTGACAGAGTGGTACTGGAGAGCATCGGGCCTGACAGAGTGGTACTCCACGACAGAAAACCGGGTGTTGGCTGTAGCTCCAGTACCACTTTGTAAGCCGGCGTGATGGTGGGCGGTCGGTGCCTGTCGTTCGCAGGCCCGCCCACCGGCTTAAATTCACCGAACCCCCGGCCTGTCACTCGGCCGAGGGTCCGGGAGAAAAAGGCCCGCGCGCCGCCGTGCCCGCGCGAAGCGCGCGCCGCGCGCGGCGCACAACCAACCGCCTACAAATGCCAGGCGCGCTCCGGCTCAGTGGACTCGAAAAGCAGCTCGCCGCGCCGGTAGGAAGCCAGCACCGGGGCGTGGAAAGCCAGGGCCTCGCGCCAGGACTGCGCCCCCAGCACGATGAAGTTCGCGGGATTACCCACCTTGATGCCGTAATCGGGCAGGTGGAGGGTGCGCGCGCCGTTATGGGTGATGAAGCGATAGGAATGATCGATCTGCGAGGCCCCCATCATCTGGGTCACGTACAGCCCGATGAGGGTCACGTCGCGCAGCGAGCCCGTGCCCAGCGGATTCCACGGATCGACGATATCGTCCTGCCCGAAAGACACGTTGATACCCGCCTCCGTCAGCTCCTTGACCCGGGTCACCCCGCGGCGCTTCGGATAGGTATCCGTGCGCCCCTGCAGGTGGGTATTGACCATCGGATTGGATACAAAATTGATTCCGCTCATCTTGAGCAGTCGCAGCAGCCGAATGAAATAGGCATTGTTATACGAATGCATCGCCGTGGTATGCGAGGCCGTGACCTTCTCCCCGATACCCGCCTCGTAGGCCCGAGTCGCCAGGGTTTCCAGGCCGCGCGAAGCGCCGTCGTCGATCTCATCACAATGCACGTCCATGAGGAGGTTGAATTCCTGCGCGAGGCCCACCGCGTAATTCAGCGAGCTCACCGAGTATTCGCGCGTGAATTCGTAATGCGGGATGGCGCCGATGGCGTCTACGCCCAGCTCGGCGGCGGTGCGCAGCAGTTCGCGCCCGTGCGGATAGGATTCGATGCCCTCCTGCGGGAAGGCCACCAGCTGCAAGGTGACGCGGTCGCGTAGTTCCTCGCGCAGTTCGAGCAGGGCGCGCAGCGCGGTGAGGTTCGGGTCGTTGATATCCACGTGGGAGCGGATGTACTGGATGCCGAAACGTACCTGCTGGCGGATCGCCCGCATGGCGCGCTCCTTGACGTCCTCCACCGTGAGCTTCGCCTTGCGTTGCGACCAAATTTCGATGCCCTCGAAGAGGGTGCCCGATTCGTTGGGGTGCGGGTCACCTTCGGTCATTGTGGTGTCCAGGTGCACGTGGGATTCCACGATGGGCGGCAGGGCCAGGCGCCCGCCAAAGTCGCGGACGGTGGCGGCCGGCGCGTGGCTCGGCTGCGCCGTCGTACCGGAAACGGGGGTGCCGGAAACGGGGGCGGGCGAACCGGCGCCGTCACGCGAACCGGTCCCGGCGGGACTTGCGGCGGAACCGGCAACCGGCCCGGCGGGCGTGATCGCGGTAATGACGCCGTCGGTCACGGTGATATCGGAGAGGTGCTCAGCGTTTTCGACGCGCAGATTTCGGAAAATCTGGGTGCTCACGGGTGCTCCTTTCGGGTGCGTGCGATACGTTACGGTGCAGCGCGCGGGCGCTTACTTCATTTTTGCGACGACGCCGCGGCCAGCGAAGAACACGGCCAGCGTGGCCACGATAGCGTTGAGCGAGGCAATCCCCACCGGGATGGTCCAGCCCACCAGCGCCCCGGCCGCCACCGCGATCACCGCGGGCCAGGCCACCGCGCGGGTCGCCGAGGTATTCGAGGTATCCGCGGCGGAAATTCGCCCGGTTTCCACGGCCTCCACGATGGCCTGGTAGGCGCGGCGGTTGGCGAAGTAGTCGGCCACCAGCACGGTGCCAATCGGGGGCAGGGTGGCGTTGAGGAAGCTCAGCCAGCCCACGAAGTTGTCGTAGAGCCACAGCGCGCACAGGGTGCCGAGGATGCCGGCGATGATGACCAGCGGCTTCTTGGGGCGCTTCGTCATATTCGCGAAGCCCAGGCCGGTGGTGTAGAGGGCGTTGTTATTCGTGGTCCAAATATTCGCGCCCAGCACGATGAGGGCGGGGATGGCCAGGCCCTGGGCGATCATGACGTAGAAGATGTCGTCCTTGCCGGTGAAGGCCCCGCCCACCGCGCCGAAGGAGAACATGAGGGTATTGCCCAGCAGGAAGGCGATGACGGTGGTAATAACCGCGGATTTCGCGGAGCCGGCGAAGCGGGTGAAGTTCGGGGTGGCCGAGCCGCCGGAGATAAACGAGCCGACCACCAGGCCAACTCCCACCATGACCGGCATGCCGTTGGTGTTCGCGAAGATGCGGGTGAGCCCGCCGCCGTCCACCGTGGCGGTCACCATCGAGTAGGTACCGAGGCCCGCGATAAGCGGCACGGAGATGAAGGACACGATTTCGATGGCCTTGATGCCGTAGTAGGCCGAGGCGGTCATGAGGCCGCCGGCGATGAGCACAATCGGCCAGGGGTTAATATTGAGGATTTCCGCGGTCGGGATGGCGAACATGGCCACGCCCACGCCGAACCAGCCCATTTGGGTGAAGGCGATGAGGAAGGAGGGGAGGAAGGAGCCGAAGCGGCCGAAGGAGTGGCGGGCGAGTTCGTCCACGCCCATCCCGGTTTTCGCGCCCACGTAGGCCAGCGCCCCGGTGAAGGTGGCCAGGATCGCGCCGCCGATGGAGACCGCGGCGATGAAGCCGCCCAGGTCTAGGCCGATGCCGAGCTTCGCTCCGACGGACATGGACGCGGAGAAGAAAGTGAAGCCGAGCATAACAAAGCCGACGGCCCAAAAGGAACGTCGGCTTGAAGTGGGAACAACTCCGAATGAGAAATCCTCGTCCGGCCGGTTGTTAACTCCTGCGGAATCAGGAATACCGGAAAGGCCGGGATTATCGGGAATTCCGGAACTGGCGGGAATGGTGAGATTCCCATCGATAGGGTGATCAATCGGTTGAGTGGCGGTCGGGATTTTCGTTTCCGTCACGGACATGAGTGAGTGTGCCTCCGAATTTTCCTGAGCCTGCCTGATTTTGGCTCAAATTGCCAATAGCATATTCCTCTCCCGGGGCGGAGGNTGTCCCCCCCGGGTGAGCGGGCGCGGGGCGCGCTGGGCGCGCGGGGGGGGGGGGGCGCCGGGCCAGGATCCCGGGGCCCGCCACGAGCGCGGTGGCTGCGAGGGCCGCTCCGGAACGAGCGTCGCTACCGGTGCGCACAATCCGCGGCGGATTCGCCGGAGGGGTGCTCGGCGGGGTGCTGGCCGGTGGAGTTACCGGAGGCGTGCTCGGCGGCACCGTGGGCGGCACCGGGGGAGTGGTCGGCGGAGCGGGCGGTTCCGTCGTCGGCGGCACGCTCGGAGTAGGCGGCGTGGTTGGCGGAGTCGGAGGCTCCGTCGTTGGTGGCGCCGGCGGAGTTGTTGGCGGCGCCGGCGGCTCCGTGGTGGGTGGCGGCGGTGTATGAGTATTCGTGATGACGTACCCGCTGGCCGCATCCCCGCTGATCACGCTTGTGTATCCAGGAACCTGCACTTCGCGTACTGAGTACACCGCCTTGCGGCCCTCGCGGTACACCGGGAGATCCGTGAACTTCCCGGTCCATCCACCCGCGGCGCTCAGCTCCAAGCTCTGACCCACCGGCTGGCCCGCATCCAGGAGTTCCACCGTGACCTTATCGGGGCGCAGCCCGGCAGGCGCGGCGTCGTCGTTCCATTTCTTCGCCACCGAAACCTCGGTGGACATGGTGTTGGTGAGTGCCACCGTGTAGAGCTTCGCGCCGTCGTCCGCCGTGGTGGCGGTGGTGCGCAGCGTGTACGGGGAATTTTCCGCGCCGTGTTCGCGGAACTCGATGGGGAGTTGCTTGCCGGTGGCCGCGTCGATGAGCGTGGCCGGGTTGGGGAAGTTCGCGATCTCGGCCGTCCACTGCTGTGCGGCCGTGAGGGTGATTTCCTGGAGTTTGTGCCCGCCGACCAGCACGTCCAGCGTGATGGACTCGGGGCGGGTGGCGGCGTCGTCGCCCTCCCAGGCCTTCGTGACGCGCAGGGTCCAGATGTCATCCTCGCCGAAAATCAGCTCGCCGTTATTGGCGATGCCGCCGCCGCTAATGCCAATGCCGGTGGCGTGATTGTTTTCGATAATAACGCTAGCTAGCTGCCCAGCCAGGGCTTTTGCCTCCGCGCTCGGCACCGACTTGAAAGCCTTATTGTCATTAATGGGTTGGCCGAAGGGAACCGGGGTATTTTGCCCGCCTTCCTGGTAACGCAGCAGCTGTTTCTCCGCGGGCCAATTAGTGTGAATGCCGTAGGCGGAGCCATCCTGGAACCAGGCGCGCGGGGAACCGCCGAGCATCCGCTCGCTTACCACAACCGGCTGGCCCGCAACGGGCGTCGGGTTATCGAATTCGTGTTTGGCAACGCTGAAGAAGTCATCGCCGGCGCCCTTGTATTGCTTCTCTGTTCCAGCATCGGGCGCGGAATTATCGAAAATAGCCACGCCTCGGGTGATATTCATAGTGGTCCGGCCGGTGGGGCAGTTCCACACCCCGCCGCCCTGAGGGCTCGGCGGGCGGTTGCCAGCTCCGACCAGCCGCATTTCCGCGATCTCATTATTGCGGATAACCGCGTTGTGGATGGTGAGAGTGGAGCCTTTCTCGTTGTAAATACCGGCACCGCCCCAGAATCCGCGGGACGTATTTCCGCTAATAAGCCCGGCGGTGAGAGTGACCTGGCTATTCGACCGGAAGGCGAGCGCACCACCGGATTCGCCGGAGATGTTATTCGTGAACGAGGTCCCGGCCAAAGTGACAGTGGCTTGAGATGTATGCAGACCTCCGCCGGCTACGGTGGACTCATTTCCGGTGATGATTCCACCGGTGAACTTCGCCTCACCACCGGTGATATGAATACCGCCACCCTGGCCCCTGAATATGCCATTGGAGTTCCCGCGGACTTCGCCGCCGCTCATGGTGAAGGGGGAGTGCATAAGCGCCATAGCCCCGCCGATTTCGGTGGCATTTTCGCTCAGGGTGCCGCCACTGAGCTCCACGGTGGCACCTTCGGTAAAGACCGCTCCACCGAGACCGTTGAACTCCGGGTGGCTCACCGTATTTTTGCTGAGCGTACCCCCGCTGATCGCGAGTTTTGCGGGCTGCTCCGCGCTGCCCCACACCCCAATAGCGCCGCCCAGTTGCAGGCCGGAATTCTCGGTGAGGGTGCCGCCACTCACGTTGATGGTTCCGCCGTAGGCGGTAATCGGTGCATATTTTTTGGCGACGACGCCGCTCGGCCCGAGCGTGCCACCCTGCGGCGCACTGGAATTACGCGAGAAATCAGCGGTGCCGCTGATATTGAGTTCCCCGCCCTTAACGAAAATAACCGGGCCGGTGAGGGCCGTATCGTGAATCGAGCCGGCACTCACCGTGAGTGTGCCCTCCACCACGAATTGCGTGCGGGTAAACGAAGGGCCGGCCAGGGTGAGAGAACCACCCTTGTCCACCTGGATCGCGGGTAGATCCGCGCCGGTGATTTCACCGCTGCCGGTGAGGGTGAGCTGGGTGCCGGCCGGAACCCGCAGTACCGGCGCATCCGCACTGAGACCCAACTTATGGGAAAGAGTCGCGCTTATATCACCCGATTGGGAAGCGGTGGTGATGAGCTCGTCCCACGTGGATGCGGTGGTTTCGCCCGGCGGATTTGGCTCCCCGAGCGCGGTCGGCAAGGGCGCGATGGCCGCGAGCAAGCCAAAAATAAGAGCGATGAGGGCGCCGGAGATTTTTCTGGTCACAGGTTCCTCCTTCGGTACGATTGTGGCGCAACACCACCATTGGCGCGAGCGATTGAAAATCGATACAGATTTAGGCTACCCGTTTCACGGCGCTTGTGCAGACGCTGTGGCGCGCTTCGCGGCTCGGTGCATTTCCGTTTCGCGGCTCGGCGCATTTTCGCCTCGCGTGCCGCCCGGCGCAGGCTTCCGCAATGGCCGTGAATCCACCCCACCACCCCCGCATTTCGCCCGTATTTCACACGTCCTATTGACGCACGCTCAGATCGCGCTACAGTTAATCCCCGAAAGTTCAAGTTAGGGTGCCCTAATCCGCCCCTGATTCGTTCTCACTACTTCGTTCAGGAGTGACTCACCGTGAAAACTAAAGACTTTATTAACATTGGCGTTTTTACCGCCATCTACTTCGTTGTTCTTTTCGGCTTCGGAATGCTGGGCGTCATCAACCCGGCGATGATGTTCGTGGGCTACGCGCTGGGGATTATCGCCAACGGCGTCGTCGTTTTCCTCTTCAAAGCACGCGCCCCGAAATTCGGCACCCTCGGGCTTATGGCGCTGCTCGTGGGCGCACTTATGGTGCTCACCGGGCATCCGTGGGTGACCGTGCTGCTCACCTTCGGCCTGGGGCTGTTAGGCGATTATCTCTTCACCCGCGGCAAGCGTTACCTCAAGATCCTCGGCTATGCGCTGATGTCGCTGTGGTACGTCGCCCCGTGGTTCCCGGTTCTCACCGACGCGGAAGGCTACTACCAGTACATCGCCGGCTCCATGGGCACCGAGTACGCCGACGGCCTGCGCTGGTTCCTCTCCCCAACCATGATTGCCATCTGGGGCGTGGCCGTGTTCGTGCTCGGAATTATCGGCGGTTTCTTCGGTGATTCGGTGCTGCGCCGCCATTTCCGCACGTCCGGTATCGCCCGCTAGCTGCGAGGTTCCGGTGGATTCCACAATTTTTAACGACGACGCCGCGGGCCCGCGTGCTCGCGGCCCGCTCGCTTCCGCTACCGGTGTGCCAGCTCAGCCCGACAGTGGCGCGCCCGCGGTTCTTGATGCCGGCGGGATTCTGAGCTTGGATGAGCGCCGGCGCTGGCGCCCGGACCCGCGCACCGTCCTCCTCCTGGTGCTGGTGGGCAATGCGCTGGTCATGACGCGCGGCAGTTTCCTGCTCGCGGTCATCGTGGTGCTGGTGGCCGCGCTCGCGCTCGTGAGTAACGGGCGGGTGAAACTGGCCCTCGGCATTATCGTGGTGGAATCCTTCTGGATGTTCCTTATTTTCCTCCCGAGCCTCACCGGGGCCTCCGCCTTGGGTGCCTTTTTCGTGGCTTTCGGGTTCTGGATGTTCAAATTATGCGCGGCGGCCGCCCTGGCCGGGTATGCCCTCACGGTGCTGGTGCCCGGCGAGCTGGTGGCCGCGCTGCGCGCCCTGCGTATCCCGGTGGCGGTCACCGCACCGATCACCGTGCTGCTGCGTTTCCTGCCGATCGTGGTTTCCGAATACCGGGCGGTGCGCGAGGCAATGGCGCTACGCGGCCTGGCCATGGGCTGGAGCGCCGTGTTCCATCCCTTGCGCTACCTGGAATTTATCCTGGTCCCGCTGCTGTCCTCCTGCGCCCGCATTGCCGATGATATGACGGCGGCGGGAACCCTGCGCGGCCTCGGCTCGCGCACCCGCCCCACCTCGCTGCATCGCCTGCGTTTCTCCTGGGTGGATGCGCTGTGGCTCGCGGTCATCGCGGCCCTCATTGTGGCGCGCTACTACCTCGCCAATATCAGCTTCACCCCGGGAGGAGTGCGATGAGCGCGCCCGATCAGCAAGCCCCCGATGCCCAGAGTTCCGTGGCTCCCGAAACCGCGGGCACCGCAGCGTCTGCTTCTGCAACCGCGGATTCCGCCACTTACCTGCGCGGCGTTACCTTCACCTACCAGAGCGATCCCGAGCTACCCGCCACCGAGTGCGGCGTGCGCGATATTGACCTCGACTTCCCGGAAGGCTCGTGCACCCTCATCACCGGGCCGTCCGGCTCCGGGAAGTCCACGATCCTCAAACTCCTCAACGGCCTCATCCCCGAGCTCTACCCCGGCGAGCTGCACGGCGAGGTCCGCCTGGCCGGGCTTAGCACCACCGCCACCCCGATTCAGGAGCTCGGGCGCGCGGCCGGCACCGTGTTCCAAAACCCGCGCGCGCAATTCTTCACCGCGAAAGTCCTCGAGGAACTCGCCTTCGCCGGCGAAAACGCCGGGGACGCCCCTGAGCTCATCGCCGAACGCATCGCCCACGCTGCCACCACCTGGAATATTGAGCGTTTCCTCCCGCGCCGCCTCGCCCAGCTTTCCGGGGGCGAATTGCAATTGGTGGCGAGCGCTGCCGCGCTGGTCGGCCCGCACCGCATCCTCCTCTTCGACGAGCCAACCTCCAACCTCAGCCCCGAGATGGTCGGGCATTTCGCGCAGGTCGTACGCGCCCTCAAAGCCCGCGGCTGGACCACGATCATCGCCGAGCACCGCCTCTACCCGCTGCGTGGCGTAGCGGATCGCGTCGTCGTGATGCACGGCGGGCGCATCACCGGGCGCTACGCCGCTGCGGATTTCTTTGCGATGGACGAAACCGAACGCATCGGTCTGGGCCTGCGGACCTTGCGGGTACCCGAACGTGCGGCGCGCGTTTCCGCCACCGCGCATAAGGGCGACGACGCCGGCACCCCGGCCAGCGCGCCCACCACCCCGGGCGTGGTGGCCGAGGCGGTGCGCTTTGCCTACGGGCCCCACGAGGTGCTTAATCTGGAGCGGGTGGAGATCCCGGCCGGGCAGGTCACCGCGGTGACGGGGCCCAACGGGGCGGGGAAAACCACCCTGGCCCGGGTGCTCATCGGGCTGGCGCATCCGGAATCTGGTGCGCGAATTTCCTTCGGCGGGAAAGTGTGCCGGGGGCGCGAGCGGCTGCGCCATTCCAGCTTGGTCATGCAGGATGTCACCCGCCAGCTGTTCGCGGAAACCGTGCGCGGGGAAGTGGCGCTGGGGAATGCCGGGGTGAGCGCGGACCGGATCGAGCAGGTCTTGGCCGACCTCGGATTAGGCGAGGTAGCGGACCGGCATCCGGCTACTCTATCGGGCGGGCAGAAGCAGCGCCTCGTCGTCGCCAATGCAACGGTGGCACACGCCGACTTTTATGTCTTTGACGAACCGACCTCCGGGGTGGATTATCGGCACCTCCACTCCATCTCCACTCACATCCGCGCGCTTGCAGCGCGCGGAGCCACGGTCCTGGTGATCAGCCACGATCCGGAATTCATTAACGAGGTGGCCGATAATGAGCTGCATCTGGAGCCGCGGGATCCGGAAAGTGGAACGCAGCGCGCCGAACTATTCGGCCTGCTAAAGTGACGGGTATGGATACGGGTTGTGCAAA
Organism: Actinotignum timonense; assembly: GCF_900155575.1. Classification (GTDB taxonomy): domain Bacteria; phylum Actinomycetota; class Actinomycetes; order Actinomycetales; family Actinomycetaceae; genus Actinotignum; species Actinotignum timonense. The sequence continues at coordinate 477,010 of NZ_LT706966.1, read as the reverse complement.
GCTTGCGGCGCTGGGCGCCGGCTGGCGTCGATGGCGCGCCTAATTTTTCTTCCCCGCACGCGCGTGCTTCGCGCGTACGTGCCCTCAGGGATCAACGTCACCCCATAATCAAGACCCCCGCACTGTTATCACAAAGGATAATTATGCAGTTTTACCCTGCCCTCGCTGAGCTGAGCGCCTTCAGAACCGAGCACTGCGTTGCGCCCGAGTATCGCGCCGCTCCCGTCGCCACCGAAATTCTTTCCGATTCCCTCACGCCCGTCACCGCTCTGAAAATCCTCAAAAACGTTTCCGATCACGTCTATATGCTCGAATCGGCCGGCCAGGATCAGACCTGGGGGCGTTACACGTTCCTCGGCTACGATCCGAAACTCGAAATTACCGCCGTGGACGGGCAGGTGCGGATTAATGATCAGCCGGCCGCCTATGATTCCCCTTCGGATGCTATCCGCGAGGTGCTCGCCCGCTACCGCAGCCCGAAAATCCCGGGGATGCCGCCCTTCGCCGGCGGGCTGGTGGGATATTTTTCCTATGACTACGTGAAATATGCCGAACCCACCCTGCGCCTCGATGCCCCGAACGAGGAGGGATTTAATGATGTCGATCTTATGCTTTTCGACACCGTTATTGCCTTCGATAACTTCCGCCAAAAAATCATATTAATCAAGGTGGTGGGTCTCGATAACCTGGAGGAAGAATACCCGCGGGCTACGGAAGAATTACGCGAACTGGCCCAGTTGCTGCTCCACGGGGAGCCGGTGGCGGATACTACCGGGCGCTTGACCGGCCCAATTACCCCGGTCCTCAACGAGGCGGAATTCGTGGCGATGGTGGAGCGCGCCAAGCACTATATTCACGAGGGTGATATTTTCCAGATCGTGCTCTCTAATTGCTTGCGAGCGGAATTCACCGGGTCTCTTATTGATACTTATCGGGTGTTACGTACTATTAATCCTTCCCCGCATATGTTCTATTTCAGCGGGCATAATATTGAGGTGGCGGGGGCCTCCCCGGAAACCCTGGTGAAATTGGAGGATGGCACCCTCTTCACCTTCCCGCTGGCCGGCACGCGGCCGCGCGGGGCCACTCCCGTGGAGGATGCTCGCCTGGAAGAAGAGCTGCTGGCCGACCCGAAGGAGTTGGCCGAACATAATATGCTCGTGGATTTGGGGCGTAATGATATTGGCCGCCTGGCGCAATTCGGCACCGTGAATGTGGATCGTTTCCATGACGTGGTGCGTTTCTCCCACGTCATGCATATTGGTTCCACGGTGAGTGGGAAAATTCGCCCCGAGTGCGATGCCCTGGATGCCGTTGCTTCGATTCTGCCCGCGGGTACCTTGAGCGGGGCGCCGAAGATTCGCGCCTGCCAGCTCATTAACGATCTTGAAGGCAATAAACGTGGTATTTATGGCGGGGCCATCGGCTACCTCGATTTTTCCGGGAACCTCGATACCTGCATCGGTATCCGCATCGCCTACAAGATCGGGAACACGGTCTACGCGCGCAGCGGCGCGGGTATCGTCCAAGATTCCGTTGCCGCCACCGAATACCAAGAAACCCTAAATAAGGCCGCGGCCGTCCTGGAAGCTTTGCACGACGCCGCCCAGTTGGAGGAATGCTCATGATCCTCATCATTGATAACTACGATTCTTTCACCTACAACCTGGTGCAGCTGGTCGGATCTTTCCGCCCGGATGTCAAGGTGGTTCGTAATGATGCCCTGAGCGTGGCGGAGATTGATGCGCTGGCCCCGGATGGCATTATTATTTCCCCCGGCCCGGGCTTCCCCCGCGACGCCGGTGTGTCCATGCCGCTGGTGGAGCAGCTGGCCGGAAAATCCCCCATCCTCGGGGTGTGCCTGGGCCACCAGGCGATCTGCGAGGCCTTCGGCGCTACCGTGACCTACGCGGCGGAGGTGGTGCACGGCATCGCCCGCCCGGCCCGCATGGATACCTCCAGCACCCTCTTCGCGGGATGCGCGGATGAAGAAATGGTGGCCCGCTACCATTCCCTCGCGGTGCGCGACGATACCCTGGGCGATGATCTGGCGGTGACTTCGCGCTGCGTGGGGGATGGGGAGGTCATGGCGGTGGAGCACCGCCGCTTCCCCGTCTTCGGGGTGCAATTCCATCCCGAATCGATCCTCACCCCCTGCGGGCGCACGATCATGAAGAATTTCCTCGCGCGTTGCCGGTAGCTGCGTCGTCGTACCCTTATCGTGGTACGACGACGCGCACTAGAATCGCGGCATGACTAACGACGCGTCTGCACCCGCGCAGCTCCCCACGCCTGAGCGGCCACTATGGCGAGCTCGCGGGCTCGGCGCGGCTGCCGTTCTGGTGCTTTCCTGGGTGGCTGTTGTGTGGACTGTGCGTCAGTCCCTGGTGCTGAACTCGTACGCAGATGGCGCGTGGTGTAGCTGGAATGCGACACGGCAGTGCCGGGTAGCTCCTTTTCCTTGGGATTATTTGCTTATTATCCTGGCCGGGATCGCGGCGGGGATAGGTGCTTGGATTGCTCTGGGGCGTTCACTGCCGCGAGCTTCGAGTAAGTTTGGCGGTGCCCGCGGCCCGCGCAAGCAGGTACGTTACCTGGCGATAGCGGTGGAAGTGCTGGGCACGCTCGCGGTCGTGGCGGTGGCAATACTCGGAAGCCTGGCCGCGCTCTTCGGTGGTGTGCCTGAGGGAGCCGTGGCCGGGGTGGGGCTGCTCGGGTTCGGAACGGGAATGCTCTTTTCCCTTACCCTCGCGGTGGGAACAGGTGCCTGCCGCGCGGCGTGGATGAACGGCGGAGCGGTGGCTGTGGCCGGGGCTGGCGCGGGCGTGTTGATGGCTCCTAGCCTGGTCACCGCGGGGCCCCTGGGCTTGATCATTGTGGTTATCGTTTCTTGTGGGGTGATGCTGGGTGGTCTTGTTTTTGCGCGTGAAAACTGCCGGACAGAAGTCGGTAAGGCAGCCGAAAATGCGGCCGGAGATGCTGGCGGATCACCGGGTTTTCTCCTGAAACTTAGCTTGGGCGTCACCGCCGCGGCGGTGGTGCTTTCCGCTTTAGGCTGGTGGCTGCTTCCTTCGCCGGCGGATCGCAGCTTTATGAAGGGCGAGTCGGTAACGTTCCCGCGAGAAGTGGAAGATTCCCGGGATTCTTCTGGGGCGTCCGTACCGCAAACTACGCCTACGGGGGAGGTTTCGCCCGTGCCGGAACCTTCGCCTGTTTCTGGAGTGCCGTCCAGGTCTACACGAGATCCGCGCCCGGGCGCAATTTCGGCGCCGTGTACGTCCGAGCAGGTGGATATGAGCCGGAGCTCGGTGGATGGTGCTCTTGGTGCGCGGCAGGTGCGAATCACGCTCACCAATCGCGGCGCGACCGCGTGCTCGGTGCGGGGCATGGCCGGGGTGTGGCTCTCTGATGCGGGAAGCCAGAGCGATAGCCTTCCCGGCACCGAGCTTACGACCACCGAGCTCAGAACCACGGAAATCACCGGAGCGGACTCCAGCGCCTATGAACGTGGAGTTGAGCTTCCTCCGGGGGACAGTGCCACGATGGAGATTGAGTGGCGGGTAAGTAACTCCGGGGATGCTGGCGAGCAGCAGCTCTTAGGGCTCCAACTGAGTCCCGGTGGTGAAGTGATCCCCGTACCCGCGCGGAAAGGCGAGGAGACGTGGTTCGACGGCGATATTACGCTGCCCATCCGGGTAGGGGCCTGGCACTAACGTAATCATTCTCATTGGTGCGTTACTCGGACTGAGCTACCCAATCGGCGAGGTAATTAGCCGGAAAAGCGATAATTACCGCACCCAGAAGAATCCGGAAGAAAATTCGTGATAATAGGCCGGATTTACCAATGCTCTGTGTGAGCGTGACAAAGCAGCCTTCGCCGGTAGCACTAGATGCGGCTTCCGGATCGTCTTCTGCGAGCAGAGTGAAACGGTGGAATTGCGGCATGAAACGACTATCATCTTGTGCCGGTTTACGCGCCCCGGACAGTCGGGGCAGTTCAGAAAGCTCCCATACTGTGGGCTGGCCTTCTGACCCCATGTAGCGCAGCCTCCAGCGGGGACGGGCGGCATTGTTGAAATTCTCGACGGCGAATTCCGCAGAAGCTGCGCATTCACGGATTTTACGGGCGTTGGTGGGTAGGTAGATCCGCAGCTGTGCAGTGCGCTTGATACGGCGTGGCTGGGTGAGGGGTTCGGCTATCTCAAGCGTGGCGATGAGCTGCTCAATGTTGATTCCAGCACGTTCCACAATCGCGCGGCAGGAAGCCTCATCGCGGAGCAAACGGACGGCCACGCCGCAGTGGTAATCATTGCCTGGGAATTTCCCACTGAGGAATTTTTGCAGATCCCCGGGCGTGGAGATCTCGGTGGTGTCATCATGAACCTCAGCGTAGGTGCGTTCACGCAAGGGCACGGGCGGTAACCCAAATTCTTCGAGGCGTTCCGCGTGGAGCTGGTTAGCGTGCTCACGTGCAACGCGTAGCGTGAGGCCGGCGCGGGCGCAGACGCGGCTGGCGCTGCCCCCGCAGGAGAGTATCGCAAGGAAAACATCGACGAGGCTGATCTCTTCCCGCCAGGCGCGGCGCGCTTCGAAGTCGGAATTCTGGATGAGCCGGAGAGCGGCTCGGGAAGGCAGTTTCATGACGGGTTCCTTAGGTCGCGCGGCAGCCCCGCCGCGTATTTGCGATGGGCTGATTGCTTGGTTACCTCCAGGCAACGGCCGATATCGCTCCAGGACATGCCCGCGCGCACCGCTTCCTCGACGTAGTACTTCGTGATGCGATCAGCCTCCACGCGCATGGAATGGGCGGCGCGCAGTTTCTCCGCGATCACCGCTGGATCTAGCCTCGCTTGCTGCTTCTTCGTCATCACATCGTCAGTATATGCTGACGTGCATCTGTGGGCAAGGTGGCATTACGCCTGCGATGCGGAGTTGCCGGGCTGAGCGGACTGGCAGACGCGGAGCGCGGCAGCGCATATTCCCAGGGAGCCGCCTATCCAGGCTACGGCGCCGATGAGGTTAAGAGTTTCGGTCCCGCTGGCGAGCCACAACGAAATAACGCCCACGGAGAGCACGGCCGCGCATAATGCGTAGGCGATGCTTGCCCGAGTCCAGCCGGCAAGCCGGTACGTGCAGCCGATGCCAGCGGTGGCCAGCACCACCGTGGCAGCCACAAAAACCGCGGGCGTGGCGGTCCCGGGCGTGAAGTGCCAGGTGTCCGTCAGGTTGAGAACCAGGGCCCCGAGGCACATTGCGAGCAAAACGAAAGAACTGGCGAGCGATCCGTAGCGAGCCACGATATGCATGGTAGCGAAACCTCCTCATTGAGATATTTTGTCGATGCGGGTGCGGGTGCGGAGACGGGTGTGAATGCAACGCTCCCCGAGAACGGTCGATGTTTCGGCCACTCCCGGGGAGCATTAGTTGTTGTTTCGGCGTGATCGTGCGAGATCACGTTCCCGAAACTCTTTTAGCGGCGACGACGCCCAGCAGCCAGGGCCCCACCGGCAGCCACCGCGGCGGCCGCAGCCAAGAGCCCAAGCGTCACATCAGCACCGGTGTGCTGCAGCTTCTTGACCTTCTTGACCTTGACGGGCTTGGAAGCGTCCGGCTTGTCACCCTTATTGCCCTTGTCGGCATCACCGTTACCGGCCGGGGTGAGCAGCTTGACGGTCTTGTCAGCCGGGATTTGGCTCGTAGAGCCGTCGGGGAAGGTGACGGTCACGGTACCGTCCTTACCAACTGTCACCTGGGTGTTCTCCGGGAGATCCGGGTTGGCCTTCTTGACCTTATCCTTCACCTGGTCCTGTTCCTCGGGGGTGAGGTTGGTCAGGTCCACAACTCCGGTGAGCTCAGGGTCATTGATCTTGATCTTCTCGTTGTCCTTGAGTTTACGGACTGTCTTGTCGGCCGGGATCTGGGTCTCGGAGCCATCCGGGAAGGTGACGGTCACGGTGCCGTCCTTGCCGACGGTGACCTGGGTGTTCTCCGGGAGATCCGGGTTGGCCTTCTTGACCTTGTCCTTGACCTGCTCACGTTCCGGATCGGTGAGGTTGGTCAGGTCCACAACTCCAGTGAGCTCGGGATCCTTGAGGGTGATCTTCTCGTTGTCCTTGAGCTGGCGAACCGTCTTGTCCGGAGTGATCGTGGTCGTCGACTTGTCCGGGAAGGTCACGGTGACCGTGCCGTTTTCGGAGACGGTGATCGTGGTTCCTTCAGGGAGGTTCGGGTTCTCCTTTTCGACGGCCTTCTTGACCTGCTCGCGTTCGGGATCGGTCAGCTTATTGACATCGACAACTCCGGTGAGCTCAGGATCCTCGAGAGTGATCTTCTCGTTGTCCTTGAGCTTGCGGACAGTCTTGTCGGCCGGGATTTGGGTCTCGGAACCGTCCGGGAACGTGACTGTTACGGTGCCGTCCTTGCCGACGGTGACCTGGGTGTTCTCCGGGAGATCCGGGTTGGCCTTCTTAGCCTTGTCCTTCACCTGGTCCTGTTCCTCGGGGGTGAGGTTATTCGGGTCAACCACGCCGGTTACTTCAGGATCCTTGAGAGTGATCTTCTCGTTGTCCTTGAGCTGACGAACCGTCTTCTCAGCAGGAATCTGCGTTGTGGAATCATCAGGGAAGGTCACGGTGACCGTGCCGTTTTCTGAGACGGTGATCGTAGTGCCAGTAGGAAGATCCGGGTTCTTCTTCTCGACGGCCTTCTTGACTTGCTCGCGTTCGGGATCGGTCAGCTTATTGACGTCAACGACGCCGGTGATTTCGGGGTCGTTGATCTTGGTCTTTTCGTTGTCCTTGAGCTGGCGAACCGTCTTGTCCGGAGTGAAGGTAGTTGAGGAACCGTCCTTGTAGGTCACGGTCGCAGTTCCATTGTCGGAGACAGTGATCTCAGCATCCGTAGGCAGATCCGGGTTCTTGGCCTTGATGGCATCGCTAACCTTGGTTTTTTCCTCGGGCGTGAGTTTATTGAGGTCAACGACTCCGGTGATATCGGGATCCTTCAAGGTAATCTTCTCTGCCATCTTCGGCTTGGTGACAGTGATCTTGAAGGGAACCTTCACCGGATCGGGCTGGCCGGGAATCGTCACGAGCACAGTGCCCGTCACATCGCCGGTCTCCTTATCCTCGGGGATCTGGTAGGTAATCTTGCCGTCGTTGCCAACGGTGAGTCCAGCAGGAGCTTCGCCGTCGACCTTAAACGTGGAACCGTCCGGGAAAGTGAAGCCTTCCGGCGTGGAGATCGGAACCTCAACCGTGGAACCGGACTTGCCACTGGAATCCGGATATGAAGGCGTGACGAGCGGCGCCTTGAAGGTCTTGGTGCCGAGATCCTTGCCGTTGCGGTTGAAGACAATCGTGACATTGCCTTCCTTGTCCACCGTGACTTTGTCCGTGTCCTTGAGCTGGTTGAGTTCCTTGACCTTAGCCTTGATGGCATCCTGTTCGCCGGGCGTCAGGTTATTCGGGTCAGTTACTGCTGTCTCAGAAATCTTGGACGTGTAGTAAATGATGGTAGCGGTCAGCTTCGGGGAGACCGCGCCAAGGTCGGTTGTGAGCGTGCCGGGGAATTCCTGGGTGCCGGGTTCGTGACTGATCCCGGGAACCTCAATATTCTTGGTGATTTTACCCTTGACCTCGTTGTGAACATCCTGCTTAGAAAGTCCCGCGTCGTCGCCGTACTTAAGAATTCCGAGCTTGCCGTAATCCACATCGATAAGCCCCTTCACATCCTCAGGGGTGAAAGGCGCGTCGGTATCCAAGCTGCGGATGAGAGTGTCCTGCTTCGTGGGGAGAACGCGGACCTTGAACAGGTTCGAGAAGGACTGGGTGTAGCGCATATCTTCGGCTTTGTCCGTACGGATTCCGATAAAACGCTTACCGCCAATCGAGTTGGAGATACCAGCGTCATACTGACCGGAGATAACGGCGGTATTACCGGCGAGCTTGAGGTCGAACCCGGAAAGCTGTTTCGCGGCTGACCACGCCTCGCCCTGGCCCGGGGCGTTAGTTCCCCAGAGCTTACCCTTGCTGTAGTCATCGGCTTTCAGCGTAACTGTTACCGGAGGAACGGGAGTGGACTTCAGTTTGTTCTGGTTTGTATTCGTGGACGGATCCAAGAAGACCAGAATATTGGGAACCTTCCCGATAACGCTCACGGATTCGCTGCTGGGAACGACGACGCTAAACCCGTCTTCACCGGCTTTGTTGGCAATAGTGAGCTTTCCTTGATCATCCACGGTGACCTGATCACGGGTGAGTCCGAGAGCTGGGTTGTTCTTGAGGAAAGCGTCAACGATCTTTGTCTGCTGATCCGCGGACAGGGTGTAGCTATTCGGGTCGGCAACAGTTACTTTGCCCGCATTATGGGTGCTTTGATTTTGAGGGGCGCCCTTTTGGGGATCCGGGTTTTCCTCCCGGAACGCGAAAGGCGGAGCGTAGTAGAAAACCTTGACGTTGTAGGTGTCGAAGGTTTCCGGAGTCCCCTTCTTGGCCACGATAACCGGTACGTCCTTAACGCGATCTTTACGCTTCGGGCCGTACGAGTTAGCGTTGGCTTCGTTGAGGTTCTTTACCGTGAACTCGTACTCATCGGGGTTCAGGTTGTTCTTGGTGAGCTGAGCCTTGACGGAGTCAATCACCTCAGCCTCGGTCAGTCCATTGACTAAGAAGAAGTTCTTTGCGATGGCGCCGCCGAACTTTGCGGAATTGGCTTGTTCGGAGCTTGGAGCTCCCGCGGGGGAAGCTGGGTCGGCGAGCGCGGGAGTGCCGCCGAAGAATATAAGGGTGGCCGCCAGGGTGGCACCCGCTATCTTACGAAAAGAGGTCACGAGATCCCTTCCTTATTTCCCAATCGTTGAACAATGAATACAACATTGATTTGAATAGGGAATTCGTATCATTATTCTAATCCGCAGGTCAGAGGGTTGAAAACCGATTCCCTGTGACGTATGACCAGGTCTTTTCTTGCTGGTGAATGTGTGGGTAACGGGGAGGGGTGGGTGCCGCTTTACCTGTTCAGGGTTGTATACCACTGGGCGTAGCGTTCCTGGACAGCGGAAATTCTTCTTCGGAGATGCCGTACTGGGCTACCTCGTCGAAGTCCACGTAAGCGCAGGCTTCTAAGCGCTGAATAAAGAATCCCATGTCGAATCCGAGATCGCTTTCCTTGGCGAGGGTGATGAGCTGATCGTCGGTATAGCGGCCGCTGCGGCGAAGTGAATCCACATCCAAATAATCACGAGATTCTGCGCGGGAATACAGTGCGGCGACTTTGCTGCCCGCGGCGTCTTCCTCCGCCAGAACTGGACCGATGTTTAACGTGGCTGGAGGGAAGCCACGCCAATCAACACCCATATCGATGGATAAAACGTTATCTCCGTCGGAGATGACCAGGTTGGCGTACTGGCCGCTTGCGTGCGTCGTCGCAACCTTGAAGCCGTATTCGATACACGTTTCCACTACCTTCTGGTACGCCAGCGGGAACGTATCCGCATGCTTCTGGACGGTAAAAAGGTCAATATCTTCGGTGGGGCGCGTAATGACTCCGTGCTCGCGTAGTGCTCCCGAGCCGCACAGAACGAAGCCGTACTTTTCGATCTTCGAGAGGATGAGGCGGGTGAGTTTACGCTGAAATTCGAGATTTTCCATGGAAGATCCGATTCTCGGGCAGTTCCGGGAATTTTGATTCCCACATCTCGTAGACGCGCCACGGCAAGCTAAGTGTTGGCCAGACCTGCAGGAGGAGTTCCCGATTTAGCCAGCGTTCCTGCTGTTCTGTGGTGCCCTCGTTGATCAATGCTGTATAACCGCGCTTGATGAGGCCGTTGCTTTCAAGATGGATCGTCTGGGAATTCGGTGCCCAGATGATCGAGTGGTCGAGATAAAGCGTGCCGCCCATGCCGGGGCCGCGAAGCACATCCAGAGAAGAGGGCAGTTCATAATGCTTGCGTTGTGAATACGGTGCAATATCGCGCATGTGGCCTCCTTCCCGGTTCTTCCTCCATCCTAGAGGGGAAGAGCGCCGCCGGCCACAGTGGAGCAATTAAATTGAACGCCGCGCGGAATAAATGCGATAAAATTATGCGTAACAGCGTTATGTAGGAGCGAGGTTATGTAGGCACGAGGAGGTGCGGGTTATGGCACGGCTACATGTGAAAAGGCGGTGGTCCTTCTTCGATGATAGGAGCCGCCATTATTTGAGTGTGAATGGAAAGAAATGCCCGGAGGTACTACTTCCTGAACGCGATAATGTTTTTGAGGTGGGCGACGGCGCCTGCGTTGCTCAGGTGCGAACGTTGGTTCCCCTCAAGAGCAATCCCGTATCTTTCTCCGCGGCGGCGGGGAGCGATATCTATCTCAGCTATCGCCTCAAGAAAGGAGCCATTATTGGCCTCATTGTATTATTCGGAGCGGTGGCGGCCCTGCCTTTCGTGGTGAAGTCCGTAGACCGCATGATTCTGCTGCCGGTGGCCGGGGTGTGCCTGATCGTGCTGCTGGTGCTGTCGCTCACCGTTTTTTCGACGATGTACACGCTCAAGATAGAAGAGTCTTCCAGAGTTGCTGGTTAGCCGGCCGCGTGGGCCGGCCTCCCACAGCCGCGTGTACTGGCGGCGGGCTAGGCGGCGTCGTCGTTCTTATCGGGAATGCACTGTGTTGTTGACGAAATGCGCTGGGCGCCGCGATGGTCGGCGAGCCAACGCTGGTCGTTGACGTCCGTGAAACAGAAACGGAAGTTTTCGTTGATGACGGTGCGCGGGGGCCGGTCGCCGAAAAGGGCGTCGCCGTAGGTGTCCACGTATTCGGCTTTTTCTTTTGGCGGGAGCGTGGGGAACGTGATTTCGTACCCGGCGGCGGTTTGCCGGAATTCGTGATAGTGGTCGGCGGAGACGGTGAGGCCGTCGAGCGGGGCCGGCAGTGCGAGCGTGAGGTCGAAAACCGGGTTGGGGGAGGCGTTATGGAAACTCGAGGTGATCTGCCGGCCGATTTTCCCGGTGTCGGTGCGGTGTTCCTCCACGGTGATCTTATTTTGGGTGAAAGCCTGGTTGGCCTGGGAGAATTGCTCGGCTTTGATCGCTTCGTGGCGGTCGTAAATATTCAAGCCGAGCACGGCCACCGCGATAACCACCGAAATCAGCGAGAGCGTTTCGGATAGCGGCAGCCAGCCGCGCCGCTTCCCGCGCGGCTGTTCAGTGCCGATGGCCTTCTCCTCATCCATACGCTTGTCCCTTTTCTGCCTGTTTTCGAATCGTTGCCGCGCTTGGCGTGACTGACGCCGGCGCCGTGCAGCTCGGGCCCGCAGCGTGGGCCCGCAGTGCGCGGCCACCGATGAATTTTAGCGGTTGGGGTTGTGGTGAGAAAGGTCTTTGGCGGGCACGCCGAGGTACTTCACTTCGCCAGTTCCTCATATACGCGCGCATTTTTTCTGATGAGCGCGGCTGAGACCTTCGCGAGCTCGGCATCGTCCGGCTCTGTGATTTCATCCGCCTTAGCGAATTCTGTGATGATGTAACGAGGGCGATTATTTTTCAAAATAACGGCTGAGCCATACTCGTCTACCAATCGCGCAACCTTCGAGAAATTCTGATTCGCTTCCGAAATTGGTACCAAGGTATTCGTATTGACATTCATGGCTTACCTCCCCTTCCAAGAAGAATATACAACATATCCTAGGTTGAATATAGCCTAATTTGAAGGGGGTTGGGTGTCGGTTTTGGCGAGAGTTAGCCCGCCTGACTAACTGTTTCTAATACTCGCTACCAGATCGTTCACGGCTTCTTCGGAATCGAGGCTCAAACGTTTCGCTTCGCCCGCTAACCCAGTTTGGAGCACTGACAATGCATAGCGGGCGGAGTTGATCACGCGCACGTCGCTGCCGTCTACGACGAAGGCAATGCGGTCTCCTTTGTTGATGCCCAGCCGCTTGCGCACCGACTTCGGGATGGTTACGCGTCCCTTCGCCTTCACTTTGGCAGATTCTGCGAATTCATTAGTCACCGTCATCCCTCCTTGGATGTGGGTGTAGTGCTGATGGTTGCGATTTTAGTGGGTGAGATATTGATGTGTGGCCGGACTCGCTGCCCGAAAACTGGAGCGGGCGACGGGAATCGAACCCGCCTCTGCAGCTTGGGAAGCTGCCATTCTACCGATGAACTACGCCCGCGAGAGCGGTGAAACCTCACGCAAGCGGCGGAACCGCAGGCGCGAAAGAATCACTAGGTGATTATCCTAGCGTGCCATCCCCGCCAGCGCAAAGCGCGCCCGCGGCTTAGTGCTTGCGGCACGGCAGCGCCCGCGAATTCCTCCACAGACCGCCGCGCGGGTAGCGCCCACCCGCGCGCGCGTGTCAGAATCTAGGCGTGTTACTTTCCGATGTTGATATTTTGCGCTCCGTGAGCGAGGGCCGCATCGCCCTGCACCCCTGGGATCCGGCGATGGTGCAACCCTCCTCCATCGATATTCACCTCGACCGCTTCTTCCGTCTCTTCGATAACCACAAATACCCGGTCATCGACCCGGCCGCGGACCAATCCGACCTCACGCGCCTGGTAGAAGTCCCGGCCGACGGCGAATTCGTTTTACACCCGGGAGAGTTCGTGCTCGGCTCCACTTTTGAGCAGGTCACCTTGGGGAACGACGTCGCAGCTCGCCTGGAAGGAAAATCCTCCCTCGGGCGCCTGGGACTCCTCACCCATTCCACCGCCGGATTCATCGACCCGGGCTTCTCCGGGCATGTGACCCTCGAGCTGTCCAATACGGCAACGATGCCGATCAAGCTCTACCCGGGCATGAAAGTGGGCCAGTTCTGCTTCTTCCAGCTTTCCTCGGCGGCCAATAACCCCTACGGCGCTGGCGCAAGCGGTTCGCGCTACCAGGGCCAGCGCGGCCCCACGGCCTCGCGCTCCCACCTTAACTTCCACCGTATCGACGTGACCCACTACCCGGAAGCCGGTAACTAAACTCCAGCCTTAGTACAACGCACCTGGCGCACCGCCCGGAGCGCCCCGCACCCAGCAAACCGTGCCCGAAGCGCGCCAGCCTTAGCAAGGCTCGCGCTCCCAAAGCAAGCCCGGCCGCGCGGTCTCATCGAGAGCGGAAACACGGGACACTCCCGCATATTTTCGCTACTGTAATGATGTTCCATGCGTTAACAACGAGCTCCACCGCCTAAGAAACCGGCGCCCGCACCTACCAGCTGCATCGCGCCAGGTCACCCGCGGAGGGGCTCCGTGGCGTATGTTCGGCACGCGGCGCACGTAGAACACGTAGCGCACCCCGCGTGCATGGCAAAGGTCGAAGGGACGGAGGCTGCCGTGGCATATGTGCTCCTGCTATTTGCGGTGGGGGCACTGTGTGCACCGCTCGTGATGCAGCGCGGGCGTTTCGGCTTCGCAATCCTCGCCCTCCTCCCGGCTGGCACCTTCCTCTGGCTTCTCAGCTTCATTCCCCGCATCCTCCGCGGTGATGTTTACCAGCAGTCCCTCACCTGGGTACCCCAACTGGGCATGGACCTCGATATCCGCATCGATGCCCTCGGCCTGCTCCTCGCCCTCATCGCCACCGGCGTGGGCGCGGCGGTGCTCTTCTACTCGGCCCGGTATTTCAAACGCGATGCCTCCTACCTGGGCCGCTTCGGCGCGATCTTCGTGGCTTTCGCCGGCGCGATGCTCGGCCTGGTCACCACGGATAACACCATCGCCCTCTATATTTACTGGGAACTCACCACAGTCTTTTCCTTCCTCCTCATCGGCCACTATTCCGACCGCCAATCCTCGCGGCGCGCGGCCTTCCAGGCCATTATTGTGACCACGGCCGGAGGGCTGGCCATGCTGGGCGGAATTACCATGCTCGGCGTCATGACCGGGGGGTCCTTCTCGCTGCACGAGCTCGTGGTGGCTTCCCACGAAGCAACAATCTCCCCGGGGAATTCCGCGCTGCTTACGAGCGCCGTCGTACTTGTACTTATCGGGGCGTTCTCCAAATCCGCCCTGGTGCCTTTCCATTTCTGGCTGCCGGCCGCCATGGCCGCGCCCACGCCGGTCTCCGCCTACCTGCACGCCGCGGCGATGGTCAAAGCCGGGGTGTACCTGGTGGCGCGCCTGGCCCCCGGTTTCGCGCATAACCCGGCCTGGCACTGGATGGTGATCATCCTCGCCTCCTACACGGTGCTGCTAGGCGGCTACCGGGCCCTCAAACAAACCGATATCAAATTGGTGACCGCTTTCGGCACGGTTTCCCAGCTCGGGCTCATTATTCTGTTCGTTGGCTACGGGGATTCCGCGATGCTGCTGGCCGGGCTCATGCTGCTGCTGGCCCACTCCCTCTTCAAATCCGCGCTCTTCCTTTCCGTGGGCATCGTGGACGTGTGCACCGGCACCCGTGACCTGCGCGAACTATCCAATGTGGGCCGCAATATGCCCGCGGTTGCCACTTTTGCGGGGATGGCGGATGCCTCCATGATGGGCTTCCCGCCCTTCGCGGCTTTCGTGGCGAAAGAAGGGGCACTTGGTGCGCTGTGGGGCGGGAGCGCCACCGATATTGCGGTGCTCGTGCTCATCGCGGTGGGTTCGGCGCTCACGGTGGCTTACGGCCTGCGTTTCTGGTGGGGTGCGTTCATGCGCAAACCGCGCGTGGAAGATACCGAGGTGCGTGACGTTTCCGCGGTCATGATCTGGCCCGTGGGTATTTTGGCGACGGCGGGCCTGGTGGCCGGGCTCGCAACCACGCCCATCAGCACCTTCCTGGAGCAGTACCTGGCCCAATACCCGGTACTAGCCCCCTACCAGGGCCACCTGCACCTGTGGTCCGGCTTCAACGGGCCCTTCCTGGTGACCCTCGCCATCCTCGCGGCCGGCTGCCTCCTCTTCTGGCAGCGCCACCGCATTTCCGCCTTCACCCAGCGCCACGCCATCCGCACCAGCGCCGAGGAAGCCTACCAGCGCATCGTTTCGGGCACCGAACGTTTCTCCATGACCGTCACCGCCCGCACCCAATCCGGTTCGCTTCCCACCTACCTCCTCACCATTTTCTGGTTCCTGCTCATTACCGTGGGAATCGCGCTGCTCACCAACCCGGTGGGCACCCTGGTGGTGCCGCGGCTCTTCGATAGCTGGGCGCAGGCCGCGGTGGCCGTGGTTGGCTGCCTGGGCGTGCTGCTCGCTGCGGCTTCCCGCCACCGCCTCAAAGCCGTGATTCTCATGGGAATCGGCGGCTACGCCGTGGCCCTCACCTACGAGATCTACGGGGCGCCGGACTTGGCTCTCACCCAGGTGCTTTCCGAAACTCTCACCCTCGTTGTCTTCGTGCTGGTGCTGCGCCGCCTGCCCTCCTACTTCTCTTCCCGCCGCACCAAAGGCACCCAGCGCTTCCGCATTGTTTTCGCGGCCATCATGGGGCTGCTTTTCGCGGGGCTCGCCTACCTGGCGGCCGGGGTGCGCACCCACGCCCCGATTTCGGAGCTCTTCGCCGACGAAGGTTTCCGCTTCGGGTACGGGCGCAATATCGTCAATGTCACCCTCGTGGATATCCGGGCGTGGGACACCATGGGCGAGACCTCCGTGCTGGTGGTCTGCGCCGTCGGCATCGCCTCCCTCCTCTTCGTACGCGACCGTTTCGGCGGCACAGACCGGCTGCGCAATATCCTCGGCGCGAAAAGCGAACGGGCGCAACGCTGGCGCCGCCTGGGCGAGGACCCGGCGGAATACGTGCGCAACTCGGTGCGCGCGGAAGAAGAAGCGCGGCGTTCGGGGCGCAACCGGGTCTGGCTCGCCTCCGCGAACCGCCCGGGCGTGGCCTCCCGCCCGATGATGCTGCAAATCGGCACCCGCCTGGTCTTCCACACTATCCTCATTATTTCGCTCTTCTTCCTCTTCGCCGGGCACAATATGCCGGGCGGGGGCTTCGCCGGCGGGCTGCTGGCCGGCATCGCGTTGACCTTGCGCTACCTGGCCGGCGGGCGTTTCGAACTGGGCGCCACCCTCCCCATCCTCCCTGCCCACCTGCTGGGAACCGGGTTGGGCCTGGCCACTCTTTCCTCGCTCGCCCCGATCCTCTTGGGTGGTAGCCCGCTGCAAACCGCGAAAATCGATATGGTACTTCCGATTTTTGGGGACGTTCATTTTACGACGGCGCTCATCTTTGACACCGGCGTCTATATCGCGGTTGTTGGCCTGGTCGCCGAGATTCTGCGGTCCCTCGGCGCGGAAATTGACCGGCACGGGGAAATGGAAGAAGGCGTGTGGGATGCCGATATTCGCATCGAGCCCTCCCACGACGCCCGCCAGAATCTGCGCGAAGAAATGGAATCCCAGGCCGGCCTCAGCGAGCGCACCTCCCCGCAACAGGAAGCCGAGCGCCTGGCTATGGCCGCCGAACAGCGCGATGCAGCAACGGAAGGAGAGCAGCAATGAGCGTATCTCTCGCCCTCATCCTCATGTGCGGGGTTTTCGTTGCGGTAGGCGTCTACCTTATTTTGGAGCGCTCCCTCTCGCGGGTCATCCTCGGGCTGGGTTGCCTTTCCAATGGCGTCAATATTCTTTTCCTCATCGCGGGCGGCCGCACCGGCAACCCGCCCTTTATCGGCAACGGCTCGCCGGAACTGTGGGCGGATCCGCTGGTCATGGCCATGATGCTCACCGCCATCGTGATTACCTTGGCCACCACCGGCTTCCTGCTGGCCATGGCCTACCGCACCTGGCAGCTGCGCGATGATGACGAAGTGCGCGACGACGTGGAGGATCGCGCCGTCGCCGTACGCCAGCAACTGGAAGAAAGCAGCCAGCGATCCGAAGTGGGAACAGACTTGCAGGAAACCTCCGCGGAATTCCGCGACGAAACCGATACCCCGGCCCCGCGTTTCGGGCGCCTGGGCCGCTGGAACCGCCGGCATCCCAAGCGCCGCCGGCACCGCTACGTGGCCAACCCGAATGCCACCCACGGCGTGGACGGCTCGCTGGGNAGTGGAAACAGCCTTGCAGAAACCCCCCGCGAAATCCCGCGACGAACCCGATACCCCGCCCCCGCTTTTCGGGCGCCGGGCCCGCTGGAACCGCCGGCATCCCAAGCGCCGCCGGCACCGCTACGTGGCCAACCCGAATGCCACCCACGGCGTGGACGGCTCGCTGGGGAACGGCGTGAACGGTGCGAACGGTAGGAACGCGGGGCGCAACGGGCACCCGCGCGGCACCGGAACCGCGGGGCGCAACGGCAATGCGGGAGGTGCGCGGCGATGATTTCCTGGCTGCTGGCCGTTCCCATTGTGCTGCCTCTGCTGGCCGCCGGGGTGCTCCTGGCGATTCCGCGCCGGCGCCGCGTGCAGGCCTGGACCGCGGTGGGGATGCTCTCCATCGTCCTCGTGGTGGCGGTCATTCTGCTCTTTGTTTCCGCGCGCGGCCCCATCACCCTGGACGTGGGCAATTGGGCGGCGCCCGTGGGTATTTCCCTGGTGGCCGACCGGCTCTCCACCATCATGCTCACCACCTCGGTTACGGTGACCCTCATCGTGCTGGTGTATTCGGTTTTCCAGGGCGTAGCAGACGGCGAACGCGGCGCGCCCACCTCGGTGTACTACCCGGCCTTCATGATCCTCTCCGCCGGGGTCTCCGATGCCTTCCTCACCGGCGATCTGTTCAATATGTACGTCGGCTTTGAGATTCTGCTGGCCGCCTCCTTCGTGCTCCTCACCATGGGCGGCACGGCCGAACGCATGCGCTCCGGCTCGGTTTACGTGATCGTCTCCATGGTCTCCTCCCTCATCTTCCTCACCGCGCTCGGCCTCACCTACGCCGCGGTGGGCAGCGTGAACCTGGCTGACCTGGCCGTTAAACTCCCGCAGGTGGATCCGGGAATGCGCATGGTCCTCCAGATCCTCTTCCTCGTGGCCTTCGGCCTGAAAGCCGCGATTTTCCCGCTGGCCGCCTGGCTACCCGACTCCTATCCCACCGCATCCGGCCCGGTCACGGCGGTATTCGCCGGCCTGCTCACCAAAGTGGGCGTGTACGCGATTATCCGCACCCAGGTGCTGCTCTTCCCGGGCGGGCGCCTGGACGATATCCTCGCCGGCTTCGCGGTGGCCACCATGCTCATCGGTATCCTCGGCGCGATCGCGCAGGAAAATATTAAACGCCTGCTTTCCTTCACCCTGGTCAGCCATATCGGCTACCTCATCTGGGGTATCGCCATCTCCACCGAAGCCGGGCTTTCTTCCACGATTTTCTACGCCGTGCACCATATCGTGGTGCAAACCGCGCTCTTCTTGGTGGTGGGCCTCATCGGTTGGGTGGCAGGAACGACGTCGCTCGTGCGGCTCGGCTCCATTATGCGCGCGGCCCCCGTGGTTGCGATTCTCTATTTCCTTCCCGCGCTCTCCCTGGGCGGTATCCCGCCGCTATCCGGATTCCTCGGCAAAGTGGGGCTGCTGGAAGCGAGTGCCGCGCGCGGAACCCCGATTGACTGGGTGCTTATTGCGGCCGGCCTGGTCACCTCGCTCCTCACGCTTTACGCCGTGATCCGCGCCTGGAATATGGCTTTCTGGCAGGAGGCTCCGGCGGAGCTGCCCTCCACCACCTACCCGAGCGGCATGGTGATTTCCGCCTCCGGGCTCATCGCGGTCATGCTGGGTATTACCTTCGCGGCCGCGCCGCTGCGCTCGTTTACCGACGGTGCCGCCGCCGAGCTGGAAGCCCGCACCCCCTATATCAGCGCGGTGCTTCCCGACTGGGATCGCGGTACCGGGATTTCCCCGGAGGTGGATGAAGAAACCGTGGTACCCCACGAGGATTCCACCCCGGATACCGGCACCTTCACCCAAACCCCCGAACCGAAGGAGAGTCCGCGCCTGCTGCGCTCCCCGAGCCCCACGCCCGCGGCCACACTGGTGCCGACCGGTGCACCCGTGCCGAGCGGTGCGCCGTCGTTCCACACACCTGCGCCCGCGGCGGTTCCCGCGCAAGGTCCCACGCCCGTTCCCACAGTTTCCGGAGGTGAGCAATGAGTCGCGATAGTGAAGCAATCCGCCTGGTCACCCGGCGCGAAGGCCGTTTCCCGAGCGCCTCCCTGGGGGTGCTGGTGTGGCTGACCATTGTGTGGGTGCTGCTGTGGGGGCAGGTGAGCGCCGCCAATATTGTGGCCGGTTTTGCCCTCGCCCTCCTCGTGACTGAAGTGGCGCCTTTCCCCACCGCGTCTTTCGACGGGCGGTTCCGGATCTGGGGCGTGATCCGGCTGGTTGCGATTTTCGTGCGTGACCTCGTGCATGCCTCCTGGCAGCAAGCCTGGTTTATTCTGCGGCGCGCCACCCCCCGCGGCGCGGTGATCCGCGTGCGACTGCGCTCCCACTCCGATGCCTACCTGGCGATTACCGCCGGGATGTCCACCCTGGTGCCCGGCTCGCTCGTCATCGATACCGACGCCGCCACGGGCACCCTCTATGTGCATGTCTTTGACGTGGGCATGGCCGGGGGAGTGAGCGCGGCGCACCAATCGGTACTCGACCTGGAGGAGCGGGTGCTGCGCGCTTTCGCCTCCCGCAGCGAGCTGGTGCAGGCCGGATTCGTGCCCGGCTCCAGCCCCAAGGCCGGGCGTTTGCCCGTTCCCTTCGCTCCCGATAGTTCCGGAGGTGAACGGTGATTATTGTGATGGTGATCTGCGGGGTGCTGCTGACCATCTCCGCGCTGCTGGTGACGGTTCGCATCGTCAAAGGCCCCACGGTCCTTGACCGGGTGGGGGCGCTCGATGTCATCACTTCGATTATGGTGGGGGCGCTCTGCCTGCTCGCGGCGGTGACTCGGCGAGCGGATTTGCTGGCGGTATTCGTCGTCGTCGCCATTGTTGGTTTCCTCGGATCCGTGGCCGTGGCGCGTTTCATCCGGCCCGTGGACCAAAACGACCCGAAGGAAATGCGGCGCCTCGAAAAGGCGAACGAACGCGAAACAACCGACGAAGAAGAAGACGAAAGCCCCGCCCACGATCCGGACCGCGAGCCGCCCGCCGCGGGCCGTGCGCAACCGGATACCGCTCGCCTTCCGCAACCGGATACCGCGGGCGCGCAGGAAGGAGCCCGGCCGTGAGCCCCTGGGATATTATCGGCGCCGCGCTCATGCTGGCCAGCGCAACCCTCACTTTCGTGGCCGCCATCGGCATGTTCCGATACCCGGACCTCATGACCCGCCTGCACGTAGCCACAAAACCGCAGGTCCTCTCCCTGATCATGGGCTGCCTGGGCGCGGCCTGCCTGGTGCGTGACCCCTCGATGACGTGGACGCTGCTCCTCGTGATCGGCTGCCAGCTCATCACCTCGCCCATCTCCGCGCATATGCTCTCGCGCGCCGGATACCGCACCGGCCGCATCGATTCGGATGCCATGGTTGTGGACGAATTGCGCGAGGACCTGCGCTTCGGGCGTGGGCTGAGTCATAATAGTTCTGGACAGGATAAGAATTCCGCGCGGGGGAGCACCTCCACGCACTAATGATCGAGGGCGGTGCCGGGTACCGGCCGCATCTGGCCGGAGCCGCGCCGCGCGAAGAAAGGGACGCTATGGATATCGGGTGGAAAGTTGTGAGCGCGGGCGTTGGGGTGCTCTCGGGGATCGTCGCCAATAAAATCGTGGACGTGGTGTGGAAGGGAATTTCCGGGCGGGAGATTCCCGATTCGGAGGATCCGAACGCGCCGCTCGTGGACGCGGTGATTTTCGCGGTGGTGTCTGCCGGGGTGGCCGCGGCCGTTTCCCAGCTGACCCAGCGCCAGGCCGCCAAATGGTACGGCAAGGGCGAAGTGATCGATTCGCAGGCACGCGCCCGGGCCTAAGGTTCGCGCGGCGCCGATCCGGTTCCGGCTCGGGACCGCAGGCGTGAAAATACGGGACCTCCGTACTAGACTGGACGGCACGACAGGGGAGCGCAGCAGCGCTGAGAGTGCGGCCGGCACGCGGCACGCAGACCCTCGAACCTGCTCCGGTTAGTACCGGCGAAGGGAGTCGAGATCTCTCCTCCGCACCGCGGAGACCCTCCTTATATCCTGAGGAGGATGCATGGTCCAGAAAAATAGGCACGGCGCCCGCGTTCTTGCGGCCGCCGTGATGGTTGCGGCACTGGCCCTGGCCGGCTGCTCAAAGAACGACGACGCCGCCTCTCCGGCAGCGAGCGATCAGCCCACCACAGTTCGGGTGGTCAGCCACGAATCATTCAACCTTCCCGATGAGCTCATCGCCCGCTTCGAGAAAGAATCCGGGTACACCATCGTGAAATCAGCACCCGGGGATACCGGCCAGGTTGTTAACCAATTGGTCTTGGCGGATGGCAAACCCGGTGCGGATATGGTGTTCGGGGTGGATACCTATACCGCCTACCAGGCGCTTGATGGTAACACCATCGCCGATTATTCTTCCCCGAAACTCCCCGCGGGAGTGACCGCCCTGGAAGGGAAACTCAATCCCATCGACCAGGGCGAAGTCTGCGTGAATTACGACCGCGAGTGGTTCACCCAGAAAAATATGATTCCGCCCCTGAGTTTCGCCGATCTTTCCCGCCCCGAATACGCCGGGCTGCTCGCGGTGGAAAACCCGGCGCTTTCCTCACCGGGCCTGGCTTTCCTGGCCGCTACCGCCCACGTTGCCGGGGGAACGGAGGGGCTTTCCCAGCTGTGGGGCCAGCTGCTCGGGGCCGGCACCCGCATTTCCGGTTCGTGGACGGATGCCTACTACACCGATTTTTCCGGTTCGGAAGGCAAGGGAAATTACCCCCTGGTGGTTTCCTATTCTTCCTCCCCGGCCGCTGAAGACGGGCGCACCGGCGTGATCGAATCGACCTGCGTGCGCCAGGTGGAATACGCCGGGGTGCTGCGCGGGGCAGAGAACCCGGAAGGCGCGCAGGCTTTTATCGATTTCCTACTTTCCGAGGACGTGCAGAAAGCCATCCCGGAGTCGATGTACGTGTACCCGGTGGCCGATGTGGAGCTGCCCGCGAGCTGGCAGCAGCACGCCCCGCGTGTGAAGGACCCCATCGTGCTAGACGCTAAAGAAGTGGGCGCCCAGCGCGCCGAATGGATCCGCGCCTGGCGTGACACCGCGGGAATGTGAGTAACGCATTCCGTATCCCGCGCCCGCGCGGAGCTTCCCTGGTGGTTGCCCTCGCGCTCGCGGTCCCGCTATTTTTCCTCGCGGTCTTCTTCCTGTGGCCGGTGGTGGCGATGCTCGCGCGCGGGCTCGTCACCCCGGCCGGGGTGGATACCGCGGGTTTCGCCGCCGAACTTACCCGCCCGCGCACCTGGAAAGTCGCCGGGCAAACCCTGTGGATGGCAGCGGCCAGTACCGCTTTCTCGGTACTGCTCGGGCTTCCCCTCGCCTATGTGCTTTACCGACTGCGCCTGCCCGGAGTGCGGGTGGTGCGAGCCTTCGTGGTGGTACCTTTCGTGCTCCCCACCGTGGTGGTGGGAACCGCGTTCCGGGCGCTGCTGCGCGCGGACGGCCCCTACGGTTTCCTCGGCTGGGATTCCAGCCCGTGGGCGGTGGTCGCGGCCATGGTTTTCTTCAATACCGCCGTGATTTCGCGGACGGTGGGGCCACTGTGGGCGGCGCTGCCCCCGCACGCGGAGGCTGCCCGTACCCTCGGCGCCTCCCCGTGGCGGGCTTTCCGTACCGTCACCCTTGTGGAATTGGCCCCGGCTATTACCTCCGGCGCGGCTATAGTCTTTTTATTTTGTTCGACGTCGTTCGGAATCGTGCAAACCTTAGGTGCGCCTGGCTACGGGACCCTCGAAACTGAAATCTGGGTGCAGACCACCACCTTCCTTGATTTACGGGCCGCGGCGGTGCTCTCGCTTCTACAAGTGGTGATCGTCGGGATTGCCACCGCGGTGGCTGCCCGGGCCACCCGGCGTACCTCGGCAGCCTTGCGCCTGCGCCCGGCCGCCCGGAGGAAGGTGAGCCGGAGTGATATTCCCGCGCTGCTCATCAGCGCGGCCACCGTTATTTTCCTGATCGGAGCTCCGCTCCTCACCCTGGTGGCGCGCTCCTTCCAGCGTTCGGGTACCTGGACGCTGGAGAACTACCGCAATCTCATCGGTTCTTCCGGATTTGCGGGGGTCTCGGCTTCCGATGCGCTCCGGAATTCTTTGACAACGGGCCTGAGCGCTGCCGCACTTGCCCTGCTCCTCGGGGCGCTGCTGGCTTTCGCGCTGGCTTCCCCGTGGGCCCCGCCGCGGCCGGTGAGCGCGGCCGCGGAAGGGATCGCCCTGCTGCCGCTGGGAGTTTCCGCGGTGACGGTAGGTTTCGGATTATTCCTCACCATTCGCATGCTTGTTCCCTCCGCGCAGGTGCTCGTCCCGGTGGCGCAAGCGGTGGTGGCCCTTCCCCTCGTGGCCCGGGTGATCCTCCCGGTGGTGCGGGCCATTGACCCACGCTTGCGCGAGGCCGCCGCCACCCTGGGGGCCGGCCCGGGGAGGATCTGGAGAAGTATTGACCTGCCGCTCGCCGCCCGGGCGCTCGCGGTGGCAGCCGGTTTCGGCCTGGCCATTTCCTTAGGGGAATACGGTGCCACATCCTTCCTGGCCACCAGTGATTCCACCACGCTCCCGGTGCTGATCGGCCAGCTCCTGGGGAGGCCCGGGGCGGAAAATTACGGGACCGCGATGGCGGGGGCGGTGGTGCTCGGTACGGTCACCGGGGGGCTGATGGCGCTGAGTGAAATGGCGGCGCCTGCCGGGGCTGCGTCGTCGTTATTAACGCAGCAGAAAGGAAAGCTTCGTGTTAGAACTTCGTGAGGTATCGGTGCGTTACCCGGACGGTTTCGAGGCGGTGCGCGGCGTGAATCTTAGCGTGGAGTCGGGCACGACCGTGGCGTTGCTGGGGGCGTCCGGTTCGGGGAAATCCTCGCTGTTGCGCGGGATCGCCGGGCTGGAGGCTTTGCGCGGGCAGGTGCTGATCGACGGCGCTGATATGACGGCGGTTCCTACCCATCGGCGCGGGGTGGGCATGGTTTTTCAGGACGGGCAGCTTTTCCCGAATCGCAGCGTGGGTGGAAATATTGCCTACGGGATTGAGAAAGGCCGTTCGCGCGCCGAGGTCGAGGCAGAGGTGGAGCGCTGGCTGGAGCTGGTGGAACTGAGCGGTTATACCAAGCGGGCGGTCACGACTCTTTCGGGTGGGCAAGCTCAGCGGGTGGCTTTGGCGCGTTCCCTGGCGGCGCGCCCGCGGGTGCTGCTCCTGGACGAACCGCTTTCCGCCCTCGATACCCGCCTGCGGGAGGACCTGGCGGTATTCCTACGCCGGGTGCTGCAAAAGGCAGGCACGACGGCGGTCTACGTGACCCACAATGATGCCGAAGCGGCGACCGTTGCCGACCGGGTGGTGCGCATGGATAGCGGGCGGCTGGTTGCCGCAGGTTAACTAATATTCCTGAACAGTGCAGCTAAACCCCGAGGAAGCGCAGGATCGCAGGGAAGTCCTCGTTGATCTGGGCGGTGCCGGCCGCGAAAGAGGCTTCCAGTTTCGCCACATTGGTCTCCCGGTTGGAAGTTAGCTGGTGGCGCGGGAAGTAGAGGTAGGCCCGCCCCCGTGCTTCCAGATCGAAAAGATGGACCCGGGTGGCGTTGTACTTGGCTGCGCGTTCCTCCAGCGCGGTAACGAGGTGGGGGTATTTGCGGAAAGCCGCCCGGATCAGCGCACTTGCCTTTCGGGAAGGTGCCGGGCGCACGTAATCGCGCGGTTTCGTCATAATAACGACGGCGCGCTCGAAGCCAGCAGCCTCAGCGGCATCAATAGGTATACCCCCGGATGGCCCGAGCGCGCCGTCGGCATAAAGCTCACCGTCGAGCGTTACGAAAGGCATGATGCCGGGCATCGTTGAGGATGCCTGCACCCGCACCAACAGGTCGTCAAGAACCTTAATATCGCCGCGGTGCCAGTGCACGGCGGCGCCGTCGCTCAAACGAAAAGCACTGATGTCAAAATCGCCGGGCGTGGACTGGAAAGTCTCGAAATCGAAGGGAAGGGCCTGGCCCGGGCGTGACGTGTGAAGGTAAATGTAATCCGAGTTGAAGGCGCCCTTGCCGCTGAGGAAGGTCCGCCAGTTTCCGATATTCGGATCCGCCCCAAATTCCACGAAAGACCGTCGGGCCCGCAGCGGGTCACGGCTGAGATAATTCGCCACGTGACTGGAACCCGCCGAAATCCCCGAAACGTGCGGGAACTCCAGGCCGGCCTCGATGAGCTTGATCACCACCGGGGCCGTGGCGCTCGCGCGCATACCACCGCCCTCGAAAACGAGGGCGGTTTCAGCAATCCGAGACATAGGGTCTCCTTTCTACGCGCCAGGCCGGGGCGGGTGCGGCCTCGAGTGAAGATGGCTCCGGCCGCGGCCCAAACTACCTGCCGCGCACTCCTGATTCACCCATTCCGTAACGCAACGAATTGACTTCGCAGCTGCATTCGGTGGCGATATTGATCGTGGAAGCAATCGCACCTTCGGCGCGCAGCTCCAGCAGGCGGGGAACAACCCGATCCCGCAAGGACCACGGGTCAATGGTATTGACGTAGATCTTGGTGCCGCCTTCAAAACCGGCGAGGGTGGAGGTGCGCCACTTGAGGAGCACCCGCCACGGGGTTGCTACTTCCATATCCCGCGAAGGTGCGTACCATTCCTCATTTGTGGGAATATCTGGGCCGGTGGCCGCGTGCATGGCATGCACCAGATCCGAAACGGCGCGCAATTCGTGGCGGGTGTGCTCGAAGGGTTGGGAGGCTTCCGAACGCGACCACACTTCGAGCGTGGGGTAGCGATGCCCGAACCCGGCGTAGGCCACCGCGTACTTGTTCTCCGCGATAACGAGATTGTGGTAGCCGGCGTAATCCACCCCGTACTCGTTGAAAATATTGGGGTTATCGCGCACCCGGTCCACTTCGTAGCGGTGATTGACGGTGCGCTCATCAATGGACACCAGCTGCTTATGGAGGTGTTCGAAGGAGGCCCCGGCCGGCCGCAACCAATTCTGGAAGACCTGCACGTATTTGACGTAGCGGTTCTGCTCGTACAAATCGCGCATGGCATCCGCGGTAAGCAGGAAGTACCAGTAGTGCTCAGCCGGGGTGAGGGTACCCGAGCCGGCCCGATTCGCGGTGGAATCCGAACCCGGCACATAGTGGTGGCGCCCGATAATGAGATCATGCCCGCCCCCGTAGAACGGCAGCGCGCTCAAGAGGCGCTCCCGCTCCGGAAGCGCATTCCAGGCATCCTCATCCATGCCCGAGGCAATGGCCTTGTTATGCGCCACGGAAAGCACGTGGGCCCGCCCGGCCGCATCCGAGGTGTAGCGCTCAAAAGCATCCTGGCGGCGGGTGGTGAGCTCGTACTGGTAGTTGGTGGTCCAGTACTGGAAAGGAACAATCTCAAAAAGATTAGGAACTCGCCGGAAATCCCACGGGTCCGCCAGGGAATCCACCGGGGCATCATAGGTGATCCGGGCTTCACCCGTGGCGGGGTTGCCAACGATGCGCGCCTTTTCCGGCGGTGTTTCCAGCACCCGATCCGCGCAGAAAGAACAGAAGTTTTCCGGGTGATCGGCACTCAGCGGTTCCGCGATGGGAACTTCGGCCTTGAGGGGTCGGTTAGCGCGGCCCGGCTGGGTCCACACTTCGGTACCGGAAAACGGGTTGATCTGTTTGATGGTCCCGTCCGGAAGCCGGGTAATGGGCGGGCGGATTTCGTGGCGTACAACCATAAGTTCCCCTCACGTTCGGCGGCAGAGCCACCCACCATAGTAGTGGGTAGCTCCGCTGCGAGCACGGTGAAGCTGAATTCTTAGCTCACCGAATACCCGGCCTGCGCCAAAGTTGCATAAGCTTCATTGACGAAGGCTCTACGCACCTGCACCTCATATGAATTGGCGGTGGTGGCCCGCACCGAAGCGAAATCACGCCGCCCACCGGTAAACCCGTGCGAGATCGCACCCATAATGGCACCGAGCACCGCCCCGCAGGCGAGCCCGAAGAGGAGCACCTGCCAGAGCACCACGGCCGGCGCGAAAAGGATAAAGAAGAAGGAGAAGAAGAGGCCCCAGGAGGCTCCGCCCGCCGCGCCGTAGAGCGCGGCCTTCCCGGTGGTCAGGCGCCCGGTCACCTGCTCCACGCTTTCCAGATTCACGCCGACGATACGCACATTTTCTACCGGGAACCCGGCATCCGAGAGCGCATCTACCAGGCGTTCGGCCTGCCGGTAATCAGAAACTTCCGTAATGGTGCGGTAATCCGCGGCACTTTGTTCAGCGGCGCGCGCGGTGGCGGACGCGCCAGTAGTTATGTTTTCATTCATAGGCTCATCCTAAAGGTGGCCTATGACAGAAAAACCGCCCTCGAAACAAAAATCAGCTGCGCGCCGGAAATGCTCGCTAGCGGTGGAAACTGGGAAGCGTATTCCGGCGCGCAGCCTGGATGGTGTTAGTGTTCGCGGGGCGCGCAGCTCACGCGGTTGCTGGCGGCTCTATGCGCGCCAAATCGACCGGCGCACAGCTCACGCACGTTGGCTAGCCAGCCACGTTACTCAATCGTGGACAGATCCGCGGCGCCAATAATCCCGGCGTCGTTCCCGAGCCGCGCGAGGCGAATCTCCGGCAGCGTCCGGTATTTCGCCACGGGGAGAACTTCGGGGAATTCGCGTACCAGCGGATCAAGCACGAGCGAACCGGCCTCGCTTACCCCGCCGGCAATCACGAAGATTTCCGGATCGAAAATGGTGGCCATATCCGCCAAACCGATGGCGTTCCAATGAGCGAGCTCATTGAAAACATCGAGGGCCATCTCATCGCCTTCCTGGGCGGCCGCGGTCACGGCCGGGCCGGTCACGCGCCCTTCGCCCAATTCCAGGATGCGAGCGGCTCCGCTCGGGTAATTCGCGGCCCGTTCGGTGGCGAAACGCACCAGTGCACTACCCGAGCCCATCACTTCCCAGCAGCCGCGCGATCCACACCCGCACAGCGGCCCGTTCGGAACCATGTGGATATGGCCGATTTCCGCGCCGAAACCGAAAGCGCCGCGTAGCAGATTCCCGTTCATGATGATGCCGCCGCCCAGCCCGGTGCCGAGTGTTACCACAACGGCAGATTCCGCATCAGCGGCGGCACCGAAACGGTATTCGGCCCAGGCGGCAGCGTTGGCGTCATTTTCAACGACGACGGGCATGCCGGTGAGCTCAGCGATACGTGAACCGAGCCGTCCGTTCTGTAGGGGCACATTCGTGCCGTAGATCAACGTATCGCGATCCGCGGCGATATAGCCGGCCTGCCCGATTCCAACGGTGGTAGCCCCCGAGGATTTGAGGTCATTGACGCAGGCGGCGATAGTTGCGATAAAGGCCTCGGAATCCTGGCGCGGCGTGGGGCGCCGGACCCGCTGCAAAATTTCACCTTGTTCATTGACGACGCCGGCGGCCACCTTCGTGCCGCCAACATCCACACCGATGCTCAGAGTCATGGTGCAAGTCTACCTGGCGTGGCCAGCCGGATTCCGGGATGGCGCAGCGGCGTCGTCGTACCGAAAAAAGAGGGTGCGCAAGGACGTGACGTAGCTCGCGAAAAGTGGGCGGGAATAAAAACCACGCCCCTAAGGTTGAGTTAGGTGGACTCAAGAAAGGGCGAGCCGATTGGACATAGGTTCTCGGATCGTTCAGACTTGGAAGGAAACTTTGTCGAAGGGTCCGCGGCCGGTACCGCCGGCGTGCGGATCTGCGGCACGAATGCAGAAGGAGCAATCATGGCACGTGCAGTAGGTATTGACTTGGGAACAACCAACTCCGTGGTGGCCGTCCTCGAAGGCGGGGAACCCACGGTGATCGCGAATGCGGAAGGTGCGCGCACCACCCCGTCCGTCGTGGGCTTCTCTAAGAGCGGAGAAGTGCTCGTGGGTGAAGTGGCCAAGCGCCAGGCTGTCACCAATGTTGATCGCACGATTTCTTCCGTCAAGCGCCATATGGGCGATGACTGGAAGGTTGATATTGACGGTAAGGATTACAACGCGCAGCAGATTTCCGCGTTTATTCTCCAGAAGCTGAAGAAGGATGCGGAAGCCTACCTGGGCGATACCGTCACCGATGCGGTTATCACCGTGCCGGCCTACTTCAATGACGCACAGCGCCAGGCCACCAAGGATGCCGGCACCATCGCCGGTCTGAATGTGCAGCGTATCGTCAACGAACCCACGGCCGCGGCGCTGGCCTACGGCCTGGAAAAGGGTAAGGAAGATGAAACGATTCTGGTCTTCGACCTGGGCGGTGGCACCTTTGATGTTTCCCTCCTGGAAGTGGGCAAGGATGAGGATGATTTCTCCTTCATCCAGGTGAAGGCCACCTCCGGGGATAACAAGCTCGGTGGGGATGATTGGGATCAGCGCATCGTCAACTGGCTGGTTGACCAGGTGAAGAACGCCTCCGGTGTGGATCTGTCCAAGGATAAGATCGCGCTGCAGCGCCTCAAGGAAGCCGCGGAAAAGGCGAAGATTGAGCTGTCTGCCGCGACCTCCACCCAGATTTCGCTGCCCTATATTTCCATGAGCGAATCCGGGCCGATCCACGTGGACGAAACCCTCAGCCGCGCCAAGTTTGAGGATATGACCAAGGATCTGCTGGATCGCACCAAGACCCCGTTCATGAACGTGATTCGCGATGCGGGCATCCAGATTTCCGATATTGATCACGTGGTGCTGGTGGGTGGATCCACCCGTATGCCGGCTGTGACCGAAGTGGTCAAGGAGCTCACCAACGGGCGCGAACCCAATAAGGGTGTCAATCCTGATGAGGTCGTGGCCGTGGGTGCGGCGCTGCAATCCGGTGTGATTACCGGGGACCGCAAGGATGTTTTGCTTATCGACGTCACCCCGCTCTCCCTCGGTATTGAAACCAAGGGCGGCGTGATGACCAAGCTCATCCAGCGCAATACCGCTATTCCCACCAAGCATTCGGAAACCTTCTCCACCGCGGAAGATAACCAGCCTTCGGTATCCATCCAGGTGTTCCAGGGTGAACGTGAGTTCACGCGCGATAACAAGCCGCTGGGCACCTTCGATCTGACCGGGATCGCGCCGGCTCCGTCCGGGGTGCCGCAGATTGAGGTGACTTTCGATATCGATGCCAACGGCATCGTGCATGTGTCCGCGCGTGATAAGTCCACCGGCAAGGAACAGTCCATGACCATTACCGGCGGTTCGGCCCTATCCGAAGAGGAAATCAACCGCATGGTCAAGGAAGCTGAGGAGCACGCCGCGGAAGATGCCAAGGCCAAGGAAGAAACCGATACCCGCAACCAGGCGGAGCAGACCGCGTACTCCATTGAGCGCCTGATCAAGGACAATAAGGACAAGCTCACCGATGCCACCGTCACCGAAGTGGAGGAGGCCATCGCCAAGGTGCGCGAAACCCTCAAGGGCACCGGCAACGTGGAGGATGTCAAGAGCGCCCTGGCCGAACTCAACGAGAAATCGCAGAAGATCGGGCAGGAAATTTACGCGCAGGCCCAGGCTGCTGAGCAGAATGGCGGCGCGAATGCGTCCGGTGCCGCGGGTGGTTCCGGTGCGTCCGGTTCTTCTGACGACAATATCGTCGACGCCGAAGTCGTGGACGATGAGGAGAATAAGTAATGAGTGAGGACGATCTGAAGCGCAACGGCCCGGAAAGCGCGGGTGCCGGTAACGGCGCGGGCGGTTCCGGTGCGGGCGCTGTTTCTGGGAACGACGACGCAGCTACCGCCGCGGCCTCGCCGGCAAATGCGGGTGAATCTGGCACGGGCACGGCTCAGGAACCCGAGGTGGGCGCGGCTGACGCTGGAGAAGCTGGCGCGGCTGGCGCTGCCCAGGCATCGGATACTCACGAATCCGATACTGAAGCTTCCGGTGCTGAGGCCGGCGCAGGCGATACGGAGGCCGTCGCGGCCGATCCGCTCAGCGAAGCAATGGCGACCATCAGCACCCTGGAGGATCAGCTCAAACGCGCCCAGGCATCGCTGTACAACACCGAAACGGAGTACACGAATTACGTGCGCCGCTCCAAGCAGGAAGCCGGAGCGCACCGCGATTCGGGCACTCTCAAGGTGATTGAGGCCTTGCTTCCGGTTCTTGATGATGTGGAGCTGGCTCGCCAGCACGGGGACCTGGAAGGCCCCACTGGCTTGATCGCGGAGAAGGTGGAGCAGATTCTCTTCTCCACCTTCAAGGTGGCGCGTTTCGGTGCGGTTGGTGATGAGTTCGATCCGGAGTACCACGAGGCACTCATGAATCGATCCTCGGCGGAAGCCACCGCTCAAACTATTGAGACGCTTATCCAACCCGGATACACCGTGGCGGATAAGGTTCTCCGCCCGGCCCGGGTGGGAGTGGTCTCACCGGAATAGTGGGGGCAGGCTTCACGCAATACACACAGCAGGATAAGAAAGGGGAGGTGAGCATATGGCAGGGGCAAGCCAAGATTGGCTCGATAAGGATTTCTACCAGGAACTCGGCGTGAAAAAAGACGCCACCCAGGAGGATATTAAAAAGGCCTACCGGAAGCTATCCCGCCGTTACCACCCCGATCGGAATGGCGGCTCGAAGGACGCCGAAGAAAAGTTCAAGAGGGTGGGGGAGGCCTACCAGGTTCTCTCCAACCCGGAGGATCGCAAACAATACGATGCGATCCGGGCGCTCGGGGCCGGCGGGCCCCGCTTCCGGGCCGGTGGGCAAGGCAGCGGTGGTTTTGAGGACATCTTCTCCATGTTCTCCGGCGGCCGCGGCGGAACCTACCACGCCTCATCCTCCACGGGCGGCACCCGCGCAGGCGGCTTCAGCGGTAACTTCGAGGACGTGCTAGGCGGACTTTTCGGGGGCGGACAGGGAGGTGGAGGTTTCGCCGGATTCGGCTCCCAGCGCCGGGCCCAGAAGGGTGCGGATATGACCGCCACGGTCTCGCTCCCGCTCCGCCAGGCTGTGGACGGGGCCACCGTGAAAATCCAAACCGCCTCCGGCAAGTCCGTGACCGCGAAAGTCCCGGCCGGCGTGAGTGACGGCCAGAAAATTCGGATCGCCGGGAAGGGGCATCCGGGCCTCAACGGCGGGCCGGCTGGCGATATTATCGTCACCGTCCACGTGGAGCCCCACCCGGTTTTCGAGGTGCAGGGCAAGGATGTTTACGTCAATGTCCCGGTGTCCTTCCCGGAAGCCGCTCTCGGGGCTACCGTAGAAGTACCAACGCTGGCAGGGCACACCGTCCGGGTGAAAATCCCGGCCGGTTCCTCCACGGATAAAATTCTGCGGGTGCGCGGCAAGGGTCTCACGGCCAAGGGTACGGCCGGGGATATGTACGTGCGTCTCAAGGTCGTGGTTCCCACCCGGCTGTCGGATGATGCCCGCAAAACCGTGGAACTCTTCGCCAAAGCCACAGGCGATGCCGATCCGCGCGCGGATTTCATCCGCATGGCCAAGGTCTAGGCGAAGTGCTAGCGAAGCTCATGCGAACGGATAACCAAGCTAGCGCGAAGCTCTAACGAAGCGACACGAGGAACGAAAAACCCGGCTAGCCCGGCCCCACGCGGGGCCGGGCCCGGAACCCCAACAAAGGAGGTTGAGGAGGTATGGCGAATCGACGCGCACCGTTACTCACGGTGTCAGTAGCGGCCGAACTCGCGGGCATGCACGCCCAGACGCTGCGCCAATATGACCGCCTGGGGCTGGTGTCCGCCCGGCGCACCCGCGGAGGCGGGCGGCGCTACTCCCTGGAGGATGTGGAACGCCTCCAAGAAATTCAACGCATGTCCCAGGAGGATGGCATCAACCTGGCCGGCATTGCCCGCATCCTCCAGATGCAAGAGCGCATTGACCAGCTCACCCGCTCCCTCCAGCACGCGGAACAAGAACTCGCGGCAGAGCGGGAACGCGCCAACGAACGGCGCGCCCATGCTCGCCGGATTTTCGCTGCCGGAGCGGATGGCGACGTCGTTCTTACTCGTGGTCATAAAGACCTACGCGAGTACCTGCGCCACCAGGCCGCGCAGCGCCTCGCACAGCTACGCGCACAAGAAGGCGCCGGGCCTTCCCGCGCGGGGGCCGCCGGAAGTTCGGCGGCAAGTTCCGCAGCCGGTGCCGCGCGCCACCCCGGCTCCGAACTGACCCGCTACCAACCCCACACCCTGGATCTACTCCTCTCCGCGCTCGCGGTGCAGATGGATTGGGATCGCAACCGCGAACGCGACCGTGAACACGGGCGCGTCCCCAGCCGCGACCACAGCCACGAACGCAGCCGCGACCGCAGCCACGCACGTGACCGCGCCTAGGAACGCGACCGCATCCAGGAACGCGACCGTGACTTCCAGCGCGGCGCGGCACGCGAACGCCCCGGGAACAGCGCGCAGTACTGCTAGGGTCACTATGTGCACGCACTGCTAAGAATTTTTCGTTTCACCTCCGCGCTGTCCCGCTACTACGTGGCGGTGGCCCTCGCCTCCATCCTCGTGACCGCCGGAACCATCATTGTTCCCTTCGTGCTCGGCGCCGCCACCGATACCGCGGTTGCTGCCGTGAGCGGCAGTCTTGACGTTGATGTGGCGGTGCGGCGGGTTATCCTGCTGGCCGGCGCCTTCCTCGCCATCGATTTTTTCTCCACCACCATCGACTCGCTGGGTGGCTATGCCGGCGACCTCATGAGCCAAAAAATGCGCTCCATCCTCTCCGTGCGCTACTTCGATAAACTCCTCACCCTCCCGCAAGATTATTTCGACCGCGAACTCACCGGCACCATCACCTCGCGCCTCAACCGCTCCATTATGGAGGTCACGAATTTCGTCAAGAACTTCGCAAACTCCTTCTTCACCACGCTGCTCACGGTGATCGCCGTACTGATTATTTCCTTCATTTATTCCCCGCTGCTCTGCCTCCTCCTGCTTATTATTTTCCCGATTTACATGTGGCTGACCGCCCTCACCTCGCGGCGCTGGCAGGGCCTGGAAGCACAGAAAAACGAAGACATCGACGTGGCCGGCGGGCGCTTCAACGAAGTAATCGGCCAGATCCGCGTGGTCAAATCCTTCACCCGCGAACGCGGCGAACTCGCGCATTTCGCCCGTCACTACGAACACGCCGAGCGCCTCACCGCCAATCAATCCCGTCACTGGCACACCATGGACTTCCTGCGCCGCATGGTTATGGCCGTTATTTTCTTCGCGATTTACGCCATTATTTTCCTGCGCACCGCACGCGGCCAATTCTCCGTGGGCGACATGGTTATCCTGGTGCAGCTCGTGGGGATGGCACGCCGCCCGGTCATGTCCATGAGCTGGATCGTGGACACCACCCAGCACGCCATCGCCGGCTCGCGCGATTACTTCGAGGTCATGGAACTCACCGAAACCGAACGCGGCCAACGCCCCGTATTGACCGGCAGCGCGACTCTTTCCAGCAGCACTGCCGTTACTCCTAACGGCGCCGTCCTTACTCCTAACGACGACGCCGCACCGGCCCGCCCACTTACGGCCCGCGCGCTCCACCAGAACGTGGTGGAAATTGAGCCTGATGTACCGGCGATTCGCTTCGAGAACGTAACTTTTGGATACGGCACCGATCCGGATGTTTTACGCGATGTTAGTTTCGCTATCGAGCCGGGGGAGCGGGTCGCTTTCGTTTCAGAATCCGGGGGTGGGAAAACCACCCTGACCTCGCTTCTCCTGGGGCTATACGAACCGCGGGCCGGGCATATTGAGCTCTTCGGCAGCGATATCGCGGGTCTGCCACTCGGGCAGGTTCGGGCCGCCATCGGGGTAGTTTTCCAGGACCCAGCGCTTTTCTCGGGAACAATTCGGGAAAATATTGCTTACGGGCGCCCGGATGCTACTGAGGACGAAATCCTCGATGCCGCGACCCGCGCACACGCGGATCGTTTTATCCGGCGTTTTGCCCAGGGGTATGACACCGTCATCGGGGAGCGCGGGCTCAAGCTTTCCGGTGGGCAACGCCAGCGCATCGCCGTGGCTCGCGCCATGCTCAAAGCTGCCCCGGTTTTGGTGCTGGACGAAGCAACCTCCGCGCTGGATACCCGCTCCGAGCGGTGGGTGCAGGCCGGTCTGGAAGAACTTATGAAAGACCGCACCTCGATTATTATTGCGCACCGGCTCTCGACTATTGCCAGCGTGGACCGC
Source organism: Actinotignum timonense (assembly GCF_900155575.1). GTDB lineage: Bacteria > Actinomycetota > Actinomycetes > Actinomycetales > Actinomycetaceae > Actinotignum > Actinotignum timonense. The sequence continues at coordinate 441,878 of NZ_LT706966.1, read as the reverse complement.
ATTATTACTCTGCGCGCCGGGCGTATTGATGAGGTGGGTAGCCCGGCAGAGCTTGCCGAGTCCGGAGGTATCTACGCCGAGCTGCTCGCCTTGCAGAATGACAACTCCGCGCGCGCTCAACGCCACCTCAAACGCTACGGCTTGCGGTGAGTGTGTAAGCCGCGAGCGAGCCATGTGCGACTGTGCCGGTCTACGATAGCGGTGCGAGCGGGGTTTTTCGTTGCTATTGTGCCGATCCGTCAGTTCCTACTGCAATGATTTGGTGGGTTCTACTGCAATGATTTGGTGGGTTCTACTGCAATGATTTGGTGGGTTCTACTGCAATGATTTGGTGGGTTCTACTGCAATGATTTGGTAGGATCTACTGCAATGATTTGGTGAGTTCTGGTGCATACATGCGGTGGCTCTGCTATCGCAATGAGGGGAGAGGGTGGCACGGTGATTCCTCGCAGTGCGAGTGGTTATATCGCACAATTAGCGCAATGGTTTCCGGTAGTTTTCGTTACCGGCCCGCGCCAAAGCGGGAAATCAACCCTGGTTCGGACGGCTTTTCCCACGTATGAATACGTCAACCTCGAAAATCCGAATCTCCGTGCGGCAGCTACCCAGGATCCAGTTGGTTTTCTTGCCGCGCACCCCGCGCCGCTTATCGTTGATGAGGCGCAATACGCTCCGGATCTTTTTTCTACCATTCAGGTGCGATCAGATGAGCGTGGTGAGGCGGGCCAGTACATTTTGACCGGTTCGCAAAACTTTTCGCTGCTGCGGAGCATTCGCCAATCCTTGGCCGGCAGAGTTGGAATGCTTCAGCTGCTGCCCTTGAGCTGGCAGGAACTTCAAGCACTTGATCCTGTGCCCACACTCAGCGAAGCGCAAGTTGCCGGAGGTTATCCGCGTATTTACGACGCAGGTATCCCGGCCCACGTTTTTATGCCTAATTACGTGCGGACTTACCTTGAAAGAGATGTCGCGGATTATCTCGGTGTCCGAAATATTGACGTGTTCCGTGCTTTCCTGAGGTTGTGCGCAGAGTCGAGCGGAAGCCTCATTAACTACAGCGGCTTGGCGCGCGATATCAGCTCCACCTATCGGACCGTTAAAGAGTGGGCGTCGATTCTCAATTTCTCCTACATCACGTTTACGCTGCAGCCGTATATGTCCAGCGGTGTGAAACGAGTGACGAAGACTCCGAAGCTGTTCTTTTACGATACGGGTTTGCTGTGTCATCTTTTGGGAATCCGAAGTGCTGCTGAACTTCTGACCCATCCGAAACGAGGGGCGGTATTCGAGAATTTCGTGATCGCGGAGATGCGGAAACAATATCTCCATATGGGAACGGAGCCGGAGCTCTATTTTTATCGTGATGACTCCAAGCGCGAGGTTGATCTCCTTGATTGCACTGTGCGTAGTCACCCGCGCATTTTCGAGATTAAATCCTCGATTACGATGCGCGATAAATTCGGCCACCAGCTTTCCCAGATCGGTGAACTCCTGGGAATCCCGGCCGAAAATCGCGCGGTTATATACCAGGGTGAAGAATCGTACCAAGGGAAAAACTTTGCAGCCCAGTCGGCGGCGCACTTGCTCGCTACCTATCCGCAACCTGCGCCGGCTGCTTAACTCCCGTAGTGCGATCCTTGTTGTGCTCCGTCAAGGAGCTTTTTGAAGCCCTAAATGTCGAGGATGCTCCACATACGCGAGCTGCAACCATCAGCTCAGAGCCACAAGAGCTCTAAATGAATCAAAGTGGCTGGGTTTCGGTACCTATCGCGGAATCCCATTCGCCGAACTCTAAACTCAGTGATTTAAATACTTCGTCTGCGGGTCGGGTGGCGCCAGATTCGATGGACCGGAGGCCTTTGTCCAATTCGGCAATTAACTCCTCTTTGGTCAGCGAGCTAATATCAACCGGCCTGGCATACGGGAGCTTCACTTCAAAGGGGATGCCGCGGTGCAGGATCACTTGCTTATAAAGCAGGGTAATAAGAGTTGACGGGGAGATACCCAATAAGCTCAAAATGTGTTCTGCCCGTTCCTTGAGTTCCGGATCAATGCGGACGTATACATTCGCTGTCTTTGCCATGGGTGACCTCCTTATCGCCTGTTGAACAGTCTGCGCCAATGTAGTGGCAGGCGCAAGCACTTATCCTTCGCGAAACGCCCGGGATAAATATGGCGGCATACCGCTCCGAAACTTCGCTGCCGCCCGCCTAATTCACCCGCTCCGCCAGCACCATGCACTCCATATGCCCGGTCTGCGGGAACATATCCATGAGGCGTGCTTCGTGCACGGTAAAGCCATCCAGCAGCTGCAAGTCCTTGGCCAGCGTGGTGGGATTGCACGATGAATAGATGAGCCAGCGCGGGGGATTGGCTGCAATCCACTCGGTGAGATCTGTCAGGCCACGCCGCGGTGGATTGACGATGAGCAGATCGGGCGTGCCGCCGAGCTTGCCGGCGGCACGTGCGGCGTCGCCGGCAAAAAACTGCGCGGAACTGCCGGCCTTCGCGGCGGCGCGGCGCGCGGAATCCACCGCGGCCTCGGAAATCTCCACGCCGGTTACGCGCCGCCCCGGGCCGGCCACGTGCAGCGCGAAACCACCCACCCCGCAATACAAATCCCAGACTGTGCGCACCCCATCTAAACCCGCGGCCCATTCGCGCGCCTGTGCGTACATCGCCCGGGCAATCGTGGTATTCGTCTGGAAGAAGGAACGCGGGGTGAGATAAAGCGTCACCGCGCCGAGCGGGAACGGCAGCGTATCCTCCCCGGTCAGCACAATCTCCTCCTCACCCTCCACGAGGGCGGCACGCTGCGGCAGCAAATTAACGGAAATAACCCGAGCGTTCGGGAGCTGCGCGCGCAACCAGGGTAGATGCTTGCGAATCCGCACCACCGACTCGGTCGAGCGCAGCACAAAACGTAGTAGCAGCTCACCGCTCGGCGCCGCGGTGAGGAGAATATTTTTGAGTTCCCCGCGCCCGCTCGGCACGTCGAAAGGCGTGAGCCGCGCCCGCCCGATGAACTCGGTCAGCGCCGGGAGCGCCGCGGTAATGGGCTCCTCGTAAAGTCCGCATTCGCGCAGGTCCACCCCGCGCATATCCCGATCCAAAATTCCCAGCGTCGGCGCCTGCGTGCTTCCGCCCACGGCGAGCTTCGCTTTATTACGAAAATGCGATTCCGGGGAGAGTGCTGGCGGCAACCACTCCGGCGCGAAAGGCGCCAGCAATTCGGCCAGGCGTTCCTCCTTGTCCGCCACCTGAGCGGGGTAGGCCTCACCCATCCGAGTACACGAACGGCAGGTCCCCGCCTCAAAATACGAACAACGCACGGTCCCAGCTTAGTGGGCGCGCCCCGCATCCACGGTCTCCACCACCGCGAGCTCGCGCACCCCGCGCCGCGCCGGCCCCAATTCCACCCCGGTGATCGCCCCGGCCGCGGTTTCCTCGCCCACTAATTGCTGGCACAATTCCGCCAATTCTTCGGCTTCGCGCGGCAGAGTATCGGCCAGGAGCGCCAGGCGCGCCACCCGCCCGCGGAAATATTTCGCGGCGTGCGAGATCGTGCGGGACGTTGCGCCCGTGATGCGAGTCGCGGTTATTTTTACGACGTCGCAGCTAGCCGGCACCTTCCATCCCGCATAGGCACCGGACCTCGCGTCAATGACCAATCCGGAGGCCCGGCTGTTGAGAACCGGCCACAGGGGTGCCCAGCGTGCCGAGATTTTCGCGCCGCCCAGCTCCACGTTCATTCCCAATCGGTAGGAAGGGATGGGGTCAAGGGGCGAGGTAGCCCCGAAGAGCCCCGAGAAAATCAGGGTGTGCTCCCCGGCGCGGGTGAGCTGAGCGGCCGAGAAGCTCCCCATATCGAGGGCCTGGTAGAGCACCCCGGTATACACCTGCCAGGCCGGGGCGCAGGGCTGCTCGCGCAGCGTGATCTGCGTGGCGACCTCATCAGCAATACTCGGACCCACCCCGAGAATATCGAGGGCATCCGGGCGCCTGGATACTTCTTCCAGCTCCGCCACCAGCTCGGTGCGCAAGGCCGTGAATTCCGGGACGCTCAGGGCGCTCAGGTCAAGGGTGGGGCCGCTGGTCGGTGCGGTTTTCCCTTCCGAAGGAGGTAGGAGGATAAGCACTGTTTACTCCCCACTTTCTGCGCCCGCGTGCCAGGAGAAGAGTTCAACGTCGCTTCTGGCAGGATCAACGCCTATGACACGAGCGCTCGGGTGTGGCTCGAGTTCGAGGCGCACCCGCAGCTCAGCGGGCTGGCCAGAGTCCGCACTGGCCGGAGCTGCGTCGTCGTGCTGACGCTCCCACACGCGGTACTCGATCCAGGTATTATCCTTGCCGGTCACCTCGAGGCGGGCGCGGGTGAGCCACGGGTGGGTGCGGCGCAGCGCGATGAGGGCGCGGTAGGCGCGGTACATCCCGGCGCCCAGGTCGGAGAGCTGTTCGGGGCGTTCGGGCAGGGGCGGGCGTAGTTGGTCGTCGGCGGAAAAGCCTTCGAGTTTGGTTCCCGTGAAGCCCTGTTCGTCTCCGTAATAAATCGAAGGCATCCCGGGAACCGTGAAGAGTACCGCGGCGGCCAGCACCGCGCCGGCCGGGCCCACCGCCGTGGCGATGCGTTCCACATCGTGATTGCCGATAAACGTATTGGGAATGAAATGCTCGCAGAATTGCGCGTGCCGCCCCAGATTCCAGTCCAGCTCCCAGAAATTACGCGCGGCAATCGACTGGCGGATCGAGGCCCAGAGCTCGTATTGGGTGAGGGTATCCACGCTGGAGCGCGCCACGAAATCGGGGTAATCGCCGTGGATAACTTCGCCCAGGAACAGCGCCTCGGGGAAGCGCTCGCGGACTTTCCCGAGCACTTCCGCCCAAAAATCGGTCGGGACCGCGTAGGCCACGTCCAGGCGCCAGCCATCGATACCGCGCTCCAGCCAGAATTCCATGACCTCGCGGACCAGCTCACGCACCCGCGGCGAAGAATGGTCGAGGGTAATGAGATCCCCGTGCCCTTCCCAGGTGTGGAAATCACCGCTCTCGGTGCGTAGGCCCAGCTCTTCGAGCTGCGGGTGGGAGCGGGAAATATGGTTGAAGACGCCGTCGAAAAGCACCCGGATGCCGCGGCGGTGCGCTTCCTCAATAAGGTGGGTAATATCCGCGTTATCGCCCAGGCGCGGATCGAGGCGGAAATGATCGAGGGTGTCATAGCCGTGGGAAACCGAAGCGAAAATCGGGGTGAGGAGCAGGCCATTGGCACCGAGCTCAATAAGATAATCCAGCCACGGATCCAAAGCTCGTAAGCGGTGTTCACCGGGGGCGGCATCGGGAAGTTCCCCGGTTGCGGTCAGGGGGCTATGCCCCTCGCGAATGGGCGCCCCGCAGGCTCCCAGGGCAAAAACTTGCCACCAGATGGTGTCGAGCTGTGACATAGCTACGAGCTGCCTTTCTTCGCTTGAGCGCTTGGTTGCTTATTCGCTTATTCGTTTGATCGCTTGTGTGCCGCTACGATCGCCGCCGCGGTAGGTGCGATACCGGGTGGATCGCCGCTACGAGCGCCGCCGCGGAGCGCGCTCAGCTGGGTGAATGCGCCGCGGCCCCTCGCTCTCGATTCTAGAGCGAAGGGCCGCGAAGAGAAACGCCGCGTAACACAGCGCCCAGCGAAACTAGCGAAACCAAACGCCAGGCGCAGAAAACACGCCGCGCGAAAACCGCCAAGCGAAATAAGCGGCGTTTACTGCAAGTTAACAGTGGCGTTATGAATCCACCCGGTCTCCAGTTCCAGCTTGGCTGGAACTGCATCGGCCGGCACATCGTAGAGCAGCTTGCCCGTCACGGTATTGCCCGGATTGACCTTCTCGTAGATCATCGACGCATCGCCCAAGTACAGGGAATCCCCGGAAACCGAATGCTGGCGCCCCTCGGTATCCACGAGCTTCTGCTCCGATTCGGCGAAGCCAGCCGCTTCCTTCCCGGTATTCTTCACGGTCACATCCACAATGACGTACTGGCCGGTGGCATCCTTGCCCAGCACATCATTGCCGATATGGCTCACGCCCTTCTCCACATTGGTCACGGTCACTTCAAAATCACCGAGAACGACCGGGGTGCCGATGCCCACGGTTGCGTCGTCGTTCTTATCTTTCTTATCGCCTTTATCGCCCTCAGCCTCGGCCTTCTTATCCGCGCCCTCCGCGGCGTTCCCGGATGCGGCGCTATCGGCGGCCTGGGAGCTGGACGTGGCGGCGGGTTTGCCATCGGATTGCTTGGACAGCGCGGTGCCCACAATCGCGAGCACCACAATAACGAGCAGCGCGGTGAGGAGCTTATGGCGCGCAAACCAATTCTTTTTCTGTTCCGGAGCGGGTACTGCGCCGTACACCGGCGGCGTGGATGCTGACATGCGAGAACCTTTCTTATCTACAGCGGTGGGCGCCGCCCCGGCCAGGCAGGAGGCCGCGGCCGGAGTCGCTCACGTATCGCCTCCAGGGTAGAAGCGCGGCGCGGCGCGCACATCCTCCACCTGGGCAGCCCCGCCTCATCCCTTCGGGTGGCATTCGCGGGCCGAACGGCGGTTCTGAAGCGCGCGGGCGCGCCGTACAATCACAGGCATGACAGATTACGCGCCGAAGAAACGCAGCGGTGCGGCGGCGCGTGCGGGGCAGAGTCCGGCGCGCCGGCGCGGGCTCGCCGCCCTCCCCTTCTATCTCAAAACTGCCGCCATATATATCGTCATGGTCGTGGGGGTCGGCTACCAGATTGAACGCGCGAAAATCCGCGCGCTGCCTGGCTGGCTCGGCACCCTCGACGAAGTCGGGATCTTCGTATCGATGTGCTGCTGCATTATGGCGGGCGTGTGGGTGGCGCGCCGGGAACGCTACCCGCGCCGCGCGCTCGCGGTTGCGGCCGTGTGTTCTACTTTGGGTGCGATCGGACCGGTGGTCGGGTTTTTGCTGCCGCGCTATCTTGCGGGGGCGCGTGCATGGGGGCGACGACGCCGCGCCTTGGGCGTGTGCCTCATGTATGCCCTCATTACCGCCTGGCAATTCGCCCGCGAACTGACCGGGAAAGATTACAACTCCTCCTGGGTGATGGGTTTCCTCAACCACCAGAATCCGCTGGAGGATTTCCCGAATAATATTGTGCCGCTCCTGGTGCTCTACGCGGTGGCGGTGCTCCTCCCTATCGGTTGGGGGCTGTGGCGCAGCGCCACCGCGGAACTCCAGGAAACCCACCATCGCCTGGATGCCACCAGCGAGGAACTCCAAGCCTCCGCCGCCACTTCCGAAGAGCTGGAAACCCAGCTCACCCGCAAAGAAGAACGCGATGCCCTGGCTCGGGAAATTCATGATTCCATCGGCTCTCAGCTGGCCATTATGAGCCTGCAGGCCGGCTCCTTGGAATTGCTGGCGCGCGGGGATGCGGACTTAGAGGAAGCGGCGCGGTCGCTGCGGGAATCTTCCCGCCAGGCTACCGATGATTTGCGTTCCCTGGTGCGGGTCATGCGTGATCCGAGTTCCTCGGCCTACCGCCCGCCGCGTTCCCTCACTGAATTAGCGGATCATATTGATAAGGTGCTGGCGGCCGGGCATCCCGTCGTCGCCAATGTTTTTATTACGGATGCCGAACGTGCCCCGGCCGCGCTTACCACGGCCTGCTACCGTATCGTCCAGGAACTGCTCACCAACGCGGTGAAATACGCCCCGGAAGAAACCACCCGGGTGCGGGTGAGCGGTGGGCCGGATCAGGGCCTCGATATTGCGGTGCGCAACGCTATGCCCGCTCCGCATGATGGGGAGCAACGCGAAAGCGAGCACGGGGCGGGTTCGGGATTGCGCGGGGTGCAGGCCCGAGCCCAGGCCCTGGGCGGGCGAGCCAGCTTCACTACCGCGGGCGGCGTTTTCGCAGTTGATGTGCACCTTCCCTGGGACGGGAGTGCCCGGGGTGGCAATCCTGGAATGGTAAAATAGCGCGGTGCCGATTTCCTCACCCATTCGCGTTATGGTCGTTGATGACGACCCGATGGTTCGCCGTCTCCTGGTACAGATTATTAACCTGAGTCCGGAGCGCGATAGTGAGGTGGTGGCGCAGGCGGGCACGGCCCGCGAAGCTTTGGAAACTCTCACCGCGGTGAAGGTCGACGTCGTGCTCATGGACGTGGCGATGCCCGGGGGTATGGACGGCATCGAGGCCACGCGCCAACTGCGGAGTTTCCCGCATCCACCCCAGGTGATTGTGGTGACCACTCTGGATGCCGATGATGAAGCGGTGCGCGCCGCGGAAGCCGGCGCCTCCGGGTTTATTCTCAAATCGGAAGATCCCCAGGTTCTCCTCCAGGCGATCCGCAATGTGGCGGCCGGGGATGGCGCTCTCTCCCCGCGCGCGGCCAAGCAGGTGTACGAATATTTGGCGGCGACCCGCACCGTGAGCGCGCGCCGGCGCGCCCAGGAAAAAATCGCGCGGCTCACCGCCCGCGAACTCGAGGTGGCCCGGCAGGTTTCCCGGGGGCTCTCGAATCGCGATATTGGCGAGAAATTGCACCTGTCCGAATCCACGGTGAAAACGCACCTCTCCGCCATCGTGGCGAAAATGGGGGTGGAAGGGCGTATCGGGGTCGCGGTGGATATGACGCGCGCCGGGTTGCTCGACGACGAGCCTGTGTAGCGCCGCGAGCCCTGGTCACCGCCCGTTTACCTGGTGTTTAAGAGTTGGCGATGCGGCCGGGCTAACGTGGAGGAGGCGTGAAGCACTTTCCGCGCCCGCCACGCGCGGACCACACAGAAAGGTCGCAACGTGAAAAAACGTGCCCTCGCGGGCGTTGCGGTACTATCAGCCACGGCTTTGATGGTTCCCGGCGTCTCCCTCCTCCCGGCGTTCGCCGCGCCGGACGGTTCCGGAATTGTCATTAATGAGATTTACACCCGGGGCGGGTCCTCCGGATCCACCTACACTCATAAATACGTTGAGCTGTATAACCCGAGCTCGGCGGCGATTGACCTGAGCGATCTGACGTTGGGCTATTCGGCAAGCCACGGGAAGAACATTTCTTCCAAGGTGGCCCTGAGTGGCAGCCTGGACGCCGGGGCTTATCTGGTGGTCAGCGCCGGATCGAACGGGTCCAACGGTGTTCAGCTCCCGGAGGCGGCCACCTCCCCGATCAACCTCGGAGCCAAGGGCGGGATTGTGGTGCTGGCGCCGTCGTCGCGTATTGACGCGGCCCTAGCCGATCCCGCCACCGCTATTGACCTGGTCGGATACGGGAACGCGAGCGTGGCGGAAGGTGAGGCGGCGCGCGTCGGCTCCAATTCCCAGATGGCCGCGAATTCCGCCTCCCGCATCCCCAACGGCGCGGATACGAATAATAATGCGGCCGATTTTAGTGTTGTTCCGGCTACGCCGGGACGTGCGAACGACGACGCAACCCCGGGCCAACCGGATCCCGGCACCCAGCCGCAACCCGGGCCAAGCACCGGCCCCGGCACCGAGCCAACAACGGAGCCGGGCACGGGAAGCACAAGCGATCCGGCCGCGCTCGTCACTATCGCGCAAATTCAGGGAAGCGGGCAGGCAAGTCCGCTCGCCGGGCAGGAGGTGACCACGCGCGGCGTCGTGACCGCGGCCTACCCGGAAGGCGGACTCAACGGGGCCTATATCCAAACGCCCGGGGTGGAACATGCTGATGCATCCCACGGTATTTTCGTGTACGGGGCAGCGGCCGCCCAGCTGGAGGCCGGCGCCTATGTGGAGGTGCGCGGCACGGTCACCGAATTTTACGGGCTGACCGAAATTAATGCTGCTGCTATTACCGCGCTGGAGGAAAAGCCGGCGGCGATTGAGCCGGTTGAGATTGCCTGCAATGCCACGGCGGCGCAGCGCGAAGCGGTGGAGGGCATGCTCGTGCGCGTGACCGGGCCGCTCACGGTGACTAATAACTATGCCACCAACCAGTACGGTGAGGTGGGCCTGGCCTGCGGCACCCAGCCGCTGTGGCAGCCCAGCGAACGCTTCAACCCGAGCGAGAACCCCGAGCAGATACAGGCCCTGGATGCCTATAACGCGGCGAATGTGCTGGTTGTGGATGATGGGCGCTCGCGGGCCTACTTTGGGCGCAATGCCCAAACGAATGTGCCGGTGCCCTATCTGTTCGCGGATAATGCGGCCGGCGATGCTGCGCAGGCCGCGCCGGTGCGAGTGGGCGCCGCTGCGACTCTCCAGGGCGGGCTCATTATGGACTTCCGCAATAATTCCTGGAAGCTGCAACCGCGCTTCCCGGTGACGCTGGAAGATGGCACGGATCGCTCCACCGAGGTGGTCACTTTTGAGAACACCCGCGCGGCGGCCCCCGGGAATTTGGGCGGGGATATTTCTCTCGCCTCCTTCAACGTGCTCAACTACTTCACCAGCCTCGGCGAAAATGAGAAGGGCTGCCGGGCCTATACCGACCGCGAAGGTAATCCCATCGCGGCGAATCGGTGCAAGGTGCGCGGGGCCTATACCCCGGAGTCTTTCGCGCGCCAGCAAAGCAAGATTGTGCGGGCCATTAACGAGCTAGATGCCACCGTGCTGGGGTTGCAAGAAATTGAGAATACCGCCCGGGTCTCCGGCGGGGATCGCGATACTGCGGTGCGGGCCCTGGTGGCGGCCCTCAATGCGGACGCGCAGGCCGAGCGCTGGGCTTATGTGCCTTCCCCGGCGAAAGTGGGGGAGAACGAGGACTATATTCGCCTTGCCTTTATCTACCAGAAAGATAAGGTGCGGGCGGTGGGTCCCTCGCAGATTCTCAATAGCGAGTGGTATACCGGGACCGCGCGCCAGCCGCTGGCGCAAAGCTTCCAGGCGATTGTGGATGGCGAAGGCGTGGGCCCGGAGTTCGTGGTGATTACCAATCACTTCAAGTCCAAAGGTTCGCTATCCAAGAAGATCGCGAATGACGAGGATGTGTACCAGGGCAATAACAACCTCCTGCGCACCAAGCAGGCCGAGACGCTGCGCGATTGGATCGCTGCGGAGTTTGCCGATAAGCCGGTGTTTGTGGTGGGGGATCTCAACTCCTATTCGAAGGAGGACCCGATCCGGGTCTTTGAGAAGGCCGGCTACACCAATCTGCACGGGCATTTCCAGCCGGATTCCTACACCTACCAATTCTCCGGGTTGGTGGGCTCGCTCGATCACGTGCTGGCCAATCCCGCCGCCGCGAAGCTCGCCACCGGCGGGCAGGTGTGGAATATCAATTCCCCCGAGTCGGTGGCCCTGGAGTACTCCCGTTACAACTACAACATCAAGAATCTGTGGGATGAGAGCGCTTTCCGCTCCTCGGACCACGACCCCTTCAAGGTCGGGCTCAAGGTGATTCCGGAGAAGGAAGATCCGGCTCCTGCGCCGGAGCCGACTCCCACTTCGCCGGAACCGACCGCGCCTGAACCTACTCAGCCTGCACCGGAACCGACGCAGCCGGAGCCTACTCAGCCGGAACCCACGAAGCCCGCGCCGGAACCGACGGCGCCTGAACCAACCACGCCCGCGCCGGAACCGACGGTACCTGCGCCCGCACCGACAACTGGCAATATGTTCTACCTATCCAATACCTGGCAAGCCACCGTGGCCGACCTCGTCTTCAGCTACGGCCGGGCCGGCGATGAGGTCCTGGTCGGTGATTGGGATGGTGATGGTGTTGATACGTTTGCGGTGCGGCGTGGGAATGTCTTTTACGTGAAGAATTCCCTGGCCAGTGGCGAAGCGGATAGCGTGTTTTCCTACGGCCGGGCCGGTGATGAGGTCCTGGTCGGTGATTGGGATGGTGATGGTGTTGATACGTTTGCGGTGCGGCGTGGGAATGTCTTTTACGTGAAGAATTCCCTGGCCAGTGGCGAAGCGGATAGCGTGTTTTCTTATGGCCGGGCCGGTGATGAGGTCCTGGTCGGTGATTGGGATGGTGATGGTGTTGATACGTTTGCGGTGCGGCGTGGGAATGTCTTCTATGTGAAGAATTCCCTGGCCAGCGGCGCGGCAGATACCTCCTTCTCCTACGGCCGGGCCGGGGATGCCACCCTCGCGGGAGATTTCGACGGCGATGGCCGGGACACCCTCTCGATTCGCCGCGGCAATACCATCCACGTCAATAACTCCCTGGTGAGCGGAAACGCTGATCACACCCTCCCGTACGGGCGGGTAAGCGATGAGCTCTTCATCGGAGACTGGGACGGTAACGGTACCGACACCCCAACGGTGCGCCGCTAACCTCCATATTGCTACCAACACGGGTGGGTGCCGGGACCGCGAGTTCCAGCACCCACCCGCGTTGTATGGGAGAAATTCTCAGGATATAACGCCTTGCGTTAATAACGTGTGGCGTTATATTCTTATTTTGTGATTGCTTCGTTCGCAGATCGGGACACAGAGCGTCTCTATTGGCGAGAGCGTGTTAAGGGACTCGACTCTCGAATAGCACGGAAGGCGCTCATGAAACTGATGCTGCTCGACGCGGCAACGGAACTCGATGAGCTGCGGGTACCGCCAGGTAACCGTTTGGAGGCTCTTAAGGGTAATCGTGCTGGTCAGTACAGCATCAGAATTAACCATCAATGGCGTATCTGTTTTCTTTGGACGCCACAAGGTCCAAGCGAAGTTGAAATAGTTGATTATCACTAGGGAGGTATCATGACTAGCAAGATTCCCCCGATTCATCCGGGAGAAATCCTTGAAGAGGAATTCCTGGCACCGTTGGATATTACGCAGCACAAACTTGCGATTGCCATTGAGGTTCCTCCGCGTCGAATCAATGAAATTGTGCATGGGAAGCGTCGGATCACCGCGGATACCGCGTTGCGGTTGGGGCGTTTCTTTGGGACCAGTGCTCAGTTTTGGATCAATCTGCAAACCCACTATGACCTGGAGAAGGAGTTAGATGCGCTAGGGGATGAGCTAGAAAATATTCAACCCTTGCAGAGCGCGTAATCGGGTACGGTAGCGGGGTTCTGGCCTCGGAACACAGCCCCACCCGCAACCTCGGCTTACCGGACGCAATCGGATAGCACCTCGTGCAGGGCGTGACGTTCGTCGTCGTCGACCCGAAGCCCGTACGCACGCTTGACCGCCACCTGCCGCGCGGCGTATTCGCACACAAAAGCCGGGTTATCCGGCAACCACTGCGCGGCGGTGGCGTGCCCCTTCTCCTTATTCGCCGCCCCAGAGACCGCGAGCAAATTGAGTGGGTCGGTGGCGAATTGCGCGCGCGTATCCGCGTCCCAATCCTGCGCCCCGGCCCGCCACGCATCGTAAAGCGCGACAACATGATCAATCGTTACCGCCTCGGGCGCGCGGGCGCGGTCGAAAGAAATCACCGTTCCGCTATACGGGTCGCGGAGGGTTCCGGTGGCGACGACGCAGCCCGGCGGCGTGGACTTCCCCGACCAAAATGTGACTCCCGCGAGATCGCGGCGCAGCACTTCGTTACGCACCGTGCAGCCGTCTCCGTCGGTATCGGGCCAGCCATCTCCCAGGCAGAACTCGGCGCGCGAATACCCGTGCCCGGAATCGGGGCGGCCCCCGGGCAGCAGCTTGAGTGCGGAAAGTGCCTCGGACGCGGTGAGTTCGCCGTTGCTCGCATCGCTCGCGCTGCCCGCCGCGCCACTCGCGCTGCCAGCACCACCAGGAGCCGGAGCGGAATCCGAATCAGCGCGCCACAACTGGATGAGCGCCACCGCGAGGACCACCAGCAGCGCGGCAATCACGTTCCACATGCGCCGGTGCGGCGAAGGGGAAGCTGCGCCGGATGCGCGCTCGGAAGCACCGGGAGCACCGGATGCGCGGCCGCGGTTCCCAGATGCACCGGAACGATGAGGCGCACCGAAACGACCAATCGAAAAACGCATACATAACCTTTCGGGACACATGCCCGTGGCGGGCCTGCGCCTGCAAGGTAGCATAGTGAGGGACCTTGGCACAGTTACGACAATGAAGGAGTTATGAATGGCCCAGGCACTTGAGACCGATATGGTGAAGAAGTTTGCGGAGGATTTCGCGGCGGATCGCACCGCTCGCATCGTCCAGAACGCCGTCACCCAGACCTCGATCACGAAGGTCGCCCAGGATCGCGATGTTATTAACGCGATTGATCCGTCCATGTCGGTGAAGGTGGACACCTGGAAGGTGAATAACCAGAAGAAGTCCGGGCGCTGCTGGCTTTTCTCCGGGCTCAGCTCGCTGAAGATGCTCGTCAATCGCGCCACCGGCCTGAAGAACTTCGAGTTCTCCCAGTCCTTCCAGCATTTCTACGACAAGCTGGAGAAAGCCAATTATTTCCTCACCTCCATGATTGAGCTGGCGGACCGCCCGGTCGATGACCGCACCGTGCACTACCTGCTGTCCGATCCCATCGGGGACGGCGGGCAGTGGAATATGTTCGTGGCCCTGGTGGACAAGTACGGGGCCTGCCCGAAGTTCGCGATGCCGGAAACGGAATCCTCCTCCAATACCCAGCTCATGAACCGCACCCTGGAAATGCTGCTACGCCGCGCCGCCCACGATATTCGCGAGGCTGAAGCCGGCCAGCGCGAAGCCGTGCGCGAAAAGTTCATGGGGCAGGTCTACCGGGTGCTCGCGATTCACCTGGGCACCCCGCCGGAAAGCTTTGTGTGGCAGTACGAAGATGAGGAGGGGAACTTCCACCGCGAAGGGAAGATGACCCCGGTGGAATTCGCGCAGAAGTACCTGCCGGATCTGGATCAGTACGTGTGCATCGTCAACGATCCGCGTAATGAGTACGGCAAGCTCTACACCGTGGATCGCCTCGGCAATGTGGTGGGCGCCAAGCCGGTCACCTACCTCAATGTTCCCATCGAGGTCATCCGCGAAGCCACCATCGCCACCCTCAAGGACGGCCAGCCCGTGTGGATGGGGTGCGATACCGGCAAGCAGTCGGATCGCGAACGCGGTATTTGGGACGGCCAGCTCTACGATTACGAAGGCACCTACGGGATTGACCTGGCGCTCTCGAAGGCCGATGAGCTCTACTACGGCGAAGCGATGATGACGCACGCCATGGTGTTCACCGGCGTTGACCTGCGTGAAGATGGCAGCCCGCGCCGCTGGCGCATCGAAAACTCCTGGGGCGATGAGCACGCCGATAAGGGCTTCTGGACCATGAACGATTCCTGGTTCGACCAGCACGTTTTCGAAGTTGCGGTCACCAAGGATCGCCTTTCCGCCGAGCTGCTGGCCGCGCTGGAAACCGAACCGGAAGTGCTGCCCGCCTGGGATCCGATGGGTTCGCTGGCCTAAACCGTGGAGTACGGCCGGTACGCACCCTCGCCGAGCGGAGACCTGCACCTCGGGAATCTCCGCACCGCGCTCCTCGCCTGGGCTCTGGCCCGGCGCAGCGGGCGCGGTTTCCTCATGCGCGTGGAGGATATGGACGAACGGTCCCGCCCGCAGTTCCAGGAGCGCCAGCTCGCGGACCTGCGCGCCCTTGGCATCACCTGGGACGGCCCGGTCCAGATCCAATCCCAACGCACCGCGGGGTACGACGCCGCCTTCGCGTCCCTGTGGGAACGTGGACTGCTCTACGAGTGCTAT
>NZ_LT706966.1:376880-426222 GCF_900155575.1 Actinotignum timonense | reverse complement strand
CAAGCTTGCGGCGGTGGGCCGCCAGCCGGCCCTGCGGCTGCGCACCGAGGTGAAAGAACTGAGTATTCACGATGAGGTGTGCGGGGAAGTGAGCGGCGTCGTCGATGATTTTGTGATTCGGCGTGGCGATGGTCGGTACGCCTACAATTTTGCCTCCGTGGTGGATGATGCGCTTGAGCATATTACCCAGGTCACGCGCGGGGCGGATTTGGCGCCCTCCACGCCCCGGCAGGTGTATTTGCAGCGTTTGCTCGGGGCGCCCACCCCGGAATATTGGCATGTTCCCATGGTGCTCAACCAGGCCGGCGCGCGCCTGGCCAAACGCGACGGGGCCGTGACCATGCGGGCGCTCGCCGAATACGGCTGGAGCGCAGCTGATGTGCTGGCGCTCATCGGGCGTTCGCTGGGGTTGGAGGTGCGCACGGCCGCGGACTTCGCGGAGCAGCTGGATATTCAGGCGCTGCGCCGCGGGCCCTGGTATGTGGACGTGGCGGCTCTCGAAGCTGGGCCGGCCTAAGTATGCCGGCTAAAATCAGCGACCGGCGCGAACGTCGCGCGGGCCGCGGCCGCTAGATCCGCGGGAGCTAGCCGCACCGAGAGTCCGCGTTTCCCGCCCGACACCACCATCGCCTCCAGTTCGCGTGCCGAGGCATCAATAAAAATTGGGCTGCGGTGTTTTTGACCCAGCGGCGAAATACCCCCGGTCACGTAGCCGGTGAGTTTCTCGGCATCATGCGGATCCATCATTGCGGCCTTTTTGCCGCCCGCGGCCTTCGCCAGAGACTTGAGATTGAGCATGGCGGCAGCCGGCACCACCGCGCACACCGCCTTCCCATCCACCCGCGCCAGCAGGGTTTTGAAAATAACACGGGGATCCATCCCCAGCTCAGCGGCGGAATCGAGGGCGAATCCGTGCTCGTGATGCAAACTTTGTTCGTACTCAAGAATCGTGAACTCCACGCCGGATTTCTCCAGGGCGAGGAGGGCCGGAGTCCCGGCCGGCTTATTTTTCTTCGACGACATACGTCCAGGATAGTAGCCCTCATGTTCATATGGATGCACTACCATATTCCTACCGGGAGCCAGCCACCCGGAGACGGAGGAAACCGTGAGGAAACGCCAATTCGGCCGCCGGCATGATGACCAGCAGCGCGGCAGTGCCACCGGGGAAGATCCCGCTATCGAATCCGAAGAAGAACTGAGCGGCGGCTATGATTTCGGCGGCTACCAGCCCGGGCAGAGCTACTACCCGCGCCGTCGCCTCTTCTGGCAACGCGCCACCATTATCGGCATCGCTTTCGTTATTTCGATGGTCGCTTTGGTGGCTTATTTCCTGTAGCGCCGGATAGGGCGCCGCGGAAGCGGCGCGGCGTCGTCGCCCTGAAACAGGGTAGTGAGGTACGACGGCGCTGCCGGGCACGGGGTCGCTAGGCCGGTGAAATCCGGCCTGCCTGTGGGTGACACGCCCGCCGGGCTCGCGCCTGTGGATAACATTTTCTCCCTCTCGACAAGCACCACTTTTATCAGCCACTATGGGAACACCGGTCCTCACCGGCCGGCGTCCGAAGCGCGGAACTCTCACCACCCGCGCGCCACCACCTACGTACCTCAGGGGGATGTATGGCTGTATCCACCGCACAATTGCGGGTCGCTCATGATTCGATTCTCACCGTTCGCGCGCTCGTTACCCAGGCTCAGGAGGAGTTGCGCGCCCACCTGCACTCAACTATGGACCGCATTGCCGCCTGGCATGCCGGCTGGCGGGGTACCGCTCCGGTAGCTTTCGCCGCTGCGCTGGAGGAATACCGCGCGGCCAGCGAAAAACTGCTTGCTCTGCTGGCTGATTACGGGGCGCGCCTGGGCCGCGCGGATGCCACCGTCGCTGAAACAGACGCGGCCACCCGCGCGGATTTTTCCCGCATGGCCGCGCTAGTCGGGGATCTGCCGGCGGCGTAATAGCGCCCACACCCGGGATATCCGCACACTTAAAGAAAGGATTGTTATGACCGAGCTTCGTGCTCATTTTGGGGAACTCTCCGCGGGGGCGGCTGATATGACTGCCCACGCTTCCCGCATCGAGGGGGTGCTCGCGCAGCTTGATGCGCGAATACGCACCGCGATGGCGGATTGGGACGGGCAGTCGCAGGCAGCCTACGAAGCCGCGCAAACGCGCTGGCATGCCGCGGCCCGCTCCCTGAATGACATTTACGCGCGTATTGGCCAGCAGGTGGAATGCGCTTCGCAGAACTATCGCGCGGCTGACCGGGCGGTGGCTCGCCTCTTCGGGTAGCGCGCGGCGGTTAGTGGCTGTTAGCGGCGGTATTTTCCCGCCCGCATTTTCTGCCCGCACCATGTTCGTTACGCATGCGCATTCGCCGTGCATGCAGCTTCATCATGGCTCTATTTCGTCATGCAAAAAATAATATTGTGAAAGGACTCGTATCCACCATGGCAATAACCACGGGCCCGAAATCCACCCCACATGTGATTCGGGTATTTCTTGCTTTTCTCATGGTGTTCGCTCTGGCGGGCGCCGGTCTGTTCGGCGGCGCCGGAGCGCGCGCCGATTGGGATCATTCTGTTGGCCGCGGCATCGAAATTAAAGGTGTGAACATTGTTGGCCACCTCCGCCTCGGCCCGCATTACGCGGAAACACAATCAATTAACGGGGTGGCGGTGGAAGGCTATCCCATCTGGTGTATCCAAGCGAAATATGCCGATCCTGGCCCCGGGGAAATGGTCGATATTACGACTCTTACCGAATCCCGGGCGCTCGGGCCGGGGGAATTGCAGCTGAGCACCCCGCAAATGGCCTGGCTGCTCAACCGCTATGAAGGAAATACCACGGATGACCTCAACCTTGCTGCGTTGAGCTACCTCATCCACGTTAATTTCGAAAAGGAATACCCGGGGCGTCCGGGGCGGGCCCAAGAGACCGTGAACGAACTGGTGCAGGCGGTGCGCACCCAGCGTCCTGATATTGAGGAGCGGGCCCAGAGCTACGTGCGAGAAGCGCGCGCCAGCGCCGCCGTCGGCTACGTGAGCGGAATCGTGGAAGGCGAAGGGGAGCGCAGCGGTGCCATCCGCGGTATCGGCGTGCACCCGGATGATTCCGAGGCGTGGCTGCCCGGAATTCCCGTGGTTATTACCCTCACCGGCCCGGCAGTTTTTGATGCGAGCGGAAGCACAACCTGGAGCGGGGTGACTGATAGTAAGCCGCTGGAGCTGGCGTGGTCGGCCACCGGGAATGGCCAGGTGAGCTACACAGCCGTTTTCGATACCCCGGTTCGTACCACCCTGACTATTTTCGGGGCTGATGGCACTGTCCAAGACACCATCACCTACGGCCACCGCCCGGTCAGCGATCCTCTCACTCGCAAGGTTCCGGGGCGCACCTGGGAAGTTATTTATGATTTCCAGCCGCTTGGCACCTCGAAGGTCAGCACCCGTCCTATTAATACCGACGGCGTTATTCGCGATACTCTCACCACCGCCGTCAAGGAGGATTACGGGGACGGAAAATGGAGCCAGGTAAAGGGGGAAAATGTGCCCGTTACCTACCGGGCTACCGCCTATTGGGCGGGTCGCACCTCCCCGCAGCGCAGCGATATCGTTCCTGAAGGAGCCGAGGTCCTGGGCTCGGTCACGGTCCAGGCCAACGGCCCGGGGCAGACCCTCACCGCGGAACTTTCCACCCCCAAACGCGGTTTCGTCACCTGGGTATGGGAGGTCCGCAAAAACGAGCAGGGGGAGAACTCCCGCTATATTCACGCCGATTGGGCTGATCATTACGGGCTTCCGGAGGAAACTTCTCGGGAAGAATTCCCCTTCCGGCCTCTCGGGGTGTCCCATGTGGCTGATGCGAAAGTGGTAGATACCGGCACGGTCCTCAGCGATACTTTCGTGGCCCGCGCGGATGAGAATTTCCGGGATGGGGAATGGAGCCGCCGCCCGGGAACCAACGGTTCTTTTGAGGATGGCCCCTTTATTCCGGTTACTTACCGGGCCACCGCCTGGTATGTCTCACCCACGGCCGTTCCCGAGCCGGGCGTGGTCCCGGCCAGCTCGGAAAAAATCGGGTCGGTAACGGTGGTGGCCGAAGGCCCGGGCCCGATCCGGGCAGAATTGAGCGAACCGGTGAGCAAGCCCGGAATGTACACCTGGGTGTGGGAAGTCCTCGCGGAGGACCAACCGGCCGAGTTCTTGCCCTGGATCGAGGCCGGCTGGTCGGATACGTTCGGGCTGGCCGATGAAACAACGTCGGTGCGCTACCCCGGGAAGATCGATTCGGCTCTCTCTATTCGCCAAACGAAGTCCGGCACCTACCTGGTCGATGATGTGTGGGTGAGCGGCCTACCCGCGAACCATCCTGATTTCACCGGCGGGGCTGGATTTGGGGCGGATACTCAGACGCTAACCCACACCCTACTGTTCTTCCCGGAAGGCCAGGCGGTCACCGATGAGAACCGCGCGGCCGCCCGCCAAATCGGGCAGCCGGTGGTACTTCCCGCCCGCAACGGTTTCTATCCGAGCGTGGGTGATCCGTCGTGGATTATGGAACAGGATGAGGCCGGGGAGAACCTGCCGGGCACCTACGTAGTGGTGTCTGATTTCGCGGGCGATGACCGGGCGGCGCCGCTGGCCACCAGCGTCACCGATGTGACCGAGCAGTTCACGGTGACCCGCGAACCGTCCCTCCACACCACCATGCACCACGAGGACACTCATATCGCACCCAATACCGGCACCGTCACCCTGGTGGATACTGTTTCTTATCAGCACCTGATTCCCGGTAAGGAATACGAGGTCCACGGGGCGCTCCTGGATCCGGCTAGCGGTCAGCCGCTGCGCGATACCAGTGGCAGCGAGCTCACCAGCACCAGCCGTTTCGTGCCCGAGCACCCCAACGGTAGCGTGGAGGTGGTTTTTGAGGTCGACGCCGCAACTCTGGCCGGCACCAAGGTGGTAGCAACAGAAACTCTGCGCCAGGACGGCCGGGATATTGCCGTGCATGCTGACCTGAAGGATACCAACCAGACGGTGACCTTCACGCGCCTGGCCACCCGCGCCCGGGATGGCGCTCCGAGTGCTGCTGATCATGCCAGCGGCAAAGATGGTTCGGCGGGCATCGATGGTACCGAGGGAACAAATGGTGCCGGCGGCGATCAGATTCTGAGCGCCACCGCGGACGCGGTGATCACCGATGAGGTATGCGAGCTCAGCGGAGCACTTATCCCCGGGGAAACCTACCGGATCGAAACGGCCGCCATGTTCCCCGATGGGACGCCGGTGCTCGGGAAGGATGGCACCCCGGTACGCAAAGTCAGCGACTTCGTTCCCGGTTCTCCCAGCGAATGCGCCCGCATTAAATTGGACTTTGATGCGAGTGCTTTAGCTGGCCGCGAGGTGGTTCTTTTCGAATGGGTGTACCTGGGCGACCGGCTCATTTCCGAGCACACCGATCCGCTCGATAGCGAACAGACCGTTCGTTTCGAAGAACCACCGGTACCTCCGACGACGCCGCCCGCTACGCCACCGGCCACTCCGCCCACCACTCCGCCGGCTACGCCACCCGCTACTCCTCCGGTTACGCCGCCTGCGCCTCCGGAGCTGCAACGCACCGGTGCGGCGCTCGCGGGCTGGCTCCTGGCCGGGCTCACCGCGCTCGCCGGCGGCTTGACCCTGCGCTACCGGGCTAATTCCCGTTCCANACCTCCGCGGCCGCCCCCCGCTCGCCCACCGGCCACTCCGCCCACCACTCCGCCGGCTACGCCACCCGCTACTCCTCCGGTTACGCCGCCTGCGCCTCCGGAGCTGCAACGCACCGGTGCGGCGCTCGCGGGCTGGCTCCTGGCCGGGCTCACCGCGCTCGCCGGCGGCTTGACCCTGCGCTACCGGGCTAATTCCCGTTCCAGCGCTACCCGCTAAATCCGGGATAACCAGCCACTAACTATCTCCAACGTATGTCACTCACCGCCCGGGCCGGGGAGGAAAAATCCTCTCCCCGGCCCGGGCTTGTGGGTCTGGTCATTCACGGCCGGTTCCGGGTGCAGGCAGCAATATCGGTCCGGGCGGTACCGCCAGGACCGGTGCAGAGCGCATCGCCGGAAAGAACCGCGGCCGGCTCTGGAAGGAGTGCGCGCCAGGCGGGCGGAATCTCAAGCGGAGTGATGTTTTCCCAATTCGCGGCCCGGCGCAGCTGGTCAAGATCGGCGATATCTACGAGGGTGCTTCCCTGCAAAAGGGTGGCACTCCCCGCATCCGTGCCGGCCACGAGCGCAGCTCCGCTGGGTAGCAGCGGGGAATCAGGTGCGTACACCAGGAACGAGCGTCCCGCGTGGA
The DNA here is from genome assembly GCF_900155575.1 of Actinotignum timonense. Lineage (GTDB taxonomy): Bacteria > Actinomycetota > Actinomycetes > Actinomycetales > Actinomycetaceae > Actinotignum > Actinotignum timonense. The sequence goes on along the minus strand of NZ_LT706966.1, from coordinate 419,880 downwards.
AAGCCGCGCATACCCGCGCGGTGCCGGGCTGTGTGGCAACGGGAGTTGGGCCCGAAGCGATAGCGGAATCGTGTTCGGAAACCGGAGCGGTGAGCGCGCCGAGATCAGCGGGCCAGCCGTCCCCGGGGCCGGTTTCGCGAAAGGTGAGATGGGCGCGAGCTGCCGGATCAAGAGCGTATACCCGCGCCCGGGCACTGTGCTCGGAGAGCCGATACAGATGGAAAGCGGTGGGGGAGAGCGGTTCGAGCACCCCGCCCGAACTGATCTGGAACCAGGTGCGGGTGCCGTCACTTCCGCCAAAAACAACCAGGTCACCAACCCGTGCCTCCCCGATACCGGGAAAATAACCGACCGGCTCGCCAGCAGTGGGAACGCTGAGCGGCGTGAGAGCCCGGCCTTCAGCCCAGAGTTCCACCCACGCCGGCGGCGCCTCAAGCACCGGCACATCTGGAAATTCACTACGGAAAGCGGCTTCCGGTATATCCACCCGGTAGCGTTGGCCGGCAGCAATCAGCCACAAACCGCTTGTTGTTCGCACCAGTACCGCGCCACCGAATTCAGGGAGTGGGGCTGAGGCCGCCAGGGATAACGGCGCGGCCGTGCCCTGCGTATTTTCTCTGTTGGCTTCCCGTGAATCTGTAACAGTCGCGGGGCAGGCCACCAGCCACGGGTCACGCAGCTCCGCTGCGTTCGGTAAAGAATCGGGAGCACCCGGAATTCCCACGGGCGCCCCGCGCGGTACATCTGCGAGCCGGGCAGCCGGGAGCACATGTGTCGCCACGCCTTCCGGATACAAAAGATAAGCGCCAGCCAAGGTAGTGAGGGGATGGAGAATTCCCCCGGAACTGAGATAGCGCGCCCCGCTCTCCGCAGCGATGAGAACAGCGCCATCTTCCCAGCCGTCGGGAAGTTGCGGTGAGATCGCTCGCGCTGCCCCGGTACCAGCCGCGGCCACCAGGGCAAGCCCAAGAGCTCCGGCCAGCCCGGCTAATCCCGGGCGGGGAGCTTCCTCATGAGCCGGCATCCCCCACCACAACGCGCCCGCCATGCTGCGGCGCCGAAAACGGCGGGAGCTCATAATCGTGCGTGCGTTTACCATGGGCTGACCGCGATAACTATCCCGGCTCCAAGCAGCGCGGTAAGAATCTGCTCGGCGATCTCTACCCGCCGGATGAGAAGAAGCTGGGCTTCGGAGCGCTCACCGCGGCCCCGATGCTCGGCAGCACCCAGGGTCTCCAGGGTTTCCGGGGCTTCCCGAGGGCTCCGATACCCGAGGAACAGAGCGGGAATACTCACCAGTGCGGGAGCCACCAGGCAAGCAAGAAGGTACAGTGCTGCGTGCGCTGCCGGATTCCGCATGGCCAGCACGCAGAGCTCCACATCAAGAAGAAGGAAGAAGACAAGCCGAAGTACAAACGCGGCGTCGGCGTGCATACTTATGGCACGCAGCCCGAGCACAGTTACTGCCGTGCCGCATATGGCCGCGCTGAGGATATCCGGGCGGTAGGCCAGCGGTAGCAGCGCGGCGATCACGAAGACCGTGCCGGCTTCGCCGCCCAGGGCGCGGAGGATGAGAATGCGGGCCCAGTTTTCCGGGCTGTGCTCCGCCGGTAAATCCGCTATTTCGGCGGCGGACACCTCCGGCGGGGGCGCGCTCAACCGCAAGATAATCGGCGCAATCAGGCGGGTCGTGCACACCAGGGCCACCACGATCACGAGGGCAGCCGGCTCGGTAAGCCGGGCGTGAAGCAGGGTGCTGCCGCCCCAGCCCGCCAAACAAAGTGCCCAGCTCAGCAGCATACTGCGGCCGCCCGGCACGGGAACTATCGCCCGGGCTAGCAGCGCGATGATAAGGAGAAGGCTCCCGGCTGCAATCCCACGCGGTCCCGCACCTGGCACAACCAGCGGGGCCGCGCGCCATCCGCAGGCTGCCCCCGTCCAGCCGCTGGCCGCGAGTAGCGCTAACACCACCAGCTGCACCTGCACGCTCGCACCTGAGCTTCCCTGCCGGCGAGCGTGCGCCCAATTCACGCGGGCAAGACCGAGGAAAACAAGCGCGAGCCCGGCCAGTACGGGAAGGGCGAGCATGTGGGGGAGCGCGGCCCGCGCGGTATATCCGGCCAGGCCCAGCCCGCATACCACCACCAGTACCGTGGCACAGTTGCGGAGTGTGGCTGAGGAAAGTTCGCCGCGCTCCTGCAGGGTGGAATGGCGGATGCGGCTGAGAACCGGGTCGCTGCGCGGGGGCGTGGGCGGTGCAGGTCTGTCAATAAAAAGGCAGATTCCGGGGGAGAGCTGGCCGCCTGCCGGCAGGCTTGGATCTAGCCGTTGCCCGGTGGCGGTACGAACCGTCCAGGTGGGAGCCGCAAAATCCGGGGCGAGGAGGCGCAGCACCTCGGGAATAAGCGCCGTTAGTGAGAGCGAACTGGCCAGCTCGAATTCGCCGCGCTGCCCCGCGCAATGCACGCAGACGGGAATCGCAATATCCGCCGGCTGCGCGCCGCGCGATTCTGCTAGTTCTTCGGCCATATGCCCTCCTTTCTGCGTTCTTAGGTGACCGCGCCCGCCTACCCGAGCACTCGCTTACCCGAGCACTCGTCCGCCCGGCGCGCGGCATACCGCTCGGCATACCCGCCCGCTCATGTCGCCGCAGCCGCGGGGTGAGGGCACGGTATCAAGAAGGCCGCAACCTGACCAGGGCTCATCCACAGGCCAGAGAGTTATCCACAAGCCCAGCTGGCTCTTTGCGAGAGAAATGCGTCGTCGTACCGAAGCTGTGGATAACGGTTCGCCAAGAATCCGGACCCCCGCTAGGGTGTGCCGCAAGGAGAGCGCGCTCGCGAAAGGAGGAGCCATGGAAGGCCTGAGCATTCCCGCGCCGCCCGCGTGTTATCGCGGCAGCGGGCAGAAAATGAGCGCCGTCATGTTCCTTCCCGCGCTGCTGTCCGTGGTGATGCTCGTGATTCTCACGTCCACTACCCGGCGCTCTCTCAACCTGCTTCTCCTCATGGGAACGCTGGGGGTTCTCATGCTCGCGCTCACGCTGCTCAACGTGGGCCTGGGGCTGCGGCGCAACGCCGGGGAACGCGACGGCGCGCGGCGCGACTACCTCGCCGCCCTGACCAGGTGCGAAGCCGAAGCTGCCCGCATACTGGAGGCCTGTGCTCGCGAAGAAGCGCAACGTTATCCGGCCCCGCTCGTGCTCCCGTTGCGCCTGGCCCGCGGCATGCCACCGCCACCGGGCCCGATCCGGGTGGGGCAGGCGCTGCTCGCGCCGCCGTATACCGTTACGCTTGCGGAGGACCCTCCGGGGGAGCGCGACGACGCCGCCCGCCGGGCGCGGGACCGCTGTGCCACGGAGGTGCAGCGCCCGATCCCCGGCCCCGCACTCCTCGACCTGCCCTCGTATTCCACCGTGACGGTGAGCGGGGAGGCGGCCTGGGCCTGGGTGCGGGCCCTCCTCTGCCAGCTCGCGGCGAGCGTTCCGCCTGGTGATCTCGCTATTATCTCGGGCGATCATGTGCCTGCGGCCGAGTCGGACTGGCTCAGTTGGCTGCCCCCGTACGCCGTCTCGGAGGCGGGGCTCGGAAAGGCCATACACCTTATTATTAAGGGGCCTTTCGGGGAGCGTGATTGCCCAGGTTCCTCGTCCCACCTCACTTTGCATGTCCGGGACAAACCAGAGCGCGAAAAATCGCATCCGGAAGAAGCTGGCCCGGCTGATCAACCCTGCGTGCTCGCACGCGACTGGCCTGCCCAGCATGAAGCGGGCCCGCTTCCCGAACCCGGCAGCCTCGTCGCACTTGTGGATTATTCGGAGGGTGCCGAGCCCGCACATCTCAGCCTCGCCGATAGTACCGGGGTACGCTCGGGGATTCCCGATCTGCTTGACCTGGACGGAGCGGCTTATTGTGCCCGGGCGCTCTACCGGGCTCGCGGCTCGGCGGCCCAGGATTCCACCAGCGTGCAGGGTTTTGCGAAGTTGCTCGGATTGCCATCCCTCACGCCGCAACTCGCTTCGCCGCACGCCACGTCGCCCGCTCAGCAGCTCCCCGGCTCGCCTTCTCCAACTCACCGCCCGGCCGCCACCTTGCGCGTGCCCCTCGGGCTCGATCCGCAAGGCGCCCCGGTGTGGCTCGATCTCAACGAGGCCGCGGCCGGCGGGATGGGCCCGCACGGCCTGCTCGTGGGCGCAACCGGCTCCGGGAAATCGGAGCTGCTGCGCACGCTCCTCCTCGGGCTCTGCCTCACCCATTCGCCCGAACAGCTCAACCTGGTCCTGATCGATTACAAGGGCGGGGCGAGTTTCCATCCTTTCGCCGAGCTGCCCCACACCGCGGCCCTGGTCACCAACCTGGAACGCGATAGCTCCCTGAGCGAGCGCATGGAGGAAACCCTGCGCGGGGAAATGAACCGCCGCCAACACCTGCTCGCCGAGCACGGCCAGCACTCTCACCTGGGAGAATACGAGGCAGCGCGCGCTCGCGGCGCCCATGGCGGCCCGCTTCTCGCACCACTCCTTATTATTATTGACGAATTCGCCGAGCTCCTGACCGACCACCCCGATCTCATCGACACCATCGTCGCTATCGGCCGCCTGGGCCGCTCGCTCGGCATCCACCTGCTGCTCGCCACCCAGCGCCTGGACGAAGGCCGGTTGCGCGGCCTGGATTCCCACCTGTCCTACCGCATCGCGCTGCGCACTTTTTCCGAGCACGAATCTCGCGCGGTCATCGGCACCCCGCAGGCCGCCCACCTCCCACCCCAGCCCGGTTGCGGTTTCCTTGCCTGCGGCGGTGTGCCGCATCGCTTCACCGGGTTTTATGTTTCTGCGCCGCTCGCGGCCCGCCCGGCTCAAGTCCCCTCGGTACGACGACGCAGCTCCGGGCCACCAGCCGCCCCGCTCACTCATGCAGCTTCCGGGGCGGGCACGGTTCAGACCGGGCCATCCACACTCACCGCGGCACTCGCACCGCTGCGCGGGGCCGGGCCGCGGGCCCACCCGATCTGGTTGGAGCCGCTCACCCGCCCGCGCCACCTCACCGAGCTCATCGCGGTGCATACCTCAGCCCGGTTTGGGATATATGCGCCGAGCCAGCGCGCCACCCCGCTCCGGCTCACGCTCGGCGAGCGCGATCTTCCGCTGCTGCAACGCCGCGAAGCACTCCATATTGATCTCGCGGATTCTCATCTTCTGGTGCTCGGTGCTCCGGGAGCCGGATGCGATGAAGCATTGCAGACTGTTGCAGGGGTTCTGGCGTTGGGATATACCCCGGCCGAAGCACAGTACGCGCTGTGTGATGCTTCGGGATCTGAGCTCGCCGAGCTTATTAATATTCCGCATATATGTTTCCGGGTCGATCATTCCGAGCCGGAGCGGATGCGCGCCGGATTGGTCGAGCTGAGGAACGTGCTCCGCGCTCGCGAAGCCGCGCGCAGCGGGGAATCACCGAGCCCCGATCCCTTCGGAGAAATATTTATTTTTCTGCGCGGTTGGTCGGCACTGCGGGCACGCCCCGAGCTGGATGAGCCACTAACGGAACTTATTGAGCGCGGCCCGGCCAGCGGCATCCACATTATTACCACGGCTGCCCGCCCCACCGAGATTCCCGCGCACCTGCGCGATTTTTTCACCACCCGCTTGGAGCTGCGCCTGGCTGATCCCTATGATTCCCATGCCCCGCACCGGCGCGCGGCCACTGTGCCGGTGGGTTGCCCGGGCCGGGGGATAACTCCGGCAGGGGAGCATTTTTTGCTCGCCACCACCCGGCCGCGCCCGGATTCACTCGGCCCGCACCCGGATTCACCCGGCGTCGGCCAGGGTGATCTCCTCGCCGAGATTCGCGTGGCCTGGTCCGGGCCACCCGCGCCCCAGTTGTGGGAACTTCCCACCCACCTCGACTACCAGGAACTACAAGCGGGATACGGCCTCCACAAGCCTTCGCTACATTCGCTGCGCGTGGGAGTGAGCGCCCGCAACCGCGGGCCGGCCACTCTTGATCTTGCCGCTACCGGGCATGCTCTTATTATTGGGGAGGCGGGTTCGGGGAAAACCGCGGCGCTGCGCCTCCTCGCCCAGCAATTCGCGCACATATCCCCGCTCCCGCGGCTCTTCCTTATTGACCCGCACGGCTACCTGCGCACGTGCCTCCCGCCGGAACTCATCGCGGGAAGTTACCGAAGCGCCACGCAGGCCCGGGCGGATATGGAAGCCCTCGCCCAGGTGCTCGCCGCCCGCCGCACCCAAATGCACAGCACGGCTGACCGTCCCCACACTCCAGATGCAACCGGCCACACCGAGCCAGCCTCGTCACCAGCCCCGCCGCCATCCCCGTCACCCGCACCGATTATTGTCATGGTGGATGATGCCGAACTTCTTGATCCGCAGAGTTCTCCGCTCGCGCCCCTCGCCGAGGTACTCGTAGATGCCGCAGAACTCGGGTGGCACCTGATCCTCGCCACCGCGGAGCCAGCACACCTCAGCCATCTCCCGCTGTGGCGGCGACTCCTGGCTATCTCCCCCGCAGTATTCCTGCTCTCCGGAGATTTTCGCTATCGCGGCGTGAGTGCCCGCCGCGATATTCCGGGCCGAGCCCAGCTTATTATTGGCCCGGCAGCAGATACCGTGCAGATCGCGTGGTCCCCGCCCGCCCAGAAAACCCGCGGGTTAACGCTGGCAGCCCGGGCACCAGAAGAGGCGCCGCCCCGCCATGAGTTCCTCCCGGATAATTGCGCCGCAGCGCACGCACGGGCGGCCGGTGCGGTGATACACCGCGAAGCGTGAGAGCTCTGGATCGCCTTCGGGAATCGGGTCGGGCTGGAATTCGGGCGGGATCGTCACAATAATCCCGGAATCCACATCGCGGCCCATGCACAGCACCAGGTCATCCCACAGCTCGCGGTAGCGGGATTCGGAAACTTTATTGGCCGGCCGCAGCGGGGAAATCCCGGTGCGCCACAAACAATCAGCCCGATAAATATTGCCCGGGCCCGCCACAACAGCCTGGTCCATCACCACCTGGCCGGCCGGGATTTTCCGGCGGCGCGCCCCGGCCACGAATCGCTGCCGGTCACCCTCCTCATTACGAATAGGATCGGGGCCGAGCCGCGCAATCACCCCCAGGACTTCCTCCCCGCTGAGAATCTCACAGCGGGCCGGGCCGGTGAGCTGGGCAACCGCCTCCGGCCCGGCGAGGCGCAAGCGAGTTGTCGGCGTCGTCGCCAATTCTCCCAGGACTTGAATATTGTCTTCCGGTAGACCATCGCGACCACCCGCAGGCGCGGCCTCTACCAGGCGCGTGGTGCCATCTTGCCCGCCGTCAATGGTTTTGCGCATGCCCGAATCTTCGGTGGGGCTCACCCGAATCCCGGCACCGTGCAAACCGGCCACCCCCGGCCCCGCAAAAGCCCATTTTCCGTAAAGCCCCAGATGAATATGGAGCCAGGTGGCCTGCGGGTCACCGAGCTCAACGGTAGGAATACCATCCGCCGCGGCTTGTTCGGAAGTGGAAAGGAAAGGCCAGAAAAGATGCTTGCCCCAGGCGTGGGCCCGCCCGGCGCGCAATCCGTCCAGCAGGGCCGCACCTTCAGCGAAACGCCCCTGCGGGGAACTGGCAGCCACGGCGTCCCCGCCAAAAAGCGCCGTGAGAATACGTCCGTGACGATGAATAGCGTGACCTTCCGGCACCGCTCCTCCTCCATTCGGTATGCAATTCATCCAGTATAGGCGGGCGGGTTCGGGTGCGCCCCGCGGGGCGGCTCCGCGCGGCCCCGCAATATGCGACGCGGCACGCGGCCGCTAGGATAGCGGGTATGGAGCCGAACGCAGCAGTACGTCTTTTCTCTCGCGCAATCGAGGGGCGCCTGACCGCCACCGATGAGGGCGAGCTGGCTCGGCTGGAGGAAACCGGGCGCGTCCATGATCGCGCGTCGTTGCTGGCCGCGTGTGCGCCGGCCGCGCCGCTGCGAGAACGGGGCGGGCAGCTGCTCTACAGCGATAAAACCGGCAAAGATTTATTGCGTAACCTCGCGCTCATCACAAAAACTTATTGGATTTCTGGGGCTCTTGCGCTGTCGGCGAGCCTGGATCACGCGGTGAGCGGCACACCTATTTTTTATATTCCGCAAGCCGATATTGATCGTCTGGATAAAACGGCTGCCACCTGGGGCGGCATGCAGCCCCTGTGGGTGCTCCCGATTGACGAGGATGTGAGCGCGGGAGCGCAGTGGATCGATTTCTTCAAACATTACGTGGGGGTCGGGCGCGCGGTTGTAGATACGTACGCGGTTGGTGACGTGCCGGCGGCGCTCACCTGGATTAAGGAAAAAGAAGATGATGTCGCGGTATAGCCTCGGGTCGCGGCAGTATCGAGGGTACGACGACGCCGCCACCGGGCAGTCGGACTCTGTAGGCGATGATAGTGCCGTTTTTCTACTGCCCGCTCCTGCCGCACCCGCGATTGCACCCCGCACGCCGGAAAAAGCGGTCGAGCGCTTTGCCTATCTCACTTCGGGACACGTGTGGTCTATGGCCACGCTGGAAGGTAAAACTATGATCCTCCCCGAGATCGTGACCCTGATCGAAGAACGCCCGCTACCCGGCCAGAAGCGCAGCGATGAGGATGTGGCGGCGATGGTTTCCGCCCATGAGTTGGTCGCAAATCTAGTGCGGGCAGGTTTGTTCCGGATGGATGAGGACACCCAGAACCGCATCCATCGCACCCTCACCTACCACTCGCTTATTGATTCCGGCGTATTTCGGGGAGAAGGCGCGGTCCGCGGGGAGCACGGGAATGTGGACGTGGCGGGTACGCACTACCAAGCACCCCAGGATCCGGCTGCGCTGCACGCGATTTTCACGGCTTCGCTGGCGCGTCTGGATGATAGCGATCCACTGCGGAGCGCGGTGCAATTTTTCGCTACCTCTACGCTCGCGCAGTATTACTTCGACGGAAATAAGCGCACCGCACGGCTCATGGCTTCCGGGTATCTCATGACCCACGGATACGATGCCATAGCTATTCCGGCCGCGTATTTCGAGGAGTATCAGGATGCGCTGCGCGAGCTTTTCTTGAGCCGTGACATCGGGCCGATTGCGGAGTTGATCTATCGCGGCGCCCGAGAATTAGGCTAGCGCCCGCGTTTCCGTGGCTTGGTGCCCGCAACTGCCACATCTTCTAACGTGAGTGGAATAGACTCAAGAAAGCTTGCGTTGCTATGAGTGGATCGGCGAAGTGGTGAACAGGTAGCCGCCGCCGATGTAAGGAGTTGTCATGGATAAACTAACAACGAAGTCGCAGGAAGCTTTGGCGCAGGCCATTCGCACGGCGACGGATGCGGGCAATCCCCAGGTGGAGCCGGTGCATCTTCTCAGCGCACTGCTCGCCCAGGAAGGTGGGATTGCTCTTGCCCTGCTCGAAGCGGTGGGGGCTAATCGGGTGGAGATCGCGGAGCGAGTATCCGGGGCGCTGGCTTCGCTGCCGCGCTCGGCGGGGGATTCGGTGCAAAATCCCGGGGCTTCGCGCCCGCTCTCGCGGGTGATTTCGGAGGCCGGCAAGGAAGCAACCAGTTTGGGCGATGCCTATATTTCTACCGAGCATCTCCTCATGGCGATTGCAGCTTCGCAGTCCCAGGCGGGGGAGATCCTCCGGAACGCGGGCGCCTCGCATGAGGCGCTGCGGGCTACCCTGCCGCGCGTGCGCACCTCGAAGGTGGATAGCGCGGATCCGGAAGGCACGTTCCAGGCCCTGGAGAAATACGGTCAGGATCTCACCGCGATGGCTCGGGAAGGGAAAATGGATCCGGTGATCGGCCGCGATAGCGAAATTCGCCGCGTGGTCCAGGTCCTTTCTCGGCGTACCAAGAATAATCCGGTGCTCATCGGGGAACCGGGTGTTGGGAAAACCGCCGTTGTGGAGGGTTTGGCGCAGCGCATGGTCAATGGCGATGTGCCGGAATCTTTGCGCGGTAAGCGGCTCATTCAATTGGATGTGGCCGCAATGGTGGCCGGTGCAAAATACCGCGGTGAATTCGAGGAACGCTTCAAGGCTGTCCTGAATGAAATCAGGGAGGCAGCGGGTGAAATCGTTACCTTTATTGATGAGATCCATACCATCGTGGGGGCCGGTGGCGGTTCCGAAGGCGCCATGGATGCCGGAAATATGCTCAAGCCGATGCTCGCGCGCGGGGAATTGCGGCTCATTGGTGCTACCACCCTGGATGAGTACCGCGAAAATATTGAGAAGGACCCGGCTTTGGAGCGCCGTTTCCAGCAGATTTTCGTGGGTGAACCCTCGGTGGAAGATACCATCACAATTTTGCGTGGCATCGCCCCGAAATACGAAGCACACCATAAAGTAACAATTACGGACGGTGCTCTTGTTGCCGCGGCGCAGCTCTCGAATCGGTATATTACCGGCCGTCAGCTTCCCGATAAGGCCATTGATCTTATTGACGAAGCGGCCTCGCGCCTGCGCATGGAATTGGATTCTTCCCCGGAGGAAATCGACGTGTTGCAGCGCCAGGTGGATCGCCTCACGATGGAGGAGTCCTATCTTTCTGAAACTCAGGACGACGACGCAGCTACCGCCGACCGCCTAGAAACCATCCGTGCGGAATTGGCGGATCGCAAAGAAGAATTAGCTGCCTTGACGGCTCGGTGGGAAAATGAGAAGGCCGGGCGCAACCGGGTGGGTGATTTGCGGGTCAAGCTTGATGAGTTGCGCACCGAGTTTGAGTTAGCGGTTCGCGAGGGCCGGTATGAGGATGCCGGGCGGCTCCAAAACGGTGATATTCCTGATGTAGAACACCAGATTGCCGCGGCGGAAGCTGCTGAAGCGGATGGCCAGGCTCGCGATCATGAACCGATGATTGCTGAGCGGGTGGATTCTGAGGAAGTTGCTGAAGTGGTGGCGGCCTGGACGGGCGTGCCGGTGGGTAAACTCATGCAGGGCGAAACGGAGAAACTCCTCCATATGGAGGAGGAGATCGGGCATCGCCTTATTGGCCAGCAGGATGCGGTGCGGGCGGTTTCTGATGCGGTGCGCCGTTCGCGTGCCGGGGTGCAGGATCCGAACCGGCCCGATGGTTCCTTCCTCTTCCTCGGGCCTACAGGTGTGGGGAAAACGGAATTGGCGAAGTCGCTGGCGGACTTTATGTTCGACGACGAGCGCGCCATGGTGCGTATCGATATGTCGGAGTACGCCGAAAAGCACTCGGTTTCGCGGCTGGTCGGGGCACCTCCGGGATACGTGGGTTATGAGGAAGGTGGCCAGCTCACCGAAGCGGTGCGGCGGCGGCCTTACTCGGTGATTCTGCTTGACGAAGTGGAAAAGGCCCACCCGGATGTGTTCGATATTCTGCTCCAGGTTTTGGACGACGGGCGCCTCACGGACGGCCAGGGCCGTACCGTGGACTTCCGCAATACCCTCCTTATCTTGACCTCGAATTTGGGTTCTCAGGCTTTGGCTGATCCCACTATGGATGCGGCGGCCCAATATGACACGGTCATGGCTGCGGTGCGGGCGCACTTCAAGCCGGAGTTCCTGAACCGCTTGGATGACGTCATTGTTTTCCATCCGCTGAGCATGGAGGAAATTGGCAAGATCGTGGATCTGCAAATCACGCAGTTGGAGCAGCGGCTGGGTGAGCGGCGGATGCATCTGGATGTGAGCCCGGCGGCGCGCGATTACCTGACGATGGACGGATACGATCCGGCCTACGGGGCTCGCCCGCTACGCCGGCTTATCCAGCGGGAAATCGGCGACCAGCTGGCCCGCATGATCCTCGCAGGTGACGCTCATGACGGGGATACCATCCGGGTGGATACCCAGGAAAATGCCACGGCTAGTGGTGGGACTTCGGGCCGTAGCTATGCCCTGCGGCTCAGCACTGAATCCTAATAACTAAATTGCCCTATCTACGTCCGGGGTGTGCCGACGCGGCACACCCCGGACGTTCTTTTCTGTGAAGCGCGATAGCGGTGACGCCCTGAGCGAGATATTGCGACAGGTATGCCGTTAAATGCGATGCCGGTGCACTCGATGTGGTTGCCGAAATTAAGTGGTGTCAAGGTATTGACAGATCATTAACGCGTCCTTTAGCGTAGCCTTAACGGTGCTCATCCGAGCGTCGTCAGGGGTCACAAGTCCCAACCGTTCAACGATGAACAGGAGGCAGATCATGAAGACTATCCGAAAAGTAGGTGCTGCATTCGCGGCAACACTGCTATCAATCGTGGCGTTTATGCCATCAGCCAGTGCTATCCAGGTGGGTGGCTACAAGAAATGCAACTTCAACCAGGCTCATGTTGGCGTATATGCGCAACAGCAGACGTATGAATTGATGACGATTGCGGTGCGTGGGGAGACGCTTTATTCTCGGAGCGATAGATTGAGGGCCAGCGTCGTTTCGCGTTATTTCGATGGGAACTGGAGGGCCTCGGCGGAAGAACTACTTCGTGCGCCTACCCATGCTACCTGTACCCCGATTGACTGGTAGATGGTTCTGAATCCTGTAGTGGGTGGCGGGGGAGGTCCCCTCGCCACCCACTCGATTTAGCGGGGGGGGGGGAAGCTCAATGAAGAGATTTTTTCTTTGTTTAGTGGTTGCTGTGGTGATCCCGATTAGCGGCTGCACAGGTGAAGGCTCCGGAGGAGCCGAAAATGCTCAAACATCGGCTTCCTCCGAATGGGATCCGAAGTCTTGGAAGTCTGATATAGAGATTTCTCCTAAGTTTACAAGTGAGGAAGATAAGCTAGCTTTCCGGAAACGCTGGCTGGAGCGTAATACTCGGACGATGGGTGTGGTGGATCCACCTGATATTGCTTTAGTTGAGTGGATGGATTCTCCGCATGCGGCCGATGAAAAGCAGGCGGAATGTTTGCGGAGTAAAGGGTTTTCCGCTGAGGTTGCTCCGCAAGGGGGAATCATGTATGACCCTCCGATCCCTGAATCGCAGCAGGAGGCTTTCGGTATGGCTCTCTATGAGTGCCATTCGATGTACTTCCTTGACCCAGAGTTTCTTGCGAATTTGACAGAGGATCAGTTGCGGGTGCAGTGGGATTATTGGGATGAATACTATATCCCCTGCCTGGCGGCGCATGGCTTCACAGTTGATACTTCCGAGCGTCCGGGGCGGGAAGCTTACGCGACGACGTTTTACTCTGATGCTGAGCATCGGTGGTGGCCGGATAATAAGGGTGAGCTTTCTTTCCGAATCACGCCGGAAGTTATGAAGGTATGTCCGGAAACGCCGCCGACGACAGAGTTTTATGGGATCGATTGATCCGCTGTGGATAATGAGGTGTCGTCGTGGAGAATTTCGTGGGACGGGTAGAGCGTAGACAATGCTGCCTTGGGTATTTCGGCTGCATTCTTGTGCTGCTTCTTGCGGGATGTGCGGTTGCTGATAATTCCACTAAGACCGCGAGTTCGCATTCTACTGACGCTCTCTCGGCAGGATGGAATCCGGATTCTTGGACATCTGATATAGAGATTTCTCCTAAATTCACTACGGAGGAGGAGAAGTTAGCTTTTCGAGACCGGTGGTTACAACGCAATGCAGAATTTATGGAATTGAAAGCCCCTCCTAGTGTGTCTCTTGTTGAATGGCAAAAATCTCTGGAGCTCTTCGATAATAAAACTGCAGAATGTTTGAGGGGTAAGGGTTTTGGGGCGCACGCTGCTCCCCAGGGCGGCATCACTTATGACCCGGCAGTGCCAGCAGCGCAGCGGCAAGCATTTGATTTATCCCTGTATGAGTGTCAAGCGATGTATTTCCCTAATCCGGAATTCCTTGAGAATTTGACGGAGGATCAGTTGCGGGTGCAGTGGGATTACTGGGACGAGTATTATATTCCTTGCTTGGCGGCTCACGGCCTTACTGTTGATACTTCCGAGCGTCCCGCGCGGGAAACCTATGTTGCCGGCTTCAACACCGATCCGGAACACCGCTGGTGGCCTGATAACGGAGGATCATTACTACTTCAAATTCCTTCTGAGGTATGGAAAAAGTGCCCTAATATCCCTCCAGAATCAGAGCTTTACGGCTTGGAATGAGGCGTGAGAGATGAGAAACAGGATTCTATGTACCTTAAGTTCCTTATTTATTGCGGTGGGTGGTTGTGCAAGCGGTAATTCTGACTCGGGAAGCGCCGGCGAAACTGGAAGTGAAACAGCTGTAGCTTCACCGTCCGAATGGGATCCGAATACCTGGAAAGCGAAAATCAAGATTTCGCCGCGCTATCACACGGAGGAAGAGAAACTAGCATTCCGCGCGCAGTGGCTGAAACGTAATGCAGAATATTCTGGGATTGAAGCTCCTCCGGATGTCGCTCTTGTTGAATGGCAAAACTCTGTGGAATTGATGGATACCAAGCACGCCGAATGTTACAGAGAAAAGGGTTTTAGTGCCTATGTGCCACCTCAGGGCGGAGTCGCTTTTGACCCGGGTATTCCAGAATCGCAAGAAGAGGCGTACGACCTTGCCTGGTACGAGTGTTATGCGAAGTATTTTCCGAATCCGGAATTTCTCACCAATTGGTCAGAAGATCAATTGAGGGTGATATGGGATTACTGGGATGAGTATTACATTCCTTGTTTGGCCGCGCATGGATTCAAAGTAGATACTTCCAAGCGCCCGGTTCGGGAAACCTATGCCACGACGTTTTACAGTGATGCTGAGCATCGGTGGTGGCCAAACAATGGAGGATCTCTTGAATTCGAAATCCCTCCAGAGGTGTTAAAGGTTTGTCCGGAGATTCCTCCAGCTTCCCAGTTTTATGGCGTGGAATGAGGTACGGCCATGAAACATAAGATTGGATCTACTCTCTGGTTTGTCCTTACAGTGCTGACTGGCTGTGCTGCTGGCGGTTCTGATTCCGGAACTGCTGGCAATGCTGACAGTGAATTGGCAGCGTCCGCTGCATCTGAATGGGATCCGGATTCTTGGAAAACTGATATAGAGATTTCTCCTAAGTTTACAAGTGAGGAAGAGAAGTTAGCTTTCCGGAAACGCTGGCTGGAGCGTAATGCCGAGACGATCGGAGTTATGAACCCACCTGATATTGCTTTAGTTGAGTGGATGGATTCTCCGCGCGCGGACAATGAAAAGAATGCGGAGTGTTTGCGGAGTAAAGGGTTCTCCGCTGAGGTTCCCCCGCAGGGGGGAATTCTGTTTGATCCTCCGATCCCTGAATCGCAGCAGGAGGCTTTAGGTATGGCAGCCTATGAATGTAAATCGATGTACTTCCTTAACCCAGAGTTTCTTGCGAATTTGACAGAGGATCAGTTGCGGGTGCAGTGGGATTACTGGGATGAATACTATATCCCCTGCCTTGCGGCACATGGCTTCACAGTTGATACTTCCGAGCGTCCGGGGCGGGAAGCTTACACGACGACGTTTTACTCTGATGCTGAGCATCGGTGGTGGCCGGATAATAAGGGTGAGCTTTCTTTCCGAATCACGCCGGAAGTTATGAAGGTGTGCCCGGAAGCGCCGCCAATTACAGAGTTTTATGGGATTGACTGATCTGCTGGCGATAGGGGTGTTGCATGAAGCATAGAGTTCTACCGGTTTTTAGTTCGTTACTCATAGTGGTGGGCGGTTGCGCCGCGGGTGGTTCCGATCCTGGAAGTGCCGGTGCAACCAGTCACGGCACCGCCGCGGCTTCAGCATCCGAATGGGATCCGAATACCTGGAAAGCGAAGATTAAAATCTCGCCGCGCTATCACACGGAGGAAGAGAAACTCGCATTCCGCGCGCAGTGGCTGAAACGTGATGCGGAGTTTTTGGAAATTGAGGATCCGCCGGATGTTCCGCTCGTGGAGTGGCAAGAATCATTGGAACAGTCGAATATCAAAATGGCTGAGTGTTTGACCG
Organism: Actinotignum timonense; assembly: GCF_900155575.1. Lineage (GTDB taxonomy): Bacteria > Actinomycetota > Actinomycetes > Actinomycetales > Actinomycetaceae > Actinotignum > Actinotignum timonense. The sequence continues at coordinate 404,000 of NZ_LT706966.1, read as the reverse complement.
GCAAGGGTTTTGGATCCCATGTCAATCCCAAAGGTGGGGTCGCTTCCAATGGGAGTATTCCAGAATCGCAAGAGGCGGCATATAACTTGGCTAGTTACGAATGCTATGCGATGTATTTCCTCAATCCAGAATTTCTTACCGACTGGTCGGAAGATCAATTGCGAGTGATATGGGATTACTGGGACGAGTACTATATTCCCTGCTTGGCGGCTCACGGGTTCACCGTCGATACTTCTGAGCGGCCTGCCCGGGAGACATACGTCGCGACATTCCACACCGATGCGGAACATCGATGGTTCCCCAGTAACGACGGATCGCTCTTATTCCAGATTCCTCTTGAGGTATGGAAAACCTGCCCGAATACTCCTCCTGCTTCCCAGTTTTACGGATTGGAATGAGGTCTAAGAAATGAGAAACAGAATTGTATGTGCCCTGAGTCTCCTACTCGTGGCGGTGGATGGTTGCGCGAGCGGGAGTTCCGATTCCGAGAGTGTTAACGAAACCGCAAGCGAAACCGCTGTTGCTCAAGCATCCGAATGGGATCCGAATACCTGGAAAGCGAAGATTAAAATCTCGCCGCGCTACACCACCGAGGAACAGAAGCTTGCTTTTCGCGAGAAGTGGTTGAAACGGCACGCGGACTACTGGGAGATTGAAGACGCGCCCGATGTTCCTTTGGTTGAATGGCGGACACCATCAGAGGAATCGGATATTAAAAGAGCCGAGTGCCTAACCAGCAAGGGGTTTGCGTCTCATGCTAATCCCAAAGGGGGCATCGGTTCTGATGGTGCCATACCGGAATCACAAGAAAAGGCGTACAACTTGGCCACTTATGAGTGCATATCGATGTATTTTACCGATCCGGAGTTTATCACTGATTTATCGGAGGATCAGCTGCGGGTGCAGTGGGACTACTGGGATGAATACTATATTCCCTGCTTGGAAGCGCATGGTTATAAGGTTGATATCTCCAAACGTCCCGCTCGGGAAACCTATGTTGCTAAGTTCCATACCGATCCGGAGCACCGCTGGTGGCCGGATAACGGCGGTTCTCTTGGATTCCGAATCCCGGTAGAGGTCTGGAAAGTCTGCCCGGAGACTCCTCCCGCCACAGAATTCTATGGCATAAAATAACCCCATGATATTTACCATTCACGTGTAACCGCGTGGCTACCACGAAAGGCGTGCTGCCATGAACAAGAAAATAACTCAGATCCTCGCAGGTGTGATAACACTCCTCCTCGTGGCGGCACTGGCATTCTGGGCGGGCCGCACCACCCTGAAACCCCCGGAGCGGATCACCCAAACGGGAGCGGAGACAATGACCGTCACCGTAACCGAGCAAAATATTGGCCGCACCCTCACACTCTCCACCACGGTAGAACGCGCGGCACAACCGGTTGCCGTGAACCAGCTCAACGGCACCATCACCTCCGTTGCCGCAGACGGAGAATTCCACGCCGGCGACACCCTCTACACCGTCGGAAATACCGAGGTAATCGCGGCAGAAGGTTCCACCCCCTTCTGGCGGCCCCTCGCCGAAGGAACCGAAGGTGAGGATGTCTCCCAATACCAGCGGCTCCTTGCCGCCCTCGGCTACTCACGCACCGTGGCAGATGGGAAATTTGGCCCCGCCACCACCGCGGCAACGAAAGCGTGGCAAAAAGCGCGCGGGCAGGAACAGAGCGGCGTCGTCGGCCTGGGAGAACTTGTGGCAGTGCCGCAACTACCAGCTGCGCTCACCCTGGACCGCAGTATTGCTTGGCCCGGAGCGACCCTGAACGGAAGTGAAAATATTATTAACTCGGTGTCCGGAACGCCCAGTTTTTATATGGAAATCACGCGCGAACAGCAGGCTATGATTCAGCCGGGAATGGGGATCCGCGTGAAGCTGGGCGAACAGCCCCTCATCGGTATTACCGGTGAGCCGGAGGAAACAGAAGGGGGCCAGGTCAAGGTCCCTGTTACCGCGGAAGACGGCGGTTTGCTGTGCGGCACTCGGTGCGGGGAATTGCCGGCGAGCCAAAAAGCCTATCTTCTTACCGATATTGAGATTGTGCCCGCGGTGACCGGGCCTACCGTGCCGATCTCCGCGCTATCCACCATGCCGGATGGGACCGTGAGCGTGAGGGTCGCGGGGGAGGCCGCGCCTCGCACCGTCACAGTTCAGACCGTGGCCGGCGGCCTGGCGGTAGTCGAGGGCGTGCGGGCCGGAGAAAGCGTGTATGCGCTGGCCGACGCGAAGAAGGCCGGCGCCCCGGGTGCGCCCGGCGGATCCGGCGCTGATACCGGCTCCCGCGAAGGCGCAGAAACCGGCCCCGGCGCAGATTCAGGCACGGGAACTAGCGAAGGCACGGACACGAGCGAAGGCGCGGAAACCGACTCCAGCGCAGATGCAGAAACCGAAGCCACCCCGAGCCCGGAAAGCACGAAGTAATGGACGCGCCCGGCATCGCCACCCGTGAGCTGCGCTTCCGTTACCGGAAAGGCGCCGAAGAACTCTTCGACGGCCTCACCCACGTTTTCGCCCCCGCCGCCATTACCGCGGTGACCGGGGCCTCGGGGCGCGGCAAATCCACCCTGCTCTACCTCCTCGGGCTCACGCTCACGCCCAGCTCCGGGCAGGTCCTTATTGACGGCGCCGCCGCCAGCGAGCTCACCGACCGGGAGCGCTCGCGCCTGCGTGCCCGCCGGATCGGCTTCGTTTTCCAAGATTCCGAACTTGACCCCACCCGGCCCGTCCTCGATTCCGTGATGGAACCCGGGCTTTACGCGGGACATTCGCTGGCAGCCACCCGCACCCGTGCCCGTGAACTCCTGGCCGGCCTGGGCCTGGAGCACCGCGCCGACCACCGGCCCGGGCAAATCTCCGGCGGGCAGGCCCAGCGCGTGGCGGTCTGCCGCGCCCTCGTCAATTCCCCCACCTTTATCCTGGCCGACGAACCAACCGGAAACCTCGACCCGGATAATGCCAACCTTGTGCTCGGCGCCCTGCGCGAAGCCGCGGAATCCGGATGCAGTGTCATTATTGCCACCCACGATCCCACGGTGGTCAATGCGGCAGATGAGGTGGTGCGACTATGAAATTCGCTGTTTTGCTACGCGAAGGCGCGAAAAATGCGCTCGGGGCCCTGGTCACCACCATCTTGGTGGCCCTGGTGCTCGGGGTGATGTGCGCGGCGTCGCTCGTGACGGTGGGCCGTCAGGCCGCCACCGAAGCCGAGCTGCACCGCCAGCTCACCGGCCCGCAAGCCCGCCAGCTCACCCTCATAGATCAAAAAAACGCCGGGCTGCTCCCCGAAGCATTCTTGGAAACCCTGCACGGCACCTCCGGGGTGGCCGGGGTAGTGGGATACCGGAGCACGGTGGACGTGGTCAATGGATCGCTCGGCCCGGCCTCCCAGCTGTTCGCCCTGGTGGAAACCGGTGGCGACATCTCCAAAATAATTACATTAACAGCCGGGCGTTATCCCGGTCCGGGAGAAGCTATCGTGCCCGAAGCCATGCTGCCGCAGCTGCGCCTGGCCTTCCCCAGTGGGTACGTGGAATCGCGCGGTGGGCGGCAGTGGGCCGTGGTCGGCTCCTTCACCCCCAGCGGCGGATTCGAGGACCTCGATAATTACCTCCTGGCCGGGGGTGGCTCGGGTGCCTACGTGCGGGTGACCGCGCTGGCCAACGACGCCGAAAATATTGCTGCGGTGACCGATGTTGCGCTCGCCGCCATTGGGGATTTCGATCCCGCCAAGCTCATTATCCGCAGCTCCGTCAGCCAGGCGAAACAGGGCGTGGCCGTGACCGGGCAGGTCGCGGGCATGGGTCGCGCCCTCCTCATTCTCATTCTCGGGGTGGGGGCGCTCTTTATCGCCGCGGTGGTCCTGGCCGACGTGCTTATCCGCCGCCGCGACCTGGGCCGGCGCCGTACCCTCGGCATTACCCGCGGCGGGCTGGTGGCCTTGGTGATCGCGCGCATTGCCTACCCGGCGGTGGGCGGCACCGCGCTGGGCATCGCCGCGGCCTGGGGTTATTGCCGGCTGAGCGGTAATCCGGTCGCCCTCGATTTCTCGGTGGCGGTGGGGGTGCTCGCGGTGCTCGTGGCGCTGCTCGCCTGCATTCCCCCGGCGATTTTTGCGGCCTACCGTGACCCGGTGGAGGTCATGCGCACGCCGTAGCCGCGCGCATTACACTGGCTGTCATGTACGTGGCGAGTCGTTTTGCGTTGGAACCGGAACGCGCGGTGGAACTAGCTGCCCAAATCGGGGTGGGAGAATTAATAACGGCCGGCCCGCGCGGCCTGGACGCCACCCTCCTTCCTTTTAATATTAAGTACGACGACGCCGGCACTCTCCACCTCCACAGCCATATGGCACGTATTAATCCCCAGGCGAGCGATAGCGGGCCCTGCCTTATGGTGGTTACCGGGCCAAATACCTATATATCACCCTCCGATATGCCACCCGGCCCGGCAGATGCGCCGCTGGCCCGGGTTCCCACCTGGAATTACCTCACCGTGCACCTGCGCGGCGAGCTCACTATCCACGAGGATCCCGCCTGGCTCATCCCCACCCTGCGAGAATTAGTAGACGCCCACGAAATTGCCCACCACGGTGGCACCTGGCGCCCCGATACCCACGCGCGGCCTGACCAGCTGCGCCGCATGCTGCGCGCCATCGTGGGCGTGGATATTAAAGTCACGGAGATTATTGGCAAGGCCAAGCTGTCCCAGAACTTATCAACGGAGGAGATTGCCGCCACCGCAGCCAGCTTGCGGCGTCGTCGTGAAAAAAATGCTGCCACGCAGATAGCCGAGCTAATGGAAAACCTGGCCATCCCCACCGCTGCGGCGCGCGAAAAAGCCGTGGAACGGGCGAAACACGGGCCCTGGGCCGCCCGCGCCGGCACGGAAACCGAAGGGAAACGCACCGAAACTTAATATGCCATCGCTCGCGGCAAACGTGCCCTATCTCACGTACACTGTGAACATGGAATTTCTTGAGGAGAACGTCGACCCCCTGGATCTTTCTGCCATGCAGCTGGCGCGGCGCATGCGCACCGGCCGTGTGGACCCCGTTGCGCATACCGAACGGGTGCTGGAACGGGCCCGCAGCCGCGGCGCCGCGGTGGGTGCATTCACACATATCGCAGAAGAATTCTCGCTGCGGCAGGCACACGCCGCCGCCGCGCAACTGAAAGAGGGCAGGGGAGGGCCGCTCACCGGGGTGCCTTTCCCCATCAAAGACCTCGACGACGTGGCCGGCCTGCCCACCGAATACGGCTCGCGGGCCATGCGCGGAAATATCGCCACCACCACCGGCGGAGTAGCCCAGTCCATCCTGGACGCCGGCACCGTGACCATCGGAAAAACCACCACCCCGGAATTCGGTTTCGTCGGCTACACCGAACCGGACGGCCTCACCCCCGCGCGCACCCCCTGGGACCTGGCCCGCAGCGCCGGCGGATCCTCCGGGGGAGCGGCCGCGGCGGTTGCGGCCGGCGTGGTCCCCATCGCGCACGGGAACGACGGCGGCGGCTCGGTCCGCATTCCCGCCGCGCACTGCGGGGTACTCGGCATCAAACCCAGCCACGGGTTGGTCTCACCCGGACCCGGATCCTCCTTCTTCTCCGATAGCGGGCTGGCCACCGCCGGGGTGCTGGCCCGGACTGCCCGCGATTTGGCGGCCGGACTCGATATTATTGCGCGGCGCCGGCCCGGGGATTGGAGCCCCTACCCGGGAGCGGGGGACTACCTGGCCACCCTGGATGCGGAATTCGGGTGCGGGCCGCAATCGCGCAGCCGCGCCCTCGCCTTGGCTGACCTGCGGGTGGGGGTGCTCACCGAACCGCTCAATGTTGATACCGAGATCCACCCCGCCTGCCTGGAGGCGGTGGCGCGGGCCGCGGAAGATTTCCGTGCTATGGGTGCGCGGGTGGAGCAGATCGCGCGGCCCTTCGGGCCGGAAGCCTGGCAATCCTTTATGCCGATCTGGCAGGCGGGCGCGGCTGCTATCCCGCTCCCGCCCGAACGCGAGGAACTCCTCACCCCGATGAGCCGGTGGCTGCGCGCTCGCGGGCGGGAAGCAACCGCGCCGCAACTCATGGCCGGCTTGCAGGGAATGTACGCCATTGCTCGGCGCATGGGGGAGGCTTTCGCGGATTATGACGTGATTGTGAGTCCGGCGCTCGGTACTCCGCCGGCCGACCCGGCCTGGGTGTGCTGCCCGGATGATCCGGCTGAAGATTTCCGGCGCCAGTGCATTGTGAGCCCGTGGACCAGCTCCTGGAATATGTTTGGACCGGCCGCGGTAGCCATCCCGATCCACCGCGCGGAAGTCGATGGCACGGAGTTACCTTTCGGGGTGCACGTGGGTGCCACCCGCTTCGGGGAAGAACAGCTGCTGCTCTCCATTGTGGCCGCCCTGGAAACCCTGGATCCCTGGCCGCTGATCCGGCAGCCGCGCCAGTAACGGGCGTGCCGTGAGCGCGCGGTGGTGAGCCGCGTGGGATACTCCGCGCGGCCCGCTCTGCGCGGCGCTGCCCGGCCCGCCTCCGCGCCCCGAATTTTAAGCGCATAAATATCAATGACCTAACGGAAGTGTTCACGTTGTGGACGCTCTGGACGGATGCGCACCATTCTTTGCGATGATAGCCCGCATCCGGTATTCCCACGCGTCACGCACTGCCGGTCTATCGCTCAAGGGTGAGAGGCTGAGCGGGAGGGGTGCATAACTTCTCCACTGGTTGGTAGATATGCGCGGCGGGGTGGGGAGGCTGCGCCGCGTGCGCCGTCGCCCTACCTCTCCCGAACCCTGGCCTCCGTGCAGGAATGACAACACCGGATTCCCCGACGGGATCCCTCCCGTCACGAAGTTAGGAGAAGGTGTGACAGGTTTTAACTGGCGCCGCCTGGGCGGATTATCCGTCACGGCTGCGCTCGCCTTAAGCGTACTCACTACTCCGGCGCTCGCTGCGGACCAGCCAGCGCCGTCGAATCCCGCCGGCGCTTTCGCCGGTCTCTTCTCTCCCGATAACCCCGAGCTGGCTGCCTTCCAGGATCTGCAGGGCTCCAATGAGCGGGTGCGGGTTATTGTGCTCCTCAAGGACCAGTCTCGCCTGGGCAGCGATACCGGTGAGGCGCAGAGCCTGGCCACGCAGGAAGACCTGGTGGCACAGTGGTCGGAGAAGTACGGTCTGCAGCTTGAGCGCCAGTTCGGCTACCTCGTCAATGGTTTCGCCGCGACGATGCCGGCGGATAAGATGGCGGCTCTGGAAGCGGAAGCCGCGGTGGCCTCGGTCAAGCGTGAGCGCGTCTACCAAACAACAGACGTGGCCGCGACCGAACGCGCTGCCGATATTTCCCGCGCCGTCGCCCAAAGCGCGCTCGCCCAGAACGCGGGTACCACGCAGGCGCTCGCCCAAGGTGCCCTCGCAACGCAGCCGCAGGAAAATGTGCCCCTCGAAGATGCCTCGCGCGATATGCAGGGCGCGCCCGCGGCCCTGGCTGATGCCGGCGCGGACGGCACCGGCATGGTTATTGCGATTGTGGACACGGGTATCGACCCGACTCACCGCGATATGCGCATCGACAATTGCGATACCGCGAAGATTAAGAATATTAACACCGCTGCGAATCCCGCCTTCACGTGCAAGGTTCCCAACGGCTACAACTACGCCGATGATAATTTCGAGATCGTCGATACCACCTCGTCCATGCACGGCATGCACGTGGCGGGTATTGCCGCGGCAAACGGCCTGGATGAAGGCCAGACCTTCGCAACCACCGGCCGGGTGGAAGGCATGGCCCCCAATGCCCAGCTGCTGGCAATGAAGGTCTTTTCCAATGACCCGGCGCGTTCGCGCGGCGCGGCCGACGGCGATATTATTGCCGCCATTGAAGATTCCGTGAAGCTGGGCGCCGACGTTATTAACCTCTCGCTGGGCTCCGATAACGGCTTCGGATACTCCAACGGTGCGGGCCTGGCCATCGAAGAAGCGCGCGCCAAGGGTGTGCTCCCGGTGATTTCCGCCGGTAACTCCGGGCTCAATTTCTCGCCGAGCGGCGGGGAAGACGATATGTTCGGTAAATGGGACGACGGCGTTATTGGCTCGCCCTCGGCTCACGATGCCACGCTTTCGGTTGCCTCGATTGATAATAATTTTGAAACCCGCTCGGTCGCCCGCGTGACCGTGGGGGACAAGTCCGAGGATATTTTCTACGAACTTGCCACCGGTAAGCCGGATAATGAGCCCCGCGAAGCGGTAGCCGCCGGTACCGGCAAGCCCGAAGAATTCCCGGAAAATACCGCCGGTAAATACGCTCTTATTGAGCGCGGCGGCATCACCTTCGGGGAAAAGTTCGGCAACGCACAAAAAGCCGGTGCGGCCGGTGTAATTATCTACAACCACGAAGCCGGCGGGGATTCCATGATCTCCATGGGCGGTATTGACGAATACACCTTCCCCGGTGGCGTGATGTTCCGCTCCGATGCGCTGCGCCTCGTGAAAGCAATCGAAGCTAAGACCCCGGTCACCATCGCCCTCACGGATGAAGCCCGGACCACGCCCTCGGCCACGGCCGGCGCGCCCTCCAACTTCACCTCCTGGGGCCCGACCTCCAACCTGGACTTCAAGCCGAATATTTCGGGTGTGGGCGGTAACGTCTACTCCACCCTGAATTCCAATACCTACGGCTCGATGTCCGGTACCTCCATGGCCGCTCCGAACGTGGCCGGCTCCATGGCCAGCGTGCTTCAGGTGCTCGGTGAGCGCTTCCCGGATATGTCCCGGGCGGATCGCCTCAGCCTTGCGGAAACGCTGCTTATGAACACCGCGGAAATTCCGCGGCACGACGGCGTTCCTTACGCCCCGCGCCAGATCGGCGCCGGTTTGGTGCGCGTGGATCACGCCCTGGCTTCCCAGGTGCACGCCCGCGTGGACGGTGCCAATTCGGTGGCCCTGGGCCAGGTGAACGGGCCGGTGTCCTTCACCGTGACCCTCACCAACCACGGCGATAAGGAAGCGGCCTACGCGATTCCGCGCCAGGAAGTGGTTAACGAAACGAATAACGCGAACGACACCACCTCCACCTTCATTTCCAAGGAAACGCTGACGGCGGACCGCAAGGTCCTCACCGTGGCACCCGGGGAAACCACCCAGGTTACCTTCACGCTCACCCCGAGCAAGGGCAACCACTTCGTGGAAGGCTGGGCGGTCCTCGAAGGCGTGCAAGAAACCCCGGATATTAAGGTGCCCTACCTGGGCTTCGCCGGGGACTGGAACGCCGAACCCATTTTCGTGGCTCCGGGCCAGACCTGGGGTGAGGGAAATACCTCCACCTCCCAGCTGACCACCACGATCTTCGGGATGACCCTGCCCATGAAGAACAATATCTTCGGGGAATTCTGGCTCTCGCCCAATAAGGACAATAACGTTGATGCGGTTGTCCCGAATCTCACGCAGCTGCGTAACGCGGAAGAAGCCCAGTTCGAAATCTACGATGCGGCCGGCAAGCTCGTGACGCGCGTGGGTGAGGAACAGGAACTTTCCCGCCAGATCGCCGGTACTGCCCTGGGCACGAAGAATATTGCGCAGGCCTATCGCACCCATGCTTTCGATGGCACGGTGTGGGATGCGTCCAGCGCGAGCTTTAAGGCAATTCCGGACGGGCGTTACACCTACCGCGTCAAGGCGCGCCTGGGTGATCGCTTCGACTGGCAGACCCTCGATATGCCCTTCGGCGTGGATACCGTGGCTCCCGAAGTTTCCGTGGGTGAACCCTTCGAGCGTGACGGCCAGAAGATCCTGCCCTTCACCGTGACCGAAACCGGCTCGGGGATTTTCTCCTCGCCGATGGTGGAAACGGATAAGGGCACCCAGATCAAGCCGGTCACCAAGAATTCCGATTCTTCCTTCGAAGTGGTGCTTCCCGAAGGCGTTTCCTACGTGATTGTTACCGTGGCCGACCAGGGCATGAATAACACCATGGTCACCAAGGTGCTGGGCGCGAACGCCATCGAGATCCCGAGCCTGAACACCTATAACACCCAGGTCTTCACCCCGAATCACCGCCTCGTCAAGGACGGCAAGCTGACCGTCTTCGGTCTGGCTTCCGATGCGGTGGCCCGCGTCACCGTGGCCGGCACCGATGCGGAGCTCGGTGGCGGATTCTTCGCCGCCCTGGTCCCGCTCACCGCGGGTACCCAGGAGATCCCCGTGGTTGCCTACGGTGATAACGGCCGCGAAATCACCCGCACGATGCTGACCGTCACTTACGATACGGTGGCCCCGAGCGTGGCGATTACCTCCCTCAATGCCGGCGGTAAGCAGCCGGTGGCCGAGGATGGTTCGGTCACGATCACCGGTAATGTGCGCGATGAGCGCCCCGGTGCCACCCTCACCGTCAAGGTGAATGGCACGGATGTCACGGTGGATGCCACCGGCGGATTCACCACGACCTTCACCCCGGAAGCTGACGCCGTCAGCGCCACCGTGGTGGCCTCCGATGGTGGGAATACCACCACCGAAACGGTCACCTACGAAGGCCGGGAGGTCGTGGCGGAAGATACGTCGTCGTACCAAGCACCCACCTTCACGAATGTGCAGTGCTTCGGCACCACGTGCCTACCGGATATGTCTACCGCGGAAACCACGGCGGACGGCAAGCTGGTGCTGCGCGGTAAGGCGCAGGGCGTGTCCGCCTTTGTGCTCCAGCCGCGCGTGACCGTGAACGAGGCCGGCGCCTACGTGGTTCCGGACCCGATTAACGTGAGCGTGCAGGCCGATGGCACCTTCGAAACCGCGGTGCCGGTGACCACCGGTATTAACGCCTTCCACATGAAGGTGACCGATACCGAGGGTAAGGTCCGCATGGATAGCATCCTGCGCGTGTTCTGGGATACCGGGTACCCCAAGGTGTCCTTCACGGAACCGACCCTGTACAACGGCGTGCTCTACGCGAATTCGGATGAGGTCACCTTCGCGGGTACCGCTTCCGATGATGCCTGGGGCTACGAACTCAAGATCAACGGCTCGGTGGTGCGCAGCATTATCGACCACACCGTGGGCGGCACCAAGACCAATACCCGCAGCTTCAACCAGGCATTCCCCGTTGCGGATGGCGATACGGTCCTTGTGCAATTCGGTGACAGCATGGGCAATACCCTGCTCAACACCATCCCCGTGGTGGTGGATAAGGAAGGCCCGGCGGTGAGCATCAACGGCACGGACGGCGCGGTTATTCGCGACGGCGCTGCCATTGCCACCAGCGTGACCGACCCCAACCTCAAGGCCGCGCGCGTTCTCCTCAACGGGAACGTGCTCAGCGAGCAGAGCACCGATGCGGGTCTGCTCGGCCAGACCGTTGAGGACAGTCGGGGGTGCGGACGGTTTCCTAGAGATTTTTAAGGAGAACGTTCAATGAGTAAGCGTACGTACACGAGAGAGCAGATCCGTAAAGCCCTCACCACCTACCAACGCACGCAATCGGTAACCGCCACAGTCCGTAAACTGGGCTACCCAGGCCGAGACACGCTCTACAAATGGATCCGGAATAGCAACGAGAAACCAGAGCAGAGAAAACCGAAGAAACACGCCCCTAACCAGAAAATATCAACGGACGTGAAAGTAACTGCCTGCAAGCGATTCCGCAGCGGGGAAAACGCCTACACTATCGCCCAGGATCTAGGAATCGTGAACTGCACAAACATCTATGCTTGGGTTAAAAAGTGGGATGCGGAAGGCAGTCTAGGACTCATGAACGAGAAAGAATGCGACCAGATCAAAGCGAAAACCCGCCACCAACTGGAAGCCCAGCTACCCCAAGACCCGGAAGAATTACGTGCTCTTGTAGCCGATTTAATCGTGCAGAAACGCGTCTTGAAAGCCCAGCTCGAGCTAGCAAAAAAAGGAAAAGCCCGCACAGGCGGGCGCAGTGAAGCGGTAGAGAAAACACGGGTAGCTAACCAGCTACGCTCTACCACGCCGCTAGCCATGGTCTTAGATACCTTGGATTTGCCGGCAAGCTCGTACTATTACACCGCTAAACAGCTAGAGCGGCCTGACAAGCATGCTCGCTTGCGTGAGTTGATCGCTCAGATCGCGCGCGAGGGCTTGTATACGTATGGGTATCGGCGTATCCGTTTAGCGCTTAGAAAGCTTGGGTATGTGGTCTCGGAGAAAGTCATCCAGCGCTTGATGCGGGAAGAGGAAATCCCGGTCAGGTATGCCAAAGCACGCCGGAAGTACTCTAGTTACGGCGGGGAGATCAGCCCGGCACCGGAAAACCTAGTCGAGCGTGACTTCCACGCTGATGAGCCCGGACGGCTTTGGCTCACGGATATCAGCGAGTTCCACGCAGCTAACGGGAAGGTTTATCTCTCCCCGATTATTGACTGTTATGACGGGAAAGTCGTGGCGTATACGAGGGGATTACACCCAACCTCAGTGTTGGCTGATTCCTCCCTTGAAAACGCCCTGGCAACCCTCCCGCACCAGCGTCTAAACGAGCTACAAGCCGGCCAGAGTGAGCATCCACTCGTGATCCATTCGGATCGGGGAGTCCACTACCGGTCTGTGTCCTGGATTGAGCTTACGCGGCGTTACGGGTTGACGCGGTCGATGTCGAAGAAGGGGTGTAGTCCGGATAATTCTGCTTGTGAGGGGTTTTTCGGGCGGATGAAAACCGAGATTTATCACGGGAAGAAGTGGGCTACAACCGATGAGTTATGCGAGGCGATAGACGAGTATATGTTCTTCTATAACCAGAAGCGTATTACCTTGAAGTTCGATGGTTTAACGATTGTGGAGCATCGTCAAGCGGTTTTAAGCGATAATGTCCAATAAACAGTCCGCAGCCCCGTCTCGTGGACGTCAAGACCTACTTCGGTGGCGGAAACGATGCCGGTGCGAACGGTGCGGATGCCGCGAAGGCCGTCAAGACCGATGCGAACGGCGTGGCGGATAAGGACGACGCCGCCCGCGTGGTTGCGGGCGTGAAGGATGCGGCTGGACTTATGGCTGAGGCCGATGCTCCGGTTGCCGACGACGCAGCAGCTGGCGATACCGCCGGTGATGCCGCGACCGCTCTCAACTACACCGTGGAAACCGCGGAGCTGGCGGCCGGTACCTACACCCTCACGGTGGAAGGTACCGACCTGGCCGGTAACTCCACCGCGCAGTCCATCTCCTTCACGAAGGACAGCCTGCCCGTGATCGAGGGCCCGGACACCGTGGAACTCACGGCGCCCGCCGGCGCTCTTGACCGGCAGGCCCTGGCCGCCGAGGTACTCGCCAAGTACACGGTGAAGGACGACGGTGCAGCTGGGGCCGCGGGCGATACCGCTCTCACCCTGGCACCGGGCACGGTGCTCAACCCGGGCGAGAATACGGTGACCCTCATTGCCACCGATGCTGCCGGGGCTGCCGTGACCAAGACCGTCACGGTTACGGTGACTCAGGAGAGTGCTCCGGCGCCGTCTCCCACTCCGGGTGAGCCGGGCACGCCGGGTACTCCGGATCCGACGCCGGGCCAGCCGGTGCCGAACCCGACTCCTGCGCCGAACCCGACGCCGGGTACGCCTGGTACGCCGGGTACTCCGGCGCCCGAACCGGGCACGCCGGGCAAGCCGGGTGATACCGGAAACGTGTTCTACCTGTCCAACGATTGGGTCTCCACGGTTGCTCAGCAGGTCTTCTCCTACGGGCGAGCCGCAGATCAGGTCCTCATCGGTGACTGGGATGGTGACGGCAAGGAAACCTTGGCAGTGCGCCGCGGTAACCAGATCTTCATTCAGAACAGCCTCACCGGAGGCGTGGCTGATGAAGTGATTTCCTTCGGACGTGCCGATGACACCATCGTGGTTGGTGACTGGGATGGAGACGGTAAAGACACCTTCGCGGTACGCCGCGGCAACCAGGTATTCGTCCTCAACTCGATCCGCTCGGGGGATGCCGACCAGGTATTCAGCTTCGGGCGCGAGGCCGACGTGCTGCTCGCCGGTGATTTCGACGGGGATGGCAAGGATACCTTCGCGGTGCAGCGTGGGAATGTGTTCTTCGTGAATAACACTCTCACGGGCGGCAAGGCGGAAACGTCCTTCTCCTACGGGCGAGCCGGTGACCAGATCTTTGTTGGTGACTGGGATGGCGATGGTAAGGATACCTTCGCTGTTCGCCGTGGTAACCAGGTGTTTGTGGCGAACTCGCTCAAGAGCGGGAACGCTGATATCACCCTCTACTATGGCCGGTCTGGTGACCAGATGCTGGTTGGTGACTGGGACGGGGATGGTGTTGATACCCCCATCGTCCGCCGCTAACAACTAGCAGCACCTAGTGCAAGAGAAAGGGGAGGCCCCGGAATTCCCGGAGCCTCCCCTTTTCTTATGCTGCCTTTAGCGCGCCCGCTGCGCCCGCCGCACCTGCCGCTGGCAAAACTCCCGAATCTCCGCGAATCCGGCTTCGCGTACCGGCGCGCGGGAGAGCAGCACGTCATGCACGGCATGATCCAATTTCAGGATATGCACATCGCTGGCAATTTCCGCGGCCCGGGCCCACATCTGCTCGACGTCCAAAACAGTATCGGCCCCGCGCAGCTCCTCGCTCCACGCCGTGGCCACGATGCTGCGCGCCGCGGTGAGCATGAGCACCGGCAGCCGCAGCCGCACATTCCGCGCCACGTAGCGCTGCGCCCGGATAACCGCGTGCAGCCAGCCGCCGCGAATCGGCGCCGGATCCGGGCGCATATCCCAGGCCGGAGTCCACCCGGTGGTCCAAAACGGATCGCTGGTGCCTTCCGGTGCTCCGGGCACCCGCGTCATTCCTTCCGGACGCCACGCGTCGAGCACCATCCCGTAAAAGCCGGGGTCGTGTACGGGCAGCGGTTTTTTCGGTGCGGTACGCGCCGCCAGCTCCGCCACAGGTACGACGACGGCGCTCCCGGCCGCGCCCACCTGCAAATCCAACCACGGTGAATTAAGCACCAGGCCAGCTAGATCTTTCCCGCGGCGTGAGCCGGCGTAGAGGGTGGCGGTGAGGCCGCCGGTGGAATGCCCGTACAGGATGGTGGGGAGCTGGGCTGCGGCGGGGCCGAAGCGCGCGGGGAGGTCGGTTCGCATGGCGGCCAGGGCCGCATCAATATCGGCAAAATACACCCGCATGCTGTCCGTGTAGCCGTAGCTTTGCCGCTGCGGATCCCAGGAGCGGCCATATTTACGCAGGTCGATTGCGTAGAAAGCCCCGCCGGCAGCTGTGACCGCTTCGGCAAGGGCCCACTGGTAGAACATGTCATTCCAGCCGTGAATGGCGAGGAAAGCGAAGCTCGGGGTAGGCGCGCCCGCAGGTGGCAGTGCGCGGATAAGGGTGGCGATGACGGCGCCTTCGTCGTCGTCGGGAAGAGGAAGGGTGAGGCGTTCGTAACCGGCGCCGAGGAGGTCGGGTTCCCACGCGAGCGCGGGGTGGTGGGGTGCGGCGGCTCGAGTCACGTTCATCCTTTCGGCTTTTCCTCGATTTTACCGCCCGCGTGGTGTTCTTCGGGTCTTTCGGGTTTTCCGCAAGGTCAGGATCGCGGTCACCAGTGTGACCAGGAGGAATGGGGCCAGGGCAATAGCTGTTTCCGGGATCGTATTGACGCTGCGGTAGAACACCGGGAAATCGGTATAGCCGCGCAGCGTATCCATCCATTCCGGCCCCCACCGGAAAATCACGAAGCCTACGATTGCGAGAACCATGCATCCGATTGCGCCGAGTGCTTTCTTTGCCGTGGATGTTTGTGGCATCGTTGCCCACAGCGCCGAGGCGAGCAGCGGAAGCAGGAGGAATCCTCCGAAGAAAACCAGGGCGATCAGATCGGACCGCGTTGAAGGGTATTCATCGGCAACCTTGGGCCAGTAAAGCTGGGAGGCGTAGAGAATCGTCCCGATAACAATCGCGATTCCGATGAGGATAATAATCGCAAGAACACGGTTGAGTTTCATGATTCTTCGCAATCTCGAGGAAAGTGATGAGAGCCCCGGTGTTCTCAGGGACAACCTATCACGCCCAATTACCCCGCGGCAGCGGTAGCACGTGCCGCTTCCGGTTGGGCGCCCTCTAGCTGGGCGTTCGGCGGGAGGATCGGCTGGAGGACGAGGGTGCGGTCGGTGCGGGCGGCGATGCTTGGGTCGTGGGTGACGAGCAGCAGGGCGCAATCGCGTTCGCGCACGGTATCGAGGATGAGGCTGAGGACTTCATCGCGCAGCTCGGTATCCAGCGCTCCGGTCGGTTCATCAGCCACCAGCAGGCGCGGGTGATTAATGAGCGCCCGGGCCAGCGCTACCCGCTGGCGTTCCCCGCCGGAGAGGTTTTCAGCCATCGTTTGGGGGAGGACACCTAGGGTGCCGAGGAGCTCGCTGGCCTCTGTGGCGACGTCGCCATCATGACGGTTCCACAGCAGGCGCGGAAGCATCACGTTATCGAGGGCGGTGTATCCGGCTATGAGTTCGCCGTGCTGGAAAACGGTGCCGATGGTTGTGGAACGCAGGCGCGCGAGGCGGTTGAAGGGGAGGTGGTGAATATTGGTGTCGTTCACCTCGATGGTGCCGGAGATGGGTTTATGCATTCCCAGAATCGTGGTGAGGAGGGTTGTTTTCCCCACGCCGGAGCGGCCCATGACGGTGAGGGTGTCCCCGCCGTTGAGGGTGAACGTGATGGGGCTGAACAGCGGGTGGGTGTAGCCGCAGACGAGGTTGTCACAGTGCAGAATACTCATGGTGATCCTTTCCCGGGCGCCACGCGCGGGCCCGTGCGGTTAGCCGGCGATACACAAGAATGGATTGCGCGGCGATGAAACAGCCGTAGATCGCGGCGATGGTGAGGATGAACTCCCAGGGGATAAATCCGGTTCCGGGCAGTAAGAATTGGCGTGCCAGGAAGGTGCCGACCGCGAGGGCGGCGATACCGGTCACGATATTGGTGGCGAGGGTGCGCCGGGCGAGGATGCGGGCAACCGTGCGGGTTTGCCCGGTGAGTGCCGTGATAGCGGCGGCGTCGCGTGCCTGGGCTTCGGCTTCCCGGGAGAAATTCAGCCACACCACCAGCAGCCCGCAGATGAAAGCGAAGGTGGTAAAGAGGCTGAGCCAGGTGGAATGCTGGCGGTAGATTTGTGCCAGTCCGCGGCTATCTTCACCTAGCGGTGCGGATAGCGCGGGGATCGGGCTGCCCAGGTCCAAGCTGTGGATTTGGCTGAGGAGCTTTTCTCCAGAATCTGGGCCATCTGATTCGATGAGGGTGACGAGCCCGCCGCGGTTTAGGTTTTCGGGGAGATCTTTCTTCGGTGCGCCATATAACGGGGCAAGGTAATCGGAGAGCACCAGCTCTAGATTTTCTGGAGCAACCTGCCCGGCTTCTAGCGGGACCACTCCGATTCCGTTGCCGGCGGCGATAATGGCGGCATCCGGACGGGCCGCGTGAATCTGAGCAGCGGCATTTTCGAGGCAGCCCGGAGTATTGGGGCGGCACACAAGGGAAGAATAAACTGCACTGAGGTTCTCAGGAAGTGGCGGCATCTCCTTATCGGTATCCGCGACCGCGTTGAAGCAAGCGATTAGCAGGGTTCCGATAATGAGGAAACAGCCCGCGAGGGTGCCGGAGCGGGAAGCTACCTCGGGATGGCGCATAACCCAGCGGGTGGTGAGATCAGTGAGGTGATCCCGGCGGGATCTGGTGGCGAGGCTTGCCGCGGCACGGGTAAGCAGCGTGAAGGTTGCCGGCAGGCCGAGCAGGACCAGAATAATACCTATAGGAATGGCGGCAGAAGCAATGTCCAAGGGAATCCACCAGAGATACCATTGGAATCCTGCTGCCAAGAGAATCCCGATAGTGAAGAGAGCTAGGCCAAGCCGAGGATGCTTCCTTTTTTGCCGAGCTGGGCGCATCGAAAGTGTGAGGCGGGGCCAGGCGAAAAACAGCGCGAGCGCAGCGAGTGTGACTAGCAAGGCGAGGATGATCCAGCCTAGCTGGGGGAGAAATGCCTGTGGGTGGAAGTGGAATCCGGTGAAAGGCAGGCGAATAACACCGCTCATGAGAATGGTGACCGCGGCGCTGCCCGCTAGTCCACCGAGTAATACTGGCGGAATGACTCGGGTACTGGCGTGCCGAATGAGGTGACTGCGCCGCGCCCCCACGCATTGAAGAATGAATTGCTCCTGCGCAATGCTGCTCTGAAAATTCTTACGGCAGGCCAGGATGTAGAGGAAAATGGGTAGGACGATAACAATTAGCGCGAGGGGGAGAAGGTTTTTGGCCCAGTCCTCGTACATCACAATGCTGAAACGGAAACCGGGCGCATTGTTTGGATCTGTGGTGAATCCCGGGGAGAGCGATGCTTGAGATCCTGCCCGGGCAAGCTCAGGCAAAGCTTCGGTGTTTGCGGGGCGACTGATAACCAGTAGTTCGCCCTCAAGGGTTGCAGAGTCGTCAATAATTGCTGTTATGGGGCCGAATTGGCTCTCAATAAGATCGCGGTAGGGGAGAGCAGAACGATTAACTGCCGTGTTCCCCGCTGTGGGCCAAGTATCAAGCCCCAGGGGTGGTGGAATCTCTGGCCTTAAGGGTTCCACATAGAGGACGCTCATAAGGTGAGAATCGATGAACGCATGATCAGGCCGATAGGCGAGAGATGCTTGTGACTTATCTTCGGTGTATAAAAGTCCACTCTTCTGCACAACCTTGTTCCGGTACGGGAGCTCAACACCTATGGAAGCCAGTGAAAAAACCGCGATGACGCTCAATAAGGCCGCAATGAGCAGGGCCGAGAATGATCTCCGAGATTCGAGGGACTTCATGAGCGGTTGGGGGTTGTTGTTTTCCGTTTCATGATGGAACCTCCGTCTCGGTTGTTACCACCCAATGAAGCGAATTTGCCCGGCTGGGTAGCGTGCGCTCCGTTGCGCGGTGGGGAGAGCTGGAATCTTTCCCCACTTAGGATTCTACGGGCACGCCAGCCTCAAGGGAACTACGTCTTTTTGAGCTAATAGCGAAATGCATTCGCTATTTGGGTTTTCGTTATATAAAATTATTAGTTATTTTGGATGGGGAATTTTGTAGAATCCCCCTAACAGCCCATCACATAGGGAGGAGCCGCACGTGTCCACAACACAAAGCCAGCCCGGCTTGCGGGAAACAGCCACCCGGCTGCTCCCCGCGCTCGGTTTCGGACTCATCCTCGGGGCCCTCGCCCTGCTCTGGATGAACGACTGGCACGGCACCCTCTACATCGCCCTCATCGTGATCGGTACCCTTACCGTGCTGGGCGGCATTATTTATTTACGCTACCGCTACCTCCACACCGCCGCCGCGCACGACCACCCACTCCGCCCCCTCACCGCCACGCTCACGGGCATCGCATTATTCCTGGGCGGCACCCTCCTGCCCACCCTCCTCAACCCACCCCAAGCCGTCCGCATCGTCACCACCCAAATCAAAGACTGGGGCGGCGGCCCACTGCGCTCCTATTTCACGGGCGGGGCTGAAGACCTGAGTGTCGCCGTCGTCGATATTGAAAAAGAAGCCGGGACCACGCAAGCGTTCCGGGCCCTCGTGCGCGAACGCCGCCTCGAAATTGACGTTCCCGTGGGCGAACACAATAACGCCGCGGTCACCTACTCCTGGGCGCTTCCGCGCGATACCACGCCCTACGGCTTCGCGGCCTCGCGGCCCTTCCGTTTCGAACGCATCCCCACCTTCGACTACACCCAGCTCGAAGCCGCGCTCTTCACCCGCGCCACCACCCTCGTGCGCGAACGCGCCGCTCAGATCGGATTGACCGCCGAGCAGCTGGAAAGCGCGGAAGTATTCGTGCGAGTCAAATCCGCGGCCGCCGAGCTGCCCGAATGCGAAGGCACCTGCCCCGCGCCCGAAGACCTCATCTACACGGGGTGGTTGCACGCCGGCGGCAAAGCCGGGCACGTGATGATCGACGCGCGCGGCACCGTGCTCGGCGAAGACTGGTCGCAATTCGGCGAGTAACGGGCCGAGTGGCGGGCGGCGCGGTGGCTAAAGGGTAGCGCCCTCCCGGGCGGTTGCAACCGGCGCGATTTTCGCGGGCGCAACCTCGGCGAGGAAATCCGCAATAATCGCGGAAACCTCATTATTTTCGATAAGGAAACCATCGTGGCCGTGCGCGGAATGCACGGTCTGGAGCGGGCGCGCCCCGGGCAAAGCCGCGGCCAATTCCGCCATATGCTGCGGATAAAAAAGCCGATCCGAATCAACGGCGACGACGAGCGCCGGCTGCTTCAGCCCCGCCACCACCTGCGCGGTGCCACCCCGCCCGCGCCCAATATCGTGAGTAATAAATGCCTGGCTGATCGTCAGGTAGGAATTCGCATCGAAACGCGCCACCAATTTCGCGCCGTGATAATCCAAATAAGATTGGACCGCGTAACGACCCCCGCGCAGCGGATCTTCACCCTCCTGCGGGGTGCGCCCGAAACGCGCCGCCAACTCCGGGGCGCAGCGATAAGTTAAATGCGCTATTTCACGGGCGAGGCCGAGCCCGGCATCCGGGCCGCTCACCCCGCTCTCATCGGGCTCGGCATCGTAATAATGCCCGCCGCGCCAGCGCGGATCCAGGCGAATCGCCAAATTCTGTAGATGGGCATAAGCAATATGTTCCGCGGTGCTGGCCGGGCCCGCCACGAGCACCGCAAAAGCACCCACCCGCTCCGGGAAAGAAGCCGCCCATTCCATGGTGCGGCAGCCGCCGAAGGAGGCCCCTGCCACCAGGGCCCAGCGCTCCACCCCGAGCAGATCGGCGAGTCGGGCCTCCGCCGCGGCCATATCCCGCATGGTAATTTCCGGGAAGCGCGGGCCCCAGGGCTGGCCATCGGGAGCCGGGGAAGCCGGACCGGTACTTCCCTGGCAACCACCCAACACATTCGGGCACACCACGTAATACCGATCAGTATCAATGGCCAGGCCCGGGCCCACAATATCTTTCCACCAGCCGCTCTGCCCATCGCGCGCCGCGGCATGGGAATCCCCGGTGAGCGCGTGGCACAGCAGCACCGCATTGGAGCGGTCCGCGTTGAGCTGCCCCCACGTTTCGTAGGCGAGCCGAACCTGCGGCAGGCGGCCGCCCAGCTCCAGTTCCAGGGGGCCAAGATCCGCGAAGCGGCGCTCACCCGGGTCATCCCCTTCCAGCCAGGCGCCGGTAGGGCGCTCGGTCAGGCGGGGTGCGGGGGTGTAGCCGGTATCGAAATCACCGATAGGTTCGGCATCGGTGACCGGGTCTAGGGGAGCGTGTCCCACGAGGAACTGGGGGCTGGGCGTCATGATAATCCTTGATCTTCTAGCTCTAGGCGATGGACTCGAGGCCCTGGCGAATATCGGCAATAAGATCGCGCGGATCTTCAATACCGATGGACAGGCGCACGGTGGCCGGGCTAATACCATTGGCTGCCAGCTCTTCCGCGGTCAGCTGCGAATGCGTGGTCGAAGCCGGGTGCACCACCAGCGACTTCGCATCCCCAATATTCGCGAGATTGGAGAAGAGATGGAGGGACTCCACGAAAGCCGCGGCCTTCTCAAATCCGCCCGCAACTTCCACCGTGAAGACCGAACCGGGGCCCTTCGGGGCATACTTGGCGGCCAGCTCGTGATAGGGATTATCCGGCAGGCCAGCCCAGTTCACCGAGTTAATCCCGGGGTGCTCGGCCAAGAATTCCGCCACTGCGCGGGTATTGGAAAGATGGCGGTCGATGCGCAGGGAAAGGGTCTCCAGGCCCAGCCCGATCAGGAAGGCGTTGAAGGGAGAAATGGCGGCGCCGGTATCACGCAGCAAGGTAGCGCGGATACGGGTTGTGAAAGGAGCGCCGGGAAGATCACCCCAGACGATGCCGTGGTAGGACTCGTCCACCCCGTGGAAACCGGGGAACTTGCCGTTCTTCCAGTTGAAGCCCGCGCGTTCCACCACGGAACCGGCAATGGAGGTGCCGTGCCCGCCCAGGAACTTGGTGGCTGAATCCACCACTACGTCCGCCCCGAAATCGAAGGGATTCACATTGGCGGGAGTGCCGATCGTATTATCCACAATGAGCGGAATATCGTGGGAATGGGCGAGCTTGGCCAGCGCCTCAATATCGAGAATATCCTGCTTCGGGTTCGGGATCGTTTCGCCGTAGAGGGCCTTGGTGTTCTCATCAATGAGGGCTTCCCAATTGGCCGGATCCGCAGGATTCTCCACGAAACGAGCCTCGATGCCGAAGTTCTTGAGTACGTGCTTGAACTGGTTGTAGGTCCCGCCGTAGAGCGAATCGGAGGACACAATATTATCTCCGGCCTGCGCCACATTCGTGACCGCGTAGAAAATAGCAGCCGAACCGGAAGCGAGGAGCAGCCCGCCCGTGCCGCCGTACAGCGCGGAAATACGTTCTTCGACAGCACCCTGGGTGGGGTTGGTGATGCGGGTGTAAATCATGCCCGGATCGGTGAGTGCGAAACGCCCGCGAGCCTGCTCATTATCCTTGAATACATAGGACGTGGTCTGGAAAATCGGCAGCGCCCGGGCGCCGTGATCGGAATCGAGGACCTGGCCGGCATGCACCTGAAGAGTATCGAAGTGCAAAGCCTCCGGGGTAGCTGCGATGTGCTGGGAATTCTGATTTTCTGACATGGTGCTCTCCTTCAAAAATGTGATGGGGAGCGGGCGGCAGATAACGCCCCGGCATAAACCTAGGAAAATATTCTTTTTCTCAGGCGCAGCAATATCCATTCTGGATAAACCAGAGGTGTGAAATGTGGAATATCAGGAATGGAATTGTGCGATGCGGCGAATGCGCTCTGACCAGCCCGCTTATTTTTCTACTTGGTGTTCTTTTCCAAAATCAGCAGGGCTGATAGCGCACGTTAGGGCGGCTGGGCCGCGGAACGTGCGCTAGTTGGGCATTCGCATGACGAACATGATGCAAGCATAGGCAGGCGAGGGCGGTATTCGTCAAGTTCACGACGTGAATCACATTCTTATAAAAGTGACCGGAGGTGCCAGTGTGACGAAAAAGAACAGAATTACACCTGTGAAATTTTGGGGCAGATGTTTCGTTTTGGACTGGTGTGAGGTATGTTCTTAGTGTTTATATCGAATTGTGGGCTCAGTCTGCGCGCACCCGTCCGGGGCGCGGGAAAGCCCGCCCTCTGGAGGTCGTGTGGAGAATCGTTCTCGGCGCCTAACGGCTGTGCTGGCCGCCTGCGCCCTCGCTCTCTCAGTGCTACCCGGTGCCCGCGCGGATAACGTTGATCGCGATATTGATCGCTCGCGGGCCGCGGAAAAGCAAACAGCTCAAAGTATCGGGCAGATTGAAGCTTCGCTGGCCGGGCTCGCCTCCCAGGCCGAAGCTGCGCGTACCGATGTGGTGATTAAGGCGGCCGAAGCCCAGCGCGCCCAGCGCAACCTGGAAGATTCGGTCAATACCGCGATGGATGCCCAGGTGGTGGCCAATAGTGCCCGGGCGGAAGCCGATGCGGCGCGCGGGGAACTCGGCTCGATTTCCTCGGCGATGTACCGGGATTCTTCCACCACGCTCACCGCCGCCAACGCGCTGCTCGGGGCGCAATCCCTGCGCGATGCCGATGACCGCCAGCGCGCCTTCCGCACCGCGGGCCACGCCACCGACCAGAAGCTGCAGCGCTACCAGGCCGCCCGCGATATTGCCGATACCCTCCAGGGCGAAGCGGATCGCAAGGCCAATGAGCAGGCCACGATTGCCGCGCGCGCCGAGGGGGCCGCGAAGGACGCCAGCTCGGCCGCCTCCCAATTGGATAGCCAACTGGCCTCCATCGAAGCGCAACGCGACCAACTTTTCGAAACCCTCGCCCGGCAAAAGGGTACGACGGCGGCACTGGAACGCGCCCAGCAAGAACAGAAAGAAGCCGCGGCGCGTGCCCAGGCCGAAGCTGAACGCCAGCGCATCGCGGCCGAAGCGGCAGCCCAGGAGCAGGCCGCCCGTGAGGCAGCGGCTCGGGAAGCCGCGGCCCGCCAGGCGGCCGCGGAAGAAGCGGCTCGGCGCCAGGCTGAAGCTCAGCCCGCCCCCGCGCCGGCACCCGCCCCTGCTCCCGCACCGGAACCTGATCCGGAACCGGCGCCCGCACCCGCTCCGGCCCCCGAACCTGAACCGGAACCCGAACCGGCCCCGGCGCCTTCGGGTGATGGCTGGGCGATTGTCAGCTTCGCGCGGCAATTCGTGGGCGTGCCCTATGTGTGGGGTGGCAATACCCCCTCGGGCTGGGATTGCTCCGGTTTCACCCGCTATGTATACGGGCACTTCGGGTATTCCCTGCCGCGTACCTCCGGGGCGCAGCGCTCGGCCGGCTACGAGATTTCCCCCTCCCAAGCCCAACCCGGCGACCTGCTGTGGTGGCCCGGGCACGTGGGAATCTACACCGGAAACGGCATGCATATCGCCGCCACCAATCCGGAAGGCGGCACCCGCGAAGGCCCGATCTGGGGTAGTCCCACCTACGTGCGGATTATTGACTAGGTTGCGCTGCGTGAGCTCAGTGTGAGCTCAGCGGGAGCTCAGCAAGATACCTAAAAGCGGGAGCTGTGCATTATCTGCATAGCTCCCGCTTTTTGCGCTTCTATTTGGGGTTATTGGCCCGGCTACCCGCCTACTGTTGGCCGGCTGCCCGCTTAGTGCTGGCTGGGCGGCTGTGCTTCGTGTGCGGTGTAATAGCCTTCGTCAATGGCCCGCTGGAAGGAAGCCCGGATTTCCTCCTCCGCGGCTTCGCGGCCCACCCAGTGGGCGCCTTCCACGGACTTGCCCGGCTCCAGATCCTTGTAGACCTCGAAGAAGTGCTGGATTTCCAGGCGATGGAATTCCGAAACATCCTCAATTTCGGTACGCCAGGAGGCCCGCTGATCCGAGGCCGGCACGCACAACACCTTATCGTCGCCGCCCTTTTCATCACGCATGCGGAACATGCCCAGCGCGCGGCACCGAATCACACAACCCGGGAACGTGGGCTCTTCAAGCAGCACCAGGGCGTCCAGCGGATCGCCGTCCTCACCGAGGGTGTCATCAATAAATCCGTAATCATCGGGGTACCGGGTGGATGTGAAAAGCATGCGGTCCAGGCGAATCCGCCCGGTTTCGTGATCTACTTCGTACTTATTTCGATTTCCCTTGGGGATTTCGATGGTGACATCGAATTCCATCATGTGAAGCTCTCCTCGCTGACGGCTGGCACATAAGAACACCTAAGAATACGAGCTGCGTTCCGTGCAAGAATAGGCCCGTGAAAGGAAAAGCTCAGATCGCTTTGTCCCTGGTGCTCCTTCTTGCGGGCGGGTACGCATTCGCTGATGCCTTTGATCTTACCCCCGGATTGCTCACCCTGGGACCTAGGGCCGATGCCGCCGCGCCGTATCCGCATCCCACCCCTGTGCCGGCCGTGACCATTCCGGCTGCTCCCGCGCCCGCGGAACTCGAGGATGCCAGCGCCGCCAAAGTGGCCGCCCTCGGCCAGGAATTCGCCGCCCGCCTGGCCCCCACGGGCCAGGTATCCTACGAAATTCGCGAGGCTGCCACCGGGCGGGTCCTCGCCAGCAAAGACGCAAAAGTCCCGCGGGTACCGGCCTCCAATATGAAACTGGTGACCGCCCGGGTGGCCCTGGAAACCCTCGGCCCGGACCGCCGCTTCGCTACCAGCGTGGCCGCTTCCGGCTCCACCATTCACCTCATCGGCGGGGGCGATGTATTCCTGGCTCCCGATACCGCCGCCACCCAGGTCCCGGGCACCATTGCCCGCGGCGATCTTTCGGAATTGGCCGCGGCCGCCGCCACCTACGCGCGCGAGCACCCGGGCGGCCCGGTGAGCGTCGTCGTAGATACCTCTCTTTTCGCAGGGCCGGAGTATGCGCCCACCCTTGACCCGATCAATCACGACTACGTGGCACCCATCACGCCGATTGCCGTGAATGGCGGGGCGGTGGGCTACCACTACAGCGCTACGCCCGCCCTCGACGCCGGGAATGCCCTGGCTGAGCAGCTGCGCGGGGCCGGCGTTGAGGTGGCGGAGGTGCGTGCGGGGCAGGCACCCAAGGAAGCGGCGGCCCACCCGCTGGCCACGGTGCATTCGGCGAGCGTGCGCGAGCTGGTGGACCGCATGCTCACCGAATCGGATAACACCCTGGCCGAAACCCTCGGGCACCTGGTGGCGCGTGAGCGCGGGGAAAGCGCGGATTTTGCGGGGGCGGCGCGGGCCACGCGCGCGGCTCTGGAGGAGCTCGGCTACCCGCTGGAGGGCNATTCTGCGTGCCCTTGCCCTGCGCGCTGGAGCGCGTGGCGGGGAGGTGAACGCGGGGCATATCGAGGCCCTCGACGCGCTGGTGACCGGGCCGGGCGGCGTGCGCCACTGCGACCTGCCCGGGGCGCGAGCGCTTCGGCGCGATAATATTGTCGTCTTCGCGCGTTAGGCTTAGATGCACAGCGGAACTGCTCAAGGAGATGGTGATGGACCACACCGATATGGGTGATAAGTTGGAAAAAATCCTCGTCACAAATGAGGAAATCCAAGCGAAGCTTGAGGATATGGCGCGCCAGATTGACGCCGATTACGATGGTGATCTGCTCGTGGTGGGCGTGCTCAAGGGCGCCGTCATGGTGATGGCGGATCTGGTGCGGAAAATCCACTCTCCGCTGAATATGGATTGGATGGCGGTGTCCTCCTACGGGATGGGTACCAAATCCTCCGGCGTGGTGCGGATTTTGAAGGACCTGGATGCTGATGTGACCGGCCGGCACGTCCTCATCGTGGAAGATATTATCGATTCCGGCCTTACCCTCGCGTGGCTGAAGAAGAACCTGCTGGATCGCGGGGCGCAATCGGTGCGGATCGCGGCTATTCTGCGAAAACCCGAGGCGGCTAAAGTTGACGTTCAGGTTGACTATCTAGGCTTTGATATTCCCGATGAGTTCGTGGTGGGGTACGGACTCGACTATGCCGAACAATTCCGGCATCTGCCTTTTGTGGGCACCCTGGCCCCGCACGTTTACGGAGGATAAGTGGACGAACAGCAAGAACCTCGCGGTACGGAACCGGGCGGCACCGCGCCGGGCGGCACTGCGCCGGGCGGAAGCGAAGCTCGTGGCGGTGAGG
>NZ_LT706966.1:119236-376839 GCF_900155575.1 Actinotignum timonense | reverse complement strand
CATGAGTCTCATCGAACGGGAACCCAAAAATGCCAACCCCTAGGCCCGGTCTCTTTACCCCATCGAGATGTTTATAAAAGCCAGGGGCGGCACTGCGCCGGGCGGAAGCGAAGCTCGTGGCGGTGAGGCACGCGGTAGTGAGGCTCGCGGTAGTGAGGCTCGCGGTAGCGAAGCGAGCCGCACCGAACCCAGCGCGTATGAGCGCAAGCGCCGGGCGCGCCGGGCCCACCCGCCCCAGGCGGAGAACTCGGGCAGTGATACCGGTACGGGCAGCGCCGGGAAGAATAAGAAATCCCGCGGCTCCGGCTCCGGCTCCGGCCACAAGCTCAGCGAAGAAGAACGCACCAGCCGGCGGCGCTGGCGCGTTATTTCCGGCATCGTCATCGCGGCGCTTCTTGCTTTTATTGGGACCAACCAATTCATGGCCATGCAGTGGTCGAATATCTCCACCTCGGAAGGTATCGCGCTGCTGGAAGGTACCACCGTGCAACGCGTGCAGATCACAGACGGCACCAACCGGGTGCGCCTGTGGCTGACCGAGCCAACGAAAACCATGGACGGCGACGGCGATAAGCACGACGCCGGGAAGAAGGTCACCTTCCAATACGCTGACCCGCAGGGCCAGCACATCACCTCCCTGGTGGAACGGGCCAATCCGGAGCGTGGGCATAACTCAATCGTTCCCTCCCAGAACGTGTTTGTGTCCATGCTCTTCACCTTCCTGCCCATGATCCTCATCTTCGCGGTGTTCATCTGGTTCATGCGCAGCCAAATGGGACGCGGCTTCGGGGCGAAAGATGCCAATGCGGACGGAGAAGTCTCCGAAGTGCGCTTCTCCGACGTGGCCGGGGAAGATGAAGCCGTGGAAGAAGTGAAGGAAGTGGTGGACTTCCTCAAGAACCCGGACCGCTACCAGGCCCTCGGGGCCCGCATCCCGCGCGGGGTGCTGCTCTACGGCCCGCCCGGAACGGGTAAAACCCTGCTGGCTAAGGCCATCGCCGGGGAAGCGCAAGTGCCGTTCTTCTCCATCGCCGCCTCGGAATTCGTGGAGCTTTACGTGGGTATGGGTGCCTCGCGCGTGCGCGAACTCTTCAAAACCGCGAAGAAAAAAGCCCCGGCCATTATTTTTGTGGACGAAATTGACGCGGTGGGCCGCGGGCGCAGCAGCGGCGCCCTCAGCCACGGCGAACAGGAACAAACCCTCAACCAGCTCCTCGTGGAAATGGACGGCTTCTCCACTGACGAAGCGGTGGTTCTTATTGCCGCCACCAACCGCCCGGATGTGCTGGACCCGGCGCTGCTGCGCCCCGGGCGTTTCGACCGGCAGGTCGCGGTAGATGCCCCAGATATTCGCGGGCGCGAAGCCATTTTGCGGGTGCACGCGCGCGGCAAGCCGCTCGCGGACGACGTAGACCTGGCCGGAGTCGCCAAGCGCACCCCCGGTTTCACGGGCGCGGATCTGGCCAATATCCTCAACGAAGCAGCGCTCTTGGCGGCGCGCCGCCACGCCCACGTCATCACCAATGCGGATGTGGATGAAGCCTCGGATCGCGTGATGGCCGGCCCGCAGCGCTCCAGCCGGGTGATGAGCCCGGAGGACCGGCGCATGACGGCCTATCACGAAGGCGGGCACGCGCTCGCGGCTGCGGCGCTGCGCTACACCGATCCGGTCACTAAGGTAACTATTTTGCCGCGCGGGCGGGCCCTGGGTTACACGATGGTTATGCCTACCGAGGATCGCTATTCGGTTACCCGCAACCAGCTCCTCGACCAGCTCACCTACGCGCTGGGCGGGCGTGCCGCGGAAGAAATCATTTTCCGCGACCCCTCCACCGGCGCCTCCAATGACATCCAGAAAGCCACCGAAACCGCGCGCAAGATCGTGACCGAATACGGGATGACCACCGCGGTGGGGGCGGTGCGGGTGGCTCCCACGGCCCAGGAAGAAGCGAGCTTCGGGGCGGCTTCGCGCACCTCGGATTCCCTGGCTGCCACCGTGGATGAGAACGTGCGGGCCCTTCTCGACCAGGCTCTCACCGAAGCATGGACGATCATCACCGAAAACCGGGATATCCTCGATCACCTGGCCGCGGTGCTCCTCGATAAGGAAACCGTGCTGGAAAACGAACTCGCGGAGATTTTCAAAGACGTTGTCAAAGCCCCGGAGCGGGAAGTGTGGCTTTCCGCCCCGGACCGCCCGGTCTCGCAGCGCCCACCCATCCCGCTCCCGGAAGGGAAAACCGAGGCGGAAGCGGCAGCCGATTCGCGCCTTGCCGCCCCGGAACTCCCCGATGCTGCCACCGGGCCGCTCGGCCCGCGCGGTCGGCACGGCGCGGAAAATGAGGGTGCCTAAACTTTCGTGGTTATGAGCGCGGAAAATGCGGGGCGTGAGCGCGGAAAGGACGGATGCATGAGCGCAGTGGAATCAGCGGGAAACGGCCAGGTGGATTGCCAGGGTGTGGACACGCAGCGCCCCGGCGCGCGGCAGGTCGATACCGCGCGGGTGGAGCGGGCCGTGCGGGAACTCCTCAGCGCTATCGGTGAGGACCCGGACCGCCCCGGCCTGGTGGATACTCCCGCGCGGGTAGCCCGCGCCTGCACCGAAATTTTTTCCGGGGTGGGCAAGGATCCCGACGCGGTGCTCGACGCCCAATTCGCGGAGGACTTCCACGAAATGGTGGTGGTACGGGATATCACCTTCTATTCCATGTGCGAACATCACCTGCTGCCCTTCTTTGGGGCGGCCCATATCGTCTATATTCCCGGGGCGGAAGGGAACGTCACCGGCCTATCCAAACTTGCCCGGCTGGTGGAAGGCTACGCGCGTCGCCCCCAGGTGCAAGAGCGCCTCACTACCCAGATCGCCAATGCGCTGCGTGACCGTTTGGGCGCGGCCGGAGTGCTCGTAGTGGTGGAAGCCGAACATATGTGCATGACCATGCGCGGGGTGCGCAATTCCGGTTCGCGTACCGTCACCTCGGCGGTGCGCGGCATGCTGCGCAAACCAAGCACCCGCGCCGAAGCCATGAGTCTCATCGAACGGGGAGCCTAAAATGCCAACACCTATGCCACTGCGCGATCCGGAACTCCTGGGGGGACCCCGCACCCGCGTCATGGGAATCCTCAACGTCACCCCCGATTCTTTTTCCGACGGCGGGCGCTGGGCCACGGTCGATACCGCCATCGCCCACGGCCATGAACTCATCGCCGCCGGGGCAGATATCATCGACATCGGCGGGGAATCCACCCGCCCGGGCGCCACCCTCCTCAGCCCCGCGGAAGAATGGGAGCGCATCGGGCCGGTGGTACGCGAACTAGCCGCGCATATCCCCATCTCGGTCGATACCTACCACGCCGAAACCGCGGCGCGAGCCTGCGCGGCCGGCGCCCGCATTATCAACGACGTGACCGGCGGGCGTGGGGACAGCTCCATGTGGGAAACCGTGGCCGAATCCGGGGCCTACTATGTGCTCCAGCACGGGCGCGGCGACGCACAAACCATGAATTCCCTGGCCGGCTATCGCGCTATCGGCCGCGAAGTCAGCACGGAAGTCCTTGAGCGCGTGGCGGGCGCCGTTGCTGCCGGAATTGCCCCCACCCGGATCATCATCGACCCGGGCTTCGGCTTCGCAAAAATGGGCGACGACGATTGGCACTTGGCGGCCCATATTGACGAATTCCTGTGGGCCGGCATGCCGGTCCTCATCGGAGTTTCCCGCAAACGCTTCCTCGCCGAAGTCACCCCGGAAGGCCTACCTGCCAGCGGGCGAGACGGCGCCACCGCGGCCTTGAGCACCTATTTCGCCGAAAAGGGCGTGTGGGCGGTGCGGGTCCACGACGTAGCATCATCGCGGATCGCGGTGGATACCGTGGCGAAACTGCGCGAATGCGGGCTGGTATCCACCTCCCAACCCGGAGTGGCCCGCCCCGAAAACGCGGGAGCTGTGGAGGCCGCGCGGTCATGATGGGACTCCCCCCGCGTATTCACGATGCCCTCGCCATGCTCGGATGCTGCCTGGATACCGTGAGCATCACCGGCGTGGAAGTATCCGCCCGGCACGGCGTCTACGCGGAAGAACGCGAAGCCGATCACCCTTTTATTTTCGACGTCGCAGCCCTCGTGGACACCAGCGCGGCAGGCCACGCAGATGACCTCGCGGCCACCATCTCCTACGCGGATCTGGCAGAGGACGCCCGCACGGTCGGGGAAAGTGCTCCCGTGAGCTTGCTTGAAACACTGGGGGAGCGGGTAGCCAGCCGGGTCCTCGCGCGCGGGGCCCTGGCGGTGGAAGTTACCGTGCACAAACCCGAAGCCCCCGTGCCGGGCCGCTTCGCGGACGCCCGGGTGACCGTGCGGCGCCTGGCCGATATTGCCCGCGGGGGAACCCTGCGGGAGATGGTGATCGGGATGGGCGCGAACCTGGGGGAACGCGAAGAAACTCTACGCACTGCCCTCACCCAGATAACCGCGCTGCCCGTCCATATTGACGCGGTCTCCTCATTCCATACCACCGCGCCCGTGCTCGCCCCCGGGCAGGAGCCGCAACCCGATTACCTCAACGCGGTACTGCGCCTAAGCACCGAGCTGGCTCCCCTTGAGGTGCTGGCAGCCCTCCGCGCTATTGAGGCGCGGGCCGGGCGCCAGCGCCGCATCCACTGGGGAGCACGCACCCTCGACCTCGATATCGAATGGGTGGAAGGAGTACGCAGCACCCACCCGCTTCTCATCCTGCCCCACCCGCGTGCCCATACCCGCGCCTTCGTGATGGAACCCTGGCAAGAAATCGATCCGGATGCCACCGCAAAACTGGAACGCGCCCGGCTAAGCGAGCACGCGGGTGCCGGCGGCGGCGTCGGCCTAGATACGGGCGGCCGCTGTGCGTAATCTACGAGCCTTCCTTGGGTGGGGCGCGGCCGGTGCCTTAGCGGGTGAAGCGCTGCGGCGCCTCCTCGCCGCGCAACCGGTCGCGGTGCCCGCCTTCGCCGGTCTGCCGCTACTCCTCATCGCCGCGGTGCTGCTCTGGTACGGCTGGCGGGTGCGGCGCCTGCGCCGCGGGCGTGCCGAATCACTTTCGCGCCTGGCCGCGCTGCGGGTGGCGGCCGGGGCTGCAGCGGGGCTGCGCAGCGGGGCACTCCTGGCCGGTGCCGGGGGAGTGCTCGCGATCATGAGTGCGCTGGGCTCCACCTCCTTTACCCGGGCGAGTGCGCGGGCCTGGGGGATTCTCACCGCCGCGGCGCTGGTGCTCGCGGTGGTCGGGTGGATCGTGGATACCTGGTGCCGTATTGAACGGCGGTAGCGGGGCGCCGGTTTCATTGCGCCGCGGCAAGCGCGGGTGTTTTTCCGGGCCAATTTTTATGTCGTAGCCCTTTGGTAGCGTTAAGCCATGGTGACTACCCCTCTTGATCCTGGGCGGAATTACCGCGCGGTGTCGCGCAAACTCTTCACGGTGCGGTGGATTATCGCCGCGTGCTTCTGGCTCGTGCTCCTCATCGCGCTCGCGGTGGCTGGATTTATTGTGCGCCCCGAACCGCTCGCTTATTATGCGCCCCTGCTGGGGCTGCCCATCCTCGGTTTCCTCATTCACCTGCGCATCGTGTCCCGGCAGGTGAATCACCTCGGTTACGCCATGGATGATATTGCGCTGCGCCTGTGCCGCGGGATTATGTTCCGCCGCATTGACGTGGTGCCTTACGGGCGTATCCAAACGGTGGATGTGCAATCCGGGCCGCTGCTGCGCCGCTTCGGGCTCGCGAAAGTCACCCTCCACACCGCCTCCATGGAAACGGATGCGGTCATCACCGGCCTGCCTACCGCGGAAGCAGATGAGGTGCGCGAACGCCTCCTTCACCTCGGCGTAGCCGAAATGGAAGGGGTCTAAATGGCCGGCACCGAAACATCCCCGGAAGCGGGAAGCGCGATGGGAGTAAGCGGCGCGCTGCCGGCCGCACCTGCCGAGCTGGCGGGCACAGCGGGCGCGGTGGGTACGCCGGGCGCGCTACCCGCAGCTCCCGGTGCGCTACCCGTTGCACCCGGAGTGAGTAGCACCGCGATCTCGGGCACCTGGCAGCCGGTCTCGAAATGGACGCCGTGGAGTTCGCTGCTCTCGTTGTGGTTCTTCGTGCTGGTCGCGGGCGGCTGGCTGATTATTCAGCGCTTGGAGGATACCGATTCGCCCGGAATGGTCTGGCGTGATGTTGTTTATCTGCTGCGTTCCTTCTGGCTGATCGCGGTGGGTATCGCGGTGGTAGTCACCCTCATTACCGGGATCGTCGCGGCCATCCAATGGCGGCATATGGCCTGGATGTTCGATGCGGACGGGGTGCATATGCGCAGCGGCGTGCTGTTCAAACAGCACCGCCACGTGCGCTGGGATCGTATCCAAAGCGTGGATGTCACCCAAAAACTCCTCGCCCGGTTGGTGCGCCAAGCCAGCCTCACTATTACCTCCGGTGGAGAAAAAGTAGAGATCGGGTGGCTGGCGCTGCCCCACGCTGAAAAACTGCGGCCCCTCGTGCTCTCGCTCGCGGATAAAATGCGCAGCGGGGATAGCTCGGAAGTTCCCGATCTTGCCACCGTCAGCGCTCCAGAAGCACGCCCGCACCTGTATGCCATGTCCGCGCGGCGGTTCCTCGCATCCCTCGTGCTGTCCCCGCGAATCTTCCTCGCTATTATCACGGTGGCCGGGTCGGTCACCACCTATCTGCTTACCGATGAAGGCGGCTCCTTCGCCCTCCTCTTCCTCATCATCGCGCTGATATGGCAGCCCGTGAGCTCCCTGCAAGCCAATTGGGGAGCCCGCATCTCACCCACGGCCGAAGGCGTGGAAAAACAAGAAGGGCTGTTATCCCGGCGTACCCTCGGGTTACCTTCCTATCGCGTCCACGCGCTGGCCTTCAAAAAACCGAATTTGTGGCCCGGATGGTGGAAAGTAGAAAGCTGCGTTATTTCCGGCTCGATTTCCGAAGCGATGGAAGCAGCCAAGACCGCAAATGATGCCTTGGTCCCGGTAGGAACGGTCGAGGATGTCCTCGCCGTTGCGCGTGAACTCGGCTTCGCGAAAGACGCCGACGCTGACGTGCTTCCCGAGGCCGATGCCGCATCCGAGGCTACTACCGCTGCCGCTAGTGGCGCCGCTGCCGCTAGTGGCGCCGCTGCCGCTGGAACTGCCGATGCTTTGGCGCGCCCACCTCACACCGGGGTGCCCAGCCTGGTCCAGCTACGCCGTTATCTTCTTGATGACAGTGCCCTCCCCGGATTCATTCCCAACCCGCGCTCCTCACGCTGGTTGGATCCCATCGGGTGGAAACGCTCGGGTATTTTCGTGGGGGAGGATGTCATTATTATGCGGCACGGCTGGTTCTGGTACCGCAAAGTAACAATTTTGCTGCGCGAACACTATCAATCCGCTATTATCAGCCAGGGCCCGCTTGAGCGCCGCTTCCAGCTCGGCACCCTGCGCTGGGCAACCGTGGGGCTCTCGGTAGATGCCCACGCCAAACACATGGATGCTGCTACCGCCAGCCGTGTCCTCACCGCCACCGTCCGCGAACGCGGGAACGGCCCGCGCGGCTGGCACCCCGAATTACCTCCGGCCGGGCCCGCTGCACCATCGGTTGTGCGGCCCGCCGCACCGCCAGCTGCACCCACTCAGCCGGGCGCGCCTACGGCGCCGTCGTACCCCCAAGGGAATGACAATAGTCCCGGGTCGGGCCGCAGCTAGGTTCCTGAAAGTGATTTCGGCCCGATACAAGAGTGAAACACGTCGCGTAGCCGCACTTTTACATTTTTCTACATCTAGGATTATTCCCATGCTTAATATCTACGGCCCGGGTGGTATTGGTGGGCTCATCGCGGGAGTTCTCGCGCACAACGGTCAAAAAGTCGCGGTTGTTGCTACCGAGCGCACCGCAGATGTTATTAACCGCAACGGAATTGTTATTAAATCCAAGCGGTTCGGTAATTTCACCGCGCAGGTGCCGGCAATAACCAGCCCGGCCCGCGGCAGTGAAATCCTCCTGTGCACCAAGGCATACACCCTCCCCAGCATCGAAAAGTCGATTCGCTCGGCCCGCCCCAAAGAAGTGGGGGCGCTCTTCAACGGCTTCGATCATGCTCGTGCCATCCACACCCTCACCGAAGGGGAATCCTGGTCCGGCTCCGTCTACACCATCAGCGAACGCACCGCGCCCGGAGTTATCGAACACACCTCCCAATTCCTCAAAGTGGAAATGCCCGATACCGCCATGGACGGCGAAATCGCGCGCGTACTCCTCAACGGTGGAATTGACGTGTTCTTCCGCGGCACCGAAAACCAGGTACTGTGGCGCAAACTCCGCAACCAATGCGCCATGGCCCTCCTGACCGGCGCCACCGGGCTGCCCATCGGCCGCGCCATGGAACGCGCCCCGGAACTCACCGAAGCGATGTGCACCGAACTGGCCCGCATCGCCACCATGGAGAAAGTTCCCACCCGCCCCGCGGAAATCCACGCGTGGC
This sequence comes from Actinotignum timonense, assembly GCF_900155575.1. GTDB lineage: Bacteria > Actinomycetota > Actinomycetes > Actinomycetales > Actinomycetaceae > Actinotignum > Actinotignum timonense. The sequence goes on along the minus strand of NZ_LT706966.1, from coordinate 368,342 downwards.
TGCGCCGCCTCGCACCCGATGCACACTCCTCGCTCTCACGCGACCTGCGTGACGGCAACCGCACCGAAATCCACTCCCTGGGCACCGCGGTCCTCGAAGAAGCCGCCCGCCTCGGAGTCCCCGCGCCGGCCATCACCGCCGCGCTCTCCGCTATCGACGATCGGTTGCGGGGCCGCAAGTGACACCGGGCCGGATGACCATAGGGATCATCTCGGCCGGAAAAGTCGGAAGCGTCCTCGGCGCAGCCCTGCGGGCCGCCGGCCACACCATCATCGGTGCGGTGGCCCGCAGCAGCGCCAGCCGCGAACGCCTCGACGCCCTCCTCCCCGGAGTACCCGCGCGCGAAACCAAAGACCTCCTCGCCCGCGCAGACCTCATCCTCCTTGCATTGCCCGACGCCGCCCTGCCCGGCGTCGTGGAACACGCCGCCGGGCAGGGATGGTGGCGCCCCGGCCAGCTCGTCATCCACACCAGCGCGCGCTTTGGCACGGGCGTACTCCGGGATGCGGCCGCCGCCGGCGCCCTCACCCTCGCCCTCCATCCGGCCTTGACGTTCACCGGGACCTCCCTTGATATGCGCCAACTCATCGGCGCCACCTGGGCAGTCACCAGCTCTGCGCCACTCCTCCCCATCGGCATGGCCCTCGTGAGCGAACTCGGGGGAGAACCTTCCGTCCTCGCCGAAGAAAACCGCGGACTCTACGCCGCCGCCCTCACCCACGCCTCCCGGCACACCGCACTCCTCGCCGGCCAAGTTCAGCGCATGCTCGCCGCCGCCGGACTGGACAGCACCTACGCCCGCGGACTCCAAGAACAAGCACTCGCCATGGCCGACGCCGGTATCGAACTTATTGATCCGCCAGCTAGCGGCGTCGTCGCCGAAAAAAATGAAGACGCACCCGCCGCAAGCGATAGCACCCCGGACGATATCACCGCGGTCGAAGCCCTGGCAGCAACCGGAAATTATCCGGATATTCCGCCTGTCTATCGGGTGATACGGGCCGCGTCACGTGACCGGGCGGCGCGGCGTCGTCTACCATGACCATGTGAGTGAATTTCTTGATAGTGAAACCCCGGAACAGATGCGTATCCGGCTGGACAAGCGCGCCCGCCTGCTCGCGGAAGGAACCGAAGCCTACCCGGCCGAACTTCCTATCACCGCCACCATCCCGGAGATCCGGGAACAATACAGCGATATTGAAGCCGGCGAAGAACTAACCGAGACCTCGGTGGGCATCGCCGGGCGTGTCATGCTCTCCCGCACCGGCGGCAAAATTGCTTTCGCCACCCTCCAAGACGGGCGCGGCAATCGCCTCCAGGTGATTCTCTCCCTCGCGCACGTGGGCGAAGAACGCCTGGCCGCCTACAAACAGGATGTTGACCTGGGCGATTTCATTTTCGTGTCCGGGCACGTGGGGGCCTCCAAGCGCGGCGAACTTTCCGTTTTCGCCCACGAATGGCAGATGGCCTCCAAGGCCCTGCGCCCGCTGCCTAAGATTTACCAGAACGAAGCCGGCGAAGACGTTGCCCTCAACGAAGAATCACGGGTGCGGATGCGCCACCTCGACCTCATCACCCGCCCGGCAGCCCGTGATATGGTGCGGCTGCGCGCCGGGGTCATGAAATCGCTGCGCGCCAATTTTGACCGCCGCAGTTACGTGGAAATTGAAACCCCGATCCTCCAGCCCATCCACGGCGGCGCTGCAGCCCGGCCCTTCCAAACGCATATTAACGCCTACGATGAGGACCTCTATCTGCGCATTGCCACCGAGCTCTACCTCAAGCGCGCGGTGGTGGGCGGCGTGGATCGCGTCTTCGAAATCGGGCGGAACTTCCGCAACGAAGGCGCCGACTCCACCCACTCCCCGGAATTCACCGCACTGGAGGCCTACCAGGCCTACGCCACCTACGATACGATGGCCGAACTTACCCGGGACCTCGTCCAGCAGGCCTGCCTGGATACCCTGGGCACCACCACCGTCACCCTGAATGACGGCACCGAATATGATCTGGGCGGCGAATGGCAGAAACTCGATCTGTACGAATCGGTTTCCGCGGCCGTGGGTGAAGAAATCACCGTGGATACCCCGCGTGAACGCCTCGAAGCCCTCGCGGAAGCCCGCGATATCGCGATCGCGCCCTTCTGGGTGAACGGCAAAATCGTGGAAGAACTCTTCGAAGAACTGTGCGGGGACCAGCTCTACGCACCCACCTTCGTGTACGACTTCCCCGAGGACACCTCCCCGCTCACCCGCCCGCACCGCACCAAGAAGGGCCTGACCGAAAAGTGGGACCTGTACGTGCGGGGCATGGAACTGGGCACTGCCTACTCCGAGCTGGCCGACCCGGTTATCCAGCGCGAACGCCTCACCCAGCAATCCATCGAAGCCGCCAACGGTGACCCGGAAGCCATGCAGCTGGACGAAGACTTCCTCGCCGCCATGGAACAGGGCTTCCCGCCCACCGGCGGCATGGGCATGGGTATCGACCGCCTCCTCACCGCCATGACCGGCCTGGGGATCCGTGAAACGATCACCTTCCCCTTCATTAAACCCGGGAAGTAACCCGGCCGGCCGGGGAAATGACCTGGCGCGCTGGGGAAATAACCCGGTCGCTTCAGGAAGTACTCCGGCTCGAAAGTAATTTTTCGGTACGACGACGCCCGCGCCGCGGAGGCCCAGCCCCCGCGGCGCGGTGGCGTATCCGGCGGAAGGTAAGTTGCTCACTAAAAGAAACGTGATGAATTTTCCTATTTATTTTTCGGCCTCGTCACGGTAATCTTCCAAGTAGTTCGGTGCCACGCCCGGCTTCCCGAATCCTATTTCCCGTGTGCAAAGGTGCCCGTCCATGAAGAAAACTGACACCATTTTCCAGGTCATCAAGCTCCTGCTCGGCCTCGTCATCGCCGCAGCGCTCGTCAAGTTCGCATTTTTCCCGAGCCAACGCACCTCCACGGAACTCGTGGCCCAGGGGGATTTCACCATCCCCACGGTGGTGGCCATGCCGGGGGATATCGATAATTCCCTCACGCTCGATGCCACCGTCATGCGCAATCCGGCCACTCCCGTGCGGGCCACCGCCAACGGCACCGTGGACGTGGTCGATGTCAAAGCGGGCGCCGTCGTCAATGAAGGTGACCGGCTGCTGCGGATCCGCCACGAAGAAGAAAAAACCACCGCCGCCACCGTGGAAACTTTTGAGGACGGCACCGAAGTGGAAGTGCCCGGCGAACCCTATATCGAAGTGAGTTACGTAAATGTGCTCGCCCCGGTGAGCGGCACCGTGGCGGTGGATGTGCTCGTGGGCCAGCCGGTTTCCATCGGGGAAAGCATCGGTTCGATCACCCCGGCCACCTACCACGCTCGGGTGAGCGTGAAACCCGAACAGCTCTATTCGCTCGCTTCGCTGCCGCCGGCCGGGCAGCTCGCGGTCACGAACGGCCCGGCGCCTTTCGATTGCACCAATCTGCGCACGGTCACGGAAAAAACCGGCGCGGGAGCTGGCCTGGGCGCTAAAGAAGCCGAGGCGCGCGGTCTGGATGGGGCGTCTGGAAGCGTGCAACCCGCCCTTATCTGCGATATTCCCGCCGAACAGCAGGTCTACGACGGTTCGGCCGCGAAACTCACCATCCCGGGGAGCAATACCACCGGGGTGCTCACGGTACCGGTGAGCGCGGTGGAAGGGCGCTTCCGCGAGGGCGTGGTCTACCTGCCCGCGGCGGACGGCGGGCAACCCACCAAACGCACCGTGCAACTCGGGGTCACGGACGGGCGCCAAATCCAAATCACCGGCGGGCTGGAAGAAGGCGAAGAAATCCTCCAGTACGTGCCGAGCGCGCAGCCCACGCCCGACCCGATGATGGGGATGTGATGTTAGAGCTTGAGCAGGTGACCCGCACCGTCACCCTCCCGAACGGCCGCCCGCTGCCGATTCTGCGCGGGGTGGACCTGCGCATCGAGCGCGGGGAGTACGTGGCGATTATGGGCCAGTCCGGAACGGGGAAATCCACCCTCCTCAATATCATCGGGATGCTCGACCTGCCCGATACCGGCTCCTACCGTTTTGAGGGCCGCGATGTGGCGGACTTGAGCGAATCGGCGCGCGCCCACCTGCGCGGCTCCCTTTTCGGTTTCGTTTTCCAGCAGTTCAATCTGTTCCGTGGCCGCACCGCCGTGCAAAACGTGGAAGTGCCCCTGCTGTATTCGGATACCGCTACTATTTTTCGACGCCGCAGCTTAGCTGCCCAGATGCTAGATCGGGTGGGATTAGGGGACCGCCTGGATGCGATGCCCTCCCAGCTCTCGGGCGGGGAACAGCAGCGGGTGGCCCTCGCCCGGGCGCTCGTGCGCCGCCCCCAGGTGCTCCTCGCGGATGAACCAACCGGCGCCCTCGACGTGGATACCGCGGGGCGGGTCATGGATCTTATGGAAAGCATGGCGCGGGAAAATAACGCCACTTTCATTATGATCACCCACGATCCGAAAGTGGCCGCCCGCGCGGATCGCCGTTTCACCATCCACGATGGGCTCGTCTGGCCGGAGGAAAAATGACACGCATTTTCGGGGCCGTTCTCGAAGCCTGGGAAGAAATTCGAGTGGATCGCGGGCGAGTTATCCTCTCCCTCGTTGGGGTGGCGGCCGCGGTGTGGGCGATGGCAACCGTGCTCGCCCTGGGCCAGCTCATTAGCGCCGCCGGGGAACACCAGCTCGCCCAGTGGGAGGGCAAACCCGGCACCGTCAATATCGGGGTGTATAACACCGGCGGGGAGGGCGGCGCTGATCCGTACGCCAACCCTTATGCCGATCCTTACGCCAATCCGTACGCGAATCCCGTGGCTCCGCCCACCGGCGCGCAGCTCGGCACCCTAGCCGGCTCCCAAGCCAGCGAGGATGTTTTTGGCACCACCGTGGCCGAATACATGGAGAAGGCCGGGGCGAATTATTGGACGCGCTCGCGCACTTCCTATGTGTCCCTCGCCTTCCCGCCGGTGCTGGCCGGGGCTGGCGGCACCGGTGATATTCAGGACCTGGAGGGTTGGGAATCCGAAAGCATGGCCGGGGCGGAATCCGGCGGAGAGCTGGAAAGCGGCGGCGGAGAGCTGGAAAGCGGCGGCGCGGTAGAAGGCGCCGAACCCGTGGGAGATGGTTCTGCCAGCACCGAGTTCGGTGAAGGTGGCCGCCCCGGGTTCGGGATGATGGAACCGAATTACGAAATGCTCGCCGTGGACCCGGCCTACGGCCCGCTCTTCGATGTGCAGCTCACCCGCGGGCGGTGGCTCACCGAAGCGGATGGCGAGCGCCTCATGAACCCCGCCGTCGTCAATGAAATGCTCTACAAGGAGATGGGCGAGCCTTCGCTGGCCAGCTACCCGCAGATCGCGCTATCCGGACCCACCGGGGTGCGGATGACGGTAGTCGGGGTGGTTGCGGACCGCTCGCGCTGGGATAGCCCGCGCCTGCACGTGCCCTACCAGAGCATGGCCGCCGCCGCGATGGCTCAGCTTTCCCCCATGAATTCCTCCACCGTTTCGGTGCTGGTGCCGCGCGGGGAAGAAGCGGAAGCCCAGAAGGTCCTCGTCTCCGTACTCCAGGGCCGCCTGGGGAAGAACTACCAGGTGGAAGGCCAGTTCATCGAAAGTCAGATGCGCGGCCAGGAATCAACCGAACGCCAGGTCACTGCGATTATCGCGGCCATCGGCGGGATCGTGATCCTGGTGGGCGCCCTGGGCCTGCTGACCGTTTCCATCGTCACGATGAAGCAACGGGTGCGGGAAATGGGGATCCGCCGCGCTATGGGCGCCTCCGCGCGCCGTATCTTCACCTCGGTATTCCTGGAATCCGTGGTGGCGACGACGGCAGCCGGTTTCATCGGGGTCATCGCCTCGATTATCACCATCCGTACCGCGCCCCTAGCCCGGTGGCTCGACCTGCCCTTCTCGGTGGATAGCGTGGGATACCCGGTATTGGCCGCCTTTATTGGCCTGGCGATCTCCGCCGGAGTGGGAGCGCTCTGCGGAATTATCCCGGCCACCATGGCGCTGCGCATCAAACCGATTGATGCCATCCGCTTCTAGGCAGGAGCGCGCAGAAATTCGCACAACCGCGCGGGGAGTTTTTCTTACCGCGCGGGCGCATTCGCCCTGTTATGCGCGCCTGCACCGGACTAGGCTAAAGCCATGAAAGTACTGCTCCCCAATAGCTTTGACCTCTCCCTCCCGCCCGAAGCGGGCGTCACCTGGGTGATCTTCGATGTGAACGCACCCATCCCGGAAGAACACCGCGATGCCGAAGCCCTCGTGGTCTGGCTCGATCCGAATGCGACCGAACACGTGGCCCAGCTTCCCCAACTCAAACTCATCCAGGGCATGATGGCCGGCGCGGAAAGCCTGCACGCCACTAACCCGCCCGCCGGAGTCATCCTCGCCACCGCGAACGGCTTGCATGACGCCACCGTATCCGAACACGCCATCGCACTCGCGCTCTACCTGGTGCGCGACCTGCGCATCGCCACCGAAGAACAGCACAACCACCGCTGGTCGCGCGATCGCATCTTCTTCACCGAGCTGCGCCCCGGCGGGCGCCTCACCAGCCTGCTCGGCGCGAAGGTAACTATCTGGGGCTACGGGCATATCGGGCGCCACCTGGCCGGGATGCTCAAAGTTTTCGGGGCGCAGGTGCGCGGCCTGGCCACCTCTCGGCGCACCGAAGGTGATATTGAGGTGTACGACGGCGCCAACCTCGCCCAGCGCGATGAGCTCCTGGCTGATACCGATGTCCTCATTCTCATCCTCCCCGCCACCGAGGCCACCGCCAACGTGGTGGATGCGAGCGTCTTTTCGGCCCTGCCCAGTCGCGCCGTCGTCGTTAATGTGGGGCGCGGAAAAACGGTGAACGAAGAAGACCTGGCCACCGCGCTGCGCGAAGGAAAAATCGCGGGCGCCGGCCTGGACGTAACCGCCACCGAGCCGCTCCCCGCGGATTCACCGCTGTGGGACCTGGCCACGATTATTACCCCGCATACCGCCGGCGGGCGGCCCGTGGGTGCCGAAGAGCTTATCCTCGCCAATGTGCGGGCGCTGCGCGACGGAGGGGAGTTTATCAACCGCGAAGCCTAAGCGCGGAACGAAGCCTCTAGCGGCCGCGATTCCGCACTCAACCAACCGCCCGGGACTACCACTCGGCGGCAATAGTGCGCTACACTCCTTAAACTGACATACAGTTCAGCTCAAGGAGGAGTAGTGATGTCATCGAGTGACGATAAGCGGCCGGCCACGCCCGCCGCGGAATCCGAGGACACCAGCGCGCAATTCGCCGCCGCGCACCCGGACACTTTCGCGCAGTACCTCAGGCGGCGCGGCATGGTGTTCTTCGTGGCCTACCTCGGCTACGTATGCGCGTACCTGGTCCGCAATAATTTCAAACTCCGCTCCGAAGCCCTGCGCCTGGAGAACGACTGGAGCCTGCCGCAAATCGGCCTGGTGCTCACCATGTTCACCATCACCTACGGCTTCGGGAAATTCTTCATGGGGATGCTTTCCGACCGTGTTTCCCTGCGCCGCATTTTCGCCGGCTGCCTGGGGCTTTCCGCGGTGCTCTGCGTTGCCATCGGTTTTACCACGAACTTCTACCTGCTCGCGGTGCTCATGTTCCTGCTCGGCTGCGCGCAGGGGGCGCTCGCGCCTTCGTCCATGGCGATGATCGCGAATTGGTACCCGAATAAAACCCGCGGTTCCGGTATCGCGATCTGGAATACCTCGCAGAACCTGGGCGGGGCGCTGCTGCCCCTCATGATCACCTGGCTGCTGGCCCTGGGCGGACCCAGCGGCGGCGCGATTGCCTTCTGGGGCCCGGGCCTGGTGGTCTTCGGCCTCTCGATCTTCTTCTGGAAGTACGGCGGGGACCGCCCCGAAGCTGAAGGCATGCCCACTCTGCGCCAGATCTACGGGAAGGCCGGCGAACCGAATACCGACGAAACCCCCGACGAAAGCTACTGGCATATCCTGGTGCGTTTCGTTTTCACCTCCCCGCTGGTCCTCACCGTGGCCTTCATCAACGCCGCGCTCTACTTCCTGCGTTTCGGGGTGCTCAACTGGATGCCGGCCTTCCTCGGCACCGAAATGGGCTTCACGGAAGCGCAGTACTCCACGGCTTTCTCGGTGCTGGAATGGATCGCGATTCCCGGTTCCTTCCTCTTTGCGTGGATTTCCGTCAAGCTCCCCAACCGCCAGTCGGTGGTGGGCTTCCTCGGTTTGCTGTGCCTGGCCGGCCTCATCTGGGTCTACATGGGCAACGACAATTACGTGGTGCTCCTCATCGTTTCTGGGCTTATGGGCGCGCTGATTTACGGCCCGCAGCTCATCGTCAATATCCTCACTCTCAACTTCGTGCCGCTCAAGGCGGCCGGGGTGGCGGTCGGTTTCGTGGGGCTCTTCGGATATATCGTGGGCGAAATGGGCGCGAACCTCATTATGCCGATCCTCGCCGAACGCTTCTCCTGGGCGGCCTCCTTCACGCTGCTCGCCGGCATCGCGGTGGCGGCCGGGGTTATGTACCTTTCGCTCTCGCGGCGCGAACAGGCCGTGGTGCAGGCCTAACTCTGCATAATGTACGACGACGCCGGCGCGGGGCCCGAGGATTCGGGCCCCGCGCGGGTGTGCTGGCGGCCAGCTAGCTGCGCCGTCGTACTTAATACCGCAGGCTGCGCATTTCCGGGCCGCGCAAGCTCGCGTAACCGGCCGCGCAGATGAGGGCGGTGAGGGCGAGGCTGGTGTAGGCCACCGTCCAGCCGTAGCCGGTCACCAGGTGGGGGATGAGGAAATTCGCGAGGGTTTCGCCGGCCAGGTAGCCGGCCGCGCCCACCACCCCGGTGGCAGCCCCCGCCACATTATCGGGAACCAGGGAGAGGGTGAGCATATTAATACTCACCTGAGGTCCGTAAATGAGGGCACCGAGCAGCAGCGCGCCGGCCGCCGAAGAACTGCTAAAAGCCAGGTGGGGCCAGGCGGCGAGTGCCACGGCCAGGGCCAGCATCGCTTTCATGGCGGCCGACGAAGCCCGGTTAGGGTAGCGCGCCGCGTAGGCCCCGAAAGCGAAGGAAGCCGGAATCGCCGCCAGTTCCGCGCCGGCCAGTGCGATTTCGCCGTCGCGCCCGGTGGTGTGGGCGGCCGCGAAAATAACCACCCAGTTGATGACCCCGAAACGGATGCAATACAGCAGCGTATTAATGCCGACCAGGGTGAGGATCCAGCGGTTGGTGAGCACCGCCCGCACCACCGTGGGCCAGTAGCCGTCCGCGCGGGTGCTCAGCTGCGGGGTGCCGGCCGGGCCGAACAGCATGGTGAGGGTGGGTAGGCCCTGGCGCCAGGGGCGGTCCGCGCCGGTGCGGTAGGCCCAGATGCCCACCGCGATAGTGAACAGGCCCGGGATGAGGAAAATATGGAAATGGGCCAGGCTCCAGCCGGTGAGCGCCCCGGCCAGCAGCGGGAGGAGCGCGGCGCCCAGGTTTTGGGAGGTATTCCAGATCGCCACCCGCGAACCGCGCGAAGAATTGGGGTACCAGGCCCCCAGGAGGACCAGGGCGGCCGGGGCGAGGGCCGATTGCACCAGTCCGTTCGCGAAGGTCAGGGCCGCGATAGCGTGGGGGGAGCTGGGGAAACCGGTGAGGATGCACAGGGTTCCGGAAATAATGAGCGCCCCGCCGAAGAGCCGGCGCAGCGAGACGCGGTCGGCCACCATGCCGAAAATGATTTTCCCGAACCCGTAGGCGAGGGTGAAGGCGCTGAGCACGAAACCGACCTGGTAGAGGGACCAGCCTTCTTCTTCCACGAAGCGGGCGGAGACCACTTTGAGGTTATTGCGGGTGGTGTAGGCGAATACATAGCCGATATAGACAACGAGGAAGACGTGGGCGCGCCAGCGGTAGTAATCCGGGGCTGAGGTAGAGCCCGGTGGGAACCGCGTGGCGGCCATGATCCCTCCTTTCGTGCGTGCGGCGCGCGGGCGTAAAATCACAGTGGAAACTGACAGTCAGTTTACCTAGGATAAGGCGGGAGCGGGTACTCACCCAGCTCGTTATCCCGCGGAGGAAAGGAGTGCTGATGGCTCGCCGGCTTGCCGATGATCTGGCTGACCACCTGCGTGAACGCATCCTTTCCGGAAATATCGCGCCGGGGGAGCGCCTGGCCGAAGCCGCGATTGCGGAGGAATATTCGGTGGCCCGTTCCACCGCCCGCATCGCGGTCGAATCCTTGATTGCGGACGGTTTGGTCGAGCGCGAAGCACGTAAACACCCGCGGGTAGTTACCGTGGACGGCTTCGAGATTCCTGAGATCGTGGCGCTGCTGGAGATTAGTGAATCCCTAGCGCTGGCGCGGATTATGGCCGGCCACCCGGACTTGCGCCCGCTGCGCGCGGCCCGCGGGGAGCAGCCCAGCCGGGTGCTGCACACCCTCGTGGAAGTTTCCGGTTCGAAGCGCCTGGAAGCACTCCACCGCCCGCTCACCTTCCACACCATGCTGTACGCGGCCAGCCGGGCGGAGGCCCGCGGTGCTGATGCTAGCCGCTCTAATGCCAGCCGCACTGGGGCAGTCCGCTCCGATGCCGGCCGCGCAGATAGTGTGCTGGAGCAAGCGCAGGATCGGCTCATTGACGCGGTGTTGCTGGGGCAGGAGAGTGCCTGGGAGGCACTGCGCGCCTTACAGCGGGCACGCCAGGCCCGGCTCGGGGTGGACGCGGGCGCGGTGCTTGCCCATACCGGCGGTGTCACCCCGCAAAAGGCAAGGTAGGTTGGCCGGCCACCGGCCCGTCCATCCACCACAGCGCCCCCGCGCCCCGCGAATCATCATTTTCACGTGAGACGGTCACGAAAACATCCTTGCCATCCTCACCGCCCAGGGTCACCGCAGTGGTCCCGGTCACCGGGAGCTGGTATTCCTGCACGATCTGCCCGCTCAGATCAAGGACCCGGATGATGCCGGCCCGGTTGAGGGCCACCCACACATTCCCTTCGCTGTCGACGGTCAGCCCGTCCGGGCTCGCACCTTCCACGCGGTGGAAGTCGCTGCGATGCTGAAGTGCGCCTGCGTCGTCGACCTCAAAAACAGAAATCGCGCGCGTGGAGGTGTCGATGTAGTAGGCACGGGTGCGGTCGGGCGAAAAACCGATGCCGTTCGAGGTGGTGACATCGCTCAAAACCACGCTGACCTCGAGGGTGGGGGAGATGCGGTAGAGGCGCGCCGTGCCGCGGGTGGTGGCGTCGCGGGTGTAGGGCATGGAGCCGGCGTAGAGGTAGCCCCACGGATCCGCGGTGCCTTCGTTCATGCGGTACGCGGGGCTGTTCCACAGGGTTGCGGCCGTGCGCGGGGCGGCCGTGGCGGTATCGGCTAAGGCCAGCCCGCGTTCGGTGGCGACGACGTAACCTCCGCCAGTGCGCGGGCGCACAAATGCCGCGATTTTCGAGCCGGTGGCCAGGCGATCCACTCCGCCATCACTACGCAGGGTGAGCAGGTCGCCGGCCAGCATATCAACGAAACGCAGCCCGCCCCAGCTTTCCGACCACACCGGGCCTTCGGCGTGGAAAGCAACAGCGTCGGTAATTTGTTCAAAAGCCATGCTCTCCAGGGTAGGCCAGTGCGACCGGGCTGGCTAGCTGTACGGCGGGTGTGCCGGTTGGCTAGTTGCCGAGCGAGTGCGCGGCTTGGCTAGTTGCAGAGCAGACGCCCCGGTTGGCTAGCCGCAGCGCGCGTCCGTTTTACGCGGTAATGAAGCTCAGCACCCCGCTCGCGGCCAGCACGACGACGAGGGTCAGCAGCGCGAGCAACCCGAGCGAATAGGCAGCTCCGCGGCGCAGCAGTTCCGGTTCGCTGCCCGGGGCGCGTACCGCGGTGGCCGCAATCGCGAGGTTTTGCGGGCTGACGATTTTCCCGAGCCCGCCCCCGAGCTGGTTGGCGGCCAGGAGGAGATGCGGGTCGATGCCGGCCCCGGCGGCCGCGGTGGCTTGCAGGTTCCCGAAGAGCGCGGCCGAGGAGGTAGCCGATCCGGTCACCGCGGTGCCGATCCACCCGAGGAAGGCGGAAAGCGCCGCGAAAGCGGTGCCGGCCAGGGCCATGAAAGCACCGATGGCCTGGGTTTGGCCGGAGAAATTCATGACGTAGGCGAGGGCCATAATGGTGGCAATCGTTCCCACAGTCACGGCCAGGTTCGCCACGGTGGCACCCAGGGTGGCCAGGCCGGTGCGGAAGGAATAGGGGTAGCGCCCGCCGGAGGAACACCGCGCGTACACCGCGGTGACCACCACTCCGGTGAGGAACAGCATCGTCCCCGGGGAGGAGAGCCAGTTGAAAGTAAAGGTGGTGGTGGACAGGGCGTTACCGGCCTGGTCCACCAGGTGCCCGTGTAGGCCGGGCCAGCCGAAGCTGATATCGGTTTGGGCCAGGAATTCGATGCGGCGCGGGGCGCCGGCGCCGGCCGCGCCAGTGGGGCTGCCGGGGCCGCTCGCACCACCCGGGCCGGAGGTGCCCGGAACGGTAACCCGCCACAATTTGGTGACCGCGAGGACCACCACAACCAGCAGGTAGGGGAGCAGGCCCAGGAATACCCGGCTGGCGGAGATTTTCTCACCCGCGGGGGCGCTGGCGAATTCGGTCGGGGTGCGGGCCGGGCGCCAGCGGGTGAGCAGCACGGCGGTGAGAGCGAAGGAAAGAAGGGAGGCGATCACAGCGATGAGTTCGTGAGAAATGAAATTCGAGGCGATCACATGCCCGGCCACCATGCCGATGCCGGCGGTGAGGGCCACCGGCCAGGTGTCTTTCACCCCGCGTTTGCCGTCCACGATAAAAACGAGGAGGAGGGGCACGCCCACGGCCACCACCGGGATAATACGCCCGGCTACCGCGGCCACGTCCATGGGATCAGCCACCCCGCCCATGCGGGCCACGGTGGTGAGGGGAATACCCATGGCGCCCAGGGCCACGTTGATGCCGTTGCCCACCATGGTGGCCAGCGCTGCCTTGACCGGAGGTAGGCCGATGGCCAGCAGCATGGCGCAGCTAATGGCAACCGGTGCGCCAAATCCGGCCAGCCCTTCGATGAGGCCGCAGAAAATAAAACCGATGAGGATGGTCTGCACCCGCATATCCCCGCGGCCCAGCGCCGCGAAGACCGCCTGGACGTCCTTACTGCGCCCCGAGCTTTCGGTGAGGTTGTAGAGCCACACCGCCATAATCACGATGTAGCAGATGGGGAAAAGCCCGAATGCCGCGCCTTGCAGGGCGGAGAGTCCGGCCAGGTCCGCCGGCATCCCGAAACCGGTCACGGCGATGACCAGGGCCAGGCCGAGGGAAATAAGGGAACACCAGTGCGTGGCAATGGAAAACACCCCAAGGAGCACGAAGAACACCAGAAGCGGAAGCGCCGCCAGGAGCGCGGAAAGCCACAGCTGCCCGCCGACCGCATCGGGTACGGGCGTGAACGTGGTACCGGTGAGGAGGGAGGTATTCGCGAGGAGGGTTTTATTCGTGAGGACTGCGGAAAGCTGGCTCGGCACGGCGAGCAGCGCGGGGCTACAAGGCATTCCTTCATCGTACCGGGGCGGTTCGGGCCTTTATGATGACTTTATGTCTAGCTCGGACGTGAGATTATCGGCCTCGATGCGGGCGGCCCTGGCGCAGGACGCCCGGCTCGCCCTCCCGCATCACGGGCACGGGGAACCCGCCGCCATGCAGGCGCGTTACGAAGCCGAGCACCGCTGGTGGAATGAGGGCGGGCCGCAGGTTGCGTGGCGTGCGGATACGCTTCCGACCCGGCACGGCCCGGTTCCGGTGCGGGTCTATTCGCCGCTGCGGGATGCGCGGATCGCGGGGTGCGGTTCGCTTTCGCCCGTAGGGTGCGGCGCACTTTCACCAACGGGGCGCCGCGCACTTTCACCTACCGAATTAGGTACGACGACGCAGCTCCCGGCGGGCGCCACCCGGCCCATCATCGTGTATCTGCACGGCGGGAGCTACTGCGTGGGCAGCCCGGCCACCCATGACCGCCTCACCCGCGAGCTGGCCGCCGCTACCGGTGCCGCGGTGGTGAGCGTGGATTACACTTTGGCGCCCGGGGCGCGCTACCCGCGCATATCCGAGGAATGTGAGGACGTGGTTATCGAGCTGGCCCGCCGCTTTCCCAACTGTCCTATCGTGCTGGTGGGGGATTCTTGCGGGGCAACCCTGAGCTTAGGGACTTGGTGGCGGCTCAAGCGGTTGACTGGTGAGGGCGTGGCTCACGCGGACGCGTCCGAGACCGCAGCCCGGAAGCGGGTTGCGGCGCGGATAAGCGCACTTGTTTTGTACTACGGCGAATACGGCCTGCCCGCTACCGCAGCTACTGCCGCAGCCACTGCCGCTTGCGAATCGCTGGGCAAGCCCGCATGTAATACGGATACTACGAGCGATATTGATACTGCGGATGGCGGTGATACCGCCGATGGAATGAGCCCCGCGGATCGCGCCTACTACGACTCCCTCTATTTTTCTTCGCCCACCGAGCGGGCCACGGCCCCGGATACCGCGCTGCTGCGCACCGAGCTGCGCGGCTGCCCGCCCGTTTTCCTCGCGGTGGGGGAGTGTGATCCGCTGCTGGCCGATAGTCAGGCGCTGGTTACGCACCTCGAGGTGAGCGGGGTGCGCGTACGCCTGGAGGTTATTCCCGGGGTGATGCACGCTTTTCTCCAGCGAGTGCGGCTTTTGCCTGAAGCCGCCCGCGTCATCGCGGATACCACGGTATTTCTAGCTGACGTTCTAGGCCACCTCGGCTCCAGCGATTCCGGGGGCACCTCCGCTTCCGGTGACGCCAGTGGACTTTTCGGCTCCAGCCACTTCGGTACATCTTCCGCTTCCGGTCGCTTAGGTGCTCGCGCCCGCAGCGGTAGGTAGGTGGTAGCGGCCTTCGCTTTCCTGAGCGAGCCCATCCTCGAGGAGCGAGGCGAGGGCAGGAGCGAAACGCTCCTCGCTCAGATGACTAGTGCGCAGTAAGTCCGGTCTTGCACATCCGCCACGGTGCTTGCGCAAGACCGCCATGATTTTTCCGCGGGCTTCCCGCTGGGTCCCGGTGAATTTCTGGGTGGTGCGCGGGGCGGCATTCTTTGGTTTCCCGGCCGCCAGCCAGCGGCACTCGGTGCGCAGCGGGCACCCCGAACAGGCCGGTTCGCGTGCGGTACACACCAGGGCGCCCAGCTCCATGAGGGCCGCGTTCCAGCGCGCCGCGCTCGGGCCATCCGCGGGAACAAGCGCAGCGGCCCGCTCGCGTTCTCGAACTGTTTGATGGGCGGGCGGCAGAGCAACGCCGTCGTATACCCGAGCGAGGACCCGGCGAATATTCGTATCGAGGACAACCGAGCGTTCCTGGAAGGCGAAGGCGAGGAGCGCGTCGGCCGTATAGGGGCCGATGCCGGGCAGGGCGAGGAGTTCGGCGCGGGTGCGCGGGACGCGGCCGCCGTGCCGTTCCACCAGGGCAATAGCGCATTCACGCAGGCGCAGGGCTCGGCGCGGGTAGCCGAGCCTGTCCCACATAATGAGCACGTCCGCGGGGGCGGCCGCGGCGAGGTCGGCCGGGGTGGGCCAGCGTTCCAGCCAGGCCCGCCAGGCGGGCGCGACCCGGGCGACGGGGGTTTGTTGGCTCATCACTTCGCATACCAGGATTGCCCACGGGGAGGTGCCGGGCGCGCGCCACGGTAGTGGCCGCGCTGCGCCGTCGTACCACCTTAAAAGATTCTTGAGCATTATCTGTAGTGTGCCGGAAACGCGGGGATTATGCACGTTTTGGTACCGTGGATCCGTGAAAGAAACGGGCGGAGAGCGCCGCGCGCATAAGCGGCCCACGGGTGGTGCGCCGCGGCGTGGCCGCGAGCGGCGCGAGGAGCAGGCTGGGCGAACCGCGCGAGTGAGGCGCGGGGAAAGCCAGCGTGAACGCCCGGTCCGCGGGAAAGAGCGCGAGGCGGAACGGAGCTCGGAGCGCGGGGCGCAGGCTGCGCGGCCGCGGCGCTCGGCACAATCGGCGCCTTCGGAACGCGGGCAGCGCAGCGGCCAGACGAGTGCACCGGCGGCTCGGCAGCGCTCAGGCCGGGAGCAAGTCAATCGGGAGCGCAGCGCGCGGGAACGGACTACTCGGGAGCGCACTACTCGTGAACGCTCCGGCCAGCGCTCTCCCCGCGAACGCGCAGGCCAGCGAACCACTCGAGTGCGTTCGCCTCGCGAACGTGCCGGGCAGGAGCGTGCCCGCCAGCGCACTAGCCGGGAGCGCCAGGCTTCTACTCGCCGGCGCCGCCCGGTACCGGCGGGCCCGCGCGGCCAGAGCCGGGTTCGGGAAAAGACTTCGATTTTCGCGCGTTTGGAGCCGAAGCATTGGCTGTGGATTTTTGCCGCGCTCGCGATTGTGATCGGCGCGGTGGTGACGTTTAAATTTGCGGCCTCGCGTTCTCAGGAGCACGCGGAAGCCCAGGCTGCGGTCCCGACCGCTTTCTACGAGCCGGTGGCCTGCACTCCGGATATGCTGCGGATGCGGGTGACGAATAACGAACGCGGTGCGGGCGCGCCGGTATCTTTCTCCGTGGAACTGACGAATAAATCGACCACGAATCCGTGCTATGTGGATGCCGGGTGGGGCAACCTCAATGTGTCGATTACGTCCGGCGGGCACCAGGTGGCGAATACCGCGGCGTGCCAGGCCGGGGATGAACATCGCCGTCTGCTGCTGGATCGCGGGATGGACGCCGTGACCACGGTGACATGGCCGGGCGGGAACGAGGGTGCCGGGTGCGGCAGTGCGGGCTCGCTGTCCACACCGGGCACGTATAAGGCGGAAGCTATTTTTGCCGACGGCGCAGCTTCTCCCGCTACCGCCGTCTTTGAGCTGATTACCGGGGGCGGCAAGCAGCCCGCCCGCCCGGATGATGAGGCCGGGGCCGAACCGAGCACGGATGCTAGCCCGGCGCCCAGCGCGGATCCGAGCCCCGCGGCAAATGGCACGGAAAGCGAGAACCAAGAAGCGGCACCCGCTCCCGAGGCCGGCAGCGGTGAAGGTGCCGAAGCACCCGCGCCGGAAGGGGATTCCGAGCCGGCGAACTAACCGGGGCCCGCCGCGCAGGTACCACTTTCTTTCTGTGCCTACGCCATCTATGCCCGGCCTTAGCGGCTTACCCGGTGGGAAGCACCGCTTCCAGGGCCTGGCGGATATCCGCGCAGCGTTGCACCCGAATCCCCGCGGGGAGCTTCGAGCTATCGGTGCGTTCGGGAACAATGGCGAGGGTGAAACCGAGCCGGGCAGCTTCGTTCAGGCGCTGGGGGAGGCCGGTGACCGGGCGGAGTTCCCCGGTAAGGGCCACTTCCCCGATGGCGATCACCCCGGGAGCAAGCGGCAGATCCATATAGGCCGAGGCCAGCGCCAAAGCAATCGCGGCATCCGCGGCCGGTTCGCTTGCCTGCGCCCCGCCCACCGTGGACACAAAAATATCTTTCTGATCCAGGCTCAAGCCCAGGCGTGATTGCAGCACCGCGACCATCATGGCCACCCGCGCGGAAAGCACCCCGGAATTGGTGCGCTGCGGCCGCCCGGACGAAGGAACCACCAGGCCCTGGACTTCCACCGGCATGGGCCGCCGCCCTTCCAGAGTCATCGATACACAGGTGCCGGGCACGGTGTGATCCCGGGCGGAAAGGAACAACCCCGAGGGATCGGGTAGGCCCACAATCCCGCTTTCGGTGAGCTCAAAACACCCGACTTCATCGGTAGCCCCATACCGATTCTTCACCGCGCGCACCAAACGCAGCCGCGAGTGTTTATCCCCTTCGAACTGGCAGACCACATCAACCAGGTGTTCCAGGACGCGCGGCCCGGCAATGGAACCATCTTTCGTGACGTGCCCGACCAGCACCACCGGCAGTCCGTGCGTTTTGGCCACGCTCACGAGCGCCGCGGTCACGGCCCGCACCTGCGCCGGCCCGCCCGCAGTTCCCGCTACCTCAGCATCGGCCAAGGTCTGCACCGAGTCCACAATAAGAAGGGAAGGCCGGGCGTTTTCAATATGCCCGAGGGCCCGCCCGATATCACTTTCCGAAGCAAGAAGCAGATGCTCATCCATCGCCCCGATGCGCTCCCCGCGCAAGCGCACCTGGGAAGCCGATTCCTCCCCGGAAATATAGAGGACCGGCGCCCGCCCCAAGCGCGCCGCAGCCCGCGCGGCCTTCGCCGCCACATCCAAGAGCAGGGTAGATTTGCCCACCCCCGGTTCCCCGGCAAGCAAAATTACCGCGCCGGGAACCAAACCACCGCCCAGCACCCGATCCAATTCGGATACCCCGGTGGGAATTTTCCGCGCGGCGGTAGCCGGCACCGAGGTGATGGGTTGCGCCGGTGAAGTTGGTGCTAAAGCGGCCGGAGCCGCGGAGGGTGCGGCCGGACTGTGTTGATCAAGCGTGCCCCACGAGCCGCACCGCGCGCAGCGGCCCATCCATTTGCCGGTGGACCACCCGCACTCGCTGCATTCGTACACGGTTGCCGGTTGTTTTGCCATGCCACCATCCTAGAGGGGGCCTACGACATAAAAATCGCGAGCTAAAAGTCGCTACCGAATCGCTACCGAATCCCTACTGAGTCGAGCCCGTTACCGAGCCGAACCCACCGCAGGGATCCACCCCTGCCGGTTAGCGAACTCCTCCAATAGCTCGGTATCACCGGACACGATAATCGTGTCATCTGCCCCGATGAGGGTGTCCTCGGTGGCGTATTCAAAGGGCTGATTCGGTGCCTTCACCCCGATAATCCGCACCCCGAAACGCTCACGGATACGCGATTTCGCGATGGTGAAACCGCGAATTTCCCGCGGCGGGCGCATCTTCACGATGGAGAAGCCGTCCTCCATCTCGATATAGTCGAGCATCCTGCCCGAGACCATATGTGCCACGCGCGTACCGGCGTCCTACTCCGGATAAATGACGTGGTGGGCGCCGATGCGTCGCAAAATACGGCCGTGCGCACGCGAAACCGCCTTCGCCCAAATCTGCGGAATCCCCAGATCAACCAGGTTCGCGGTCACCAGCACGGAAGCCTCCAGCGAGGTGTCCACGCCCACCACGGCCACGGTGAAATCCCCCGCGCCCACCTGGTCGAGCACCTCCATACTGGTGGCATCCCCTTCCACCACCCGCAAGCGATGGCTCCACCGCTGCGCGGTATCGGGATTCCTTTCGACGACGAGCACGTCACGCCCCAAATCATCGAGCGTGGTGGCGATGGCGGTCGAAAAACGCCCCAGCCCCACCACGAGGATGGCTTGTTCGTCGCGCGTATCCGGCATAGCCGCCCTTTCTCCGATCACAATATCTCTGGCTCGTAGTCTAACGCTCCACGCCAAAATTCATGTCGTAAGCCCGTGCGACCATGAATGCATGTACAAGTTCGTTATGGCACAGGAAGGCACGCTACGCACTCGCGCCAATCGCGGGCGTGACATTGTGACGCATACCTACCGTTGGGCTCACCCAGGGCCTGGGTCTGTGGGTATTGAAGCTAGATGGGATGATCCGGGGTGCTGGCTCTCTCAAGATTTTGCGACCATCCTCCAGCTTTTTGGAGGTGAGGGTGCTGGTTTGAATACCGCTATGTACCTAGCCGGTGAAATTGAAGAACTGCTCGATTCCGCTGCGTTTGGTGATCTTGAGTACAAGGCGGTAACTCGTTGTAAGAGCCGGCCAGGAGTCGCGGAAATACGTCTGCTCAGTTCTTTTCCTATTGGGGAAGCGACGTTCCATGTGAGGATCTATTATGGCGAGCCTGAAGAATGGGAAGGGCTTGTTTCTCTCTGTCTCGCTGTCAAGTCCGCAGGCCCGCGGTGGAAGGAAGAACAAAACGCAAGTATCGCATTGGCTCAAGAGCGTGGTGAAGCATGGATACAACTGCTAGAGTAAATGTGTATCGTATATATCCGATATGAAGGGGAATGTGATGGAAGAAAGTCTGCTCGTAGTTCGTGAGAGGTCACGCCTCCAGGCGGCCCGTAGGCGGCGTCTACTGCGCGAACTTAAAGCCATACGGATGCGCAAAGGTCTTTCTCAAGAAACTGTTGCAAGCAGAATGTGCACCACGCAATCTGCGGTTTCTGAGTTGGAGTCGGGCATAACTAATCCAACGATTCATACTCTTCAGCTTTACGCTGTGGTTATCGGTGCAGCCATCTCCTATACGGTCGAAGATCTTGACCGTGATTACTCGTACAGCTGGACTGAAACTATTGACGAGTCGGTTCCTGACGTGGGGGTTGAATATGTTACTCAAGGATGATGTGCAACAAGTGAGATTTTTGGAAGTCTCCGGTGAAGTTAACGGAAGCTTGGAGACTCGCCCTGATACGCTCGAGTGCAAGATGAAGATTGACTCCAAAATTCTCGAACTCGCAGGAGAATTTCAGGGTACTGTTTTCGTTGATGTGACCATGGGCCTTATGGCTGAAGACGCTGGAAGACAGATGTATTCTTCGCATGTTAAAGCCCGGGTTCGTATAGGCAACCAAGTGTCTCGTGAAAATGTTCAGCATGCTGATGTTGTTGAGCTAGTATGGCCAGTTTTGGCCGGCAAACTCATGAGCGTTGCTAGGGAACTCGATATGCCCCTTTCGAGCATCCCGCTTTTCATGCCAAGCAATGATCGGCTTGACTAGAGGTCGAACTGAAATTCTGTGTTTAAGAAAATGGAAATCTGGGTAGGTAGGGGATGTTATGAAGGATTGGCGCGCGCTCGCGGTAGGCGTTCTTAAAGCGCTGGTGGTGGCTGCGATTGGCGGCGGGGTCGCTTTTCTTACGGTGACTCTCCTCAACCGTATTTTCCCGCCGGCAACCCCGAACGCTCTCGCCCCGGCCATAGTGGTTGCGGTGCTTTTGTTCCTCTCCTCTTTGCGCAGCATTCTTCGGAACGACGGCGGCTCAGCCGGCACCAAGCGTCGAAGCTCGCGTAGGTAACCCCGGGATAAGCCATCTGCCCGCTTAGCCGATAATCGGCCGCTCTTCGGGCAGCCGGATGGTGCGGCGTCGTGAACGCAGCGCCAATGCAGCAGCGAGCGTCATCGTGCCCGTGCGCCCAAAGAACATGAGGAGCACCAGCACGAACTTCGCGCTGGCCGGTAGCGCCCCGGTAATCCCCGTGCTCAAACCGCAGGTAGCGAAAGCGGAAATCACCTCGACCAGAATCTCCGAGAAGGTGAAATTCGTGAGCTGAAGCAGCGCCACCGAACCGGTCACCACCATGATCCCGCCGGCGAACGTTGCCGCAATAGCCAAGCGCAACACCTCGGCCGGGATGCGCTTCCCGAAAGCCTCGGTATCGCGATCACCGCGCGCCTCGGCCCGAATAGCCAGCAACAGCACCGCGAAAGTCGTCACCTTAATGCCGCCCGCCGCGGAAGCCGAACCGCCACCAATGAACATGAGCGAATCAAGGAGGATCCACGATGTTTCACCCATCGCACCCACATCAATAGTGGTCAAACCCGTGGAACGGGCATCCACCGACAGCGTGAGCGCGGCGTTGATTTTATCGGCCACCGCCAAATTGCCCAGGGTATTCGGGTTATTCCATTCCAGCACCGCCAGGAAAACCGCGCCGAGCACCGCCAAGCTGATATAGGTGACCAGCGTGATCTTCGTGGTGACCGACCATTTACGCGGGCGTGAACGATTACGCCACATATCCAAAACAACCGGGAACCCAATGGCCCCGGCAACAGTGCCCAAAATAATCGGGATAGTCAGCGCCCACTGCCCCACATACGGGCTCACGCCCTCCGGCATGATCACAAAGCCACCGTTATTAAAGATGGAGACCGCCATGAAATAGGAATGCGAGAGAGCATGAAGCAGGGCCTCGCCATTGCGCAAAAAGAAGGGGAGGAGGGCCAGGAACAAAATAGCTTGCGCCGTCGACGCCACAATAATCACCGCGCGCAGCAGCGTACCTACCTCGCCCAGGCTCGACTGATTCTCCTCCGCGGTAAGCATGCGCTGCGTGAGACCCACATGGCGGGAAACCGCCCGCCCCAGAATCGAGGCCAGCGTCATCACGCCCAGGCCGCCCACAATGAGCCCGAAAGAAATAAAAAGCTGGCCCCACACCGACCAGTACGTCGCGGTATCAACCGTCACCAAGCCAGTCACGCACACGGACGAGGTCGCGGTAAAAAGCGCATCAATAAACGGCGCGCTCTTCCCCGTGGTGGTTGCCAGCGGCAAAGAAAGCGCGGCAGTGAGGAACAAAATAATGAGTGCAAAAATAAGGAGCGCCAGGCGCGCGGGGCGATCCCGCGCCACCCGATCCACGCGTCCACCCACGGCCGCCAGCCGATCACGCCAGCTCAGGCGCGCGGATGCCACCTCAGGGTGTGCTGCCATGGGCGTCCTCCGGGTCCTCGAGCTAGCGGCTGCGGCCAGGAAAAACGCCGCGTACCTGTTCCGTAGTATATTCCCCTGCCACGTACCTCACGGAAAAGCGGCACATAACATGCAGAAAATGCTGTGAATGCTGAGAATATGGGATATCCTTGCTGTAGCTGTTGCCGATGTGGCAAAAAATTACTCCAGGATGATGGGATGAACCAGATGCAAATGCCTTCGTCTCCGCAGTTTTACACCGTCGCGGAAGTGGCTGAATTGACGCGTGTCTCGAAGATGACCGTCTACCGCATGGTTCACGCCGGCGATCTGCCGGCCGTGCGGGTGGGAAGCTCCTACCGGGTACCCGCCAGCGCTGTTGAAGCACTCCTGACTGGAAATAGCGTCCCGCAACAGCGCGCGGTTGGGGAATAGTGCGGTCCGTGGCCGATGCGGCGTCGTCGCCCGAAAAGAGTCGCTCGAAAAGGGGCGCTAGAAACGGTGGCAGGCCCGGAGCGGTTGTGAATTTAACCGTGTTCTGATTCACGCGCTACGCATAGGCGGGCGCGGGCCGGTAAGATACTGTGATGTTCCATCGGGGCGATTCCCCGCGATCTAGTTTTGGAGGTGCCTGTGGGTTCCGTTATTAAGAAGCGCCGCAAGCGTATGTCGAAGAAAAAGCATCGTAAGCTGCTGCGTAAAACTCGCCACCAGCGTCGGAACAAGAAGTAGTTCCCCGCGTGCGGAAGGGCCCGGATGTCCGGGCCTTTTTGTTTTATCCTTTGTTTTAACGCCTCGGCATCGAAATCAAGGGGCAAGTGAAAGTGCTCACATATTCATGGGATGCTCATCGAGCAAACCTTGACAATTCGGGCAAAAATACTTATCATTATTACTACCTAGGTAAGGGTGACCTTCCTAAAAAGAGAATGTAACTCTGAGTTGCGTTCGTACAAAGGTATACTTCACGTGATGCTGTGGTCGACGGCGCTTCGCCAGGCACGGGCGTGCTGCGCGCGGTACCGCGCTACAAGCACCACTTAAGGCCTTTCGCTCCTGGGTTCCCGCGTGGGAAAATGGGGGAGAAGTGGCGTCATCGTTCATCCAGCGCAAGCTGGATGTGTTGCGTCCGGCGCGGGCGCAACGACGTAATGAAGACTCGCACACCCCGTGTGAGTTGCCGTTAATGTCACGACGTGACATCGTGCCTGACGAAGGGATGAATCTCATGGCCGCGGAAGTTCGCTGGCTTTCTGAAGAGGAACAATTTGCCTGGCGCGCGTATCTGCGCGCGACAGCCGTGACCTCAGAGGCGCTCAACCACGCACTCATGGTCAATCACAATCTGTCATTGAACGAATATGACGTTCTGGCCCGCCTTTCCGAGGCGGAAAATCGCTGCATGCGGATGTCGACTCTCGCCGATGTGATGGTACATTCCCGCTCGCGGCTTACCCACACCGTCCGCCGCCTGGAGGCGCGCGGCCTGGTGGCACGCTCCGCCAACGCGCATGACCGGCGCGGGGTGGATTGCACGCTCACGGATGCAGGTTTCAAGCTGCTGCAAAAGGCGGCCATTACCCACGTGATCTCGGTTCGCGCTCACCTCGTGGACAAACTCGGTCATGATGACTTCCTCAAGATGGGCGAGCTGTGCACTCGCCTGGTGGGCAACGCCGCCGATATTTGGTAGGCGTTCGGGCACGTAGGTATTCTCGGGCGCGCCGGTCGGATGGCGCTTTTCAAGTGAATTTCCCAAGCGAGGGGGCTTGGGGTCCGGCTGGCAGCTCCCGGTGCCGTAGACTGGCATCATGATTGACGTAACAGTTGTTCACCTGGTCCGCCACGGAGAGGTGGATAACCCCAGCGGCGAACTGTACGGCCGCCAACCCGGTTTTCACCTCACCGATCTGGGCCGGGAGATGGCCGGCAGTGTTCGGGATTTCTTCCGCGGTCACGATGTGCGGGCGGTGATATCTTCGCCCCTGGAGCGGGCTATTGAAACTGCCACCCCCACCGCTGAACTTTTCGATCTTGAGGTTGGCACCGATGCCAACCTCATCGAAGCGGGTAATAATTTCGAGGGCATTAATGTCAACCGGAATCGCTGGATTCTGGCCTCCCCGAAATTCTGGCCGTGGTACATCAACCCCTTCCGGCCCTCCTGGGGGGAACCCTATACGGATATTGCCGCGCGCATGACGAATGCGGTACGCCGCGGGCTGGCAGCGGCCCGCGGCGGTGAGGCGGTGCTGGTATCCCACCAGCTTCCGATTTGGACGCTGCGTTCCTTCGTGGAAGGTCGTTCCCTCGCTCACGATCCGCGCCGGCGCCAGTGCGCGCTGTGCTCGGTGACTTCGTTGACGTTCCAGGGCACCAGCCTGGTGGCGGTGGATTACGCCGAACCCGCGGCTGAACTGCTGGCCCGGGCGCGCGATATTACCCCGGGAGTCTCCGCGGCGGACGAAAACCGCGGGGACTAGGCGAGACGCGAAGATAGAGATAGCCCCGCCGGACTGGCGGGGCTGAGCGATTCGCAGAAACTAGCGGGTTAATCCTGCGCGGGCGGCTGGGATGCCGGTCGGCCCTCAGGTTCCTCCGGATTACCTGGCTGCGCGCCGCCAGCTTCCGGGCTGCCCGCGTCTTTCGATTCACCGGCGCTGGGGGAGTCCGATGCGGCGTCGGGTGCGGCGTCGTTCTCCTTCTGTTGCCGCTCCCATTCGCGGAAACGGTTTTCTGCGTCCAAACGGGACAGGAAGTCCGGATCATCGTCGGGCGCAACGGGGCGACGGCGCCGCTGCGACGAAGAGCGACCCCGCCCAAAAGAGCCGAGCGAAATATTTTGCTGCGGGAACTTGACCGGGAAAGAAAAAGCGATCCACAGCAGCGACCCGAGAACCGGCACCAGAACCGTGAGGGCGAGCCACGCCGGCTTACGCAGCCGGCCCGGCATGCGGGTGGTGTCCGTGCGGATGACGTCAATGATGCCGTAAATCCAGATGCTGACGGCAAGAAGTGCCATAATTACTCGGGCCATACCACCATCTTAGTCGCTAGCGCGCGGAGGCTGCAGGCACCTAGACCAAGAGCGAACTGGCCCAGAACGAGACCAGCACCGCCAGCGCGAAAGCGAGCTCGGTAATACCGGTAGTTTTCAGGACCGGGATGAGAGCACGCCCCTGCGCGCGGGAGGGGCCGCGGCTGAGCATCCGCCAGCTATTGCGCGCAGCGATGGCGAAAGCGGGGAGGTAGAGGAGGAGGGACGCCTGGTGGGTGCTCGGCGTGAACGCCAGCACGACGCCGCAGCCCATCGCCACCGCGAGCATAAGAACATAAACGCGCCGCGCCCACGTATCACCCAGACGCACCGCGAGGGTACGTTTCCCGGTGACAGCGTCGGTGGGAATATCGCGGATATTGTTAGCCATGAGAATGGCGCAGGCAATGAGGCCGACGGCGCTGCCGGCCACCCAGGCTTGCCAGGGAACCGTGCCGCTCTGGATATAGACGGTGCCGGCGGTGGCGACCAAACCGAAGAAAATAAAAACAAAGACTTCGCCTAAGCCCATATAGCCGTAGGGGGGGCGCCCGCCGGTATAGAACCAGGCGGCCAGCAGCGCGCCCACGCCCACCGCGATAAGCCACCACTGCCCGCACCAGGCAATAATCACCAGGCCCACGAGCGCCGCCAGGCCAAAGCAGGTGAGGGCCACTGCGAGCACCACGCCCGGGCGCACGGTGCCGCCGCCGGTGAGGCGGGGCGGGCCGGTGCGGTGATCGTCGGTGCCGCGGATGCCATCGGAATAGTCATTCGCGAAATTCACGCCGATCTGCAACAGTAGGGCGAGCGCGAAAGCCAGGGCCAGAATCGGGCCGTACAGCGTCCCTTCCCACAGGGTGATCCCGGCCCCGGCGATAACGGGGGAGACACTCGCGGGAAGGGTGCGAACGCGCGCCCCTTCGAGCCAATCAGTAACAGTTGCCACGGCCGCCTATTCTATCGAGGGGAACGCTCCGAGCGCATCACCTAGCCCGCGCTAGGGTTTAGGCCAGGTCTTCGGGGCGGGGCGCCGGTGCGTGCGGTGGCTGGGCCTGCATCGGCGGCTGTACCGGCGGTTGCGGCTGCTGGGGAGCCGGCGCAACCGGGGTTCCCGGATACTCCGGATGCAAGGGCATCCCGCCCGGGGCGCCGGGAACGGAAGGATGATGCGGGATATCCGAGGCGTGCGGGGTGAGGTAGCCCGTGGCCATCGTTTCGGGCGGGCGGGTGCGGAAGGGCCGCGAGAAGGCTTCCACCACCAGGCCCAGGCCAATCCCGATGAAAATGAGGTACCAGTGCAGGTCGTAACTGGCGCTGGCCAGGTCCATGCCCTGCGCCGCCATCTTGGCGGAGCCGCGGGTAATGCCCCAGATCACCGCGGTGGTGGCCCCGAAACCGAAGGGCATCACCGTCCAGGCAATAGCACCGAATTCCATACGCGGATCGCGCGAGCGGCCCCAGCGGTAGGCCGTCCACACCAGCACCAGCACCATGGAGATAAGCGCAACGATGGCCGGCGCGGTGGCCAGGTTATCCCAGAGCAGGAAAGTGGTATCACCCTGGGCGTTCACGCCCATGCCCAGGCCGGTGGCATCATATTCGGCCGCGAAGGACGCGCCCACCGCCCCGAACATGGTCATCACCCCGGTGGTGAGGAAGAAGGGGAAGGCCAGGAGGAGCCACGCGATCTTGGCATCTTGGCGCACCATGAGGTCAATGCCGAAGGCGAGGGCGGAAATGCAGCTCACCAGGATAAACGCGGTGAAGGCCAGGCGCACCGCGTGCGCGTAGGTGGGAATAGAGGAGGCCGCCGTGAGGGTGAAACGGTTACGCGGGGTGGATTTCACAGTGGTCATGCGCCCGAAGCCCGCGGCGAAAAGCCCGAGCGGGAGGCAGGTGAGCGCGGTGAACAGGGGACTGGCCTGCAGAGCCAGTGGCGGAATGGGCTGCCCCATGACGGCCCCGCCCGGGCTCAGGTCCACCCGCATGAACGCCGCCAGCCCGGCACCGATCGCCGCCAGCACCCCGGCCGAAACCCAGGCCGGAATCCAGACCAGCAGGGTGGAATTGCGTTTGCCGCGGCCCACCCACTGGTTGAGGAAGTAAATGATAAGACCAATAAGGAGGGTGAGGGTGAGGGCGGGAACGAAGAAACTCATATCCACAAGATTCGGCTCGGCCACCACCCGCGCGGTGCCACCCAGGGCCAGCAGTAGCGTGAGGGCCGCCCACTTCGGGGCGGTGATCACATCACCAAGATTCACCCCGCCCATATCGAGATCGCCCATGCCGCGCAGCCCGAGCCAGGCGAAGAAGAGCGTGACGAGGAAGGTGACCGCCACCGCGATCACGGGGCTCATAAGAGCCACAATCCAGGTACGGGCGCCAAAATCGCGGCGCACATCGGCCAGCAGCGGCGGTGTCATAGCTGGCATGGGCGTGGGCAGGGACATGATGACTCCTCAATTCGTGACTTCTTTTTCAGTCTAGTCGCCGCCCGTTGGAAATTCGCCGGTTTGAGGTCCCGTGGGGCGCGCGCTGAAGCCGGGCACTTTGTGCGGATGTGCACGCGGACTTTGTGCGGATGTGCACGCGGACTTTGTGCGGATGTGCACGCGGCTGCACGCGGACTTCGCGCGGCAACGCAGCCAGATAGAATTCCGCTCTTGCCAAATACGCCCAAGCTGGTTGAATAGAGGGCATGTCTGCACGTGCACAACTCAGCAAAGATCCGCGCGCCGTTGCCGGAATGTTCGACCAGGTCGCCCCGCGCTACGACCTGAGCAATGACCTGCTCAGCTTCGGGCAGGTGCGGCTGTGGCGCCGCTACGTCACCGAAGCCCTGCGCATTCGCGAGGGGATGGAGATCCTCGACCTGGCCTGCGGGACCGGAACCTCCACCGAGCACTTCGCCCGGGTGGGGGCGCGTGTGGTGGGTGCCGATTTTTCGGACGGGATGCTCGAGGTTGCGCGCCTGCGCCACCCTGACTTGCGTTTTGTGCAGGCCGATGCCTGCGATCTTCCTTTCGCGGATAATACGTTCGACGCCGTGACTATTTCCTACGGCCTGCGTAATATTCACGATCCCATGCGGGCCCTCCAAGAAATGGCCCGCGTGACGCGCCCGGGCGGGCACGTGGTGATCGCCGAATTTTCCACTCCCACCTGCGCGCCTTTCCGCACCCTCTACCACGGCTACCTGCGCCACGTGCTTCCCCGGGTCGCGGCCCTGGCCTCCTCGGATGGCCCGGCCTACGCCTATCTCATGGAATCGATTATCGACTGGCCCGATCAACGCACTCTGGCTGGCTGGCTGCACGCGGCCGGGTGGCGCGACGTTGAATACCGTAATATGTGCAACGGGATCGTTGCGCTGCACCGCGCTACCCTGCCGGCGGCGCATTGAGGCACCGGGCCGCGGGCCGGCGCACCATCGGAAAGCTAGGATTGGCTATCGTGAAAGACCTGACTGTCGAAGAGCTGCTCACCCGCGTGGGGGAGCGGCTCGGCGTCGTCGAAAAAAAGCTGGACGCGGCCACGCATTTTGGTGACCTGCGCGTGGACCCGATCACCACGTATCTTGCCGAGGCGGGCGGGAAACGGATGCGGCCGGCGCTGGCGCTGCTCTGCGGGTATCTGGGCCCGGAGCCGGAATCGGAGCGGGTCGAGCACGTGGCGGTCGCGATGGAGCTGACCCACCTGGCTTCCCTCTACCACGATGATGTTATGGACGAAGCCCCGCTGCGGCGCGGGGTTCCAGCCGCGCACCGCAGCTACGGGAATTCCGCGGCGATTATGGCCGGAGATATTCTTTTTTCGCGCGCTTCATCGATGATGGCGGATTTGGGGCCGCGGGCCGTCAAGGATTACGCGGAAACGTTCCGGCGCCTGTGCACCGGGCAGCTCCTGGAAACCGTGGGACGTACGCCCGGGGTGTCCCCGCGGGCGCACTACCTGGAGGTTCTAGCTGGGAAAACCGGCTCGCTTATTGCGGCTTCCGCGCGCGAAGGCGTGTATGCGGCGGCCGGGAGCCGGGAAGCTGAGTACGCGCACGTTGCCGCCCAGGTGCAAGAATTCGGCGAAAACGTGGGGATCGCTTTCCAGATCGCCGATGACTATATCGACGTTGTTTCCGAAGAAACCGGTAAAGAACAGGGCACGGACCTGCGCGAATCGGTGGACACCATGCCCACGATTCTGTTGCGGGAACGTGCCGCCGCGGGGATTTTGGACGACGCCGGGCTAGCGATCTTGGCGGAATTGGACCGCGGGGAGCTGGCCGGGCAGCGCCTTGATACCGTGCTTGGCGCGTTGCGGAATCATTCGGTTATGGATGAAACCCGGGCGCTTGCCGAGGAATGGGCCGGGCGCGCGGTGGCCGCCATTGCTGACCTGGAGAATGGGGCGGTGCGCGAAGCCCTCGCGGAATATGCGCGCTCGGTGGTGGCGCGCACGGTCTAGGTTGGGTGCGCACGGTCTCGATTGACAGGCACGGCCTAGGGGGCGCGCCGGCGGGGTAGCGGCGTCGTCGTACCTATGCTCGCAACCACGCACAGAAGCGCGCGAAGGTCTGTCACTAGGCTGGTGAAAAACTGAGCGTAATGAAGAACGCAAAGCTAATGGTGAAAGAGGTGCGGCGGGGCGCGCTTCTACCCCGTACAATTGCATCCGTATGCCCACGGTAAGGAGCTCGACGAAGTGGCACGCTTGATTGATCGTATCCTTCGCGCCGGCGAAGGCCGCACGCTGAAGAAGCTGAAGAACATCACCGCGCAGGTCAATGCGCTCGAAAGTGATATCTCGGCGATGAGTGATGAGGAGTTGCGCGCGCAAACCGATAGCTTCAAGGAGCGCCTGAAAGAGGGAGAAACCCTCGATGCTATCCTTCCCGAAGCTTTTGCCACGGTGCGTGAAGCGGCGGTGCGGACCATCGGTCAGCGCCCCTATGATGTGCAGGTGATGGGCGGCGCGGCCCTCCACCTGGGCAATATTGCCGAAATGAAAACCGGTGAAGGTAAAACGCTGGTGGCAACCATGCCCGCCTACCTCAACTCGCTCACCGGTGAGGGCGTGCACGTGGTCACGGTTAATGATTACCTGGCTTCCTACCAGTCCGAACTCATGGGGCGCGTCTACCGCTTCCTCGGGGTGACCACCGGGTGTATTCTCACCGGGCAAACTCCCGAACAGCGCCGCGAACAATACAATGCGGATATTACTTACGGAACCAATAATGAATTTGGTTTCGATTACCTGCGTGACAATATGGCGTGGCGGACCAGTGAGCTGGTGCAGCGCGGGCATAATTTCGTTATCGTTGACGAAGTTGATTCCATTCTTATTGACGAAGCGCGTACCCCGCTCATTATTTCCGGGCCGGCGGAAGGCGATGCGAATAAGTGGTATCGCGAATTTGCGCGCTTGGTGCTGCGTATGCGCCGGGATACCGATTACGAAGTGGATGAGAAGAAGCGCACCGTGGGTGTGCTCGAAGCGGGAATTGACAAGGTGGAAGATGCCCTGGGTATCGATAACCTCTACGAATCCCTCAATACTCCACTCATCGGCTACCTGAATAATGCAATTAAGGCCAAGGAGCTTTTCGAGCGGGACCGCGATTACGTGGTGCTCAACGGCGAAGTGCTCATCGTGGACGAACACACCGGGCGCGTGCTGCCCGGGCGGCGCTATAACGAAGGCATGCACCAGGCGATTGAAGCCAAGGAAGGTGTGGAGATCAAGGCGGAGAACCAGACTCTGGCCACGATCACCCTCCAGAACTACTTCCGCTTGTACAACAAGCTCTCCGGCATGACGGGTACGGCGGAAACCGAAGCTGAGGAATTTGCCTCGACGTATAAGCTCGGCGTCGTTCCCATCCCCACGAATAAGCCGATGATCCGCAAGGACGAACAGGATCTTATTTATCCCACCCGCGCCGCCAAGCTGCGCGCGGTTGTGGAAGATATTGTGGAGCGCCACGAAAAGGGCCAGCCGGTGCTGGTGGGTACCGCCTCGGTGGAAGCTTCCGAAGAGCTCTCCGATTTGCTCGCACGTGAAGGCATCGAGCATCAGGTTCTCAACGCGAAGCAGCACGAGCGGGAAGCGCGCGTGGTTGCGGAGGCCGGGCGTAAGGGCGCGGTTACGGTGGCCACCAATATGGCCGGCCGCGGTACTGACATTATGCTGGGCGGCAACCCCGAACATCGCGCGGTGGATGCGCTGGCGGCACGCGGCCTGGACCCGGAAGAAACCCCGGAAGAATACGAAGCGGCCTGGCCCGAAGAGCTGGCGCGCCAGCAGGAAGCCGTCAAGGCCGAACACGAAGAAGTGGCCGAATTGGGCGGTCTGTACGTGCTCGGTTCGGAGCGCCACGAATCCCGGCGTATCGATAACCAGCTGCGCGGGCGTAGCGGCCGCCAGGGTGACCCGGGCGAATCCCGCTTCTACCTCTCGCTGGAAGATGACCTGCTGCGCCTATGGGGCCAGGGCATGGCCGGGCGGATGCTCAGCTACGCCATGGACGACGATGCTCCGATCGAAACCAAGCAGATGTCGAAGAACGTTTCGCGGGCGCAAACCGAAAATGAGGCGCGGAACGCGGAAATGCGGAAGAACGTCCTCAAGTACGACGACGTGATGAACGACCAGCGTACCGTGGTGTACACCGAGCGGCGTTCCATCCTCGAGGGCGAAAATATGGAGTCCATGGTGCAGGGCTTCCTCGACTTCGTGGTGGATGACGTGGTCAGCGCCCACACCGCCGATGATAATGAGGAAGCGTGGGATCTTTCCGCACTGTGGACGGACCTCAAGGGCTACTACACTCCCGGATTCACCGCGGAGGAATACCTTGATGAGATTGGCGGGCCCTCCCAGCTGGATCGCACCGCGCTCAAGCGCGAACTCACCGATGATATTCACGCCCATTACGAGGAGCGCGAAGCGGAAGTCGGCGAGGAAAATATGCGCGAACTGGAACGCCAGATCGTGCTGTCCGTGCTGGACCGCAAGTGGCGCGAGCACCTCTACGAAATGGATTACCTCAAGGAAGGTATTGGCTTGCGCGCCATGGCGCAGCGCGATCCGCTCGTCGAATACAAGGACGAGGGCTACCGCATGTTCCAGGCGATGAACGACAATATCATGTCGGAAACCGTCCGGTACCTCTTCAAGTTCGAGCTTCCTTCCGAACGTGCGGCGCGCCTGGAGGCTGAAGCTCAGGCGACCGGCCCGGTGACCGTGGCGGGGAATACCGCGGCGGGTATGGCCGGCCCCGGAGTGGCGATTCGCACCAGCGGTGCGGGCAGTGCCGAGCAGGTGTCCGCTTCCCAGCAGGCGCTGCGTGCCGCCCAGGAACAGCAGCGTCAGTTGCTGGAGGAAAAGCAACGCCAGGTGCAAGCGGAACAGCAGCGGGCTTTGCAGGCCGCGGTGGGTGAAGGCGCCGAGGGGGCCTCGGGCCAGCGCGTGACCGCGGAATCCCTGGGGATTAAGCAGCCGAAGCGCCAGCAGAATGTTTCGTATTCCTCGGCGGCGAAGGACGGTTCCGGGGAAACGGAAACCACCGGTGCGCGGGGCGGTTCGCGCGGGGGCCGGGGCAGTGCGGGTGGTGCTGGCGGTTCTGGTGGTGGTAACCGGGCGCAGCGCCGGGCCGCGGCCAAGCAGAACAAGAAGCGGCGGCGGTAGGCCTTAGATATATGAGCGTCGGCCGGTCACGTGCGTGATAGTTGCGTGACCGGCCGGCGCTTGTTTTTATTTCGGATGCGTTGCGGCCTAATAGCCCTGCGTGCGCGTTTCGGGATAGTTTTTGTTACCCTTGGGGCCCGTTCACCCAATTTCCAAGGCGACGACGATCCAGCGCCCCGCGAGGAATTCCATGCGCATGGCAACCGCATGGGTTCGCTCGCCCGAATATACGCAGGCGATGACCTCGGCCACGCGCGGGCGTGGATGCGTTATTTTGAGCGTGGAAATCCGCAGGTTTCCCAGCCAGGGTGCTTTCCCTTTAATACGCATAGCCAGGCCGGCCCGGCGCACGAGCGCGGCAAATACCTCCGGGCTGAGATGCGGGCGCACATATCCGGGTGCGCGGTGGCCCAGCAGTACCTCAATGGAGTAGATAATAATTCCGGCGGCGAAACGATGCGGTGGCCGGATCTCGGGCGGGAGTGGATCATCCAGGGTAGCCATCTCCTCACGCCACATATCACGGTAGGGCGCGGCGGATAGCGCGAGCCGGTTCCATTGGTGGAGTTTGGATTCGGTCGGTATGGCTGTGTAGGTATCGGTGCTGTTCTCAGCATTGATGGCGTGGAAGTCACCGGCGGGGTCAACACCATCAGTGAGGTAAACATCATCGATCAGCTCAAAGGCATCGATGGGATCCACGCCTTGGGCGGGTTCCATGCCGTTTGTGAACTCCACGCTGTTTGTGGATTCCGTGCCGTTTGCGGGGGCCGTGTCGTTTGTGGGGTCCGCGTCGGTGCCGGGGCGCTCGCCAATCAGAGCATCGGGTAGCTCCGCGGGCTCACCCGCGAGCTCGCCTGCGGACTCGGCTACGAGCCCACGCGCGGGCGGCGCGTTTTCCGCCACGCAGGTATCTTCCTCGTGGGGTGCCGGCGGGAAGGGAGGGTGGCGGGTGACCGCGCGATATTGGGTGATTTCCGCGAGTTGAACCTGATCCAGAGTGGACACAATTTCATCCATATCCGGCTGCGCAAATACGGGAGGTGGTGCAGGTGGGAGCCGAGAAACCCGAATCATCTCCGGCTCCTCCGCCCCGAGATGGGAACACGAACCCGGCTGGCCCTCCGCGGTGACTTCTTCGGGAGGAGGCAGATCCTGACCCGCAGCGTTGGTTATGGGCTGCGGTTCGGGGTGAGCGGGCGTCGTCGTTTCAGTAGCACCGGGGGTATTTTCGGTATGCGGAGCAGTGGACATGGGATCTCCTTGAGATGCGTGGGGGTAGGGGAACGAGCCTCGATGGCCGAGGCAGGACTGAATATGGGTGGTGGGAGCAGATGCGTGACTCTTACTCCCGCGCTGGCGGAAGAATAAAGTGTTCGCCGGGATAAATGAGGTCGCTATCCTCGATGGTGTTGGCCGCGGCGATGGCGTGGGTATAGCCGAGAATATCCGCATCGCTCGCTCCGGCCCCGAGGTGTGTATCGGCAATATCCCAAAGGGTGTCCCCGAGCTGGACAATATAAATCGGGGGAGGCGCTGCCCACGGCAGCTCCGCGGGCTGCGGATCCGAGTTGAGGAGCGGGGCAGTCAGCTGCGAAATCTCGGTCGGGGAAAGGGCGGGTGTACTGCGCGCGGTGGGGCGTAACGATTCGGCGGGAGCGCTACCCGGGTCACTTGGCTGAGCTGCCAGAGAGGGCTGAGCAGGTTCGGCCGGTTCAGCCGAAGGCGATGCCGCAGGTAGCGCCGGCGGGTGCAAATAGTAGCCACCCGCGTCGTCTCGATACGAGACATCACCGAGCAAGTCATCGGGATTCGCGCGGAACGACCCGGTGGGATCGGGACTGGGCTGGGAAGGCGAGGTGAGAAGAGCGGAATAGTCACCGCCCCAGCCAATATCGACGCCGCTGCCAGAGTTCGGCTCCGCGGCCCATGCCCCGGGCATGGCCACCAGCGTAGTGGCGAGAGTGCTGGNCACCAGGGTAGTGGCGAGAGTGGGGGGGAGAGCCGTGCGGAAAGGGCGCCCGCCGATGCGACGGGCGAGGCGGGTGACGGCGTCGTCCTTCCCGCGCGCGAAGCGTGCAACCGCGCAATAGCAGAGGGTGAGCCGCGCGCATGCCAAGCACGCGACGATGCATACGCCCACGGTGAGAGTCCCGGTGAGCTGGGCGACGCTCCCGGGCGGAGCATGCAAGCGGGCGGTCGCGACCGCGAAAAATGCGGACGCGAGCCCTGCGAGCGCCGATAACAGCGCTTTGATCGTTGCCGACATCGTGAACCTCTTCAGTGGGGTTACCGGTCAGGATCGAAAACCTCGTGCTCTGCTCGTGATGAAGAGCGGGTGGCACGCGGTTCTCACCGTGGTGGTATGACTAAATGTCCCGTGTGGCTCAACTATTAATCAGCCGGGTACACCCGGCCTCATCCCCCTGTGGATAACTCATATAAGAAACGGCAGGGAATGCCCTGGATATCCACAAGCTGTGGATGAGGACTTGGCGAGTTGCGCGCTAGCTGCCACACTGACTCCACGGCGCGAGCGGGCGTGAGCGGAGGCCAAAGTGGTGGTTATTTCTGGTCGTTTCCGGTCACTTCGCATCGCTCCCGGTCGCGAGTTTTCGCGGTCACATGCGTTCGAGTGTGGTCAAGTTCGCTCACATGCGGTCAATCGAAAGGGGAAGCGGATGCGTGAGAAAACGTGGACGCGGTGGAAAGATCCGCGTCTGGCAGGTGGGGTGGCGTTGATTGCTGCCGGCGCGCTCGCGGGCGGGTATGCGCTGCGCGGCCCGGTGACCGTGCCCGTCTATCGGGCAACCGAGGCGGTGGTGCCCGGCACCTCGCTGGATGAGGCGAGTCTGGCCGTGGTGGAAGTACCGGCCGGGCTGGCCGACGCCTATATACCGGCAGGCCAGGCCGGTACGGTTGGGCGCACGATTTACCCGGGTGAGCTGGTCGAAAAGTCGGCGTTGCGCATGTCGGGCGAGCGGGTCGTTACGATGCTGCCGCTCAGCGGTGCGCTTCCCACTGCTCTGGCGCGCGGGGCACCGGCGCAATTGTGGGCGCTTCCCGCCGCGGGCGGCACCGGCGAAAAAGCTCCCGCCCGGCTGATTTCCCGGGAGGTTATCTTCGCGGGAACGGCTAGCGATACGCATTTCGCGGGCGCGGCGGCGATGGAAGTTCATATCCCGCGCGCCGAGCTCGGAGCTGCGCTTGAGGAGCTCGCGGCGGGTGCGTCATTCACGCTGGTAGGTGAGGTGCAGTGAGGTCGAATCCTGAGCGCCGGAAGCATGGCAATGTCTCGAAGCACACGAATCCTGCTGAGCGTCCCCATCCTGACCCCGGTTTCTTGGTGGCCATCTGGGGGAGCGCGGGCGCCCCGGGGCGTTCCACTCTGGCACGCGATCTTGCCTGGGTGTTGAGCGAGCGGCATGCGGTGCTGCTGGTGGACGCGGATACCCGCAACCCGTCCTTGGCGCAGCTCGTGGACCTGGGCGAGGAGCCAGCCGGGCTCATCGGAGTGGCCCGCGCCCTGCATGCTGGCGACGCGCTAGAGACGCAGCTTCCGCGTTACGTGCGGGAACTGCGCACCGGCCCGCGTGGCACTTTACATTTCCTCCCCGGCCTCAATCGCGCTGGCCGCTGGCATGAGCTGATTGGACCCGGTATTGGCGATCTGTGGGATAAGCTCCGACCTTTCGCGCAGGTCACCATCGTTGATTGCGCCGCGGAACTTCCCACTTTTCTCGACGAGGCCAGCGCTCAGGCAGGCGGATTCCTCACTTTGAATCAGCACGATTGGCGCAATCAGCTAGGCCAGCGAGCCCGGAGTAGCGCGGGATGTATCGGGGCGAGCGGGGAGCGTGATAGCTTGACGCTCAGTGCGCTTCTTTCNGGGTGTATCACTTTCATAATTTTCACATATGTGACGGCGTCCGGCTCCTAAATATCCGTATATCTAACCAATGGAGAAAAGATGTCTCACTACACGGGGTCGCTTAATTCGGCACCCGGCATTTTCGCTCCGGCTGGCAATCGAGCNTTGCGCCGCGGAGTGGAGGCGTGGTGGCGGGCCCGGGCGCTGGCCCGCGCGGCTTTGCCGGTGGTCACCCGCGCGGGTCTGGAGGATCGCGTTACTTTCGCCTCGCTTCTCGGGGAGAGTGAGATACCCGCCGTGATAGGGGTGGGCGACGACGAAGCTCGCTACGCACGGGCCGAACGAGCCGGCACCAGCGTGGTGGCTGTAGCCCCTCGCAGTAGGGTGAGTCGGGATGTGCGGCGGCTGGCGCGTGCCGTTCTGGACTATCGGGGTGTGGGGCGGTGAGTAGACTGGGCGCATGAGAATTTATCTTCCGGCTACTCCTGCCGATGTTGCGATGTCCGTGCTTTCCGGGCGTGTGGTGCACGCGGCAACGGAGGCCCTGGCGCGTGAAGTGAATGATGAAGATCGTGACTATCTCGAGGCGATTGCTTTCAACGCGGCCGCGGATGATTCTTTGTGTGCCGTTTCGGCGATGTTCGCCGGGAAGGCCGATCCTCAGTTCGGGGTAGTGCTCCCGGAGCGGGGCGGGCTGCGCCCGCGCCGAGTTGTGATTGCCGCTGAGGTAGCACCCGAGAAATGCCGGGATCTTGCCAACCCGGAGGAGTATTTACCCACGGCCCTTGAGCTTTCTGATGAGCTCTCCTGGGCTGAGGTGGTGTCTATCCACGTGGACGGGCCGGAGATGGAACCCTACGTGCTGGCAGGGCCTGATGACGAGGCCGCTTTCAAGGTACTCGCCGAGGAGGACTTGCTCTGGTACGACGTTTCCGAACGCCTTGATCTAGCCCTCGAACTGG
Organism: Actinotignum timonense; assembly: GCF_900155575.1. Classification (GTDB taxonomy): domain Bacteria; phylum Actinomycetota; class Actinomycetes; order Actinomycetales; family Actinomycetaceae; genus Actinotignum; species Actinotignum timonense. The sequence goes on along the minus strand of NZ_LT706966.1, from coordinate 330,390 downwards.
GTGCAGCGGCAAGCGTTTAAGGCGCCGACATGGTTATGTGGTCTGGATGTGCATGCTGATCGGATGATGCTGCATGTATAGCCGCTTGTTATGAAAACCGCGCGAATAGTTCTCTCATATCTATGAGACTTATTCTCTCAAAGAGGCTATGTGCAAATTGAATAATGATTCACGAGTCCATGTGCAGGCGGGTGGTTATGTTCCACACACTTTGTGGAAAATAAGTTACATAAAGACTGCAAGATGGGCGGAAAGTCCCCTATCAATTGGGGGGGGCGTCCAATAAAGCCCCAGGTCAAAGCGGTATATGCATATTTGATGAGGTATTGCTAAATATCAAAGGGGATATTCATGGTTGTGTTACGATTTTGAATGATTAGGCGATACGGTGCGTTACTGATTATGTTTTGGTGATACTTGGGTGTATCACTTTCATAATTTTCACATATGTGACGGCGTCCGGCTCCTAAATATCCGTATATCTAACCAATGGAGAAAAGATGTCTCACTACACGGGGTCGCTTAATTCGGCACCCGGCATTTTCGCTCCGGCTGGCAATCGAGCGGGGGGGGGGGTATCTCTTCGTAAGAAGCTGTGGGCGGGCCTTACTGCTGCAGCTTTGTGTTTGAGTCTCACCCCGACGTTTAGCGCTCCTTCTGCACAAGCCTATGAGCTACAGCGGTCAGACGGTAATCTCGGTGAAATTAAAGGCTCGGTATATGGCCGAGTTTTCCACGACCGAGGCGGCAGTATCGCTAGTTTTGACAGTAATGATGAGGGCCTGGCTGGCGTCAAAGTGTATGCCCAGTGGGTTGATTTTAAAAACAAAAAGCTGAAGGGTGCTGTCTCGCCGGTCTATTGGACCGAAACTAAAGCCGATGGCAAGTACTCGATCAAGCTCCCTAATTGGACGGACGCACTAGGTATCGAGCATAAGTGGAAAGCTCAGGCAGGGCAAGGCTTGCGTATTTGGTCCGATAACCCCGATAAAACCAAGTACGTCAATTCATTTGTCGAAGCCGACGGCGTATTTGTTAGTAACGGGATGGTGCAGCGTTATGTAGGTACGTGGAATGCATGGCCACAGTCCGCTGCGGAGAACTTCAATATTTCATATCAGGAGCGCCCGCAAATTAGCGAGATGTTCCCGGATGAGAGCACTTGGAAGGAAACCACCAACCAAGAAAACGGTGGCTGGGTTTCGGGTCGTGTTTTCTATGACCAGAGGAATGTGTTTGGTGCACCCAAGGCGGTGCGCATGTTCCAAGACAGCTTTGGTGATGTTGCAGTACCTGGCGTTAAAGTAGTCGGCGCATACGTTCAAGACGGAGTGGCGAAACTCTTCGACGAATGGAAGAAGAACCACAACGGCTATACTCGCGAGCAGTTTAAAGCTGCGCAGCGTGAAATTATGGCGAAGTATGAGCAGGAGACCGGGAAGAGCGCTATCGCCGAGACTTCCTACGCGGTCACGGATGCCAAGGGTAATTATCACATCCAGTTCCAGGGCCTGTGGGGTGACTCTTACAGCTACAAGGGAATTGTGAATGCTGGGCAACACGGCGATCCGGTTCCCGAAGGTGCGAGCGCTTCGTGGCTCAAGGGTAACCTCAAGTCGCGACACGTTAACGTCGAATATATGTACGTTGCTCCCGTTCTTCCTGATGGAGTAGGGGGCGCCCTTGATAACTTCCCGGATAACTTGTATCAATACGGCGCCCAGGTTGTTGACTATGCGACCGACGGCGCTATGAGCAATATTAGGGATCAGGATTTTGCCCTTCGTATGGAGGATCGTGATTTCCAGGTTTTGGAGTACAACCAGACCACTAAGCCTGCGGCTCCTGGCGTGACGGTCGAAACGAAGGCTACTGGTTTTGTTCCCTCGAGCGGTCACGAAATTGTGTGGACGGATTCCGAGGGTAACGAGGTGCATAAGTGCATCTCCACATCTTCAAACCTGGGAGTTGTGAACTCGTGTCCTCTGACCGTTCCGGCTGATCTCGATCATGACGAAATCTACACGGCAACAATCTATCCCGAGGGCTCGCGCGATACTGCGCTAGCCAAGGACGCATTTGCCGCCAAGCCCACTCCGGAGTACAAGCACACCTCGGTTGACCTCGACACGACCGAGACTGTTGCTTCGCCGCTTCACAAGGAAAACGGAACCAAGCCGCGAGATGCCAAGTATGCTCCGCTTGATGACAACACGAAGATTCCGGCGGAACTGCTTGCTGATGTCGACCAGGCCAAGGTGAAGGTTGGCCAGCAGCCCTGGGCGACGGTTAATGAGGATGGGACAATTTCCCTTGCTCCGACCGCTGGAAATGCTGAAGTTGGCGAATACCTCATCCCGGTCAAGATGACTACCCCGACGGGTGAAAAGATTCTTCTTGCTCCGATTACGGTGCGTGATCCGAATTCCGATGGTGATAACGACGGCACTCCGGACCTGAAGGATCAGTGTCCTGCTGTTGCTGGGCCGGCTTCTAATAATGGTTGCCCTGCGTGGGGTGATGGTGATGGTAAGCCCGGCGCTGAAGTGACGCTGGAGAAGGACCCTGCTAATGGCAAGGTTCCGGATACTGCATCATGCGAGGCGACTGGTGGTGCCACCTGCGCCATTGGCCCCGATGGCAACGTCGTCGTCAAGATCCCTGGTGACGCCAAGGATAAGGACGAGATTACTGTCACGATCAAGGATGGTGACAAGATCTTCGACACCTCCAAGGTGACCGTCAAGGATCCGGATACCGATGGCGATACTGTCCCGGATTCTTTGGATAAGTGCCCGGATGTTGCTGGGCCGGCTTCTAATAATGGTTGCCCTGCGTGGAGTGATGGTGATGGTAAGCCTGGCGCGGATGTGACCTTGGAGAAGGATCCGGCTAACGGCGATATCCCGAACACCGCTACTTGTGAAGCCGGTAATGGTGCTAGCTGCACCATTGGCCCGGATGGCAACGTCGTCGTCAAGATTCCGGAAGACGCTGCCCCCGGTACTGAGATTCCGGTGACCATTAAGGATGGTGACACGACCCTGGACACCTCCAAGGTGACCGTTATTCCCGCGAACAACCCGATCTGGAATGACACGACCACCGAGCCGTCCGCACCGGTTAAGCTGCCTAATGAGGGTGGCCCCGTCCCGGCAGGCTCCACGGTTGAGGTGACCGGGCCGGGTACCGCAACCCTGAACGAAGACGGCTCGATCACCGTCACTCCGAACGCGAACGCCAAGGATAAGGACCAGATCGTCGTCAAGGTCAAGGACCCGAACGGTAAGGATCTTGACTCCGCTACCGTGACCATTGCTGACCCCGACACCGACGGCGACAATGTCCCCGATGGCAAGGATCAGTGCCCGACCATCGCTGGGCCGGCTTCCAATAACGGTTGCCCGGCGTGGGGTGATGGTGATGGTAAGCCCGGCACTGATGTGACGCTGGAGAAGGATCCGGCTAATGGTCCGATCCCGTCCTCGGCCACCTGCGAAGCAACCGGTGGTGCCACCTGCACTATTGGCGGGGATGGCAACGTCGTCGTCAAGATTCCTGGGGATGCTAAGGATAAGGACGAGATCACCGTGACCATCAAGGATGGTGACAAGGTCCTCGACACCTCCAAGGTGACCGTCACCGATCCGGATACCGATGGCGATACCGTCCCGGATGCGCTTGATCAGTGCCCGGATATTGCCGGTCCGGCTTCCAATAACGGTTGCCCTGCGTGGGGTGATGGTGATGGTAAGCCCGGCACTGATGTGACGCTGGAGAAGGATCCTGCTAATGGTCCGATTCCGTCCTCGGCCACATGCGAAGCAACCGGTGGTGCCACCTGCACTATTGGCGGGGATGGCAACGTCGTCGTCAAGGTTCCTGGTGACGCGACCCCTGGCACTGAAATCACAGTAACCATTAAGGACGGCGATAAGACACTCGATACCTCCAAGGTGACGGTTACCGAGCCGGACAAGCCTGTGTGGAACGACGGAAACAGTAAGCCGGGTGTTCCAGTGGACCTTCCTAATACCGGCGGGCCGGTACCCGACGGCACAACGGTGGAAGTGAACGGTCCGGGTACCGCGACCCTCAATCCCGATGGTTCAATCACGGTTACCCCGAATCCGGATGCTAAGGACAAGGACGAAGTTGTCGTCACGGTCAAGGATCGCGATGGCAAGGAACTCGATACCGTAACCGTGACGGTCAATGATCCTGATACTGACGGCGATGGCCTGACCGATTCCGAAGAAGAAAAGATCGGAACCGATCCGAATAACCCGGATACCGACGGCGATGGCATCAATGACGGTGACGAAGTCAATGGCACCAAGAACCCGTTCCAGGACGACAAGTCTGATCCGGACGGTAAGCCTGGTAATACTGACCCGCTCAACCCTGACTCGGATGGCGATGGTGTGAATGACGGTGACGAAGTGACCGGTAAGCACAACAATGGCAATCCGACTAACCCGAACAAGGCCGACTCTGATGGTGACGGCGTGACGGATGGGGATGAGAAGAAGGACGGCACCGATCCGAATAACCCGGACACCGACGGTGACGGCGTGAATGACGGTGACGAGAAGAAGGACGGAACTGACCCGAAGAACCCGGACACCGACGGCGATGGCATCAACGACGGGGACGAGAAGAAGGACGGGACCGATCCGAAGAACCCGGACACCGACGGCGACGGTGTGACTGACGGTCGTGAAAAGGACCTGGGCACCGACCCGAAGAATTCTGATACTGATGGTGACGGCCTGACCGATGGTGAGGAAGCCGGCACGGACATTGACGAGAACGGTAAGCCCGCTCGTAATGAGGATGGCACCCCGAAGGTCGATGATTCCAAGGCCACCAAGACCGACCCGAAGAACCCGGATACCGATGGTGACGGTATCAACGACGGCGACGAAGTCAACGGCACCAAGAACCCGTTCAAGGATGACAAGTTCAATAAGGACGGTAAGCCTGGTAATACTGATCCGCTCAACCCTGACACTGATGGTGACGGGGTGAACGACGGTGACGAAGTGACCGGTAAGAATAACGGTGGCAAGCCGACCAACCCGAATAAGGCCGATACCGATGGCGATGGCGTGACCGACGCTGACGAAATCAAGGACGGCACGGACCCGAACAATGCTGACACCGATGGTGACGGCGTGACGGACGGGGACGAAAAGAAGGACGGCACTGATCCGAAGAACCCGGATACTGACGGTGATGGTGTGACTGATGGTCGTGAAAAGGACCTGGGCACCGATCCGAAGAACCCGGATACTGACGGTGATGGCCTGACCGACGGCGAGGAAGTTGGCACGGATATCGACGAGAACGGTAAGCCTGCTCGTAATGAGGATGGCACCCCGAAGGTTGATGACTCCAAGGCCACCAAGACCGACCCGAAGAACCCCGATACTGACGGTGATGGACTCACTGATGGTGAGGAAAAGAAGATCGGTACTGACCCATTGAACCCGGATACCGATGGTGACGGGCTCACCGATGGGGACGAGGTGAACGGCACTAAGAACCCGTTCCAGGACGATAAGTTCAATAAGGGCGGTAAGCCTGGTAACACCGACCCGCTCAACCCTGACACCGACGGTGACGGTCTCACCGATGGTGACGAAGTCACCGGCAAGAACAACGGTGGCAAACCGACCAACCCGAACAAGGCCGATACCGATGGCGACGGCGTCAATGATGGCGACGAAATCAACAACGGTACCGACCCGAATAAGGGCGACACCGATGGTGATGGCCTGACCGATGGTGAAGAAAAGGTGATCGGTACTGACCCGAAGAACCCGGACACCGACGGTGACGGCATCAACGACGGTGACGAGGTTAATGGCACCAAGAACCCGTTCAAGGACGATAAGTTCAATAAGGACGGTAAGCCTGGTAACACTGACCCGCTCAACCCGGATACCGATGGTGACGGGCTGACCGATGGTGACGAGGTAACCGGCGCGAAGAACGGTGGCAAGCCGACTAACCCGAATAAGGCCGATACCGATGGTGACGGTATCAACGACGGTGACGAAATTAAGAACGGCACCGACCCGTTGAACCCGAACGATCCGGGCAAGCCTGCACCGAAGACCAAGAAGGTCAAGAAGACTCTTCAGGTCACTGGTGCAACGAGCGTGGGTCTTGCTGGTACGGCGGCATTCTTGCTGCTTGCTGGCGGGCTCGTGGTGACGCGGCGCCGCAAGGCATAAGTGCTGAACTGATCGCGTAACGCAAGAGAGGGGCTGGCAGACGAACCTTCACAAGGACAGTCTGCCAGCCCCTCATCCATGTAGAAATACATTCAATCCACGGCTCTAAACGGTGGATTTACCCAGAAAACTTAGGCAGTCACGCGGATATGCGAGGTGCCGTCGTCCCGCGGGATAACTGAGATGCGTTCGCTAATCATCTGTTTCATTTCCGAGACGTGGGAGACAACACCTACGGTGCGCCCGTTTTTCCCGAGACCATGCAGCACTCCCATGACCTGATCAAGCGCTCCATCCGACAGCGAGCCGAAGCCTTCGTCAATGAGGAGGGTATCGAGGTGAATCCCTCCATTTTCCGCGCGCACTACTTCCGCTAAAGCGAGTGCCAGGGAGATAGATACATAGAATGTTTCCCCACCCGAGAGCGTGCGAACGGAACGTTGGACCGGTTCGGGACCGGCGTGGTCGATAACAGCCAAGCCGAGGCCAGTTTTCGACTGGTGACTGCCCTTCTCCTTTTCGTCTGTCCGGATGAGTTCAAAACGCCCGAGGGAAATATCCGCGAGCTGCTCATTAGCAACATCAACAACCTGCTCGAAACGGTGTTGCAGCACGAAGGTTTCCAAGGGAACCTTCGTTACCGATTCGGGGCCCGCGGTAGCCAGGGAAGCTAAACGCACAACCGCTCCGGAATGCTCACGAACTTCCCGCCATGCCTGGAGATCCCGCTGTGCGGTGCGCAAGCGTTCCCCGCCGGAGCGGGCCTGGTTCTCCGCCCTCGTAGCCTGCGCCCGTGCTTCTTGAGCGGCGTGGCGTGCCAGCGCGCTGGCTTCCTCCGCCCTCGCGACATCAGCCTGAGCATCTTCGGGAAGTTCCGCGAGTTCCGGTTCTGCAAGTTCGCGCTTCACATCGCGGCATTCCTCATCAAAAGCAGTGATGGAATCCTGGAGCTGTGCCTCTTCCACTTTGCTGAGCACGGCAGCATCCACTGCCTGGGCATCCGCGAACTCAGTGCCGGCCAGCGCTGCCGCGAGCTCTTCACCGCGAGCCTGTTCATCTTCGCGCGCAGCGAGCACCCCACTCGCGGCGGTGTTCCAGGCATCCTGGGCTTCGCGTAGTTCATCAAGAGCCGTGCGGCGCGCTGCGATAGAAGAAAAGCCGGCGTACTCCGCACTGAGGCGGGTGAGCTGGGTACTGATCTCACGTGCAAGAGAGGTGTTTTCAGCCTCTAATTGCGCCACTTCGGTGCGCAATTGTTCCAGGGCGGTTTCCCGCGTGCGGGCTTTCTCGGCAAGTTGCGCGAGCCGCTTCTCCAAGTTTGTTACGCGCAAAGCTGCCTGCTGTGCCGCACTCAAATCAGCGCGGGCAGCAGCTAATTCCGTACTGGCCGCTTCCGTGGTGGCATCCCCGGCCACGGCCCGTTGCTCAACAAGCTGGGCTTTTATTTTCTCCACATGAGCTAGGCAGGTGCTGTAGTGCTCGCGGGCGGTGCTGGCAGCCGCCTGGGCGGCCTTCACCTGCGCCGCAGTGGCACGCACAGCTTCCGGCGGGGCGGGCGCCGGGTGGGTACAGGATCCGCACACCGGGCAGGGCTCATTTTCACGTAGCTGCCCTGCTAATTCACCCGCGGTGGACTGCACCCACGCATCGGTGATTTTCCTGGCGGAGCTTTCCTTTTCCTGAACCTGGGCAAGAGCATCTGCAAGCTTGGCACGGGCTTCTGCTTCCGCGTTTTCACTGGTGGCTACCCGATCCAATACCTCAAGGAGCTCCGTGGCGCTGCGCACCCGCTGCCCGGCAGCAGCCTCACCGCTGGCGGTGGCGCGGGCAGTATCGAGCTTGCCCTCCACTTCCTCGCGTTCAGTGGCCGCGGTAGTGGCTTCCTCACGCAGCTCTTCCACCGCGCTCTGGCGCTCGGCGAGCTGTTCGGTGGCGCGGGCAGCTTCCTGTTGTTTGCGCTCGACTTCCTGTTCTGAGCGCTCCAATTCGGTCAAGCGCCCGCTAGCTTCGCTCAGCTCGGTGACCAGACGGCGCCCGGATTCCACCCCGGCAGGGCTGAGATCAGTAACGGGACCGTGTTTGCCTCCGGTGCCCGTGCCGAATTCTGCAAAAACAGCCACGAGGTGGGCTTGGGCTTCTGTGCAGGCGCCGGCACAGTCGCGGCTCTCTTGGCGAGCCCGGTCAAGGGCATGTACATGTGGCAGGAGTGGGGCTGCGGCGCGGTGGGCCGCGAGGCGTGCACGATCCACGGCGATCACGGCTTCGCGTTCCTGGAGCTGGCCGGTCCGGGCGTGCAGAACCCGGCGGCGTTCAATGCGGGCAGCCAAAGCGCGTTGCGCGTTTTCGGCTTCGCGAGCCAGCTCTAATGCGGCCTCGGCTTTTTCAGCTTGGGCGAGTGCATCGCTAGCACACCCAACGGTGGTAGCGAGCGCCTGCTCCAGGCCAGTAACAACCGCTTCGCCTTCAGCTGGTAGATCCACGCCTTGAGCGGCGGCGGTGAGGGACTCACTTTCCTCAGGGGGGAGCTCCAAGGCTGTTGCGGTGTTCGATACGGCCCGCACGAAGGTTTCCTGAGCGTTTGCGATAGCTCCGCGTGCCGTGCGGGCGTGATCCGTGAGCCACTGGGTGACCGAACCAAAAACCCGGGTATCGAAAATCTGGGTGAGCAGCTTGGTGCGCTCCTGGCTTTCCAGCCGCAGAAATTCAGCAAACTTTCCTTGCGGAAGCACGATAGTTTGCAAGAACTGTTCCGCATTGAGGCCGAGGAGGTTGCTGATATACACCCCGACATCGCGGGCTTTGGTAGCAATCGGGGTACCGCCATCTATATCTCCGAGGTCCACCGCAGTTTCGGAAAGCTTCCATAATTTTGCGGTAGCAGCGGTGGGGGAGGAATTGCCCGGTTTGGTGAAGCTAGGGGTGCGACGCACCCGGAATGTGCCCGCTTCGATGGTGAAAATAACGTCCGCGTAGCTGATGGTGGAGGGATCAACATACGTGGAGCGCAGGCGCTCGGTTGAGCTTTCTTTCCCGCCCGCGACCGTACCGAAAAGCCCGAAAACGACGGCGTCAATAATGGTTGATTTGCCAGCTCCGGTGGGCCCTTCCACCAGGAAAAGCCCGGAAGCTCCCAGGGCGTCAAAATCAATAACTTCCCGCCCCGCGAAGGAGCCGATACCTTGAAGTTCTAAGCGGCGCAGCTGCATGAGTCCCTACTCCTTCTCCCCGGTGCGGACGGCTTCCCATGCCGCCACCATGACCTGGTTTTCTTCTTCCGTGAGATCCCGGTGCCCACTTTCCGTCATGAATTGGCGTAGCACGCTCAGGGAATCAAGGCGGCGAGTATCCGCTGTGCTGTGGCGGGTGGCGGCCGGATCCACCACGTGGCGAATTTCCAAAGCGTGCGGGAAAGCGGCCCGCACCCGGGTGGTGAGATCCGCCGGGCGGGCCGGATCGGTTACCAGAATACGCGCGAATTTATCCCGATCGTCACGGTGTGCGGGGCTGAGTACCTCGGCTAGCGGTGCTTCGATGGTGACGATGGGGCGCCATACCGGAGCCGGAATGAGTTCTTCTTCCACCAGGGTCCCGCCTTCAAAGGTGAGAAGAACAGAAGATTTGGGCCGGGTTTCCGAGAAAGAAAAAGCGATAGGCGAACCCGAGTACCGCATAGGCGGCAGCCTGCTAGCTTCAGAAGTACCCGGTTCTGGCGCACCGCCCACCCGCTGTGGGGAATGCAGGTGGCCCAGTGCCACGTAGCTCAGGCCCGCCGTGGCGCTTGCCCCTGCGCTTCCCAGGGCGAAAAGCGNAGGTGGCCCAGTGCCACGTAGCTCAGGCCCGCCGTGGCGCTTGCCCCTGCGCTTCCCAGGGCGAAAAGCGCGGCGGGAACAACTTCCACCCCGCCCACCGAAATATCGCGTTCGGATTCGCTGGCCGCCCCGCCGGCAACGAAAGCGTGTGCCATAGCGATACGTGCCACCGGCTTGCCAGCGTGCGGGCCGTGCTGAATATCTGCGGCAATACGCTCCAAAGCTGCGTGCATGACCGCGGTGTGCGAGCGTTCCAACAGCTCTGCGCCATCGTTGCGATCAACGTGATCAGCGTGATCAACGTGATGAACATGATCGACACGATCCGCATTATCCGCACCTTCCAAGTGATCCGCGCCAGCGTGACCAGCATGAGCAGCATCGCCTGCCAGGCGGCGGCGTTCCACATCGGGATCCAAATAGGGAATGGGGTAAACCAGTGCGCCAAGATTACCGGCGCGATCACGCACTTCTACCGGCTGGGCGCAGCGCAGCGGATCGGTGCGAATGACGATATGCTCCTGGAAAAGCTCCGCCCCGAATCCTAGGCGCTGCGGGGAATCATGGTTCCCGGAAATCAAAATGACCGTGGTGAGTTGCGCGAGTCGGCGCAGGGTGCGCGAAAAAAGCTCAACCATGGGAGCGGGTGGGACGCTGCGATCATAGACATCCCCGCTAATCAGAAGGGCATCTACACCGCGTTCCCGCACGGTATCCACCACGTGATCCACCCACATTTCAAAGGCCGGCGTGAGATCCGCCCGGTGCAGGGTGCGCCCGAGGTGCCAATCGGAGGTGTGCAAGATCTTCATGGCTTCAGCCTACTGTGGGGCTACGACAAAAATTTTGGCCCGATGGAGTTCCTGCCCGCGGAACGCACTGCCCCGCGAACGCACTGCCCCGCGAATGTCCGGCGCTCCGCACCCCGCTTTAGGCTTCCGCCTGGCCTCCGTTGACCGGGTCCTTATCCGACCACGGGAAGGCAATCCATGCGTCGGTATGCAAATAGGCGTAATCGGGTTTGAGCACCGAGCGTGACTTTTCGTAGAGGACCGCCACGCGAATCTCGGTGGCGTACTCTTCGCAGAGTTCCTTCACGAAGCGTAAAGTCCGCCCTGAGTCAGCGACGTCGTCGACAATTAAAACCTTTTTGCCGGCCATTCCACGCACGTCACCGGAAGGTTCTACCAGGCGCGGATCCTTGAGCGTGACCCCGATGCCGGTGTAAAACTCGACGTTGAGGACGAGCATGCTTTTGAGGTCTAAAGCGTAGGCAATCGCGCCGGCGGGAAGCAGGCCGCCGCGGGCCACGCTCACGATAATCTCCGGGCGGTAGCCGGAATCCCAGATGTCGCGGGCGAGTTCGCGGGTGACCTCGCCGAAACGGTCCCAGGTGAGGACCTCGCGCGCGGGCGTGTTGGCGGGCGCATGCGTGGGTGCGTTGACCGGCGCGTTTGTGGGCGCACTACCCGGTGTACCAGTGGGCGCACTAGCCGGCGCGCTACCGGGAAGACCCTCGTTCTCGATCAACGGCTCGGCCTTATCACTGCTTCCCACGGCTCCTCCTTCGATTAGTTCCGGCTACCCGGTTGGATCTGTTCCCGGCTGTGCGGGTAAGTCTCGTCCTCGCTAGCCGGTCGGCTAGTCGCGGCTACCCGGCTGGACATGTGTCTCATTAATAATTGCTTGGGCGGCGGCGTGCAACTTTCCGTTGGTGACCAGTGCGCTTCCCCACCACGGCCCCGGCTTGCCCTCCAGCGAGGTGAAGGTTCCCCCGGCCTCTTCCACGATCGGCACCAGCGCCGCCATATCGTAAACATCCAGGCCCGGCTGCGCGGCGATATCAAAGGCACCCTCGGCCAGTAGCATATAGGGCCAGAAAGCCCCGTAGGCGCGGGTGCCCCAGGTGGCGCGGGCGAAAGCGATGAGGGTGGCCATGCGCCCGGTTTCGTCCCAGCTAGATAGGGACGAAAAACCGAAAGCGGCCCGGTCCATCCGGTCAATATCGGAGACGCGCAGGCGCTGGGGCTCGCCCCCGTTTTCACTCAGCCACGCCCCGCCGCCGCGGCTCGCCCACCAGCGCCGCCCGAGCGCGGGCGCGGACGCCATACCGGCCACCATCTGGCCGTTTTCTTCCACACCGATAAGCGTGGCCCACACCGGGTTGTGGCGTACGTAGTTGCGGGTGCCGTCAATCGGGTCAATAATCCAGCGCCGCGGGGCGTGCTCCAGGCTGCCGCCCTCCTCTTCCCCGTACACGGCGTCCCCGGGGAAATCCCGCTCCAGGTACTCGCGGATGAGCCGCTCGGCCGCCCGATCAGCATCGGATACCGGCGAATTATCGGGCTTCGTATCCACGGTGAGGCGGCGGCGCTCATAACGCTCCAGGGTGAGGGCGTCCACGGCATCCGCAACGGTGTGCAGAAAAGCGATAGTGGAGCTGGCATCCATTTATTTCTCCCATTCTTCGAAGCCGCGCGAGGCGAGCACGCGGCGCAATGAACTCACCCGCTCGCGCAGGCGTGGATCGGTGAGGCTATCAAGGGCGCATTCGGGTTCGGTGGCCTCGTGGCTGCACCCGCGCGGGCATTCCAGCGCGGTTTCTTCCAGGTCGGGGAAGCCGCGGAGAATATCGGCGGCGTCCAGATGGGCCAGCCCAAAGCTGCGCACCCCCGGCGTATCAATGAGTTGCCCGCCGCCGGGCAGTGGAAAGGCGATAGCGGAGGTAGAGGTGTGCCGGCCCTTTCCGGTCACCTCGTTGACGTGCCCGGTTTCGCGCGCCGCGGCCGGGACCAGCGCATTGAGCAGGGTGGATTTGCCCACCCCGGAATGCCCCACGAGCACCGTGGTGCGCCCGCGTAGCGCCGCGCGCACGGCCTCCAAGCCCGAGTGCGTGGTTGCGTTCCCGGGTGTGAGAGTCGTGTCCCCAGGCGCGGGCGCCGTGTCAGAATCCGAGTGCGTGGCCGCGTCCCCGGCTGCGGGAGCTGCGCCGTCGTACCCCAAAGCCGTTGCGAGAATCGGGACCCCGAGCGGTTCGTAATACGCACGCAAGGCGTCCGGGCGTGCCAAGTCCGCTTTGGTGAGGATGAGGAGCGGATCCATACCGGCATCGCGCGCGGCCACCAGGCAGCGGTCAATCATGCCGCGCCGCGGTTCGGGTTGCGCGAGTGCCGCCACAATCGCCATCTGGTCCGCGTTCGCCACGATGGTGCGCTCGCGTTCGTTGCCTTCGTCCGTGGAACGCGTGAGTTGCGAGCTGCGGTCCTCGATAAAAACGATGCGGGCCAGGGTGTCCTTGCGCCCGGAAAGGTCACCGGTCAGGCGTACTTTATCTCCAACAACGACGGCGCCCCGGCCCAATTCCCGCGCTTTGACCGCAATCACGCGGGTGCCTTCGTTCATGAGCACGGTGTAGCGCCCGCGATCGATGGTGATGACCTGGCCGAGGGGCCGGTCGGAGTAATCGGGCCGAATCTTCGTGCGCGGCCGCGAGCCCTTTCCGGGCCGCACTCGCACGCGGGGATCGTCGGTGCCGATATCCCTCATCGGCCCACCAGGTCTGTCCACATCTGGGCGAAACGCGGCATGGTTTTCCCGGTGGTCGCAATATTTTCCACCCGCAGCCCGGGGATGCGCAGGCCGAGGATCGCCCCGAAGGTTGCCATGCGGTGGTCTTCGTAGCTGCGGATAACCGGGTTGTTTGGCGCGGGCGCCGCGGGCTGTGCGCTTGCCGACGTGCCGCCCGCCGCCGCGCCCTGCCCAGCCGGCGGGGTGATGATAATGTCATCGCCTTCTTCGCGGGCGGGGATCCCCACGCCGCTCAGCTCCGCGGTGATCGCGGCCAGGCGGTTGGTTTCATGCCCGCGCAGCTGCCCGATATTGCGCAGCGCGCTCGGGCCGGTGGCGAAGGCCGCCACCGCGGCAATCGTGGGCGTGAGCTCCCCAACATCGCTGAGATCGGCATCGAGGGGGGCAATATCCTGCGGCCCGGTCAGCTCAAGGACGCCGTCGCCACGCAGCTGGGCGCGCGCTCCCATGGCCGTAAAAATATCGACGATTTGCGCGCCGGGCTGGGTGGTGTGTGCCGGCCATCGCGGAATTTCCACGGTCCCGCCCGTCACCATAGCGGCGGCCAGGAAAGGTGAAGCATTGGAAAGATCCGGTTCCAGCACCACTGTTCCCAGCTGCGGGGTGCCCGGATGCACATGCCATTCCACCGCCGGGTGTTCGCGATCCGCGGGCGCCCCGCCGGCCGCGAATTCTTCCACCTGAATACCGGCCCGGCGCAGCACGTCCACCGTCATGGCCAGGTGGAAAGCGGAAGGAACCTTCGGCCCCACCGAACGCAGCACCAGCCCGCCCTCGCAGCGCGGGCCGGCCAGCAGCAGCGCGGAAATGAATTGCGAGGAGGCGGAGGAGTCAATGTTCACGGTTCCTCCGGCCAGGCGCCCCTGGCCGTGCACCCGCACCGGGAGGACCGCCCGCCCGGCGCTATCGCTGGCGGCATCAACCTCCACTCCCAGATCACGAAGAGCCCGCACCACCGGGTCCATGGGGCGCACGCGGGCGGCGTCGTCGCCATCAATAACAACCTCACCACGCGCGAACGCGGCCACGGGCGGGACGAAACGCATGACCGTTCCCGCGAGCCCCGCGTCAATGGTGGCGCCGTGGAGCGGGGCGGGGGAAATATCGAGGACGTCCTCAGCTTCGGTGGTGCCGCGCTGCCAGGCGACCCCCACGCCCATGCTCGCGAGGGCGCGGGCCATGAGCTCGGTATCNACTCGCACGCGGGGATCGTCGGTGCCGATATCCCTCATCGGCCCACCAGGTCTGTCCACATCTGGGCGAAACGCGGCATGGTTTTCCCGGTGGTCGCAATATTTTCCACCCGCAGCCCGGGGATGCGCAGGCCGAGGATCGCCCCGAAGGTTGCCATGCGGTGGTCTTCGTAGCTGCGGATAACCGGGTTGTTTGGCGCGGGCGCCGCGGGCTGTGCGCTTGCCGACGTGCCGCCCGCCGCCGCGCCCTGCCCAGCCGGCGGGGTGATGATAATGTCATCGCCTTCTTCGCGGGCGGGGATCCCCACGCCGCTCAGCTCCGCGGTGATCGCGGCCAGGCGGTTGGTTTCATGCCCGCGCAGCTGCCCGATATTGCGCAGCGCGCTCGGGCCGGTGGCGAAGGCCGCCACCGCGGCAATCGTGGGCGTGAGCTCCCCAACATCGCTGAGATCGGCATCGAGGGGGGCAATATCCTGCGGCCCGGTCAGCTCAAGGACGCCGTCGCCACGCAGCTGGGCGCGCGCTCCCATGGCCGTAAAAATATCGACGATTTGCGCGCCGGGCTGGGTGGTGTGTGCCGGCCATCGCGGAATTTCCACGGTCCCGCCCGTCACCATAGCGGCGGCCAGGAAAGGTGAAGCATTGGAAAGATCCGGTTCCAGCACCACTGTTCCCAGCTGCGGGGTGCCCGGATGCACATGCCATTCCACCGCCGGGTGTTCGCGATCCGCGGGCGCCCCGCCGGCCGCGAATTCTTCCACCTGAATACCGGCCCGGCGCAGCACGTCCACCGTCATGGCCAGGTGGAAAGCGGAAGGAACCTTCGGCCCCACCGAACGCAGCACCAGCCCGCCCTCGCAGCGCGGGCCGGCCAGCAGCAGCGCGGAAATGAATTGCGAGGAGGCGGAGGAGTCAATGTTCACGGTTCCTCCGGCCAGGCGCCCCTGGCCGTGCACCCGCACCGGGAGGACCGCCCGCCCGGCGCTATCGCTGGCGGCATCAACCTCCACTCCCAGATCACGAAGAGCCCGCACCACCGGGTCCATGGGGCGCACGCGGGCGGCGTCGTCGCCATCAATAACAACCTCACCACGCGCGAACGCGGCCACGGGCGGGACGAAACGCATGACCGTTCCCGCGAGCCCCGCGTCAATGGTGGCGCCGTGGAGCGGGGCGGGGGAAATATCGAGGACGTCCTCAGCTTCGGTGGTGCCGCGCTGCCAGGCGACCCCCACGCCCATGCTCGCGAGGGCGCGGGCCATGAGCTCGGTATCGCGGGCGCGCAGGGGCGCGAGGATTCGGCCCGTGGTGCCGGGCCCGCCCAGCGCGGCGGTGATGAGGAAGCGTGCCATGAGTGATTTGGACCCGGGAACGGCCACGCTGCCGCGCACGGGGGAGGGGTGGAACGGTGCTGGCCACAGGTCAGTCATTTAGGAACGCTTCGCCTCTCTGATTTGTTCGCGTGCTTGAGCGCGCACATCCGCGAGCTCATTGCGCTGATCGCGCCATTCGGACACACGGTACCCCAGGGAAGGCTTGCCTTTGCGATCCGTCCATGCCAGGGCGGCGCCGCCGGCCAGCCCGAGCGCGCCGAGCAGCCCGCCCAGCACCTCGCGTCGCTCGCTCTTCTCCGCCGCCCAGACCGGGTGATTGGCCAGGGCCACCGGGATTTGGGTGAGGGCGAGAGCCGCGCCGGACAGGCGCTGGAATTTGCCGATGGAAAGGAATGCCCCGCCGATGAGCTGGACGGCGCCCAGCGCGCGGGTGAGAGTGGTGGTGTCAACGGATTCGAGATCAACCCCGGCCATTCCGGCCAGGCCGGCGATGTTCTCAGCCCGTTCCTGGTGGTCCTCGGGGTGGCGTACCGCGGATAACCCCTGTGCAATAAAGGGCGCGGCAAGCAGGGGCCGCGCGAGGAATCGAATCATACCCATACCTATATTGTTACACTAAATCGGGGAATATACCCGCGTTTTCCGGGCGTTATACCCATGTCAGTCCAGCAGACGGACTAGGCTAGACCATGATGAGCACAGACCTAATGAGAAGCGCCCCCGATGAAACCGCAGCCGAACGCGCCGCGCGGTTCGAACGGGATGCTCTTCCGTATCTCGACCAGTTATACGGGGCCGCGATGCGCCTCACGCGCAATCCCACCGACGCCGAAGATTTGGTTCAGGAGGCCTACGCCAAAGCCTTTTCGGCCTTCCACCAGTACCGGCCGGGCACGAATTTGAAGGCGTGGCTCTACCGCATCCTCAATAACACCTTTATTTCTAATTACCGCAAGGCGCAGCGCCAGCCCAAGCAGGCTGACTCCTCGGAGGTGGAGGATTGGCAGGAGTATCGGGCGGCTTCGCATGCTTCCTCGGGGATGATGTCCGCGGAAGCGGAGGCCCTGGAGAATCTGCCGCAATCGGAAATTCGCGATGCTTTGAGCGCGCTGCCGGAAGACCGCCGCATGGCTGTGTATCTGGCGGATATTGAAGGCTTCTCCTACCAGGAGATCGCGGACATCATGGAAACGCCGATCGGAACGGTGATGTCCCGTCTGCATCGCGGGCGTAAACAGCTGCGGGAATTGCTCGCGGATTACGCGCGTGAACTCGGCTATGGGAAGAAGGAGAAGAAGTGAGCGGTGAGGATAGGTTGCAGCGCGGGGTAGAAGACTCGTTCCGGAACCGCGGGATTGAATTGGATAGCGCCGCGGGCGAGTGTTCCTGCCGGGATATTACTGATTATCTTTTCGAGTATCTGGATCACCAGCTTTCCGCGGTGCAAAGCGAGCGTTTGCAGGCCCATATTTCGGGGTGCTCGCGGTGTACGGAACGGGCGGAAGCGGAAACCCACGTGCGTGATATTTTGCGAGCCTCGTGCCGGGAGGTCGCGCCGGCGACGCTGCGGGTGCGGATCGCCCAGCAGATTTCGGTGTATCGGCGCACCACTCGCGATTTCGGGTAGTTTCGCCACATTGTGCCGGTTTTATTTACCTGACCGGTCGCCCTTGGTAAGCTAATGTGGTTGCTCGTTTACGAGCTGAGAAAACGTGACGTGAGGAGAGAACATGAGCCAGCGTGGTCGTAAGCGCAAGGATCGCCGCAAGAAGAAGGCGAACCACGGCAAGCGCCCCAATTCCTAAAGTGGTGCGCTCGCTGTTGCGAGAAGCGTAGAGGGTCCGGTTTTCCGGGCCCTTTATTTTTTACGACGACGCCGCCAGCTGGCGGGATGGGATTTGGCAGGGTATGCCGCTGCTTCCGCGCCTGAGCTAAGTGACATGCATAGTGACAAAAATGTCACTATGCATGTCACTATGCAAGCTGGAACGACGTTTTTGGCTGGTCTTAGGGAGCTGTTAGTTTTGGAGAAATGGCTTGTTAGCTGGTGAAATAGTGTATCGGTACCAGAGTTTCCATAGTGACATTCCATAGTGACAAAAATGTCACTATGCAGAGAGTATGCGATAATATCGGGGTGAAGGGAGGGGTTGTTAGTGGTGAATCTTGGTAATGAATCGGAAACTCTAGAGTTCAAAAAGACTACGTCTGAGCTTAAGGAAGCCTGCGTGTCGATTGCTGCCATGTTGAATAAACATGGGCTGGGTACGGTCTTGTTTGGCATCAAACCCGACGGTACGGCTATTGGTCAAGATGTATCCGAAGCCACCTTGCGTAGTATCTCTCGCACGATTGCCGAATCTATTAAACCGCAGGTGTATCCCACAATTACTACAGAAGTGCTTGACGGTGTTTCGGTGGTGAAGGTTGAAGTTAACGGCAACGACATCCCCTACTCGGCGCGGGGTAGGTATTACCTGCGTACCGCCGATGAAGACCGTCCTGTTACGCCAGCGGCTTTGCGTGATTTTTTCGTGAAGGCAAGCAGCGTTGTTTCGTGGGAGGCTGCCGATTCTGGAGTGTCGGTAGATCGACTCGACAAAGAGGTCTTTCGCCAATTCGTTCGGGATGGACTTAAGGCTGGTAGATTGCCAGAATCTGACGAGCCTAGTGAACGGGTACTTGACCGTCTGGGCTTGACGGTGAATGGGAATTTGAATAATGCTGGAAATCTGCTTTTTGGTAGCGGTTCGCCGGTCTCGCTGAAGATGGCAGTTTTCGCTACTCCAGAAAAGCTCACGTTCCTTGATATCAAGCATGCGGACTCTAACATCTATCGACTGCTTGAAACTGCAGAAAAATATGTACTCGCCAATATCCGTTGGCGCAGTGAGATCTTTAGTGGTTCACGAGAAGAAGTTCCTGAAATTCCCGCACCCGCAGTTCGCGAGATCATCGCGAACAGTTTTGCTCATGCCGACTATCGCGCCCGCGGAGTATGTCACGAAGTCTGTGTCTATTCGGATCGGATTACGGTATTCAGTCCGGGCAGCTTTGCAAATCAGCATTCTCCCGAAGGTTATATTGACGGGGTTTTACCTTCGTTACCTCGCAATCCGCTGATCGCAAAAACTCTTTATCTTGGGCGTAAAATTGAACAATTTGGCAGTGGGCTGAAGCGTGTTGCAAGCCTGTGCGATGATGCGGATGTGCCTTATGAATTCACTAATCTTGATGTCGGTTTTACGGTAGCGCTCATGCGTGGAACTGATGATCGTATTGGTACAGGTGTTGCGATAGACGTGACTCTGAACTCCACAGAGATGGCGGTGTTGGCACTCCTTACGCAAAGCCCCCAGCAGACGCGACAGGAGTTGGCTGAGAAGATATCCAAGACTGCACGCACGGTTCAACGCGCACTTAATACGCTTGCGATGAAAGGGTACATACGTCGCGAGGGTAGCAAGGCGAACCCGGAGTGGAGAGTTCTTTAGTACTGACAACTGTTCCTCTAGTGCTCAACGTCTTATGGCCGAGTTACCGGCTAGCGTGGTGCTCTCTGCTGGTGGTACATGCTGCCTTGCAATCCTTTGTTGTTTAGTCGGACCGCGAGCGGGTGCGTAGCGACAAAAATGTCACTATGCATGTCACTATGCAGAAGGGGAGAGCGTTCGTGATGGGCTATTGTGGGATGTGGGCTCCGGAAAACACGCTGGTTACCTGGTGAAACTGTGTGTGGGCGTCAGGCAGCGGGCGGCTGTATTCCATAGTGACAAAAATGTCACTATGCATGTCACTATGCAAGTCGGAACTGCGTTTGTGGCCGGTCATAGGGGGCTGTTGGTTTTGGAGAAATGGCTTGTTAGCTGGCGAAATAGCGGGAGCTGCGTCGTCGTATCCACGATGACATTCCGCGGTGACAAAAATGTCACTATGCAGATAGTATGCAGGCGGAGAGGGTGCGATTCACGCGGCGATCTGCGAGCGGAAGCCGGGTCTGCGGGGTGGGATCAGCCACCTCTGCCGAGAACGCCTGGCCGGTCATCTATATTTTCCTTATGGGGAAACGTGTATTGGAAACTAGTGGCGACCACGGCGTGCAGGGATCTTTGCATCGATATGGTTCTGGCCGGCACAGTGTCGCGTTTCCGGGCTACCGCATCTTCGACGAGGGGCAAACCGGCGTTACCTTCGATTTGCTATTTGCTTCCTATCTGCGGGGATGTACGGATGTCGAATTACATGACCCATTCATCAGCTATTCCTATCAGGGGCGCAACCTCGTTGAGTTCATGGCGGTTGTGGCTCTGGTGAAAAATCCTGAAAAGCGATGCCGCTTTCGGTTGTTCACACTCAGGGCGAAGAAGAATGAGCATCACGAAATTCAGGTTCGGATGCTCGATAAGATCACGGAAAATGCCGCTGAGCAGGGCATTGACCTCGATGTGATTTTCGATTCGCGTGCACACGACCGCTGGTTGCGTGCCGATACGGGATGGCTCATCTTCTTGGGCCGCGGCCTCGATATCTACCACAACTTCGAGGGTGGCCACTACGCCTTCCCTACCTCGCGTCAAGAATTCCGAAAGGTTCGGGGTTTTAGCATCGCCTATTCCCTGGATAAGAAGTAAGGGAATCCGTGGGAGAGCGGGCGGAAACTGGGGCTAGCCCCCGACTCCGCCGTGGATAGAGGATCAGCCCACACCGAGGAACCTCGGGCGGGCTGAACTATTGGCTCAATAGTAGCAGAGAAAC
Source organism: Actinotignum timonense (assembly GCF_900155575.1). Taxonomy (GTDB): domain Bacteria; phylum Actinomycetota; class Actinomycetes; order Actinomycetales; family Actinomycetaceae; genus Actinotignum; species Actinotignum timonense. The sequence goes on along the minus strand of NZ_LT706966.1, from coordinate 309,469 downwards.
TAGATTTCTCATATCCTGAAAACTCACCGCGCTACTGTGCTATCCCTACTACTATGTGATGCATACAAGCGGTGTGAACGTACCCGCACGGCACCTGCACCGCGGTGACTGAAAGGGGGAGTGGTGGCTGATTCCCAGCTTCGTAAAGGCGTGCTTGAACTCATCGTGCTCGCCTCGCTTTCCAGGGCGCCGGCCTACGGCGGGGCATTGCTCCAGCGCCTGGAAAATGCGGGTATGGCGGTATCGGCCGGCACCCTCTACCCGCTTCTCAACCGTCTCAAAAAGGCTGGCCACCTGGCCATTCATTGGGAGGAATCCCCGGCCGGGCCCCCGCGCAAGATCTACACGATCACCGCGGCTGGCCGCAGCTACGGGGAACGACTCGCTGGCGAATGGCGCAATCTTGCCGCCGTCGTCACATCCCATCTCACCGCCCTCACAACCGACCGAGGTGATAACAATGCCGGAGCCTAGCTCGCCTACAACCCCCACGATTTTCGGAATCCCCGCTTCTCTGGAAGCCCTGCGCTCCCGTGAAGCTCGCTCGCGCTGGTTCGAACCGGAAAATCCCCGGGTTTTTGTGCCGCGCAACTTCGGGATCGGCTGGGATATTAATATGGGCGCGCTCGCGGTGCGGCTAGGAATGATCCGCCCGGATGATTCCCTCCCGGACTTGGAAGACTATATTTCTCCCCGCACCCGCCACGCTCTCAGCATCGCGCCCGCACTTGGCGGAGCTCTTGCCGTGGGAGCAGCCGCCCTGGTGGCCCGCCGCCACCGGCTCCTTCCCTCCGGTTTTCGTGCCAACCTGCGCCCGCGCGGCATAGTTCCGGCGGCGCGGGCCGTAGCGCCCGCCGCGCTCCTCGGAGCTGCCGGCACGGCGCTCGCGGCCTGGGGTAATCGCGAACGCGTGGATGTTCCGGCTACCGCGCTCGCCGCCGGATTACAGGCCACGGCCCTACTCTCGCTTGCGGCACAGGACCGCTACGCCAGCCACCGCCAAGCCTCGGCATCCCTCCTGGCTGGATGTACCGCGGTGGCACTTCCTGTGGTGGCAGCTGGCGTCGTCGTCGCTACTACGCGCGGAGCGCTACGGAATCTGGGCCGTTTGCTCAAACGCAAGCACTCGGAAAACTCGGCCGCATCCGCAGTCGCCGCCGATGCCGCGCACGGCACCACAACCTCACCCGATACGAAAGAAACTGAATAACCATGGAAGATTTTCTTGCTTTGCCCGCGGCGGCGCAGATCGCCCTGGGAATCGTGGCCCTGATCCAACTCGCCCTGCTCATCACGAGCCTGGTGCTGCTGTCGCGGTGGCCGGAGCGGCAGCTCGCCGGGGTGCCGCGCCTGGGGTGGGTGGTGATTGTTCTGCTCGGCTCGCTGGTGGGGACTTTGCTGTTCCTCTTTATGTACGCGCGGGCGCGTAAGGCATTGGCGCAGCGGCGGGCCTGGGAAGAACGGCGGGCCGGCGGCGCTACCGGGGTAACCGGTGCCGGCACGCAAGCGCTCGGAACCCGCGCCGCCGCGGCGCAAGCGCCCGCAACCCAAGCCGCCAACGCGAGCGAAACGGTGCGTGAGCTCTATGGATAAGACGTACGCGGTTCGCACCGAAAATCTCAGTAAGAATTTCGCGGGGCTCGCCGCCCTCACGGATGTCAATCTGCACGTGCCCGAGGGCTCGGTGTACGGGCTGATCGGCGGGAACGGCGCCGGGAAAACTACCACAATTAAAATTCTGCTGGGGCTTATCGCCGCCAGTTCCGGCACGGCGCGGGTGCTCGGGTATGAGCGGGGCACGCTGCCGGCTGCGCCGGTGCCCGGTGTTGCCTACCTGCCGGATGTGCCCAGCCTGCCGGGGTGGATGAGCGCGCCGCAGGCCCTCGAGTTTTTCGGCGAGGTGTCCGGGGTGGAACGCGCGGTGGCTCGCCGCCGGGCCGCAAATCTGCTCGAGCTGGTGGGCCTGACCCGCGCCCCGGGGAATATCGGCGGGTTTTCCCGCGGCATGACGCAGCGCCTGGGAATTGCCCTGGCGCTGGTGGGTGCCCCGCGGCTCCTGGTGCTGGACGAACCGACGAGCGCCCTCGATCCGCTCGGCCGCGCCGATGTGCTGAATATTATTCGCGAGCTGGCCGGGCGTACCACGGTGCTTCTCACCTCGCATCTGCTCGCGGATGTGCAGCAGGTATGCGACCACGTGGGGATGCTGCACGAGGGCACGCTCCTGGCCGAAGGGCCCCTCGATGAGGTGCTCGCGCTCTACCGGCCCGAACGCGCCACGGTGCAGGTCAGCGTGGCGCGCGCGGATACCGAGGCGGCGCGTAGCGCCATCGCGGCGGCGTGCGGGGCGGCGGGCGTGGAGGCGCAGCTCGATGTTGCTCCGCCCTCGCTCCAGCATGTATACGAATACCTCTCGCGCGGAAAGGTAAGCCAATGAGTTCTGCTGATACTCGCGTTACGGGCAGTCGCGCTACGGATCGCCCCGCTGCGCGCACTCACGCGACGCACATCCGCACCGGCAACCGTGCGGTGCTGCGCTACGACCTGCGCCGCCTGCTGCGGGTGCCCAGCACCTGGGTGGTGCTCGGCCTGGCGCTGCTGCTCGCGGTGGTTTCCCCGCTCACGGCGCTCTACGCCCCCGATATTATTGCCGCGCTGGCCGGGCCGGATACCGCGGCGGCGCTCGGCGCGGCCATGGCCGAGCCCACCTGGATCCAGGCGCACGCGCAATGGGTGAAAAACCTCCACCAGATTTTCGGGATGCTTTTCGTGATGCTCGGCGCCTACCAGATCGTCACCGGGATGCTCGGCGGCCCGGTGGTGTTGATCGTGACGCGCTCGGTGAGCCGCACGGCCGTTTTCGCCGGGAAAATGCTGAGCACGGTGCTCTTGGTGGCAGCGGTGGCTTTCGGCGGCAGCACAGTGGCCGGCATCCTCACCCGCATTCTTTTCGACGACGGCGCCGTGCTCGCGCTCCTGGGAGCCGCGGCACTCTGGCTGCTCGCGATTATTTTCTTGCTTTCCGTGGTGGTTCTGGCCGCGGTGGCAACGGGAAATATGCTGGCCAGCGCGGGTATCGGTTTCGTTGCCTACCTCGTGTTGGCGTTCGGTGGCATGTGGGAAGCGGGCGCGCGCTACACTCCGCTCGGTTTGAACGATGCTGTGGGCGCCGTGGCGGGTGGTGCCGAGGTTCCGGGCCTGTGGTGGATAGGTACGACGACGGCGCTCACTGCCTTTGCGCTCCTCTGGCTCGCATTGCGCCTCTACCAGCGCCGCCCGCTCGGGTAATTGGGAGGGGAGTACCTCTAGAGAGTTCGTACGGAATGGCGTACGCTACTGGTATGAACGTTATAACTACGACCGCGGCTAGAGCGAATCTGTATCGTCTTATTGATGACGTAAACGAGGAAAGCACGCCGGTTACCATTTCGGGGCAACGCCATAACGCTGTCCTGGTTGGGGAAGATGACTGGCGTGCTATTCAAGAAACCTTGTACTTGTCGAACATTCCCGGTTTCGTTGAGTCGGTAAAGGAGGCTCGGCGTGAGGGTGGCACGAGTGAGGCTCTCGATTGGTAGAGGCATGGTCGTTAGAATTCTCTCGTCAGGCTCGAAAAGACGCGAAACTTCTCTCTCAAAGCGGCCTTAAAATCAAGGCCGCCCAGTTGCTCGAAATCTTAACGCGCAATCCCTTTGAGACACCGCCGCGATACGAGAAGCTTATTGGTGAACTTTCGGGATGCTTTTCGCGAAGGATCAATATTCAGCATCGCCTTGTTTACGAAGTGGATGAAGAACGTAGGTGTGTCACGATTCTAAGGATGTGGACGCACTACGAGTAAATCTGGCAAGCCTTAGCGGCACTCTGGCTGCTCGCCATTGTTTTCTTGCTTTCCGTGGTGGTTCTGGCCGCGGGCCTGTGGGGTGGATAGTAACGACGACGGCGCTCGCTGCCTGCGCGCTCCTCTGGCTCGCACTGCGCCTCTACCAGCGCCGCCCGCTCGGGTAAGCCGGCAAGGCCGGGGTAATCCCGGTTTCGCTGAATCCGTTAAGGCGGCCCGCTACGAGGGCGGCACAAGCGATCCGCTTGAATGGTAGAAAATAAGCGGCTCCCGCATTATGCTCAGTGCGGGAGCCGCTTTGCTGCCGGCTAGTCCCGGTGCTCGTTACCGTACAAAAGCACCGCTTCGCTCACCCGAGCTTGGGAATCCGGGCTGAGCCGCAAGAGGCTGAATTCTTTGAGAATACGGCGCACGAAATCCTCATCAGGGTATTCGCCCCACTGGTATTCTTCCGGATACTTGTCAACCAATACGCGCGCCATATTATAGATTTCGCGCAACGGAATCTCGTTGATGCCTCGGCCGGGATAGGGCCGGTAATAATGCCAATTCTCCGGGTAAACATCCTCAGGCCATACAAATTCTTGGCCATCGGAATCATCAACGAAAATCTGATCCTGAGGGATGAACGTATCGAGGATTTTGTTGACCTTTTCGGAGGTCCGTTGCCGTCCAAACCTCTTAACAATCGCTACCCGCAAGGACTGCAAAGGAAGCGGTGCACTCTCTTCGATCATCTCCCGCACGGCTTCGCGAACTTCGGCTGTGCGCGCGGTAGACATGGGGAACTCCAGCTCCTCGCGGCTCCCCAAGGGCGACGTGTCCGGGAGAGTTAACGGTGCTGGGCATGGCGGAATATCGGTACCCCAGTCATCAACGCTCTCGCTTATGCGACGAACGGATTCTCCGGGTTTCGTGCCGTGTTTTTCCCAGGCTTCCCCAAAACGCCAGCGTCCCTCAGATGTGTCAGTGGGATTTTCCGGGGTGGCTGGCTTGAGAGCGACCCGAATTGTACTTCGCTTCGGATGCGGAGCAGATTGCGGGGTTGGCTGCGGATCCTCCGGGGTTCCGTGCTGCGCTGGTTCGGCCGCACGTTTTGCTTTCGTGTGCGTGTTGCGATGCGCCGAGGGGACTTCACGCCAGGTGAGAGCCGATTCGGCATCCGGGTCCTGATGGGTGCTTTCCGGTTCGCGGCGAGCGAGTTTGGCTTTGCGGCCGGCCAGCTTTTTCGCGGCCCGCTCCTGGCGTTTCTCGGCCTTCCGTTCCTCTGCCGCATACCGTTCCTTGGCTTCCCGTGCCGAAGCATCAATGCGGTCAATGACCCCAGCCGGATCGCGCCGCAGCTCCGGAAGCCACACCCGTTCCACCGCGAGCCACCCCATCATGGAGGTCAGCAGCTGCGGAGTAATATCACGATCGGTCACCGTGGGGAGCGAACTCCATTTTTCGTCATCGAACATGACAGCCAGAAGCCACACCTTGCTACCCGGCTCGCGCACCACGATATCGAGGGTGTAACTAGAGAGGCCGTAATCGCCCTGCACTTCCCAGCCACGCTCGCGCAGCTCACGCATAAGTCGGTCACGCACCGGGTTGTCATTAATGCTCAGGGCGCGGGGAAGTGCAGAACTGGCTTCCGCAGCCGAATCGGCCGGTGCGGGAGCTGCGCCGTCGTTCTGAGTACGCGCGCGGGCCCGCAACATATATTCACGTAAGTCCTGCATTCCGCGCGAGCGGGTGCGATTGAGGTCGATGTCCTCCGGATCGAAGGAGGTGACCACCAGCACCTCGCTGCGGGCGCGGGTAATGGCGACGTTGAAGCGGCGTTCACCGCCCTCGCGGCTGAGCGGCCCGAAATTGAGGGGAAGGGGGCCACCGGGTTCGCGCGGTGAAAATGCGGTGGAGAAAATAATGACATCGCGTTCGTCACCCTGGACGTTTTCGAGATTCTTGACGAAAAGCGGATCCTTTTCCTGTTCCATCGCGGCGCGGATGAGGGGATCGCGCGAGTCTTCCAGCAGGTCAAGGATGAGGTTGCGCTGCTGGATATTGAAGGTGACAACACCGATTGATTGGTGCGCTAATGCCGGCGAATTAAGGCGCCGGTGAATATCGCGCACGATTTCTTCGGCTTCCACCCGATTCGTGCGGAAGGTGGCCCCGCGGCTGCGGTCGAACGTTCCGGAAACGCGCCGCATACTCACGCCCGCACCGCCGAAAAGCGCCGCGTTACCCGGCGAGGGGAAACTGGAGAGTTTACCTTCGTAATAGGCTTCGTTGGAGAAGGCAATGAGGGATTCATCCCGGGAACGGTAGTGCCAGGAGAGCCACAGGCGCGGCAGGCCCGATTCGACCGCCTCGGAAAGAATCGACTCCAGATCGCTGACCACCGTCTCCACGAGCGGGCGATCCGGATCGTCAAGATCCTCATCATCACCGCTGAACGGGCCAGTTTTCCCGAACCGCGTAGGCGGCATCTGCCGGCTATCCCCGGAAATGATCACCGCTTTGGCGCGGCCGATGGCACCCATCGCCTGATCAACGGTAATCTGGCTCGCCTCGTCAAAAATGACGACGTCGAAAACTACGGCAGTGGGATCTACGAATGTGGCAAGCGATGCCGGGCTAGCGAAGAAACAGGGTGTGGCTTCCAGGATCTCCTCGGTGAATTCTTCCAGCAAGGAGCGGAAACTGCGTGCCCCGCGTTTGCGATCCAGGTTGCGCCGCAGGGTTCCCACTTTTCCGTGGAGCTCCCCGGGGCGGAAGGACCGCCGCGCCATAAGGGTGGCCGGTAGCGCCTGGGTGGCTTCACCCTGAATGGTGGCGAAAGCTTCCTGGAGGCGGGTGAGATCCGAACTATTTTGTTCCGAGAGGGAAATATGGCCGCTGAAGGCGCGCATGCGTTCTTCCGCGCTGGTGGAGGCCACCCCGCGGCGGAAGGCGAGGGAGATATCACGGTCGGGCACCTCACCCCTTTCGATTTGGTGCTGGAATTCTTCCAGGCCGTTCTTGCGCAAGATCGCGGTGGCGCGGTGCCATTCGACCGCGGCAGCCAGGGAATCGCGCCCGGCTGCTGACCAGCGCGGATACCATTCTTGGAAAACGCTCATCCACCGGTTTTCCGAGGGGAGTTGCAGATCGGCGGCGCTCACCCAGGCGTCCCAGGTGGAGCTAATGATGTCGAGCGCGGCGCGAGCATCATCCAGGCTGTCGGCGCGGCGGGTGAGCTCCACCAGGGCGGGGAAGCGGGTGGAAAGCTCCAAAGAACGCTGGAGAGAATCCGCGGCCTCCGCGAGCGCTGCCGGAGCGCTCGGGTCGCTGAGAGCCACACTCACGCGCTGGCGAGCTCCCGGGATGTTTTCTAGTTCTGTTTCCAGATCAGCTAGGGCGCGGCGCATATAGCTCAGCCGGCCGAGAGCGGCCCGGACTGTATCAGGGGAGTGCTCGCCCTCAATATCCGGTTCCCGCCCGGCGGGTAGCGCCGGAATAAGGGCCGAACGGTACGCTGCCACGCGCTTCTTCTTCCCGAAGAAGCCGCCCTCCGCGAGTTCATCGAGCGCGCGGCTGAGTGCGGAGGTATCGCCGTACGCGAAGAATGCGGGAGAGAAAATATCGGTGAAAAACTCAAGTTCGGGAGTGAGCCGGGAGAGCTTATCGGCGACCGTCGCGATTTTCCAGGTGGAGGAGGCCAGCTGCCGGGCCTCATCCGGATCCAGTAGCGGTGAGGTTCCATCGAGTGCCTTGCGTACGTCCGCAAGCGGAACGCTCCCCAGGGTATCGACCAGCTCCGGGTATTTCTCGCATTGCGCGGCCATGGCCGCGAGCCCGTCGAAAGCATGGATGAGTTCGGGGAGCGGGGCGTGATACGGGCCCACCAGCTGCCAGGCGGACATGGCGGCCAGATCGGTACTGCGTGCACGCACCGCGATATTGGGCAGCGCTTCATCGATAGTGGCGATAGTTGCGCGAGCATTCGGATCGGTGACGAAGCGTTGTGGAACTACCGCGACCGCTCCCTCGCCAAGATCGAGAGACGCGGTGACGGCCGACCAGAGCGAATGCCCGGCCGCATTCATTCCGTGCACAAGCGCCGGGTAGGCCGCGAGGGGTTCGAGGCGGGAACGCAGCAGTGCCCGCGCATTATCCCAGCGGTGCATATCGTAATGAACGCTCGCGTCAATCGCGCCGCGCAATTGATCCCGAATAGCCTGGGGGCGTTGCTCCCCGCCGTGTAAATCGAGAATAAAAGGTGCCAGGCCAATGCGTTCCATGCGTGTTTTGACGACGTCGAGCGCGGCCTGCTTCTCCGCCACGAAGAGTACCCGTTTCCCCTGTTCCAGGAGGTGGGCCAGGATATTTGTGATAGTTTGGGATTTTCCGGTTCCCGGAGGTCCTTCCACCACGAAGCTATATCCCTGACCGGCCGCGGATACCACTCGCATCTGCGCGCCATCGGCGGGAATAGGAAGATTAAGTTCCGCCTCATTCGGGGTAATCTGCTCAATCGGTGGGAGGTCACTCGGCTCCACGAAGCTTTCCCCGGGGCGCAGCGTCAGGTGTTCGAATACCGGAGATTCCATGAAAATATCCCAGTGATCGCGCAGATCCCGCCACATTCCGAATGTGGAGAATTTTGCGATACCCAGGTAGACATCCCGAGTCACCGTAAAGGGAAGATTCTCGCGCACCAGCGCGGCGGAAATCTCACGGAGCGCGTAGTCAATATCGAGACCGGAAGCATCAAGTTTCGGTTCGGAAAGCGCGGTGATATGCACGCCGTGTTCCTGGTGGAGCCATTCCACCAGAGAGTGGTTGGGGGTGGCCTCAGCGCTGTTATCGGCTTGGATTGTGAAACGGGAACGGCCCGAACCGCCCCCTAGCCGTACCGGGAGGAGGAAAAGCGGTGCGCTGGCATCTTTCCCGTTTTTGCTGGTGTAGCGCATCGTTCCGAGCATGAGATAAAGATTGGCTGATCCGGTTTCCTCCGCCAGCGTTTTCGTGGTGCGAGCCAAGTTCTTGAAGAACTCGGCGTAGCGGTACTCGGTTACGTGCCCGAAGAGGATGCCGCGCTCGCTCAGTTCATCGCTCACCTCAGCATCGGATAAATCACTCACATCCGTGGTTCCGCGCAGGAAACGGTTATCGGAAAGATCATCCTGGGCGCGCATCGTAATGCGATCCCCGCGGGAAATGCGATCATCAATATCCGCCAGCATTCCGGCTCGAACTTCGAATTCCAGGACTTCCTTGGCCGGTTTGATATTGAGGAGGCGGTTGCGCAAAGTGAGGTCGAGGAGTTCGCGCTTCCAGCGCTGCACCCGGGCCGGCGCCGCATCGCTGGTATCCAAAGTGAGATAGTCCGCGGAATCCTCTCCGGCCAACTGCCGCGCCAGTTTCCCGGCAGCGCGAATAGCCGCCGCGGGGGAGTGCGCATGAGGCGCGGACGCGGCGGCCTCGGCTGGAGCTGAGGCCGAAGCATCCGGTAGGGCGGCAGCCGGAGGGGCTTGAGTGGGAAGCGGGCGCAATCCATCTCTATGCGATTCCGCCAATCCAATAAGGGCAAGAACAGTACCGTCTGTCAGCTTCGCCTTGGTGCGATTGAGGTTATCTGGGAAGCTGAGCGCGGCGTCGTAAAAAGCAGCATCCAAGGCAAGAACTGCACCGGAACGTAAATAATTATTGATGGAGGCCGGTTCGGTAATAACCGGTTCGCGCAGGCCATCCTCCGTGCTCGCAATACCAACGAGGGCGTGCCCCGGCACCAAAATAATCACCGGGAGCAGCCCGCAGGACTGCGCCAGGGCCGCGTAGGTCAGGACCAGGTCGATGCAGGTGCCGGCTTTCGCGGTAAGAACTTCCTCCGTGGTGCGGATGCGCTGGCCGGTATTTTCGAAAGAAGCGGGTGGGGTGACGTAACGGATATCCTCCGCGGCTAAAACCGCGTAGGCAGCCGACATGATTTGAAGCACCCGTTCGATACCGGCCTGGTAGCCCTGCACTGAGGCATCGCCGGTGGCTTCCTTGAGTAAATCGGAGACCTTGCGCACCAGCGCGGGAATCTGCGGGGCGTTGGGCTGCGCAAAAGCCGCCAGCGACTCAAAATATGCCGGAGCGTGGAACCACTCATTCGGAGCGAGGATACGTATATCGGCTCGGGCATACCCGGCCGCGGAACTCCCCTCGGTGCGCAGATGTGCTTCCAGGGTTCCGGGTTGGGATTCGGTTGCCTGTAATAGGGGATTATTCGGGTCGAGGCGGGTGTGCGCGAGGAAACGCGGTGCTACCGGGGCGGCTTTTCCGGGCCGGAGTTCAGGAAGGGGAACCGTGAGGTCGAAAAGTGAATCCGCGCCAATGCGAGCGCTCAGTTCCAGATGCGCCTGTTCACTCGCCTCACTATCCGACGTATTGGTCGCGAGGATATTTTTGATAACTGGAACCTGGTTATGGGCAAGTGCCCAGCCGGTTTTCCCTGCATAGGAGATCTCAACGCGGAGGATTCCGGATTCCACAACAAGAACGTCGATTCCCTCAGATCCCACTCCGCTCATTCCCGCTAGTGCCCTTCCGTAGGTGTGTGCCTTGCCGTGTCCTCATTGGCAATCGGCGATATTTTCGACAATCCACCCGATATGTTACTCCGTATCTCCCCCGGACAGGCGGGTATTTTAGTCCGCGGAACGATGCGCGCGCGTCCAATATGTGAACATTTCGTCTCAGAATCTGGAATTTACATTAGTCTCCAGAGTGCGCGGTTTCCCGGCGCGGCACGCGCCGGGCGGCGTCGTACTAGAAACGACCACCGCGCGTACGTTTCTCGAGGAAACGGAACCACCCACGGTAGAAGAGAAGGAGGCCCGCGTGGCTGAAGGATATGTGCACTGGAATGGCGAACTGAATACGGAAGCCACCCAGCTGCTTCGCGCGGGCGGCGCCATGTGCGTGGTCCCCACCAAGGTCGGCTATATTATCGCCACCACCGATTCGGCCGGGCTGGAACGCAAATTCGCGGTGAAGAACCGCAAACGCAATAAGCCCGCCGTGGTGCTGTGCGGCTCCATGGAAGAACTGGAAACCCTGGCGCAACTCACCCCGGAAATTCGCGATTTTTACCAGAAGAACTGGGACGAAGACATCCTCATGGGCTGCATCCTGCCCTGGCGTGCCGAGGCTGCCGAACACTACATTCCGGAAGAAGGCGAAGCGCGCAACCTGGTGCGCGACGGGCGCGGAACCTCCTGCTTCGTGATCCGCTACGGCAAGGCTGCCGAGCAGATCGCCGCGGAACTGTGGGAGAAGGATAAGAAGCTGGTCTTCGCTTCCTCGGCGAACCCCTCCGGGCGGGGGAACCGCGGCAAGGTGGAAGGAATCGGCACCGATATTGCCACCGAAGCGGACCTGGTGATCGAAGCTGATGATTACGTGACGTCCATCCAGCCCGATGCGTCCGAAGCCACGCGCTGGGAGCAGGGCGTGATGGTGTCCTTCGTGGATGAATCCGGGAAACTGGTGCCCGAACAGAACGGGCAGCGTATGGTTACCCCCGCGCCGGTGCTCATCCGCAAGGGCGTGTACCTGGATCGGATTCTGCAGCTGCTTTCCGAATCCTTCCTCAGCTGGGATTTCCGGCAGGGGGCGTACTACTAAAAAGCTTTGCTTGCGAGTAGTGAGCTGCGCGGCGGTCGATCTGGTGGTCGGCCGCCGCGTTGTAGTGCCGGGGCTATGTAGTTGGTTGCTAGTTGGCCGCCGCGCGAATCCCGAGCCACTGGTTCCACCCGTGGTGGAGCACCAGCCAAGCCATGAGCCCGTAACCGGCCTGGCGGGGCGCATAACCCCCGCTCAGGTCCATATCGGTATTCCACTGTTCGTGATCAACCAGCGGGCTAAAGGTATCCACGAAGGGAAAACGCCGCCGCTCGGTCACATCCCGGTAGGCATTGGATAAATTGAGCTGCACATCGCGGGGCAGATCTGGGCGCGGGGGCGGGCCCACCACGAAGGGGCGCATGCGCATCCGGTCCGCGGAATCCAGTAGATTCGCCAGGTGCAGGCGCGCCCGCGCCATGGTGCCGCCGCGTTCCAGATCGTGACTTCCCAGGCCGATAACCAGGCGCGACTCAATATCCGGGCCGGTGCGCAGGGCAACTTCCCGCTCCCAGCGCTCCGCCATCTCCGAAATTGTTTCCCCGGGAACAGCCAAAGTGAGGGGGAGGAGCGGAGGGTCGGTGAGGGTGCGGGCCATCACGCGGCCCGTCCACCCGAGCGCCCGCGCATCGCCGTACCCGGCCACCAGCTCATCGCCAATAAAGATGACACGTAAAGAATCCACGGCTGCCTCCCTTGCTACTAGGTAAATCCTAGCGTGCTCAGCGCGCGCCACCCCCGCGAATCGCTAGACTGCAAGAAGTACCTACCCTGGAGTTTATGTGACCAACGCTCTTCTTTTACTTCTTGGCATTCTCCTCACGCTGGGAACCGCGCTTTTCGTGGCCGCGGAATTCTCCCTGGTGGCCCTGGACCCGGCCGCGGTGGAATCGCGCGCCGCTGAGGACCCGGCCGCCCCCAGCGTGGCCGGCCGCCTCCACCACCTCTCCCTCTTCCTATCCGCCTGCCAGGTGGGCATTACCATCACCACGATTCTGCTCGGCTACGTGGCCCAACAACCCCTGACGGAAATATTGACGGGCTGGCTGGGCGCGGCCGGGGTGGCGCGCGCCGCCGCGGTTGCTATTGCCGCCGCCGCGGCCTTCCTCCTCGTCAACCTCTTCTCCATGCTCTTCGGGGAACTGGTCCCCAAGAATATGGCACTGGCCGAACCCCTGCGCACCGCCGCCCGGGTGGGCGGCCCGCTGCACGCCTTCAGCGTGGTGTTCAAACCCGTGATCGTGTCCTTCAACGCCACCGCGAACTGGCTGCTGCGCCGCATGGGCGTAGAACCGGCCGATGAAATCTCCGGGGCGCGCTCGGGCCCGGAACTGGGTGCCCTGGTGCGCCAATCCGCGGCGGCCGGCACCCTGGAGCCCTCCACCGCGCGCCTGCTCACCGCTTCCATCGGCGCGGGCGGGCTCACGGCCATCGATATTATGACCGACCGCGGCCGGGTGGAATACCTGGAAGAAACCGCCTCCGCCGCGGACGTGATCACCGCGGCCCGCACCACCGGCTTCTCGCGTTTCCCCGTGGTAGGTGAGGGCGGCCTCGACGATATCCGCGGATTCGCGCACCTGCGCCCCGCCGTGGCCATTCCCGCCGAGCGGCGCGTGGACGTGCCCGTCACCTCCTCCTCGGTGATGCGCGAAGCATTCGCGGTACCCGAAACGATGGAATTGCCCGAGCTCCTCGTGGTGCTGCGAGACATCGGTGGCCAAACGGCCGTCGTCGTCGATGAATACGGCGGAACCTCTGGAATCGTGACGCTCGAGGACGCCGTGGAAGAAATCGTCGGCAATATCGCGGACGAACACGACCGCCGCGGCGCCGGCGCGCGCCGCACCGCCCCGGGAACCTGGGTGGTGCCCGGTTTGCTGCGCCCGGACGAAGCCTTCCGCATCTGCGGGGTGCGCCTGCCCGAAGACGGCCCCTACGAAACCCTCGGCGGGCTGATTATGGCTGAACTTGGCCGCATTCCCGCGGTGGGGGATACGGTGGAGGTCGACGACGCCCAGCTGACAGTGCGTGCTATGGACGAGCGACGCGTAGAAACGGTGGAGGTGAAAATCCATGAGTAATACCCTCGCTCTTATCCTCACCGTGCTGTTGCTCGCCGGAAACGCCTATTTCGTGGCCTGCGAATTCGCACTCACCGCCTCGCGGCCCTCCCGCCTGGAACCCCTGGCGGAAAGCAACCCGCGCGCCGCGAAAACCCTGGCGGCTTCCCGCAACCTCAACGAAATGCTGGCTGCCTGCCAGCTCGGCGTGACCCTGTGCTCGGTGGCCCTCGGGGCGCTTGCGGAACCGGCGCTCGCGGCGCTGCTGCTGGTGCCGCTGGCCGCGGTGGGGGCCGGGGCAGTCCTCGCCCACACCATCGCTTTTGTGCTGGCTTTGCTCCTGGTGACCGCCCTGCACGTGATCCTGGGGGAAATGGTGCCGAAGAACCTGGCGGTCACCCACCCGGAACGCCTCGGCATGCTGTTTGTGCCTTCGCTGCTGGTTTTTGACCGGATCTTCCGCCCGATCACCGGATCGCTCAACTGGCTCGCGGTGCATATCGTTTCCTGGATGGGGATGAAACCGAAAGACGAGGTGATCTCCGCGTTTACCGCTTCCGAGGTCGCGGCGATTGTGCACGCCTCCCAGGCGGCCGGGGTGCTCCAGGATACCCAGGGGCTTATCACCGGGGCGCTGGAATTTTCCGAACACCAGGTGGGGGACACCATGCTGCCCCTCGATAAGGTGGTGACCTGCCCGCGCACCGCCACGCCCGCGCAGGTGGAGCGGCTGGTGGCCGACCACGGGTATTCGCGGTTCCCACTCGTGAGCGACGGGAATATCGTCGGGTACATTCACGTGAAGGATATTCTCGACGCCGCCCAGCGCGAACTGCCCATTTCTGCCCGCTTGGTGCGGCCGGTCCGCAGCCTTGCTGCCAGCACCAGCGTGGAGGACGCGCTGCGAACTATGCAAACCTCGGGGACGCATATGGCCATCGTGGAAGATAACGGAAAGGTAACGGGTGTGATCTTCCTCGAAGACGTTATTGAAGACCTCGTTGGGGACGTGCGTGATTCCATGCAGCGCCGTTCCTAAAACCGCGAGTTAGTGCGGATTGGGCGGGGTGTGATTGCTGCGGGGAGGGAGCGGGACGGTTCGGCATGGGGCCGGTAGGGCGCGATGCGATACGGCTCATGTGGTGAAAACTCTTTGCCTTTCCGGCGCTGACCGTTATCATTTTGTAATAGTGACGGGCCGGTGGATGAGCCGGCCATCTGGCAGGGAAAATGAGGAGAGCAGTGAGCGCGGTACACCACACCTCTCGCGGCGGGCGCAGAGCGGCCCGAGCGTATGAGGCTCCGCAGGAGCGCGCCGGTTCCCATGCCATTTCTCCGAACCCATCTCAGGGCGGCGGCAAACGTGCCGCCCGCAGTGCTACGGGTGCGCGCGCAGCGGGATCGCATGTCTCGGTTGGCCGCGCCTCCGGTTCACATGGGTCTACTTCGCACGCGGCGCCCAGCTCAGCAGCGCGCCGGGCTGCCAGCCGGGCGGCAGGCAAACGGGCTGCGGTTGAGGTTCCGCTGCATGCCGTCGCCTCCACCCGCGACCAGTCTGAAATTACGCCGCCAACGCGGCGCGGGCGCCGCGCCGCCGTCGTCGCACCGCTCGCAACGGTGAGCGAACTTCCCGCGCGCGGTAAACGGGCCCGCGCCGCAGCGCCGGCAGCTACCCCGCAGCCGGGAGCCACACCGGTAAGCGTGCGTCCGGTCAGCCCGCTGCCAGAACCTACCGAGCTCCCCGCCCGGGAACTGAAACCGCAGGTGAACGCGGGGCGCGGGGCCGCTTTCGGCGTCGTTCTTCCTTCTTCTTTGACCATTGCTGCCTGCGAGGCCGCGCCCACCGGCGGAATCGGCGCNCCGCTCCTGGATCGCACCACGGACGGCGTTGGCCCGATCAGCGCGCACACCTGGGCAGAAGTAGCTCAGGTTCGTAACGAGGCCGGGGAGCGCCCGCCGCGCCTGGATGAAGTCCTCGATGCCTTCCCGGACGCTGTTTTTAACCTGGACGCGAAATCCGATGCGGCCGTAGAACCGCTGGTCGCGGCGGTGCGGCGCACCGGGGCCGCGGGGCGGGTGTGCCTAGCCAGTTTCTCCCAGGCCCGCGTGGAGCGTATGCGCAGTCGGCTGCCGGGAGCCACATTTTCGCTGGGCCGCTCCGCGGTGGCCTGGCTCATGGCGCTCTCCCACCTGCCCGGTGTGCAGGGAGTACGCATCGCCAAATTCCCCGGTTCGCAGCGCGGTTTCCAGGCCGTTCAGGTGCCGGTAGATATCGCGCTGCCGCGCCCGCGCTCGCTACCCGGCCTTCGCTCGTTACCCGGCCTTCGCTCGCTGCCCCGCCCGTGGCCGCTTTCGCGCTCAAGCCGCTCGCGCCGCTTGCTCCAGAGCGGGGATGCGGCTGGCGGCGGCACGCTCGGCCACCCGGTTCCCGTTCTCACCGCGCGGTTTGTGCAGCTCGCCCACGCGCAAGGGCTGGCGGTGCACGCCTGGACGATTAATTCCGCCGCGGAAGCGGAAGGACTGCTCGACCTGGGTGTTGATGGCATTATTACCGACGAACCCAGCGCGATGCGCAGCTATTTCGATAACTCGCAGTACTCGGTGCGGATCTAAACGCCGGTAGCGGGAGGGGAGCGCGGCCGGGAGCGGCGTCGTCGTACCACATTCTGGACCACGCCGGCGCGCCACGCTCTCAGCGCAACTTCCGTGCAAATCGTGATGAAACAAACAAAAAATGCTAGGCTTAAAGTCCCTTGCAGCGCATAGATGCGCCGCACCGCCACACAGAAGGAGTTGTGATGAAGGCCTGGCAATTTACGAATACCAATGAACCGCTTGTTCTCAACGAGGTTCCCGATCCCACGGCCGGCCCGGGCGAGGTTGTTCTGGAGATGAAGGCGGCTGGTATTTGCCATTCGGATGTTGGTCTACTCACGGATGAGGGCTGGCTGTCCATGCTCGCCAAGCGCCCCATCACCATCGGGCACGAAAATTCGGGCGTGGTGGCCGAAGTGGGCGAAGGCGTCACGGAGTACAAGGTCGGGGATCGCGTGGGCGTGTGCCCCACCACCGCGGCCGGTGCGCCCGGTTACAGTTTCGACGGTGGTTTCGCGCCGAAGATGGCGGTTCCGGCCGAAGCGCTCGTTCCGCTTCCGGACGGCGTTGATTTTATTTTGGGCGCGGCGGCAACCGATGCCGGGATGACCTCCCACGCGGCGGTCGTGACCCAGGGCGGCCTGCAGAAGGGCCAAACCGTGGGGATTATTGGCCTGGGCGGTCTCGGGCAGATCGGTGCTCGGGTGGCGGTGCTCGCCGGCGCGGATGTGTACGTGGCTGAAATTAATGAAAAGGTGTGGCCGCTTGCCGAAAAGATCGGTGCCAAGGGCGTGAAGAAGGATATTAAGGACTTCTCCGATATTACTTTCGACCTCATCGTGGACTTCGCCGGTTTCGGCACCACCACCGCGGACGCCGTGGATATTATCCGCCGCGATGGCACCGTGGTGGTTGTGGGCATGGGCAAACTGGAATCGCTTATTTCCACGAAGAGCCTCATCCTCAACCAGTGCCGCCTCATCGGCTCCAACGGCGGCACCAAGGAAGATATTGCCGGGATTTACGAGTTCATGGCCACCGGGAAACTCACCCCGCAGGTCACCACCATCCCCTTCGAGGAGATTCCCGAAGGCATCGAGAAGCTCAAGAATCACGAGGTCGTGGGGCGCCTCGTGGTTGAGTACTAAGCGCCGGTAGCGTTCCTGCGGCGCGTGTTTTAGTACGACGGCGCAGCTGGGGCCACCAGTGCAGCGATGGGCCCGCATATCTTTCGATACGCGGGCCCATCTTCGTGCGATTTGTGCCCCGAACAGGATTCGAACCTGCGGCCTTTCGCTCCGGAGGCGAACGCTCTATCCCCTGAGCTATCGGGGCGCACTGCGCTACTTTACCACGTTGGCGGGTGGCGGTGTAATTCTGTCGTAGATAGCACGTACACTTAGATGCGTGACTCCGGAAGAACTCAGTGCATGTATCGCGGCGGAAATCAGCGCCGCACGTAATGAAGGTCAGCTCCACCTCGATGGTGATATTCCCGCGGTGAAAATCGAGCGCCCGCGTTCGCGCGAGCACGGGGATTGGGCCACGAATGTGGCTATGCAACTCGCTAAGCGTGCCGGGATGCCCCCGCGTGACCTGGCCACCCTGCTGGCCGGGCGCCTCGAAGGTGTGTCCGGTATCGCTCAGGTGGAGGTTGCCGGCCCCGGTTTTATTAATATTCGCCTCTCCGCGGGCGCGGCCGGGGAACTGGCTCGCAGCATCGTGGAACAGGGGGAGCGCTACGGTTCCTCCCAGGCGGGTGCCGGAACCACCGTCAATTTGGAATATGTTTCCGCGAATCCCACCGGCCCCATCCATATCGGGGGAGCGCGCTGGGCCGCGGTGGGGGATACCCTCGCCCGGATTCTCAGCTTCACCGGCGCGAACGTGGTGCGCGAATACTATTTCAATGATCACGGCAACCAGATCAACCATTTCTCGGAAAGCCTGCTGGCCGCCGCGCTGGGCCGCGAAACTCCGGAAGATGGCTACGGCGGAACATATATTTCCGATATTGCCGATCAGGTTATCGCCCAGGAGCTAGCCGCCGGGCGCCCCGATCCGCGCACCCTCCCGGAAGCCGAAGCTCAGGAAGTATTCCGCGCCGGCGGGGTAGAGCTCATGTTCGCGGAGATCAAGAGTTCCCTGGCTGATTTCCGGGCCGAATTTGATGTGTTCTTCCACGAACAATCCCTCCACGATTCCGGAGCGGTTGCCGCCGCCATTGAAAAGCTGCGCGAACGCGGTGTTATTTACGAAGAAGATAACGCGGTATGGCTGCGCTCCACCGATTTCGGTGATGATAAAGACCGCGTCATCGTGAAATCGGACGGGGAAACCGCCTACTTCGCCGGTGACATCGCCTACTACCTCGATAAGCGCCACCGCGGTGCCGATCACGCCGTCTATATGCTCGGCGCGGATCACCACGGCTATATCGGGCGCATGTACGCCATGGCCCGCGCATTCGGGGATACCGCCGGCAAGGGCGGCAATATGGAAATCCTCATCGGCCAGCTGGTCAATCTCAAGCGCGATGGTGTTCCGGTGCGCATGTCCAAGCGCGCGGGCACCGTGGTCACCCTGGAGGACCTGGTGGAAGCCGTGGGCGTGGATGCGGCACGCTACTCGCTGGTGCGCGCCTCGGTGGATACCACCCTGGAGCTGGACCTCAATGTGCTGGCTTCGCACACCAATGACAACCCGGTCTACTACGTGCAATACGCGCACGCCCGCACCGCGAATGTGGCCCGCAATGCGGCTGAACACGGGGTGCAGCGCGCGGATGCCTTCACCCCGGAACTGCTTGAGCAAGCCGATTCCGATCTCATCGGGCAGCTCGCCCGCTTCCCCGAAGTGATTTCCCTGGCCGCGGCCAATCGCGAACCGCACCGGGTGGCCCGCTACCTGGAAGAACTGGCCGGCGCCTACCACACCTGGTACGGCAAGGCCCGAGTCACCCCGCGCGCGGATGAAGAAGTCAGCGATCTGCACCGCACCCGCCTCTGGGTGAACGACGCCACCCGCCAGGTCCTCGCCAATGGCTTGCACCTGCTCGGGGTGAGCGCCCCGGAGAAAATGTGAGTGGCCCGGTGAGCACCCCGGTAACTAATCTCGAGCAGCTGCCCGCGCCCCTTCCCGAGGGTTCGCCTACCGGGGTGTGGTCCACCACGGTACGCCGCCTTCCCGGTGACCTGGAGGTGGGCGGGTGCTCGGTGCGCGCCCTGGCGGAACGTTTCGGCACCCCGCTCTACATCCTGGATGAAGCCGATGCCCGCGCCCGGGCTGCCGCCTGGGTGAGCGCGATGCGGGAGGCTTTTGCCGAGTTGGCGGGAGCGGATGTTTACTACGCCTGCAAGGCTTTTGCCAGCGTGGGCGTGGCCAGGTGGATGCTGGAGGAAGGTCTCCACCTGGATACCTGCTCCGAAGGGGAGCTGCGCATCGCCCTGGCGGCCGGAGCGCGCGGGCACCAGCTCGGCTTGCACGGCAATAATAAATCCGCGGCGGAAATCGAGCTGGCCCTGGATCACCAGGTCGCCCACCTGGTAGTTGATTCCCTGGCCGAAGTGGATTTGGTGGCGGCCGCGGCCGCGCGGCGCGGGCAGGTTGCCGCCGTCGTGGTGCGGGTGACGTCCGGTATTCACGCGGGCGGCCACGATTTTATTGCCACGGCTCACGAGGACCAAAAATTCGGTCTTTCGCTCGCCATCGGCGCGGCCTGGGAGGCGATTGAGCGCATCGAGGCCAATCCGTGGCTGCGCCTGGTGGGATTGCATTCGCATATCGGCTCCCAAATTGTGGCGACGGAAGCTTTCGTGGCCGCGGCGCGCGCCATCCTGGACCTGCGGGCCCGGGTGGCCCGCGAGCTGGGAACCGTGATTCCCGAAATTGACCTGGGTGGTGGTTACGGGGTGCGCTATACCGGCGCGGACCCGATTCCGCCTACCCCGCGTGACTTCGCCGCGGTGCTCGCCGCGGAAGTGGCCCGGCACAGCGCCCACAGCGGCATCCCTGCCCCGCGCATCTCCGTGGAACCGGGCCGCTCCATTATTGCCCCGGCCGGGATGACGCTCTACACCGTGGGAACCGTCAAGAACGTCCACGTGGATGCCACCCGCACCCGCACCTACGTTTCGGTGGACGGAGGCATGTCCGATAACATCCGCCCCGCCCTCTACGGCGCCGATTACACCGCGGCCCTCGTGGACCGCGTGCCGGCGAGCACCTGCACGGGCACCACTATTGAGGCCGACGCCGCCGCCGCGGCAAGCGCGGCGGGTCCCGCTGCCGGCGCGGCTGCCACCCAGGGGAATCCCGGAGGCACGCGCGTCTGCCGAGTGGTCGGTAAGCATTGCGAATCGGGCGATATTGTGGTGTGCGCCGTCGCCCTCCCGGAGGATATTCACGCCGGTGACCTGCTTGTCACGCCGGCTACCGGCGCCTACGGGCGGGTCATGGCCTCGCATTACAATATGCTGCCCAGCCCGGGAGTTATTGCGGTGCGCGGTGGCCGGGCTCGCTGGCTTATTCGCGGGGAAACCGTGGCGGACCTCCTCGCGCTAGACGCGGATTACCCGGCAACCGCAACCGAAAACTAGAGCTGCCCGCGCGCCGGCGCACTAACAGCTAAGCGCCGGCGCGTGCGGCACCTAATCCTCCGGTAGCACGGCCTCGCTCACCTGAGCGGGCTTTTCCCAGGTATCCGGGGCGCTGCTCCACGCCGAGATCGCGTCCACCACCGGGCGCAGTTCGGCCAGCGCGATCTGCCCGGCCGCGGTGGCCTGCCCGGCCTGACCCCAGGTACCCGCGGAGCCGAAAATAGCGGAAGTAATTCGGCTCATGGTGCCCAGCGCCCCCATGGCGATGGTGATGAGCGGAACGTGCAGCTCCTGGCTGGCCCGGTAGGTCGCGTTGAGCACCGTCACCACATCACCCGGATGCGCGGGAGTCACCGCAATTTTCGCGATAGATGCCCCGTGCACCTGCAAGAGCCGCAGACGATTCACGATTTCATCTTCGGGCGGGGTAGAACGGAAATCATGGTAGGAACCGATCACCGGGATCTGAGCCCGGGCCGCTTCCTGAATAATGCGTTCGGTCCAGGCCCCGGTGCGGAACAGCTCCGCATCCACCGCATCCACCAGCCCGGATTGGATGAGCCGGATCACCAGCGGCCCGTAATCATCGGGCATAATCGCTTTCTGGCCGCCCTCCGCCGCGGAACGGAACGTGCCCAGAATCGGTAGGTTCGTGGACTTACGCAAAAGGGTTCCCACCTCGGTGAGGGTGGCAAGATCCTCGAGGAAATCCACTCGCCATTCCAGAACGTCAATGTCATGTTTGGGAAGCTTCGCTACCTGCGTCCGCAGCTCGTCACCATTGGCGGGCGTAATGGACACGAGGATTTTCGTCGGCCCGGAGCCGAAGGTGACGTCCTTGATTTTCACAGTGGGCATCGCGCACCTCGCTTTCTCTTCGTGCATCGGTCGATGCATTTTCCATGGGGATATTGTACCCATCCGCGTGGCGGGCGCCACACCCAGTTTTCGCCGCATACCAAGCCCATACGCTCGTGGCGGGCGGGCCGGTGGCGCGCCCCGGCCCTACCTTCGCTAGGCTAGGACACGCGAGGACAGAGAGGCCGGCGCATCGCCCGGGCTGAGCCGGCATCCGCGCGGCGCGTTCGTCAAGATAAGGAGTAGGCGTGAAGGAAGTCAAGGTTGCCCTGCTGGGGGCGGGAACGGTAGGAAGCGCCGTCGTCCGCCTGCTGCAAGCCAATGCGGAAGAATTTAATCTGCGAGCCGGGGCGCGCCTGCGCGTGATCGGCATTGCGGTGCGCAACCTGGAGGCCCCGCGCGATCCCGCGATTGACCGCGCGCTGCTCACCACCGACGCCCACGCCATTATCGCCCAAGCGGATATTGTTATTGAACTTATGGGCGGCATCGAACCGGCACGCGAATATATTTTGGCCGCTTTTGCCGCCGGCGCCTCGGTGGTCACCGGAAATAAGGCGCTGCTGGCCGAGCACGGTCCAGAATTGTACGACGCCGCGGCGCGTGCCGGCGTGGACCTCTATTACGAGGCCGCGGTGGGCGGGGCCGTCCCGGTGGTGTACGGGCTGCGGGAATCCCTCGCCGGGGACCGCGTCACCCATATCCTCGGGATCGTCAATGGCACCACCAATTACATCCTCGACGAAATGACCACCAACGGGGAAAGTTTCGATGCCGCGGTAAAGAAAGCGCAGGAGCTCGGCTATGCCGAAGCCGATCCAAGCGCCGATGTGGACGGGTACGACGCCGCAGCAAAATGCGCCATCCTGGCTTCCCTCGCTTTCCACACCCGCGTCCAACTTTCGGATGTCCACACCCACGGAATCCGCGAGATCACCCCGGAGATGATCGCTTCGGCCGGGCGGGGCGGCTACGTGGTCAAGCTGGTGGCCTCCGCCAAGCGGCGCGCGGACGGCATCGAATTGTACGTGGGCCCCACCCTCATTCCCGCCCAGCATCCGCTCGCCACCGTGCACGGGGCCTATAACGCCATCGTGGTGGAGGGTGAAGCCGCGGATCGCCTCATGTTCTACGGGCCGGGGGCTGGCGGGGATCCCACCGCCACCGCGGTTCTTTCCGACCTGGTGGCCGCCGCCCACCACCGCGTGCACGGCGGGCTGGCCCCGCGCGAACTGGCCTACGGGGAGCTGCCAATTCTGCCGCCCACCCAGGCACGCTCGCGCTTCCAGCTGAGCATGGACGTGGCCGATCACGTGGGCGTCCTCAGCGAGGTCACCGGCACCTTCGCCCGTCACAATGTTTCCATTAGCGGAGTCAGCCAAGAATCGCCCACCTTGGACCACCTGTGCCGCCTCACGGTCACCACCCACGAAGCCCTCCAGGCCGATGTGGAAGCAACTATCGCGGATCTTTCCGCAGCCGAAGGCTTGGCAACGGTGCGCACCGCGAGCTTCGTGCGGGTGGAGGTGGCCTAATGCGTATCGCCACCTCCGAAGCGCGGGTGCGGGTCCCGGCCACTTCCGGCAACCTCGGCCCCGGTTTTGATTGCATGGGCATGGCTCACAATCTCTGGGACGAAGTCAGCGTGCGCCTGACCACCGGGGCCACCCGGGTCCATATTGAGGGGGAGGGCGCGGATGTCCTCCCCACCGGGGATGATCACCTCATCGTGCGGGCCCTGCGCCGCGGTTTCGAGGCCGCGGCCCTGCCCGGAGTCGGTTTCGAGCTGCGCTGCACCAACGCGATTCCGCAGGGTCGCGGCCTGGGTTCCTCCGCGGCGGCCGTGGTGGCCGGCTTACTTTTAGTGCGCGGCCTCGTAGATCGCCCCGATATGTTCGACGACGGCGTTCTCCTCTCCCTCGCCACCGAATTTGAAGGACATCCCGATAATGCCGCACCGGCAATTTTCGGGGGCGCCGTCGTAACGTGGATGGAAGGAACGCAAGCCCGAGCTGCGCGTATCCCCACCTCTGTGGACACCACTCTTCTTATTCCCGGCGAACAGCTCCTCACCGAAAAGGCGCGGGCCGCGCTCCCGGATACCGTTCCCCATGCCGACGCCGCTTTTAATGCCTCGCGCACCGCTATGCTCGCCCTCGCCCTCGAGCACTACCCGGATTTGCTCTGGCAGGCCACCGCAGATCGCCTCCACCAGGACTATCGCGCCGGGGCCATGCCGGCCTCCGCGGACGCGGTGCGGGCGCTGCGCGCGGCGGGATTCCCGGCCGTTATTTCCGGTGCCGGCCCATCCGTGCTAGTATTTTCACGCCTTGACGCTGACACAGTTTCTATGATGCAGCGGCGTGGATTTACGGTGAATACCGCTGGAATGTCCACACGGGGCGCTTATCTGGTGTAGACTGAGGTCTAACCGACGTTCTTATACCGGTTATTTCCCACGTACTTGAAATTGTCATAAGTGCGTTAACAACCCCTGAATTCCGAGGAAGGAACCTCGTGACGGAAACCCCAACATCAGGCGCAATCTCAACGATGCGGGTGCCGCAGCTGCGCGCGCTCGCCGAAGAACTCGGCCTGGACATTGACCCGAAAGCTAAGAAGGCGGACCTGCTCGCGGCCATTCGCGAAGTTCGCCCCGCGCGGCGCGGGCGGCCCCGCAAGGAAGATAGCCTCGCCAATATTACGAAGGCACCCGAAAAGTCCGCTGCTGCCACCACGGCAAAGACCGCAGCGAAGAAGGAAAGCGCGAAAGCCGCAGAATCGGCCCCGGCCGCCGCGGAAGCTCCGGCTGAGGCACCGGCTCCGGCCCGGAAAACGCGCACGGCCCGCTCTGCAGCGGCCTCGGCACCCAGCGCGGAAAGCGCTCCGGTAGCAGCCCCCGCCACCTCGGCTACTTCCACCGCACCCCGGGAAGAACGAGAAGATCGCGAGGAACGCAAGGTGCGGCGCCGGGTGCGCCGGGATCACCGCGAACCGGTCCATATCGATCTGCCCGAACCGAAGCAGGAAGCCGGCCAGGCCGCGCGCCGCTCCGATTCCCTCAGCGATGAAAATACTCTCGCGGCCCTGGATGCCATCGGCGATGCCGCGGAACGCCGCGCCGGTGACCATCATGACACCGCCTCGGAGCGCCGCCGCCGCAAGCGCAACCGCCGCGGTGAGGAACACGAAGAAGCCCGCCGCTCGCGGCGCACCTCGGATCGTACCGAGCGCACGGATCGGGGCGAAGGCGCGGAGCGCGCCGATCACGAGGCGGAAACCGCCGCCCCGGCCGTGAAGGTTGAGCGTGAAGAACGCCAGGATATCCCGGCCGGCAAGCGCCAGGCGGAAGATACCCTCGTTCCCGTTGCCGGCATTGTGGATACCCAGGGTAACCAGATGGTGCTGCGCACCGGCGGCTACCTGCCCGGCCCCAATGATGCGCAGATTTCCACCGCGCTGGTGCGCCAGTACGGTCTGCGCCGCGGGGATGCCGTGGTGGGTGCTATTCGCCAGCACGATGAGGATAATTCCTCGCATAATAACCGCAATAACAAGCGTAATCCGCGCCGTCGTTACAATAATCAAAACAATAACCGGTCCGGTAACCAGCTCGTCCAGGTGGATACTATTAACTCCCTGCCCGCAGCTGAAGCAGCGCGCCGCCCGGACTTTAATAAGCTCACCCCGGTCTACCCGGATGAGATTTTGCGCCTGGAAACCGAACGTAAGGGCCTGTCTACTCGCGCCATCGATTTGGTTGCCCCCATTGGCAAGGGCCAGCGCGGCCTCATTGTTTCCCCGCCGAAGGCCGGGAAAACCATGATTATGCAGCAGATCGCCAAGGCGATTGCCGCGAATGATCCCGAGGTTCATATCATGGTGGTCCTCGTGGATGAACGCCCCGAAGAAGTGACGGATATGCGTCGCATCGTCAAGGGCGAAGTGATTGCTTCCACCTTTGACCGCCCGGCTTCGGATCACACTATCGTCTCCGAACTGGCTATTGAGCGCGCCAAGCGCCTGGTGGAACTCGGTCAGGATGTGGTGGTTCTTCTCGATTCCCTCACCCGCCTTTCGCGTGCCTACAACCTCGCGGCACCGGCTTCGGGGCGTATCCTTTCCGGTGGTGTGGATGCCGCGGCGCTCTACCCGCCCAAGAAGTTCTTCGGTGCGGCGCGCAATATCGAAAATGGTGGCTCGCTCACGATTATCGCTTCCGCGCTGGTGGAAACCGGCTCGAAGATGGACGAAGTTATTTTCGAAGAATTCAAGGGCACCGGCAATATGGAGCTGCGCCTTTCGCGCCAGCTCGCGGATCGGCGTATCTTCCCGGCGATCGATATCAACGCCTCGGGTACCCGCCGCGAAGAAATGCTCTACAAGCCCGAAGAACTCAAGGTCATCTGGCAGCTGCGCCGGGCCCTGGGAACTCTCGGAGTGGATGAAGCGGCGGACTTCGTGCTCAAGCGGATGCGGAATACCGAAAATAACGCGGAATTCCTCGTGTCGATTATGCGTTCCATGCAAGGATCGCGCGGCGAATAAGCCGAATAAAAACGGCGGGAGGAGCCGGCCGGGTGGCCGGGTACCGAGCGCGTGGCGCACATAGTGATGTGATACGCGCACGGTACCTTGTCTCGGCCGGCCCGCCCGTGCCATAATTTTCTGTCGGCTCCCGGTTCACCGTGATATGGAGAACCATGCTCGGACCCGGGGGCAGCTACGAACCAAGGAGAGATAATGAAGCAGGGAATCCATCCCGATTACCACGAGGTCTCCGTGACCTGCACCTGCGGTAATGAGTTCACCACCCGTTCCACCTACAACGGTGACCATATGCGCGTGGAAGTGTGCAATAACTGCCACCCGTTCTACACCGGCAAGCAGAAGATCCTGGATACCGGTGGGCGCGTGGCTCGCTTCGAGGCACGCTACGGCAAGCGCAAGAAGTAAGCGCCACGGAAAGGAGCGTCACCGCAAGGGCGCTCCTTTTCTTTTTGCACCATTGTCGGTAGGGTCGCCACTCTCCGGTGGCGGCAGGGCACGCGCTGGGTGCGCGTGAAGAAAGGTCCTCGTTATGGCTGATACACGTCGTGAGGTTGCCGAGCACCATCTCGCTGAATTTGAAAAAATCGAAGCGGATATGGCCAGCCCGGAAGTTCTCTCCTCCCCGGATAAATTGCGTTCACTCGGGCGGCGCTATGCCGAACTCGGGCGGGTGGTACGCGTGTACCGGCGTTTCCTGCAGGCCGAACAGGACCTCACCGAAGCTAAGGAAATCATCTCCCAGGGCGGGGAAGATGCTGAACTCTTCCGTCCCGAACTTCCCGGAATGGAAGAACGCTACGAAGCAGCCTCCCAGGAACTCACGGAAGTCCTTATTCCCCGCGATGAAGACGACGCCCGCGATGTCATTATGGAGATCAAAGGCGGGGCCGGCGGGGAAGAATCCGCCCTCTTCGCGGGGGACCTGGCCCGCATGTACGAACGCTACGCCACCTCCAAGGGCTGGAGTTGGGAAGTGCTGGGTGCCAACCAAACCGAGCTGGGTGGCTATAAGGACCTTGAGGTTGCCATCCGTTCCCGCGGGCAGCTTGAGGATCCTTCCGAAGGCGTCTGGGCCCACCTCAAGTACGAAGGCGGGGTCCACCGGGTGCAGCGCGTACCCGTAACCGAATCCCAAGGGCGCATCCAGACCTCCACCGCCGGGGTGCTTGTTTTCGCGGAAGTGGATGACCCGGGCGAAGTGGAAATCGCCGCGAATGACCTGCGGATTGACGTGTACCGTTCCTCGGGGCCAGGCGGACAGTCCGTGAACACCACCGATTCGGCGGTGCGTATTACCCACCTTCCCACCGGGATTGTGGTCTCCATGCAGGATGAAAAATCGCAGATCCAAAATCGTGAATCCGCTATGCGGGTGTTGCGCGCCCGGTTGCGTCAGCTCCAGCTGGATCAACAGGCCGCTGAAAACGCGGAATTGCGCCATTCTCAGGTGCGTACCCTGGACCGCTCCGAGCGCATCCGCACCTATAATTTCCCGGAAAATCGTATTTCCGATCACCGCACCGGCTACAAGGCCCATAATCTCGACGCGGTTCTCGATGGGGACTTGGATGCCGTTATCGATTCGGCCCGGATTATGGACGAAGCGGCCCGCATGGAAGCCGCGGAAGAAAAGTAGAAAAGTAGAAAGTAGCCGAGCGCTATGACCACCTGGGCGGACTTGCTGGCCGGAGCCACCGCGCAGCTCACCGCGGCCGGGGTGGATTCACCCGCCGCGGATGCCCGGTGGCTGGCCGAAGCGGTCGCGGGCAAGCGCCCCCATCCGCGTGATACCCCGCCGCCCGCGCAGCGCGAACTTTTCGCGGCCTACCTAGCCCGCCGCGCCGCGCGCGAACCGCTCCAGCACATCACCGGGCGGATGTACTTCCGCTACCTCGAGCTTGTTTCCACGCCGGACGCGCTGATTGTGCGCCCGGAAACCGAGATCGTGGCCGAATGCGCCATCGCGCACGTGCGCGCCTGCGTGGCCGCGCAGAATTGCGGGAACGCCGCGTCTCTCAAGAACGACGACGCAGCGGCGGCGCGCTCCCGCGCCGCCGCCACAGCCGCAGGCCCCCTCGTTGTCGATCTGGGAACCGGCAGCGGGGCCATTGCCCTGAGTATCGCTACCGAAGTTCCCGCCGCCCGGGTCATCGGCGTCGACGCAGATCCCCAGGCTCTGCAACTGGCGGCCACCAATAATGCCCGCTACGGTTCGCCCGTCACTTTCCTCCACCACGATGTAGCCGAGCCGCTCCCGGAACTGGACCACGCGGCGAGCGTCGTCGTCGCCAATCCTCCCTATATTCCACCCGATACGCCGGTGAGCGTGGAAGTGCGTGCCGATCCGGCGCGGGCCCTGTGGGGCGGGGGAGCGGAGGGCCTGGACCTGCCCAAGCTTTTTGTGGCGCGCGCGGCGCAGCTGTTGCGGGGCGGGGGTATCCTCGTTCTCGAACACGCGGAGACGCAAAGCGCGGCTCTGCGCGAATATGCCCGCAGCCTCGGTTTCACCCGGGCCGCAACCGGCCGGGACCTGGCCGGGCGGGAACGTTTTTTGGAGGCAGAATATGGACACATGTGATGCCGCGGTAGCCGCCCTCGCGCGCGGCGAGCTCGTGGTTCTCCCAACCGATACCGTTTACGGCCTGGGCGCGGATGCGTTTTCGCGCGCGGCTGTCACCCGGCTCCTCACCGCGAAAGGGCGCGGGCGCGATAAGCCCTCCCCGGTGCTCGTCGCCTCGATGGAGGACGCCGCCCGTTTGACCTCCGCCATCCCGGCCGGCGCCCGCGCACTCGCCGCGGCGTACTGGCCCGGGGCTCTCACCCTCATCCTCCCCGCGAATAACAGCATCGGCTGGGACCTGGGCGAAACCCACGGAACCGTGGCGCTGCGCATGCCCGATCATCCGCTCGCTCTGGAGCTGCTGCGCCGCACCGGCCCGCTAGCCGTTTCCTCCGCGAACCTTACCGAGCACGCCCCGGCCCGCACCGCCGCGCAGGCCCGTGCGCAGCTGGGCGAGAAAGTCGCGGTGTACCTGGACGGGGGCACCGCACCGGGCGGGGTGCCGTCCACCATTGTGAGCTTCGCGGGAGAGCGGGCGCAGATCCTGCGCCACGGCGCTATTGCTGATGAGGATATTGCCGCCATCGTGCCGCTGGGCTGAAGCGATGCGGCGGCGCCGCACTGAAGCACGGTGCGAGCCGGCTAGACTGAACGGCAACAGCACTAGGAAGGAGAGAGCATGCGCGTCTACCTGCTCATGATGGTGCTCAGCTGCGCCATCACTTACTTCCTAGTTCCCGCGATTCTGCGCCTGGCGCTGCGCGTGGGCGCCATGACGCAGGTGCGCGAACGCGATATCCACACCGTGCCTATCCCGCGATTGGGTGGGGTGGCGATGTTCTTGGGATTTTCGGCCTCGTTCGCCATTGCCTCACAGATCCCCTACCTGCACCGGGTGCTCGGGCCTGCCTCCCAAGCCTGGGCGATTTGGCTGGGCGCCGGGCTCATGTGCCTGGTGGGTGCCATCGACGATATCTGGGAACTCGATTGGATGACGAAACTGGCCGGCGAAGTGCTGGCCGCCGGGGTCATGGCCTGGCAGGGCGTCCAGTTCGTCACGCTGCCCTTTATGGGGCTGACCGTGGGCTCCACCCGCCTATCGATTTTCTTCACCATCCTCATGGTGGTCATCACGGTGAACGCTGTGAATTTTATGGACGGGCTGGACGGGCTGGCCGCCGGGATCGTGGGGATTGCCTCCCTGGCTTTCTTTATTTATTCCTATATTCTTACCCGCAATGCCACCCCGGGGGATTACACCTCGGTTGCCTGCGCCGCCGCGGCGGCCACGGTGGGGATGTGCGCCGGGATTCTGCCGCATAATTTCCACCCGGCTCGTATCTTTATGGGCGATTCGGGCGCGCTTATGCTCGGCATGGTGCTGGCCGCCTCGGCTATCCAGGTCACCGGGCAGATCGATCCGCAATCCACCTCCCTCGGCTACGCGCTCCCGGCGTATTTGCCGCTGCTGCTGGCCCTCGCCGTGGTGGTGCTGCCCCTCTCTGATTTCATCTGGGCCGTCACCCGGCGCCTGGCCCGCGGGCAGTCTCCTTTCCACGCCGACGCCGGCCACCTCCACCACCGCCTGCTACGCCTGGGCCATTCGCATACCGGCACCGTGCTCATTCTCTATCTGTGGACGGCTATTTTCTCCTTCAGCTGCATTCTGCTGATTGTGCTTCCGGCCCGGCACGTCGCCCTGATTGGCGCCGCCGGGGTGGTGCTCGGTTGCGTGGTCACCTTCGGAATGTTCGGGCGACGGCGGAGCTCGGCCGCGCGCGGGGAGCGCATTCCGGATGAGAACGCCGGTGATGCGCCCATGTCCGAAGTTGAGCTGGAACGGGAAGCGGTGCAGGTTCCGGAAATTGGGCTGCCGGCATTGGAAACGCTGCCGGCATCGGAAACAGAGCCCGTGCAGAAAGCTGAGGAGACACCATGAGGGCCCAATCCAGCCGGCCGGCCGCCCCGGGCGGAGGTGCCGCGTGCTTGCTCTACCGCGCCCAACTGAGCGCCACGCTCGGATGCGTCGTCGTCGGAATAATAGGGGCGGCGGGATGCCTGCTTGCCGGTCAAGCCGAGCACGCCCGTGCCGTGGGCTGGGCCACCCTCATCGCGCTGGTACTCCAGGCGATCAGCTGGGCCAGTGCGCGCTATCTGCCCGGCGGGGCCGGATGGGCGCTGGGCGGTTACGCGGTCAAACTCGCGGTGGTGCTCGGCGGGCTCGGAGCCTGGCGGGCCCTCACCGGGGCCTCGGTGGGAACCGCGGCGCTGGCACTGGCCGGGCTGATTATTTGCGCGCTCGCGGTGCAATCTTGGGTGGTGCTGCGCGCTGATCTGCGCGGTGATAGTAGCGTTGATCGACAGGAAGATCTGCGCACCGGGCGCTAAGTCCTAGCCAGGAACGAGCCGTAAGAGTAACGTAGGACACTGCTCACGGCGGGAAAGTTCAGCGCCGCAGGGTGATGACAAATGTGATTTCCACGCTAAGATAGGTTAGCAGTGCCGTTTAGGCGGGGTTCCCGCCGCGGAAAGATTCGATGGAGAGGGTGAGCGCATGGCAGTCGGTTCGTTCGCGAATCTGAGCATGCTCGGCCTGCCGATGGAGAACGACGGGTTCCACGCCCCGGGAGTTGAGGAATTCTTCCCCGCCCCCATCTTCTTCGCCGGCACGCCATTTGAGATGAATCGCGTGATGGTGATTCGTCTTCTTGCGGCTTTAGTTCTTCTGGTTTTCTGCGTTATCTACGCCAAGCGCGCCAAGCTCATTCCGGGTCGCGCGCAGGCCGCGATGGAATCCCTGCTGGACTTCTCGCGGGTGCAGATCGGTGAAGAAATTCTCGAAGGGCAGGCACGCAAGTACCAGCCCCTGCTCGCTACCATTTTCCTCGGCACTCTCTTTATGAACTTAACCGGCGTCATCCCGGGCTTGCAGC
This sequence comes from Actinotignum timonense, assembly GCF_900155575.1. Taxonomy (GTDB): domain Bacteria; phylum Actinomycetota; class Actinomycetes; order Actinomycetales; family Actinomycetaceae; genus Actinotignum; species Actinotignum timonense. The sequence goes on along the minus strand of NZ_LT706966.1, from coordinate 277,829 downwards.
TCGCGGGTACGTCGGTTATTGGTATGCCGCTCATTTACGCCGTGGTGGCGTACGTGGCCTTCATTATCGCGGGTATGAAGGAACGCGGGGCGGGTACCTTCTTCAAGGAACAGCTCTTCCCGCCCGGGGTGCCTTGGCCGATTTACATCATCATGACGCCCATTGAGCTGCTCTCCACCTTCATTATTCGGCCCGTCACCCTGACGGTCCGTCTCTTGGCCAATATGCTCTCCGGGCATATGCTGCTCGTGCTCTGCTTCCTGGGCACCCACGCGCTCTACTTCTCCATGGGTGGGGGCCTCGGCATTGGCCTGGGTACGGTCACGCTGGTGGCCGGTATCCTCTTCACCGTCTTTGAACTTTTCGTGGCGTGCCTGCAGGCGTATATCTTCGCCCTGCTCACCGCCGCGTATATCCAACTTTCTATTTCCGCCCACTAAAACAACAAGAAAAGGACAATCCCATGACTGGATCTGCAGCAGTTCTCGCGACCATCGGTTACGGTCTCGCGGCTATCGGCCCCGGCATCGGCGTCGGCCTCATCGGTGCGAAGAACCAGGAAGCTACCGCACGCCAGCCCGAGATCCGCGGCTACCTGCGCGTCAATATGTTCCTGTCCATCGCCTTTACCGAAGCACTCGGCCTGATCGGCTTCGCCGCGGGCTTCGTGTTCGGAGCTTAAGCAATGTATCTCGCTGAAGAACACAGTGTTATCATTCCGGCCATTCCGGATCTGCTGTGGGGCACGGTATCCTTCCTCATCGTCGCCATCGCGGTGTATAAATTCGCCTGGCCGACGCTGACGAAGATGCTTGATGAGCGGCGGGAGAAAATCGAAGAAGGTTTGCTCGCTGCCGAACGTGCCCGGGAGGAAGTGGCCCAGGAACGCGCCACCATCCAGTCCGAAAAGGATGCCGCGGTGCGTGAAGCAGCGGATATCCGCGCCCAGGCACAATCCAATGCCTCCGATATTATCGAGCGTGCGCGCCGGGAAGCCGGCGAAGAAGCGCGGCGTATTTCCGCCGCGGCTCAGGTTCAGATTAAAGCTGATACCGACGCCGCCGCGCGGATTCTCCGCGCGGATTTGGGCACCATGGCCTCGCAGCTGGCCGGTCGTATCGTGGGTGAACAGATTCGCCTCGATCCGAGCGTGAACCAGGGCGTTGTTGATTCGTTCCTCGATAATCTCGAGGAGCAGGCGCGAACGGGGGCGTAATGCGGTCCACGAGTAAGCAATCCGCCGCCGCGGTCACCGCCGAGTGGGACGCGCTGCTTCAGGAGCATCCCGGCCAGGAAATTGACTTGGCGCGCGAACTTTTCGCCGCTGCAGACGCCATCAATGCTTCTCCTTCCCTGCGTGGCACCCTCGCGGATACCACGCGGGCCGGGGCGGCACGGGAAAGCCTGGCAAGCGCCATTTTCGCCGCCCACGTGAGCGCACCGGTTCTCGCGGTGCTGCGCGCGGTGGCGGGGCGCACGTGGACGGAGGACGCTGATCTCGTCACGACCGTGGATACCCTCGGTGCGCACGCCGTGCTGGTGCGGGCGCGTGGCGCCGGGGTGCTCTCCGGCGTGGAAGATGAGCTCTACCAGCTCATGCGCACCCTCAAAGAAACTCCCGATCTGCGCATTACGCTCTCTCGCGAGGAATACTCCGCGGAGGAACGCGCCGCGCTCTTTGATCGCGTGGTTCCGAATATCCGGGAGGAAACCCGGGTGCTGGCACATCGCGCCCTGGCGCGGGTGCGGGAAGCAACCCTGGCGGCCTCGCTCATGGAATACGCGGCCCAGGCAGCTGAGTTGGGTGAGGTTTCCGGCGTATCGGTGCTGGTAGCCCAGCCGCTCACGGCCACGCAAGAAGAACGCCTCCAGCGCGCCCTGACCGCGATGTACGGAACTGAAGTTTCCATTCACGTCTCGGTAGATCCGGCTGTGGTGGGCGGTATGCGCATCCAGCACGGTTCGGATGTTATTGACGCGACGCTGCAGTCCAGAATTAAAGATGTACGCGATAAAGTCGCGGTCATGCCGGCGGCACCGGCGAGCAACAGGTAAGGAAAAAGAATGGCTGATCTGACAATCCAGCCCGAAGAGATTCGGGCAGCGCTCGATAACTTCGTGCGTAGCTACACGCCGGAGCAGTCCGAGAGTGAGCAAGTTGGTCACGTCACCATGACGGCGGACGGCATCGCCCGCGTGGCCGGCCTGCCCGGTGCGATGGCTAATGAACTTCTCGTTTTCGAGGATGGCACCCGCGGACTGGCGATGAACCTGGAAGAGCGCGAAATCGGCGTCGTCGTTCTCGGTGACTTCTCCAATATTGAAGAAGGCCAGGAAGTGCGCCGCAGCGGTGAGGTGCTCTCCGTCCCGGTGGGCGACGGATACCTCGGCCGCACGGTGGACCCCCTCGGCAAGCCGATTGACGGCCTGGGCGAAATCGAAAATCTCAGCGGCCGGCGTGCCCTGGAGCTGCAGGCTCCCGGCGTAATGATGCGCAAGTCGGTGCACGAACCGCTGGAAACCGGTATCAAGGCTATTGACTCGATGACCCCGATCGGGCGCGGGCAGCGCCAGCTCATCATCGGGGACCGCCAGACCGGTAAAACCGCCCTCGCGATTGACACCATCCTCAACCAGCGCAAGAACTGGGAAACCGGGGATCCCTCCAAGCAGGTGCGCTGCATTTACGTGGCCATCGGCCAGAAGGGTTCCACCATCGCTTCGGTGCGCGGCACCCTGGCTCGCTACGGGGCGCTGGAATACACCACCATCGTGGCCTCCCCGGCATCCGATCCGGCTGGCTTCAAGTACCTGGCTCCCTACACCGGTTCGGCCATCGGCCAGCACTGGATGTACGAAGGTAAGCACGTGCTCATCGTGTTCGATGACCTCTCCAAGCAGGCCGAAGCCTACCGCGCTGTGTCCCTGCTGCTGCGCCGCCCGCCGGGGCGTGAAGCCTACCCGGGCGACGTGTTCTACCTGCATTCGCGCCTGCTGGAACGCTGTGCCAAGCTCTCCGATGAGCTGGGCGGGGGTTCCATGACGGGCCTTCCCATTGTGGAAACCAAGGCGAATGACGTCTCGGCCTACATTCCGACCAACGTTATTTCCATTACCGACGGTCAGATCTTCTTGCAGTCCGACCTCTTCAACTCCAATCAGCGCCCGGCCGTGGACGTGGGTATTTCGGTATCCCGCGTGGGTGGCGACGCGCAGATCAAGGCTATGAAGAAGGTTGCCGGTACCCTGAAGATCACCCTGGCGCAGTACCGCTCCCAGGCGGCCTTCGCGATGTTCGCCTCCGATCTTGACCCGGCCACCCGCCAGCAGCTCACCCGCGGTGAGCGCCTCATGGAGCTGCTCAAGCAGCCGCAGTACACCCCGTACCCCATTGAGGAACAGGTTGTTTCGGTGTGGGCCGGCTCGAAGGGCTACCTCGATGATGTCCCGGTGGAGAAGGTGCACGATTGGGAAGCCCGCATGCTCGACTACGTGCGGCACAACTCCAAGGTGCTGGAAACCATTGCCTCCACCGGTGAGATGGATAAGGATCTCGAAGCCGAACTGGAAGCCACGGTCAGCGCCTTCACGGAGTCCTACCGCACCGCCGAAAACCTGCCCGCGGGCGGGGAAGAGGATGTCCCGGCCGAGCAGGCCCGTGAAACTCTCGCGCGGCCGACGAAGGGTTAATCGATGGCCGGCGAACAGAGGATTTACAAGAGCAAAATTCGGGCGACGAGCACCTTGCAGAAGGTGTTCCGCGCGATGGAGCTCATTGCGGCCTCGCGTATCGGCTCGGCGCGCCGGGAGGCGCAGGAACTGGACCCCTACGCGCGGGCGGTAACCCGCGCGCTCGGGCTGGTGGGGCGCCATGATTTTGATGCCCAGCACCCGCTGATGCGCGAACGCACCGATACCAATCGGGTGGCGGTACTCGTGGTGACCTCCGACCGCGGCATGGCAGGAGCCTATTCCGCCAATGTGCTGCGCGAAGCAGAACGCACCGTGGAGAATCTGCGCGCCGAAGGTAAGGACCCGGTGCTGTACGTGACCGGCCGGCGCGGCCTGCAGTACTTCAAATTCCGCGGGGTGAATATCGCCGGGGAGTGGAGCGGCACCTCGGATAAGCCCGATCCGGAGCAATCCGATGAAATCGCGCGTACCCTTCTCGATGCTTTCACCGCCCCGCCGGAAGAAGGCGGCGTCGCCGAAGTACATGTGGTCTACACCCGCTTCGAATCGATGGTGAGCCAGGTGGTGCAGGTGCGCCATATGCTGCCGCTCGCCATCGTGGACTACGGGGAAGGCGATCTGGAGGATACCGGATCGGAATTCTCGGGCGGTGGCACGGAAGAAACCGAACCGCTCTACGATTTCGAACCTTCGGCACACGACGTTTTCGAAGCGCTCGTGCCCATGTATGTTCGCAAACGTATCTCCTCGATTCTTCTCATGGCAGCGGCCTCCGAACTCGCCTCGCGCCAGCAGGCGATGCACGCGGCCACCGATAACGCCGCCGAACTCATCGAGAAGTACACCCGGCTCGCCAATAACGCGCGCCAGGCTGAAATCACCACCGAGATCACTGAAATCGTCTCCGGTGCCGATGCACTAAGTAACGGATAACGCGCTTCGTAACGGATAAGGAACACACTATGACTGCACAACTAGAGGAGCAGACCGCGGACCTGGCCACAACCGGCCGGATTACGCAGGTCATTGGCGCCGTCGTCGACGTCGAATTTCCGTCCGACGCGCTTCCCGATATCAATAACGCCCTGAAAACCACGGCCACCCTCCCCGCCGGTGACGGAAGCGTCATCCAGCAGGAGATGGTCCTGGAAGTGGCCCAGCACCTGGGCGATAACGTGGTGCGCACCATCGCGATGAAACCGACGGACGGCCTGGTGCGCGGCGCCGTCGTTATCGATACCGGTGCCCCCATCACCGTTCCAGTCGGGGACGTTACCCGCGGGCACGTCTTCAACGTCGTGGGCGAACCGCTCAACGTTTCCCCCGATGAGATCGACGTGAAGGAACGCTGGTCGATTCACCGCCAGGCTCCCGCCTTCGATGAACTCGAGCCGGAAACCCAGATGTTCCAGACCGGCCTCAAGGTTATCGACCTGCTCACCCCGTACGTGCAGGGTGGCAAGATCGGCCTCTTCGGCGGCGCGGGCGTGGGCAAAACGGTGCTCATTCAGGAAATGATCCAGCGCGTGGCCCTCGACCACGATGGCGTTTCCGTATTCGCCGGGGTGGGCGAACGTACCCGTGAAGGTAACGACCTCATCCACGAAATGGACGAAGCCGGGGTGCTCGATAAGACGGCCCTCGTCTTCGGCCAGATGGACGAGCCGCCGGGGGTGCGCCTGCGCATCGCCCTGTCCGGCCTGACGATGGCGGAGTACTTCCGCGACGTCGCTAACCAGGACGTGCTGCTCTTCATCGATAACATCTTCCGCTTCACCCAGGCCGGTTCGGAAGTATCCACCCTGCTCGGGCGCATGCCTTCCGCGGTGGGCTACCAGCCCACCCTGGCTGATGAAATGGGTGCGCTTCAGGAACGTATTACCTCCACGCGCGGGCATTCCATTACCTCGCTGCAGGCCATTTACGTTCCCGCGGACGATTACACCGACCCGGCGCCGGCAACCACCTTCGCCCATCTGGATGCAACCACCGAACTGTCGCGTGATATTGCCTCCATGGGTATTTACCCGGCGGTGGATCCCCTCGCCTCGACCTCGCGTATTCTGGATCCGCAGATCGTGGGCCAGCAGCATTACGAGGTTGCGACCCGCGTCAAGGCGATCCTCCAGAAGAACCGCGAACTTCAGGACATTATCTCCATCCTCGGTGTGGATGAACTCTCCGAAGAAGACCGCCTGACCGTCGCCCGCGCGCGCCGGATCCAGCAGTTCCTTTCGCAGAATATGTACACCGCGGTGAAGTTCACCGGCGTGGAAGGCTCCACCGTTCCGGTTGCGGAAACCGTTGAAGCGTTCCGCCGTATTTGCGACGGCGAATACGACCACGTCCCCGAGCAGGCCTTCTTCAATATTGGCGGCATCGAGGATCTGGAACGCAAGTACCACGAACTGCGGAGCGAATAATGCTGGACGTTGAGATCGTTTCCCAGCGGGAGCTGGCGTGGCGCGGGAATGCCGAATCGGTGACCGCGCCCGGCACCGAAGGCTCGGTGGGTATCCTCACGGACCACACCCCGCTCGTTGCTCTCCTCACGGAAGGTAACGTCGAGGTGCGCGGCTGCGCGGACGGACGCGATCGCAGCTTCACGATGTCCGGCTCCGGCTTCCTTACCGTGACCGCTAATCAGGTCATCGTGGTGGCCGATTCGGTCAGCGAGCAGTCGGTCACCGAGCGGTAGGCGAGAGCGCGAATGAGCTGGCAAAGCGTAGCACTGATCGTCGTGCTGGTTCTCCTCGCGCTCCTCATCTACTTCCTGGCGCGGGTACGCTACCTCTTCAACCAATGGGGCTCCTCCCAGGCCGCGGTGCGCCGGCAGCACCGCTGGCACACCGGGGTGGTGTTTTTCCGCACCGATGCGCTGGAGTGGTTCCGGGTGGCCTCCTTATCCTGGCGCCCGGCGCTGCGCCTGGACCGGCGTTCCCTGAGCATCAACCTGGTCAAAGTGCGTGATGATATCGCCACCGCCCGGGTGGGGGATGCTCATACAGAAATTGATATGGCCATGAGCTGCCAGGCGCATACCGCGCTGGTGGCGTGGGCGGATTCGGCCCCGCCCCGGGGAGATTGGGTGTTGTTCTAGATGCGCGTTGTTTTTGCTACCTGTTCGGTGGATTACTCCGGACGCCTGGATGCGCATCTCGAACCGGCCACCCGCCTCCTCATGGTCAAAGCCGATGGCTCCGTGCTGATTCACGCGGATACCGGCTCGTACAAGCCCCTCAACTGGATGATGGGCCCCACCCTCTTCACCGAAGAAGAACCGAGCGCGGCGGAGCGCGAGGCGGGCGTGCGCACCATCTGGAATGTGGAGCACAAGAAAACCGACGACCGCCTGGTCATCCGCATTTACGAGGTCTTTTCTGATTACGAACAGGACCTCGGGGAGGATCCCGGGCTCGTCAAAGACGGTGTGGAAGCGCATCTGCAAAAACTGCTGGCCGAACAGGTGGAACGTATCGCCCCGCATGCCAGCTTGGTGCGCCGCGAGTACCCCACCGCCATAGGCCCGGTGGACCTCATGGTGCGCGACGGCGAGGGCGGCTATATCGCCGTCGAAATTAAACGCCGCGGGGAAATTGACGGGGTTGAACAGCTCACCCGCTACCTCGATTTGCTGCGCCGCGACCCCCTCCTCAATCCGCTCCGCGGCATTTTCGCGGCCCAGGAAATCAAACCGCAAGCCCGTGTACTGGCCGAAGACCGCGGCATTGACTGTATGATCTTGAACTACGACGATATGCGTGGCATAGACCACCCGGAGGATCGACTGTTTTAGGACGGGATAATGGGGTTCTTATACGGCCGGGCAGCGTTGCCCGGCGGCGTGCGCGAATGCGATATCGCGTGGGACAACGGAGTTTTCACGCGGGTAGCGCCTAGCGAAACGCGAACACACACAACTACTAAGAACGACGACGCAGCTCCCGGCCACCAGGCCGGCGCGGCCGCGCATGCTGATGGTGGGGCGCGCTCGGGTGCCGCTGGTGCCGCTGGTGCTGATTCGGGCGGTGAGCTGCCCGAGGGCTGGCTTATCCTGCCCGGGCTTGTGGATGAACATTGCCACGGCGGGGGAGGAGCCTCCTTCCCGGATGCGGAGGATAGCGCGGAGGTGGCGCAGGCGGCCGGCGAGCACCTGGCCCACGGCACCACCTCCGTAGCCGCGGCCCTCACCACCCTGAGTGTGGAACGCATGGAAGCCGGGGCGAGTCTCATGGCCGACGCGGTCGAGGATGGCACCCTGGCCGCGATCCTTATCGAGGGGCCTTTCCTTTCCAGCGAGCGGGCCGGTGCTCAGAACCCGGCCTATTTGGAATCTCCGAGCGTGGAGATCGCCACCCGGCTCCTCGATGCGGCCCGCGGGCACGCTTGGGGGATGACGCTCGCCCCCGAACTTTCGGGGGCGAGCGAGGTGGTGGACCTCCTGCTTGAGCGCGGTGTGGTTCCTACCTGGGGGCATACCCACGCGGAGGCCGGCCCGGCGCGTGAGCTCCAGGAGCGGGCGGTGGCGGGCGGGGCCATCCCGGTGGCCACCCACCTGTTTAATGCCATGCGCGAATTGCGTCACCGCGCGCCCGGCCCGGTGGCCGAGTATTTAGCTGCCGCGCGCCGCGGCAGCTGCGTCGTCGAACTTATTGGAGACGGCGTGCATATTAGCTCCGAGCTGGTGCGCAACGTGGTCGAAATCGTGGGCCCGGAAAATATCGCGCTCATTACCGACGCGATGGCGGCGGCCGGCATGGCGGATGGCACCTATGAGCTGGGCGGGTTGCGCGTGCACGTGACCGACGGGCAGGCGCGGCTGCGCGGGGGTAATCTCGCGGGTGGCACCTCGCATCTGCTTGATATTGTGCGTACCGTCGTCGGCGCGGGAGTGGAGTTGAACGACGCCGTCACCATGGCGAGCGCCACCCCGGCCCGCGTGATGGGCTTGGATGATCGCGGGGCGCTCGAGGTGGGCAAACGCGCGGATCTGCTGGTGGTGGATGAGGAGCTGCGCCCGCGGCGGGTCTACCGCGCCGGCAAGCTGGTCGCGCAGGACGGCAAGCTGGTGGCATAGCGGGCGTGCGCATCTGTAGTGCAACGTGCGCATGCATAGTCCGGCGCGTGCGTAGGTAGCCAGGCGGCTGCGGCATCGTACGGCGTGCTAGTGGACTCCGCGCGCCAAGCGGCTACCATGGAAGAATGCGCCGGTCGAAAAAGTACTCCCGTCCCGTTCGCCCGCTGAATATCAGCGCGGCGATGGGTGGGCTGCGCTATGAGAACGGCCGCGATGGCGCCACCTACAAGGTGCGGCGCATCGCCAGCGCCGCGAAGGACTACGTGTGCCCGGGCTGCGGCGGGATTATTCGCGCCGGCGAACCCAATATTGTGGCCTGGACGGAGGACACCATCTGGGGCGCCCAAGCTGGGGTGGATGCGCGCCGCCACTGGCATCCGGGCTGCTGGCAGCACCGCGGCCGCGCCTAACGGGATTCCCATTGTGTGACCGGCGCAAGTAGTTTTATATTTGCTTTATGCCCATGACCGAGACTCAGGTGAGCACCCGGGAATTACGCGAAAATCTTTCTCAGATTCTTGAAGGAACTGCCCAAGAAGGAAAGCGCTTCATCATCGCGCACGAAGGTAAAGCTGTTGCCGCTCTCGTCGCCATCGACGATCTTCACGCCTTGGAGGAATTCGAGATAGCTCAGGATATCGCGGCCTATGAGCACGCCAAGCGTACTGATGACGGTGTACGCCTGAGTCGTGCAACTTTAGTGACCCAGATTGTCTAGGATTTCTTGGGCTTGGGGTGGGATAGGATCACTGGAACGGATTTCGTGGCCTTGATAAAGGATGGTTTGTTCCTGGATCGGGCGTAGCGTGCGTACGAGCTTTTTAGTCGTGACCCCGGTTTTCTGGTAGAGATAACGGGAGATGGCCAAAGCAGCCATCACCACGGTCAGGTGCGCTTCGATTGCTTCACGGCGCCGGTGGAATATCGGCCTGGCTCGTAAATCCGATTTAGACATACGGAAAGACTGTTCCACGTGCCACAATTCGTGGTAGGAATCAACGATTTGCGTTGCCGGAGCTACCGCGGCCGGGATATTAGTGACATAGCCTTTCAATCCTTCTAGCCTCCGGGCGCGTTCAAAGGCCACCTCATCGAAACTACAACCGTTACGAGTGGTTTTCACGAACCTGGGTTTACGCGCGGGTTTGACGCCTTCTATCGCCTCCATAGCACGCCGGCGTTGGGCTTCCAGGGTGAGTCCATCCCTGCGGGCTCGCCTTGCGGAGTACTGCCAGATAGCCCGCCAGGACTTGACCATAGTCTCATCCCACACAGGCTCGTCTTCCTTCAACTTGTCATTGACTTTCGTGTTGGCATGCCTGGGCGTGACCGTGTCGATAATCTGCCCGTCAGTAAAAGACGCGCCATGCCAGTGGAAATGGGATTCCAGGTCGTAGGGTGCTTTGGTTTGCCTGGCCCCGACTATGAACCTGAACCCGGCTGCGTCTAATTCCTTGAGGTTGTTGGCGCTGAGCATTCCTGCGTCTGCTACCACCACGAAACTATCTAACCCGTGACGGGCTTGAAAGCCTTTCACGACTGGGAGAATGGTTTTAGTTTCGGCTTTGTTACCCTCAAAACAACCGATCTCCAAAGGGAACCCGCCACGGTCTACCAGCAAACCCACCACGATTTGAGGGTCAACACGTCTTTCTTTCGAGTACCCAACTTTCCGTAATCCCTCATTCGCGTCCCCGTCCTCGTCCTCGCGTTCAGCTTCGAAATACAAGGTAGTCACGTCATACAACACCAGTGATAAATCCCCGGATTTTGTGGCGTTGCCGAAACACGCCCGGGCGAGTTGGGATCGGTAGTCTTTATCCGCGCAGCGACGCAGGGTAGTGAATATGGTACGCAAACTCGCGTGCTCAACCCCGAGCTCGTCGAGGATACGGATCGTGTCGGCTTTCGATGCCGGTTCAACAATTCTGGCTAAAACCAACTGCTCGAATACGTTGTCTCTAATAGCCTGGTCGAAGCCCACTACCCGGTAGGCGTCCTGGAGGACTTGCCACAGTAGTGTTGAGCGTTTACCCAGGGTAGAAGCGCGTGGGCTACCAGGGCTACCGCTATCGAATAAGTCGAGTTTTAACTGGCCCGGGGACAGTTCTTGGCGGCCTTTCTCGAGTAATGCCGCCAGTGTGGCCTCGTCGTGTGCCGAGCCGAGGTGTTTGATAACCCGGTTTACCCGGCCTTGTTTTTCCACTATCTGCACGGCCGTGGCACCCGAGGCGGTTCTCACTTTACGTAGGAATGGCGCCATGATCCCAGTCTAGCTAAAACACCACCAGCCTTTTAGTGACCCAAAACCACCAACCACAACCCTCTGACCAGGCCAAACACCCGAGAAAACCCCAAAACCTCAAAAAGTTGCACGAGTCAGGTGGAAGAATGCGCCGGTCGAAAAAGTACTCCCGTCCCGTTCGCCCGCTGAATATCAGCGCGGCGATGGGTGGGCTGCGCTATGAGAACGGCCGCGATGGCGCCACCTACAAGGTGCGGCGCATCGCCAGCGCCGCGAAGGACTACGTGTGCCCGGGCTGCGGCGGGATTATTCGCGCCGGCGAACCCAATATTGTGGCCTGGACGGAGGACACCATCTGGGGCGCCCAAGCTGGGGTGGATGCGCGCCGCCACTGGCATCCGGGCTGCTGGCAGCACCGCGGCCGCGCCTAACGGGATTCCCATTGTGTGACCGGCGCAAGTAGTTTTATATTTGCTTTATGCCCATGACCGAGACTCAGGTGAGCACCCGGGAATTACGCGAAAATCTTTCTCAGATTCTTGAAGGAACTGCCCAAGAAGGAAAGCGCTTCATCATCGCGCACGAAGGTAAAGCTGTTGCCGCTCTCGTCGCCATCGACGATCTTCACGCCTTGGAGGAATTCGAGATAGCTCAGGATATCGCGGCCTATGAGCACGCCAAGCGTACTGATGACGGTGTACGCATTACCCTGGAAGATTTCAAGGCGGGGCTCGCGGAAGAGCACTAAAGAAGCCCACCGAGGAACGCCAGGGCCGCCGTACCCGGGTTAAGTTCCGGGAACGGCGTTACAATCGCAGTATGAAACTTGCCACACATATTCACGAAGGTGCGGGTATCCCGCTTGTTCTGCTCCACGCTATGCCGATGACGTCCCGGATGTGGGAGGGCGTGCGCGCTGAGCTTTCGGATCTGCACACGATTGCTATTGACGCCCCCGGTTTCGGGGACTCACCTTCCGGTTCTGAGGTCGACGACGCCGCGGGCGCCACCACGCCACATATCAATTCCTACCTGACTGCACTCAAAGAAACCTTGGCGGAATACGATTCCATCGTGCTCGCCGGAATTTCCATGGGTGCTACCGTCACCGCAGCTTATGCCTTGCGCAATCCCCAGCAGATCGCCGGGCTGTCGCTGCTGGACGGCTCGATTTTGGGGCCGGAGCCCTCGCCCTCCCCGCGAGAAAAGGCCATCGAGAAGCTCGCCTCGGGCCAGAGCTGGGACGTGCTGGCTGGCTGGGTGGATACCATGCTGAGCTCGGCAGCCAGCCCGGAACTCAAGGAGAAGGTTGCTGCCTATTTCAAGACGGTAGATGCCGGGGCTTTCTCCTGGTTGCAGCAGATGATGCTGACCCGCCCGGATACTCGCGGGGTTATGGAGCTGAATGTTCCTGTCCTGCTGCTGCGCGGGGTGGATGATCCGAATGCGAAGCACGAAGAATTCGCACAGCTGCACGAGGTACGCCCGGACCAACCGTTCGTGGAACTTGAGGGCGCCAGCCACTTCTCCGCGGTGGAAAAGCCGCACGAGGTCGCTACCGCGCTGCGCGAGCTGTACGAGGCAGCTACCCGCTAGCCGCTGAAGCGCTCGCGCTAACTGTACTTGAGGGCGTGGCTGGGAGACACGAAAAGTGCTCCGGCCACGCCCTCGCAGTGTTTCTCAACCGTTATCCACAGTGTATTGCTGGTAGAAGTGAGGGAAAGTAGGCTAGGTGAAGAAGCGGTGCAGCCGCGCAATCTTCACCAGAAACGTGCTAATGCACGCGACTCTCATAATCTGGGTTGAGATGACGAAGGTACGAAAGGGGATGTGGATATGGCTATGAGGGATTTTGAAGTGCAGCTATTCTTCGGTGCGCCCAAAGGCACTGATATTCACCGAGCTAGTTCCGCTATTGAGGATGCGGCGCGTGCCCTGAACCTTGTAGGTACCGATGTTTGCGTTTCTCCTTATGCGAACAGCATCATTTTGACGTTCTACGTTCGAGCTGAAAAATTCCACGAGGAAGATGCGGATCGCATTGCCAAGGAGCTCCTTGCTCTCTCCGGGTATTCTTTCTCTCTTGATGCAGCTGAGGGGCGGCGCTTGCGTGATAACGGAGTTGGGCTTGTCTACGCCTAATGACGAGACGGTGCTTCGTGTCTGGCATTTCTTGGAGCGACATGCGGCCACAATATTTACCGCTATTGCCGCTACCGGGCCGGTGGTTTTCTCGATAAGCGGCGGTTCCCTTGCCGGCTTGCCACGATGGGCTTGCCTCCTTTCTCCACTTTTCGGTATTCCGGCGTTTGTCGTGCAGAACAGGCAACAAGTTGCGAGCGCTTCTCTTCAGTCTGACTTAGAGGACGCTCTCACCGAGAAAGACCGAATGGAGGAGCTTTACCGGCACCAATCCGGTATTGTCTGTCAGGCTCTAGATCATCTGATGGCGAGAATAGCCAACGGGCTGAGCCGTCCCGGGACCGTTTTGAGGGGATCTATATATCGCCACAGTGGTGACATCTTTTTCCTCGTTGCGCGCTGGAGTTCAAATCCTCGTTTAACTCAAGTAGGTCGCAGAACTATCCCAGATGATAAAGGTATTCTCGCCCGCGCGTGGGAGACTGGATTTTTGGCTCGTTCGAAAATGCCGGAAGACCGGGAAGAATGGAACGAGGTACAGACTTTTAATTCTGGTCTCACCTTGGAAGAGGCAGCTTCACTGACGCTCCATGCTAGGTCCATAGCCGCTTACCGCCTCGAGCACCAGTCCCAACCAGTAGGTGTTTTCGTTTTAGAGTCACCAAGTGCTCAAGGAGTGTCTTCGTCTACTCTTGATAAGCTGGCGTCTTTACCCGATATGGCAACACTAGCCTTATTGATCTCTTTGCCACCACATGAGGTTTTGCCGCTTCACTCATTGCGGGAAATACCCGAGGATGCATAGTTCCCTCCCACCGACACTAGCGTGGCACCTTTGGAAAAGCCAGGATTCCAATCCGTTAGGCTTCCGCCGGTGTACTACTAATTCTTGGTAGCATCCTCGTTTTCTTCGCTTTCGGAATCGGATTCCGCCACTGCTACGTCTTCAGCTTCTGCATTATCAGGCTGATCCGCGGCTTTCTCACGGTCGCAGCGGAGGACGCTGAATCGTCCGGATAGTCGCGGGGTGGTTGGCCTAGCGGTGGCAGGAACGCTCGTTGACACCGGCACCGTCGGCGAGCGTTGAGTAGTGGTCACGGTAGGGGCATTCGGGCGCCGGGCGAGATTGCCAGTTCGGTCAGGGCGTGCAGTTTTGGTTGCGCTGAGTGTGCATTTTTCCTTGCGCTAGGCGCGCAGATTTAACATTCTCTTGACAGCCCGGGATTCATGTGGATCTCGGGCGCTTCTCACACCGTCACTAACAGTTGCTTACAGCGATTCCCAAGAGCTGCGCCCTAGCGTTTAGCGGCTTCCCTCGCGGGAATCGGGGGATTCTCCAGTGTTATCGGGTTTCTTTGCATCCGACCAGAACATAAGTAAACCGGCTAAAGCCCCGGTGATGCCACCGGCGAAATTCTTTGTGAGTATCAAAATTCCAGAGCCCATTCCCAATAGGGCATAACCGATTCTGCGGAACGGGGAATCCTTCATGTGTTTTCCTTTATGGCAAAGCTCCTTCGGTGAGCTGAGGTTGCGATCAATAATCTAGCGCACCGCCTTCTGTCTATTTATCCGCTGAGCTTGTCTTCATCAGAAAGCGCAAGCTCTTCGAACCTCTTGAGCGTTCGGTATTCCGGACGGTAGTCAGCCTCCCGCTGATTGAGAGTGTACTCAGCCATCCGTTCCTCATATTCTTCGCGCGAGATATGAAGATCGGCAAGAATTTCCTTCATACGATCCTGTATCTGCTCCAGGCTCGTGTACGTGGGGCCATAGACGATCGACATGGTGCCAGCATATCCACAATGGGACGTTCGCACGTAGTATAAGCAACGGTTGAAAAGTAGCCCAATTGCGCCGGTCGCTCATAGCTAATCATGTTCTCGAATATTCCGCTCGGAATGTGACAAACGAATGGCGCCCGGGATCCTGGTGATCTCGGGCGCCACGCGGATATTGGAGCAGTTGGGGAAGCTGGGATTCCAGCCCGTTAGGCTTCCGCCGGAATACTACTGAGTTACTGATTAGCCGGGGTGCTACTGATTATTGGTAGCTTCCTCGGTGTCTCCACCGGCGGCATCAGATTCCACGGCCGCGGGGGAGTGATCTCCTGCCAGTTCTCCGGCCTGTGCCTCGCCCGCGGAAGGTGCGTCCGTTACGGAAGATTCGCCAGCCCGGGCATCCTGATCGCCAGCCTGACCGGCTTCAGCCGCCTCCGCGGCGGTGCGCTCCTCGGCGCTGCCCACGATTTCATCCAGGGCCAGCGGGATATTCGAGGTGGCCAGCATGGTGCGCATATCCTCCAGGTACGAGGTGAGGGTGCGCCGCTGCTCCTCCAGGCCCGCCACGTGGGCATCGGCCTGGCGATGCGATTCCTCGGCGGCCTCGCGCGCTTCCCGCCGCATCCGCTCGGCATCTTCACGCGCCGCGCTCACCAATTCCCGGGCCTCGGTCTGGGCGGCGCTCAGCGCCGCACTCGCCTCAGCTTCCGAGGATGAAGTCAGGGCATTAGCCCGCTTCGTGGCTTCCGCCAGGCGGCGTTCCGCACTGGCAGCCCGAGCCTCGGCGTCGTCGACAAACTTCGCCATGGCCGTACGCGATTCTTCATCGGAACGCGCGCGGGCCGCGGCCGAATCCGCCCGCAACTGCGCAACCTCACGTTCGGCCTCCGCGCGGATCTTCGCGACCTCGGCCTCCGCCTCGCTACGCAAACGCGCCACCTCAGTTTCCGCCTCGGTACGCAATTGCGTGACCTCTTCTTCGGCCCGGGTACGCGCCTGCGCCAATTCCTGGGCCAGAGCTGCGCGCCGCTCCTCTTCCTCGTGGGTGAGCCGCGTATTCAGCTCGGCCTCATCGTGGCGCATTTTCGCCTCCAAACGCTCAGCCTCGCGCTGGGCCGAGGTCACCAACTCCTCGGCGGTGCGCCGCGAAGTAGTAGTCAATTCGGTAGCTTCCGCCTCGGCACGCTGGCGCACCTGCGCCGCCTCGGTACGTGAAGAATCCAAAGTTTCCTGGGCTTCTTTTTCCGCCGCGGAGGTGAGATTTTCCGCCTGGGAGCGCGCCCGGGAAACCAGCAACTCCGCATCGGAATTCGCCCGGCTCATCACGTCCATCGCCTGCTGTTCCGCCCCGCGCAACAGCCGCTCCACCCGGGTACCCAGCCCCGAATAGGACGGGCGCTCATCCTCGCGCAAACGGCTGTGCAACTCGGTGAGCTCCCCGGACATGCGCAGCACCTGCGCATCCAAACCCGCTACTCGCGACCGAGCCTCGGCGAGCGCATCAGCCAGCTGGTGAATGCGTTCATCGACCTGAGCTTTGTCGTAACCCTTGCGTACTGTTGGAAACAGTTCAAAATCCGCCATAACACCCTCTCCGCGCGCTGCTGGATAGAAATTGCTGCCCTAAGCCTACCGGTCAGCGCACCCGGTGGGGGTAGTGCTGGGCGGGTGGTGAACGTTGTGGAGCTCGCCACCATCGCCCGCACCAGAGTTTTATAACGGTTAGATAACGGTTAGGCTTTTCTCTAAGCCTAAAAGCGCGGCCGTGCGCCGAAAAATTCCGCCACCGAGCAGGTCACGCGGTAGTTTTAATGTAGGTATGTGTTGTCGATGGTCTTTCGCCGGTGCGGTCGTACCGGGCCGCGAACCGCAGTGAGAAGGGGAATGATGAAGAAGAACGGAGGAGTCGGTCTCGCGCTCGCGGGCCTGGCGATCCTGGTGGTGGGCATTTTGCTCGGCACCGTGTGGAAGCCGGTCTCGAGCGTCTCCGCCACCGTGGCGCCGGAGGGGAAAGGCGTGCTCGTCACCGCCCCCGGCGTCCTGGATATGGGCGGGACCGACGTAGACGTATCTGTCTCTGGCCCGGCGCAGGACACCATTTCCGTGGGCGCCGGCTTTTCCGGTGACGTGCTCGCGTACGCGGAAGGCGTGCCCGGCGCCACCATTACCGGTATGAACGACGACGCCGCACTGACGCTGACCACCTCCCAGGGGGAAGCGGACCCGGGCAAAGTCCTCGCCTCGGATATGTGGTTCTCTAAGGAAGAAGCCAAGGGGAAGGTGGAATTCACCTACACCGTGACCTCCCCGGGAGCTGAATCACTCATTATGCAGACGTCCTCCGGGGCGCTCCCGCAGGTGGAACTCACCTGGGCGCTGCCCGGCGGGCGGAACTGGTCTCTCCCGGTGAGCTTGCTCGGGCTTATCGTGGGGATTATCGGGGTGGTGCTGCTCATGACCGCCACCAAGGATCAGCGCAGCTTCGCCGCGAAGGTGCGGGCCGGCAAGGACGAACGTGTTTCGCGTGCCAAGCGGGCCGCGGATGAAACAACGATTATGCCGGCGGTGAGCGCGGGAATTGGCGGTGCGGCTGGTCAGTCTGCCGCGGGTGACCGGGTTACGGCAACAGGCGGGGCTCTGGGCGCGGGTATCCTCATGGAAAGCCCGCGCGCTCAGGAACTGCGCGAACGTCCCCTCGATCCGGCTGACCGCATTGAGTTGGCTGTTCCGGAAGAAGGCGTTTCGGAAGAAAAGCCGGAAGAAGATCCGGAAGGAACCGTCGCAGAAGAATCGGTTCCGGAAGAAACGCCCGCGGAAGAACCCGAGGCTGAAGAACCGGCAACCGAGGAAACGGAAATTGAAGAACCGGCGGCCACGCTCCCCGGCCCGGATGACGAACCCGGCTACCGCGGCTCGCGTGCCGAATGGCAGGCCGCGGCGGATTCGGGCATCCTCCCCGCCATCCGGATGAAGGACGGCGTGCCCGTCAAGCCCGCGGAGCTCAGCGATACGGACCGCTCGGAAACTTCCGGTGCCACCGGCAGCGATGGCGATACCGCCGCGGAATCCGATCCGCAAAGCTGGTGGAGCATCTGGGGTCAAAAACAGCCCGCACAGAACGACGACGAGGAAGGAACGACCCATGCGTAAGGCCCTGGCCACCCTCGCGGCACTGGTATTACTGGGCGGTTGCTCAGCGAGCGCCGTCGTCCTGGAACCCACCCCGGCTCCGGCAAGCCCGCGTGCCGCGCTCTCCGATAAACACTTCACCGAGCGGGTTGCCCCCGCGATTTTCGAGCAGCTGACCAAGGCGGATGCAGCCGCCAGCCCCGAAGAATTCAGCGGGCGCGGCTCCGGCCCCTTCAGCGTGGAACGCAGCGCCCACTACGCCCTCAAGCGCATCCTGGCCGATAGCTACGATATGCCCGCGCTGTCCACCACCATCGATTCGGTGGCGATTTCCGGGGCGGAAGGCTTCCCGCGCAGCGCGCTCGCGGTGGTCAATTGGCCGGCGAATACCACCTCGCAGGGCCTCAATGTTTTCACCCAGGGCGCGGCTCGGGAAAACTGGTCGCTGTGGGCGGCCATGGATATTCTTCCCGGCAGCGTGATCCCGGAGATCCCCGCCGGCCCGGCCGGTGCGCAGCGGGTGGCGGCGGATAACGGCGAAGGTGCGGTGGCGTCCCCGCAGGCTGCCCACGATGGCTATATCGGCACGCTCAACGCCAGCGGTTCGGCCCTCAGCTACGGCTCGGATGCGGACCCGGCCGCCCCGGACGCGGTGCGCACTCAGCTTTCCCAAACTTACGATTCCCTGGCCGGCGCGGTGCAGGGCGTGGGCGCGGTCAGCCAGGCTTTCGGCCCGGCCCAGACCACCCCGGAAAGCTTCCGCGCCAGCGACGGCGGTATCCTTACCGTCTTCCAGGTCAATCAGGCCCTCGAAATCCGCCACACCGCCCAGGGCGGCTCCATCAAAGTTACCGACGCGAAAATCGCGGGGCTGGCCACCGGCCAAGCCAATACCGAGGTCACGGTCCAGGGGAGCATGCGCCTCAACTATTCCTTCACGGTGGCCCTGAAAATCCCGGCGGCGGGCGCCACAAACACAACGATCACCACGGTAGCGGCATCGAAACCGGTGCTTACCTCGGTGCAGAACGGAGGCTAATATGGCAGATATGTCCATGCGCGGCCCGGTCGATTTAGCGGCCCTGGCAGCGGCGAAAAAGCAGGAAAACGCGGCGCCCGTGCCCGGCGCTTACCTCACCACACTCACCGCGGCCGGTCTCAACGCCGAAGTGCAGCTTTCCGCGCAGGTTCCGGTTATCGTGCTTTTTGTGGCCGACGGCGCGGCCGGCGAGCTGGGCACCACCCTGGAAGCCGAAGCGCGCCGGCGCGACGGCCAGATCCGTATCGCGGTGGTGAACGCCAGCACCGAAGCGGAACTTGTCCAGGCCTTTGGCGTGCGGACCATCCCCATGGGTATCGCGCTCGTGGGCGGCCAACCCGTCCCACTTTTCCAGGGCGCACCCACCACCGCGCAGCTCACCGAGCTCGTGAACCAGCTGCTCGCCGCAGCTAATCGCGCCGGCGTGGCCGGCCGGGTGAGCGGGAAAGCCGATGAAGCGGGCGAAGCCCCCGTCAATCCCCATCACCTGGCCGCCCTCGAAGCACTCGACCGGGGAGACCTCGACGCTGCGGAAGCCGAATTTGAGGCACTCGCGGCAGAAGACCCGGATAGTGAAGTCGCGCAGGTGGGCCGCGCCCAGGTGCGCCTGCTGCGCTCCACCCGCGGGCAGGACCCGCAGGCCGTCATGGCCGCGGCGGATGCCGGCGGCCCCGGGGATGCGGCGGCGCAGATCGCCGCCGCCGATATTGAGGTGGCCGCCGGTCGCCCCGATCTAGGATTCACCCGGCTGATCAACGCCATTAAGGTCACCAGCGGGGATGCGCGCGAAGAACTGCGCACCCACCTGCTCGAACTCTTCACCGCGGTGGGAGCCGATACGGAGGTAGTGCGCAGCGCTCGCCGCGACCTTGCCTCCGCGCTCTTCTAAAGCGATTCCAGCTCGGCTACTCGACCGGCACCAGCCAGACGGTGGTATCTGCCGGGATCATCTCCCCTTCGCCCAAGGCGCTGGCGGCCGGATCGGAGGCTAGCAGGACCCGCCAACCGGAGGGCAGCGGGGCGGCGTCGTCGAATACCGTGAGCATGAGTACGGGTGGCCGCTGCGCATGCGCGGCCCGGTTGGTATTCGCGGCGCGATTGACATAAGCGAGCACGCCGGCGCCGTACTCATCGCACACATCCTCGAGGGAACCCACCCCGAGCTCCAGCTCGTCGCGCAGGCGCAGCATGGTGCGGAAGAAATGCAGCGGAGAATGCGGGTCGGCCTCCTGCACATCCACCGTGTAACGCGCCCAATCCGCGCCCTGGGGGAGCCAGGTGGCGCCGTCCGGGGAGAAACCACAACCGGGGCGATCCGATTCCCAGGGGAGGGGGACCCGGCAGCCATCCCGGCCCAGCTCCTTGCCGTGGGTGCGGGCGAAGGTGGGATCTTCGCGCACCTCGTCCGGCAGCGAGGTATGTTCGGGAAGATTACGTTCCTCGCCCTGGTAGATGTAATAGACCCCCGGCAGGCCGGCGGTGAGCTGATGCCAGGCCAGGGCACGGCGCGCCCCGAGCTCGCGGTCCGGTTGCGGATCATTCGCACCGATGCCGTTCGCCCCGCGGGAGGTATCCCGGTAGCCCAGGCGCGAGCACACCCGCACGCCGTCGTGATTCGAGAGCACCCAGGTGGTGGGCGCACCCACCCGATCCGATTGGCGCAGCGACTGCACAATAATCTCGCGCAGCGCCTCGCGCTCGAAAGGCGCGGCCAAATAAATGAAGTTGAAAGCCTGGTTCATTTCATCGGGGCGGATATAGCGGGCCAGCCGCTCCTCGGTATCCGCCCAGGCCTCCGCCACCAGAATGCGCTCGGGAGAATATTCATCCAGCACCGCGCGCCACTCGCGATAAATCTCATGGACCTCATCGCGGTCAAAGAAGGGCGCCGGCTCGGGCTTCTCCGTCACCCCGGCCATTTCCACCGCCCCGGACCAATCGGGAAGCGCCGGATCTTTCATGAGCCCGTGGGCCACATCTACCCGGAAGCCATCGGCGCCACGATCCAGCCAGAAACGCAGCGTCGCCAAAAATTCGGCACGCACCGCCGGGTTCTGCCAATTGAGATCGGGCTGCGAGCGGTCAAAAAGATGCAGGTAGTAGAGGTCTTCTTCCGCGGCCGGGGTGCCGGCAACGAAGGGGAGGTCGCGCACTCGCGACCAGGCCGGCCCGCCGAACACCGAACGCCAATTGGTGGGAGGCTCGCTGCCCCCGTTCTTCCCCTCGCGGAACCAGAACAGCTCCCGTTCGGGGGAGCCGGGGCCGGCCGCCACCGCGCGCCGGAAAAGCTCGTGATCCCAGGAAGTGTGGTTAGGGACGATATCAACGATGATGCGCAGCCCGGCTTCGTGCGCGGCCTCAATAAGGTGCTCGGCGTCTTTCAGGGTGCCGAAGCGCGGATCAACATCGCGGTAATCGGACACATCGTAACCGGCATCGAATTGCGGGGAGCGGTAGAAAGGCGAAAGCCACACCGCATCAATTCCCAAATCCGCCAGGTAACCCAGCCGGCTCTCGATGCCGCGCAGGTCCCCGAGCGGCCCGCCCGAGGACGCGAAGGAACGCGGGTAAATCTGGTAAATAACGGCGTCGCGCCACCAGTTTTCGCGCTCGGAAGCAGGGTGGAGGAGCATAGCGGTGTCCTTTCAGTTGGAGGTGGAGGAGGGCGCGGGCGCGCTAATGTGCGCGGGCGCCGCACCGGTTGCGCGGGCCGTGCCGGCAGTTTCCGCACCGGGCGCCGCAAGTGGCGCACCCGCGGTGGTGGAACGCACCAGCAATTCGGCCGGGAAGCTCATGGAGGCTCCCGCCTTCGTGCGCTGTGCCGGCGCAAAATCTTCCATGGCGGCCCGCAGGGTAGCGCAGGCCGCGTGGGCGATGGCCGCCACCGGCTGGCGCAGGGTCGTGAGCGCCGGGCGCATAAACCGAATGAGCGGCGAATCATCAAAACCAACAATCGAGACATCCTCGGGCACCCGCACCCCGCGCCGCTCCAGGGCATCAATCGCGCCGAGCGCCATGATGTCCGAGCCGAACACCATGGCCGTGCAGCCGCGCGCCAGTAGGGCTTCGGCCGCTCGCGCCCCGCCGTGAGCCGTGAAAAAAGTTTCTGCAACAATCACATCGGCGCCGGGCAGCATCTGGGAGATCGCCTCGCCAAAGCCCTGTTCTTTACGCTGGCCGGGAATATAGCGGCGCTGCCCGATACCCAAACCGATGCGGCTGTGCCCGAGCCCGGCCAGGAGCCGCACCGCCTGCCGCATGGATTCGGCGTCGTCGGTAGAAAAATCAGGGGCCGGAACCCGCGGATTCGCGCCGTTAATCGTGACGAAGGGGAGGCGTTCGGCCAGCCGCACGTACCGCTCCGGCGAGGCCTTGGAATCCGCGTGCATCCCCGATACAAAAACCAGCCCGCACACGTCGCGGGCGGTGAGCGAAGCGACCGCTTCGTCCTCGGTGAGGGCGCCGGGCGCCTGGGTGGCCAGGGTGGTGGTGTACCCGGCGGCGGTGAATTCGCGTTCGAGCTCCTGGTAGAACACCGGGAAAATGGGGTTGGTTAGTTCGGGGAGCAGCAGACCCACGGTTCCGCTCGCCTCGCTCAGGCGCGGCGGGCGCTCGTAGCCGAGCATATCGAGGGCCGCCAGCACCGCGGTGCGCGTATCCTCGCTGACATTGCCCTTCTGGTTAATCACGCGCGATACGGTCGCCACGGACACCCCCGCGTGGGTGGCAACATCTTGCATGCGAATTTTACTCATGGGTACCGAGACGTCCTTGTGCTGGTCGGCGCGGTGCGCGCCGTCGTGCAACATCGTACTGAGGCTTTTCTGAAAACTCCAGCGGTGCGGTGCGCGGCTGGATGTGCGGAGCGGTGGGAACGTCCCGCCGTACTTCTGTTTCCGCCCCGTCACGGTACAGCACGACGACGCAGCTCCCCGCCCGCCGCCACCCCAACCGTGAAAGTATTTCTAAAAACAGCGCGGCCCGCAAAGCCCGTAAAACCGCGGAAAATTCCACACTAACCAACCTCCGGTATGTAAAGGCGTAAAAAAGGCTGCAAAAAGGGGTGAAAATTACCGAATGATGCGCTACCCTCAGAGATAACGGGGAGCGTGATGGTGCGATCCCGCGTAGCGAAGAATCAACGCAAGGAGTAAAGATGCGACGGAGCATAAGCGCGATGGCCGCGGTATCCGCGCTGGCGTTTGTTTTAGGCGCCTGCGGTGGCAACGGCGGTTCGGCTGATAAGAGCGAAGCACCTGCCGGAGCCACCTCGGCAGCACCGGCAGCCGGTGGCGGGGCCACCATTACGGTGTGGACTGATTCCAACCGCCAGCCGGCCTTGGAAAGCGCCGCGAAGAAATTCGAATCGGAAACCGGCAACCACGTGGAGCTCGTGGTCAAGGAATTCGGGGATGTGCGCGCGGAGTTCCTCACCCAGGTCTCCAACGGTCAGGGCCCGGATATCACCGTGGGTGCCAATGATTGGCTCGGTGAGTTCGTGGCGAACGGCGTCGTCGCCCCCATCGAATTAGGCGATAAGGCCAAGGACTTCAATGACGTGGCCACCACGGCCTTCTCCACCGGCGGGAACCTGTACGGTCTGCCCTACGCGCTGGAGAACCTCGCGCTCATCCGCAATACCGCGCTGGCGGATTCCACCCCGGCCACTTTCGATGAGATGATCGCCAAGGGCAAGGAAGCCGGCGTGAAGTACCCCTTCCTCGTCCAGACCACCGATAAGGGCGATCCTTACACCTATTACCCCTTCCAGCAGTCCTTCGGGGCGCCCGTTTTTGAGACGAATGCGGACGGTTCCACCTCGAAGAACCTTGGCATGGGCGGGGCCAATGGCGAAGCTTTCGCCACCTGGCTGAGTGAGCAGGGCAAGGCCGGCGTTTTCGAAACCGCGATGACCTACGATATTGCGGTTGATGCGTTCAAGAAGGGTGAATCGCCCTATATCCTGGGCGGCCCGTGGATGATTGAGGACTTCCGCAGCGCCGGCCTCAAGGTCGCGGTGGAGCCGATTCCGGCGCCCGGCCCCAAGGCGGCTACCCCGCTCGTGGGCGTGCAGGGCTTCTATGTTTCCGCGCAGTCCAAGAACCAGATTGTGGCCAACCAGTTCCTCGTTGATTACATGGCCACCCCGGAGGTGCAGCTGGATATTTACAAGGCCGGCAACCGCCTCCCGGCGCTGACCGCCGCGGCTCAGGAAGCCCAGAAGGATGAAGTCACCGCAGGCTTCGCCAAGGCTGCCGAAGGCGCCCAGCCGATGCCCACCATCCCCGAAATGGGTGCGGTGTGGGTGCCCTGGGGCGTCACCGAAGCTCAGATCATTGACGGCGCCGAACCGGTGGCCGCATGGCAGAGCCTCATCCAGAATCTGCAGGCAGAACTAGCCAAGTAAGCTGCGAACGCGAGGGTGGCTCGGAGGTTTCCGGGTCACCCTCGCGTCAGCGAAGAGGTAAGTCATGAGTACGGAAACGGAGAACCGGGCCGGGCGCCGCGCCGAGAAGAAAATCCCGGTGGTGGGAAGCTCGCACGCGCGCACCTGGTCGGTTGGTTTTATTATCAAGCTGGTCCTCATGGCGCTGGTCAATGCGCTGGGGATCTACATTATCGCGGCGGCGTTCAACGAAGGATCGTGGATTCTGGTGGCCGTTTTCACGGTGCTGCTCGTCATCGTGGATTACGTGTATTTCTCGCGGAAGCACCTGGCCCCCAAGTACCTCACGCCGGGGCTGGTTTTCCTCGCGATTTTCCAGGTGTTCGTTATCCTCTACACCGGCTACATCGCGTTCACCAACTACGGCGACCGCCATATGCTCACCAAAGAACGCGCCACCGAGGCACTGCTGCTCACCTCCACCCAGCGGGTCGAAGGCAGCGCGCAGTACCCCCTCGCGGTCGTGGACGCCGGTGGGGAACTCGGCTTCGCTATTGTGAACGACGACGGCGCAGTGCTCGTGGGCACCGAGGAAGCTCCCTTCGTACCCGCGAAAAATGCCCAGGTTAATGGCAAGCGCATCACCGAGGTGCCCGGGTATGAGATCCTCACGCCCGCCCAGATCGGGGCGCGCCAGGCGGAGATCACCGCGCTGCGCGTTCCCATGAGCGAAGACCCGGGAGATGGGTTTATTGGAACCCAAACAGCCACAACCGGCTTTGTTTTCCAATCAACCCTCAAGCACGATGCGGCGGCCGATACCCTCACGGATATCACCACCGGCAAGGTCTATCACGCTGATTCCAGCGATGGCTTCTACCGGGCCGACGACGGTGAAACTCTCAATACCGGTTGGCGGGTGACGGTTGGCTTCAAGAACTTCGCCGATGCCTTCGGGGATGCCCGCTATGCCAGCCCCTTCCTCAAGGTGCTGGTGTGGACGTTCGCTTTCGCCTTCCTCTCGGTGGCGACCACCTTCCTGCTGGGCATGTTCTTCGCGCTGGTCATGAATGATGAGCGGATGCGCGGGCGCAAAATCTACCGCACGATTATGCTGCTGCCCTACGCTTTCCCCTCCTTTATGACGGCTTTCCTCTTCGCCGGCATGCTCAACCCAAAGTACGGGTTCTTCAACCAGGTGCTCTTCGGGGGTGCGGAGATCGGGTGGCTCACCGATCCGTGGCTGGCCAAGCTGTCCGTGATCCTGGTGAATTTGTGGATGGGCTTCCCCTACATGTTCCTCATCTGCACCGGGGCGCTGCAATCCATTCCCTCCGAACTCAACGAGGCGGCGGAGATTGACGGGGCGGGCGGATTCAAGCGGTGGCGGTATATCACCTTGCCGCAGCTCATGATCCAGGTAACCCCGCTGCTCATCTCCTCCTTCGCCTTCAACTTCAATAACTTCAACCTCATCTACATGCTCACCCGCGGCGGCCCGCAATTCGCGGACGCCTCGGTGCCGGTGGGGTCCACGGACATCCTCATTTCGATGGTGTACCAGATTTCCGGGCTGTCGGGCGCGGCAACGAAGAACTACGGGCTGGCTTCGGCCATGTCCATCCTCATCTTCGTCATCGTCGGCACGATTTCCCTCATCAGCTTCCGGCGCTCGCGTTCAATTGAGGGGGCACAGTAATGGCAAGCGAATCTACAGTTATGGCGGTTCCCGGCGGCGCTGGCGCGTCCGGGCGCGGCGCGGCATCCGGTGGCGCGGGCGTGACCGCGCGCGGCGCTGTTCCCGTGATCGAGGAAAAGATCAGCCATAGGGAACGCCACCACAATAAGGTGAGTTTCGGGCGCTGGTTTTCCCAAGTGGGCTTCCGGCACCTGGTCGGGCTTTTCGCCGTCGTCTATTCGGCTTTCCCGATTATCTACGTGCTCTCCGCGGCCCTCAACCCGAATACCAAAACGACGCTGACCTCGGCGAACTCCCTCTTCTCGGAGATCTCCACCCAGAACTTCGCCCAGCTAGGCAGCTCAACGATGTTCTGGCGCTGGTTCGCCAATACCCTGGAGATCGGGATTTTCTCCGCGCTGGGGGCGGTGCTCATGGGCGCGGCCGCGGCCTACGCATTTTCGCGCTTCCGCTTCCGGGGGCGCAAGGGCGGGCTGCTGGCCCTCATGGTCATCCAGATGTTCCCGCAGCTGCTGGCCTTCGTGGCAATCTTCTTGCTGCTCAGCCAGCTGGGTGAGATCGTGCCGGTACTCGGCCTGGATTCCAAGCTCTCGCTCATCTGCGTGTACCTGGGCGGGGCTTTGGGCGCCAATACCTTCCTCATGTACGGCACTTTCAACTCCATCCCGATGGAGCTGGACGAAGCCGCGAAGATCGACGGCGCTAGCCATTCGCAGGTCTACTGGACCATCGTGCTCCCGCTGGTGACTCCGATCCTCGCGGTGGTGGGGCTGCTAGCCTTCATCGGAGCCTTCAACGATTTCATCCTGGCCTCCACGATTCTCTCCAAAGAAGAGAACTGGACCCTGGCCATCGGCATGAATATTTGGGTGGGCGGCAATGAGAAACAGTGGGGCTGGTTCACAGCCGGCGCGGTCATCTCCGCACTCCCGATTCTGCTCCTCTTCCTCTTCCTGCAGCGCTACATCGTTTCGGGACTGACCGGTGGGTCGGTGAAGGGGTAGCCTGGCCGCACCCGAAATAGTTGCTCATAACCCGGACTTTCGCTCGGTGATACGCCGAGGAAAGTCCGGGTTATTGGTTCTTCAGCGGGGAGGGACTATGTGTTTTCCGAGATGTACGTCATTTGTCGTACATGCGAAGTACACCTCGGAAAAAACACCCCTGCCTGCTGCCGCCGGCTCGGGCCGATTTGGCTCGGCAGGTCGGCGCTGAGGGCGTGTGTGTCCGGCGTAGTGGTACTGGAGAACATCGGGCCTGACAGAGTGGTACTGCACGACAGAAAATCGGGTGTTGGCTGTAGCTCCAGTACCACTTTGTGCGTAGGCAAAGGAGTGGGCCCGGTGGTCGAGTAGTCGATCACCGGGCCCACTGTTGCGCCGCTGCCAGGCGCCACCGCGAAGGAGCTAAGACGCGGCACGCGCTCTGAGGCGGCTGTTTTAGGAGGTGCCTCTATAAGGCGACCGCTTTAGGCGGCTGCGGCTGCCTCGGATTCCTTGCCATCCGCGCCCATTTCACCTGCGGATTCGCTAGATTCGGCTGCGGGCATGGAATCTTCGGCCGCGATCTCCTCCGCAACTTCCTCCGGCGCGTGGTGCAGGTAGACCACCCCGAGCGGGGGAAGCTGCACCGGGGCCGAATAGGGCCGGCCGTTCCAGCCGACCTCCTCCGCGTGGACCTCCCCGAGGTTGCCGACCCCGGAACCGCCGTATTCCACCGCGTCCGTATTGAGGACTTCCTTCCAGGTGCCCCCGGCCGGCAAACCGATGCGGTAATCGTGGTGGGGGATACCCGCGAAATTGCAGGCCACCACAACCACATCCTTGCCATCGGCAGAGCGGCGCAGGAAGGTAATGACGTTATTATCAGCGTCCGATCCGTCAATCCATTCGAATCCGTGCGGGGTGAAATCATCACTCCACAGGGCCGGGTGATCCACGTAGATCTCGTTGAGCCGTTTCACAAGGGACAAGATGCCATCGTGTTCGGGCTGGTCGGTAAGCCACCAGTCGAGAGATGCGTCGTCGTTCCATTCACGGATCTGAGCGAATTCCTGGCCCATGAACAGGAGCTGCTTACCCGGGTGCGCCCACTGGTAGGCGAGTAATTCGCGCACGCCGGCGCGCTTTTGCCAGTCGTCGCCGGGCATCTTTTGGTAGAGCGAGCCCTTGCCGTGCACTACTTCGTCGTGGCTGAGGGGCAGCAGGTAGTTCTCCGAATAGGCGTAGACCATGGAGAACGTGATTTCCCCGTGGTGCCAGCGCCGATTGACCGGCTCTTCCTCGAAGTAGCGGATGGTGTCGTTCATCCAGCCCATATTCCACTTGAGGCCGAAGCCCAGCCCGCCGCTATCCGTCATCGCCGTGACGCCCGGCCAGGAGGTGGATTCTTCCGCGATCATCATGACGCCGGGGTTGCGCCGGTAGGCGGTGGCGGTGACTTCCTGGAGGAAGGAAATCGCCTCGAGGTTTTCCCGCCCGCCGTAAATATTGGGTTGCCACTGCCCGGCTTCCCGCGAATAATCCAGGTAGAGCAGGGAGGCCACGGCATCTGCGCGGATGCCGTCGAAATGGAATTCTTCCAGCCAGTACAGCGCATTGGCCACCAGGAAGTTCCGCACTTCGCGGCGCCCGAAGTCAAAGACCAGCGTGCCCCAATCCGGATGCGAGCCGCGCTGCGGATTCGGATCCTCGTAAAGCGCCTGGCCGTCGAAACGCGCCAGCGCCCATTCGTCGGTGGCGAAATGCGCGGGCACCCAGTCGGTAATTACCCCGATGCCGGCCTGGTGCAGCCGGTCAATGAGGTAGCGCAGATCATCGGGGGTGCCGTAGCGCGAGGTGGGCGCATAGTACCCGGTCACCTGGTAGCCCCACGAAGGGGTGAAGGGATGCTCCGCCACCGGCATGAATTCCACGTGGGTGAAGCCGCAGTACTTGACGTGCCCGATGAGCTGGTCGGCGAGCTCCCGGTAGGACAGCCCCTTACGCCACGAACCCAGGTGGACTTCGTAAATGGAAACCGGCCCCGATGCAGGGTCATTGCGCTGGGCCATCCAGGCGTCGTCGTTCCATTCGTAGGTGGATTCGGTGACGATAGAGGCGGTAGACGGCGCTGTTTCGCTGTAGCGGGCCATCGGATCGGCCTTCTGGTGCCAGCTCAGATCCTTGTACTGGATTTCGAATTTGTAGCGCGCCCCCGCGCCGGCGCCCGGCACGAAGAGTTCCCACAGCCCGGAGCTACCCAGGGAACGCATGGCGTGCAGCGAACCATCCCAGCCGTTGAAATCACCAACCACCCGCACGGCGAGCGCATTGGGCGCCCACACCGAGAAGGCCACGCCGGTGACATCCCCGAGGATCGAGGGGAAGTGGCGCACATGCGCACCCAGCGCATTCCACAATTCTTCGTGGCGCCCCTCCGAGATCAGGTAAATATCGGTTTCTCCCAGGGTGGGCAGGAAACGGTAGGGGTCATCCCCGCGGCTTTCCACGCCCCCGTAGGAGGCCACCACCCGGTAATCGGGCACGTTCGGGGTATCGAGCACCGCGCGCCAAATCCCGTTGTATTCGTGCACGGCCGGCACCCGCCCGTCCAGCGTTTCAATAAATACCGCATCCGCGAGCCGCCGAATGGTACGGATCGTGACGGTGCTGCCGTTGGAATGGGGGCCGAGGACATCGTGGGGTGCGTAGTACCAACCCTTGGAAACAGCCTCGAGCGTGCCTTCATCAACTTCTACGTAATCAGACATGTGTGCCTCTCTGCACGATGGAGCGTAGGCGGTCAGAGCGGGAAACCACCCGCGCGCGCCGGTGGTGTGCTGTGTCCTGCCAAGCGGTACCGCGGAATTTCCGGAAGTGCCGCGCGACTATCTACATATCCCAGGATACCTGAAAGATGCGCGATCCCGGGCCGCGGGCGCCTGCCGTGGACAGCGTGCGGGGTCGGGTATGGGGAGCTTGCGGGCGCGGGCGGGTACGGTGGAAGGGCGACGACGCCGCAGCCCGCCGCAGCCGCGGCGGGCTGAGCTGCCCGGCTGCTAGTTCTCCAGCAGGCGGTGGACCCCGCCCAGGGGCAGATCAATCCAGTCGGGGCGCTGATTGACCTCGTATACAACTTCGTAAAGCGCCTTGTCCAGGAGGAGGGCGCGCAGCAGAGGCTGGTGTTCGGTGGGAATCGCGCCGTAGCCGGCCAGGAAAGCACCTTCGGCGGCGCGGGTCCAGGCGCGCATGCGAGCGGCGGGCTGGCCATCGCGTTCGCCCTGGCCGCCGGCATAATCAAAGGAACGCAGCATGCCGGCTACGTCACGCAGGGCGAGGTCGGGAGCCACACGCTCGGGGAGCGGGCGCAGGGGTTCACCTTCAAAATCGAGGGCCACCCAACCGCGCCCGGGCACATCCACCACCTGACCGAGGTGGTAATCCCCGTGAATACGCTGGAGGGTCGGCCAGGGNTGCCGGGCGGGACAGCGCCGCGAAATCCACTGGCTCCCCGCTTTCCTCGGCGCGGGCGCCCTCCACCGGGCCGGGCTCGGCCTGCCCGGGCGCATCCAATTTGAGCCAGAAGAAATCGCGGCTGCCCAGTGTTACGTCGTAACTGCCATCCGCGCCAACCGCCGGGAACCCGGCCCCGCCAAACACATCCGTGGCCAGCCACCCGGCGTAAGTGGGCAGCTCAACGCGCCCTGCGCGCGGGGTATTGGCCAGGTTCATAATGCAGAGGATGGTTTCCTCCGGGCAGGAGCGGGTGAAGGCGAGGATTGCGTCGTTATTCGACTCGCGCAGCACGAAATCACCCGAACCCATCGCCGGGTGCCCGCGCCGCACCTCCAGAATCCCATGAATCCAATGCAGTAGCGAAGCCGGCTGCGCCAGCTGCGATTCCACATTGACCGCCTGGTAGTTATAGGTCAGCGAGGTAATGGCCGGCAGGTAGAGCTGGCCCGGATCCGCGGTGGAAAAACCGGCATTGCGATCCGGACTCCACTGCATGGGGGTGCGCACGCCGTCGCGATCCGGCAGCCAAATATTGTCACCCATCCCGATTTCGTCCCCGTAGTAGAGGTAGGGCGAGCCGGGTAGCGAGAGCAGCAGCGCGTGGGCCAGCTCAATTTCCGCCCGGGAATTCCCCAGCAGCGGGGCGAGGCGGCGGCGGATTCCCACATTGGCGCGCATGCGCGGGTCGTCGGCATACCAGCCGTACATGAGGGCGCGTTCCTCCGTGCTCACCATTTCGAGGGTGAGCTCATCGTGATTGCGCAGGAACGTACCCCACTGGGCCCCGGCCGGAATCGCGGGGGTGCGCTCCAAAATCTCCCGGATTGCGGTGGCACGCTGGTCGCGCAGCGCGTAATAAATTCGCGGCATCACGGGGAAGTGGAAGCACATATGGCACTCGGGCGCTTCCTCCGTACCGAAATATTCGACGACGTCCTCCGGCCACTGGTTAGCTTCGGCCAGCAAGAGCGTGCCGGGAAATTCCTCATCGAGGACTCGGCGCACCTTCGCGATAAAAGCGTGGGTTTCCGGGAGGTTTTCGCAATTCGTGCCGTCCCGCTCGTAGAGGTAGGGGATGGCGTCCAGGCGCAGCCCGTCCACACCCAGCTCGCACCAGAAGCGGAAAATATTGAGGACAGCTTCGTGCACCTTGGGATTATCGAAATTCAGATCCGGCTGGTGGGAGAAGAAACGATGCCAGAAATACTGCTTGCGCACCGGATCGAACGTCCAATTCGATACCTCGGTGTCCACAAAAATAATTCGGGCATCCTCGTATTTTTTATCGGTATCTGACCACACGTAGAAATCCCCGTAGGGCCCGTCCGGATTGGCGCGGGAGGACTGGAACCACGGGTGATCCGCGGAGGTGTGGTTGATAACAATATCGATAATGACGCGGATGCCGCGCCGGTGGGCCTGATCAACGAGCTCCCGAAAATCATCCATCGTGCCGTAGCGAGGATCCACCGCGGTGTAATCGGCAACATCGTACCCGCCGTCCCGCCCCGGGGAGGGGTAGAACGGCGGGATCCAGATGCAGTCGATCCCCAACCACTGGATGTAATCGAGGTGCGCGATGAGGCCGCGGATATCGCCGACCCCATCGGCATCGGTATCCCCAAAAGCCTTGAGCAGGACCTCGTAAAACACCGCGTGGCGATACCACTGCGGATTATCGCTGAGCCCGCGATGTTCGGACTGGGCGATGCGGGGCCCGGACGTGGCGGCATTGAGGGAAGGAAGGGACATGCAATCAGGCCTTTACCGAGAGGATATGTGCCGGGCTGGTGAAGGGGTTGAGGCGCACGAAAGGCCGGTTATTCCACTGGAAGTGCCCGCCGCCCAGCTCGTCCACCACCTCGATCTGCTCGGGTGCTTCGCCCAGCGGCAGGCCGCTGGCGTCGAATGCACCGAAAGCGGACATATCCAGGGAGATCTCCGCTTCCTGGGTGGTGTGCGGGTCGAGGTTGATCACCACGATCACCCGGTCCGCGGTTCCCGACGGAGTTTCCTCCGGGCGCGCCACCTTCGTGAAGCACACAATATTCGGGTTCGACGTGGGATTAATCGTGATCCCGCGCAGGCGCTGGAGAGCCACGTGCTCTTTGCGGATCTCATTGAGGCGGGTGAGAAGCCCCTGGATACCGTACGGATCACGGCTGTAATCCCGCGGGCGGTATTCGTACTTCTCGTTATTATTCATTTCCTCGAAGCTGCCGCGCGGCTCCGATTCCACAAATTCATAGCCGGAGTAGATCCCGTAGGAGGGCGAACCCATCGCCGCCAAAATCGCGCGGATCTTCCACCCGTTCGGGCCCGAATGCTGCAGGTAGGGGGTGAGGATATCGTGCGTCGTCGGCCAAAAAGTGGGGCGCAACATCGCATCCGATTCCCGGCCTACCTCCCACAGGTAGTCCTCAATCTCCTTCTTTTCGTTACGCCACGCGAAATAGCAGTACGACTGGTGGAAGCCCACCGCACCCAGGCCGCGCATCATCGGCGGGGCGGTGAACGCTTCGGCCAGGAAAATAACCTCCGGGTGGGTCTGGCGGAATTCGGCCAGCAGCCGCTGCCAGAAACTCACCGGCTTGGTATGCGGATTATCCACCCGGAACAGCGTGACCCCGTGCGAAACCCACGTTTCGAGCACGCCCTTGACGGCCTGGTAGATACCTTCCGGATCGTCATCGAAATTGAGCGGGTAAATATCCTGGTATTTTTTCGGGGGATTCTCCGCGAACGCGATGGTGCCGTCCGGGCGGTGCAAGAACCATTCGGGGTGCTCGCGCAGCCACGGGTGATCCGGGGAGCATTGCAGCGCAATATCGAGGGCGACCTCCATGCCCAAATCCCGCGCGGTAGCCACAAAAGCATCGAAATCTTCGAAGGTGCCCAGGTCCGGGTGGATGGCATCATGCCCGCCGGCCTCGCTGCCGATAGCGTAGGGCGAGCCGGGTTCGCCGGGCTGGGCGATCAGCGAATTATTCTTGCCCTTGCGGTCGGTCAGGCCAATCGGGCTAATCGGGGTAAGGTACACCACATCGAAGCCCATGGAGGCGATGCGGGGCAGATCTTCCGCCGCGGTGCGCAGGGTCCCGGAATGCCAGGTGCCTTCGTCATCGCGCCACGCACCGACCGAACGCGGGAACATTTCGTACCACGCGCCGTGCAGGGCCAGTTCGCGGTCCACGGCCAGGGGGAAACGCGCCGATTCGCTCACGAAATCGCGCACCGGATAGCGCTGAATAATATCTTCGACGACGCTGGAGGTCACGGCCGCGAAACGTACCGAAGCCGGGATGGACTTTTTTCGAACGACGTCGATAGCGTCATTAATCGCCGGCCGGTCCTGTGAACCGCGCGGCAGCAATTTCGCCACCCTCTTGAGCAGCTGCTCGGCCTCGAGGAACACCAGGTCAATATCCTGGCCAACCGGGAGCTTCGCCTCGGCGGTATGGCGCCAGGTGGCCAGCGGATCCGACCATGAACGCACGAAGAATGTCCAATCGCCGGGCTCGGTGGGAGTGAGCCAGCCTTCGTAGCGGCCCAGGCCCGGGCGTACCAACACCATGGGGGCGCTCTGGACTTCGCGGCCCTGCGGATCCACGAGGACGGCTTCGCAACCGAACAGGTCGTGGCCTTCGCGCCACACGGTGGCCTGCACGGGGAAAGCTTCATTGACGGTGCCCTTGGCTGCCAGCGAGCCGTTTTGCACGCAGGGTGTCACATCCATAATCGGGATGCGGGCGATATTCGCGCGCGGCGCGGGAGCCGGGGCCATCGGTGCCTGCGGGAACGCGGGAGGGTAGCCTTCCGGGTTCGGGCGGCCGTGGGTGGTGGGGGAGGGCGCGGTTTTCGCGGTTGTTTTCGCGGTTTTTGTGGTTTTTGCCGTGCCGGTAGTTTTCGCCGTGCCGGTGCTTCGCGTGGACTTCGCGGCGCTGGCCTTGGCGGGGGCTTTTGCCGTTGTGGTGCCCTTCGCCGTGCCGGTGCTCTTCGCTGAACTGGTGCTCTTCGTCGAGCGCCGAGTGGTCGCGGGTTTCTTCGCGGCTGCTGCCTTTGTGGCGGCTGACTTCGTGGCCGCGGGCGTAGTTGCGGGCGTGGCTGCCGGCTTCTTTTCGGGCGTGGGGGCCGAATTCTTCGCGGGCGTCGTCGGTTCAATGGACATGGCTTATCTCCTCGTATCCTCGGGCGACATATGGCGGGCGTGCGCGCAAGCGGCAGCAATCCCACGGCTCGCGCGGCGGCGCACGAGCCGATGATGCGTCTGTGTAAGGATGCTCACAAGCTCAATCCTATTAGGTTTCCGGGCTTCTGGCACACCGGCCCGCGGGGGTGGACGCGCGGCCGGTTGGCTGCGTCGTCGTATATAGAAGCCTGGGCGCGGCGCGCGGGAGGGACTATGTGTTTTCCGAGCTGTACTGCATCTGTTGTACATGCGAAGTACATCTCGGAAAAACACTCCGCCTCCCGCCGCGGCGGGATAGGCAGAGTTGGCCATTCTCAAGATTCACGGCTACAAAACGTGCGTTGTGGACCGTGAACCTCGTGAAATGTACGTCCCTGACATAAATCCGGGCTAAATATGTCACTGGCGTACATTTTGCGGGCGGGCCACAGCCGGGAGGTGGCTGCCGCGGTGGGGTGAGGCTATCGGCCTGCCCTGCGGAGGGTGTGTTTGACCGTTGTAGTGGTACTGGAGAACAGCGGGCCTTACAAAGTGGTACTGCACGACAGAAAATCGGGTATTGCCTGTAGCTTCAGTACCACTTTGTTGCCGGGGCGCTCAGTATTTCCTGAAAGCCCGCAATTTCTCAGCTTTCTCCGCGCGCTCTGCCGCTTTCTTCCGCGCGAGCTCAAGCTGCGCCTGTAAAACCTGCCTGCGCTCCAACAGTTCGACCGTTAGCGCCCGCAACTCCTCGGGATCGGTGGGCAGCTGAGCTTCCAGTTCGCTACGGGTTCTCGCTATGATCTGGTCGCGTTGCCTTTCATCCATAACCGTGGGACTACCTTCCTGATGAACTCAGCTTTCTGAGCGGTGCAGCCGGGCAGACTCCGGCGCCCCGCGCCCGCCGCGTCGCGGCTAGTACACCATCTGGAGCGCTTCGCGCACCTCCGCGAGCGTCTTATTGGCGCGCTCGTTAGCCATCTCGATACCGCGGCGCACGATCCCGTCCACATAGCCCGGATCCTTAGCGAGCTCGGCGCGCTTGGCCCGGATGGGGGCAAACATCTCATTGATCGATTCGGTGACGATCTTCTTGAGGGTCCCGGCCCCGCCGTCGCCAATTTCCTCCGCGATCTCCACCGCGGGCCGCCCCTGCGCCAGCGAAGCCAGCAGCAGCAGATTCGACACTTCCGGGCGGCCCTCCGGATCGTAGGTAATATGCCGATCCGAATCCGTGACCGCCTTCTTGATGCGCTTGGCGGTTTCATCGGCGCTCATGCCGATTTCGATAGTGTTTCCGCGCGATTTGCTCATCTTGGCGCCGTCCAGCCCCAGAATCGAGGTCCCTTCGGAGAGCAGGGCTTGCGGGCGCGGGAAGACCGGGGTTTCCCGCCCGGCCGGGCGCCCGTAGCGCGCCTCGAAACGGTCGGCGATCACGCGGGCTTGTTCGAGGTGGGGGAGCTGGTCCTTGCCCACCGGCACCAGATTGGCCTTGCAGAAAAGAATATCCGCGGCCTGGTGCACCGGGTAGGTGAGCAGTAGCCCAGACAGGGGCCGCCCGCCGGTTGCCTCGTGTTCCGCCTTGACGGTGGGATTGCGGCGTAGTTCGGCGTCGGTCACCAAAGAAAGGAAGGGCAGCATGAGTTCATTGAGGCCGGGAATGGCCGAATGCGGGAAAATAACCGCGGCATCCGGGTCGATACCCACCGCGAGGTAATCGGTGGCCAGCGAACGCACCCGCTCCCGAATGGGCCCGGTGCCGTCGCGATCCGTAATGACCTGGAAATCGGCGATGACCAGCCAGGTTTCCACGCCCTTGCGCTGCAATTCCACCCGGTTGCGCAGCGAACCGAAGTAGTGCCCGAGGTGGAGATTACCGGTGGGGCGATCCCCGGTGAGAACCCGGAATTCCTCCGGAGAAGTATTAATCTTCTCCTTGATTTTCTCACTCAGGCGCTGCGCATGCGCCAGGGATGCGGCGGACGTGGACCGTTCGAGGGATTCCTCGACACTCATACCTTGCTCCTTCAGTCATACCCAGGCCGCCCCGAGTTCCCCGGGAGCGTGCTCTGCTTGTCTATTGTAGGCGCCGCCGCGACAGCTTTTCTTGCGGTTTCCGTTTCGCGGCCGCGTATAGCACGACGACGCAGCGCCCCGCTACCGCTCCGGGTTGGCGAAGTAGAGCTGCATCGTCAGCGGCTCCACCCGGGTGGAGGCCCCGGGCTGGTAGATACGCTCCGAGGAGCGCGGGGTGGGCCAGGAGGAATCCCAGGCCAGCGCGAAGGGATTGCCGCGCCCCTGCGGGAATCGGATAGGAACATGGTGGTTCGAGCCGTTAATGACCACGAGCGCATCGGCGTCGCGCTCAGAACCGGAACGCAGCATTTGCAGTAACCGATTCGAGGGATCGAACCACCGGTGTTCGGGCATCGGCTCGCCGGTATCCGCAAACCACTGCAAATCGGGGATGTGATCGCGCCCGGAGGGCGATTCGGTGTAGAACATGCTCGGGCGCAGCACCCGGTGTTCGGAACGCAAGCGGAAAAGATAGGCCACGGTGGCCTGGAGTTCGCGCTGCCATTCCTCGTGGTCCCAATCCAGCCAGGACACGTGATTATCCTGGCAGTAGGCGTTATTGTTGCCGAATTTCGTATCGGCAAATTCGTCGCCGCCGTAGAGCATGGGGACTCCGGCGCTGAACACCAGCGTGCCGATGAGGTTGCGCATGGTGCGGGTGCGCGCGCGTAGCACGTGCTCGGGGAGCGGGGCGGTATCGCTGCCTTCCCCTTCCACCCCGTGATTCCACGAGCGGTTGTTATCGGTGCCGTCGCGCCCGTTTTCCCCGTTGGCTTCGTTGTGTTTGGAATCGTAGGAGACCAGATCGTAGAGGCTGAAGCCGTCGTGGGCGGTAATGAAATTGACGGAGGCGAGCGGCCCGCGCCCGGAGGGGGAGCGCCCGTGTCCGAATAGATCGGCGCTGCCGGCTAGCCGGGTGGCCACATCCCGCAGGTCCCCGCCCAGGCCCCCGCCGGCCACGGCGCGCTGGTCGGCCACCCAGAACTGGCGGATGGAATCGCGGTAGCGGTCATTCCAATCCGCGGTGGGCGGTAGGAAATTGCCGGTTTGCCAGCCGTTGGGCCCCAGATCCCAGGGCTCGTTAATGAGCTTGACGTTGGAAAGAATCGGATCGGTGGCCATGGCCAGGTAGAGGGGATGGTTGGTATCGAAATGATCGCCGCGGCGCGCCAGGGTGGCGGCCAGGTCGAAACGGAACCCGTCCACGCCGATCTCGCTGACCCAGTAACGCAGCGAATCCAGGGTGAGCTGGAGCACCGGGGTGCGCCGGAAATCCAGGGAATTCCCGGTGCCGGTGGTGTCATAAAACTGGCCGGGCTGGTTGGGGACCTGCATGTAATAGGTGGTCTGCCCGAAGCCGCGCAGCGAGACGGTCGGCCCGTTCACCCCGCCTTCGCAGGTGTGGTTATACACAACGTCGAGGATGACTTCCAGGCCGGCATCGTGGAGGCGGGCCACCATATCGCGCACTTCCTGGAGCACGGCCAGGGGGCCCGCGGCCCGCGCGGTGGCGGTGGCCAGGCTCGGTTCGGGAGCGAAATAGGAGAGGGTGGAATAACCCCAATAATTGGTGAGATCGCGTTCGGTGAGGAACGGTTCGGACATTTTCGCGTGGATAGGCAGCAGCTCAACGGCCGTCACGCCCAGGGAACGCAAGTAATTCGTGACAATCGGGTGCGCCAGACCGGCGTAGGTTCCGCGCAATTCTTCGGGAAGCGCCGCCAACTGCTGGGTGAGCCCGCGCACATGCGTTTCGTAGATCACGGTGTGGGACCAGGGCGTATACGGGTGGCGGATATGCGTTTCCGTGGGTGCGGTTACGACGCCGCGGCACATGGCTTCCAGGGAATCGGTATCGTCACGCTGAGGTGGGAGCGGGACGGGATCCAGGGCGTCATTTACCTTGTGCCCGTAGAGTTCGGGGCCTAGGCGCGGGGTGCCGGTAATGGCCCGCGCGTAAGGATCGAGGAGGAATTGGGCGGGGTTGAAACGCATCCCGGTATCGGGATTCCACGGGCCATGGACCCGGTAGCCGTATTCTTGACCGGCGCGCACCCCGGACACATGCCCCACCCAGGTGGTGAAACTCGCGTCCCGATGCAGGGAATAGCGACGCTCGGTGATACCCGAGGCACTGCGGTCAATCAGGCACAGATCAACCGCGGTCGCGTGCGGAGCCAGGACGGCGAAATCCGCCCCGGTATCGGTGAGGTGCGCCCCCAGACGCACGGGCCGCAAGCGCACGGGCAGGGCGCGTTCGGAGGCGCGCGCCACGTACCGAGATGCGGTCGGGGAAGTAGCCGGTAATGAAGTCACCTTCGTATTGTCGCAAAATATCGGCGTTCGGCAAGAATCCAGAAGAGTGATATTAGAATTTTGGTGGAAGGGTGACCGGCACGCGTCCGGTTCCGGAAGGGGCACGATAGTGGGGTACGACGGCGATTTAATCCTGGCGCGCGGAAATTTGGACCGGGATGAACTCTCCCGCAGCTCACCGCAGCGCCTGGCGGAATTGGCGGAAAATGCGGGGTATCTGCTTATTTCCGGGTGGGGCGCGGTGCTGGATAAGGATGATGCACCCCTGCTGTTGAACCGCTCTGAGCTCCCGCGCACCACCGCGGATTCACCAACTGTTTACCTGGGGAAAGTTGCCGGGCGTCCCTATTTTGCGTGCGATCTCACCACCGTGATCGGGGGCGGACCCACCCGTGATAACCCGGAAGTGGATGCGCCGGGGTACCGGATTGGCTCGCTGCAAAATTACGCGCCGTCGTGGAGCGCGGATATGTGCGCGCTGGTGACCGCGGCGGTGGCAATCCTCAATACCTGGCGGGCTACCCGCTGGTGCGCGGTCTGCGGCCAGCGCATCACCGTGGATACCGGTGGTTGGAGCGGGCACTGCCCGGAAGGCCACGTGGTTTTCCCGCGCACCGACCCGGCCGTCATTATGGCGGTGCTTGATTCTCAGGATCGTATCCTGCTGGCGCATAATGCGCGTTGGCCGGCCGGGCGCCATTCGGTGCTCGCAGGTTTTGCCGAGGCGGGGGAGTCCCTGGAAGCGGCGGTGCGCCGCGAAGTGCGCGAAGAAGTGGGAGTGCCGCTGGGCGAGATTCGCTATTTCGCCAGCCAGCCCTGGCCCTTCCCGCGCTCCCTCATGATC
The DNA here is from genome assembly GCF_900155575.1 of Actinotignum timonense. Lineage (GTDB taxonomy): Bacteria > Actinomycetota > Actinomycetes > Actinomycetales > Actinomycetaceae > Actinotignum > Actinotignum timonense. The sequence goes on along the minus strand of NZ_LT706966.1, from coordinate 237,738 downwards.
GCCTACGTGGCGTGGGTGGATCGCCAGGCCGAAGCCCGGGCCGGCGGGGCAGATAGTTTGGTGCGCCCGGATGGGGAAGAAATCGACCACGCGGCTTTCTACAGCCCGCCCGAGCTGGATGCCGCCCTGCGCGAGGGCAGCCTCAGCCTGCCCGGGCCCTCCTCGGTTGCCGCGGCCCTCATCACCGACTGGTACGGCCCCGGGATTCGCCCTCATCTGGGCTGGTAGGAAGCCGGAGCCGCGGCGATCTTGCGGCGGGTGCTGGCGGTGGCGCGGGCACCCGCCCTTGTTTCTGGATCGCTCTACCACCGCCCCGAGTGTGAGTTTTAGCTCCCGGGGGAGGCGAGTTCGGCGAGTTTTGCCTGCACCTCTTTCAGGCTCGGATTCGTCAGGGTGGCGCCGTCGGCAAACTCAAGAGTGGGTACCACTTTATTGCCACCGTTGAGGGCCGCAACCTTCACGGCCGCGGCTTCATCCTCCTCAATATTCACCTCATTCCAGGTGATGCCGGCCCGCTTGAGCTGGGCGGAAAGGTTACGGCAGTAGCCGCACCACGACGTTGTATACATTGTGAGATCAGCCATGAGGTGATCGTACGGGCTGGGCGCGCGGCTCGCCACGAGTTTCGATAAGGGGAAAATTTCTGTCGTAGGCGTGTGGCATCCTGAGAGGGCAAGGAGGAACACGATGGATTCACCCGAGGAATTGCTGGAATTTCTGGACCCGGATCAGCGCGCGGTCGCCACCGCATTGCGCGGGCCGGTATGCGTGCGCGCCGGGGCGGGCACCGGGAAAACCCGCGCTATCACCTACCGGATCGCCTACGGGGTGCGCAGCGGGGCCTACGTACCGCAGAACGTGCTGGCAGTTACCTTCACCTCCCGCGCGGCCGGGGAATTGCGCTCGCGCTTACGGGACCTCGGGGTGGGCGGGGTGCCGGCCCTCACCTTCCACTCCGCGGCACTGCGCCAACTCTCCTACTTCTGGGGCACCGCGGTGGGGGGAACCATCCCGCGGATTACCGAATCGAAATTCGGGCTGGTTTCCCAAGCCGCCGGCCAGATCGGCCTGCCTACCGATAAAGTGAGTATCCGGGATCTCACCGCGGAAATTGAATGGGCCAAAGTCTCCATGATCAGCCCGGATAATTATCCAGAAGCCGCCCTGGCGGCCGGGCGCGGGGAAGTCGCCGGTCAGCTCAGTACCGATATCGCGCGCTTGGCGAAAGCTTATGAAGAAGTGAAAACCGAACGCCGCGTCCTCGATTTTGATGATGTGCTCCTCCTCCTCGTGGGCATCCTGCTCGATCGTGCGGATATCGCCCGCCAGATACGCGAGCAATACCGCCACTTCGTTGTGGATGAATACCAGGATGTGTCCCCCCTCCAGCACCGCCTGCTCCAGCTGTGGCTGGGGGACCGCAAGGATCTGTGCGTTGTCGGGGATGTTTCCCAGACCATTTATTCCTTCGCCGGGGCATCCTCCACTTACCTCGCCCGTTTCCAGCAGGAATACCCGCGCGCTCGCGTTATTGAACTCACCCGTGACTACCGTTCCACCCCGCAAATCGTGGCGGCCGCGAATACCGTGATTGCCGATGATGTTTCGGAAGGCACGGTGCAGCTGGTTTCCCAGCGTCGCTCCGGGCGCCCGGTTACTTTCCAAGAATACGAATCGGATGGGGCGGAAGCCGCCGGTGTGGTCAGCGCTATCCAGGCGCTCGCGGCGGAAGGTACCGCGCTCTCAGAAATCGCCATCCTCTACCGCACCAATGCCCAATCGGCTGAATTTGAGGCGGCGCTGTCCAAGGCGGGGGTGTCCTACCAGGTGCGCGGTGCGGAAAAATTCTTCTCGCGCCGCGATGTACGCGAAGCTATGGTGGCCATGCGCGCCGCGGCACGCTCCGGGGTGAGCGGCCCGCTCGCGGATAATGTGCGTACCGTGTTGCGCCAGATGGGCTGGCGGGATGAAGCTCCGGCTACCGCCGGCTCGGCCCGGGAAAAATGGGAAGCGCTCCACGCCCTCATCACCCTCGCGGAAGATATGGAGGATAGCCGGGATGCCTCCATGATGGATTTCGTGGTGGAACTGGAAGAACGCGCCGCTACCCAGAACGTCCCGGAATTGGAAGGCGTGACCCTGTCCTCCCTGCACGCCGCCAAGGGCCTGGAATGGGAAGCGGTCTTTTTGGTGGGGATGAGCGAAGGGCTCATGCCTATTTCCCTGGCGAAGAAACCCGCGGCCATTGACGAAGAACGCCGCCTCCTCTACGTGGGAATCACGCGGGCCCAAGAATTTTTGCAGATCTCCTATGCCGCCTCCTCGGGGCATCGCTCGGGAAAGAAAGTCTCCCGCTTCCTCACCGGCTTGTGGCCACAACCGGAAGATGAAGAAACCTCGCGGGCCACCCGCTACCGGCGCCGCTCCCGCGCCGCCGCGGAAGAATTCGCCGCCGCCTACCCCGAAGATGTGGCGCTTTTTGAGGAACTCGCGGCCTGGCGCGCCCAGCGCGCCCAAGCCACCGGCAAACCGGCCTACACAATTTTCCATGACACCACGCTGCGCGCCCTCGCCATAGCCAAACCGCGCAGCATCCACGCCCTGGCCCAGATCAAGGGGGTGGGAGCCACGAAACTCGCTATCTACGGGGAAGAAATCCTCGCCCTGCTGGCTGGGCACTGAGAATGATCAAGCACCCTAGAGTAAGCGGGCAATGCGAGCGCGGCTGGGTATGGCGGGTGCCGGTCGCCACGATGGATACGCGATCCAGCCATTGCTCGCGGGCGGGTGCGAAGCATGCGCAGGCTTGTAGTGGTGCGCTTACGGCCCCGCGGGTTCTGCTTCGCACGAGCAACTCTCATGCGGGGCCAGCGTAACCCGGTAGGGGAAACCGGGAAGCGGGGGCACCACCCACTGGGATCCGCGGGCCCGCTCGGCGTGCCCGCTCAAAACCAGGAGCGCGCCATGAACCGCAAGCGCAGCCGCGAGGGACACCGCGGGGCTAAACGGAGCACCCCCGCGGGAACTAAAAACCTGCGGAGCCAAGTAACGCCACGCCGGATCCGCATCCATCGCTGCGAAAAGCAAACACCTGGCACACGGCCCATTCCCGGGAACCACCACCGGCCCCACCCGAATATCAATATCCTCCGCATAAGCCAGCAGATAAGGAATCCGCTGCCTCTCCCACAAAGCACATCGCTGCGGATCGGGCAAGTGCACAGACGTCACCAAAGCCAGCGCCGGCGGGCCGCACTCCACAGCCGTTGGAGTCCCCGCAGCCCAAGAGGCCGAATAATTCCCGCGCAGGGTGGTCCCTGCCGCTGCACGAGCGTCCCGCCCCGTAGACCCCGCGGCTCTGGCCGCACCCGTTGACGCACGAGTACCGCGCCCCGCGGCGCCCGCGGCGAAACTCCCGTGGCCCGCGGCCCGCCCCATCCCCAGCGGCGTGACTGGCTGCGCCTGTGCATCAACCTCGATAACCGTGGTACCCCAACCGCGCTCGCGAAAATAACTCTGGAGAACCTGCTGGCGGGCAAAAGTACGCCACGTCGGCCGCCGGAAAATCGGGTGATCACCGCTGTGCGGCCTACTCGTATCCGGAGTGAGAATATAACCCAAGCCACTCGCGGCAAGATGCAGACAAATCTCCACCGCCAGCGGATCCAAACGCTCCACGAAAACCGCACGCCAGGCCAGATCAGGGAAAGCAGGCGGAGAAACCTCCAGCAGCCCCGCATCACGAAGCGCACCCAGCAGCGAACGCGCCCGCACCTCACTCACCCCGTGCAGCTCACACGCAGCAAAAAACTCAATTTCCGTACTGGCAGATGTCAGGGAAGAAACCGCCCGCTGTTCCGCAGTGGAAAGACCGCGCAACCGCAGCGCTACCCGCGGATCCAAACCGACCTGCACTTCGTGCGTATCCGACCAATACACCCCTAGCGGCGAGCGGATCATCATGAGAACACCTTGAACAACACCATGGGCACAGCATAAAAAGCACAGCGCCACAGCGCGACAGCCCATCCACAGGCCCGGGCGTTATCCCCAGGTGCACTCTCGCCACACTGTTCAGGGAGCTTAGTTATCCACAGATCGCCCCGCGGGCCCGGCCGAATCGCCATCGCCAGAGCTAGCGGGAGATCGGTCAGCTAGCCGTGCGCTCAGTCAGCTAGCCGCGCGATCAGTCAGCCAGCGGCGGATCAATCAGCTAGCAGAAGGATCAGTCGTTCCAGAGTCCCCGTTGGCCGCGGGCGGCGTCGTCGTACCGAAACCCGGTTCGTGCGGCGCGTCCCCGAAAGGCGTGCCTCCGTCACTATTGCTCAACAGTTCCTCGAGGAAAGCGTCCAGCTCCTCATCCAGCGCGGAAGGCTGCTCCTCCGGGGAGAAGAAACGATCCGGATCATCCAGATGCTCGGGCAGCGGCAGCAAATCGGGATGCTTCCAGAGCGCGTCGCGCCCCTCCATCCCGCGCTCGCGAGCGGCCCGCGCCCAGAACGCCGCCGCCTCCCGCAACCGCCGCGGCGCAATATCGAAACCAACAAGCGGACCGAAAACGCGGTTCGACGGCGCTTCGGTCACCTCGCGGCGCGTGAGAGCCTCCGAAAGTTTCATACTGTGGGGCAGCTGGGCCGCCACCGCGGTGCTCGTGACAGCGCTCACCCAACCGGCCACCAGCGAAACAATATGCTCGAGGCGCTCGAGCGTGGCCTGCTGTGCGGGGGTGCGGGTAAAGGCGAATACCTCGTTCATATCCAGCTGCGGCATCTGCCCGGACATGAGTTGCTCGGGATCGAGCTGGAGTTCGCGGACCTTCTCCTCGATGGCCTCGGTGTCGATGGCGATATCCGCGGCGTAGGCGGCCACGGCGTCCAGGATCGTGCTGCGCAGCCACGGGACCTGGGAAAAGAGCCGGGCCGCGGCCTGTTCGCGCACCGCCACGTACAGCTCCACTTCGCGCGCGTCCACATCCAAGCCCTCGGCGAAAGCGGACACATTAGCAGGTACCAGCGCGGCCGTTTCGCCCTCGACCAGCGGGAAGCCGGCGTCCGCGGTACCGAAAGAAATCTGGGCCAGTTCAGCCAAACCCTGGCCGTATTGCATTCCTAATAACGACGCCGTCATTCCGGCGAGCATCCCCTCGAGCCCTCCGGGGATCCCGCCGAGCATTCCGCCCGAGAGCATCTGGCGCATCTCCTCCGGGGCACGTTCCAGCTGTGAAGTGAGAGCCTCGCCGAAAGCCCGCGCGAGATTCGCGCCCACCGGCGCGGTGAGTTTACGGAACGTCGGGAGGGAATGCGCGATCCAATCCAGGCGCGACCACACCTGATTGGGGCCGCGCGGCGGATCGAAAACCGTGACCGGATCGAGCCATAAACTCGCCACGTCCATCGCCGAACGAGCCTGATCTCCCGCGGCCGCGGTGGGAAGTCCCGGGCCGGCCTTATTCACGGTATCCCGGGCCACCTGCTCCCCGATTTTCCAATTGACCGGCCCGTCACCCGAGGAGCCGAGCATGGCGCGGATCTGATTCATGACCAGCCCGATATCGGCGGGCATGCCCATCCCCGGCATGCTGCCCGAGTTTCCCGTGCCGCTGCCGGTGCCGGCAGCTCCGCCGGGCTGTGCATTGCCGCCGGGCTGTGCGTTGCCGTCGGGGGCGAGGGAGCGCAGGATTTCCTCGGCAGCGTCATCGCCGAGCACCGCCCGCAGCATCTTTTCCCATTCGTCACGCGGCTGTGAATTCTCAGTCATTCTTCTCCTCGAGGTCCACCACTAAGCCTAAAACACCGCCGGCCCGCGCGGGTAGGCGCCTCAGCCCCTGGCGCAGCAGCCGGTATATAAAGGTGAGCAGCGGTAGGCCTGCGCCGCGCGATCAGGCATGATGGATAGGTGATGAAAAAACGTGGTCAGGTAGGTAGTCCCCGTTCCGCGCGCCGCGGTTCCCGTTCCGCGCGCCGCAGCGGTTTCGCTTTTGCGAGCCTGGCGGCCCTCGCCCTTCTTATCCCGGGTGCTTACACGGTGGAAATGGCCGGCCCGGCCCTGGACGTGACCGGGGAAGTGGCCGGCACCCGGCTGGTGAAGGTGGAGGGCGTGCCCACCTATCCCACCGATACCCAGCTCTATATGACCACGGTTTCCGCGGCCGGCAATCCCGAGGTGGGAACCCTGGGCGCGCACGCCCTGTGGGCCCTGGTCGATCAGGAATCCCAGCTGGTGCCGGTGCGCCTGCTCTACCCGCCCACGCTCTCCAGCGCGGAAGATGATGCCCGCAATGCCGAACTCATGAATAATTCCCAAACGGTGGCGGCCGCCGTGGCCTTGGAAAAGGCCGGCCACCCCGTCACCATGAAGCTGCGGGTGGTGGAGATCCCGGAAGGTTCCCCGGCCGCCGGCCAGCTTGAGCCAGACGATATTATTACCGGCATTACCGCTCCGGGCGCCGCCCCCACCACCGTCTCCACCTTCAGGGATCTCTCGAAAGTCCTGCACGCCACCGAACCGGGCAGCACCGTGACGGTTTCCTACCAGCGCGGCGGCGAAGCCGGCACCACCACGATCATTACCGCGCCCTTCCCGCCCGACGAAACCGGCTGGGTCCACCCCGGCTCCCTCCTGGGCGTTTCCCTCGCGGTGGAGGATGTGCAGCTGCCGGCCACCGTCACCTACGCGGTGGAAGGCATCGGCGGCCCCTCGGCCGGCCTCATGTTCGCGCTGGGCATGTACGACGAACTCACCCCCGGCTCCCTGGGCGGGGCCGCCGCCATCGCCGGCACCGGCACCCTCGCCTTCAACGGGGAGGTGGGTCCCATCGGCGGCATCCAGCACAAGATCGTGGGGGCGCGCGAACGCGGCGCCACCGATTTCCTCGCCCCGGCCGCGAATTGCGGGGAAACAATCGGGTACGAACCGGAAGGCTTACGTATCTGGGCGGTGCGGAATTTTGACGACGCCGCAGCAGCCGTCCGGGACATCGGCGCGGGGCGTACCCCGAAACTCCCCACCTGCCAGGATGTGGCCGCGGGCCGGTAGGGGCGTGTTCGCGGGCGGCGTCGTCGTACCAAAAAACCGTTGACGCACGCGCGATTCTCAGCTTTTTCCGCTATGTTTGATAGGGAATAGTGATGGCCGGGCGCGCCTTGCGCTGCGCCGCGGAAGAAGTTGAGGATTTCGTTTGAGTACAACCGCACATCCCCGTTTGAGGCGGGAGACGCCGGGAGCTTTTTGGTGGACACTGGGTGTTCTGGCCATTCTGCTCGTGGCGCTCGTCGTCGGATCGGGCGTTTACACCGACGTTAAATGGTACGAACAAATCGGCGCGGCTCGCGTGTTCTGGACCCAATGGGGCTGGACCATCGCGCTGGGCACCATCGGCACCCTCCTGGTTGCCATCGTGCTGTGGCTGAATTTCCGCCTGGCGCGCAGCAAGGACGAGGGTATTATGGCCCCCAGCGTCGCGAACTACCGGAAGGCGGCGGAAAAGTACCGCTGGGCCACCAACCTGGGCCTGCCGCTGCTCGCCGGCGTGATTTTCGGCGCGCCGCTCTCCGGGGAATGGCGCACCTACCTCATGTGGATTTTCCGCACGCCTTTCGGGGATACGGATCCGCAATTCGGGCGCGATGTGGCTTTCTACGTTTTCACGCTCCCGGTGCTGCAATCGGCGCTGAGCTTCGCGATCACCCTGCTGGTGATCGGGGCGATCGGCGCGGTGCTGGGCCATTATCTCTACGGCGGGGTCACGGTGGATTCAGGCAAGGTGCGGGTACGCAACCGGGCCCGGGTGCATTTCTCCGTGCTAGGGCTGCTCGCCTTTATCCTGGTGGCCGCCTACTTCTGGCTGAGCCGCTACACCCTGCTGCTCTCCAATAATGATCGTTTCTCCGGGGCGTCCTATACAGATATTAACGCTAAGCTGCCCGGGCTCACGATCCTGGCGATTACCTTCCTGGCTATCGCGGTGCTCTTCGTGATTTCGGCGCTGCGCGGCTCCTGGCGGATTATTACCGCGGGCCTGGTGGTGGCCCTGGTGACCGGCGCTACGGTGGGCTGGGCCTGGCCGGCGCTGGTGGAACGCTTCCGGGTCACCCCGAACGCTATCGAGATGGAAACGCCGTATATTGACCGCAATATCTCGGCCACCCTCAAGGCCTACGGCCTGAACGATATCGAAACGATCCCCTATAACGCCCGCACGGATGCGGAAGCCGGGCAGCTGCGTAATGACGCGGAATCCACCGCGCAAATTCGCCTCCTCGACCCGAATATCGTCTCGCCTACGTTCAACCAGATGCAGCAGAACCGCCAGTACTACGGTTTCGCTTCCCAGCTGGCGGTGGATCGCTACAACCTCAATAAGACGGACCGGGATACCGTGATCGCGGTGCGTGAACTCAATCTGGACGGCCTGGGCCCGGACCAGCGCAACTGGGTCAATGACCACACGGTCTACACCCACGGCTACGGCGTGGTGGCCGCCTACGGCAATACCACCTCCGCTTCCGGCGCCCCGCAATTCCTCCAGTACGGTATTCCTTCCCAGGGTGAACTGGGCGAATACGAACCGCGCGTGTACTTCGGGCAGAAGAGCCCCGAATACTCCATTGTGGGCGCGCCGGAAGGAACCGCGCCGTGGGAGATTGACTATCCTTCTGACGCTGCGGAAGGCTCGCAGGTTCTCAATACCTATACGGGCGACGGCGGCCCCTCGGTCGGCAATTTCTTTGACAAACTCATGTTTGCCATCAAGTTCCGCTCCACGGATATTTTCTTCTCCGACCGCGTGACCTCCGAATCGCAAATCCTCTTCAACCGCGACCCGCACGAGCGGGTGCGCAAGGTGGCCCCCTACCTGACCTTGGACTCCAAGGCCTACCCGGCCGTGGTGGATATGGACGGGGATCCGGCCACCCCCAAGCGCCTGGTGTGGATTATCGACGGCTACACCACCTCGAATAACTACCCGTATTCGGCGCGGGAATCCCTGGCGGCGGCCACCACGGACGCCCTCAATTCGCGCGGCATGTACGGGGCGGCCTCAGGGCAGGATGTCAATTACATCCGCAACTCCGTCAAGACGGTTGTGGATGCCTATGACGGCTCGGTTTCCCTCTACAAGTGGGATGAGAAGGACCCGATCCTGCGGGCCTGGGAATCGATCTTCCCGGGCATGGTGCAGCCCCTGGAGAAGATGTCCGGGGATCTTATGGCGCATGTGCGCTACCCGGAGGATTTGTTCAAGACCCAGCGTTCGCTGCTGACCCGCTACCACGTCAAGGATCCGGCATCCTTCTACTCCGGTGGTGACTTCTGGAATGTTCCCAACGAGCCGGCGGTGGATACGGCCGGGGCCAGCGGGATCGCGGCGGCGCAAACCGATAGCAAGCAGCCGCCCTACTACCTGACGCTGCAGATGCCGGGCCAGGATTCCGCGGAGTTCTCCCTGTCCACGGGCTATATCCCGGGTGGTCAGACGGACCGCAATATTATGACCGGCTTCTTCGCGGTGGATTCCAATGCGGGCTCCACGCCGGGGGAGAAGCGCGAAGGCTACGGCAAGTTGCGACTCCTCGAGCTGCCGCGCGACCTCACGGTTCCCGGCCCGGGCCAGGCGCAGAACAACTTCCTCTCCGACCAGAATGTTTCCCGCGCGCTCAACCTGCTGCGTTCGGGCGGTACCACGGTGCGGATGGGTAATCTGCTCACCCTCCCGGTGGGGGGTGGCATGCTCTACGTGCAGCCGGTCTACGTGCAGGCTTCGCAGGGCACCACCTACCCGCTTATGCAGTACGTGCTCACGGCGTTCGGTGACGGGAATATCGGCTTCGCGCCCACCCTGGAGGAGGCCCTCAACCAGACCTTCGGCGGCGATTCGGGTGCCCAGGCCGGGGACGCCGGATTGCAGAACGTCAAGGAAGATATTTCCGCCGGGGATGGCAAGGCGCCCGCAGCGGGCACGCCCGGTGCTACGCCGGGTGCCACGCCTGCTCCCGGTACGACGACGCCCACCCAGCCCGCGCCCCAGCAGCCCAGCGCTGCGCCCGGTGCGCCGGCGCCCGCTCCGGCTCCGGCCGCGGGGGGTACCCCGCAGGAGCGTTTGGACGCCGCGCTGCAAAGCATGAAGCAGGCGGTGGGCCAGGCTGATAGCGCAATGAAGAGCGGGGATTGGGCGGCCTACGGGCAGGCCCAGAAGAACCTGCAGACTGCGCTGGACCAGGCCATCGCGGCCCAGAAGGAGCTGGAAGGGGCTAAGTAATCCCGCCTAGGGCGCAGCCCGGCAACCCGGTAGGGCTGGCCTGGCAACGCTCCTCTCACGTGGCGGCCACCTGAAACCGGGTGGCCGCCACTGGCGTATCTGGGGGCGGAAGTGGCGGCGTCGTCGATAAAAATGCGGCGGAATAGCAACGCGCAGCGGCCGGTAGTGCAATAAATAATAGAAAAGCTGCACATTTGTGGATACTTATCCAGGCCGCGGGCGGGACTGGGTATATTCAGCTTTATGAATGCTGTTGTGGTGGCTGTTTGTTTGATGCTCCTCCTCGCGGTACTTCGTGTGCACGTGGTACTGGCTCTGTTTATCGGCGCGCTGGTGGGCGGTGTGCTCAGTGGCATGGGGCTGGAAGGGACCATGGTGGCCTTCCAGGAAGGCCTGGGTGCTGGGGCGAAAATCGCGCTCTCGTACGCGCTGCTCGGTGCGTTCGCGATGGCGGTGGCCCATTCCGGGCTGCCGCGTTTGCTTGCCGATTGGATGCTCGGCCATCTGCGCAGTTCTGATGGTGCGGGCTCGCGCAAACGCACCTTCACCCGCTGGGCAATGCTTGCCGGGATTTGCGCGATGGCGGTTATGAGCCAGAATCTCATCCCGGTGCATATCGCTTTTATCCCGCTGCTCATCCCGCCGCTGCTGGTGGTCATGAATAATCTGCGGCTGGATCGGCGCGCGGTGGCCTGTGTTCTTACATTTGGCCTGGTGACCACGTATATGTTCCTGCCTATCGGCTTTGGCAAGATCTTCCTCACCGATATTCTGCTGGGGAATATCGCGAAGGCCGGCATGGATGTGAGCGNGGCGGCGCCGGTGCGAACGGTGCCAGCAGCTCGGGCGCGAACGGCGCGGCCCCGGCGATTTCCCGCTACCGCATCGTGGTCTCACTCGTGGCCATTCTGGTGTGTTTTGGGATCCAGCTGGCGCTCAACGCGGTGGACTCGGATGCCGACGCGCTGCTGGTGGGCGCGCTGGTCGGCCTGTGCGTCTTCATTTTCTCGCGCGCCGTCAAGCTGCACGAAGCCGACGACGTTTTCACCGACGGCATGAAAATGATGGCCCTCATCGGCTTCATTATGATCAGCGCCCAGGGCTTCGCGAATGTCATGAGCGAAAGCGGGCAGATCGAACCGCTCGTGCACGCCACGGCGGCGATGTTCGGGAGTAATAAGGCGATGGCTTCGCTCGCGATGTTGCTGGTGGGGCTGCTGGTGACGATGGGGATTGGTTCGTCCTTCTCCACGCTGCCGATTATCGCGGCGATCTACGTGCCCCTGTGCACCACGCTGGGATTCTCTCCGCTGGCCACCGTTTCGATTATCGGCACGGCCGGCGCGCTGGGCGATGCCGGTTCTCCCGCCTCGGACTCCACTTTAGGGCCGACGGCGGGGCTCAACGCAGACGGCCAACATGACCATATCCGCGACTCGGTCATCCCCACCTTTATCCATTTCAATATCCCGCTACTCATCGCGGGCTGGGTTGCTTCGCTGGTGCTGTAGCGGGGGCTTCCGCAAAGTGCAAGTCAGGAACGGGCCTGACAGAGTGGTACTGCACAACAGAAAATCAGGTGTTGGCCGTAGCTCCAGTACCACTTTGTTGGTGACCTGAGCGGGTGCCTGAACGCTTCAGGTATGCAGGGCGCAAAAACGAGGGTGGTAGGAAGCTTGGGAGCTTCCTACCACCCTCGTGGTGTATCAGGCCAATGCTAGGGCACTATGCCTTGCGGCGGCGTACGCTCACCAGCGCAGCGCCGGCCGAGACAGCCGCCAGCGCAACGAATGTGCTCATGGCGACTTCAGTACCGGTGTGCTGGAGGGCCTTCTTCTTGACCTTCTTCACAACCTTGCCGGGCTCGGAAGGCTGATCGGGCTGAGGCTCCTCAGCTTGGGGCTGCTCCGGCTTCTCGGGAAGCTTGACGCCGCTGATCTCGGCGCGAGCGTTATCGAGAGCCGCGGTTGCCTCATCAACCTGGGCCTGCGTGGCGTTCGCGTCGGCGAGCACTCGCTTGGCGTTGGCAAGCGCATCGTCATAGGACTTACGAAGATCTTCCGAAGCAGCGGAGTACTTCGGGTCAGCCTTCGTGGACTCGTCCTGGCCGATGGAGGCTTCGAGCTTGTCCTTAGCCGTCTTGGCGGCTTCGGTCAGCTTAGCGCGAGCATCATCCAGGTTCTTGGTCGCTTCATCTACCTGAGCCTGGGTGGCGTTGGGATCCTCGAGGACCTTACGCGCAGCCTCAAGGGCTTCGTCGTAGTTCTTCTTGGCTTCCTTGGCTTCGTCCGAGGCGTTGTCGCCGGAGGCGTTGTTGTAGGCCGGGCCGGCCTTGGTCGCGTCGTCCTGGCCGATGGAGGCTTCGAGCTTGTCCTTAGCCGTCTTGGCGGCTTCGGTCAGCTTAGCGCGAGCATCATCCAGGTTCTTGGTCGCTTCATCTACCTGAGCCTGGGTGGCGTTGGGATCCTCGAGGACCTTACGCGCAGCCTCAAGGGCTTCGTCGTAGTTCTTCTTGGCTTCCTTCGCTTCGTCCGAGGCATTGTCGCCGGAGGCGTTGTTGTAGGCCGGGCCGGCCTTGGTCGCGTCGTCCTGGCCGATGCTGGCTTCGAGCTTATCCTTGTCCGTCTTCGCGGTCTCTGTCAGCTTCGCGCGAGCGTCGTCCAGATTCTTGGTGGCCTCATCAACGGCAGCTTGGGTAGCGTTCGGATCTTCGAAGACCTTGCGCGCAGCCTCAACAGCCGCATCGTAATTCTTCTTAGCTTCCTTCGCTTCGTCCGAGGCATTGTCGCCGGAGGCGTTGTTGTAAGCCGGGCCAGCCTTCGTCGCTTCATCCTGGTTGATGGAAGCTTCGAGCTTATCCTTGTCCGTCTTCGCGGTCTCTGTCAGCTTCGCCCGTGCGTCATCGAGGTTCTTGGTCGCTTCATCAACCTGAGCCTGGGTGGCATTCGGGTCCTCGAAGACCTTACGCGCAGCCTCGAGAGCCTCGTCGTAGTTCTTCTTAGTTTCCTTCACCGCTTCGGGCGCGTTCTCGTCGCTCGCATTGGTGTAGGCAGGGTCAGCCTTGGTGGCTTCGTCCTTTCCGATGGAAGCTTCCAGCTTGTCCTTGACGGTCTTAGCCGTTTCGGTCAGCTTCGCCCGGGCATCATCCAGATTCTTGGTCGCCTCATCAACTTGAGCCTGGGTAGCATTCGGATCCTCGAAGACCTTGCGTGCGTTGTCCAACGCGGTGTCGTAGTTCTTCTTGGCATCCTTAGCCTCGTCCGAAGCGTTCGGGTCAGAAGCGTTCGTGTAAGCCGGATCAGCCTTGGTCGCCTCGTCCTTGCCAATGGACTCTTCAAGCTTATCCTTCACGGTCTTGGCCGTTTCGGTCAGCTTGGCGCGTGCGTCGTCCAGGTTCTTGGTGGCCTCATCGACTTGCGCCTGGGTGGCGTTGGGGTCTTCGAAGACCTTGCGCGCAGCCTCAACAGCGGCGTCGTAGTTCTTCTTCGCTTCCTTGGCTTCGTCCGAGGCATTGTCCCCGGAGGCGTTGTTGTAAGCCGGGCCAGCCTTTGTCGCCTCGTCCTGGTTGATCGAAGCTTCCAGCTTGTCCTTCACCGTCTTCGCGGTGTCCTCAAGCTTGGCGCGGGCATCGTCCAGGCTCTTGGTCGCTTCATCAACCTGGGTCTGGGTGGCGTTGGGGTCTTCGAAGACCTTGCGCGCAGCCTCAACAGCGGCGTCGTAATTCTTCTTCGCTTCCTTCATGGCCTCGGGCGCGTTTTCGTCGCTCGCATTCGTGTAAGCGGGCGTGGCCTTGGTCGCCTCGTCCTTGCCAATCGAAGCTTCCAGCTTATCCTTGACGGTCTTGCCAGCCTCGGTGAGCTTGGCGCGAGCATCGTCCAGAGCCTTAGTTGCTTCATCAACCTGAGCCTGGGTAGCCTTCGGGTCATCGAGAACCTTACGCGCGGCCTCAACAGCCGCGTCGTAGTTCTTCTTAGCTTCCTTCACAGCCTCAGGCGCATTCTCATCGCTCGCGTTCGTGTAGGCCGGGCTGCCCTTGGTGGCATCGTCCTGACCGACGCTCGCCTGCAACTTATCCTTGACCGTGGCGCGCTTATCCAGCGCAGCCTTCGCGGCCTCGAGCGCGTCCTGCGCGGCATTCGCCTCGGCCTGCGTCGCGTCGCCCTTGGCGAACAGATCGCGCGCGGCCTGAACCGCGGTGTCGTAGGCCTGCTGTTCTTCGGGGGTCGCGTTCGCGTAGATGGGATCGGTTTTTTCGACGACGCCGTTCTCATCCAAGGACTTCTTGAGCGGGACCTTGGTGGTCGTGTACTTCTCCACCTCGGTGCGTGCGGTATTCAGTGCATCAAGCGCAGCATCGACCTCATCCTGAGTGGCCGTCGGGTTAGCGATCACCTTCTGCGCCTCGGCAAGGGCTTGGTCATAAGCCTGCTTCGCGGCGGCTGCCTGGGTGTTCTTTGCGGTATCCGGGGTGCCGTCCTCATTGCGGAACACCTGGTCGTTGGTGTTCTGGTACTCCGGGGTCGCCTTGAAGGTCGGGTCCTCGTTCACCTTGGCGATGAGCGCGTCCTTGTCGGAGACGGTCACCGCGCGGATGGCTTCCAGGCCGTTCTGCAAGGCGGGGTCGATTTCGGACTTGTCGGCGACTGCCTTCAGAGCAGCAATGGCGGCATTCGCTGCCTCTTGAGCAGCTTTCTTGGCGGCTTCCTTATCAGCCGGCTGCGCGCCGGGTGCCTGGTCGATCTCAGCGGTCTTCTTTTCCAGTTCAGCCTTAATCTGGGCGAGAGCAGGAGCGATGTCGATCAATTCGTCTTTCGCCGTCTTGAGCTCTTCGCTCAGCTTCTTGTAATCCGCAGCAGTCTTGATTTCCTCGGAAGATACAGCCGCCTCAGCGGCAGCGATAGCCTCATCCAACTTGGCAATCGACGGGTCGGACTTATCAACAACCGTGGTTTCCTTGATCTTCTTGAGCGCCTCAAGTTGTTCGCGCAGCAGCTGCTTCGCGGCCGGATCAGTCTTCTGATCCACGTAGAAGGCCTCGAAAATCGGGGTGACGTAGTGCTTCACAGAGCGCTGCAATCTCAAGGTTTCCGGATGGTGCCAGTTCTCGAAAACCCCGCTGGTAGATGCGAAGTCAGGAGTGATCTGAACCTTGTAGTCCGTGATGCCCGCGGGAAGATCAATGGGCTTGGAAGTAAAGTGCCCCACAGCGCCTGACTTCACGCTAGTCAGATCAACCGGAGTCTTGTTCGTGAACTGAGTGGCGTGCTGCATAGCGCTTTGAGTAGTGGAGTATTGAATATAAGGAATACTCGTTCCATTTGCGATTTCCGTTTCCGTAGCAGGAGTCTTATCGAAAATCGGCTGGCCACTACCCCCACCAATGCCGGTGACGGTGTATTCGTCCGTTGTCTCACCGGTGCTGGGATTGAAGGAAGCCTTGTAGAATTCCTTCTCCGTGCCATCTTGGGTAGCGAGAACCCGAACGGTATAGCCGGCCGGGCGAGTCGTCTGTGCTAGGGAACCGGTCGAGAAATCGACGACGACGCGGCTTCCATTTTCAGGTGAGTAGGCCTTGAAGTTGCGTTCGATGCCGTAGAAAGGCTGGACGAATTCGCTCCCGTCAATCTTCTGAGCTCCGGTGTAGAACCCTTGGGAATCGTATCCCTGGCCGAGTGCCAAAAGGTAGGGATGCTTACCGGTTGCCTGTTCGTCAATAAAGTACTGAACTTTATTGTTGTCGCTTTCGACGACAGCTGTGCCGGCCATAGAGTTGATGTACAGGCCGTCTTCACGAGCTTTGGCCACCACGAACTTACCGCTGTTGATAGCCTTCCATCCGCCGAGCTCAGTTACTTCTTTAACTGCGCCGGGTTCCAGGTTGAGAGCCGCGACGGCGTCGTTGAGGGCCTTATCGGCAAGGTCATTATTCTTCACGGTTTCCGGCAGCGCTTGCAGAAGCCCGTGGTAGTAGTCGTCTGATTTGCCTTTTTCGTACGGTTGCATTGTGGCATTCGGATCCGGAGCGGCCTCGGAGCCGCCCGTTTCTGCTGCCAGAACGCTCGCGGGGACCGCGAGCGCCGTTGTCGCTAATAATCCGGCGAGGGCGGCGCTAAAGGCGCGTTTTGCCCCCCCCCCCCGAAAACGCAGTGTGGTTCGCATAACTACCTTTACATTCGTGGTTGAGACGTAGTTGTGGACGGGGATCGGTGAGATTTCGTCCGCAATTACATAAAAACGCAAATGCTGAATATAGTTCAGGGTTGCGTATATTGCTTAATATAACTGACTCTTGAGGACTTTGGCCACAGGTAATTTTGACGCCTCTCACACGTATAACCAGGGCGAATATACGCGGTAAATGCTGGCTGAAATGGAATGAATCGGGTGGCTGGCAGCTTGCGTGGCGTGGTGGCGGGTGTTGTGGTGTACGTGGTGGACGTGGTGGACTAAACGGGAGGTTGCAGATCACACTTGCGCGAACGTGAGGAGTCGGGTATAGTAGAAAAGTCGCCGCGGGATGGAGCAGTTCGGTAGCTCGCCGGGCTCATAACCCGGAGGTCAGAGGTTCAAATCCTCTTCCCGCCACGAAAAAGGCTGGGATCCCAACGAAAAGTTGCTGGGATCCCGGCCTTCACTGCATCCCAGAATGGCAATCGGTGGGGTTAATAGACAAAAGGGGCTGCGGACTGTTTATTGGACATTATCGCTTAAAACCGCTTGACGATGCTCCACAATCGTTAAACCATCGAACTTCAAGGTAATACGCTTCTGGTTATAGAAGAACATATACTCGTCTATCGCCTCGCATAACTCATCGGTTGTAGCCCACTTCTTCCCGTGATAAATCTCGGTTTTCATCCGCCCGAAAAACCCCTCACAAGCAGAATTATCCGGACTACACCCCTTCTTCGACATCGACCGCGTCAACCCGTAACGCCGCGTAAGCTCAATCCAGGACACAGACCGGTAGTGGACTCCCCGATCCGAATGGATCACGAGTGGATGCTCACTCTGGCCGGCTTGTAGCTCGTTTAGACGCTGGTGCGGGAGGGTTGCCAGGGCGTTTTCAAGGGAGGAATCAGCCAACACTGAGGTTGGGTGTAATCCCCTCGTATACGCCACGACTTTCCCGTCATAACAGTCAATAATCGGGGAGAGATAAACCTTCCCGTTAGCTGCGTGGAACTCGCTGATATCCGTGAGCCAAAGCCGTCCGGGCTCATCAGCGTGGAAGTCACGCTCGACTAGGTTTTCCGGTGCCGGGCTGATCTCCCCGCCGTAACTAGAGTACTTCCGGCGTGCTTTGGCATACCTGACCGGGATTTCCTCTTCCCGCATCAAGCGCTGGATGACTTTCTCCGAGACCACATACCCAAGCTTTCTAAGCGCTAAACGGATACGCCGATACCCATACGTATACAAGCCCTCGCGCGCGATCTGAGCGATCAACTCACGCAAGCGAGCATGCTTGTCAGGCCGCTCTAGCTGTTTAGCGGTGTAATAGTACGAGCTTGCCGGCAAATCCAAGGTATCTAAGACCATGGCTAGCGGCGTGGTAGAGCGTAGCTGGTTAGCTACCCGTGTTTTCTCTACCGCTTCACTGCGCCCGCCTGTGCGGGCTTTTCCTTTTTTTGCTAGCTCGAGCTGGGCTTTCAAGACGCGTTTCTGCACGATTAAATCGGCTACAAGAGCACGTAATTCTTCCGGGTCTTGGGGTAGCTGGGCTTCCAGTTGGTGGCGGGTTTTCGCTTTGATCTGGTCGCATTCTTTCTCGTTCATGAGTCCTAGACTGCCTTCCGCATCCCACTTTTTAACCCAAGCATAGATGTTTGTGCAGTTCACGATTCCTAGATCCTGGGCGATAGTGTAGGCGTTTTCCCCGCTGCGGAATCGCTTGCAGGCAGTTACTTTCACGTCCGTTGATATTTTCTGGTTAGGGGCGTGTTTCTTCGGTTTTCTCTGCTCTGGTTTCTCGTTGCTATTCCGGATCCATTTGTAGAGCGTGTCTCGGCCTGGGTAGCCCAGTTTACGGACTGTGGCGGTTACCGATTGCGTGCGTTGGTAGGTGGTGAGGGCTTTACGGATCTGCTCTCTCGTGTACGTACGCTTACTCATTGAACGTTCTCCTTAAAAATCTCTAGGAAACCGTCCGCACCCCCAAAAGTGGGTCTAATGACGGCGTGTCGTTGGCCTGAATCCAGCTCGGAGCCGTACGAACTGGGTTCACAAACAAAGTGCGAGGGTTGCACCTGATTTCGTGTCTCTAACGCGCACTATGGCGCCTACACGGCCCAGAAAGCGCACTCTGACACCTCTGCCCACCCCATGACTGTGTCGCGTGGCAGCCCGGACGTAACGAGTTTTCCGTCGAGGCATGTCGCGCAACGCATGTCAAGGAAGTCAGCTTATTGAGCTACGTGACCTCAATAAGGTCGACTTTTCATTGGCATGGCAAGGAAAAGTCCGGGTATAAGACCCACCATTTGTCTATTAGCCCAATCGGTGCCGGAAACATTCATCAAAGAAGATTCGAGAGGGGCGATCCGGCAATGACAACACGACGGCAAGCGGCCCAAAGAGGCGCCTCGAAAGCCGCTGAGATCATTGCTAATCCGGGACAGAGGGTCTCAGCGAAGAAACGACGCTCCGGGGAGATTGCGATGCTGCGAGCGAATCTCAAGATGGAGATTCAAATGCAAAAGCGCCTGCGGGAACAAAAGGACTTCTTCACGTTCTAAACAGATGCCACCGCTACCAATCCCCTGGATCGGAAGCGGTGCAACCCGAACTGAAATCAGGGGGATACACCCCCTAAGGAATGATCTCTTACCATGTACGCATGGCTATTCCCGAAATCACTCTGCGCCGTATCGAGCGCTGGTGTGACGCGCTCGTCCCCGATTCATTCAAAGATGAACTCAGGTACGAGTTCGCTGTTACCAACAATTACATCGTGACTATCCTCGAAGTGCGCCCGGCGTGGAACGGCGTGGGCGGGCCAACGCGTGCTCCGGTTGCGCGCCTGCGCTACATCCGGAAACAGTGGAGCCTGTACTGGTGCGACCGAAACCAAAAGTTCCACGCATACGATATTGAGCCCAGCCTGCTCGTGGACGACCTCCTCGACTACATCGAGAACTCCAATGACCCGATCTTCTTCGGATAGCTCCTTGCGCTGAGCGTGCGATTCTTGTTGCGCTAGTCGTGCAGAGTTAACCTGCGTTCACCCGCGGCTTCCTGAATGGCTACCTTCGCCGCGTCACGTACGAACGCACTAACCAATATCGCTCACTGCCGCGCGAATGTCATCCATGAACCCACGAACCTCGGAATCATCGGGAGTAAAACGCGTTACGCCTTCTTCAAGCGCCGGGAGATTGCGGGCAAGTTGTGCCTTTTCCGCATCGCTAAGAGTCCTGTGAAACGCATCTTGAAACGCCAGCACGCCGCCCGGACCTGGCGCTTCATCGTAGAGGTAGTCACCGTCGCGGTTCATGACCGTGAACCGGTCAAAGCGAGTATCGCTGGCACATACCGCGGCAACGGTCCGTTCAAGAGCTGCAACAGCTACCTCGTGTGCCTGGGGCGGCGTCCAGCGGGAGGTGCGCCCCGCGAGCTGATCCAAGTAAAAGCGTTCCAGCAATCCCACTTGCGAAAGCAGCGGCGGGACTGCCACCACCACAGCGTGGGTGCGCCGGCCGGCCTTCCGGGCTTTGCCGGCTTCTTCGATGATCATCGTGGTGTTACGCCAGGTGCCTTCCACGAGCGTGGAAAACGAATTCTGTATCGCCCACTGCATGCACATGGCAATCCACTGCCCCGATGCAGCCGCAGTCACGTCGGGCATCCGCAGGGGATCATTGCGGATCAACCACTGGTAGTCCGGGTGAAAAGCCCGCAGGTCGTCCCCAATAATCTGGGTGATGTTCTCCTCGCTATACCGGGCTAAGAGGGCTCTTTGCCCGATAGTTTTACCTGCGCCGGGCTGCCCACCGAGGAAAATCGAGACCGGAGCACGCGAGGCTCGTGCTTTCGCAAAAATGCTCGGCGCAACGTTCTTGAGCCACTCTTCACGAATGTCGAAATCACACATGCGAGAGCGTGGTGGGTAGATGCTCAAGCAGTGCGTTCCAGGAGTTAATGCAGCGAATCTGCCCGGCCCGGTCTTTCCAGTGCACAGCGTTGCGCTGCTCAACCAACTCTACGTATTTGCCTCGATACGCAACTTCGAGTGGCTCATCGCCTGCCAAACGAGCCTGGCGTGAAAGCGAAATGTAGCGCGCGCCCAGCAGCGTCCCGGCTTCGTAGAACACGTCGTACAGCACCGTGTCCGAATACATTTCATAAGGTACAGCCACCATGCACCCCTCTCTTTCGTTTCCATCCTAAAGGGGACGAGTAGCCGGAGCTACCAAGTGCCCGACAAGCCCACATGACACCATAAAAAGCACGGGTCCTCTTCGAGGACCCGGCGACAACGCTTCCTCACGGGACTCGTCGTAAGCACCACGCTAACCAACAAACAGCCGTCAATCAAGACCCAAAATCCACGAGCGCCAAAGCCTATGAGGAGACGATGCTCATCGACGACGCTCATCACGGACGTACCCAGCGGTCATTCTCCCCCTTGCCTCCCCGCCCTTGGAAACTTATTCTAGGACTGACGTCCCAGCGGGCGGTTTTCCTAGTTGTTTTCGCATTGTTCAGCCTGTATATCTAAACTGGGCAAGGTGAATCCATTCACGTTGTCCACAAGGGGCATGGGGCATGCATAGGGGAGGAAATCAGTGAAACTTCAGCACTTGGAGGCTTTCGTGATGGTCGCCCGGGTCGGGTCCGTCAAGGATGCCGCTACTGAGCTTGGTTGTAGCCAGCCTTCGGTGACGAAGCAGATTCGCGAATTGGAGAAGACTCTCGGCCAGGAACTCCTGGATCGCTCCGGCCGCGGCGTTCGCCTTACCCCGGTGGGCATCCTTTTCGCCGGCCGGGCCCGCGAAATCCTCAACCTCTCGCGCCGCACCGTTGAAGAGTTCAGCATGCTCCACGGTGAGATTGGCGGGCACATCGTCATCGGCACCGTTGAGAGCGCCGCGGTCGCGGATATTTCCCAAGCGATCAAGAGCCTGCGCGATAACCACCCCGGCGTGAGCGTCACGCTCCGCCGGATTCGCCGCGAAACGGTGCTCGAACGCCTCTCCAGCGGCCTGCTATCTTTCGCCATCACTCCCGATGCCTGGGACCTGGCCGGCTATGAACGCCTCGCCCTCCCCACGCGCGATCGCTGGGGCATCCTGGTTCCCGCAAGTTCTCCGCTCGCCGCCCAGGAATCCGTCACCCTGGAGGAACTCGAAGGCGTCCCGCTCATCTGCCCGGACGACAGCGTCGGGCACCGGCAATTGGCCACCTGGCTCGATGACCACGGCGAACAATGCCAGGTGATTTACGACGTCGTCTACAACGCCCCGCAACTCGTTGATGCCGGCGTGGGCTACGCGGTTGTCAATGACTGCTCGGCCGGGCGCTGTTCGCATCTGGGCCTGATGTTCATCCCGCTCGCTCCCGCCACAAGCGCGGGCATGAGCCTGGTGTGGGATCCGGCCCGCGCCCTCACGCGCGTCGAACTCGCATTCCTGGAAGCGGCACGCGGGGTATGTGCGCAGCAGCCGGGCTTAGAGACCGATTTCTACACGATTTGAATCGCGCTCCCGAAAGGACGCTAACTCAGAGGCCCGCGCTGCCCCGCCCCAGCTTCACCCGACATCCGCTGAAACTCAATCCGCCCCAGCTTGTCCACCAGATAGGCGTGCACCAGCGACGCAAAAATCGGAGTGGCCGCGCGCAATAACGCCAGGCCGGAGCCGGTAAGGGTGGCATTGATGCCGCGGGCATCGTCTGCACTAATGGAGCGGTGAACAAGCCCGCGCCGTTCCAAGCGGCTCACGGTTTGCGAGGTCCGCGCGCGAGAGTGCGTGAGAAGATCGGCTAAAATGGTCATGCGCAAGCTGTGGCCGCTCGCCTTGGATAGGTGCGAAAGAACGTCGTATTCGTGCAGGGAAATTCGATAATTCGCCATCAACGCCCGATTTACAGCTTCGATAGCCAAGGAATGCGCGCGCAAGTATTCTTGCCATGCTTGCTGCTCATCATTCGAAAGTGAATTAACCCTTACACTCACAAGACAGTCCTTCCGTAAAGCCTGGTTTGATGGCTCGGTTCGCCCGTTGCGTGAAATCGTTTCGGACTGGTCTTGCCTAGAAACGATCAGTATTGCGGGATGTAAATCTTNTCAATATGTTGGTGGCGGTTGGGTGGTGGGGGGGGGGGGGGGGGGAGGGGGGGGGGGGGGGGGGTGGGGGGTGGGGTGGGGGTGCTTTCTGTGCGTGAGTTGCGCCTGCTAGACATGCGCCCAACTATACACCCCCTTAGATAGAATAGACAGAGTTGAGAACGATTATTAATAGTTACGCCGATTTATAAACATGCATGGAAAAATGGACTGTTGTGCCGATTTTGTCTGATTTTTTCGCGCGCTCAAGGTTTCCTAAACGTAACGTATCGCACTCTCGATAGCTTTTTCGTTATCCGAACCTCAATTTTTTCACACGTGTCAGACAAATCTGAGTGGCGCTGTAGCGCAACCGTTTCGCGCATTTTTGGCCATAAGTACGACGACGCAGCTCCGGCGTCTCTATGTTGCTAAGCGGTTGGCAATAAATAGACGAAAAGCATCCAATAAATTAAATCCGCTCTCTTATTGTATGCATCTTTCCGAATCGTTATCCTCTGAAAAGTCCATTTCCTCGCTATCTAACCGACTTTTGGGAAGTTTTAAATGGGTTTCGTCAAGTGTGCTTCGCGTGCGGTCAGCGGTCTTCGTCGCTTAATGATCGCCATCCTTGCCCTCATGCTAATCGGTGGAATCACAATATTTACTCCCGGCTGGAACGCGATGGCGGCAAAAGTGTGGTGGGGCCCAGAAGGCTATGTTTGGTATACCTCTAACCACTCCGATCTTCACAACACCCACAAGCTTGTGGACGTTGATCATTCGAGTGTCAATCTTCCGAATGGTCGGAAGTTGGTCACTTATATCGCCCATTTTAATCGAGAAAAGTCCCCGGCTGCTTTTTCGGGCCGCGCGTGGCTCAATGTCTATTTACCCAAGGGGCTGATCGACGAAACCATCCGCATTACTCGCGAAAAAGAGGTGCAAAAATTCGTTTTTGGCGGCATGAAATGGCAATGGGAAACTGTTGCGCATCAACAGACTATTGGTGATTTTGACGCTTCCGATACGCGTGATGCTGGTCTTTGGCCGGAACCTAGATTTGACGAGCATTGGGATAAAGGCTTTATTCAGACAGATCCACTTCACGGCTCGTCAGCTGGTTCTTCGCAGGTGTGTCAGCTGACAGAGTGGAAGAATGGTGGGAAGTTCGGTCGTTCGTTGTGGTCGTATGAAGCGGGCACCAATGTATATCACCGGTGGATGATTACTGCCGAAGTGGAGCAGGACTTCGACGTTGAGAACGAACCGGTCATGGTTGGCTATAACTCATCTAATAGCGTCTCAAGTTGGGAAAATCATTTTATCTCCTACGGGCCGTACGACATGGATGGCGATGGAATGACCGATGTCCAAGAAAAAGAAAATGGGACAGATCCATACTCCGGTGCAGTCAAATACCCCACGGTGAAAGCCGAATATGGCAAAGTTGTGGCTGTTAAGCCGTATATTCCGCAGGGTAAGCTGGACTACGATAACTCAGGGCAGGGCAGCTGGCATTTCGTTGAGGATTCCTCGAAGCAGTCGTTTAGGAATTTTCCCGCTGGCACTAAATTCGCTTTGCCGCAGAGCCTCCCGAATTCTATCCAGAGGGTCTATACCCGTGACGTCAAAGAAAACCAGGTCTTTTTCAATGAAGATACCGGCGAGTTGCTATTTAGTCCCTCAAAGACGAACCGCGGTCAAACGGTGCCATTTGAAGTGACCGTTAACTATCCTCTAGTGGATAACTGCCGGCCACCTCAGTATAACCTGACGAAACTCGACATCGAAGTAATTGTTCAGGCTAATCTCTATGCGCCGGTCTACCAAAAGACTGAGGTGCAGGCAGGAAAGACCAAGACCGTTGCGGCACCCAAAGATTATGAACGCGAACTGCCTTCGGGTACTCGTTTCGAAATAACCGCTGAGGGTAAACGCGATTATTCGTGGGCAACCATGAAATCCGACGGATCCATCGATCTAAAACCAGGATTCGACGTGACTCCGAAAGACTATTCAATCCCGGTTGATGTGACATACCCGGATGGGTCGATGGAAAAGATCACTGCACCGGTCGAAGTTACAAAACCGGATAAGTTCTCAGATTTTTATCGTCCTGCTTACAAACCGGTGACGGTCAAAGCCGGCGAAACTGGCAAGGTTGAACCGCCGAAGGATCCTACCCGTTCCCTGCCACAGGGCACGAAGTTCTATAAGGAACCAGCGAGTACGATTCCTTGGGCTAAAGTCGACAAGAATACCGGTGAGATCACCTTAACTCCGGATCGAACCACTAATCCAAATGATTACTCCGTGCCGGTGAAGGTAGTATATCCGGATAACACAACCAGTGTCATTGTCGCTCCGGTGAAGGTCCTTGAATCAGGTTTGGTTCCCGGTGACTTCAAGCTACAAGTTACTCGTGGTTTGATTCCGGTCAGCGATATTGTTCTTGCGGAGGGGCAGCCTCTCGACCCCGTGGTGGATATTTCTGCCTCCCAGAAACTCAAGGTGGTAGACAAGATCCGTTTTAAGACGGTTTGCACGAAGAAGAGATTCGACGGGATTCCTGAGACGATCTATCGAGGCGCTATTAACGGTTGGGAGTTGAGATCTCCGGTCAATTATTGGCCCAAAGCAACCGAGGCCCAGGAAGCCGATTTCGCTCGCACGGGTATGAAGAAACCCGGGATTATCTATAAACAAGACGGTGTCGATGCCCGTTCTACAACGAGCTTCATTGACTCACCGGGTGGTAAGCATCCGATGGGGCCGGGGATTTATGAATGCTCCTTCTTCGCGTCGTCAAATATGAGCGGTTTTGTGAGCACCGCTGGCGGGGAAGACAAACTCATGCCAGATGGCTCTATTAATTCCTTGTATGCTTCTACGCTACTTGCTGGTAAAGGACTTATCTGGGATGTCAAGACCATCAAAATTACCGTGGTGCCGCAGCTCGTCATGCCAAAAACTGGTGGAGTGGGCGTTACTCCAGCCTTGGCCGTGATTGCATTTGCGAGCTGTATCGCTCTGGCCGGATGGTGTGCAAGGAGTAGCTATCGGTACCGAAACTAAATCCAACCAATCGACTGCGCCGAGGTGAATGAAGTTCCTCTGCGGGGCCCGTATACCCAAAATTCGGGCGAAGTCATCTTCGTCGGAAACAATTCAACTTCTCAAAACTGATCAGCTTTGGTCATCTACAAAGAAAAGGAATGGGAAACAACCATGTTAATCACGAAAATCCGTAAGGTTGCGGTGGCCTGCGCCGCGACCTTGGGGCTGGTCGCCACGGGCATCGCCGGTGCCTCAGCGGCGGACAGTAATGTTGCACCCTGGGATAAAGGGGCCCCGGCAACCGGCTCTATCACCATCGAGAAAGCCAAAGACGGAGAACCTACGGCCAAGGTTGCTGGAGCAGAATTCACCGTCAAGCAGGTTAATAAAATCAATAACAAACCGGTCACGCTCAACACCATGGCTGGTTGGCGCGAACTTGCCAAGAATGTTGATAATCTCAATAATGGCACGATGACGGATAGTCAACTCGAGCTGGGGAATCCCGAAAAAAAGCAAACCGGAACTGATGGCGTAGCTAAGTTCGAAAATAAGGCCGTGGGCTTGTACCAGGTGGCTGAGTCTAAGGTTCCCTCTGGTTACTCAAGCGAGGTCAAGACTTTCTACGTAACAATTCCTCAGATTAACGGCACCGCCCAGAAAACAACTACTTTCGACTATAACGTGGTCGTCAAGCCAAAGAATAAGGACTTGACCTCTAAGGTGACCAAAGTTGCCGACACGAGTGCGTTAGTTGGTGCCGGGGATACAATTGGCTACACCATTACGGCTGATTTGAATAAAACAAAGGATTCCAACGGTGGTAACGAGCTCACTAAGGATGATATTGTCGGTTTCAACGTTTTTGATGACGCACTCAAAACTGCATATGACAACGCTAGCAAACCCGCTGCCGTCACCAAGGTTACGGTAGAGGGAACTGATTTGACTAAAGATACCGACTACAGCGTTAGCGTTGCTGACACTCCGGGTGATGATACGCGTAGTCGCATCAAGGTCGAATTTACCGATAAGGGCCTGGAAAAGATTGTTGCTCAAGCTAATATGGAGGCTAACAAGTCCAAGGCTGTTAAGATCGCGGTAAAACTCGACTTTGTAGTTGCTAAGACCGCACCTGGCTCTGTTATTAACAAATATGGTTTTACTCCCGGTCATGGAACAGGTGAAACCCCCTCTGGCCCCGTGACGCCTGGAGATAACAAGCCAGGTGGGCCCACTCCTAATCCGGAAACCAAGTTCCTAAAGATGAAAATCAAGAAGGTCTCAGCAAAGAACGGAACAGCCATTAAGGGCGCCAAATTCAAGCTCTTTGCCAATGAGCAGGAGGCGATCAAGTGTGCCGCAGATCCATCGGGAGATAATTGCAAGGCTGCTTCAGCTCTTGGCGACTTGGTCTCCGGCGAGGATGGTTTCACTGCAGAGGTTCTGGTTAAGTCTGAGGATAGGTTCTATGCAGTTGAAACAGAAGCTCCCGATGATTACGTTCGTGCTACACAGCCCGAAGAAGTAAACGCTAATACGGTGAATAAGCGAGGCTTCTTCGAGTTTAAGGTAGAAAACGTTGCCAAGGCGGATTCCACCTTCTGGTTCAATCTGCCAAAGACCGGTGCTTTTGGTGTTGGTCTGTTCGCTTTGATTGGTCTTGGACTTGTTGGTGGCGGTACGGCGATGTTCGTGCGCTCTTCCAAGTCCCGTAAAGAAAACTAAATACACTCTGGTTTAGCACCTTTTCCAGTCTGGAAAAGTAGCGGCGCCGCCCTTCACACCTCCGAGGAGGGGCGGCGTCGCTCAGCCATATATTCATCATTTGCAACCATTAGATTTTAGGGATTTTGTGAAAATGAAAAAGCGGGCGAACTCTAAGCGCCCCCGATTCATGCGCGCGCTCCTGCTTGTACTCGCGGGAACGCTATGCCTGGCATACCCGCTGGTATCTACACTCTGGAACAATTATCAAGCCAAACTCGTTGTCCAAGACTACGTTGGGCATGTTAATAAGCAAGCGGAACAGGTAGCCCTTGATCACCTGGAGTCCGCACGCGAGTACAACAAGAATCGAAAAGCGGGTACCTTCACCGATCCCTACTCCCATACTGATATCCCAGCCAAGGCTGACGACCTCGCAGATTTCGAAAAATACTTAGAGACTCTCAACGAACCAGCCGGGGCGATGGCGACCGTGACGATCCCCGAAATTGGAGTTAATCTGCCCGTTTACCACGGAACCTCCTATGAGACCTTGCAGCGTGGTGCAGGGCACCTGTACGGCAGCGACCTACCCGTTGGCGGAACCGATAGGCACGCTATTATTACCGCGCACTCGGGCCTGCCAAATTCCACGATGTTCGACCAGCTCAACCATCTGGACAGTGGGGATATGTTTTATATCAACGTGCAGGGCACCACGCTCCAATACAAAGTTACGGACATCAACGTTGTTGATCCGACAGATATTAAGCTGCTGCAACGCCAAACAGGACGTGATCTTGCCACGCTGATTACCTGTACCCCTTATGGTATTAATTCGCATCGCTTGCTGGTCACCGGTGAGCGGGTATTACCTGACCGAGTTGAGCCGCCGCCGGCTGGGCACCAATGGTCATGGTGGATGACCCTCTTCATCTTCGCAATCCTTGCAGCCCTTGCCATTTGCGCGATGATTATTTTTGCCGGGCTTCGTAGACGAAAAGATGAAAAGAATCGGCACGCGCCCAAGCATGCCCTTAAAGAATAATTTCTGTGTTCTGAGTTCAAGACGAGAAAAAAATGCCCCGCGCTTGATCGGCGCGGGGCATCTTTTGTCGGCGGGGCCTATTAAATGTGGGCTTCGTGGTTCCTTCGTATAACAAGGAAACCGGCCGTAGCTGCGGCCGCTGCTGCGGTCAGCCACCAGACAGTGGGGGCACCGCTCGCGACAAGCTGGTTACTCGGCGTGGGAGCTGCGGATGGCGAACTTGAGGGAGAAGGCTGTCCGCTTGGTAAAGCTTCCGCCGTTGGTGCGTCGGTAGGTACGTAGGCGCTTGGATGGCCAGTGGGCAGCGCATCAGCAGCAGGCGCCGTTTGCGGGACATACTCTGTCGGATGCCCGGTAGGCAGGACATCTGCACTGGGCGCATCGGAAGGTACATACTCGCTTGGATGCCCGGTGGGCAGAGCGTCGGCAGTGGGGGCAGTTTGCGGAACGTATGCAGACGGGTGCCCGGTTGGCAATGGTCCTGCGGTTGGGGCAATCGTAGGAACATATTCGCTTGGATGCCCGGTAGGTAGGGCATCTGCGGTTGGTGCGGTGGTGGGCACGTAGGCGCCCGGGTGGCCAGTGGGCAGAGGATCCGCCGTCGGGGCATCGCTGGGAAGCGCCCAATAGGGGAGGAAAGGCAGCTTGATGACCCAGCGGGCCTCCTCACCCGCCAGGCGATACCCATCATCCGACCCGGGATCAGCGATGCGGTACTGCTTAGCCGCTTGCTCGGTGAGCTGCGCCGTCGTTAATGAATACGGGCCGTTCTCCTCAGGTTCCCCGGCCGCATTGTAGCCGCCGTTCGCAATTGTATAGACGAAAATATCGCGCAAGGGATCAGACTCCCCGTACACCGGCGCCTGCACCGTGCCGTAACCACCATGCTCGGGCGCGGGCAACACAAGCGGCGCGCGGGGCGTGACCGGACGGCAATTCGGCGCGGCATCGAATTCATAGGTGAGGCCCTCGGTATCGCTCCAGCCAGAATCGCCCGCCAGCACGTGGTAGCTGCCGAGATTCTCCGGACGCAGGGTCGCGTGAACCCGGTAGCGGGCGATGCGCAGCGGATCGGAGGTTGCCTGGCCGGCGCTATCGAAAGCTTGAACATCATAGGTGTAGACCAGGCGCGCCCACGGGATAGCGTCAAAAGACAAGGTGGCGGGCTGGCGGCAATCATCCCTGCGCACCAGCGCCGGCGCCGGCGGGAAAGGCACCTCAAGTTTCGGCTGCTTGCGGAGCGTAAAAGTCCAGCTGGGGGCCGGATCGGGGAGGCGATACTGGGCGGGAGCTGTTTGCGCGAGGGCGACAGTGATGCGGACGGTCTTGGATTCGTGGCCCGGCTCCGCGGACTCGTTCAGGGTTTCTTCGCTGTAGCGCAAGGCCTGGGCGCGCGGATCCGACGTGGGGTACGTGGGGTAGGTGATGGTATCCCACTGGCCAGCCGGGCCCTGCTGGAGCTCGGGGGCTTCCGGGGTGAGAATCTCCGTGAGGTCATCGGGGTTGGCGGTGGGCAACGCAGGCTGCGTGGGCGCGACGGTGGGCACACTGCTGGGCGGCTTGGTGACTTGGATGGGGACGGTGACGGTGGAGCTTGAGCCATCGGTGAAGGTGACCCGAGCCGTGGCCATATATGGTTCTGGGCGCGCGGTTGCGAGTGAAAGAGTTGAATAATCCGTGATGTCCTCGACGCGGGCCGTGGGCGGAAGCGCCGGGGTGGCGCTGATATTGTCCAGGATATTGACGGAGCCGCCCTCGAGGATGGTTTCGGGGGTGGCGGAAAGCTGGTACACCTCGGCGTCGGTGAGCACGGTGGTGTAGTGGAGTTCGCTGAGGTTGGGTTGGCGGTAGCCGCTCTGGTGGATCTCGTGGCGCTTGCCAACGCGGAAATCGGTGCCCATCCAGTCGGGGAGCGTATTGATGCGTTCTTCGAAATAGGAACGCGAGCCGTGGCCGTTCGCGGAAGTGCCGATGCTGAGGGCGCCATCGAAAGTGCCCACCGGCGCGATAGTGGAATCATTATCCACAATGTAATGCCGGGCGCGGCCCTGAGCGGTGAGGCGGCTGATGGTGGTGTTTACGTCATTGAGCCAGTTGTTGAAAGCGTTGCCGCGGACCTTCGGGGCGTTGAAGGTGAAGGCCTGCTTATAGGCGGTGATATGGTGCTTTTCGGCCTCCACCAGGCCGCGGGCGGCGAGGTAGCCGCCGAGGGAATGGCCGGTTACGTAGAGGTTGTTGATGGACTCATCGCGGCCCAGGTGGAGGAGGGTGTTCTTCATGCTAAGGGCCTGGTCCGGGTCGGTACCGAAGAAGAGGTTGAGGTCGTCGTCGTAATCGCTGGCGGCGCTGGTGCCGCGCACCGCCAAGACCTGCACCGAGTTCTTGGGCAGGTGGACGTAGTTACTGGTGTTTTCGAAAAGCACCGCGTCGAAACCGTTGGATTCGTGGAAGGACTGCCGCATCCGCCAGAAAGGCGCGAGCTCCTTATTCATGAGGGCGTATTCCTGGCGGTCCTTGTGCAGATCCGTGAGCTCGGCGTGGCGGTTGAGGACCTTTTTGATATACGGGTCATCGCGGTAGGAGAGCTCCATAAAAAGCGCCATATCGCGCGAGCTGATATTCCAGACCAGGGGCTCGCGGTCCGCGGAATCGATGTGGCCATCGCCGTCGCTATCCTCGAGGCGCGGGTGAGTGTTATAGCCGTAGTAGGTGCGCCCGCCCTGCGAATAGGTGTACAGCTCCAGGCTATTGCGCAGGCCATCACCATCATCATCCGCATCCGGCACCAGCACCGGCTGCTGGTAGAGGAGCGAATCCACCCGGCCATCGGGAAGGCGGATTTCCCCGCTCGCGATCATGGCGGCAGTTTCGCGGGTGAGGGGGTGGTGTGCGCCGTCGTTCCCATGGGCGAGGGCGGTTGCGGCGAGCGGCGCCGTTAAGGTGAGCGCCAGAAGCGCCGTGCATGCGGTGGCGAGGATTTTTCGACGGTTTCCCACAGTGGCCCCTTGGGTGAATAGTGCCCGCCATAGTGAACTAAAAGTGATGACTTGAAGTGACACGGTACCGGAGGTATCGGCGGGTTGAAAAATATGCTGAGGAAGTTTTATATGCATAAAGATGCCCGGAGGTAGTGGGAAAAGTGTGAGATTCAGGCGTTTAAGCGCATAAACCAAAGCTTGTCTATGTATTTAAAAATACTTTCCAGACTGTGGAAAAATGTGACGCATCTGTAAATGTGTAATCCTTAAATACCATTTGCTTGTGGCTTTTCTGGATTTAGCCTGGGAGTGGTTCGGAGTTATGGCCGCCGGTAGTTACTGCGTGGGGCCGGTGGTCGCTCTGACGAAAATACATCTTTTACCACGTTATGGGAGAAAACTATGAAGGTGAAGAAGATTGCTGCTGGCGTGGTCGCCGGAGCTGCCCTTATGTCCGCGGGGGGGGGGGGTTGCATTTGCATCCCCGAATGACGCCAATGACGTTAGCGTAACCGAGACGGCTGACGAGGTGAAGGCCCGCGAAGACGCGGCTGCGGACGCCTGGGAAGCTGCCGCCA
Source organism: Actinotignum timonense (assembly GCF_900155575.1). Classification (GTDB taxonomy): domain Bacteria; phylum Actinomycetota; class Actinomycetes; order Actinomycetales; family Actinomycetaceae; genus Actinotignum; species Actinotignum timonense. The sequence goes on along the minus strand of NZ_LT706966.1, from coordinate 205,844 downwards.
AGGCTGACGCTGATTCGAAGAAGCTGGATACCGAGACTGCCGAAGAGGGTAAGGCTCGCGAGGATGCTGCGGGTGACGCTTGGGAAGCTGCGGCGAAGGCTGACGCGGACTCCAAGAAGTGGGATACCGAGACGGCTGACGAGGTGAAGGCCCGCGAAGACGCGGCTGCGGACGCCTGGGAAGCTGCCGCCAAGGCTGACGCCGATTCCAAGAACTGGGATACGGAGACTGCTGACGAGGGTAAGGCTCGCGAGGATGCTGCGGGTGACGCTTGGGAAGCCGCGGCTAAGGCGGATGCCGATTCCAAGAACTGGGATACTGAAACCGCTGAAGAAGGTAAGGCACGCGAAGACGCCCACGCTGACGCCTGGGAAGCCGCGGCTAAGGCGGATGCCGATTCCAAGAACTGGGATACCGAAACCGCTGAAGAAGGTAAGGCACGCGAAGACGCCCACGCTGACGCCTGGGAAGCCGCGGCCAACGAGGCCCTGAAGAAAGAAAGCGATCCGGGCACCACGGATCCCAAGGTGGACGACACCACCAAGGAAGACCCGAAGGTCGATCCGAAGGATGAGGATCAGCAGAAAGACAAGCCCGCCGATAAGACCGACGCTCCGAAGGTAGAGGACGGCCAGAAGGGTGAAACCCCCAAGGCCGAAACTCCGAAGGTGGAGGATAAGAAGGCGGATGCCCCGAAGGTAGACGCCCCCAAGGCCGAAGCGAAGAAGGATAACGCGGGTAAGGAAACCGCCAAGAAGGCGGAGGGGAAGACCCTCGCGAACTCCGGCGCTGAAACCGGAATGCTCGCGGGCGCTGCTCTGCTTCTCGCCCTCGCGGGTGGCTCTTTCGTGACGTACCGGAAGTTCGCTCGCTAAGTAATTGTTCGCGAGGCGAGCGTTTGTGCGCTAAGCATGCGTTTGCTCATCGTTCCTGAAAGTTGATGTATATCCGCGTGTAACGCACCTTCCCATTGGATATGCATCGGCGCAATAGCCGCCGGGTCCATTAGTGCGGTTGGTCCCGGCGGCTTTTTATATGCGCGAGCGCCGCTGTGCCCGCCGCTGCGCGCCCGCGCGCGTGGCCGTGCGGGATGGCTCATACCCGCTTATGTAGCTCCGCTTCTACCTGCGATAGTATTCACGTTTTACTAAAATACAAGATTCCAATTCTGAATTACGGTAGCGGAAGTATATGTTTGTCTTTTACAATCAGTGTGAACGATATTTATTCACCCACTGGAGCTGTCTCACTACGTGGCGGTGATAAATATCGAATAAACCAATTTTGTAGAGGGAAGTCTGTGGGTATGCATACTCGTTTTCGACGCGTACTTACGGCACTTATTGCATCGTGTGTGCTGTTCTCCATACTGCAAGCCGTGCCGTTCGTTCCGGCTTCTACCGCGCACGCCGCGGGAGCCGCCACGTATCCGGTATTCGGTTCCGATGATGATCCCTTCCCCGCAGACCCGCAGCGCCCCACCCTCGAAAGTGACGAAGGCGCCGAATCGGTCGCCTTCGTTTTCGGATTCGGCATGAATACCGGGTGGGCCACCATGGGCGGCGCCACCGATTACATCGATAACGGGTTGTGCCCCAACGAAGAAAACTGGCCGGAAGAATACCGCAAAGAAGGCAAACGCTCCCGGCAGGAAAAGCGCGGGAAAGTCTGCCGCAACTGGGACCAGAACCTCGCCCTGGAACGCGAAATAGCACGCCACCGCGGCAGCTCCCTTAAAGTTGGTATCTACACTTTTGCCCGCAAAGCCGATGTACAAGACGGCCGGCTCTGGAATAACACTCCGGATCTGAAAGCCACCTCGCTGCAAAGCCCGGAAGGCTACCAAAAAGTCGTCGATAAAATCCGCTCCCTGGATGGTTCGAAGGATGGCAAACTCCCTGTATGGGACCACGGCAATAACCTCCAGTACGGGCTCGGGCTGGTCTACCGCGATATGGTCGAATACGAACGCGAGCAACTGGAGAAAAACCCGGGCGTCAAACCAAAGCCCCTGTACACCAAAATCATTGTGCTCACCCACGGCGATAACCGGTACTACCTGGACGGCACGGTCAAGAAAACGGGTGCGAGCTACGAGGCGGATATTAACGCTCTGGACGTTGATGCCAAGTTCATGGACTATCCGGAAACCTGGACTAATTGGGGTTATAACAGTTCGGATGTCACCCGGCGTGCCGGAAACGTGGCCGCTATGGGCGTCGCCAGCCTGCTGCGCGGCAAGAACGCCGATGTGCGGGTGCTCGGCATGGGCGAATGGACGAAGAGGTTTTACTACGAAAAATCCCTGAAAACAATCGCGGAAGCCATGGTCCCGGGTCAGGAAGACCGCTACGAACACATCGATTTCCCCACCAAAGGTGATGACGCCACCAACTACTGGGGTACCGTGGGCGGCTCGAATTACTCCAAGAACGGCATCGCCAACGGCACTTTCGAAGGAGTGCTCCACCGGTGGATTCTGGAACAAAAAAGCATCTCCATTACCTCCGATCTCATTGATGAAAATTTCCGCTACCGGGAGCCGCATCGCGGCCAACAACTCGCCGTAGAGATCGCCGGCGGGCAAACCCTGAACCTCACCACAAATGACCTCGGGCGAACCGCCGTCCGCCTCACCGGGCATAACACTTCCGGCGGGATAACCGTGCGGGAAACAGGATCTCCGCTTTCGGTTACCTCCACCATGCTCGGCAACGAGCCACGCTGCTGGGGCATTGATAGCCGGGACGGCCAAGGTAAAGAAATATCGGCAAGCGCGCTGCCCGTGGATAAGCACGGCCGCAGTGGTTTCACGCTTTCCGGGGATCAGCTCAACCATTTCTACTCCATTAAATGCTCGCTGTATTCCCGGCCCCTGCAAGACACCCAAATCATTAAGAAGGCGCAGGTCACCAACGAACAAATTCGTTTCGAAGTGGGTGGCTACCCGCACGGCAACCCGCCCACCTACACCGGCGGCGCCGAATACGATATTGAGTACTCCTGCACCGACCCGCTGGGCCGCGATACCAAAGCGGTTATTGCGCAGGGCACTGAAACCCGCCGCCTCGAAAACGTCAATGTAGCGGTCACGCTCCCGGCCATTAACGTGGGAAAGCTTCCGGTGGGAGCGCAATGTACCATTCGCGAAAAGATCAAGATGCCGGGCGGGCGCAGCGCCCAAGAACTCTCGCAGTTCTTCACCTCCAGCACTACGCTGAGCGGAACTAATTACCGGCTTGATCACGAGAACCCGCAAAGTTCCCACGGGCAATCCGTTTCTGCCGTCTCCACGGGTACTGTTACTTCCGCCCCGGATAGCGCCGGCGGCAGCACGGGCGGCACCGGTGCCGGCAGTGCGGGCGGCACCGGAACCACCAGCACCCTGGTCTCCGAAACGATCTATTCCTCGCAAATGGCGTCGGTCAGCGTGGACGTCAAGTTCACTAACTCCGGTGCGGATCCGGCCCTCAAGGCCAAGATCGCGGCGGGGGAGCTCCCGGAAACAGTCCCGGTGTACTACAACTGCCGCTTTATGCCCGATCCCACCAAACCGCCCGAACTTCCCGAAACTAACCAGGGATCCTATCCCGGCTTCGTGGGCGCGGGCTACGTTGATGTGCCCGTGGGCGGCGGCACGATCACCCTCGGTAAGGAGGGCGACCGCGATGTGTGGCCGGTGGGGACCCACTGCCTCTTCTCCACGGTCCCGCCGGCCGGCGGTGCCCCGCAGCCCGGCGGCGCGCAGCCGGCAGGTTCCCGCGTGAACGTTCCCGGATTCACCGTCACTGATTCCTTCAGCTCGGATATTTGCGCGGCCGACGCCAAAGAACGCCCCGGCGAAGCGAAACAATGCGCCCAAGAATACTTCTGGGTGCATTCGGGCGGGAACCACAAGATCCATATCACCCAGGACCTCACCCGCCAGCACGGCACCCTCAAAGTCACCAAGCAATTGAGCGGCCCGGCCCAATCCCAGGGCGTGGGGCAGGAATTCCCTATGCGGATGCAATGCACCGATAGTGGGGTGCAGGTCCCCATCGGCGAAGGCGCGGATGCCAAGCCCGCTCACGATTTCACGGTGGGGCACGGTGCCCCGCATACCGTGACGGGCGTGCCCGCCGGCGCTGCCTGCACCATCACCGAACAGGCCACGGATCTCGCTACCGCCACGGTGGCCCCGCTGGCCCCGGTCCACCTCGCCCCGATCACCGATGTGAACACCATCAGTCAGGTCACGATCACGAATACCCTGGACTACAAATACGGGCAGGTGCAGGTATCCCACAGCAGTGATTTCGCGGAGAACCTCACCGACCCGCAGCTCCAGCAGCGCCTCACCAGCGTCGAAAAAGAAGTCACGCTGACCTGCCGTTTGCCAGATGGGGGAGCCCTCCCGGAGCAGCGCGTGCGGGTGACCGATTCCGGCAAGGTGCCTTTCCCCGATCAGATTCCGGCGGGGAGCACCTGCTCGCTCTCCGCCCGCCCCACTGACCTGGGCGTTCGCGTGGACTACCGTTCCCCGAGCGTCAGCATTACGGTGGGTGCAGACGCGGTCACCGAGGTGGACCTGCGCACCACCTTCGAGCTGCCCAAGGCCGGCGCGATCAACTTCCACCCCAAGGTCCAGGCCCGCCCCGGTTACGCCCTCCTCAATAGCAAGGTCCCGGCGACGGCTCCGGCAACGCTCACGTGCGGTTCCGTGACGCGGAACGTTGAACTTGACCTTGCTTCAGGTACGACGACGACGCTCAGCGGCGCTCCCATCCCGGAAAATACCGCGTGCTCTCTGGAAGTTAACCTCGGGGATAGCCCGCTCCTGAGCCGGGCCAGCCAGGTGCGTATTGGTGATGAGCTTTCCGAGAAGAAGGACGGCACGAGCGCCGTTTTTGAATTCACCTCTCCTGCGGCTGATAGTTCCCTCAATATCGAAGTGAGCGCCTGGTTCGGGGTGGCCCGCACCGAGGTCACCCTCACATCGCAAGGGAATGTTTTCACCTCTCCCAATGCGGAGAGTCAGGAACGCATCCCCGTCCCGTCCGGGTGGAAAGAAGCTCTCTTTAAGAAGGAAAACGGGGAGATGGCTATCGGCGCGAACCTGGTGTGCACCTACCGAGAAGGTGGGGAGAGTGCCACGGAAAGCACCCCGATTGAGGTACGGCCCCGCAGTGAAAACTCCACTACCGTGGCGGTGCCTTTCGGGTGGACGTGCGAGCTCGCGGCCAATCATGATTCCCTCCAGGTCCCCGGGGCTACCCTGGTGGATTCGCGCTGGCAGATCCCCGCTGATCGTGGCGGGCAGCCGGGCACCCCGCAAGCCGGAGCCCGGAACTCCTGGGTGGCTGACGGGCCTACCACCGCGAAACTCATTGCTGATTACCGGATACAGCTGGCCTCCTTCAACGTGAAGAAAAACGTGGGCGGGGAAGGCGTTGCTATTATTTCCGGCTCCAAAGAATTCACCATCAATATTTCCTGCTCCCTCAACGGGCTCCCCATCGATATTCCCGCCCCGCGCAAGGCAACCGATACGTCTTTCGATGCGGTGGGCAGCTTCGGCACGGACCTGGCGGCGCGCCTGAGTAAGACTGCGCGGCAGCACAGCGTGACTATCGGGCGCTTCCAGCAGGGCGAATGGAATCCCATTGACGCTCTACCGGCCGGCGCGGTGTGTACCGTGGAGGAAACACCTGCTTCGGTAACGGTGGAGAAAACTCAGTGGGATAAATACTGGCAGCTTGCCGCCGGATACCGTGGCCGTGAAGCCGCCCAGGCCTGCGTGGCCGGATCGAAGGCGTGCCGCCCGGTCGAAGGCGCGGGCGCGGAAACCGCCCAGGTATTCCTACCCCGGGATACCCCGCGCCGGGATAATCCCTATCCGGTTCCGGCAGCACCTTCGGGAACAGCCGCGGCCGGAACCGCCCCGGCCCACCCGAAAGTCCCCGAGGTGCTCCCGGAAAACTTCGCGGGAACCATGGTGGTGTGGAATAACTACACCTTCCAGAAAACCAAGGTACGGGTGGATCTCACGGCTTCCGGAACCGGCGCGCAGCTCATGAACGATGCCGATTACAGTGCCCGCCTCTACTGCCGCCCGCCCGTCACCCTGACCGAGGCGGAACAGGATGCACTGCCCGAGGGCGCCAATGCCGCCGGAATTATCCAAGCAGACCTCCGCTTCACCGTGGATGAGCAGGGCAAACGCAGCGCGGTTGCCAATCAGCTCATCCCGGTGGGCTATTCCTGTGTACTGGCCCAAAAGAAACTTCCCGCCTATGACACCCGGGTAGAAGCCACCATCGCGGCCGTGCCCGGCCAGCCCACCCGCACCGCAGCCGCGGAGCAGGTACGCGAATTCTTCGCTTACGGGAACGGCAAGAGCCTGGTGGATACGGATACCAACCTCAGCCTGGGCGTAGGCGACCAAACCCTGTTGGCCTTCACGGTTCATCCCGATCTCACCGGGGCCGGTGCCGCCAGCGAAGTACCGGAAACCGGGTTCAGCATCACGAACCTCATCGAACGCATCCCGGCGCAGCTGACTGCCCAGCACATCCTCGATACTCCCGATACCGAGTGGCGCACCTCCGTTGGCGTGCAACTCGTGGCGGAGAAACAACTGGCCTACACCCTGCACTACCGCTGCCAAGATGCCTACCTCAAGGAAGAAGGAAATCCCAGCAGTCCGAAGATCACGGAAGGCAGTATCGCCCTCCCCGCACAAAGCAGCATCGCGGTCTTCGGGCCAGAGCGATTTATGCCGGCCAGCTCGACGTGCACGATCTGGCACACCGTGGCGGGCGCGGATCCACTCGCGGACTACGGAGGGCGCGTGCACTTGCTTCCCAGTCTCAAGGTAGAAAGCACAGCCGGAACCGCGGTAACCGAAGCCAAACTCGATGCGGCGCTCGATACCGTGCAAGCAAGCGGGGTGCAGCTCAGTGAAACCCCGGGAAGCACCGTGACTTTTAAGGATGACTACTTCTATAACCGGCGCACCTACGAACTCGGCAGCGCGGTAGTAGGGGAGCGCGCCGAAGAAGTGAGCCTGGACCAGCTTAACTACAGCTATACCTGTAAGCTGCCGCTGCTTCCGGGTATCCCCGCGGGTACTACGCAAAATGGCCAGCTCAGCCCGGTGGTGAACCGTGCGTACGCGCAGCTCCCGGTTCTTCCCGCCGGGTCGGTATGCGAGGTGAGCGGTAACCCGCCTGCCGTGCCGCGCTACGTCCGGCTCCACACCCGGTGGGTGGACTGGGGCGGAGAACTCGGCCTGCCCGATGAGGTAGCGGATGGTAGCGGCGTCGTCGATCCTCTCACCAGTGACAGTTTTACGCACGCGGCCGCGAACGATCTGACCGAAAAGCCGTTTACGGTGCGTCTGGACGAGGCGCACCCGAAGGGTGTGCTGCTGTATCACGCGGCCAATAATGGCGTGCCGGTGCTCATTCAGAAGGTGGACGCGGCGGGGAAGCAGGTCCCGGATGCGAGCTTTGCGCTGTATAAGGGCAGCCTGGAGGCTCAGCCGGAGGAGCTCGTGCGCGAGGGCGCGGCGGGCACGTACCGGCCCGCGCAGGATTTGGACCCAGGAACGTATTACGTGGTGAATACGAATGCGGGCGCGCATGCCGGCCAGCAACTGCCCTTCCCCTTTGAGTTCACGGTGGCGAACGGGAACGGCGTGATGAGCCTGGCGGATCGCACTCAGGCCAGCGGGCTCATCCAGCTGTTCACCCCGGAGGGCGCGAATGCTTCCGGGGGCGAGCAGAGCATTACGGCGACGGGGAAGTGGACCATCCAGCTCGCGGACGTGAGCGTGGGCGAACTGCCGCATAGCGGTGGCTGGCGGCCCTGGGTGATTGCGGCCGGGGTGGCCCTGCTGCTCGCGGCGCTTATCCGCATGAATCGAAAGCAATAAAACAGAATTACACGCACAACTAAGAGGAGAGGACAATGTCCATCAAAACAATGGCTCGCGGCCTGGCCGGAGTGGTGGCGCTCGGGCTGGCAGCGCTCGGGCTGGGCTCCACGGTGCCCGGCGCGCAGGCCGATAACCTCATCGACCCGAATTCCACGTACACCCTGACCGTGCACGCGCAAAAAGGGCCGGCGAGCGCGGAGGCGGCTACCGGGCAGGAAATAACGACGCCGGGAGAGGTGATTCCGGGCGCGAAATTCAAGCTCGAAAAGTCGACCATCAATGTGACGACGAAAGACGGGTTTGAGAAGGCGCGGAAGGGTGAGTTCGGCGAGGCGGATACCGCTTTCACTCAGAGTACTGAGCAAACCGTGAACGACCAGGGCACGATCACCTATTCGGATCTCAAGCCGGGCTACTACCGCTTGACCCAGACTTATGCGCCGGTTGGATACAGCCCGGCCAAGGTCTCCTACATTATGGTTCCCCTTACCGACCCGCAAACCGGCAAGTACATGGACAATATCCACGTGTACCCCAAGTCCACCGATGCGGGGTCAGTGACGAAGAAAGACATCACTCCGGAAACTGGCTTGGTGACCAAGGGGTCAAAGATGACCTTCCAGATCGACACCAAGATTCGCAAACTCGCGGAAGGTAAGAAATATGATTCCTTCGTGGTGACCGATACCCCGGTTGCCGGCCTGGAAGTGAATGGCGCGAAGGGCGCTGTGAAGAGCGTCGTTATCGTTGAAAGCGAAGCAGCCGCAGCGGGCGAAGCCACTACCACTTTAGAGCAGGCTGATTACACCGTATCCGACGGCTCCACGGTTGATCCTGCTGTGGAAAAGAAAGTCATTACTCTGACCCAGACCGGTCTCGAAAAGGTGACGGCAAACCAGGGCAAGTTCCTGCGCGTGATCCTGGAAGCTACCGTGGCGGATAACGTCACTGATAAGGTCTCCAACTCCGCGGATGTCACCAATAAGGCCGATGACGAATCCACCTCGACCACGGTCAGCACCCCGGGTGGAGAGAACACTCCCAGCACCGTCATGGGCAAAATCAAGATCAATAAGTACGAAACCGGCAAAACTGACCCGCTCGAGGGCGGCAAATTCGAGCTCTACGTCTGCGGTGAAAACGGTAAGGTTCTCGAACAGAAGCTCACTATTGACGGCAAGAGCGAATTCGATGCCGCAACCGCTATCGGTCCCATCCGTGCGCTGACCGGCCCGAACCTGTGCGTCAAGGAAGTTAAGGCACCGGAAGGTTACGAGCTGAATCCGGATGCGGCCTCGGTCAAATTTGACGCCGCAGCTATCACGGCAGCGAAAGATAAAACCGTCGAAGTCACCATCTACAATCACAAGACCAGCGATTTCGCTTCGAAGCTCCCGCTGACCGGCGGCGCCGGCATCGCGGCCTTCGTGCTGGTGGGCTCGCTGCTCCTCGCGGCCGCCTACCGTCACTCCCGCAAGGTGGCCTAATGAAGCATCTGAGGGATGCCTGGCGTTCCACCGCGGTGACTGTGCTCTTGGCACTGTGCGGAATTGGGGTGCTCTTGTATCCGGTGGTGGCAAGCCAGTGGAACAACGCACGCCAGCAGCACGTGGCACGCCAGTACGCGCAGGAGGAACGCCAGGTACCCCCGGAACTCCTCACCGAGACCCTACGCTCGGCCGAGGAATACAATAAACAAACCCCGGGCGCGCCCATCCTGGACCCCTGGCTCGCGCGGGTGGCTAAAACCAACGACCCCTACCAGGCGTATCTGCGCCAGCTTGCGATACTCCCGGAAATGGGCCGCCTGGTCATCCCGGCCACCCACGTCAATCTGCCCATCTACCACGGCACTTCGGACGAGGTACTCCAGAAAGGCATCGGGCACCTCTACGGCTCGTCCCTCCCCGTTGGCGGACCGGGCACCCACGCGGTACTCACCGGGCATTCGGGCCTGTCCAGCGCCACCCTCCTCGATAACCTCTCGAAGGTGAGCGAAGGCGACGCGCTCTACCTGCAAGTCGCCGGCCGCGAAATGAAATACCAGGTCACCTCCATTAAAGTTGTGAAACCCGACGAGGTGGCGAGCCTGGCGCGTGTGGAGGGCGAGGACCTACTCACGGTCATCACCTGCACCCCCTACGGCATTAACTCCCACCGGCTGCTCGTCACCGGCCGGCGGGTCCCGCTCGAGGAAGCCGGTGTCCCGGACGTCGCCGGAATCGCCTGGCCAACCTGGATGATCGCGATTCTGGTGGTGTGCGCGCTCGCGCTCGTATGGCTACTGTGGTGGCTGATTCGGAGGAAACATAACGATGACGAAAAAACTGATAGCGTTCTTCAGCCTGCTCGTCCTCCTGCTCGGCACGCCTAGCCCCGCGCACGCCTCCCCGGTCACCGGCGACGGCCAAAGCGCCGACCTCACGCTGCTCGATCCCCAAGCCCGCGGCGAAATCACCATCATCCGTACCGGCAATAATCCGTACGACGACGCAGCTGCCGCACTCACGTGCGGCAGCGCGCCATCCGGCCGGCAGGTGCGCCTGCGCTACGTATCAGGTATCAACCTGGCCACCGATTGGGGCCGGCTAGGTGGGCTCACCGTAGAGTGGGCGGCTCAGCACATCTCCCACGAATGGATCGAGGTCACCGATAGCGCCGGGCGCGCCACCTTCGCTGATCTTCCCGTCGGGCTGTACCTGGTGGATGAGCTCGCGGGTGATGAATCTGCGGTGGGGGATCCCGAGAAGGAGAACTCTGGCTGCCGGAGAATCGCGCCTTTCCTGGTTACCCTTCCCGTGACGGAGAAAGGCACCTGGAGTTACCGGCTCGAAATCACCCCGAAAATGATCAACCCCGCTGGGCCGCACCCGGAACCTTCCCCAACCGCCGCTCCGCCCACTCAGCCCGCGCGTCCAACGCCTCCAACGCCTAGTGAACCTACTGCGCCGCCTGCCGAGCCGCAGCCCTCCGACCAGCCACAGCGCACCGGGTGGGGATTCCTCACGGAAACTGGCGCTGCGGTAGAGATGCTTCTGGTGGTAAGCGGCGCGCTGCTAGGGTGCGGCGTCGTCGCAAAAATACGACAGCGGCGGGAACGGACCGGGCACAGGTAAGTAACGACCGGGCACACAGGCGTACCGGCCGAAAGCCGCCTATGGGCTACTTTTCGAGCGTTGCGAATACTCGGACTGCGGTGGCGGGCTTGTTACGGATCGCGGATTCCAGTTGGATATCCTCCCAATCCTCGATGCCTTGGTTGAGAGCTTCGCGTGCTTGTGGTGTGCACGCCACGCCGAGCTCGTCAATGACGAAGAAGAGGATTTCTTCCAGGCAGGGTCGGAACCAGCGCCGGCCCACCGTGAAATGAATATCAGCAACGTGGGGAGTGCGAGCCTCGTTCTTGATGCGCCGGCGCGAGCGGCGGGAATGAGTGCCACTCAGGACCAGGGCGTGTGTCCATTCATCGCGGTGGGAATGGATCTGGATATGGGCGCAAGGAATACTCGAACCTGAGTCGTGCAACTTTTTGGATTTTAGGATTTTCTTCGACGTTTGCCCTGTTCAGGGGGTTGTGGTGGGTGGTTTTGGGTCACTAATCGGTAGCGGTGTTTTAGCTTGACCGGGGCCGGGCCGCATTTTCTACGTAAATCGGGCACCTCCTCGGGTGCCACGCCTGGGACCGATAGACAAAATAGTTACTAATGGTGGCGTGGCGTTGGAATGGATCCGGGTGCGGACCCGCACGAACTGGGTCAGCAAACAAAGTGCGCGGGAGAGCACCGTTTGCACCCGATTTCGTGTCTGTAACGCGCACTATGGCACCGACACGGTCCAGAATGCGCACTTGACACCTCTGCCCACCTCGTGGCTGTGGCACGTGGCAGCGGCTCGGTGCTGTTTTTCGGCCGTTGCTTACGCCTGCCCCAACGGTGCCGGCGTGCTTTGAGGCGCGATGGTGTCGGACGCCCGGCACGCAGTGGCGTTTGAGTCGCGCAATTCGTATTGCGCTAGTCGTGCGAATTTACCATGCGCGTGGACAACTGGGGCACTAAGGTTGCACGACTCAGGTGTCCATTCATCGCGGTGGGAATGGATCTGGATATGGGCGCAAGGAATACTCGAACGTGGTGAGCGAATATAATCCCAGCGCACCAGCGGCTCGCTGTTTTTTGCTCCTCGGATGACCGAGAATGTTGATTCATTGACGCTGAGTAAACCGGTTTTCGAATTAAGGAAAACCTCGTAATCAAAACGGACAAAAAGGAAACGATCAACGCGAATATCGCCAAACAATCTTTTTGAGGGGAAAGCTCCCCTTGCGGTTTCTTGTTTCACCAGTGAAAAACTGGGATCAATCAACTCCCCAATTCGCTGTAGATGTGCCGCAAACTCATCGGTGCACTCATTCAAACGTGCGTTCACCACGGTAATACTCCTCAAAGCGATCCAGACCTATCATCTCGAAATAAGCGTCGGACTCTTTTGGTCCGAGCTGGTAGTTATCAGCGCGCCAGTCGAATTCTTCGCGGGTCATTCTGACCTCACGTAGGATTTCTTCTTTGCGCTTGAGAACATCTTCAAGCGAGTTAAACGTAAGCTCCGGAATATTCAACCGGTCCCCGTAAATATCCATGTGTCTCACTCCTTCAATCGCGAGTTCCGGGCGGTTACCCGTCCTTCTCCGTTATTCTCGCATGGTGCCAAGGCACAGCAAAGAGCCAATTACAACGCTGTGGACAAGGGTGACGTTTCGCGATTCTGTGGATAAATTCGCGCCCGCGCCCAGCCCGCTACCCACCCGGTCCTGACCCAGCTAAGCAACGAACCGGACGCACACGTACACTGGCGTAAAGCGACCTCCGCCACGGCCCAGGAATTGCCCGCTCGCATGCACTACGCTGGTGATGCCGCGGTGTGGCACGGCGGCTTCCCTGAGATTGAGAAGGTAGCTCGTCATGTTTGAGTCACTGTGCTGCGCCCGCGAATGGACCTTGCGCCCGGGCAGCCTGCTGCGCCGCTCGCTGGTCTGCCTCATCGGCGTGATCCTCACTGCGATCGGCATCACCGTGGCCCTCAAAGGTCACGCCGGCGTGGACCCCTTCACCGCCCTACTCCAGGGCGTCAGCCACATCACCGGCCTGTCTTTCTCCTGGGTGGTCCCGGTGGTCAATATCGCCCTCATCGCGCTCATCTTCCCCTTCGACCACAAAGTCCTCGGGCTGGGCACCGTCCTCAATTTCACCCTGGTCGGGGTGCTCGTCACCAGCTTCACCAGCACCCTCGACTCCATCTACGTTTTCACCTATTCAATCCCGGGTATGCTTGCCCACTTGGCTATCGGCCTGGTGATTTTCGCGCTGGGGCTCTCGCTTTATATCACGCCGGACATCGGCCAGGGCGCCGCCGACTGCATCGTCCCCGTACTCCTGCGCCGCTTCCCGAGCCACTCCTACCGCACCTTCCGCGTGGCCCAGGATTTCATCGTGGTCCTCATCGCCCTCGTGCTGTTCCGCTTCGATTTGAGCAGCGGCGTTATCGGCATTGGCACCGCGATTATGGCGCTGGGGATTGGTGTCGTCGTCGATTTCTTTAACCGTACGGTCGCGTACCGTCTTGTTGGTACGACGGCGTCCTACACGGCACGCCCCGCTCCCGCTATCACCGATATCGAAGCTGAGGCACAGGCCTAAAGCGGGTCTCAGGGTGCGGTGGCAATAATCGTCTCCACCCCGGCGGCCGCAAGCTCCGCAGCGCTCGGTTCGCCCGGCGGCGCAATATCCGTAATAAGAATCGGGATCTCATCAAGCGCGGCAATGGAATACATGGTGCGGCGCCCGAATTTGCTGTGATCCATGAGCACCACCGAGGTTTCCGCCGCCTGCATCATCGCAATTTTCGTTTGCGCGGTGTACTCGTAAGGATTCGTGAGGCCCCGGGCCGTCATCCCCACGGTGGAAAGCAAACACATATCCGCTTCGATATGGCGCAGCGCCGTGACGGTCATCGCTCCGTGACAAGACGATAACCAGGTGTAATACAGCCCGCCCAGCAGATAAATCTGGATGCCGGCCACGCCCTCCAGGTGCTGGGCCACCAGATGCGAATTCGTGATCACCGTGAGCGGCACCCGGGTGTGGAGCATGCCCAGCAGCGGGATAATCGAAGAAGAATCATCCAGAATGAGGGTCATATCCGGGCTAATAAGCTCGAGGGCCTTTTCGCACATGGCCTGCTTGGCATCCCAATTGACATGCGCGCGCACCTCCGGCGGAATCTCGGTAGCCACCGAACGCTGCGGCACAATCAGCCCGCGGGCCAGCACCACTTCCCCGTGTGCCTGGAGCTCGGCAACATCCCGATAGATCGTGGAGAGGGAATATCCCAGGCGACGCGCCAGCTCTTTGACGGCCATCGGGCCGGTTGCGGTGAGAATCTCCCGGATCGCACTCAAGCGCGAGGGGCCTTCGCTCAGGGATTGCTTCGTTGCCATATTTTGAGAGTACCAAAGCGCTCGGCCAGCTCAGGGGATATGCCCGCCGGCGCCGTGTCGCGGGAAAGCGCGGGAAAGGTGTGCGGAACGCGTCCACCACCCGTGCGAAAACGCGCCGGTAGCACCCGAGAAAACCGCGTGAGAAACCACGTGAGAAAACACCTGAAAATATTCCCACCGCGCCCGCGAAAATTCGCTCCGAAGCCTGCGGATTTTTCCTTGAAATTCCGCGGAAAACTGTCGAATCTCGCGCCCTGAGAACGTAGGTTAATACCAATGACCACGAAACAGCCGCGACGCTCAAGGAGGAGCACAGTGCGAGGATTGACATGCGTGGGGGACATTGTTACCGACTTCTCCCCGATCATCGGAACCGGAGCCTCGAAATTCGCTTTCGAAGCAAATGTAGGAGGTACCGGCGCGAATTGCGCCGTCGCCGCGGCCCGGCTGGGCCTGGATACCCTGCTGGTCGGATGCCTGGGAGATGACTTCATGGGCCAGTACGCCCGGGAAGTCCTGGACGGTAGCGGCGTGGATACCAGCCTGCTCAATACCAGCTACGGAGCCTGCACCTCCCACAATTTTATTTCCCTCGATAACGGCGACCGGAGTTTTACTTTCGCCATCCAGGGCAGCGCTTACCCGGAGCTCGTCATCACGGATGAATGCGCCCGCCAGCTGCTGCGCACCCGCATGCTCTATATTTCCGGCGTAAATTTCGCGCACGAACCGCTCAACGCCACCTCGCGCAAACTCATTGATACCGCGCGGGCCGCGGGCGTGCCCATGTCCATTGATTTCAATTACCGCCTGGCCCTCTACGGATCGGAAGAAAACTACCGGAGCCTGCTGCTGCCACTGCTCCCGGAATTCCAGATCGTCAAGGGCTCCCGCGAAGATTTCCGCATTCTCTTCGGGAGTGACAATCTCAAGGATGTTGCCGCGGATATCCTCGCGCGCGGCCCGAAGCTGGTGGTCATGACCGCCGACCACCTCGGGGTGGCCTACGCTACCCGCTCCGCCTACGGGGAAATCCCCGCCGTTTACAGCTCCGTGGTCGATACCACCGGGGCGGGGGACACCCTCATGGGCGCCCTCCTCGCGCAGCTGGATAGCCACGGTGGTATCGAAAAGATTAACGACGACGCCCTGCGGGCCAGCGTGGAATATGCCAATGTAGCCGCCGGTATTGCCACCCAAACGCTCGGAGCTATCCCCTCGATGCCCACCGCGGCCGACGTTGCGGAGCTCCTCGACGAGTTAGATCAGCTCAACTCCTGCGCAGAAACGAAGGTGGCCTAAGCATGCGTGATACATTCTTCTCCGCCCGCGAATGGACGTTGCGCCCCGGTAGCCTGCTGCGCCGCTGCCTGGTCTGCCTGCTCGGCGTCATCATCACCTCAATGGGAATCACGGTGGCCCTCAAAGGCCACGCCGGCGTGGATCCCTTCACCGCTATGCTCCAGGGCGTGAGTTACGTGACCGGGCTGTCCTTCTCCTGGGTGGTGCCGCTCGTCAATATCGCCTTGCTCGCGATCATTATCCCCTTCGACCGTAAAATCTTCGGGTTGGGTACCGTCCTCAATTTCACCCTGGTCGGGGTGCTCGTCACCGAATTTACCAAGGTCCTGGATTCCATCTACGTTTTCACCTACTCGGTACCCGGAATGCTCATCCACCTGGCGGTAGGCCTGCTGCTGTTCGCCTTCGGGCTTTCCCTCTACATCACCCCGGATCTCGGGCAGGGCGCCGCGGACGGCATCGCCGCGGTACTGGTGCGCCGCTTCCCGCAGCGTTCCTACCGTTTCTTCCGCATCGCCCAGGATTTCACCGTGATCATCATCGCCCTCCTGCTCTTCCGCTTCGATCTGAGTGGCGGCGTGATCGGGGTGGGAACCGTGGTCATGGTGGTCGGCATCGGCGTCGTCGTTGATTTCTTCAACCGCACGGTTGCCGGAAAGCTGGTAGGAGCGCCGTCGCCCCTCACCACGCACGCACAAGCACAACCGGAACCCGCCGCAGAATTTTCACACACATCCGCTGTTCTTCATCAAAGGAGCGCATCATGACAAGCACCGTACCCGCCCGCGAAGCGACCTTGAGTTTTCTGGCTCCCGAGCGCACCGCGTTCCTCAACGAACGCATGCGCGCGGCCGTGCCGGCCATCTGCACGGAACGCGCCCGTATCGTCACGCAGTCCTACCGCGAGAGCGAAGGCGAACCGGCCGTGATCCGGCGCGCCAAGGCCCTGCGCGACACCCTCGCTCAGATGAGTATTTTTATCGACGACGCAGAACTCATCGTGGGTAACCACGGCTCGAAACCGCGCTCGGCCCCGCTGTTCCCCGAATTCGGGCCGCTTTCCGAAAAGGAACTCGACCTTATGCCGGTGCGCAAAGTCGATACCCTCCAGGTCAGCCCGGAACAAAAACGCGAATTATTGGACGAGATTTATCCCTACTGGGTGAATCGCTCCAATGAGGACCTGGCCCGCCACCTCCTCGACGAGGAAACCAACCGGGTGCTTTCCGCCGATAATCGCCCCTTCGATACTCGCTCGCGGGCGCGCTCCGGCTACGGGCACTATATCCCCAATGTGCGGCGCATTATCGAAGGCGGCTTCATCGCGGTGGAAAACGAGGCGCGCACGCGCTTGGCGGAGCTTTCCCGCGGGGACGCGAATTATTCTGATAAGCGCGTTTTTTACGAAGCGGTGCTTATCGTGGTGGATGCCGTGCGTATTTTCCAGCAGCGTTTCGCGGAGCTGGCCGAGCGCATGGCGGCCGACTCCGTGGATCCCGGGCGGGCCGCCGAATTGCGAGCCATCGCGGAGAATTGCCGGCAGGTACCCTACCGCCCCGCGCGCACGTTCTGGGAGGCCTGCCAGGCCTACTGGTTCGTGATGCTCATTGACTATTGCAGCCAGAACGGCTCGGCCATTTCCGCCGGGCGTTTTGACCAGTACTGCTACCCCTACCTGCGCGCCGACCTGGATTCCGGGCGCCTGAGCCGCGCGGAAGCCCAAACAATTCTTGATGCGCTGTGGGTCAAACACATCGATATCATCAAGGCCTGCACCTATTCTTCGGCGCGCAATAACGGTGGTTTCTCCACCTCGGTGGCCCTCACCCTGGGCGGCGTGGATGAAAATGGGGAAGATGCCGTGAACGAGCTTTCCTATATGTGCCTGGATGCCGAACAGGCGGTCTTCAATTCCGAACCGAATGTTTCCATTCGCGTCTCGCATAAAACTCCCGACGCTTTCCTCGACCGGGTGCTGCGCATCCTCGTGGAAAACGAAGGCGGGAAGGATCCTTTCTTCAACGACGACGTGATTATTCCCGGCCTTGTTGAGCACCGCCATATGAGTCTGAAAGATGCCCGAGATTGGGCGATTGTGGGCTGTGTGGAACCCACCGGGCAGGGGAATACAATGGGGCGCACCAATTCTTGCCACTTCAACCTGGCGAAATGCCTGGAGCTGGCCCTTCATGACGGGCGCTGCCCCATGAGCGGGGAACAGCTGGGCCCCCACACCGGGGACTTCACCCAAATGCAGAGTTTTGCGCAGGTGCAGCGTGCCTATGCCGCGCAGGTGGATTACTTCGTGGAAATGATGGTCTCCACCCTCAATACCATCGAGCTGCTCCACGCCCGCGAAACACCCCATATTTATTGCTCCACCGTGCTCGATGGTTGCCTGGAAAGCGGGCGCGATTGCACCGAGGGCGGCGCGGTCTATGACGCCACCGGGGTGAACGGGGTGGGCCTTCCGGACGTGGTGGACTCCCTGGAAGTTATCCGCGAACTTGTTTTCGAACGCAAGGTGATGACCGCGGCACAGCTGCTGGAGGCCACCGCCTCCGATTTCGCCGACGAAGTGATCCAGCATCGCTGCCTCAACGTGGCCAAATACGGTAACGACCTCACCCGGGTGGATGACCTGGCCCAATTCGTGACCTCGCAATACACCGATTCGGTATACCGCTTCCGCTCCCCGCACGGCGGCTATTTCATCCCCGGGCTGTTCTCCCTCTCCTCGAATACCCCGCTGGGCCGGCAGGTAGGGGCCTTGCCTTCCGGGCGTGCCGCGGGCACCCCGCTGGGTGACGGCGGGATTTCCCCCAAGCACGGGATGGATACCAATGGGCCCACGGCGGTGGTTTCCTCCGTGGCGAGCTGGGATCATTCCGCGGCCATCAACGGGGTGAATCTCAATATGAAATTTGTTCCTGCCATGCTCAAGAAGCCGGCGGATCGCCAGAAGCTCATTGACCTTATCCGCGCCTATTTCGTGATGGGTGGGATGCATATCCAATTCAATATTCTCTCCGGGGAAACCCTGCGGGCCGCGCAGCGCGAACCGGAGAAATACCGCGGGCTGGTGGTGCGGGTGGCCGGATATTCGGCCTTCTTCGTGGAGCTGGACCGTGAAATCCAGGACGAAATTATTTCGCGCACGGTTCAAGAGTTGTAGCCCCAGCCGAGGCAACGAGCCTCGAGCAGAGTCCCGAGCAAGTTCCAGCGCAAGCTCCGAGCAAGTTCCCGCGCAGCAGCCCTCAGCAGACCCCGATAGGAAGAAAGGAGTGCAGATGTCCCGCGTTCGCCTCGCCACGGTTTTCAACGTGCAGCGGTATTCGATCCACGACGGCCCGGGCATCCGCACCGTCATCTTCCTCAAGGGCTGCTCGCTGGCCTGCGGGTGGTGCGCCAACCCGGAATCGATCAACGGTTTCCGCGAAGTCATGTTCGCTCCCGATAAATGCATCGACTGCGGGATCTGCATCGACCTGGCCGAGAACGGTGAAGTGACGCGCGGCCCCGAAGGCACGGTGGTGCTCCACCGGGAGAAAATCAAGCCCGCGAACCTCGAATGGGCCGAAAGCTGCCCTACCGGGGCGCTGAGCGTATACGGCCAGCGCCGCACCGTGGACGATCTGGTGGAAGAAGCCGCCCGCGACAAACTCTTCTTCGACCGCAGCGGTGGGGGAGTGACTTTCTCCGGCGGCGAGCCGCTCCTGCAAGCCCAATTCGTGGCGCAGGCCTGCGAAGAACTCCACCGGCGCGGCATCACCACCGCGGTGGAGACCTGCGGGAATGTGCGGCTGCGCGCCATCCAGCTGGTCGAACCGCATATGGACCTTTTTATTTGCGATCTCAAATTACTGGACGACGACGCACACCAGCGTGCAACCGGAGGAGGCAACGCCAGGATTCTCGAAACAATTTCCTATCTCGGGGAACACCACGGGGCGAGCACGATGGTGCGCACCCCGCTTATCCCGGACGTCACGATGGCCAGCGCCCAGATCGACGCCAATATCGCCTTTCTACGCTCGGTGGGAGTGCGCCACTATGACGTGCTTCCTTTCCACCGCCTCGGCACCGGAAAGTACACCGGGCTGGGCCGCACCTATCCCTTCGCGCATACCGAAACACCCGCGGATGAACTGGTGGAAGAGTACCGCGCTCGGATTCGCGCGGCCGGAATGAGCACGGAGTTCCCCGAAACTCCCTTGATCCACGCGGATGTATCCGCCCTACCCGATTCTTCCGAATCTGATTCTGTACAACCTGAGTCTTCACACCCCAACCACATGGCCCGCCGGGCCATGGCATAACCGCCCGCGAGGGCAGAAAGAAAGGATAATCATGGCACAGCCGGAGAAGAAAGCCGCTCAGATGACGCGCGACGAACTCGCCTCCTACATCGATTACTCCATCCTCAAGCCGCAATTCACCACCGAGGAAGTGGTGGAACTGGCGCATACCGGTATCAATTACAAATGTGCCACGCTGTGCACCAACCCCTGGGCCCTGGATGTGGTAGCACCTTTGCTGCCCGGGACCGGGGTGGGAATCTGCGTCGTCGCCGATTTCCCCTTCGGGCAGGGCACCGCAGCCGATAAAGAAATGCTGGCGCGTGCGTACGTCTCGCGCGGCGATATTCAAGATCTTGACCTGGTCATTAACTACGGGCTGCTGCGCGAAGGCAAGTGGCAGCAGGCCGCCGAGGAAATCAAGCCGGCTATCGCGGTGTGCCGCGAGGCGGGCGTGGTCACCAAGGTGATCCTCGAAACCGATGCTCTCGATAAGAAGGCCATCGAGGGCGGGGTGGAAGCGGTGATCGCCGCCGGCGGTGACTACGTGAAGACCTCCACCGGTTTCTACACCGGCGGGCCCACGGTTGGCGGGGCGCGCGATGTGATGGCGCATCTCATTGAGGTGACCGACGGCCGGGCCAAGGTCAAGGCCTCCGGCAATGTGCGCGACCAGGCCCACTACTTCGATCTCATCGATATGGGCGTAGAGCGCATCGGGGTAGGTTACCGCTCCGTGCCGGTGGTGCTCGGCGAGTAGCCGTACCGTTGTGGGCAACTAGCCCGAGCACCGGTGGGGGCGTACCTGCGTGCGAGAATCCGCCCCCGCCGTAACGTGATGACGGCGCCAGCAGAAGGATGTGCCCTGCTGGCGCCGTCGTTATATGTGCTCGTGGGCGATACGCGAAGCGGTGTCGTTGGTGGCGGAAGTGGCGCGAGCCGCCACGCAAACTGTGCGTCACGCAGAGTACGCGGGCCGCTACCCGAACCAGCGCTGCACCGCGGCCACGATCTCGCGGTCAAACGCATCATCGGAGTGATGCGCGGCGATCCACTCGCGGAAACTCCCGCCGCAGGCCGCATCCAGATCGGCCCGGCATTGCGCGGTGCGGGTGAGAACCCGGGTGAGCATGGCCGCCGCGGCCGCCTCATCGCCATCCGGATAGAGGAAGGGATAGTTTTCCGGAAGTAGCGCGCGGGCCCAGGGCACATCCGGGAACACCCCGAGTGCCCCGGCACCCAGGGCCTCCACGTAGGAGAGCCCGTAGGATTCCTCCGCGGCGGTGGCCAGGAAGGCCGTGGTGTGGGCGAGGGCCTGGTAATACGAGGTGCGGGTATCGGTCAGCGGCCCCACGTGCATCCACGGCAGGCGCGAATACCGCATGGCCTTCTCGGAAACCAGGTGTGCTTCGTGCAGACGCATCTCCACCGTGAGCGGGATGAGTTCGCGCACCCGGCTGAGCACATCCATGAAGAAATCGGGGCGTTTGCGCGCCGAGAGGTAAATCGCGGGATAGAGCACCACCGGGACCTCCGGTTCGCGCCGCTCCTGCACGTGGTCGAGGCGGAAACCGAGATTCACCCAGCCTAGCTTGAGCCTCCCGGCCAGCGGGGGCACCGTCCACTTATTCACCATCTCGCGGATCTCACCGGCAGTGCGCTCCGAATTGGCGAAGGTGGGGAAGAGCGCGCAGGAGAGGGCCACCGGGGCGATCTCCTCCGCGCTGTCCAGGGTGGAAACCGGCAGCCACACAAAATTCATGAGCCGCGGGGCGGGCCGGCCGGCCGCCACCCGGCCCGCGGCCCGTAGGCGCGCCCACAGGGCCGGGGTATCATGCACATCCATAGTGATGACCACCGTATCTGGGGCGAGCTCTTCGGCGGAAACCCCGCTGGGGTCAAGCACCACCGCATCCGGGAAAATGCGCAGGAGGCGGCGCAGCAGGGTAGCGCCGGCATCCTGGCCGGCTATTTTTCCTTCCGGGCTGATCTGAGCGCCGGACCAATGCACGGCGATATTCATGCCAGGACTCCCTTCTCGGGTTCGGATCCGGTGTCAAACCGGGAATGCGGTTCGAGCGCTGGTTCGGATACGGGCGAAGATTCAGGTGAAGATTCACGCGAAGATTCAGGTTCGGGTTCGTCCAGCAGCGGATCCTCGGTGGATGCCTGGATGCGCATGCTGTAGAACGAGCGGTAAATAAAGACGAGCGCGAGGGCCCCGAAGCACACCGCCAGGCCGGTGACCACCGCGGTGAGATTCTGGGCGTTGAGGCTCACGGCCAGCTCCACGGCGAGCAGGCCGAAGAGAGTCGTGAACTTAATAATAGGGTTGAGGGCCACCGAGGAGGTGTCCTTGAAAGGATCACCCACGGTATCGCCCACGATGGTGGCATCGTGGAGCGCGGTGCCCTTCGCGTGCAGATCCACCTCCACGATCTTCTTAGCGTTATCCCAGGCCCCACCCGCATTCGCCATGTAAATCGCCTGGTAGAGGCCGAAAATAGCGATGGAAATGAGGTAGCCGATAAAGAAGTACGGCTCGATAAACGCGAAGGAAAGAGTAGCGAAGAAGACCGCCAGGAAAATGGTGAGCATCCCCTGCTGGGCGTACTGGGTACAAATTTCGACGACGCGCCGCGAGTCATCGTGGGAAGCCCGCTCCGCATTTTTATCCAGATGGATGGACTCCTTGATGAACTCCACCGCCCGGTACGCCCCCGTGGTCACCGCCTGCATCGACGCCCCGGAGAACCAGAAGATCACCGCGCCCCCGCTGATAATCCCCAGCAGGAACGGGGCGTGCATGAGGGACAGCATCTCGATCCCGCTGGTCAGCCCACCGGTCAGCCCGATAATAATCGAGAAGATCATCGTGGTAGCACCCACCACCGCGGTGCCGATGAGCACCGGCTTGGCGGTGGCCTTGAAGGTATTGCCGGCGCCGTCGTTCTCCTCCAGCATGAGTTTGGCGCGATCCCATTGCGGGGCGAAACCAAAACTGGAGCGAATATCGGCGTCGATATTGGGGAGCGCCTCGATACGGGAAAGCTCGTAGACCGACTGGGCGTTATCGGTGACCGGGCCGTAGGAATCCACCGCGATGGTCACCGGCCCCATGCCCAGGAACCCGAAAGCCACCAGCCCGAAAGCGAAAACAGCCGGCGCCAGCATGAACTCACCGAGCGTGGCATCCGCGATCACGAAAGCCCCGGCCATGAGCCCCACGATGGTGATGCCCAGCCAGAAGGCGGAGAAATTCCCGGCCACCACACCGGACAGAATATTGAGGGAAGCCCCGCCCTGGCGTGAACTTTTCACCACTTCCCGCACGTGCCGCGAAGTGGTGGAGGTGAAGACCTTGACCAGCTCGGGGATAAGCGCCCCCGCCAAAGTCCCGCAGGTCACGATAGTGGCGAGCGCGAGCCACAGTGCGCCGTCGTTCCCACCCAAAACGAGCCAGGAGATCCCGTACACGCAAGCAATGCAGAAAATCGAGGTGAGCCACACGAGTGAACTCAGCGGTTTTTCGAAATTGAGGGTGGTGGCGCTCGCGTAGCGGGTGGCGGCCAGGCGCGCGTTGAGGCCGTAGGCCAGCGCCGAGGCGATAATCATGGCCACCCGCACCGTGAAGACCCACACCAGCAGGGTGGCTTGCAGCGCTGGGTCATGCACGGCCAGCACGATGAAGGTCACCAGCGCCACTCCGGTCACCCCGTAGGTTTCGAAGCCGTCCGCGGAGGGACCTACCGAATCCCCGGCATTATCGCCCACGCAATCGGCGATGACGCCCGGGTTACGCGGGTCGTCCTCATCAATTTTGAAGACGATCTTCATGAGGTCGGAGCCAATATCGGCAATCTTCGTGAAAATACCACCGGCGATGCGCAGCGCCGAAGCACCCAGAGATTCCCCGATCGCGAAGCCAATAAAGCAAGCCCCCGCCACATCCGCGGGCAGGAACAGCAAAATGACCAGCATCATGAGCAATTCCAGGGAAATGAGCACCATCCCGATGGACATCCCCGAACGCAGCGGCACCTGGTGCAGCGGGAGGGGCCGCCCGCGCAGCGAAGCGAAAGCCGTGCGCGCATTGGCCAGGGTATTCACCCGAATCCCGAACCACGCCACCGCGTACGAGCCACCCATACCCAGCAGCGAGAACGCCACCACAATCGCGAGCTTCCCCCAGGTGAAGCCCACCAGGAACTTGTAATAGACCACGATCACCGCGGTAATAAAAGCCCAGAGCACCAGCAGGAACCGCCCCTGTTTGACCAGGTAGGCTTTGCAGGTTTCGTAAATGAGGTCAGCAACCTCGACCATGGCCCGATGCACCGGAAGCTTACGCAGATTCATATACGTGATGAGCCCGAAGCACAGCCCCAGCACGCAGACGCCCACCCCGATAAGGAGGAGCAACCGGCCGGATACCCCGCCCACCGCGCTCACGCCCGACAGATCAGGCAATACGATATTTGCTTCACCTCCGTGCACAGTTGCCGCACCGGCGGGCGCGCTCGCGGAGGCGGCGCACGAACCTAGGGCAACGGGAGCCAGCGCGAGCGCCCCGAGCAGGGCCAGCCGCCGGCGTGGACGCGAGGTGTTCTTGTGTGTGGATACAGAAAAACAACGTCCCATAATTACCTCGACATAAAATGATGAGGCTCCTTTGCCTCTCTTTTATCCTATGCCGGCCAGGCTGCTAGTTCTTGGGACCAGGTACGACGACGCCGCTCCTGCGCGGGCGCCACTGTGGCCGCGCAGGGGCGGGTGGGCCCGCCGCCTAGGCCCGAGGTCCCGCGGTGAGGGTTTTCGGGGCGGGTGCGCCGGCGCGGTGGCCGCAAAGTGCAAATCCTGGACCTCGAGGGGCGCAAAGTGTAAGTCAGGAACAGATAATCGGGGAAAACGGTGCGTGGATGTGCACTTTGATGGTGGGCCAAAAAGGGGACACAAAGGAAGGGGACAAAGCACCGCCCCCCGAACGGCGGACCGAAGTCCGAGGTTCGGGGAGCGGTGCGG
The DNA here is from genome assembly GCF_900155575.1 of Actinotignum timonense. Lineage (GTDB taxonomy): Bacteria > Actinomycetota > Actinomycetes > Actinomycetales > Actinomycetaceae > Actinotignum > Actinotignum timonense. Next base: position 180,808 of record NZ_LT706966.1, on the reverse strand, counting down.
ATGGCCAGTTTCCAGCCCGGCGATGAACGCTAGCCGGCACATTCGGCCAGCTCAGCGGCCGGCGCATTCGGCCGGCTCAGCGCCCGGCGCCAAGTCCGGCGTCTAAGGCCAAGCTCAGCGCTTAGCAGCAGCCGGTGGAGACATTCTCCTCGTCGAAGGCTGCGCGCTGGCGCCAGAACTCGCGCTTGGCGAGCGGCGGATGATCGGGATGTTCACGGGCGTGCCGGGCTACGTATTTCTCGTAAGCCGATTCGCCGGTGAAATCCCGCCACAGGCCGCGAGCGTGCGCCGCGAAGGCGCGGAGCTGGGTCATGAACATTGGCCTGATCTCCTAGCTCTGAGCGGACCCGGAAGAATCCGAGTCGCTGGCAGAGCTCGCCTTGGCAGCTGGCGGCGTCGTCGTACCGGAACCGGAACCGTGCGCGCCCGCACCCTTACGGTGATCGAAACCGGGAATCAAAGCCGGGTCGCCCACGACGGCGTATTCCGCCACCACCTTCTTCTCCAACTTGGTCGGGAAGAGCTGGGTGGGCGCGTAGAAGTTGGACTCCTGGTAGGGATCCTCGGAGTTCACGTACTTCTTCGCGGCGATAACCCGGATGATCTTGATAATTGCGCACACCAGCACGAAGGCCACCGTGGCCAGGAAGATCACGGAGAGCCAGCCCTGGATGAAGGTGTTACGCACAATCGCGGACTGGATGCCGATGGCTTCGGTATCCCCGGCGGCCTGCGCCTTCGCCAACGCTGCCTTCGCGTTGGTGTTCTGGGTGAAGTACCCGATGGCGGCGTCGGAGGAGAAGATCTTCTGCCAGGACGCCGCGAAGGTGACTACAAGGTCGAAGGTCGCGGCGATGCCCGGGATCCAGGCCCACTTCGCCCAGCCCTTATTGACCACCACCACGGTGCACAAAATCAGGGCCAAAGCGGCGATGAGCTGGTTTGCTACACCGAAGAGCGGGTAGAGCGTTTGGATACCGCCGCGCGGGTCGGTCACGCCCATGAGCAGCAGCGAACCCCAGGCCGCCACCACCACGGCCGTGGTAATCCACGCGCCCACTCGCCAGGAGGGATCCTTGAACTTGGGCAGCACATTGCCCAGGGCGTCGCCCAGCTGGAAGCGGGCCACGCGGGTCACGGCGTCCACGGCGGAGAGAATGAACAGCGCCTCGAACATAATCGCGAAGTGGTACCAGAAGCCCATCATGGCCTGGCCGCCGCCTACCTGGTGCAGAATATGGGCGATGGCCACCGCGAGGGTGGGCGCACCACCGGTACGCGAGGTGACGGAGGTTTCCCCAACGTCCTCGGCGACCTTATCGAAGGCCTCCGCTCCCACGTAGGTCTTCTCATTGCCGTTCTCATCCCAGGATTCCCAGCGGGCTTCCACCGAATTGCCGTGGGTATCGGTGACCGCGAGGTTTTGCACCGCGGCCGCCGAAAGCTCGGAGCGGTTATCGGTCATCTGCACGATGGCCGTGCCCGCCAGCTTATCGGTGGTGTGCTCGGAGGTATTCATACCGAAGTAGATACCCATATTGAGGGAGGAGGCCGCGGCCAGCGCCATAATCGCCACGAAGGATTCCATGAGCATGCCGCCGTAGCCGATCATGCGGACCTGGGATTCCTTCTGGATCATCTTCGGGGAAGTACCCGAGGACACCGTTGCGTGCATCCCGGAAAGCGCCCCGCAGGCGATGGTAATAAAGAGGAAGGGGAAGAGTTCCCCGGCGAATACCGGGCCGTCCGTATTCGAAGCGAATTCGGTGACGGCCGGCATTTCCACCAGCGGGCGCACGATGAGAATGCCCAGCGCCAGCACCACGATGGTGCCGACCTTCATGAAGGTGGACAGGTAGTCACGCGGGGTGAGGAGCAGCCAGACCGGCAGCACGGCCGCGAAGAAACCGTACACAATCATGCACCACACGAGGGTGGTGGGGGACAGGTGCAGGAACGCCTGGCCGAAATCGGATTCCGCCACGTAGCGGCCCCCGATAATCGCACCGAGCAGCGCAATGAACCCAACAATGGACACCATCGTGATATTGCCGGGCTGCACGAAACGCAGCCACAGGCCCATGCACAGCGCGATGGGGATGGTCATACCAACGGCGAAAACGCCCCAGGGCGAATCGGCCAGCGCGTTCACGCAGATCATGGCGAGCACGGCCAGCACGATCATGAGCATGACGAGGATCATGACCGCGGCCACGGCCCCGCCGATCTTCCCGATTTCATCCACGGCCATCTGGCCGAGGCTGCGCCCGCCGCGGCGCATGGAGAAGAAGAGGACGAGCATGTCCTGGACGGCACCGGCCACGCACACCCCGAAGATAATCCACAGGGTGCCGGGCAGGTAGCCCATCTGGGCGGCCAGCACCGGGCCCACCAGCGGGCCGGCGCCGGCGATAGCGGCGAAGTGATGCCCGTAGAGCACCACGCGGTTTGTCGGGTCGAAATCGCGTCCGTTATTGATGCGTTCGGCCGGCGTCGCGTTGGAATCGTCGGGCTTCATAATGGTTTTTTGAATAAAGAGCGCGTAGAAGCGGTAGGCGATCATGTAGGTGCAGACCGACGTCACCACGAACCACGCGGTATTGACTTGTTCACCGCGATAGAAGGCGAGCATGTACCAGCCCGCAACGCCGAGGGCTGTTACGAGGACCCACACCGCGATGCGCGGCAGCGTCCACTTCGTATGCGGTTTTGTTCCGACCGGAACACCGTGGCGGTTCCGGATAATATACTTTTCCTCTTCTTCGCTATAGCTCGGAAGAGCAGTGTCAGCTGGTGCACTCATAGCTGAAACTCCATTTATATGGGCCGGCGCGGTCCGCGTGGACGGCAGCGCTGGCATCTTGTGCGGATCCTCGGTTGAGTACCCGGGTGGCGTACGCCACCACATCCGATAATAAACGCGTGCAACAGTAATGGGTTAACTTACGTTCGCGTTAGCGCGCTATTTGTGGGCTAGACCACTAAAATGGTGGCTTGCGGTGATGAAGCACGACGACGCCGCCAGCTGGCCGCGGGCTGGCTTGGGGTGGAAGTGGCGGTTTGGAGCCAGTTTCGCACTTATCGCAAGATGTAGGGGTGGCGGGTGGGTGGTGCCCCTATAGGTAGTGGTAAGCTCGCCCGGTGAGCGCGAAACGCGGTGCCGAAAAAATGTGTTGCACATCATAAATTCGGCGGGCGCGGGGCAAGAGTGGCGCGGCGTCGCCCTTTATGGGGTCGGGCACGGCGTGCGCGGCTCAAAAAACGCACCCGTGTGGCGCACGAAGCACACCGGTGTCATTCTGGCCGACTACTATATGTAGTGTTCGAATTTTACGGAGGCACAAGATGTTGATTGATACCTCAACGACCACGGGGGTAGTCGTCACCAAGCGTGACGGTCGGTCGGTTAGCTTTGACGCCGGTAAGATCTACCGCGCAATCGCGCTGGCAATGAACAGCCAGGGCATCGACGATTACGCATTCGTTGAGGAAGCCACCCGCACGGTAATCGATCATCTTGATGCTGCCAAGCTTGACGTTCCCACCATCCAAACGGAAGTGGAAAACGTGCTCATGGCATCCCGCTACCCGCAGGTGGCGCGCGCCTATATCGAGTACCGCCACGATCGCGATACGGCGCGCGAACAGGCCATGGATATTTCGCGCTCCCTGGATAAGCTCATGCAGCGCGATAAGACGGTGGTCAATGAGAACGCCAATAAGGACTCCACTGTTTTTAACACCCAGCGTGATCTAACCGCGGGTGCGGTGGCCAAGGCGTACGCCCTCAAGTACCTGCTGCCCCCGGCGGTGGCCAATGCGCATATTAAGGGCGATATCCACTTCCACGATCTGGATTACAACCCCTTCCAGCCCATGACCAATTGCTGCCTCATCGATATTGAAGGCATGCTGCGTGATGGCTTCCAGATTGGTAACGCCCGGGTGGAATCCCCGCGCTCCATTAACACCGCTACCGCGCAGATCGCTCAGATCATCGCGAATGTGGCCTCCAGCCAGTACGGTGGCTGCTCGGTGGATCGCTGCGATGAAGTGCTCGCCCCCTACGCGGAACTCAATTACGCCAAGCACCTCAAGGATGCGCAGCGTTGGGTTGCCGAAGATAAGCGCGATGAGTACTGCTGGGAAAAGACGAAGAAGGACATCTACGATGCCATGCAGTCCCTGGAGTACGAGATCAATACGCTCTACTCCTCGAACGGGCAGACTCCTTTCGTCACCCTCGGATTCGGCCTGGGCACCAACCGTTTCGAGCGGGAAATCCAGAAGGCCATCCTGACCATTCGCATTAAGGGCATCGGGGCCGATGGCCACACCGCGATCTTCCCGAAGCTCGTTTTCGGGCTGCGCCGCGGCGTTAACCTCAACCCTGAGGATCCTAATTACGACGTCAAGCAGCTGGCCCTGGAATGCTCCACGAAGCGCATGTACCCGGACGTCCTCTCCTATGATCGCCTCACCGAGCTGGAAGGTGATTACAAGGCTCCCATGGGTTGCCGTTCCTTCCTGCCCAAGTGGGTGGATCCGGAAACCGGTGAGGCCGTGAACGCCGGGCGTAATAACCTGGGCGTGGTCACCCTCAACGTGCCGCGTATCGCGCTGCAGGCGCGCGGGGATAAGCAGCGTTTCTGGAAGATCTTCGATGAGCGCATGCAGGTGGTCAAGGAAGCTCTGGTCTACCGGGCGCAGCGCTGTGAGGATGCCACTCCGGAGAACGCCCCCATCCTCTACCGCTACGGTGCCCTGGGTATCCGCGCGGAAGAGGGCGATGAGGACGTCACAAAGTTCTTCCACAACCAGCGGTCCACGCTTTCCATTGGCTACATTGGCCTGTACGAAGCGGCTACCGCGTTCTACGGCCCGAATTGGGAGCATAACGCGGAAGCGAAGGAATTCACCCTGGATATCGTGCGCCGCTTGAGTGCGTACGCTGACCAGTGGAAGAAGGAGTACCCCTACTGGTTCTCCGTGTACTCCACCCCGGCCGAATCCCTCACCAACCGTTTCTGCTCCATGGATCGCGAGCGTTTCGGTGCGGTTCCGGATATCACCGCGAAGGATTACTATACGAACTCCTTCCACTACGATGTGCGCAAGAAGATCACTCCCTTTGAGAAGATTGACTTCGAAGCGCCCTACGCGGAGTACACCAAGGGTGGTTTCATCCACTACTGCGAGTACCCCAAGCTGACCCACAACACCGCGGCTCTGGAAGCGGTCTGGGATTACGCTTACGATAAGGTGGCCTACCTGGGCACCAATACTCCTATTGATAAGTGCTACGAGTGCGGCTTCAACGGGGAATTCGATCCCACGGCGGAAGGTTTCAAGTGCCCGAATTGCGGCAATGATGATCCCGACCGTTGCGATGTTGTCAAGCGCACCTGCGGGTACCTCGGTAACCCGGTCAAGCGCCCCATGGTGCACGGCCGGCATGAGGAAATCATTTCCCGCGTCAAGCACATGGACGGTCCCTGCGCTTAAGCGCGGTGGGTGTTCGGTGCCGCGCGGCCTGAGCACCCTAGCGCCCAGCGCCCGGTGTGCCTAGCTTGTCGCGGGCACACTCTCGCAAGGCTCCCCGCACTCGGCGAATGTGCCGGGCGCGGGGAGTATTGTGACTCAGGGACCGTGAGAAGGTAAGGAAGAATGCGAGAATTGCGCCTGCTCTCCACACCTCCGGAAGCTCCGGGGGTGCACCAACCCAAGCGCCCCGGCGCCTGGGATGGGCGGCGCTTATCGCGCAGCTATGTTGCCGATTACAAGCCCTTCGTTATGGTGGACGGGGAAGGGGTGCGCTGCGCGATCTACGTATCCGGCTGCCCCTTCAAATGCCCGGGCTGCTATAACGTGGCGGCCCAGAGTTTCCGCTACGGCACCCCCTACACAGAGGAACTAGAAGAACGCATCCTCGAGGATTGCGCGAAAAGCTACGTGGCCGGGGTGTCTTTCGTGGGCGGCGAGCCCTTCCTCAATACCCCGGTGCTACTGCCCCTGGCCCGGCGTTTCCGGGAACGCTTCGGGAATAGTAAAACAATTTGGAGCTGGAGCGGCTACACCTTCGAGCAGCTCCTGGAAGAAACCGAAGATAAACGCGAACTTCTTTCCCACGTGGACGTGCTGGTGGACGGGCCTTTTATCCAATCCCAGTTCATTCGTGACCTCACGTTCCGCGGCTCGAAGAACCAGCGCATTATCGACGTGCCCGAAACATTTGCCGCCATGGAAGCCGGGTGCGAAGCCCCGGTGCGGCTCTGGAAAAATGGAGATTACGACTAACGTGACCAGCACTCACCCTGCCGCTCAGGAACCCGCGGCCCAGCCGCCGGCAACGATGCCGCGCCGCAGCCGCGTTCTTATCGGAACACTTCTTGCCATTATGACCACGGGGGCGCTCACCGCCTTCTCTATTTTTGTGCGCCCGCTTGCCGCGAGCCGCGGATGGGCAGCGCCGGATATTATGCTGGCCTTCGGGCTCGCCTCCCTGGTAGTGCCCTTTATTATGATTGCCTCCGGCACGCTCTTGCGGCGCGGTTACGCGGCCCAGATGATGGCGGTGGGCGGTATCTGCTTCGGGCTGGGGCATATCCTGGCCGGCCTAGCCCCCACCCTCGCGCTGTTCGTGCTTAGCTACGGGTTGGTCACCGGCGGCGGTCAGGGTCTCTTCTACTCGGCTGCGCTCACCAATACCATGCGTTTCTTCCCGGACCGGCGCGGTATGGTAGCTGGTCTTATCACCGCAGGGATGGGAATTGGCCCCATGATCATCGCTCCGGCCGGCCAGCATCTCATTGCTGGCTACGGCGTGCATAGCTCCCTGGTGATTCTCGGCATTGCTTTCACAGTGATTAACGCCGCCGCGGTCATCTTCCTGGTGCGTCCCTTCCGCGAAGAATACGGGGCCTACCTACCCCGCCCGGCGGGCACGGCCGCAGCCGCCGGACCGCGCGCGAGCCTGAGCCCGCTCCAGATGCTCGCCACCCCCACTTTCTGGCTCATCCTCGCTATTTTCGTCACGGCTGCTTTCGGTGGCATCATGGTCAATGCCAATATGGCCCCGCTCGCCACGAGTATTGGGTTCGACGCCGCAGCCGCGGCTCTCACCGTCTCGCTTTTCGCGGTCGCGAACGCGGCCGGGCGGCTGGCCTGGGGCTGGCTTTCCGACCGTATCGGCATCCCGCTGTGCCTGGTGGCGGTGCTCGGCTGCGCGGCAGGCGGGCTCGCGCTTCTCGCGCTATCCGAGCGCGGGGCAACGGTACTCTTCCTCAGCGGTGCCATCCTGGTAGCCCTGGCCTTCGGGGGCACCATGAGTCTTTTCGCGCCGCTGACCATGCACAGCTTCGGGCCGCGTCACAATGGAACCAACTACGGCCTCATGTTCCTCGGTTTCTCGCTGGCCGCCGTCGTCGCCCCGCGTTGGGCCGCTGCAAGTGCCGGCGCGCACGGAGGATCCTTCACCCCGGCGCTGTGGGGTGCTTGCGTACTGGCAGCGATCGGTCTTTTCTTGGCCGGACTTTTCCGCTGGTGGAAAGCGCGCTCACCACAGCGCTGAGCTTTCCCGTAAAGTGAAAGAAACAAGGAGGTAGCTATGGCTCAGCTCTCTGCCCGGCGTATCGGGCATCTTCATTTCACCGCCGTTAATGATCGCGGCGCCAGCGTGGAAATCGGGAAAGGTCCCGAACAATTCACTCCCGGGGAACTCATGCAGCTGGCGGTGGCCGGTTGCCAGGCCCTCAGCGCGGATTCCCGTTTCGAGCAGCTCCTCGGGGAGGACTATAGCGCCACCTTTACGGTGAGCGCGGATGCGGATCGGGAAAATAACCGCTACACCGCTTTCCACACCGCGATGGAGGTGGAATTCGCCGATATGCCTGAAGAACAGCGCGGTGCCTTGCTTCAGCGCGTGGACCGAGCCATCGCGCGGGCCTGCACGGTGGGCCGCACCCTCGACCATCCCGCCCCGCATGACCTGGAGATCCGCAGCGCCGCGGATAACTAAGCCCCTAACGGCGCAATCAGGATGCCGCCGGGCACCGTGAGAACGTTGCCCGGCCCGTGAGAAAGCCGGAAGGCATCATGAGAACGCCACCGGGCTCCACCAAGAAAGGACACGAATATGAGTACCGCTAGCCTGAGCGCCGCCGGAGTGAGTATCTGGCTGGACGATCTATCCCGGGAGCGTATCGCTTCCGGGAACCTCGCTTCCCTTATCGAGACGCATACTGTGCGCGGCGTGACCACGAATCCCACGATTTTCGCCGCGGCCCTGCGCAATGGAGAAAGCTACACTGAGCAGGTGGCCGCCACTGCCGCGGCCGGCAAGGACGGCGACGAAGCGATCTTCGACATCATCATTAAGGACGTCCAGGACGCCTGCGATATTTTCCGCCCCATTTTTGAAGAATCCGGCGGGGAAGACGGCCGCGTTTCCATCGAGGTCTCCCCGGAACTCGCGCATGATACCTCGGCAACCGTGGCCCAGGCCCGCCAGCTGTGGGACCGGGTGGACCGCCCGAATGCCATGATCAAAATCCCGGCCACCAAGGAAGGGCTGCCGGCTATTACCGAAGTGATCGGGCACGGAATCTCCGTGAACGTCACCCTGATTTTCTCCCTGGCTCGCTACGGCGAAGTGGTGGATGCCTACCTGGCCGGCCTGGAAAAGGCTCAGCGTTCCGGGCATGCGCTCAGCGATATCCACTCGGTGGCCTCGCTTTTCGTTTCCCGCGTGGATACCGAAGTTGATGCCCGCCTGGAGAAGATCGGCACCGAGGAAGCCCTGGCGCTGCGCGGCAAGGCCGGGGTGGCCAACGCCCGCCTCGTTTACGAAATCTTCGAGAAGAAATTTGCCTCCGAGCGTTTCGCTACCCTCGCGGCGGATCACGCGCATGCCCAGCGCCCGCTATGGGCTTCCACCGGGGTGAAGAACCCGAATTATCCGGATACTCTGTACGTCACCGAACTGGTGGCGCCGGCAACCGTCAATACCATGCCGGAGAAAACCCTGGAGGCCACCGCGGACCACGCGGAGATCACCGGGGATACCGTGCGGGATAACTACGGCCAGGCCCACCGAGTCTTCGAAGAGCTGGCCGCGGTGGGCGTGGATATGGGCGATGTGGCCGCCCAGCTCGAGAGTGAAGGCGTGGAGAAGTTCATCGTCTCCTGGAAGGAACTGAGCGAAACCGTTAGCGCCGCGCTCGCGGCTGCTCGCGCTTAGCTTCCCGCTTCGGCGTCAATTTCTAGCACTGGCTCCGCCTGGGGGAAGGCGTCCGTCATCTCCCATACCGAGGCCGCGACCGTGATATCACCCTCCTCAGCCAGGAGGGTGATATCACGTTTGCCCTCCACAAAGGCCAGCGAGGAGAGCACCCGCTCGCCGTTCCCGGCTATCACTTCCACCGAGCCGGCATCCACAAGCACCCGGAAACTTAGCTCAGCAAGCGGAGCTGAGTCCGCAATCTCGGCGGCGCGCTCGCCCCAAAGCCGGTAGGCCGGAGCCCAGGGCGCAGCCCGGTAGCCCAGATTGCCCACCGCGCCGCCGCGATCCACCCCGATGGTGCCGCTATTACGATCCACGATAATGCTCACCGAACTGGTATCCGAACCAATGCGCAGGCGCAGCCGTTCACATGCACCCGCAAGCAGAGTCACGGAAATATCCGCCGCGGTCACATCGCGGGCGAGGATGGTAGGCGCGCTGGCCGAAAGGGCGGCGTCGTCGTTCCATAAACAGCGGCCGTGCAGGCGCGTGAGGGTAGGGGCGGGCCGTAAGCACAGTTCACCGGACTCGAGGTGGACGCTCATCGGTACCGTGAGCTGGCCGGACCAGCCGTCGGCCGCGGAGGCCGGGGCGCGCCCGAAGCTGCCCATCCAGCCGAAAAGGGTGCGCTGGCCATTGATGAGGCAGGTCTGTGGCGCGTAAAAACTGTGCCCCCAATTGAGGGTGCGGTACGGCGCGCGGGGTTCAAAACTACCTCCGGGCCGCCAGCTGCCCAGCAGGTAGCCCGCGCTATTGACGTTGCAATGCGCGAAACCTTCCGGGCGGATGCCCATGGGCGAAAAAATCAGCACCCAGGTATCGCCGAGCGGGAAGAAATCGGGGCATTCGAGCATGAAAACCCGCGGGTCCGGGTGGCGGTAGAGGACGCGGTCGAAAGTCCAACGGGCCAGGTCGGGGGAGCTGTACATCCACACTTCGCCGCGGCGGTCGCGGCTTTGCACGCCCACGACCATGCGGTAGGTATCGCCGTGGCGCCAGACCTTCGGGTCGCGGAAATCGCGCACGCCTTCCGGGGTAGGTACGACGACGCCCTTCTTCTCAAAAGTCACTCCGTCGCGTGAGATCGCCCGGCACTGCGACTGCCCGCAGCTGGCTGGAGCCGGCTCCGCCACATTGCGGTTCCCGGTGTAGAACACTTCGAGGTGCCCGCAGGTGGCCTGGAGGGCTGATCCGGAGAAGACGCCGTCGCGGTCGGCTTCCAGGGAAGGAGCCAGGGCGAGGGGGCGGCGCTCCCAGGTGGCGCCGTCGCGCGAAACCACGTGCCCCCAGTGCATGGGCCCCCACTCGGTGGAATAGGGGTGGTGCTGGAAGAAAACGTGGAGTTCCTCGCCGGTGTGGACCAGGCCGTTCGGGTCGTTGATCCAACCGGCGGGTGCCGCGATATGGAAACGCGGGTACCAGCGCGGGTTCACGGCGGCGGCGAGCTGGGCATTCGCGGCGCGAGCCCGGGCCAGCGCCGCATCGTGGTCGGCGGTGAACTCAAAGGAAAGCGACATGGTTATCCCTTAATACCGGAAGCGGCAATAGAATTGACGAATTGTTTCTGGAAAGCCAGGAACAGCATGATGACAGGAACGGTGATCAGCGTGGAGAACGCCATGATCTGGCCCCAGGATACGTTGAGCTGCTGGAAATAGTCGATCCCGATCATCGCCGGGCGCAACTCTTCCGAGCGCACCGTCATGAGTGGCCACAGGTAGGAATTCCACGCCGGTAGGAAAGTCAGAATCGCGACCGTTGCGGTAGCCGGGCCGGAGAGCGGCATGACGATAGAACGGTAGATCTTGAACCAGCTTGCCCCGTCCACGCGTGCCGCTTCATCCAGCTCGCGCGGAATGGAATCGAAGTACTGGTAGAAGAGGTAAATCGAGAGTGCATTGGCAATAAAGGGCACAATCTGGACCTGGTAGGTATCCAGCCAGCTCTGCGAGAAGCCGTTCGCATCCAACCACGGGAGCTTATTGACCCACCACAGCAGGGGCAGTGCCAGAGTTTCAAAGGGAACAATGAGGGTGGCGATCACCAGCGTCAGCGAAATCTTGCGGCCCCGGAATTGCAGGCGGGAGAGCGCGAAGGCCGCCATGGAATTGACGATGAGCCCGAAAACCACGATGCACACCGAGATGATGACGGAGTTGAGGAGGAAACGCCAGAAAGGTACCCGGTTGAATACTCCGGAGTAATTATCGAAGCTGAGGTCGCCCACCGGGAGGAAAGCCTCCAGGCCGCCCATATCCCCGAAAATCTGGGTATCCGGTTTGAAACTGGAGACCACCATGAAAAGGAGCGGCAGGCCGAAAATGGCGGCCAGCCCAATACGCAGCGCCCAGATTCCAATAGCGCGGGGGATGCTGCGAGATGACGTCGCGGTGCTCATGCGCGGGCCTCCTTATCGCGAGTGAGATAGCGTTGCACCAGATTGACGGCGAGAACCAGGACGAAGAAGACCAGGGAAATCGCCGCGGCGTAGCCGGTTTGCTGCTGGTCGTATCCGGTGCGCACCGCCTGGTAGACCACCGTTGAGGTGGAATCGAGGGGCCCACCCTTCGTCATAATATTGATCTGGGTGAACAGCGAGAACGCTGCGATGGTGATCGTAATGAGAATAAAGGTGCGGGTTTGGCGCAGACCCGGCCAGGTCACGTGTTTGAATTGCTGCCAGCTCGACGCCCCGTCCAGAGCCGCCGCTTCATAAAGTTCACCCGGGATCGTTTGCAGGCCGGAAAGCCAAATAATCATATGCATCCCGGCGGCCTGCCAGGCGGACATCACGATAATGGCGAAGAGCGCCCAACTGGGATCACCCAACCAATCCGGGCCGGAAATACCGATTTTGGCCAACAGCGCGTTGAGCAGGCCATCGGGTTGGTACATGAAGAGCCACAGCATGGATACCACCACCATGGAGGTGACCATGGGCAGGAAGAAAACGGTGCGGAAGAAATTCAAGCCCGGGAACTTCTTATTTACGAGCAGCGCCATAATAAGCGCCAGGCCCGACTGCCCGGGCACAATAACGAGGGCGAAAATGAGGGTATTGCGCAGGGACGCCCAAAAGACCTCGGTTCCAAACAACCGCTCAAAATTCTCCAGGCCGATGAATTGCATCGGGCGCGGGGAGATGAGGCGCGCGTCGGTAAACGCAAGGATAAAAGTCAGGACGATGGGAACCACAAGGAAAAGCAGCATGAGGATTCCCGCGGGGGCCAGCATTCCCCACCCGGCCCGTGCTTGCGCGGAAGTTTCGCGTCGGTATTTTCGCGACGACGCAGCAGCTGGCTGAGCACGCTGAGAAGATGCTGGCGCCGGCCGGAGCGCGTGCTTACTCTCCGCGGTGGCCTGGGGTGCAGAAGTCATATCACTGGCCTTTCGGCAGGGCGCGTGAGCTGCCGGTGGTAGCTCACGCGCCTCGCGCATCAGGTGTTACTTGAAGAAGCCGTTGGCTTTTTGGTTGGCGTCAATATTCGCCACGGTTTGGTCGAGGATCTTCTTGGGATCCCCGCCGTTGAGAATGTCCTGGGTTGCCTTGGTGAATTCGGTAGCGATGAAGGGATAGCCGGCAGTTTCGGGGCGCAGCACCGCGTACTTCTTGGAGAATTCCCGGAAGATGGAGTACTTCCCGCCCTCGGCAAAGGCCGGAACTTCCGCGGTGGCAGCATCGGTTGCTGGGATATTACGGGTAGCCACCGAAACCGAAGCCACGTACTTATCCTGAGCGGCGAACTTCATGTAATCCAGCGCTCCCTCGGGGGCTGGGCACGACGGCGACATGCCCCACTGCCAGGAGCCGCCGCCAATCTTCGGGCCCTTGCCAAAATCGGGCGGCGGGAGGAAGACGACGTCGTCGCCAAAAGCCTCTTCGGTGGGCTGCGCTGCCCACGAACCCATCCACAAGAAAGCCGATTTTCCGTTAATGAAGTCCTGGGTGGGATCCGAACCCGCATTGGCCGGCGTGTATCCCTCAGTGACCAGAGAACGCATCCACTTCGCCCATTCCAAGGCTTCCGGGCCGTTGAGGGCGCCTTCCGCGCTTTCAAACTTCGAGCGGTCAATAAGATCCCCGCCGAAGCTTTGCAGGTAGGGGGAGTAAGCGTAGGGATACCATTCGCCCTGGTCAGCGGTGTTGATATCGAAAGGCACCGCGTACTTCCCGGAAGCCTTCACCTTGGCGAGCGCGTCGGTGAACTCCTCACGCGTCCAGGGCTGATCCACGGTGGGGGTGCGGATACCGAATTCGTCGAGGATGGACTTGCGGGTAATGATAGAGAGGGCCACATCGTAGTAACCGTAGGAGTAGATCTTGTCCTCGTAGCGCCCCACCGTGGTCGGGAGGAATTTATTGAGGGTGTCATCCATGCCTTCGAGCGGGGCAAGGTAGCCGGCCCACGCCCAGTTAGGAACATTGGGGCCGTCAATATCCATAATGCACGGCAGGCTATTGGAAGAAGCGGCCGCCACCACGGATTGGTTGTAGGAAGCCTGCGGGAACGCTTGCATGGTGACCTGGTACTTATCGGATTGTGCGTTGTAATCAGCAACGATCTGCTCGATGGCGGCGAGCTCTTCTTCGTTGCCGGCGTTATGAGTCCACATGGTGACTTCTTGTTTCCCGTCCGCAACATTGCCTTGGGACGTGGTTCCGCCCTTGCTGCAGGCGCTCAGCGTGAAAGCAAGTGCAGCGGCGGATGTTAGTGCGGTGAGTTTCCGGAATCTTTTACTCATCACCCCTCCTTGGGTTTGGTTGGCGCCCCGCCCGGGAAGCGGGAACGTGCTAAGAACCATCACGCGGCACCTTTGCACCGTGATAAATGCATTTAGCACTTGCCAGAAACTATAGGACCGCCGGTGAGTATGCGCAATGTGGGGACGTAGGTGAGCTTGGTCACCTTGGTGATCGGATACCCTTAGCTCAGGCTGTGGCCCAAGGGTGGGAAGAACGGCGCGAGGAGGTTGAATGAAGCGAGCGACGATCGCTCAGGTGGCACAACGAGCGGGTGTTTCACCCACCGCGGTGAGCTTGGTACTCAATGATCGCCCCGCGCGTCTCTCCCAAGAAGTACGGGATCGGGTGATTGAGGCAGCGGCTGCCCTCAATTACCGCCCCAACCCGGCCGCGCGTTCTTTGCGGACCAATACCACCGGGATTTACGGGGTGATCAGCCGGGATGTTACGGTCACGCGCTACGCCTCGGCCATGCTGCGCGGTATCCTCGATGCCGCAGACCAGGCGGAAAAAATCGTGTTCCTCGCGGAAGTGGGGGATAGCGCGAGCCGTGCGGAGAACTCGGTACGCGAGATGCTCAATCGCAACGTCGATGGCCTTATTTTCGCGGAAATGGGCGCAAAAATGATCACCGTTCCGGAGATTGTGCGTGGCCTGCCGGTGGTGGTGTGCAATGCGGTGCCGGATCGGGAGGGAAGTTTCCCGGCGGTGCTTCCGGCCGAATACGAGGCGGGGCGGCGCGTGGCTAATGTGCTTATTGAGGCGGGGCATCGCAACATCGCGATTATCGGCATGGATGACGAATTGCGCGAGCCACGCATCTCCGCCACCATCTGCCATCGTTTTGACGGAATACTGGATGCTTTTGAAGAAGCGGGCCTCAGACCGGTGAAGATTTTCCCGGGTACGCTGTGGGATCCGGATCTCGGATACGAGGCGATGGGCGAGCTGCTGGATAACGGCCCGGAGTGCACCGCGATTCTCGCTCTCAACGACCGTATTTCTTTGGGTGCGATTCAGCAGTGTTTGGGGCGCGGCATGCACCTGCCCGATGATCTCTCGATTGCTTCGTTCGACGACGATGAAATCGCGCTCTACGTTCACCCGGCCCTCACCACCATCGCAATTCCCTACTGGGAGATCGGGCAAACTGCCACCCGGCTCCTGGGCGAGGAAGGTGCGGGGGACCGCGATATTCACCTGGTGGATATGCCGCTACGTATGCGCGAATCAGTGCGCCGAATCTAGGTGCGGGGCTCGGGCTTATTCTGCCCGCAGCACCTGCGCCACCCGCCGAGCGAGCTCGGGCATCTGGCCGGGGCAGTAGCGCTGGTCGATGGGCAGGGCGAGGATATGCGGCCAGTCCACGCTGTGGCTGAGCCGCGGCCAAAAAGCAGGGGTGTAAACCCCGCGGGCGGCGAGGCGCTCGGCAATGTTATGTGGGTTATGCGCGGCGGACCGGCTTGGCGGTAGTGCGCCTAGACGCAGGGCGAGGGCGTAGGGCGCACCGTTTTCTTCCCCATCGCCGAAGAGCGCAGCCTCTGGCACGCCCTCGCTGACCAAGGCCGCCCGCAAAGCCCGGGCATTGGCCCGCCGCCGTTCCAGCGCCGCTCCGACATCCAGGTGGTCAAGAATATCCCGGGCCGGCCCGCTCATCGGGCTCGGGCTGAGAGCGGCATCAATGGCGGCCTCAGCTGCTCCGTCGTGCTCCTCCCCGCGCAATTGCAGCAACCCGCAGCGCGTCGCCTCGCGCGCCAACGCATTTTCCGCAGCCGCGGCGGGAAGCGCGGCGCCGAGCGCCCAGGCGCCGTCGGGAATCGGAAACCATTTCCGCAAAGATGCCACGGCATAACGCGTCGGAACCTTGTGTATGGTTGCGGCACTAAAAGGCGCGTGCGTGAGATCGGCGACGACGACGCCACCGCGGCGCTCCCACCCCTCGAGCACGGTGCGCAACTCTGGCGTGGGCCGGGCGCCGAAGGTGGTGGAGACGAGCACCGCGCAGCGCCGCGGCTCGGTGAGGAGTTCGGCGAGGAGGGCCGGGGCGGGCAGGAGATCCGGGCCGACCTGCACCCAGTGGACCCGGATGCCTTCGAGCTGGAAAGGCTCAAGCGCGGTGGCGCACAGGAATCCGGGCGCGATTAAGCGGCGGATGCCGCGGGCGGCGAGGGCCTGGGCGATGAGGCCGAGAGCCTGGCGCCCCGATTGCACCAGCACCGCGCCGGGCGGAACCGGGAGTGCGCGCGAAGCGGAGCGGGGCGGAAGGGATATGAATTCGCCGCCGAAGGTGAGTGCGGGCACCATTTCTAGATAGCGCAGCTACGCAGAAGAGTTGATATCCGGTGCATGAATTCCTTTAAGAAGAGCTCGGCATTGACCTCGAGTGCCACCTTGACGGTCTTATTCGGATCGTTAAGGCGGTGCTCATCTCCGATTGTCCTACCTCGGAAAGGTTCTTCCACATCGACTTTCAGGTTGGTTTCGAAGAAAGAAGCGAGTGACGGATCTATTGCGATAGCTACCGCGAGTGGATCGTGAAGTCCGCAGCCACCTAAATAAGGAGCGATTGTGCCGTATGCCCGAATGTATGAGTCGGTTATGTCTGCTACGTAGTTTCCTGCCGGTGTTCCAATTCGGCGCCAGGCTGCGGTTTCTTCGTACGTGAGGAGCGTTTGTAGTGTGACGTCCAAACCGATCATGGTGACCTTCGCTCCGGAACGGAACAGGGCATCAGCGGCTTCGGGATCCTGGGAGATATTTGCCTCTTGTACGGGATTGCAATTGCCCGGAACCGTCAGGGCCCCACCCATGATGACAATCTGGCACCGATTGTGGAAACCTGGGTCTTTTTCCAAAGCTTGAGCGAGGTTAGTCATTGGTCCGGTCGCCACGATTACCAAGTTCTCGCCGTATTCCTTCGCCGATTCGATCAGGAAGTCGCAGGCGGATTCTGGCTCAGGCTGCCGGTTGGATTGTGGGATTTGTACGTCACCAAGGCCGTTTCGTCCATGAATCAGCGCTGATGCTTCTTGGACAGTGAAAGTAGAACGCTGGAGGGCGTGGGAAGCTCCGGCAAAGACGGGAATGTTGTGATGGCCGAATAGATCAAGAAGGCTAAGGCTGTTCTGGATGCCCGTATCCCGCTGGACATTCCCGAACGTGCCGGTTACTCCAATGACTTCTACCTCCGGGGAACCCAAAGCATAGGCAAGTGCCAGGCAATCATCGATGCCGGTATCAAGATCTAGGATCAGCTTCTTCATGGAAAACTCCTGTGAATGTTGATATCTCTTTGTAGGTTCTTACGTATTGGAAGCGGGCGTTGGCGCTTGGGACTGCGCATTGGAATCCGCATCTTTTCGGTGATCGCGGTCCTTCCGTATGAGGCGCTGAAGCCAGTAAAGATCAATAATCACGATTGCCGTATTCATGATAACCATAGGCCAAATGCCCAAGATGAGGTTGTAAATAGCGGCGATACCGCTGCCGACGAAGTTCCAAAAACGGAACTTTCTTTGGTTAGGCAGGATCAGGGAAAGAACGACAAGGAGCGACCCTAACCACCCAAAAGCCTCAAGTAACGTTTTCTGATCCATATGTACTTACCTCCTTGTGAGTACATGTCCAACAATAGACTTAGATGTAGAATAACTTATTGACAAGATGGCACAGCTGTGACAGGCTTGTAGAACAACTTACAAGATGAAGGAGGTAGTCAATGAGGACTATTGATTGGATCGATGGGCATATTGAACTCATTGACCAGACGAAACTGCCGGGCGAACTGGTAGTGCGAAAAGTGTCAGATCTTGACGAACTTATCGATGACATCAAGCGACTGGCAGTACGCGGCGCACCCGCTCTGGGAGTTTCGGGGGGCCTGGGCGTTGCACTGGTTGCCCAGCAGGGACTGACCGGAAGTGAACTAGAAGAGGCTGCTCATCGTCTCGCGAATGCTCGTCCGACTGCTGTCAATCTTTCCTGGGGCGTTAAACGCGTTATGCAATACGCGAGTGAAGGCAAGGAGCGGATTCTTGAAGAGGCGCTAAAGATTCGCGACGAGGATATTGCTTCGTGCTATTCCATGGGGCAGTACGGTGCGGATCTTATGGAAGAACTGCTTGGTGAAGGGCAGCATTCGGTTATGACTGTCTGCAACACCGGTGGTTTGGCTTGCGTGGAGCGGGGAACCGCACTCGGTGTTATCCAGACCATGTTCGAGCGGGGAACTCTTAAGGAAGCACTTCCGGTTGAAACGCGTCCCCTACTGCAGGGATCGCGACTTACCGCTTGGGAACTCCAGCAAATGGGTGCACCCTACCGGCTCATTGTTGATTCCGCCGGGCCTTTCCTGCTTCGTCGCGGTTTTGCTCAGGCCTTCTTTGCCGGAGCTGATCGCATCGCGGCTAACGGTGATACCGCTAATAAAATCGGTACCTACTCCCTGTCGCTTGGTGCTAAGGCAATGAATCTTCCAGTCATTATTGTGGCTCCGGAATCGACCATCGATATGGCGACGAAGACGGGTGAAGATATCAAGATCGAGGACCGTGGTAGCGAGGAAGTTGCGAACTTCCACGGAGTTCGGACGGCTCCTGAAGGAACCGAGGCTATCAACCCTGCATTTGACGTGACACCGCACGAGAATATCACCGCTATTGTCACGGATCGGCGAGTCATTCGTATTGCTCGTGGTGAAACACTTGCAACGGTACCTCTCGGACCTATTCGCACAAAATAGAGAAATAATCTAAGGAGAACAGCGTGGCTACTTCAAAGGCGAAGTCAAAGCTTGCGGCTATCTTAGGTGTCGCGGCTCTGTCCCTTTCCCTCACTGCATGCGGTGGAAGTGACAACGCGGACAATGGGACGGCCAAGGGCGGTTCCGATGGCCCTACTTATATCTACCTGACCAATGACCCCATCGGCGTTAACAAGTTCCTGGAATCGGGAAAGATTGGCGTTGAGAAAGCCGCTGAAAAGCACGGAGGAACCGCCAAGGTTTATGAGGGGAATAGCGATCAAACCTCGATTCGCCAAAATATGGATCAGGCAATTGCCGAAAACCCTGACTACATCGTAACTATCACGTATTCCTATACGGACGTAGCGTTCGAATATGCAGAACGCTATCCGGACCAGAAGTTCATTCACATTGATGACTGCCCGGCGGGCCCCTACCCGTCCAATATGTACTGCGCAGTCTTCCGCGAACACGAAGCTGCCTATCTACTCGGATATGAAGCTGGATTACTCACAAAGAGCAATCGTGTTGGCTCGGTCGGAGCGGTAGATATTCCATTCATTCACCGGTACACCGACGCGTACGCTGCGGGAGCTAAGGCTGCCAATCCGGCGGTATCGGACCAGCAGCTGTTCATTGGTGGTGATAGTCCCTTCTCCGATCCTGCACGAGCCAAAGAGCAGGCATCTGCCTTAGTTGCTCAGGGAGTGGATCATATCTTCGCTGTAGCTTCCGGATCGAACGGCGGCATTTTTGAGGCGACTGGAAGTGGCGGTGTAACCGGGTACGGCGTTGATGTGAACCAGTGCCCGCTGACTCCTGGCGGGGTTGGTGACGGCACTTTGAAACTCATGGATTCGCTAATTCCGCAACTCATCGACAAGATTGATGCTGGACAAGCTGAATCGTTCTCATCCTTCGGTTTGGCAGAAGGCGGCATGGATCTTGTTTCGCTCGCTCCGGGTGCGGCGGAATCGCAATGCACGGTCATGGATCATCCGGATGTGGTTGCGAAGCTTGCGGAAATCAAGCAAAAAATTATCGACGGCGAAATTACGCCACCTGACGCAACCGGCAAGTTTAACTAATCCCAACGGAGTGGGGCTGGAAACCTACACGGCCCCACTCCACTTTTGTAAGAAGGGAGGATGCCAATGCTTGATATCGAAATGAGAGGCATCACAAAATCCTTCCCCGGTGTCCAGGCAAATAAGAACGTCACTTTTTCGGTGAAAAAGGGTGAGATTCATGCGCTCATGGGCGAGAACGGCGCAGGGAAATCAGTCCTCATGTCCATTCTGTCTGGACTCTATACCCCGGATGAAGGTTCGATCTTCCTTGATGGGACGGAAGTTCACTTCTCAAGCCCGCTGGACGCTATCAGAGCCGGAATTGGAATGGTATTCCAAGAGTTCCAGATGTTCCCGTCCATGACGGTTGCTGAGAATGTCGTATTCCGCAAGGAACCGACAACCGGAGGTTTGATTAACCGGGCTGAGGCTGTCGAAATTGTCGAAAGCTACGCGCAACGCTTTGGTCTGGATGTAGATCCTCGCATGCGCGTGGCAGATGCACCCGTAGGTCTCCTGCAACGCGCGGAGATCATCAAGGTTCTCTATCGTGGCGCGAAGGTGTTGATTCTCGATGAACCAACGGCCGTCTTGACTCCGCAAGAAACAGACCAGTTATTTGATGTTTTGCGGCAGCTCAAGGAGCAGGGTCAGACCATCATTCTTATTACCCACAAGCTCCGGGAGGTTATGGAGATCTCTGACCGGGTTACTGTTTTGCGCGACGGGCAAGTGGTAGCACGAATGAATACGGCCGAAGCTACTCCGGAATCGGTGACGCACGCGATGACGGGTCGCGATGTGGATCTCACGCAGGCGCCCTCCCAACTTGCTCCGGGACGTACGGTGCTTGAGGTAAAGAACCTGTGTGTTCAAGACTCCCAAAAGCAAACGAAAGTTCGTAATCTTTCGCTCGAAGTCCGCGAGGGAGAAATTCTCGGGATAGCTGGAGTAGCCGGAAATGGACAAACCGAATTAGCGAGCGCCATCGCCGGGCTGATTCCGATCACGAGCGGTTCGGTATCTATATCGGGATCCGATGTCACCAGCGCAACCGTACGAAAACGGCGCGAAAAGGGACTCTCGTATATCCCGGAAGATAGGCAAGGTGTGGGTGCGGCGCCGGAGGCATCCGCGGAAGAGAATCTGGCAATGGGGCACCATCGCAGCAAGGAACTGACTAAACGGAAAGGAATCATTGATCGCCCCGCCCGCGCTTCCTTCGCGCGGCGACTCATCGAAAAGTTCTCTGTCAAGATCGCGAATGAGAATATTGCGGTTGGCACCCTCTCTGGTGGGAATCTGCAAAAGATACTCATTGCGCGCGAATTGGAATACAACTCGCCACTGTTAGTTGCGGAGCAGCCAACCCGCGGAGTTGATATCGGAGCTATTGAGTTCATTCACTCAACGCTGACCCACTATCGTGATGCCGGTGGCGGAATCCTCCTGATTAGCGCGGAACTGAGCGAGATTCTCTCGCTATCCACCCGCGTTGCCGTCATGTATGAAGGCGAGATAGTAGCCGAGATGCCGGTTAGTGAAGCTACTGAAAGCAAGCTGGGCCTACTCATGGCAGGAGGTGCACTAGGCCATGAAGACTAAAATGAACGCTGTTTTGCGCTGGTTGGCGGGGCCGATTCCCCTGTCAATCCTTGCCGCGTTTATCATTGGCGCGATATTTATCGCTGCTGCGGGATATTCCCCCACCGATGCCTACACAACAATGGCAGAAGGCTCAATCCTTACCTCTGCCGGCGTCACCAATGCGATACAGCGAGCGATTCCTCTGATCGGAATGGCAATGGCTACGGCGGTTGCTTTCCGGTCTGGAATTCTCAATATCGGTACTGAAGGCCAAATGATCATGGGCGGGCTAGTGGGTGGCATCGTGGCACTGTACATGCCAGGTCCTGGCCTACTCGTGATGGTATGTGCGATTGTCGGTGGAATTATTGGCGGAATGCTCTGGGCGTTGCTCTCTGGTATTCTCCAGTTCTGGCCCGGAGTGCCGATTCTCATCACATCGCTTCTACTTTCATATCCAGCACGTTTCTTTGCATCGTGGATGATCCGATACCCGTTGAAAGACCAGTCATCGCAGATGGTTGCCTCGGAACAGATATCTCTTGACGTTCAAATCCCCATGCTTCTTCCCTTGAGGTCAGGGCTTGGCAAGTCAATATCGGAAAGCCTGGGACGCGGTAATTTCATTTCCACTATAGGTAATTCTGTGAACTGGTCATTCGTTATCATTCTGCTCGTTGTGATCGGAATGGCTTACGTCAACCGGAACACGATCTTTGGATATGAATCCGGGCTCAACGGGAAGAATCCCACTTTCATTCGCTACGGCGGTGGGAGCGAACGGAAACTGAGCCTCCAAGTCATGGCTCTGTCTGGTGGAATAGCGGGGCTAGTTGGCGTGATGCTCACGATCGGAGCTCCTGAAACACGCCTCATTGACGGAGCTTTGTTATCTTCCGGGTACGCATGGACCGGGCTGATGGTGGCACTCCTAGCTCTGTACCGTCCGTATGCAGTTCTCATCGCAGGTCTGTTCTTCGGAGCCATTATGGCGGGCGCCGGTTCAATGAGCCGAGGCTTGGGAATGTCTCCCCAGATTGCTGCCGTAATTCAGGGCGTCGTTATCGTTTTGATCGTCTTCAGGGTTGCACTTCCGTCCTTCAAGAAGAAGCAGAAAGCAGATCCTAGTGGCGAAACGACAGATAACGCATCGTCATCACAACCTCAGGCCGAAAACCACGCCTTTGCTGAAGGGGGCGAGAAATAATGTTTGATGCTGCACTCATCGACTCTATTGTTCGAGCTCTTATCCCAATTCTATTTGCTGCGCTTGGGGGTTTGATCTGCGATAAAGCAGGCATATTCAATATTGCGCTTGAGGGACAACTCCTGATCGGCTGCTTCTTCGCGGTGGCCACCTCGTATTACACCGGCAGTGCTCTCCTGGGTGCGCTGGGAGGCATGTTTGCTGCGGGAATCTTTACATTGATCCTGGCCTATGGAAGTGTCAACCGCGGGGCGGAACCAATTGTTATCGGCGTCGCTATGAATATTCTGGCAACGGGTGTCACCTCCTTCCTCTTGGTGGGGCTTTTCCATACGTCGGGTACATTCGTGGATCCGCGGATTGTGGGATTGAAAACCTACTCGATCCCCTTGCTCAGTGACATTCCGTGGATTGGCAAGGCGCTATTCAGCCAAACGGTATTGGGCTACCTCGCATTCGTACTTGTTTTCGTCGCATGGATTGTTATCTTCCGTACGCCACTCGGGTTGCGGCTTCGCGGGGTTGGAGAGAAGCCTCTCGCGGCACAAACCCTTGGTGTCAATCCTGTTTCCTACAAGTACGCAGCTGTTATTATTTCGGGTCTTCTGTGCGGCCTAGGTGGTGCCCAACTGGCGTTGGGGAACGTTGTGCAATTCTCTGAAGAGATGTCCGCCGGGCGCGGATGGATTGCCGTTGTTGCAGTCATGCTCGCACGTTCTCACCCAATTGGAGTTCTTGGAGCCGCGGCCCTCTTCGGTACGGCCGAAGCTCTCGGCTTCCGAGCGCAGGGAATCGGTATTCCAACCCAAGTGACCGACGCCGCCCCCTACGTCGTTACTCTGCTCGCACTGTTGCTGACGACCGTGAATTTCGTCAAGAAAAAGAAGGAGGAGACGAAACGTGAACCCATTGACGCGTGAGGAAATTGCACAGCTGCTAGATCTTTCCGAGCTTGACCAGGAAGGCGGACTGCATCGACAAACCTATGTCGATGAGCATTCCACCGCAATCTACTACCTCGTGGGTGGAGATCAGTGGTCCGAACTCCACAGGTTGAGTGGCCCCGAAGTGTACCACTGGTACGCCGGAGCACCGTTGCTTCTGGTCGAGATAGATGAAAGCGGGGAACGCCGCGAAACAATACTCGGAAACGATTTGAGAGCGGGGCAGCGGCCTCAGCACGTGGTGAAAGCCGGTGTATGGCAAGGGTCGATGTCTTTAGGAGAGTGGACTCTTCTGGGCACAACAATGGCCCCAGGTTTTTCCTGGGAAGGGTTCGAAATAGCAAGTAAGGAGATGCAGGATGCCTATGGGATAAAGTCAATGCAACAGCACGACGAAGGGAAATGATATGACTCTGAGCCCTATGTATCCGCATTCTGATAATCCGGTAACTCCAGTGGTCACACGCGCACCCAATGTCGGTGCGGCCGCCGAAGTGGCATCGGTTTTAAGGAAGAGAATCCATGCGGGTGAGTGGGAACCGGGAGAGGCGTTGGACTCTGAGCCGGTGCTTGCGGCGGAACTTGGGGTATCTCGAAATACCTTGAGGTCAGCATTACAGGAGTTGGCCGCTCAGGGTTTGGTTATTCGTCGCCGAGGCTCGGGAACATTTGTTACTGACGTACAGGCGGTGATGGCTTCTAATCTCTCAGAGTTAACATCGATGACTCAGACAATCGCAGCGGCGGGGATGGATCCAACGATTCGATATACCGAAAAACGTCTCCGTGCGGCAACAGAAACAGAAATAAAGTTGCTGCGTCTTGAGGATAACGAACCAGTTATCGAAACTCGTCGTGAAGTGGAAGCAAATAAAGCGATGGTATCTGTATCGTTCGAAGTCATTCGCGCCGGAATCTTCCCCCCTGAATTCGATGTGCAGTCGATACACGGCTCGATTTTTGCGCTATGCGATCTTGTAGGCCACTCGATCAAATACGCCTCGACCGATCTACACGCGGTTGTGGGAAGTGATTTCGGGATGCAACACGAAGCCCGCGATGAGTCCTTCTTAGGGCTGTACCAGTTGCATTTCGATAGAGACCATTTACCGATTTTGTTCGCTAAGACGTATTTCCGCGAGGGACGTTTTCAGTTCTCGATGATGCGGGTGAGAAGTTGACAAATACATGGAGGAAAATTGTACAAGACGACAGAGGAGTTGGTGGATAGCCTGATTCGGCACGCACATACAGCGGTAGCCTCGGGATTGGTCCTAGGCTCCGGCGGTAATATTTCGGTGCGTACCCCTGGCTCCGATGAGTATTTCATTACCAAGTCGGGTACCTGGCTCGATGAGCTAACCCCGGCATCTTTCGCGAGAATGAAAATTGGGCAAACCGGTCCTTTCGATTCTCGCCCCTCAAGTGAGTGGAAACTCCACGACAGAATCTATCGAACCCGTTCGGATGTGAATTCAATTTTCCATTTGCATCCCCAAACGGCAGTGCTGCTCAATGCTCTGGGTTACGAGATTCGGTTCTTTACACTCGATGATGCTTTGTACGTGAAGTCTGTTGGTGTTGTTCCCTATCATCCAAACGGGTCGGACGAACTCGCCGATGAGGCTGCGCGGCAGATGGAAAAACACAATTGTGCCATACTTGCGCACCACGGTTGCTGCACGGTTGGCGAAGACCCTGAGATGGCTTTCAGGCGTGCATCCCTATTAGAACAGGCCGCTCAGAACACTTACCGAGCGATGTTGCTCGGTGATAAAGAGACCGCATTCCCCGAAGGAGTGGAGCTGATTCACGCATGAACGAGCTAAAAGATAAAGTCGTTTTGATTACGGGAGCCGATGGCAATCTCGGCTCTGGAATTGCCCGAGTCTTTGCGCAGGCGGGGGCTTCGGTAATCGTGCATTCGTTGCGCGAAAGCGCCAGAGCGGATGAACTTGCAAACGAAATACGCGGTGTGGGCGTCTCTGCATTCCAAGTGGTTGGAGATATCTGTTCCGAAACCGATGTTGATGAAATGATCGAAGCAGCGGTGCAAGAATGCGGAAATGTCGATGTGCTTGTCAATAACGCGGGTGTTCAACCTGTAATCTCGCTCGAGGAAATGACGGTTGAGCAGTGGAAGCAAGTGGTTGATGTCAATCTCAACGGGACGTTCATTGTCTCGAAAAAGATGGCATCCCAGATGGCGCAAGCAAATGTAGCTGGCTCCATCATCAACATAGCCTCGGTTGAGGCATCTGTTCCGGCAATGAATCACGCGCATTACGATGCCTCCAAAGCTGGCGTCAAAATGTTAACTCGTAATTTTGCTTTGGAATGTGGGAAATACGGGATTCGAGTGAACTCTGTTTCTCCTGGCCTCATCGATAGCGACGGTACTTTAGCCACAAGCTGGCCGGCCGGGTATCAAAGTTGGATGGCGGGTGTTCCTCTGCAAAGAACAGCGACTACGCAGGACATTGGCCGTGCTTGCGTGTTCCTTGCATCGGAGGCGGCCAGTTTCATCAGCGGACATGACCTTGTTGTCGATGGTGGTATGTCCGCAGTAGCAGGATGGTGATAAGAAATGCCACAGATGGGAATCATTGGCGGGTCAGGACTTTATGAACTTCTAGAGGACCCGGAACATGTTGTTGTCGATACTGAATATGGAAGGCCTTCATCTGAAGTATCGATTGGAGAAATCGGAGGAAAAGAAGTCGCTTTCATGACAAGGCACGGTAAGGATCACGGGGTTCCGCCCCACATGATTAACTACCGAGCTAACCTGAAAGCGCTGCATAACCTTGGTGTTTCGACGCTGGTTACCTCATCTGTCGTGGGGTCTCTGCGTGCTGATTACGCACCGGGAGACTTCGTCATTACTGACCAGTATTTTGACCGAACCTGGGGGCGGGATCAAACATTTTACGAAGGCCCGAAGGTCGTCCATGTGTCGGTAGCGGATCCGTACTGTCCCCGCCTGCACGATGCGGCGGTGGCGGCACTGGATAGCTTGCAGGAGAAATACCATGACGGTGGAACGGCAGTAGTCATCCAGGGCCCACGCTTTTCCACTCGTGCAGAGTCACAGGTGTTCCAAAAACTAGGGTTTTCCGTCATCTCGATGACGCAGCATCCGGAAACAACCTTGGCTCGTGAACTGGGGATGTGCGTCTGTAATCTCTCGTTTGTTTCGGATCTCGACGCCGGTGTCGAAGGAGTCCAGGACGCTCCGGTCACGGCGGGTCTGGTGTGGCGAACCGTGGCCGATGGCCAGCCCCGAATCAAAAAAGCACTCGCTGAAACGGTGGCTCGTTTGGAGGTGGATCCTTCCTGCCCGTGCCACGATGCACTATCAGATATTTAGGATTTCAAAGGAGAAATAGATGACTAAGAATGAATACGTCCCGCTCCGGCAGGGGCAGGATGAAACGCTGGCGCTCACGAAGATCCCGGTAGCGGAACTCGCTGATCGAGTTTTGGTGGTTGGTGACCCAGATCGAGCAGCAAAAGCCGCCGGCCTTCTCGCCAACGCGAAGCCCATCGCGAAGAATCGCGAATATCATTCCTACGTTGGGGAATACGAAGGAAAACGCATTACGGTTGCCTCGCACGGCGTTGGTGCAGCTGGTGCTGCGTGCTGCTTTGAAGAGCTGTGCCGAGGCGGCGCGAAATACATCATCCGCGCTGGTACAGCGGGTGGAGTGCAGCGCGATGTGGTAGACGGAGACCTTCTTGTTGTTACCGGTGCTGTGCGGTGTGATGGCTACACAGAACTTGTCGTTCCCATGAATTATCCCGCGGTTCCTGATCTCCAGGTCACGAGTAGCCTCGTGCGCACCGCGGAGGAATCCGATTTGAATACGCATGCGGGTGTCGTTATCACCAGCGCTAACTTCTACCCGAGTCCGATCCTGGGCAATGACCAACCAAAATGGCGTGATGCCGGGGCCATCGGAGTCGAGATGGAGGTCGCCGCGCTATTCATTACGGCTTCAATTCACCGGGTTAAATCGGGAGCCATCTTGGCTATCGATGGTAATCCCCTCAAGGATGAGGACGAGGATATGACTTCCTACGAACCTGATCGTGAGATTGTTACGAAAGCTATCGATGCCACACTGGAAACTTCTCTGAAGGTGCTGGCCTCCTTGGAATAAGGCGATACGTCAATGTACTGAACGTGCCGTCTTATTAGAGAAGAACAATGAGCAAAGCAATACCCAGCGCTGCCGCGAGTCCTCCCATTCCGAGGCTCAGGTAGCGCTGGGTTTGCGCGTGGGATTGCGCCTCGCTCAGCTCCGCCTGCGCCTCGGCCAGCTCATTCTCGCTGGTCTCCAGCTGGGTGCGGGTGGCGGCCAGCTGGGCCCGCGCCTCGCGCAGCTGCACCTCAAGGGTGCTGATCTGGCTGGTATAACGTTCCTCATGCGCGGCCGACGTGCGCGCCGAATCCACGGTCAGGCGCGCTTCCCGAGCCCGCCCCGCCGCTTCGAGGGCCGCGTAGCGCCGTCGTTCTTCTTCCAGCTGCTGCTCTAAACCGCGCACGCGCGCAACCAGGCGGGCCGCGCGCCGCATCGCGTCCTCGCTGCGGGCCTGCGCGGTCACGGCGCTTTGCTCCACGCCGGAGGCATAGACCACGCCCGCCTCCAATTCTTTTTCACGACGACGCAAATCAGCCACCAGGCCCTCCAGCTCGGCAACGCGGCTCTGGAGAGTGGCCGCCTCCGCGCGGGCGCCCTCATGCTCGCCGCGCAGCTGGGAATTTTCGGCATTCAGCTGGGTATTTTCCGCGCGCAGCGCCTCTGCTTCGCGGTGGAACGCGGCGCTTTCGCCTCGCAGCTTGTCGTTCTCACCGCGCAGCTTGTTGTACTTTTCGCGCAGGTTTTCGCACTCGGTGCGCAGCCGGTCACGTTCTTCCCGGAGCGCTGCTTTTTCCGTGGTGGGAGAGGGCGCGGGCGCCGAGGCGCGTTTGCCGCGCGCGGGAGTATCAAGTGCCCGAGAACCGCGTCGTCGCTCCGTAGCCATGACCCTCCTTCGTCCGCGCCTGACTTTACCTAATAAACATAGCGCGCGCAGATCTTCGCGGCCCGCCCGCGGCCGGCTTTCCTGGCCAAATACCGCGAGCGTGAGCGATGCCACTTCAGTGGCGTAGGCAAGACGGCGCAGGGCGTGCGTGGGTAGCGCAGGCGCTACCCTTGGAATCATGACAAAGGATCAGCTCACCGGCGCGGCCGGCACCGCCGCCGCAACGCAGCCCGCCGCCGCAGCTCAGCTCACCCGCACGGAAACGGATTCGATGGGCCCGGTCGAGGTGCCCGCCGCGCACTACTGGGGCGCGCAGACCGCTCGCTCGCTCCAGCATTTCCCCATCGGCGGGGAACGCTACACCTGGGGCGGCCCCCTCATCCACGCCTTTGGGCTACTCAAAGGCGCTTCCGCCCGCGCGAATGCCGAACTCGGAGTACTTGATCCGCAGCTCGCCACCCTTATCACCGCCGCTGCCAGCGAGGTAGCCGAAGGCGTGCTCGACGCGGAATTCCCGCTCAAGGTGTTCCAGACCGGTTCGGGCACCCAAACGAATATGAACGTCAATGAGGTGATTGCCGCGCGCGCGAATGAGATCGCTACCGGCCAGCGCGGTGGGAAAAGCCCGGTGCACCCCAATGACCACGTTAATAAGGGCCAGTCCTCGAATGATGCTTTCCCGACCGCGATGTATGTGGCGGTGGCTCGCCAGGCGCACCGCCACCTCATCCCGGCGGTGGAGGCCCTGGCGGCCACGTTCCGCGCTCGCGCGAGCCAGTTCCCGGATGTGGTGATGGTGGGGCGCACCCATCTGCAGGATGCCACCCCGATCCGCTGGGATCAGGTGGTGGGTTCCTGGGCGGCGCAGCTGGAGGGCACGCTCGCGGGGGTGCGGGCAGCAGTGCGGGGCCTGTACCGGGTGGCGCTGGGCGGTACCGCGGTGGGTACCGGCCTGAATTCGCATCCGCGTTTCGCGGCGCGGGTCTGCGAGCTGCTCGAGGAGGCGACCGGCTTGCCGTTCCGCCCCGCGGATGATCTGCCCGCGGCGCTGGCCGCCCACGATGACCTCGTGGCTTTTTCGGCTAGCCTGCGCACCCTGGCCGCCGCGGCCATGAAGATCGCGAACGATATTCGCTGGTATGCCTCCGGCCCGCGCACCGGCATCGGTGAAATCGCGATCCCCGATAACGAGCCGGGTTCCTCGATTATGCCGGGCAAGGTGAATCCGACCCAGGCGGAGGCCCTCACCCAGGTCTGCGTCGCGATTTTCGGTTTCGACGCCGCGGTTGCTTTCGCCGGCTCGCAGGGCAATTTCCAGCTCAACGTCTACAAACCGGTCATGGTGTTTTCGGTGCTGGAGGCACTGCGCCTCCTCGGCGACGCCCTGCGCACCTTCGAACGTTTCTGCGCGGCCGGCATCGCCCCGCGCGAGGACGTCATCTCCGCGCACCTGGACCGCAATCTCATGCTGGTCACCGCACTCGCTCCTCATATTGGGTACGACGCCGCAGCCAAGCTGGCCCGCGCCGCTCAGGCCAGCGGGGCGTCGCTGCGGGAGGTCGCGCTTGCTTCGGGGCAGGTGAGCGCGGCTGATTTTGACACGTGGGTGAATCCGGCGGCAATGACCGAACCGGAGGCTAGCTAGGTGTGCAGCTCCCGGAAGCCGCTACATCAGGTCTACTCGGATAGCAGTGCTCGGGCAGGAGGCTACGGTGTTGCTGGAGCACTTTCGGGGATTGAGAGGATGGCGAAGCCGGCTTGGGCGAGGAGCTCGCGCAGGTAGGCGTGTATTTCGCGGTAGCCGCGCGCGGTGGGATGCATCCAGGCTCGAATATCCGTGGAAGTGAAGGGGGAGACGAGCCAGGCTTCTTCACTGTCTTCACTGTCCTCACTGTCGCGGAAGGCGTGGGCGTGCGGTTCGTGCCCGGCGAATAGTGCTTGGGTGGAGGCGAAGAGGAAACGCTCGGAGCCGGTTTCTTTCCGCATCTGTGCGGTGACACGTTCTTGCATGGCGTCCGCGGCGCCTTGGAGCTGGGCGAGGGCAGCCCCGGCATCATAGCTTTCCACGACCGGTGGGATGAGGTAGGAGTGTTCCGCGAAGAGCCGCGGATAGCCCACCAGGATAGCGGTGGCCTGGCCGTGGGAGGCGGCATTAATGGACCGCAGGATCTCCAGTGTGGCGGTCTCGATAGCCGGGAGGGCCGCGGTGGCTGCGTTCATGGCTTCTTCGCAGCTCTTCGGGGCGCGGAGCACGAAGCAGGAGCTGACGATCTGGGAGAAGTTGGCATCGTTGCCGCCGGCGGTGAGGAACACGACCGAGGTCGCTGGGGTGACAGCGCTGACTTGTTCGGCTATATCGGATGTGCGCGCCCCGGAGCACGAGGCGTTGGTGTAGCTGGCGCCGAGTTCGCGGGCGAGCGGGGCGGAGTAGTTATCAGGGGAGCGCCGGCAGGTATCTTCTTCGTAGGCGCCGGCCCCGTTACCGGAGGAAAAAGAATCGCCCAGCTGCACGATGGCGGTGATGGGCCGCGGGGTGGGGGAGGGCTGCCCGCCCGCGTTGCCAGCTGGAGTGCAGGCCGCGCAGCTGAGCGCCACGGCGGCAAGGGCGGCAGCGACCCGCACAGTGCGCGCGCTGCCTAGCCCGCGGCCGGCGCCCGCACGCGGCATTTAGGCCACCTGCCAGGCCGCATCCGGGGTAGCGGGAAGCAGACCCTCCGGGATAGCAACACCGGGGCGAGCCCAGACTTCGTACCGGTAGCGCAGCCCGGTACGCGAGGTATGCCAGCCTTCATGAGCGGCTCCCGGCGAGCACATCCGCAGTTCCCATTCCGGGGTGATTGCGGGCGCGAAAATATCAGCATCCACATCGGCATCAATAACAGTGCGGATAAGCACCTGTGAACATTCCCGGGTTTCGGCATAGACCCCGGCACCCCCGCATACCCAGGCGGCATCCGCCCCGGTAGCGCGGGCCAGCGTGAACGCCTCCTCAAGATTCGCGGCCAGCTGGGCACCGGGAACCTCAAAATCTTCTTGGGTGCTCACCACGATGGTGGGGGAGTGTGGCATGGGCCGCCGCCCCGCTGAAATCCAGGTTTTCCGCCCCATAATAACGGGCCGCTCGCGCACCGCCGCCCGGAAAAAGGCCGAATCTTCTGGAACATTCCAGGGCAGCCGCAAGCCTTTCGCGAGGGCGTGGTCATGGGCTTCCGCCCAGATTTGTGCAATGAGCATGGCTTCCTCCTAGACCGAGACCGCGCCGGTGAGCTTGGGGTGGTGCTGGTAGCCCTGGGTGGCCGAAATATCATCCATCTCATAGGAGAAGAGGGAATCGGCTTTGCGCAGCTCCAGGGTGGGGAAGGGGTAGGGCTCACGCGAAATCTGTTCGCGCACCTGATCAAGATGGTTGAGGTAGATATGGCAATCCCCGCCCGTCCACACGAAATCACCAACATCCAGGCCGACCTGCTGGGCAATCATATGGGTGAGAAGAGAATACGAGGCAATATTGAAAGGCACCCCGAGGAACATATCCGCACTGCGCTGGTAGAGCTGGCAGGACAGCTTGCCATCAGCCACGTAGAACTGGAAGAAAGCATGGCAGGGCTGGAGCGCCATCTTATCCAGATCCGCCACATTCCACGCGGAAACAATCATGCGCCGCGAATCCGGGTTGCTGCGCAGGGTTTCCAGGAGCTGGGAAATCTGATCGATATGCCGGCCATCCGGCGCGGGCCAGCTGCGCCACTGGTAGCCGTAGACCGGGCCGAGCTCACCATGTTCATCAGCCCATTCATCCCAAATGGTGATGCCATTGCGCTGCAACCACTCAATATTGGTAGAGCCGCGCAAGAACCACAGCAGTTCCCCTTTAATGGGCTTCATGGCCACGAACTTGGTGGTGATACGCGGGAAACCATCAGCCAGGTGGTAGCGCAGCTGGCGCCCGAAGACAGAGAGGGTACCCGTGCCGGTGCGGTCCCCCTTGCGAGTCCCATTGGCGAGGATATCGGCAAGCAGATCTTCATATTGGCGATTAATCATGAACCCATCCTACGTGGCTACTACGACAGAAAAATTGGCTGCGAAAAAGCACCTGGCTCGGCCGCTTCGGCAAGCCTTCCCCGAGAAGGGCAGCATGCCGGGCGAGCATCCTAGCCCTGCGCGATGATCTCGCGGATAAGCGCGGCGTCGTGCTCCACCACTTTCGCGGCGTACTGGGCCACTTTCTCTTCAATTTTCTTGCCGACGAAAGGAATGGAGACCCGCACCTCACCGGTGACCGTGACGGTGGCCGGCCCGGAACCGGAAACCTGGAAATCAGCGCTGGCGTGGACGGGGAGTTTGGCTTCCAACTGCGCTGCGACGTCGTTCCCACTGCGGGTGAATACAATACTGGCCGCTAAACCGGAAGAAAGGAAACGCTGGGCCTGCGCGGGAAGCTGGTCGGTGCTGACCTGCACCGTCATGACCGCGCGCTCGGCGCCGGGCGTGAAGGAGGACGGTTGCGTATGGAGCGCTGCGAGGCGGCGGTTGGCGAGTTCTTCGGACATGAGAACGGTGGCGACGGCGCTCGCGGGGGCGCTGATCTCGTAGGTATGGGAAAACTGCATGGCTATATTTTCCCGCATGGGTGCGGCGCGAGGGAAGCTCGGTCGGATTTTTCAGCGCAGAGCCGGAGAGG
Source organism: Actinotignum timonense (assembly GCF_900155575.1). Lineage (GTDB taxonomy): Bacteria > Actinomycetota > Actinomycetes > Actinomycetales > Actinomycetaceae > Actinotignum > Actinotignum timonense. The sequence goes on along the minus strand of NZ_LT706966.1, from coordinate 147,520 downwards.
TGGGGGCGTGGCGCGCGGAATGGTTACTCAACGTCGAGGTCTCTTACGTTGTATTCGATGGCGACGCCGATATCTACCGCGTAGGAATGCAGCCGTTGCAGTGTAGGGTTGATGACCCCTGACTCTAACTCGGAGACCCACTCCGGTGTTACGCCGAGGCGTTGGGCAACAAGGTCTTGAGAGATGCCCTTGCTTTCACGCATGGTGCCGAGAGCTTCGAGAAATAGGCGATTTCGGCGTGCCTGCTCATATGAGCGTTGCGTAACTTCGGGAAGGAGGTCCATGGTTATTGCCCCTCTACGCGGGAAGTTGCTCTTTTAGCTAATGACTACTTTCATCATCGTTTTTCCCCTTTATTGCGGCGATAAGTTTTGGTGCAGAAGTTATCGCCGCAGCGCCAAAACCAGCCCAGGTCCCCGCGTCGCTCCCCGTCCAGACAGAAAGCGCAGCAATGCCGAGACACGCAAGTGGAACTAAGGCAAAAGAAGCACTAACCAGGATAGACGACCATTTTTCGGTCTGGGTTAACCTTCGATTGTCCTCAATGATTGATTGCTGGTTTGCCTGCGCCATTTCCAGGATGGTGCGCGCAGCCCCGGGTAGGGCCTTTTCATATGCTGCAAACTCATGCGCCGGTGGAAGTGGTCCAGCATGAAATTGAGCGTATTCGAGAATTTTCAGCTCATTTTGCGATAATCCGACATCGCCTGGCGCAGCGAGTTCCCGGTGAGGATCCAGGCCTGTTCGACCGTGTTCCGCTTCCTTATTGCTTCGCGATTCTGACGCAATCTCTTGGATAGATCCGGGGTCGTCGAGATTTCGATTCCCCGGGCCACGCCTCTCTTGAAAGCGTTCAGTCTGCTCGTCATCCGTACTCACGACCTCTCCTAGCTTTCTCTACATACTTCGTTACAATCCTAACCTAAAAACCAGTGTTCCCATATGGTTAAAACGAGCGAAATACGTATGAAACGCATAGCTTCGCGGCGGGAGGAACGGGCTTGTGACGCTGCATCGCTTCTCGCCAAATCGCTTATTCCGCTCTGGTAAACTTGGCTTGTTTCTCAACGACGAGCGAGCATAGGGACACTCAATGTCATTAGCTTTCACCGCTGCGTGGGATACTGCCGAAGGAACTCGGCGGGCTCAGGAGCTTTTCACCCGTACATTTGGCGAAACGGCTGAACGCGTGGCTTTCGCACCCGGGCGAGTCAATCTTATTGGCGAACACACCGACTACAACGCCGGGCTGTGCCTCCCCATCGCGCTACCGCACCGCACCTACGTTGCCCTGAGCGTGCGCAGCGATAACCGCGTTCGGCTGATATCCGAGCACGGTGAACTGTGGGAGGGGTACGTTGAAGATATCAATTCCGCTATGCCGGGATCGTGGATTTCCTATGCTGCCGGACCCGCCTGGGCATTAGATGTGCAGCGCGGCTACGACGCGGCCATCGTCTCCTGCGTTCCGCTGGGAGCAGGGCTTTCCTCTTCGGCAGCCCTCGAATGCGCCATGGCATGCGCGATCAACCCGCGCCTCATTCAGGAAGAACCGAACGCTGTTGTCACTGCCTGCATCCGCGCGGAAAACGAAGTGGCGCACGCGCCCACAGGCGGAATGGACCAAACGGTATCCGTCTTCGGGAACGACGGCGCAGCTGTTGCGCTAGATTTCCACTCCCACACGCACAGCCTTATTCCCGCAGATTTCGCGGCAGCCGGATTGCAACTCGTTGTTATCAATACCCGCGCCAAGCACTCCCTATCTGACGGCCAATACGGAAATCGCCGCCAGGAATGCGAAGAAGCCGCAAAGGTTCTGGGGCTGAGCTCCTTGCGTGAAGCAAACGCGGAGGACATCGCCACCCTTAGTGGAGCGCAAGCGAAGCTCAGCGGGGTGCACGCCCGGCGTGCGCGGCACGTTATCACCGAAAACGCCCGCGTGACCCGTGCCATCGAAGCCCTGAGGGCAGGTGATTTCCACACCCTTGGCAAGCTGTTCAACGCATCGCACGCATCGCTACGCGATGACTTCGAGGTTTCCTGCCCCGAACTGGATTGCGTGGTTGAAGCAGCATGCCAGCACGGCGCCTTGGGCGCACGCATGACCGGCGGCGGATTCGGCGGCTCCGCAATCGCGCTGGTTCCGATTGGCAAAGTAGAGGCGCTCGCGGCCGGTGTTATGGAAGCGGCCGCAGCCCGCGGATTCCCCACCCCGGAACTGCTGCTAGCGCAGGCAAGCTGTGGGGCCCGCCTGGTCAGCGGGGCGCTCTAAGCGCTGCTTAGCCCCGCAAGCCCGCGGGATTCATTCGCTGCCAGTGCAGGGAAGAGGCCGCCATCTCATCAAGGGAATGGGTGGCCCGCCAGCCCAATTCACGCGCGGCTTTACTGGCATCGGCATAGCTGGAAGCGATATCGCCGGGGCGCCGGGCAACCACCCGGTAGGGAATCTTGATCCCGGCGGCCTTTTCATAGGCGTGAATAACCTCCAAAACCGAGGAGCCGTGGCCGGTGCCCAGGTTATATACGTACACGCCCGGCGCAGTGACCTTCTCAACCGCAGCAACGTGTCCGCGTGCTAAATCAACAACGTGGATGTAATCGCGCACACCGGTACCGTCCGGGGTGTCATAGTCATCGCCGAAAACCTGGACGTGGTCCAGCTCGCCGACCACAACTTTCGCCACATACGGGGTGAGATTAGCGGGGATTCCCTTGGGGTCTTCTCCGATCAAGCCGCTGGGATGGGCGCCAGTAGGATTGAAATACCGCAGCAGCACCACCGTCCACTCCGGGTCAGCTTTCTGGATATCCTCCAAAATCTGCTCGGTCATCACTTTGGTGTGCCCGTACGGATTCGTGGCCATCCCCGCCGGAGACTCCTCCGTCAACGGCAAAGACACCGGATCCCCGTAAACCGTGGCCGAACTAGAAAATACAATCTTCTTCACCGAATGGGCTTGCATAACCGACAGCAATGCCAGCGCCCCGCCAATATTATTCTCGTAATACTTGAGTGGGTGCGCCACGGATTCACCCACCGCTTTGAACCCGGCGAAATAAATGACCCAGTCAATCGAGTGGCGGCTGAAAACCCGGTCGAGGGCTTGCGTATCACGAACGTCAATATCGTAAGCGGGCAGGTCATGATCGGTAATCCGGCGCACGCGCTCCACGGCTTCCGGGCTGGAATTCGCGTAATTATCCACGCACACCACGGTGTAACCCTGCTCAAGAAGTTCAATACTCGTGTGGGTGCCGATATAGCCAGCACCTCCGGCTACTAAAACAGTTGTCATCACTAACCTCTTTTCACAAACCTGTTGTCTAGTTCTGTGCGGACGTGCGGTATCACGCCTGCGGATACCAGCCGCATTCAGCCAGGAAGCTCGCGGTATCCGCTTCGCTCGGGAAAACTGCGGTATTTTCGAGAATGCGAACGCAGACGCTACCCAGTTCGGTCCGGATCGCATCCTCCACACTTTCCTTATCGCGGGCCTCACCAAGCAATCGGCGGATCTCTTCGAAAATCATGGCGAATTCCGGAAGCTCTTCGGGCAGGCCCCGTCCATCCTCCAAAGCTTGCGCGAGCAGCGCGAGCTGCCGCTGCAAACGAGCCGGCAAAATAAACAAGCCCTGCGCTTCGATCAGACCAATGGATTCCTGCTTGACGGGGAAAAACTCCGGGTGCGCGTGGAAAACTCCCTGCGGATAGCGTTCGCTGGTGATATTCGAGCGCAAAATGATGTTCATTTCGTAGCCACGCTCGGTACGCACACAGGTGGGCGATACCCCGGAATGCTGCCCCTCCGCGTCCCGCGAAATAATGCCGAGCCGCTCATTCGTGTACGCATTCCACGCCCGAGTGATGCCGTAGCTGGCTCGCCGCACGGCCGCGCGGTCACGCCCCACAACGCGCAGCACACTTCCGGGCCACTCCACGCTTTCTAGTACGACGGCGCACTCTTCTGCCGAGGTGTAGCTCTGGCGAGCAGGGGTGGTGTGGAGGGGGAGGGTTTCCAGGCCGCCCTGATAGTGATCATGCCCGAGCACGGAGCCCCCGATCCGGGGGAGGGTGGCATTGCACCCAATAAAGTACCCGGGGAAGGTATCAACGAAGTCCATGAGCCTGTCAAAGGTGGCTTCGTCGATATGCATGGGGATGTGCTTAGTGTTCACCGCGATCCCGTGCTGCGTGAAATATCCGTAGGGAGAGAACTGCCAGAACCAGTCCTGGCCCGCTAAACGCAGGGGCACCGTGCGGAGAGTGGCTTTAGATCGCCCCGCAAAGCCTTCGTTCTCCGGGCAGATCGTGCATTTGGGATAGCCGCCCGCAAGGGAATTTCCACTCGCCGCGGTACGCGGGTCTTTGAACTCGGGCTTGGCCAAATTGATGGTAATAATCAGGCCTTGAGATTCGAAACGCGGATTGCGGTCAAGCACGCTGCGCTTCACGTAGTCATTTGCCACGCCGTAGTTATAGAACCATTCCATAGCCGCTCGGCCACCCGCCGCAGCGCTCAAAGCGGCAAACTTGGTGCGGATAACGGAGGGTGGGCTGCTTACGATTCCCATGACCCTATCGGCCAGAGCTGCTCGGCCACCCGGCTCAATGAGCGCGGCGTTTTCGCATGCGTCCAGAAACTCGTTCAGCACGCTATCGGGCCTGCCACCGCGCGCGGGATTTGCACCCGATGGACTCGAGGGGGCGGGCTTCGCACCCTCATCACTATCGAGCACAGCCCGAACTTTTTCCGCTCCGGGGTACGAATTCAGAGAAAAAATCTCAAAGATGCGATTGCGGGTCAGGGTGATATCGCGGGTATCAAGATCAAGATATTCCTGGGCATAGGTGAGCAGAGCATCGATGCTGCGGTACACCTTGAGGAGGTGTGGGGGAGGTGTCATGGCCACTTCTTCCGCTGAGGACGTGCCGCCCAGCCAACCCGGACAACCACGTCAAAATCGAACTAGTTATCTACGGTAAATTTCTTGGAAACCTTGGACGGATGGGAATACTTCCGAGGAAGAAGCCATCTGCGTGAGGTCATCGGTGAGGGTGTCCAGTCCTTGCCGCAATGCTCCTAAGCAAATAGCGCGCGGGCCCAGGGCTGATACGGAAACTTCCGGCATAATCGGGCAGATCCTCCGTAAGTTCTCGATGAATCGCTCCAAGAACGTATCCGCATAGGCGGAGTATTTCCCGCCCACCACCACGTGGGAGGGGGCAAGCGCGAGGATCATAGCGGAAGCTCCCAGGGAGAGAGCATCGGCGAAGTCATCAACGAAATCGCGGGCGCGCGGATCGCTATCCACGCTCTCGAAAATCTTGGTGCGGGAGGGAACGTCCCCTTCGGGGTACAGCTCCCGGGCGTGGGTTGCCGCTTCGATATCGCGCCAGCGCAGTACCCCAAGTTCGCCGATCAGGCCGGCCCCGCCTCGCAGCCCGCGGTGGATACGCCCGCCCACGATGGCGGCTGCACCGGTACGTTCACCGGAGAGGATATACAGCACTTCGTCGTGGCCTTCCGCGGCTCCCTGCCAGGCTTCCCCGAGGGCACCGAGGGCGCAATCGCCGGCCACCACCGTGTGGCAGCCCAGCCTGCTGGAGATTTGGGCTGCGATGTCGCTGCCCTGCCACCCAGGCATTCCACTCCCGCCGAAGTACTCAACTGCGCCGTCGTTAATAACACCGGGTGACGCGACCGAACAGAGTGTAATATCTCTCACGTCTAGTTTCGCGTCCGCGAGGGTGCTCCGCCCCAAATCGACGGCCGCGTCAATACGCTCATTAGCCACCTGAGCTGCGGAAAGTTCGCAGGTGCGCTCGGCAAGAACCTCGCCTCGGGCATTGCAGAGCATCGCGGTGCAATGGTGCGCGCCAATATCTAAACCGAGCACGTAAACGGCCTGCTCGTCCAGCACCCAGCGCACCGCCGGGCGCCCCAGCGTGTTTTCGGGCTCCAGCTGTTTGAGCCAACCCAAATCATCAAGATCGGCCACGATGCTTTCCGCAGCCGGCCGCGTGACGCCAATTTTCCCCGCAATTTCCGCGATAGTCTGCGATTCGCGCACCAGGTACTGGCACGCCGCAAGGAGGTTCATGCGGCGCTGCACCCTGCGGGTCACCGCAGCCGGGAACTTCGAAACGTTTGACATACTAAAGAAACTAACGTAATAATGTTCGCGAGGCAACCGGTAACCAGATACTGGACCAGATACTGGATACGCAATGAAGCGAAAACCTGCCCCGGCAGGTATGGAGGCGATGATGCACACAGCCGCAGCTACAGCCGAGAACGGCGTAGTACCCGCACGAAAGAAACCACGCGCGCAAGGAACTCCGCGCGGGAGCCGCTTCCACCGCAAGGGTGAGGGGCGCGCGGCGGTACTCTTCCTGGCTCCGGCAGTCATCGGATTCGTGGTCTTCTACCTCATTCCGATTGTGCGCGGCATCCACATGTCCTTCACCGATTGGAACCTGCTCGAGGATGCGAAATGGGTGGGCTGGGATAACTACGCGCGGCTCCTTTCGGACGACACCTTCCTGAACTCCATCAAGGTGACGGTCATCTACGTGCTCGTGAATATCTCTACCCAGACCATCCTGGGACTCGGCATCGCCTTCCTCATGCAAAAGGTTTCGCAATCCACCCTGGTGCGTTCCGTTTTGCTGCTCCCCTGGCTCGTTCCCAATGTCACGATCGCGGCCATTACGCTGTTCATCCTCGATCCCACGGTTGGCCTACTCAACCACCTCATCGGTTTTATCGGGGTTGGTCCCATTTCCTTCTACGGCAACCCGGATATCGCGATCTACACCGTGGCTCTGGTGAACTCCTGGCGCAATATGGGCTATACCGGGCTGCTGCTTTTCGCGGGAATGCAAACAATTCCCCGCATGATCTACGAAGCTGCGGAAACGGAAGGCGCCTCCACCTGGCAAACGTTCCGCCACGTCACCCTCCCGCTGCTGCGCCCCATCCTCGTCATGGTTGTGGTGGTCTCCATGATCGGTTCCTTCCAGATCTTTGACACCGTTTCGGTTGCCACCTCGGGCGGGCCGGGCAACTCCACCCGAGTGATCTACCTGTATATCTACGAGAAAGCCTTCGAACAATTCGATATGGGCTATGCCTCCGCGATGGCAGTGGTGCTCATGCTGGCTCTGGTTGTTATTACGATCATCCAGCTGCGGCTCGCTCGCTCCAACGAATCCGATATGAACTAAGGGGCTGGGAAGAACAATGAAGCTGATCGCACGCACAACGAAAAAACGGCACCAGCCCGTGACGGCCCGAAAAGTGGCGGGATGGGGATTGCTTATTCTTCTCATTATTGTCACGGTTCTTCCGCTGCTGTGGGCGCTGCGTACCGCGCTCACACCCAATTCGGAAATCTTCTCCGGGAACTATTCCCTCATCCCCGAGAACGCCACCACCATCAATTTCCGGAGGGTGCTGGGCATGACAACCCCGGAAGAAAGCGTGGCCGCGGGAGGCACGGCGGCCACCATTAACATCTGGCTCTATATGCGCAATTCGCTGCTCTTCGTGGCGATTCTGGTTTTCGCTCAGGTGACCACCTCCACCATGGCGGCCTACGCGCTCTCACGCCTGCACTTCCGCGGCCGGGATACCCTTTTCGTCACGCTGCTGGTGGCGCTTATGATTCCCCCGATTTTCGTGGCCCTCCCCAACTTCGTGCTCATGGACAAATTGGCGTGGATCAACACCTTCCAGGGTTTGCTCGCCCCGTACGTGCTCATCTGCCCCTTCGGGATTTTCTTCCTGCGCCAATTCATGCTGTCGCTCCCGCGGGAAGTGGAAGAAGCCGCCATGCTCGACGGCGCGAGCCGGTGGACGGTTTTCCGGAAAATGATCGTGCCCATGTGCGCCGCACCCATCACCACCCTCGCGATTATTCAAGCGGTATTCGGATGGAACGAATACATGTGGCCCCAACTCATCGCCAAGGGTGACTCCGTGCGGCTCCTCAATGTGGCCCTGTCCGTTTTCGCGCAGTCTTCACCCTCCACCCGCCCCGATTGGGCCGGTCTCATGGCCGCGGCGACCTTGCAGATCATCCCGATGTTCATCTTGCTCATTATCTTCGGTAAGCGCCTGGTTAACTCTCTTGGTTTGACCGCCGCGAAATAGGCGGGCACAAGTCAAGTACCCAAAAATTGAAATAAGTAACGACGACGACGTCACCTTCGAGAAAGGAACTCAGATGCGTAAGGTATCGCAACTGGTCGCCATAGGTGCAACTATGTGCCTCGCATTGGGAGCGTGCTCCAACGGCACCTCCGTATCCCAAGGGAAAAGTGACTCTGGCAAAGAGTCCAACTCCAAAGAAGTCACCTACCGGCTCTGGGACGCTGGCCAGCAGGCCACCTACCAGAAGTGCGCGGTTGCTTTTGAAAAGGAAACCGGTATCAAGGTCAAGATTGAACAGCAGGGCTGGGATGACTACTGGAAGAATCTGACCACCGACCTCGTTTCTGGCACAGCGCCGGATGTTATTACCAACCACGTGCAGTACTATCCCGAGCTCGCGGGTAAGGGCCAGCTCCTGGACCTCAACCAGTACATGAAAGAGGGGGAGATCGATTTCTCCAAGTACACCGGTGAACTCGCCAACCTGTGGGTCAAGGACGGTAAGCGCTACGGCATCCCGCAGGACTGGGACACCATCGCATTTGTCTACAACACCAAACTCATCGAAGAGGCGGGAGTCTCCGCCGATGAGCTCAAGAAGCTGACCTGGAATCCGCAAGACGGCGGTACCTTTGGCAAGCTCATCGCCCATTTGACCATTGATAATAACGGCAAGCGCGGCGATGAACCCGGTTTCGATAAGAACAATGTCAAGGTTTACGGCTGGGGCCTGGAAAAGGGCGGCGGAATCGTCGGCCAGGGCCAGTGGTCGTGGTTCGCCCTCTCCAACGGTTTCAAGTACCTCGATAAGAATCCCTTCGGCACCGAGTACAAGATGAACGATCCCAAGCTCGCCGAAGCGATGACCTGGTGGCAAAAGCAGATCGAAGCCGGCTACGTTACCCCGCTGGAAATTGCCGGTCCGCTGGGCCTGGAACCCATGATGGAACAGGGCAAGGCCGCGCTGGTTCCGGACGGTTCCTGGCGTATCAAGATGTGGTCTAGCTCGGAGAAGAACAAGTTCGGTTTCGCCCCGCTTCCCGAAGGCCCGCAAGGCCGCAAGACCATCATTAACGGCCTGGCTCCCTCCATCACCAAGCAGGCAAAGAATCCCGAAGCTGCGTTCCAGTGGGTCAAGTTCCTCACCTCGGATAAGTGCCAGTCCATTGTTGCCGAAGACGCGGTTGTCTTCCCCTCGCTGACCGAATACTCCGAGAAGGCCGCCCAATCGCATGAGAAGGCAGGCCGGGACGTTTCGGCATTCACCGAAATCACCAAGGATGCCTCCAACCTCGCCTACTACCCGATCACCGATAAAGGCAATGAGATCGCAACGGAAGGCCAGGTCACCTTCGATGAGATCGAACAGCTCTCCGTTGAGCCGGCCGAGGCACTGGCCAAGCTCAATGACAAGGTGAACTCCATCCTCACCAAGTAACCCCATTACCTACACGGCGGGGTGCGGTTAGGCACTCGGGCAAACCGCACTCCGCCGGATATCTTTCGCGGAGAAAACATGGACATCCACACCGACTCAGGTACGTTCACCGTCCACGGGGCCAGCGCCGTCGTACCACTTAATACAAGCGACTACCTCATTACCGGAACGTCGTGGAAACTTTCCCACCCGTGGGGCGCCACCGAATACTACCGGCACGGGTGGAATTCCTGGACCCCCACCCGGTGGTGGACGCTGCGCCGCGAACCGTGGCGAATCTGGGACAAGCCCGCACGCGCGCTCACGGCCGACGACGCCGCAACGGATACTCCCACGGAGCACCACTCGTCCATGGTCACCGCCTTGAGCGGCCCGGAAGGGCGCACTCTCCTTATCGGAGCCGTGCACGCCTCCTCGCCGCTCTTGAGAATCACCGCGGAAGAAGTAGCAGCCAGCGCGGAAGCCGGGGAAGCTTCGTGGCTGGTGAGCATAGGGACCGAACCGCAGGCATTTGGCCGCTACGCGGGTGTTCTTAAAGAAGAATATTTGGGGGAGCGCACCCCGCTGCGGGCGGCGGAAACGCTCGGACCGGTGTGGTCCTCCTGGTATTCCTGGTTTGAAGAAATAACCGCGGAGATTATTACCGCGGAAATAGCGCCCGCACGGGAGCTGGGCTACGGCACCATTCAGATCGACGACGGCTGGGAACGCCGAGTCGGGGACTGGCGGGCCAACGCGAAATTCGCCGCGGGCATGCCGGATGTGTTTGCCAAGATTCACGATGCGGGCCTGAAAGCCGGGCTGTGGGTCGCCCCCTTTATCGCCCTTCCAGATACTCCGGTGGTCTCCTCCTACCCGGAACTGTTCCTCCACAACGCGGATGGCTCCCTGACCGTGACCGGTAATAATTGGGGAGAAAACTATTACGCGCTCGATTTTTCCAAGCCCCAATCGCACGACTGGCTGGCGACCACTATGTCCGCGATCCAGAGCTGGGGTGTGGATATGTTCAAACTTGATTTCATCTATGCCGCCGCAGTAGCCGGGGAACGCACGGGCGGTATGCCGCGCGAAGACGCCTACCGAAGCGGCCTGGAAACAATTCGTGCCGCCCTGGGTGACGAGGTGTATTTGCTCGGTTCCGGAGCGGTTATAAACGCGTCCCTCGGCGTGCTGGACGGGGTCCGGGTTGGCCCGGATACCGCACCCTACTGGGATAATAGTGAACGGGTGCGGGACCCATCCGGGCCGGCGGTGGTCAATGCGCTGCGGAATTCGCTCTCGCGCACCTGGCTCAAGCCGCTCCTTGATTGCGACCCCGATGTTGCCTACTTCCGTACCCGCGGATCGCTGCTTTCTCCCGAGGTTAATGCCTTGACCGCGGAGGCGGCCCTTGCGTGTGAATTCGCGCAATGCTCGTGCCCGGCGGCCTGGCTCAGTGACGAAGAAAAAGCGGCGGTGCGCGCCTGGACCACGCGTTTCCGCGGGGCTCCGGAGGTTCGCCAACTCGGGCGCTATCGCTTTGAGATCAACGGAGAAATCATCGATTTTGATCCCTACCTCAACCCGACAACTCGTGTTTCTGACCGGCTCTTGGTGAAGTAACGCATGGATGCCACTTCTATCAGCTGGCCGGAGCATGGAGCAATGCCGCTCCGAAGGTGAAGCACGTTCCCGAAAGGACACCTCATGAAACTCGGTAAAAATATGCTTCTACGGCGAAGTGTGAGCAGTGCTGCGCTCCTCGCTGTGGTTGGCGCAGCAACGCTCCTTCCCTGCGCCAGTGCCGCGGCTCCCTCGAAAGACCTGGGCGGTAGCGTTGCTGCCCCGGAACAGATTATTGACCCATCCACGCCGGCTAAAGAAGGAATGGTGCTGACCGCATCTTCCGAATTCAACGGCACAAGCGTCAACGATGCCCTGTTCACGGACCGCTATCTACCCCATTGGTCAACCTCGCCCGGCACCAAAGCGAACTACGAAGTGAGTGGCGGCACGCTCAAACTCAAGATCACCGCGGACCAGCAACCCTGGGACCCGAACTTTGACGGCTCGACGCGGGTTTCCTCGCTGCAGACCTATCAAAAAGACTATCTGCACGAGTGGACCAAGTACCCCGGGATCGCGCAGCATACGCAGCCGTTCCGGGGGCATCTCCAGAAATACGGATATTTCGAGTTGCGAGCCCGCGCCGCGAGCGGGGGAGGCCTGCACAGCGCCTGGTGGATGACCGGAGCTAACCAGGACGTGCCCGAAGGGCAGGGCGGATGGTCACGCCAGAACGGCGAAGTTGATATTTTTGAGATCCTCGGGCGCAATAACGCCACAGTGGCGCAAAGCGCGATTCACCCCTGGGGTGATTGGGGTCGGCTCTTCCCCTGGACAACCAAGATTTCCACCGGCACCGATCTTTCTGAAGGTTTCCACACCTACGGCTTTGAATGGAAGCCCTCGGGGATGAAGGTGTACATCGACGGCGTTGAGAAATTCTCCACCCCGCTATCCCCGAATTATCCGATGCTCACCTACCTCGGCCTGTACGAGAAACGCGAAGCTGATTCTTGGACCGGCCCCTTCGATCCCGCGATTCCGTATCCGAAGACGTTCGAGATTGATTATTTCCGCGCTTACCAATTTGCGCCGAGCTCACTGCCCTATACCCTCGCGACGACCGATGGCGTGATGCGGGGCGAAACCCGGGTTGCGAGCGGGACAACACGGTGGCTAGGTGGCGCGGGTAATGACGTTACTCTTACCTCCGTTTATGCACCGGAAGCTGGCACGTATCGCCTCGGTATTGAATACCGTAGCGGTGAGGTGCGTGACCTCCACGTAAATGTGAACGACGACGCATATGTGCTCGGCGGCCTCTCAACGGGATCTTTCAGCGGCGCATTCTCCTGGGCGAATACCTCGATCTCCTTACGTCAAGGTTGGAATACCGTGCGCCTGGGGAATCCGAACGCTCCCGCACCCGACCTCCGTAATATCAGAATAGAATCGAGGGAATGAGGATGACGCAGGCGTTGGTTAGCAGATAGCGCTTGCGGCACGCGCGCCCAGCGGAGGTGATATGGCTACTGATATAACGACGATACTAAGTCCTAGAACGATCAGGAATATCCTGCGTTTTCGAACGGCTTGTATGGTTGTTCTTGCCGTGCTCGTTGCGTGGCTCGGGGCGATAGGCGCGATCTACTGGAATATCGTTCCAGGATTCTATATTGACCGAACTCCTACGATTCCCGAGGATGCGCACATCGTTGTCAATCAGGCTACTGCCGGGGAGAAGATTTTCACGGTATATCGGGATGAGGGCGATGTGTGCGTCGCCGCGTACGGGAAGGTATTTGATATCCCGTATACGGAATGTGTGCCTACCGCAGAACAGATTGAGCCCTCAGATATCACCGTGCAATGGCTTGGTTTCAACGGCGAAGAAGTGGATCCCGCTTCTCTCGAGGTTGCGGCGGTTCGCTTTCGCATCGAAGCCGGAGGGAAGATCATCCTCGAGCACACCGAATCCTACTTTGAGGAAGCGTTTCATATACTTGGAAAGATCACCTAGCGTGATGATCTAGTTGGCGCGCGGGCTATAAGCCAGGGGCTGGTTCGTCCGGTGTCGATACATCGGATGTTGGCGCATTCGGCGCGGTTGTGCCCGGAGCGTGCTCATGGGCGCGCAAATCTTGGTTCTGTGCTTGCTGCCGGAGGAAAGTTTCATAACGGATTTTTTCTTTGCGGAAGCGGCAGGCCAGTAAGCAGACAAAGGTATAAACTCCGCAATTCACAAGGAAATAACCACCGAAAAAGCGCGGCATATCCAGAACCTTATCCCACGTCAGCGGCCACATTCCCAGACCTGCTACCAATCCGATAAAGATGCTGATCCCGCACAACACTAAGGATTTTCGGGATACCAGGCGCAGCGGAAGAATCAAACCGAGGAGGCTACAAGCGAGTATTGATCCTAAGGCCAGGTACCCGGCGTAGTAGCGCTTATCGGGTTGAATGAGGTCCAAGATGGGATACGCGGCATGGCACACAAAGATCAGCAGAGCTACGGATACGTACGACTTCCAGCTAAGATTCTTCACCGTTGCTCCTCTTTCGTTTCCTTGACCTGAACGTAACGATTTGCGATTGGAATCCAAGTCAGCATGACGAAGAAAAGAACAAGGGCGATTCCACCCACCGTCACCACCGGACTTTGATCTGCGCCCCAGCCGATGACCGGGTTGAGCAAGATTCCGATGAGACTTCCCAGTGTGCTCGCCACGTTTAAAACTGTCGCACGGCGCTCGCTCGGAATTTCCTTGTTAGCGACTGCCCGAGTGATCGGTCCACGCGCGAACATGCTGATAACCACCAATGTGAAACCACTGATTACGCATATGATGTGCGGAATCATCATCAAGATAAATCCAATGACGCCGTATCCGAAAGCGAGGAGAAGGCCTACTCGCCGGCCGACTCGCTCAACGATCACCCCGGAGAAATGATCGTAAACTGCCGCAGCTAATTGCGCACCGCCAACGATGAAACCCCAGAAGGCAAGCGGTACATCAACTCGATCAAAAATTGGCTGGTTGAGCGTAAACACTGAATTGAAGAGCACGAAGACCGCTGCCGAAGCGACAGCGGTATACAGCAGTACCGGGGAGCTGAACAACAAGCTAATTCCCTGCTTCAAAGAAACAAGTGCTGTTTCTTCCGTGGCTTTTTCAGATGCAGAAGCGGGTTGTGGTGGGAGGAAAAGAACCGCTACCGAGGCTAGACAAGCAGCGATAGCGGCCGCGCAAGCCGGCAAAGCAACATCAATCTTTGCGAGCACTCCACCCACGAACGAAGCAAAGACCCCGGCCACTAACTCAAGGGCGCCGAAGTGTCCCCACACCGCAACTGAGTCCCGATCTGCATCGTCGCCGAGAGCTTCGTAGATGTAGGCATCCTGCGTGCCGGTGAGCATCGCAATTCCTAGGCCGCTCAGCACAAATGACAAGGTGAACGCAGTGAACGAGTTACCCAGCGCAAAAACAACTTCCGCACACCCGTTGAATACGAAACCGGAAAGGATAACCCACCGGCGATCAATTCTGTCCGATATAAGCCCGCTGGGTACTTCTGCAACAAGGATGCTCGCTAAGAGAATACTCTCGAAAATGAAAATATCTTCGAGGGACTGCCCTCGAGAAGTCAGGAAAACTACGCTAACCGGAACATAAAAGGTCAAGCCGGCAGCAATAATAGCCAGGGCCATGGGCGCTAACGAACGGTTATGCCACACCAATCTGAGTGACGTGGTAGCTTTCATCGCAACACCCAATATCTACATCCTTATTTCGGTATCAGTGTTGCCACGAATCTCAGCACGCCTACCCACCAGCAACCCGTACGCAATTTCAACACCGCCAATCACCAGCAGCAGCGCCCACGGCACCCACCAGCCGCGCTGGAGAATGACGGTGAGAAGAAGGGGGAGGAGGCCGGCAGCAATAGAGCTCGCCCCGGCCCACATCCAACGTTTAGTTTTCGCTGACTCCATTAGTTGTAGCTCCTTCGCTCCCGGCCGCGGCATTACGCGCAGCCTCGGTACCGCGCGCAGCTTCGGTGCCGTGCGTGGCCTCGGTTCCCCGCGCAGCATCGCCGCCATGCGAGGCCGCAGCACCTCGCCCAGCTTCCTCACCGGCTAGATCGCGCGGCGCGGGCAGCCCGCGCACCCGATCCAGAAAAACATAGATAAGAAGAAGGATACCCAGATAGGGCAGCCCGGCATACCAGGCTACCGGCATGAGCCAGAAGAGCGCCACAAAAATAGCCAGGCAGCCGGCCATGACGGCCAGATTCGTCACCGGGGCGCCCCAGAGGCGAGCCGATGGGAGCTCGAGTCCCAGCTGCTTGCGGCATCGTCGAAAAGCAATATGAGTGGCCATCACTAAAGCCCAGGTGAGCAGGGTCCCGACCGTAGCGCAGCCGTACAAATACGAGAAGCCGGCCTGCGGGGAGGTGAGCGCCAAAATACAGGCGACCACCATTCCCACCATCGCCAAAGTGACCGCACCGCGCGGGGTGCCCTTCGGGGTGGTGCGCGCGGCAAAAGCGGGGGCCATGCGGTCGGTTGCCAGGGCGTGAATCATGCGCGAGGAGGTGTAGAGGCACCCGTTCGCAGCGCTCAGCGCCGCCACCAGGAGCACCGCGTTCATAATATGCCCGGCGGCGGGAATCGCGGCGGCATCCAGCGCGTGCACGAAAGGTGATTGGGAAATATCGTGGAGCGGCTCGGCGGTGACCGTCCATGGCTGCATCGCCACCACCACCGCAATCGCCCCCACGTAGAAGAGCAGCAGCCGCCAAATCATGGTGTGCGCGGCGCGCGGAATATCGTAACGGGGATTCCCCGATTCCGCGGCCGTGACCGAGACCGTTTCAATCCCACCGAAGGAAAAAACCGCCATGCATGCGGCAATGAAAACCGAGCCGGCGCCCAGCGGCATAAACCCGCCGTGCTCGGTGAGATTGACCAGCCCCACCGGTTCGCTCGCGGGCAGCCCCACAAAAATAATAATGAGACCCAGCAGAATAAAAACTGAAATGGCGGCCACTTTAATCATGGAGAACCAGTATTCCGCGGTGCCGTACAGCCGCACCGTGGCCATATTCAGGCCCACAATAAAGAGGGAACAGGCCACCGTTCCCACCGCGCTATTGAGCTGGGGCAGCCAGTGCTGGAGGTATTTCGCGCCGGCCGTCACTTCCGCGCCCACCGCCACAATGTAGGTGACCGCCAGATTCCAGCGCGTTACAAAAGCCCCCAGGTTCCCCAGATAAGCCCCTGCGATGGTGCCGTGCCCGCCGGGAACGGGATGCGCGCTGACCATCTCCGCCAGTGCCCACNGGTGGCGTGCGGCCATGCGGGCTTCCCTTCGTGGATAGAACGACGGCGCAGCGCGGCGCCGCCCCACCCGGCCTCCACCGCCGGCGCAGCCCGGCCCTCGCACTGCCGTGAATATAACTAACGCGGAACTACTAGTGTACTCGCGCGAGCGACTACTCTTAGGGGTATGCCATCTCTCGGTCATATCTTGGAACGGTCCCAAACGCTCTCCGCTTCGCAACGCGAATGGTTGCATCAGCTGGTGGGGGACTGGCAGTTACTCTCCGATTTTTCCTTCGCGGACCTCGTGCTGGTCACCCCGCTCCAGGATGAACGCTTCATTATCGCGGCGGCCTGCCGCCCGGCCACCAATGCCACCGCGCTCGATAATGACGTGGTCAATATGACTTTCGATCCGGCCGATTCGGAGAAATTCCGGGAGATTATCGCCACCGGCCAGCGCGGCACCGTTTATATTCACGGCCTGCGTTACGAAGGCTATCCGGTGCGCCGGGCGGGTGAGGATCCTTTCGCGGTGCTCGCCCTGGTGTATTCGCAGCGTTCGCGCAAAGAAACGGTGCTGCGGCATTCCTCCTATGAGGAAATTGAAGAGCAGCTCCTCGATATGGTCACCCAGGGCCTGTTCCCCATGGAGGGTACCCCGAGCGGTTTCCGCCACGGCGCCCCGCGCGTCACGGATGGCTTCACCCACATCGATGCCGACGGCGCGGTGATTTTCAATAGCCCGAATGCGGTTTCTAATCTGCACCGCCTCGGGATTCGTTCCACTTTTGAAGGCCAGCTGCTCGCCGAGCAAATCACTTCGAGTATTGACGCGGAAACTCGCTTGGATGATGCGTTGCCGGTGGTGCTGCTCGGGCGTGCCCCGTGGATGACGGAGCTCGAATTGCGCGGGGCGGTGCTCTCCCTGCGCGCGGTGCCGCTGTGGAAGGACGGCAAGCACGTGGGCGCCGTGGTGCTCTCGCGCGATATTAGCGAGCTGCGCCGGCGCGAATTGGAGCTGGTCAGCAAAGACACCACGATCCGCGAAATCAACCACCGCGTCAAAAATAATTTGCAGACCGTTTCGGCGCTGCTACGGATGCAGGCGCGCCGCGCCGACGATAAAAAGGTGATCGAGGTGCTCTCCGAGGCGCAGCGCCGCGTGGAAACCATTGCCCTCGTGCACCAGATTCTCTCCCAAACCGTGGACGAAATCGTGGACTTTTCCGAGGTCCTCACCCCGCTTATCACCATGGCCACCGATATTGCCTCCACGGATGTGCGTGTTTCTTCCGAGGTGCGCGGGGAATTCGGAATGGTGGACGCAAATACCGCCACCCGCCTGGCCGTTGTCCTCAACGAACTGGTCTCCAACGCGGTGGAACACGGCCTGCCGCACGGCGGTCATATTGTGGTGAGCGCGGACCGTGAAGGTGACGTTCTCACGGTGCAGGTGAGCGACGACGGCGTGGGCTTGCCCACCACCGGCGTCAAGCAGGGCCTGGGCACCCGGATTGTGCGCACCATGGTGGAAGGCGAATTGCACGGCACCATTAAATGGGAGGCGCGGGAAGGTGGGGGGACCACCGTCACGCTCACGATTAATGTGACGGCCGGGCTACCGCCCACGGATGAAAAATAGTTTCCTCTCCCGGCGCGCGTAAAGATTAAGTACGAGGACGCAGCCCACTAAGTACGACGACGCAGCCCACGCGCAAAGCACGTGGGCTGGTAGGACTTGGGCCGGTTCGCCTTAGGAGGCAAGTTCGCGCACTCGGCGGGCGCGGGCGGTGCGGCGGCGCAGCCGGCGGCGTTCATCTTCGGAGGTGCCACCCCACACACCTGAATCCTGGTTATGTTCGAGGGCGTAATTCAAGCAGTCGTCACGGACGGTACATTCCTGGCATACCCGCTTGGCCCGATCCGTTTGGGCCAGGGCCGAGGCCGAACTACCAATCGGGAAGAAAAGCTCCGGGTCTTCCGTCAGGCACGCGGCACGCGAACGCCAATCCATGAATCCTCCTTTTCCCCGCCAGCGCGGGGCATTCCCGCCTCTGCGGGATATAGCCGTATGTGAGACCCATATATCTTTGCAAAGAGCGCAGCCGCGGTAAAGAGCCCACAGGTGTGATATTTCAACGCCCGTCCTTTCCGGGCTACTCACTTGTTATTCCAGGCTTAAACGACTATGGGGTGGCCCGCCGCGCGCTGGGGGTTTGAGGTAACCGGGTGGTGAGGGACAATAGGGGCATGAGCATTGACGAGGCCCGCCGCCGTTGGAATGAGATTGCCCCCACGCTGACCCGCGCGCAGATTGCCTACCATTCCGGGGCCGATCCGCTCATGACGGATGACCACTACGACCGCCTCATTCACGAGCTGCGCGATCTGGAAGCACGCTACCCGGAGCTCGCGGCACCGGATTCGCCCAGCCGCGCCGTCGGGGCACCGGTGAAGAACGACGGCGCAGCCACGCTGGCTGCGGGCGCGATGGTGGATGAAGGTACTGAACCGGAGCTCGGCGGGGGACGGGAGCCCGGTGCCGAACGGGAGCAAGGCGCCAACTCTGAGCTCGGCGGCGCGCCGGTGCCCGATGCTCAGCCCTTCGCGCCGGTGCTCCACCGCGAGCGCCTCTACTCCCTCCAGGATGTCTTTTCCCTCGAGGATCTGCGCGCTTGGTACGCCGCGCTCCCGGGAGTATCCGAGGCATCAGGCACCGCCGTCACCGCGGAAGCAAAAATCGACGGCCTCGCGATCAACCTGCGCTATAACAACGGCGCGCTCACCGTGGCCGCCACCCGCGGGGACGGCGTGACCGGGGAAGATGTCACCCGCAATATCGCCACCATCGCCGCCATTCCGCAGCGCCTGCGCGGCAGCGATATTCCGGAGGTCATGGAAGTACGCGGGGAAGTTTTCTTCCCTCTCGCCGATTTCGCGCAATTCAACGCCGAGCAGCGCGAGCGCCGCGAAGCAGCCGAACGCGAGCGCGCGGCCGCGGAACAGATTGGGGATACCGCAGCGGTGCGCGAAGCCAACCGCATCATCCGCTCCTGCCGCGAATTCGCCAACCCGCGCAATGCCGCGGCCGGCTCGCTGCGCCAAAAAGACCCGGCCGTCACCGCCTCCCGCCCGCTCTCCTTTATCGCCCACGGCATCGGGGCGCTCGCGGGCGTGCCCGCCTCCCTAGCCGAAACGCTCTCCACCCAGGCCGGCGTATACGAAGCATTCGCGCGCTGGGGTCTGCCCATTTCCCCCTACACCAAACTCGCCTCCAACTGGGAAGATATCGAGGCCTTCGTGGCAGACCTGGCCGCCCACCGCTACGATCTCATCCACGGGATCGACGGCGCCGTCCTCAAAGTCAATGACCGCGCGGCGCAGGCCGGGCTCGGCTACACCTCCCGCGTCCCGCGCTGGGCCATCGCCTATAAATACCCACCCGAAGAAGTGGAAACCACCCTCCTGGATATCCAGGTCAATGTGGGCCGCACCGGGCGCGCCACCCCCTACGCCATTATGGAACCCGTGCTCGTAGACGGCTCGGTCGTCACCCAAGCCACCCTCCACAACCGCGAAGAAGTAGCCCGCAAAGGCGTGCGCATCGGCGACGTCGTGATCGTGCGCAAAGCCGGGGATGTTATCCCCGAAGTGGTCGGCCCGGTCCTCCTCGAGCGCGACGGCACCGAACGCGAATGGGTCATGCCGCGCGCCTGCCCCTCCTGCGGGGCCACCCTCGCCCCCGCCCAGGAAGGCGATGTGGATATGCGCTGCCCCAATGCGCAATCCTGCCCCGCCCAACTGGCCGAACGCGTGGTCCATATCGGCTCGCGCGGGGCGCTGGACGTGGAAGCGCTCGGCGAGGAAACCGCCCTCTGGCTCACCAACCCGGACGCCCGGCGCCGCGAAGCACTCATCGCCCTCGCCAGCGGCCACCGCCTCGAAATCGAAGGTACCGACGGGCGCAAAAAAACCCTGCGCCTCGCACGCGAAGCGGCACGCGACCTGGGCATTGTGGACGGCGACGGCGCCATCCTCGACTCCGAGGTGATTATCCCACCCGCCGTGGCTCGCAGCCTGGGTGTTCCCGAACCCCAAGAACCGGTGCTCCACAGCGAAGCCGGACTTTTCGCGGTACAAGCCGCGGACGTAGCCACCACCTGGGTATGGAAAGAAATCCGCAATGCCGGCCAACCCACCGGCGACTACCGCTACGTGCGCGCCGCCTGGACCAAACCCACGTGGGGAAGCAGCGCCGGCCAACGCGTCATCACCAAAGAAAGCGAACCCGGCAAAGCCCTCCTCACCATGCTCACCGAGCTGGAAAAAGCCCGCGGCAAAGAACTCTGGCGCAAACTCGTGGCCCTCTCCATCCGGCACGTCGGCCCCACCGCGGCCCGCGCGCTCGCGGCGGCGTTCCCGGATTTGGCGCAGCTGCGCGCCGCTTCCGTGGAGGAACTCTCCGCGGTGGACGGCGTGGGGGAGATTATCGCCCGCTCCTTTAAGGAATGGTTCGAGGTGCCCTGGCATCTGGAGATTATTGAGCAATGGGAAGCCGCCGGGGTAGTTTTCGCCGATGATACCGCGGCCGCGGAGCAGGTTCCCCAAACGCTGGCGGGCATGACCATTGTGGCCACCGGCTCCCTGGAGGGCTATACCCGCGATTCGGTCAAAGAAGCGATCCTCAAGCACGGCGGGAAAGCCGCCGGCTCGGTTTCCAAGAAAACCACCGCGGTGGTGGTGGGGGAGAACGCCGGGTCGAAAGCCGCCAAGGCTGAAGAACTCGGTATCCCGCGCCTGAGTGAAGCAGAATTCACCGAGCTGCTGCGCACCGGCCAGCTGCCCGCCTAAAGCAGCGGCGCGAGCGGAGCCATGACCTTTTCGGTTACCCGTGCCAGCGTGCCGCGCTGGTCCCATTCCCCCAGAGTGAGTTCGCGGGTATTCCGCAGGTCGAATTCGAAAATCTTTTCCATCACGGCCGCGAAACCGGCATCGTGAATCGACATATTAATTTCGAAATTCCCCCGCAGGGACAGCCGGTCAATATTCGCGGTCCCCACGGTAGACCAGGTGGAATCCATCGTCATGGTTTTCGCGTGAATCATGGCGTCCTGGTAGAGGAAAATCCGCACCCCGGCGCGCAGCAGCCGCTCGTAATGCGGCCGCCCCACCCAATCCGTATAAATATGATTGGAGTACTGCGGGATAAGAATCCGCACGTCCACGCCGCGTTCGGCCGCGTCGGTGAGCGCGTCGAGCATGGGCGCATCCGGAATGAAATACCCCATGGTGATCCAGGCCCGCTGCGAGGAGCGCGCCAGCGCGTCCAAATACAGCGAAGAAATAGGATAAGTATTATGCGCGGGGGAATTCGTGACCGCCCGCATGCGCGAATCCCAGTGGTGGGTGAGGGCGCGGCGCAGGGTGGGATGATCGCGCTTGCGGTAGGCATTCCACATATCCACAAAAGCCACATCCAGCTCCCACACCGAGGGACCCTCCACGCGCAGGTGGGTATCGCGCCATTCGGTCACGTACAGGCCGCCAATATTGTAGCCACCCACGTAGCCGACGCGCCCGTCCACCGTCAAGATTTTGCGGTGATCGCGCCCTTTATCGCGCGAACGCCCGGTTAAAATACCGGTGCGCACCAGCGGGAAATTCATCCAGTGCAGATTCGCGATCCGCGGCGGGTGCCGGAACGAGGGCGGCTGATTGAGATTCCCCCAGGTGTCCAGCAGCACATGGACCTGCACCCCGCGGTGCGCCGCCGCGATAAGCGCGTCGCGGAAACGGTGCCCCACGTGATCCGCTTTGACAATAAACCACTCGAAATAAATATGGTCCCGCGCATTATTAATATCGGCGAGCATCGCGCGGTACACATCCGCGGCACCCGTATACAAGATCGCGTGGTCACGCCCGACCTGCACTTCTTGCGGGGGCAGATGCGGGTAGGAACTGACCGGTGGGGTGCGGCGTTTGCGCATTTCATCTACAACGACGACGGCGCCCGCGGCGGCCAAAGGCGCCGCGGCCGCGAGCATACCCGCCGTGCGCAGCACCCGGCGCGAAGTCCACTCAGTCATAGCGCCAATTGTAGACGCTCCCCGCTTCTCACTAATCCACGGGTGCGCCATCGCGCGGTGCAACCGCGTAGACTTGAGCCATGTCGTCATTTTCTAAGGAAGAGGTAGCGCGCTTAGCGGAGCTATCCCGCATCGCCCTGACGGATGCCGAAGCCGAAAAAATGGCCGGTGAGCTTTCCGTCATCGAGGATGCAGTGAAGGCGGTATCCGAAGTTGTTAGCCCGGATATTCCCTTTACCTATAATCCGCTCCCGCTGGCCAATGTCAAACGCCCCGATATTCCGGGGGAAACCCTTGATCGTGAGGAAGTCCTCGCCGCGGCCCCGGCCGCCGAAGAAGGTAAATTCCTCGTCCCGCGCATTATGGGGGAGGAATAAATGAATAGCTTGTTGCTCAAGTCCGCCGCTGAACTTTCCGCGCTGCTGCGCGCGGGGGAGATCACCTCCGTGGAACTCACCACCGCCTGCCTGGATCGCATCGAGGCGCTCAACCCCAAGGTGAACGCTTTCCTGTACGTAGATCGGGAGGGTGCCCTGGAGGTGGCCCGCGGGGTGGATGCCGCCCGCGCGGAAGGCCAGGAACTCCACCCGCTGGCCGGTATCCCCATCGCGGTAAAGGACAATATTTGCACCCGCGGGATTCCCACCACCGCGGCGTCGAAAATCTTGGAAGGGTGGCGCCCGCCGTACGATGCGAGCGTCGTCGTAAAAATTAAAGAAGCCCGGCTCCCTATCGTGGGCAAAACCAATATGGACGAATTCGCGATGGGGTCCTCCACGGAGCATTCCGCTTTCGGGCCCTCGCGCAACCCCTGGGATCTGGACCGGATTCCGGGCGGTTCGGGCGGCGGTAGCGCCGCGGCCGTCGGTGCGTTTATGGTGCCGCTCGCCCTCGGTTCCGATACCGGCGGGTCGATCCGCCAGCCGGCCGCGGTCACCGGAACGGTGGGAACAAAACCCACCTACGGGGCGGTGTCCCGCTTCGGTTTGATCGCCATGGCATCCTCGCTGGACCAGATCGGGCCGGTCACCCGCACCGTGGAAGATGCCGCGCTGCTCCAGGAGCTGCTCAGCGGGCACGATCCCCACGATTCCACCTCGCTTCCCGATACGCCTTCCGGCCTGGTGGCGGCCTGCCACGGCGAAGCCGGGAGCTGGGACGGTGCCGGAAGTGATCCGGAGCGCCCGCTCGCGGGCCTCAAGGTGGGGCTCGTGGAAGAAATGCACGGGGAGGGCTACGCGCCCGGCGTGCTCGAGGCTTTCGAAAACGCGGTGGCGCGCATGCGCGAACTCGGCGCGGAAACGGTGGAGCTTTCCTGCCCCAGTTTCCACTATTCGCTGGCCGCCTACTACCTCATCATGCCCGCCGAGGTTTCCTCCAACCTGGCCCGTTTCGACGGAATGCGCTACGGCCTGCGGGTGGAACCCGAAGAAGGGCCGGTCACCGCGGAAACCGTGATGCGCGCTACCCGCGCGGCCGGTTTCGGTGAGGAAGTCAAACGCCGCATTATCCTGGGCACCCACGTGCTCTCCGCCGGGAATTTCGATGCCTTCTACGGCGCGGCCCTGCGGGTCCGCACCCTGGTTCAGCGTGATCTGGAGCAGGCTTTCGCCCGGTGCCACGTGATCGTATCGCCCACTTCGCCCACGGTGGCCTTCCCCTTCGGCTCGAAAACGAACGACCCGCTGGCCATGTACCTCAACGACATCGCCACCATTCCCGCCAACCTGGCCGGAATCCCGGGTATTTCGCTGCCGGCCGGGCTCTCGGAAGGGCTGCCGGTGGGCTTGCAGATTCTCAGCCCGGCCCGGGCGGACGCCCTCATGTACCGGGTGGCCGCGGCTATCGACGCCGCGCTCGGCCACAACGTCCCCGCTGCCTGCCCCGCGCGGGATTGGGAGGAATAAAGCATGGATGAACTCATGAATTACGAGGACGCCGTCGCGCGTTTCGACCCGGTGATCGGTTTGGAAGTGCACGTGGAGCTGTCCACACACACCAAGATTTTCGACGCCGCACCCGTGGCTTTCGGTGCTGAACCCAATACCGATGTGCAGCCGGTCTCCCTTGGGCTTCCCGGTTCGCTCCCGGTGGTCAACGAGGCGGCGGTGGAATACGCGGTGAAGCTGGGCCTGGCCCTCAATTCCCGCATTAACGAGCTCTCGCGTTTCGAACGCAAGAACTACTTCTACCCGGATCTGCCCAAGGCCTACCAGATCACCCAGAACGCCCAGCCGATTATCCTGGGCGGCTACCTGGATATCGAGCTGGCCGACGGCACTCCCTACCGTTTCCCCATCGAACACGCGCATCTGGAAGAAGACGCCGGGAAGAACACCCACGTGGGTGGGGCCGATGGGCGCCTCCAGGGGGCGCGCTACTCGCTGGTGGATTACAACCGTTCCGGGGTGCCGCTGATTGAGATCGTTTCCGATCCGGCCACCGGGGTGGGGAAGAACGCCCCGGAGATCGCCGGCGCGTACGTGCGTGGGATCCGCGAACTGGTGCGGGCGCTCGGCATTTCCGAGGGGCGGATGGAACGCGGCAATATCCGCGCGGATGTCAATGTGTCCCTGCGGGAAAGCCCGGATGCTCCTTTCGGCACCCGTACCGAAACGAAGAATGTCAATTCTTTCCGCGGTATCGAAAACACCATTCGCTACGAGATCTCCCGCCAGGCTGCCATCCTGGCTGCCGGTGGCACGATTCTCCAGGAAACGCGCCATTACAAGGAAGAAATCCAGGGCACCATTGCCGGGCGCGTGAAGTCGGACGCGGATGACTACCGCTACTTCCCCGAACCGGATCTGGTTCCGGTGATCTGCACTCCCGAGTACGTGGAGGAGGTGTGCGCGGGGCTGCCCGAACTGCCGGCGGCGAAGCGCGCCCGTATCACCGAGGAGTGGGAGCTTTCCCCGGAGGAATTGCGCGATCTTATCAACGCCGGCGCGGTGGATCTGGTGGACGCCACCGTCCGGGCCGGGGCAACGCCCGCCGGAGCCCGCAAATGGTGGATGGGTGATATCGCCCGCTACGCCAAGGATAACGACGTCGAACTCGAGGACGCCCCCATTACCCCGGAGGCGGTTGCCGAGCTGGACGGCCTGGTCCAGAGCGGGCGGCTCAATGACAAGCTGGGCCGCCAGGCGCTGGCGGGAGTCCTCGCCGGGGAAGGCAGCCCGGAGGAGGTTGTTGCCGCGCGCAATCTGGAGATCGTTTCCGATAGCGGAGCTCTGGAGAAGGCCGTGGATGAGGCCCTGGCTGCCAACCCTGACGTCGTCGAAAAAATTCGCGGCGGAAAGGTGCAGGCCGCCGGTGCCATTATCGGTGCCGTCATGAAGGCGACCCACGGTAAGGCCGACGCCGGTGCCGTGCGCGCCCTCATTATGGAGCGCGCCGCGGCCGAGTAAAGCGGCGGTGGTGAACCGGGCCGAAAAGGCGCGGTAGCGAACCCGGACGAAACCGGGCATATCTCGTGAAGGAGGCGCAGGTGGCGCGAACACAAGCAGGGACAGAGCAACAATCTGACGTGGCATCGCCTTCGGGTGAGGCCCAGCAGTTCGTGCCACCTCCCTCCCAACGCGAGATTTTTGCAGCCCACGAAGGCGGCAAATTAGAAACCCACGCGACGGCCGCCATCGAAAACCGCGAGGACCTGGCCCGGGTATACACGCCCGGGGTGGCCAAAGTCTGCGAAGCGATTCACGCCCAGCCGGAACTGGCCCGCCGCTACACGGTGAAATCCAATACCGTGGCCGTGGTGACAGACGGCACCGCGGTGCTCGGCCTGGGCGATATCGGGCCGCTGGCCTCCCTCCCGGTCATGGAGGGGAAGGCCGCGCTCTTCAGGCGTTTCGCGGGCGTGGATGCCTGGCCGGTGCCCCTGGCCACCACCGATACCGAGGAAATCATTGCGGCGGTGCGAGCCATCGCCCCTGCGTATGCCGGTATCAATCTGGAAGATATCTCCGCCCCGCGCTGCTTCGAGATCGAAAAACGCCTGCGCGCGGAACTTGATATCCCGGTCTTCCACGACGACCAGCACGGCACCGCCGTTGTGGTGCTGGCCGCCCTCATCACCGCGCTGCGTGTGGTTGGGAAAAAACCCGCAGACGCACGCGTGGTGGTATGCGGAATCGGCGCCGCCGGCACCGCGATTATTCGCTTACTACTGGAATACGGGGTGCGGGACATCATTGCCGTGGACCGCGCCGGCACTCTCGGTCCCTTCCGCAGCGAAATCAACCCCGGTCACGCCTGGGTTGCGGGCCGCACCAATCCCCGGCAGATCGACGGCGATGTGCGTGCGGCCCTGCAGGGTGCGGATGTGTTTATCGGCGTTTCCGGCCCTAATATTCTCGACGGCGCAGCTCTGGACACCATGGCCAAAGATGCCATCGTTTTCGCCCTGGCTAATCCCACCCCGGAAATTGCTCCCGAAATCGCGCGCGAGCACGCCGCGGTGGTGGCAACTGGCCGTTCGGACTACCCGAATCAGATCAATAACGTGCTGGCTTTCCCCGGGATCTTCCGCGGTTTGCTCGACGCTCATGCCACCGAGGTCAGTGACACGATGCTGCTGGCCGCGGCTAAGGCGCTCGCTGATCTGGTCGGGGAGGAAGCGAATCCGGATTACATCATCGTTTCTGCCTTTGACGAGCGGGCTGCCGCTGCGGTGGCGCAGGCGGTTCGCGAGAGTGTGGCAGCTGTCTAGGAAACTCCGACGCGGTTCCCTCGGGTGTGTGGTGGGTGTCTCTCTGGTTTGATTTGCGTCTAGCGGGGTGGGCTTGTAAGCTTGTTATCCGTCGCCGAGAGCCCGGTAAGGGCCCGGAGCGGCAAACAAATCCCTGTGAGTGGCCAAGGCCACGAGCTTCCCGGTTTGCTGGGAATGCTTGGTGGTGGTAGGCTAACGGGGTTGCTCTTCTTGAGCGTGAATGATTCTCCCTGGATCAACCAGTCTGTTTGATGTGGATGGTTGGTGTGGGGTGTGGATATGGTGTTTGGATGCTTAATAGCGTGTCTGACTAATATATTTTTTACGTGAATTTTTTGTTCACACAACCGGGCCAGGTTGACTGATTACTGATTGTTGGTTTCCTGGTGGTTGTGTGGGTGTGTGCAAGGACAGTTAGCACGCCAACAATGAAGACTGGATGCATTCGTTTGTTATATGTGGGTGTGTTTGGTTTGTTTGTTGGTGGTGTTTTTGTTCTTGTTATTTATTTTTTTGTTGAGCTAGATGTTGTCTTGCTCTTTACAGTTTTTTGTGGAGAGTTTGATCCTGGCTCAGGACGAACGCTGGCGGCGTGCTTAACACATGCAAGTCGAACGATGAAGCCTGCAACTTGTTGTGGGTGGATTAGTGGCGAACGGGTGAGTAATACGTGGGTAACCTGCCCTCCTTTTTGGGATAAGCCTTGGAAACGGGGTCTAATACCGAATATTCTGGCGCTCTCGCATGGGGGTGTTGGGAAAGCTTTTGTGTGAAGGGGGATGGGCTCGCGGCCTATCAGCTTGTTGGTGGGGTGATGGCCTACCAAGGCGGTGACGGGTAGCCGGCCTGAGAGGGTGACCGGCCACATTGGGACTGAGATACGGCCCAGACTCCTACGGGAGGCAGCAGTGGGGGATATTGCACAATGGGCGAAAGCCTGATGCAGCGACGCCGCGTGGGGGATGAAGGCTTTCGGGTTGTAAACCTCTTTCGCTATCGAACAAGGC
>NZ_LT706966.1:118207-119135 GCF_900155575.1 Actinotignum timonense | reverse complement strand
CCGCGCTGGAAATGCAGCAGAATTCCGCGCGGCAAAGCTGGAGCTTCGAAAAGGTGGATGCCAAACTGCACGACATCATGCGCGATATCCACGACACCTCCCTGGATGCCGCCGCCCGCTACGGCCACGAAGGCAACTACGTGGTGGGCGCCAATGCCGCGGGCTTCGAGATGGTCGCGGAGGCGATGATCGCCCAGGGTGTGATCTAGGGGCGGCGTGCGCCCGGCGGATTGCCTACTTCGCCGGGCGGGCGCGCTCGCGGCGGCGCCGTCGTACCTTAGGTGCCGTTGTCATCCAAGGCGTCGTAGAGTGGATCCGTGACACGAAAAATCGATAGCGTGGACGCGCTGCCCCTCCTCGCCCGCTTTCGCGCAGGTGAGGAGCTCAGCGCGAGTGAGTCGCGCACGGCGGTGCGGTTTCTGCTCGAGGAGTTGGCTGCTCGGCATCCCGGGCACGCGGTGGAAATCCGAGTTCCGTATGTTGGCGCGGTGCAGGCGGTTGCCGGGGTGCGCCACCGGCGCGGTACCCCGCCGAATGTGGTCGAATGCGATGCGGGAACGTTCCTGGGATTGTGCGTGGGGACTCTGAACTGGGATGATGCTGTGGCTTCCGGGCGGGTGGACGCCTCCGGAACCCGCGCGAACCTCTCCGAGTTTCTCCCCCTGGTGCATGTGGCCGGTGCGGATCACTGAGCTGAGGGTGTGAAGCGCTGACCGCGGGAATCCCATAAGTCACACACGTCTCTGGAGCCTCAATAGTCACACGCGTCCCGGCGGGGGTAGTACGTGTTTTCCGAGCTGTAGTGCAGATGTCGTACACGCGAAGTACACCTCGGAAAAACACACCCGCCTCGGGCGGGGCGGGGGCGGCGGGATGGGCCATTTTCAAGATTCAGGGCTGCAAAAGGGGCATTTCGGACCGTCGCTAA
>NZ_LT706966.1:55988-116762 GCF_900155575.1 Actinotignum timonense | reverse complement strand
CCGCCTCGGGCGGGGCGGGGTCGGCGGAATGGGCCATTTTCAAGATTCAGGGCTGCAAAAGGTGCATTTCGGACCGTCGCTAACACAGAATGTACGCCACGGACATTAAATCGCGGAAAAACTGTCACCCATGTACATTCTGTTATCCGGCCCGGCCTCTCGCCTCCTCGAAGTGTGCATTCCAGACAACGCATCCCGCGTAGTGGGCGTAAGAGACACGAAATCGCCCAGAAGCGGTGCTCTTATAGACACTTCGTTTCCGGGGCTGGCTCAGAAACAATTGTGCCGGCAGCCCTGGGGCCGCCGGCACGTTCGTTACAGGAATGAGTACCTATTTGGTGGCTGGTGGAATATTGTTCGGATCGTAGTCATCCGCCCAGTCATCTTCATTGTCATCTGACTCGTCGTAATCTGCGTAGTCGGCGTAACGAGCATACGGATCATCCGAGGAATCGTAGTGGGATTCCTGGCGCTCATCACGATTAATACCCAGCTCACGCTCGAGAGCGGCGTAATCAGTATCCGGTGTAAAGTACTTGAGATTCCGGGCTACCTTACGCTGCTTAGCCTTCTGACGGCCGCGCCCCATGAGCTCGACCCCCTTCATCTCATCTGGGCTCATCTGGCCCGGTTTACTATTTCGTGACCTATATTAGCCGCTATGGCCTATATATGGCTATGTGACATACGCGGAAAGAGTACGGCGCTCCTCACCTTTCCCAGGTAGATGGCCTGTAAAGCGGCCACGAACCCCGCGACAGGTGTCACGCGCCACGTGGTTACTTGCGCCGGCGCCCGCGCCCGAAGAGGGCACTGCCCAGCAGCGTGACTGCACCCAGGGCGGCAACGCCGAGGCCAGCCACCACGGCGAGCCCGGTTTGTTCCCCGCGCCGAGCATCGTCAATAACATCCTGGGCTACCTGCGCGGCCGAGGGAATCCCGGCAAAGGAATGACCGGCGGAACAGTGGCCTGAGCACCCGTGGCCGGTGGCGGCGTCGTCGTAATGATGCGCGCCACCGCACGCACCGCCACCGCACTCACAGGCGTGGTCGCCGAAATCGTGGTCGCCGCCGCCACAACCGCAACCGCCGCCGCACGCGGCGCCTTCAGCAACCGCCTCAACGCTGTCCCTTATACCCATCTNTCGCGGTATGCGCGAAATCCGAGGCTTTTGCAGAGGCTTTGGCGGAGGCATCCGCCGCGGTGCTCTTCGCGCTATCTGCGAAAGCCGCAGCCTTATCCTTCGCCGCCTCGGCAAAAGCGGAGGCCTTGTCCTTGAGCGTGGCCGTGGTGGTGGCCATCTTGTCCTTCGCGGCATCGGTCGCGTTCTTGATATTCGTGCGCGGATCCAGGCGATCCACCAGCTCATTGACGGTGGCGGTCAGCTCCGCGCGGGTGCGCTCGATATCGCGCTGGATGTCCTCAGGTTTACGGTTATCGGAAGCGCTCACTTCGACAGGCCTTTCTTCACGGCGTCGACGTCCTTGCTCAGGCCGCCAACAAGATTAGTTGGATACTTTCCGGATTTCTTGAGTTTGCGCAGCCCCAGCAGCGCGAGCACCGCAATAATAAGGAGCAGAATTCCGGCGACCGCGAGGTAACCGGCCCACCAGCGCCCGCCGAACACAACCGTAAAGAAGGCCGCCGCCGCGTGCAGCAGAAAACCGAGCATGAACAGCGCCAGCACCCCGGCCACCGCGAGGAGCACCCCGCCCATCCCGAGGTTGAGGACCTTGTGCTTGAGACTGGCCTGGGTGTACTGAATTTCGTCGCGGACCAGGGTGGAGAATTGCGCCGTGGCGGAGGAAAACAATTCACCCACGGTCCGGCGGTTCGGTTCGCGCGCCGCGGCTGCCCGCGCTTCTTCGGAGGAGGACGCCACGTAGCCGGAGCCCGGAAGCGGCCCGGTGGTGCTTGCCCGTGCGTTCTCAACATCTTCTTGCGCCATCACATCCCCTTTGCGTCAGCCAATAACGTGGCGATAGATACATTCTAGTGTGCCGCAGAAAGCTTTAAATAGATAACGGGAAGGCGAAAATCTCTTCCTGAGCGAGGGCGCGGTGGTTTCGCGCCTCGCGAGGGCGCAGCGCTGATGTGTGCGTGCCGCTGCGCGCGGGTAGCGTTTCGTGCGTGCGCAGGTCCCCGCATCGCTCGCGCGCCGCCGCACCACAGAATAGTACGACGACGCCGCAGCCTCCCGCCCCGCCCGCTTACCTTGCGATGGCGATGTCCCTGAAAATCCGCCCCACATCCGCGCGGGCCACCAGCCCGATAAGCACCCCGGTGGCATCCCCGGTGCGAGTGATGAGCACTGCGGGATGGCCGCGGTCGGTCAGGGCTGTGCATACTGCCATGGCCCTATCGGAAGGTTTGGCGTAGAGGGGAGCGTCGTGCGTGCCGCTGTGGGCGAGGATATCCCCGGCCGGCACGTCGGCCAGCTGGGATTCTTTCCCGGCAGTCACCATTCCGGACACCCAGCGGGCCACCATATTGGTGGTGAGCAGCCCGATAATCGTGGAGCCATCCACCACCGGAAGCTGGGCGTAGCCGTGCGCGTCGAGAATAGCGGCGACGGTAGCGAAAGTATCCACGGGAGAGACGGTCGCGACGTCGTGAATCATGAAGTTTTGGATCTGCGGTTCGTTGCGCACCTGGAAAAGTAGCCGCTCGGCGGCTTCGACCAGGTCCGCGCGCGGGGTGGCAATGGGTTGGCCGTTCTTGTAGTTGTTATGCGCGATGGTATTGCGCAGATTGCGCAGTACCTCGCCCAGGTTGTTATTGCGAACGACGGCGGGAACCCGCTTTTCGTACGCCTTCGCCCAGGCATCCCCGAAACCACGCGAATCCAGGCCGGTGGCATGATCGAGCTCAGCCCGGAGGTCTTCCACCGCGGAGAGGAAACGCTGGGTGAGAGAGTTCGCGGTCGGGGAGGTGGCAGCGTCGTCGTTCATGCCACCATGGTAGCGAAGCGGGCCGCGTTGCACGGACTGGAGTGGGTGGGCGAACCGCGCACCCGCGTACCCGCGCGTACCCGCGCGCACCCGCATGCAACCGCATGCAACCGCACGCGAACCCCAGGCGAGCCGCACGCGAGCCGAAACGCGCTAGCCGGTAAACCCGGTACCCAGGGTGCCCACCGGGCCGGGCTCGCCGTGGGTATTCGCGTGCCCGGAGCGCACCACCCACCAGCCGCCGAGCAACCCGAGCACCGCGATGGCACCCCAGACGCCCACCACGGCCCAGCCCATCCCGGCCAACGCCATAACCGGCACGAAGGACACCGCGGAAATCTCCACCGGAACCACCGGCAGATAGGCGTAACCGAATTGCTCAATGGTGCCCGATTCCAGCTTGGGATCCACGATGCGCAGCAGCGCCAGGCCGGTGGAAACAGAGCCGGTAGCCCACCCCCAGGTGAAGAGCTGGCGTTCGAACCAGCCCTCGCCCATGAGCCGCGGAGCCACCACCAGGCCCAAAACCGTGCACAGAATAAGACCGAAGAGGAACAGCAAGCCGAGGGCCAGCAGGTGGTCGGAAACAAATTCCGGCTGAATCGAAGCAATACCGCACACAATCAGAATGTCCGTGCACAGCCCGGAAACCGAGCGCAGCGTGCCCGCGTCGAGCAGGTGGGAGGCCCCCACTCCGTTCATAACAATCCGCACCACGATCCCCACCAGGAAAGCGATGGCGAAAAGCGGGAAGGAAATACCGGGGAACAGGTGCTTGAGGAGCTGACCAATCCCGTAGCCGGCCACCGCCACCAGACTCACAATCCCGACCTCGAAGGAGAGCGTCTCAATCGAACCGCCGGAGAAGGTGTGGTAGCCCAGGGCCGGGCGGCGCTTATTGGCATCGAGCACCCCGGTGAGGAGCTCATCGGGCAGGGAATCCATACCGCGGAAAGCCTTGGCCTGCCCGCGCCGCGCCCCGAATTTCGCGAGGATAATCCCGCCGACCACCCCGACCAGCAGCCCCACCGTGGCCGAGGTGAAAGCCAGCGAGGCCACTTCCGGCTGCCCATTTTCCGCGTAAATATTGCCCACGGCTGCCGCGGTACCGAAACCGCCCGCCCAGCCGGTGAACAGCATAATGCCCAGCACATCCGGCGAACCGAGCACCGGGGTGAGGAACAGCAGCGCGAAAGCCATACCGAGCGCCACCTGCGCCCCGTACATAAGCACCCCGTAGGAAGCAAAACCGCCCACCGCTTTATTGACTTTGCGAATATCGAAATCATCGGTGAGGGCCATGCAAGCAAACACAATAACAATAAGAATCGAGGCATACGTGCCCATATGCTCGGAGAACGGAATCCCGGTCACCTGCCAGGACCCGATATGCCAGCCGCGGCTTTCCGCTACCGCCCCCAGCACATTCGGGCCGAGCACCAGCCCCAGCGCACCGGCAATCACCGAGGCGGGAACCAGCATATTCTGCAGCCACTTCACCCGGGCGCGCAGGAACACCCCAATGGCGAGCAGCAGGCCAATCATTCCGGCGTCGACCAGCATGGTCCACGGCGTATATGCGTTCATCGTCCCTCCTACGGTTGCGATAGTTGCGCTTGGCGCGATGCGCGGGCGCTCGCGGTCTGCGATCTGCCCGGGCCCGCGCGATTCACGCAAAGCTTGCGGGAGGGGTGCGTGGAACCCGCTCCCATTAGTAAAGATACAGTAAAACTACGGCGATGTTTTAGTTAGGTGCGGTGCTGGGGGCCGTGATGTGCCGAGATTCACGCGCGCGCTCGCGGCTCGTTCGCGCCGTCGTGCGTCCCTGCACGGCCCGGTCGCCGCGCTTTTCCTTTTCTTAACGACGACGCCGGGCCTCTCCGCCCGCGCGGACTCCCCCTCGATATGATGGCTATGGTGACCGCCACGCGCGCGACTCCGGCACACCAGGCCGGGGCGGCGGGGCGCGGGCGGCGTCGTCATCAAGGAGGAAAAATATGACGGATCTGGTGACTTTCGGCGAATCGATGGGGGCTCTGACCTTTACGGAATCCCCGCAGATCGGGGCGCGGCCGCGCGCGTCCTTCGGCGGCGCGGAAACGAATGTGGCCATCGGAATGGCTCGGTTGGGGCATTCCACCGCGTGGGTCGGGAGCGTCGGCAAGGACCTGTTTGGGTACATGATTATGCGAACCCTGCGGGGCGAGGGCGTGCGCTGGGATCACGCCCGCCAGATCACCACCGCGCCCACCGGGGTGCTGGTGTCGCGCCACGCTGGGCTGGGGACGTTCGCGGTGGATTACCATCGTAAGTTTTCCGCCGGGCGCCTCATTACCCCTGATCAGATCCGCGCCATGTTTGAGCTGGAGCCAAAAATCGTGCATCTGACGGGCATCACCCCGGCGCTAGGGGAGGAAGCGCGCGCCGCCACGATGCTCGCCGTGGAGCTGGCCGGGGAGCGCGGGGTACCGGTCTCTTTCGACGTCAATTTCCGCTCGCGCTTGTGGAATGCTCAGGATGCAGCGCCGGTGCTCGCGCAGATCGCGCGCGGGGCGCATGTGGTCTTCGGCGGCACGGAGGAACTGGAGCTGCTCACCGGCGAATCCGAGGTGGCCGCGGCGACTCAGCGCTTGCTGGACTGGGGCGTTTCGGAAGTGGTGTGGAAAGATTCGACGACGGCGCGCGTGACCACCCCCACCGAGTCGGTGGAACGGCCCGGGCGGCGGGTGACCGTTGTGGATACCATCGGGGCTGGTGACGCCTTCGTGGCCGGTTATCTTTCCGGGTGGCTCGAGGGGCTTTCCTTCGCGGAACGCCTGGACCGCGGGCACCTCCTCGGGGCCTTCGCGGTGGGCACCATCGGCGATTGGGAAGGCGGGCCCACCCGCGAAGAACTCACCATCGCGGAGATCTCCGGCGGCGAAGTGGCGCGCTAGCTAAAGCTCGCCTTGGCTAGTGCAGCGCGCCACTTCGGCAGCGTGGTTCGTGGGGCGTGCCTTAGCGGCGGACGGCGGGGGTGTCGGTGCCGTTGCCGTCCCAATCGCCCACGAAGAGCTGGTCGGAGGTGCGCCCGTAGGTGAGGACCTGATCCGCTTCTCCGGCGGCCAGCGAATTCTTCACGTAAACGGTGTTGCCCCGGCGTACCGCCAGCGTATCTACGCCGTCGCCGTTAAAATCGCCCAAAATTGTGGCGTCACTGGCACGGCCGTAAGAAAAAACGGTATCCGCGGCGCCGCCTGCGATGGCGTTTTTGACGTAGTACAGGTTGCCGCGGCGCACCGCGAAGGTATCCTTGCCGTCCCCGTCGAAATCGCCGGTGAGGACGGTGTCGCCCGCGCGCCCGTAGTGGACCACCCGGTCGGCCTCCCCGCCGTGCAGGGAATTGAGGACGTAGAAAGTATTGCCCCGCCGCACGGCGAAGGTATCCTTGCCGTCGCCATCGAAATCGCCTACCAGGATTTCATCGCCGGCGCGGCCGTAGGCGAATTCCACATCGGCAGCTCCGCCATCCACGCTGTTCTTGACGTAGATCTTATTGCCGCGGCGCACCGCGAAGGTATCCTTACCATCGCCGTCCCAATCGCCGACGAGCACCTCATCGCCGGCCCGCCCGTAGGAAAATACGCTGGCGGCCTCGCGTGAGGTCCAATCATTGGAAACATAGAAAATATTGCCGGTGGCGGGATTATTGGGAGTGGGCACGTTCGTGCCGGGCGCGCCGGGTGTAGGCGTGGGCTTCGGCGCCGGCGCGGGTGAAAGTCGATCTACATCGGCCTGGGCGCGCGCCACATCGGCCTCCGCGGCGGCGAGCCGCTCGCCGAATTCCCCGAGCTGCGCGGCGCGGGCGGCGGCACGATCCCGCTCGCCCTGAGCGACGGTGAGCTGCTCGGCCAGTTTCTGGACGGCTTGCTTCGCGGCCTTCGCGCTCTCATAAGCTGCGGTCGCGGCAGTGAGCTTCGTCTGCGCGGTATCGAGCGCGGCCTTGGCCTCGTCGTACTCTCGGGCGGCAGTTTCTAGTTGCGTCTTCGCGATTTGAGCCTCCAAGGATTCGGGATCGCCCTTGGTAGCTGCTTCGAGTTCGGCCGTCGCATCTGCCAGAGCCGTGCGGGCCACGGAGGATCCCTGGGCCATCTCATCCTTGAGACCATTCATATAACTCTGCAGCGCGGCAGAGTAGTCCGCAACCGTCTGCGGCTGCGAGTTATCCCCGTAAAGAGGCGTGTGATCGAAAGTATTCGCCTGGATATTAGGGGCGAAAGCCATTCCCGTTACGGAGTAATTGGGATTGACAATATTAAGGTAATGTCCGACTTTCGCGAAGTCCGTGACGCCCTGATCATGGAGGGCTTTTTCGTTGTGATACCAGAGCTTGAGGGAAAGCTCATCGCCGGGGTAGTTCGCGGAGGCAAGATTTTCTGCCACGTTGAACGCTTTAATATGCGTCATTTTATTGGTGCGAGATTGCGCATTGACCTGGAGCTGGGCAACCGCCATGAGGTAGTCCGTGACCTTGAGGGGCTCAAGCTGGTGCGCGGCGCGCAGCTCGTTGATCTTCGTAATGAGGCTCAGGGTTTTCGCCATGGAATCCAGGTTCGTGGCATCATCGGCCGCGCCCGGGTGGGTATAGGAAGCCAGCGGCTTACCCTGGTACTCCGTATTGGTGGTGAAAACATCGAGGGCCTTCTGGGCGTTGCGGGCTTCGTAAAACCCGAGGGCTCCCCGATCCCACTGCACCTTCGCCGCAGCCTTGGATTCTTCAAGCTTGGCCCGGGCGGCATCCACTTTTTCCTGGGCGGCTTTGGCGGCTTCGGGATTGGGCGCAATGGCCTTATCGTAGGAGGCCTGCGCGGCATCGCGGCGGGCCCGCGCGGACTCAGCATTCTTGGTGAGTTGGGGCATGACGGAAGCTGCGTCGTCGTACCCCTTCTTTGCGGAATCGAAACCGGAAGCTTTCGCTACCGCGGCATCATACGCCTGTTGCGCGGCCTCCACCTGCGCGTTTGCCCGCGCGTAAGCCTGCGCGGCGCTCTGAATATCCGCGAGGCTCGCGCCGCTCGCTTTTATTTCCGCGAGGATGGCGTCCCGCGCTTTAATTGCGGCGGTGAGCCGGGCACGGGCCTCAGCGAGCTGAGCTGCGGAACTATTACCGGGGGCGATGTCGCTGGCGGCGGCGGGAGCGGGGCTGAGAACCGGCAGGGCCTGGGCGGCGAACGGGACCAGCAGAGCTCCCGTCATGAGGAGTGCCGATGTGCGCATAAGAGTCTCTTTCTGTTTCGACCGTGAAAGTGAAAGGGATAATTCCCGGAGCGCAGGTTAGTGGCCGTTCCTGGGCGTACGCCGGATGCATAGTGGGAAGAAGCTGGCCCGCGTGAAAGGGGGCCGTGCGGCGGAACGGAAAACACGCACACGCGCGCGAAGGGCACCGCGAGGTGCCCGCGCACGCCACCGCCGCGAAACATCCGCACACGACACCGGCGCCGCGGAGCGAATCGGATTCCCGAGGGAAGATCGCGGTTCGCTACGCGGCGCCGATGGAGAGTTCAGGACTTGCGAGAGCTAGAAATAGAGCGAGAACGCTCTACCTTTTACTTACCGGTGGATCCGGGGCTGGCCTTACCGTCGGTGGTGTAGGACTTCGCGCCGGTTCCGGCGAGCGCCCCACCCTGGACGATAATGTAGGAATCGCGCAGCTGGCGGCCAGCGAAGAAATCTTCGAGGATTTCGCGGGTACCGGCAGCGTAGCGAGTCTGTGCGGACAGCGAGGAACCGGAGGTGTGAGGGGTCATCGCGTTGCGCGGCATGGTGCGCCACGGGTGATCCTCGGCCGGGGGCTGCGGGTACCACACGTCCCCGCCGTAGCCGCCGAGCTGGCCGGATTCGAGGGCCTTGACAATGTCGTCGCGCACCACGATCTCCGCGCGGGCGGTATTCACAATGTAGGAACCGCGGCGCATCGAGTTGATCATCTTCTCGTCCACCATATGGTAGGTATCCGAGGTGAGCGGGGAGTGGATGGACACCACGTCCACGCTACGCATGAGGTCCTCAACGGTCTCGTGGTAGGTGGCGCCGAGTTCCTTCTCCGTCTTCGGATCGAGGCGGTACAGATCGTAGTAGTGCAGGTTCACATCGAAGGGCTTCATGCGCTTGAGCAGGGCGCGGCCGATGCGGCCGGCTGCGATAACGCCCACGTCCATGCCTTCCAGGTCATAGGACCACTTCACGGCATCGGCGATGTTCCAGCCCTTTTCGTCGGTGACGATGCGGTGGGCGGGAACGAAGTTGCGCACCAGGTTGAGGATGGTCATGGCCGCGTGCTCGGCCACCGAAATCGAGTTCGAGTAGGTGACCTCAGCAACCGTGATATTGCGCTTCATCGCTTCGGTGAGGTCCACGTGATCGGAGCCCACGCCGGCGGTGATGGCCAGCTTGAGGTTCTTGGCCTTCTCCAGGCGATCCTTGCCCAGGTAGGCGGGCCAGAACGGCTGGGAGATAACCACGTCCGCATCGGGGAGGTGCTTCTCGAATTCCGAGTTCTCGCCTTCCTTATCGGAGGTGACGATGAGTTCGTGACCGTTATCCGCGGCCCACTTCTTCAGGCCCAGGGCGCCGGAGACGCACGCCACCATCTCGCCCGGGGTGAAATCGATGCCCGACGGCGTAGGAGTGCTGGAGCCGCCCGGGTAGCAATCAATCGTGGGAATGGAATCGCGAATGTACTTGGGCGGGAAGCCGTCCACGGGATCCGGGTACAGCACCATCAGAATTTTCGCCATTAAAAATCACCTCTTTTAGTAGTGAGTCGCCGGCCACTTCGCCGGCTCGGTTAGTACTTTAGTCCCAGGCCGGTAAGGTGTGTCAAGACCCATTTTTAGGGTGTCGCTAAGTTGGCGTGCGGCGAGTGTGAAGTGGCGGAAAATCGCCGTTTGTGGTGGTGATTTGTGATCGGAATCGTCTTATTGTTTATCGAAAATAACGGATGTGGTGCGGGTGGGTGCGTGCCGTTAGTCCTAGCTTGCGGGTGCTGGTGGTTCTTGTGTGTGGCGACGACGCCGCTACCGGCCACGAGCAATCCGCCAGCGATAAGTGCTGCGACCGTGGAGGCTCCCGAGTTTGGCGGGTGTTTCAGCGGCTCGTTGGTTGCGGGAAGGCATGTGGTATCTCGAACAGGGTCACCAAAACATGGATAAGGAGGTGGTGTGAATGCGAGAAAGTCTTGTTATAGCAAAGGGGAGAGGTGGTGGCTCCGACCGGCGTCGATCCGGTGACCTTTCGATTTTCAGTCGAACGCTCTACCAACTGAGCTACAGAGCCGAAAGAGAAACACCCGGTTTCCCGGGCGTTCTTCCTTCGCGACCCCGACGGGACTTGAACCCGCGACCTCCGCCGTGACAGGGCGGCGCGCTAACCAACTGCGCTACGGGGCCATTTGCTAGGCAAATAACCATCGCGTACCCCCAACGGGATTCGAACCCGTGTTACCGGAGTGAAAGTCCGGCGTCCTAGGCCTCTAGACGATGGGGGCTCAAGAACGTTGTTCTCAAAGCGTCCCCGCTGAGGGAACGGGTATAAGCTTACGTAGGATTCCAGGTCTTAGCAAATTGAACGAGGGTGTTCTCGATCACCAAGCGAGTTTTCCGCGGTAATCCGCGCCTTTCAGGGAGGTGACCACGCTGCGCGAGGGCGGCGTCGTACCAGATAGGAGCCTTGTGAGCGCTTCCCGGCGGTCTCACGCCGGAGGCGAAAGGAGTTCGACGCCGCTTTTTCTGTCGTAGCCACCTACTAGGCTTTCAGACATGAACGCATCGGTACTCGCGGTGGCCCCGGCCGCCTGGAAAGCTCTCTCGCTCGCGCCTTGGCTGCGGGCGGAAAGTGAGGCGCCCACGCCGGAACCCACCCCCACCTCGGATCTGCATGAAGTTGCCGAACAGGCCGTGGCTGCCACGGTTGATATCGCGCAGCTGCTCGGGGTGTGCCTGCTGGGTGCCCTCATCGGCTGGGTGATCGCCGTGGTTATCGTGGCGGTGGTCAAGGCCGGTTTCCGGCGCCATACCGGGCTTATCGATGTGGTGCGCGGCATTCAGGTGCCCGCGCAATTCACGCTCGCGGTGGTGGGCGCGCGCTTCGGGCTGTTCTCCTATATGGAGAATTTCCCGGAACAGGATCGGCCTAATTGGTCACCCGTGCTCAAACACCTGCTGCTGCTCCTCATTATCGCGGGTCTGACCTGGCTGCTTGTCGGCGTGGTGAACGGGGCAGCACGCTCCTACCTCAAATTCGTGGAGCGGGTAGCGGAAACGCGCTATCGGCGGGTGCAAACCCAGCTTCAGATTCTGCGGCGCCTGGCGGTAGCCCTCATTATCGTGATCGGCCTGGCCGCCATGCTCATGACCTACCCGGGCGCAAAAGCCGCCGGCGCCTCACTTTTCGCCTCCGCGGGCGTGATCTCCCTGGTTGTTGGTATTGCTGCGCAATCCACTCTTGGCACGCTGTTCGCCGGGTTGCAGCTGGCTTTCTCTGATTCCATCCGCGTCAATGACATCGTCATTTGGGATGGGAATATGTGCACAGTTGAGGAAATCACGCTCTCTTACGTGGTCCTCAAAGTCTGGGACGGCCGGCGCCTCATCGTGCCCTCTAACAAACTCACCTCCACCACGTTCGAAAACTGGAGCCGCCGTGATCTAGACATTATGGGATCGGTGGTCCTCCAACTGGACTGGAGCGCACCCATCGCGGAACTACGTGCCGAACTTGACCGCATCCTCGCCAATACTGACCTCTGGGATGGTGATACCGGCATCCTCGTGGTAGGGGATGCCTCCAGCCCCAACGGCCTACAAGTCTCCGCGATAGTCTCCGCTTCCTCACCCGGCGAACTCACCGACCTGCGTAACCACGTGCGCGAAAAGCTCATCGTGTGGTTGCAGAACAACGCCCCGGATGCCTTCCCGCACACCCGTTTTTATAACGACGACGCAGCCTCGTCCGCCCCCGGCATCCTTGCCGCGGAAAGCGACTCGGAGCAGCAGGGAACTGGCTCGGAGCAGGCAGGAAGCGATGCGGCTGGTGAATCAGGCGAAGCCGAGGGGGAGCCTGAGGAATCCAAGAAATCGGTGGCCGGGAACTCTGGTGACCGTGCCGAATCTGAGGAGCTCGCGCAGTCCGAGGCACACGCGAAATCTGAGAAGCGCACGAAATCTGAGAAGCGTACGAAATCTGAGAAGCGTACGAAAACTGAAAAGCCGGCCAAGCCCGCGGCTCGCCCAGTCACCCGCACCTCCATCGGTGCTCAAGAACAAACCGAACCGGATACCACTTTCGACCCGCAGGACTACCAAGAAACCCGCATTCTCTCCGCATCTGATATTGAAGCGGCGGTGCGCCCGGAGCGGGTGCCGGTAGCCAGGCGGCCCGAAAGCCCGGCCGGTGGGGAAGGCCCGGCCACCCGCATCCGGGAAGGCCACGAAGCCTCGCTGTTCACCGGATCCATCCAAGCCGAAAAACGCGGCCAAGAATTCTCCGGCCCGGGTGCCGACGTCCTGGCAGAACGCGAACATAATGCTGCGCGCCGCACCGGCCAGCAAGAACCCGTCCACGAAGCTGGCAAAGTCCCCTCAGAATCATCGGCGCCTCCCACTGCCGTCTTCCCGGCGGTAGCTGGAGAAACAACCGAAGCTGACACCGCCAAGCAAGCTGGTACTGCCAAGCAAGCTGGTACAGCCAAGCAAGCTGGCGCACCTAAGCAAAGCGAGACCGCAAAGCAGCCTAAAGCAGCTAAACAAAGCAGCGACAATGAGGAAACTGAAGAAAGGAAAAGTCATGGCACAGATGC
Source organism: Actinotignum timonense (assembly GCF_900155575.1). Lineage (GTDB taxonomy): Bacteria > Actinomycetota > Actinomycetes > Actinomycetales > Actinomycetaceae > Actinotignum > Actinotignum timonense. The sequence continues at coordinate 103,975 of NZ_LT706966.1, read as the reverse complement.
TCCCGCAAAGCGATGAAGAATGGGCCCGGGTCCTCACCCCGGCCGAATTTACGGTCCTGCGTCAAGCTGGAACCGAAGCGCCCTTCACCGGCGAACTCCTGAATGAAAACCGCGAAGGTATCTACCGGTGCCGGGCCTGCGGGGCAGAACTCTTCCGCTCTACCACCAAATTCGATGCCGGATGCGGCTGGCCCAGCTTCTATGATCCCTCCCGCACCGATGCCGTGCGCACAGATGTCGATTACAAACTTGGCTACCCCCGCACCGAAGTCCGGTGCGCCACCTGCGATTCCCATCTCGGGCACGTCTTCCCCGACGCACCCCACACACCCACCGGCCAGCGCTACTGCATGAACTCCGTCGCGCTCACCTTCGAACCCGCAAACACGTCCACAACCGCATAGATTCGGTAGAATCACCCGTGTTGCACACCGCGCCTAGGGGAGCTCCCCGAGTGGCGGTGTCCACCGGGTCGCGACAAAGGAGAAACCATGCCGAGCCTTCATGTCATGTCCGCCAACCTCCAACAAGGTAAGCCCTCACGGCGCCCGCGCCCGGGCACGGACAAAGTGACATGGCAGCGGGAATCCATCAGCAAAGCCATCCGGCTCATCACCGCCGCCGGCCCGGAACTCCTCGCCCTCCAAGAAGTCAAAGTCACCACCGCCGGCGGAGACCTCTACGCGCCCCTCCTCGCCGCCGGCAACTACCACGAAGCCATCTTCGCGCCCACCAAAAATGAGCGCGGCCGCCTCCGTGCCACCAAAAAAGGAGAAGCGCGCGGGGTCGGCACCGCGCTCCTCTCCGTCTACCCCATCGGCGCTCGCGAGGTCATCAACCTCCCCGTCCACCAGCAAGAAACATGGCTGAAAACCCTGCGGACGAATATCGGGATCGGTGAAATTCCCCGGGTTGCGATCCTCGCCGAAATCAAGGTGGCGCCAGGGCACTCCGTCGTCGTCGCTGCAACGCACCTCACGTACACGTACCGCCTCAACGTTACGCAACTACGCACCGTAACCGGAGCCCTCGCCGGATTCGCCCAGCGTTACGGGCTAGAGAAAGCCCCGCGGCTCATCATCGGGGACCTCAATATCCGCGGCTGTGAAGTGCCTCTGGCGGCCACCGGATTCGAAGCTGCCGCCGAAGCCCTCACCTACCCCTCCGATGAGCCAGAAAGCCAAATCGACCATATCCTCGGAACCGGGGTTGAGGTGCGCGCCGCGGAAAACCTCTTCCTGCCGCTCTCCGACCATCGCGCCCTACGCGCTACTGCAGTCTGGAAATAGGGCCACACCTCCACGCTCGAGACGCACCCTCGCGCCTGGAAAACTCTGTCTACACTAGTGCTGTTATGGCCTCAGTACTGCTCAACTTTTGGGTGATTATCGCGATTATGCTCGTCGGCTACCTCGTCGCGCGCTGCAAAATCGTACCCCCGGGAAGCGACCGCACCCTCACCCAGCTGGTCTTCTACACCACGCTGCCAGCCCTCATGTTCACCACCCTCGCCAACTCCAACCCGGCATCCTTCTTCGGGGTGAACGGGCTCGCCAATATCATCTCCTCGGTAGGAACCGGACTCATCTACACAGCCCTGGCCGCCACCGTACTCAAAAGCCGCGGCACCGAACTCACCGTGGGCGCGCTCGTTGCCTGCTACACCAATATCGGCAACTTGGGCGTGGCCTTCCTCGTGGCCATCACCGGCGACCCCACCCCCGCCGCACCCATCCTGCTCTTCCAAATCCTCGTGATGGTGCCGGTCTTCTTCTCCATCCTCGATAACCAAACCGGCAAGAAAACCGAAGGGCTGTGGCGCACCATCCTCTCCCGCCTCAAAAACCCGCTGCTCATCGCGGTCTTCGCCGGGCTCATGGTTGCCCTCCTCAAGATCCCCATCCCGGAACTCATCTCCGCGCCTCTCGAAAAAATGGCAGGCGCGAACGTGCCCATTATTCTGCTGGCGATGGGAATGTCCTTGCGCGGCGCGCGCCTACCCCGCTTCGGGCGTGAAAGCGCACCCCTCATGCTCGGCATCTTCTGCCGGTTAGTCCTCGGGCCGCTTATTGCTTTCGGGGCCGGCTACCTCCTGGGCGCGCGCGGCGAAGCCCTCATGGCCATCGCCATCATCGGGGCATTCCCCACCGCGAACAATGTGTTCGTTTACGCGCATCGCTACCGCTCTGGCGTCACCATGGCCCGCGACGCCGTCATCATCACCACCGTCGGCTCACTCCTCGTCATCCTCCTCATCACCGTCATCGCCCAAACGGTATAGGAGCGGCTTCGGTATGAGGCCGCCCGTGCTTGTGGACTACGCTGGGTGTGAGCTCCGAGCTACTACCCCTTGACCGGGTTGTAATCCGGGCCGGGTTCCTCCCCGTCCACCTCGAAATTCGGCTGGTCGAAAGCATAATCCGGTTCCGGAGCTGCGGGCGTGGGGGAATTAATATCCGCGTTATCGACCACGCGTTCCTCCCCACCCAAGGTGTGCGACGCCGCCCTCGCCGTGACCGGCGAGGGAGATTCCTCAGCGCGGGTATTGAGCTCCTTCGCGTTGTATTCGAGCAGCTGCTTGGCCACCGCAGTCCCCGCCAAATCGCGCAGATCCAATTCGGGAAGTTCCGTGAGCGGCTTATCCGGGGTGCGGCGCAGCACCTTAAACACTTCCCACACAATCGAAATCAGCGGAATCACAATAATTGCGCCCAGCAGCCCGGCCACAAACGTACCGGCCGTCACGCCCACCGCAATCACCACCGGGTGGAGCGAGACCTGATGCCCCATAATGAGCGGCTGGAGCACATGCCCCTCGAACTGGCCGATCAGCGCCACGCCCACCAGCACCACCAGTGAAATAACCACGCCCTTCGTGGCCAGAGCCACCAGCGCCGCAATAATCATGGCCGCAGGGGCACCGAACAGCGGAATAAAGGCGCCGATAACCACGAGCGTTGCCAGGGGAGCGGCCAGCGGCACCCCGCACGCCACCAGCAGAATCGCGGCCATCACGCCATCGCATAGCGCAATAAGGATGGTGCCGCGCGCGTAACCGGAGAAGCTGTACCACCCGGCAGTGGCCGCCGCGTGAGTGCGCCGCCGCGCCCGATCCGGGAGCACATTAATAAACCACAGCCACATATTTTTCCCGGCTGCCAAGAAGAAAATCGAGCAGAAAAGCGCCAGCGCGATCAACGTGAAAGCCAAAGCCACCGTGCCGGCCTGCGAAAGCGCCGTCGACGCAATATTTCCCGCGTTATTCTGCAAGTACGTAGCCGCACGTTCAATACCCTCGTTCAGGCCCTCGCGCAACTCATCGACCGTAATATTAATCGGAATCGGCCCGTTCGCAATCCAATTAAAAATGCCATCCAGACCGCGTTGCATCTGCTCGGACAGGCTCGACCACTGATTCGCCACCGAATCAATAATCCAATAAATAATCCCGCCCAGCGCCGCGAACAGGCCCAGCAGCGCTAGCGCCGTCGCCAACGCCCGCGGCATAATCCGATCCAAAATATTAACAATCGGATGCAGCAGCGACGTCATCACCAGGCCGAGGAACACCGCCACCAGCACCCACTGCACCGATGCCGCCATGTGGAAAATACCCCAAATGGCAATAACCACGCCGATGAGGAGCCAGGCGCTCACGCCCCACGTCACCAGAACCGGCTGCACCCCGGCCGGATGAATCTCCACAACGGTGCGCTGCGAACGCCCGCCGCTATCAGCCGGGTCCTTCGCGTAACGCTCCACGGCCTCTTCGGCCACGCGCTCAATCTGTTCGCGCCGCGACACCGCCGAGCGAATCCGATCCATCAGGGAGGGTGACTTCTTTGATTCCTTCACAAGCTTTAGCTTACTGAAGAACAGCCCGCGCCGGGCACGTTACGGCGCGGGCGTTAGTGCGCGGGTGCGTTACGATGCAGGGGCGTGCCGGGCGCGCTGCGCGCGGTGGTACGACGATGCCGCCTCCCCGCCGCACTACTCATTTGGCCGCAGCAGGTCAATTTCGCTTTCCAGCCACTCGGCGAGCTCACCGGCGGCAATATGCGCATCGATCTCCACCTGCTCATCGGGCTCCTCGATGCCGACGAGGAAAGCCTCCCCGCATTCCCCGAAGGGCACCGCGATGACCTCGCCATCCTCGCTGCCCGCCCACCAAAACTCGGGGCTGTAGCCGGCGGCGGCCAGAGTCTCCCACACCACCCGGGCGCGCTCCTCATATTCGGGAGTGAAACGCCCCACCGGCGTGCTCCACGCATCGGGCAAACCGTCCGGAATACGCGGGAACACCGCCGCCGGATCGCGCCCCTCAAGGATCTCGGCAGGCACAATACGCGGAGTATCCCGTTCGCTCACCCGCCCGGGTGTCACCGGAGTGAGCTCCAGCTGGCCGTCGGTGAGATCACCGGCCTGGAAGCGAGCGGTCCCCAAGGCCACCACCTGCCCGGCCAGCGCAGCAACATCAACCTCGCCCTCGCCCAGCTCGGAAAGAAGCGCCGTGACCCCGGTGGCGGAAGCGCCCGCCGGGGTGGCGGACAGCACGAGGGCGGCGTCGTCGGAAAGAATACGGCGCTGCTCCGAGCCGTTCGCGTGAGTGATCGCAACAAGGCAAAAACCCTGCTCGGAAGGGGTGATATCGAGCGCGGCAACGGGCCGGCCGGAAACGGTGAGTGAGGTGATATTCATGCTTCGAGGATACTCCCCGGCGCCCGTGCTAACCTGGGCCCGGGCGCACCAACCGCCGCGGACGAGGGAGCCGTACCCGCCCAGCGCAAAGACGGCCGCAATTCTTATGGCGTGGATTATTTTGCTCCTTTCCGGAGCACTCGAAACCGTATGGGCGGCAGCCCTCGAAAAATCCGAACATTTTTCCAAGCGCGGGCCAGTCGCGATCTTTCTCCTGGCACAAACACTCTCCCTGCTCGGCCTGGCCTGGGCCATGCGCGACATCCCCACCGGCACGGCCTACGCGGTGTGGGTGGGCGTGGGCGCGAGCCTCACGCTGGTCTACGGCTGGCTGAGCGGCCAAGAAAGCACCTCGCGCGCTCGCGTGCTGCTGCTTATTGTGCTCGTCGCTTCGGTGGTGGGACTCAAGGTGGTGAGCTAATGGCCTGGGCGATTCTGGTGGGTTCCGGTATTTTCGAGGCAATATGGGCGACGGCGCTCGGCGATTCGCGCGGGCTCAGCCGCCCGCTGCCGGCGCTCGTGTTCGGCGTGGCGCTCATTGTATCCATGTGGGGGCTTTCCCGGGCGCTGCGCGAAATTCCGCTCGGCACGGCTTACGCGGTATGGACGGGGACCGGCGCGGTGCTCACCGTAGCAATCGCGGCCGTGCGAGGAGTGGAGGAACTCAGCGTGCCCAAAGCGGTGTTCCTGTGCGGGGTCGTCGGCGCGGTGATCGGGCTGCGGGTGGTGGAGCGGCGGGAAGAGCGTGGCGGTAAGAGGCCGGAAAGCCGCTGTTCTACTTCGAAATAGAATCTAGTCCCAGTGTTACTTTCCTGCTTATAATATAAGCATTGGGGGTGTGAGCATGAACGCTGACGATATGTGGGAACTGGGTAACCGCACAGAAAATGAGGTAGGGGCAGTCCTGTTCAACTACCTATCGCTGGCTATTAGTAAGGCTGACCACGCCACTAAAGATTTTCCCGCTGAAGATTACGGTTGGCACCGGTCAATGACCGTTCGGGCTCATTTGGGGCTCGGTCTAGATCAAGGCGGTTTGCCGGGTGGGTACATCGTCGGCGGCAATCGTAGCAGAATGGGGCAGCTCATTATCCTGAACCACGAGCAAAACGTTCGTATTCGTATCCTCAAGGAGCGCTGGGATTATCCGGGCGGTATCCCTATTGCCGGCTATAACCGGGCGCGGCGCGATTATTATGAGGTAAATAGCGAGACGCTCAACCGCCAGCTGGCCTTGCCTGTCGTTGATCCGCAGGCGAAGGATATGGAGATAACGAGCGATACTCTCAACCTCATTATGGGCTGGAATTTCAAGGATCCTGAGAATATGGATCAAGGATTTACGGCGCGGCTGGTGGCTCCGCTGGAAGCAGGAGAATACGGTAAGCCTGTCAAGTCCCTCTTTTCCATAGATATCCGTCCGGACACAAGTATTGCGTACAATGACTTAGTTTTCGCGCAGGGGGACAGTATTCCGAATTGGTTCAATCCCGTGGGCTGGGAGGAAGAGAACGAGGCAAGCGATGGAAGGGCCAGTCTTTTATAGCGAGCGTTTGGAGCTCCTCAAAGATCTTGAAGCTCTCACCCAAACTGAGCTTGCGGAAGCCTTGGGGGTGCGGCAGTCCTTTATTTCGCAGATCGTCAATCAAACTCGCCCGTTTCCGGACGGTCTTGCCGCGCGAGCCAGCAGCGTCTTCAAATACCCCCTCACTTTTTTCAGCGTGCCACCCACGGCATTCGATACCGCCGTGGCAACTTTCCGCAAAAAGAGTGCGGCGCCGGCGCGGGCAGAACGGCAGGTGGTCCAGAGCGTCCGCGAAGCCAGCAGGGCATGGAACTACACGTCGAAAGCTTCCGGATTCCGGGAATTTCCGGCTACTTTGAGGGCTAAACATTTCGCGACCCCGGAGGATGCGGCTTCTCACACGCGGAAAATATCGGGGCTGCCGGCAGATGCGCCTATCCGAAATATGACTCAATTCGCGGAAAACCTCGGCATCGGAGTTGTGCTCAACCTGATGGGTCCGCAGAAAACCCCGGGGCATCTGGGCGCAAGCATTCCAATGCGGGAGAATTCCCGCCCGCTCATTGCGTTGACCGGCCCAACGGAAGGCGGCCGAACTCGCCTCACCATTGCGCACGAATTGGGGCACCTCCTTTTCGACGCCGATCTGCGAGTGCCTATCAGGGGTACCCGTTCCCCGGAAGAAAACCGGGCCTTTGATTTTGCTGGCGCGCTCTTAGTTCCGGAAAAAGTGATGCGCGAGCGGATCGATGAGCACACAACCATGCGCGGATTCTTGGAGGTCAAAGCCGATTACGGGATAAGCGTGGCGGCGCTTATTGTGCGCGCCGAACGCCTCGCTATCATCAGCGCCGACCGCGCCCGCAGCCTGCATATCCAATTGTCCTCGCTCGGGTGGAAAAAATCGGAGCCGGTCCGCATCGAGGTGGAAAAGCCGTCGCTCTTCGGGCAAGCGGCCGCGCGAGTGTGGGGGAGTCGCTCCCTGGCGTTCAAAATGTCCCAAACTCTTGGGATCCCCGCGAAAGCTATCGATATGTGGCTCGGGGATTCGAGTACGGCAGAAGCGCAGGTGGAAAAGAGCGCGATGGATAACGTGGTGTCCCTCGACGAGCGAAGAAAATGGTAGGCCCCGTGGGATTCGAACCCACAACCCTTGGATTAAAAGTCCAGTGCTCTGACCGTTGGAGCTAGAGGCCCATGAAGTAGTGTAGCGCGCTTTGGCCCGCTGGTAAAAAATCGGGCGGAATCTGTGTGGAAAACCGCACTTGCGCGCTGTCGCTCATCCCGCAACTCCTTTACGTAATCGGCGGAAAACAGCTCAAAGCCGCACTAAGGCCCGCCCTGAGGTGCGACAATAGAAGGGTGAGCGAGCGCACTGGCGCGCCCCGAGCGAGTGGAGAAAAAATTATGGCTAGTAGTTTTCGCCGTCCGGCCCAGATGAAACCGGACCAGCTCGAGTCCATCGAAGGTGAAGCGGACGTCGCCTACCACAGCGAGCTCGCCCACACCGCGGCCCAGGCCCTCCTGCCCGGCGCCGGTTACCACACCGAGGACCCAGAGGTGCGCGCTCGCGTGCTGGACCTTGTCGCCACCGAAGGCATCGACGTCATCGCCGAAGCCTGGGCGCGCTCCCCGGAAAGCACCCTGCCTGGAATGCTGTGGCGCGGCTACTTGCTGCGCGAATGGTTGCGGCGTTTCCCGAACGACGCCGCCGCGCGGCTCACCGCCGCGCGGGAAAAACTCGGCTCCCAGGGAGCTGACGGCGCGGAGAAACTGGAGAAAACCCCCACTCTCGGGGAAGTGCAATCCAGTTGGGATGAGGTGTTCGCCGGTTCCTTCAGCGGGGACTTCGCGGAGGTGCTAGCCAGCTCGGCCCGCCTGTGTGACACTCTCGCCGAAGTGGATCCGCTTTGGATTCCCAGTGATGAGCACCCGCTGGCCACGCCGGTCACGCGCCGCGATGCGGCGCTGCTGGAAACGGCGCGGGAATTCCGCGCTGCCGGGGCTCGGGCGGTGCGCGGCACGCTTTCGTAGCGGTTTCGTAGCGGAGCGGGGCCGTTCCTGGAGGAGCGCCGGCCTGCTCGGAAATTCACGGTATCGGGGAGGATGCCCCTGGCGAAGGGGAGCTGCGCCGTCGTTCGTTTGCTTGGACGTAACTTTTCTGTCGTAGTCATCGACTACGGTTAAGAGGTAGCAGGAAAAAGGAGCCCTCCTATGAGTATCGTTGCCGGAACACCGCAGCCGGATCAGGCCGCGCTTTTTAACCAGCTCGCCCAAGAATGCTTCGCGGCGGATGGCGTCGCGCCGTTCAGTGAGCAAACGCTTCTGGATATTGCCGCGGGCGCGGAAAGTTCGCGGGTGTGGACTCTCGGGGATCCCGTGGTTGGGGTGGCTCATTCCGGGCGTACCGGGGATCTGGAATTGGCGGTGCGTCCGGAAGCCCGCGGCAAGGGCGCCGGTACGGAATTGCTGCGCACCGTTCTGGATGCGGGGGAAACCGCAGTATGGGCGCACGGGGATTTGCCGGCCGCCCAGGAACTCGCGGCATCATCCCAGCTCTACCCAGGGCGCACCCTCCTCGTGTTGGAGCGCCCGGTTACGGAAGAAAATCCTGCCCCGGCCCTGTGGACTCTGCCGGGAATCGTGCTGGCGCCGGTGGATCCGGCCGCGGATCTGGAGGATATTGCGCGTCTCAACGCGGAAGCTTTCGCGGATCTGCCCGATCAGGGCCAGCTCACCGCGGAGGATCTGCGCGAACGCATGGAAGCGCCCTGGTTCACTCCGGAACTTCTGGTAACCGCGCGCTGCCAAGGTGAACTCGTTGGCTTTGTGTGGCTCAAGCCGAATGTGCTCGGGGGTGCCACGGCTGGGCCCGGCGCGGCCAGCGAACCCGGTGCAGCCGAAGTGAACGCGGCCAGTGATCCCGGCGCAGCTAGCGAACCGAGCGAAGCGAATGTGTTGGAACTTTACGTGCTCGCGGTGGCCCCGGAACACCGCGGCAAGGGCATCGGGAAACTGCTGACGGCCTGGGCGCTTGTCACCACCGGCTCGCGGGGTTTCTCGCGCTGCATCCTCTATGTTGATGCCGCGAATTCCGCCGCGGTGCATGTCTACGGGAAGGCCGGTTTCACGCAGGCCGAACGGCATGTCCGCTATGAACTGCAACCCGAACCGGCCGTTTCGGCTACCCGCGCCCGCCTGGCGGCCCGGGAGGGCGCCAGTGCCGTGGAGCCCACCCCGCATGAAACTTTCCTCCAGGCGGTGCGGCTCGGTTCGCCGGTCTCCACCAAATCCCTCACGGATATGGCCAAGGAATCGCGCAAACTCGCCAAGCGTTCCGCGAAAGCACCGGAAGAATCCCAGCTTCCCGAAGGGCGCTTCGCGGATCGGGAACTCTCCTGGTTGGCTTTCAATGAGCGAGTGCTGGAACAGGCGGAAGATGAAACCCTACCGCTCCTGGAACGCGCGTGGTTCCTCTCTATTTTCTCCTCGAACCTCGATGAGTTCTTCATGGTGCGGGTGGCCGGCCTCAAGCGCCGTATTGATACCGGCATCGGAGTGGTGGCGGCATCCGGCCTCACCCCGCGCCAGGTGATGAAGGGTATCGCGGAACGCACCCATGAACTCACCGCGCGCCAAGCCAAGGTCTACTCGGAAGGTATTAAGCCCAAACTGGAAGGCCAGGGCGTTTTTATCCGCCGCTGGAATGAGCTGGATGCCCAGGTGCAGCAGCGCTTCTCCAAGCTCTTCAAGGATGAGATTTTCCCCGTCCTCACCCCGCTTGCCGTGGATCCCTCCCATCCCTTCCCCTATATTTCAGGGCTTTCCCTCAACCTCGCCGTGGTCCTCAAGGACCGGCGTGGTTCCTCCGCCTTCGCGCGGGTGAAAGTGCCGGATCTGCTCCCGCGATTCCTCATGATCGGGGAAGACGGCACCGCCTACAGCCCGGAAAACGTTCCGGTGGAAGCCGGCAGCGATATTGAATTCCTGCCCCTGGAGGAACTCATCGGGCACCACCTGGGTGAACTCTTCCCCGGGATGGATGTGCAAAGCTACGCCACTTTCCGCGTCACCCGCAATGAAGACCTGGAAGTCGAAGAAGACGACGCAGAAAACCTGCTCACCGCCCTGGAACGCGAACTGCTTCGGCGGCGCTTCGGGCCGGTGGTGCGCCTGGAAGTAGATGAGGATATGGATGATGCCACCCTCAGCTTCCTTCAGAAGGAAATGAGCGTGAGCCCTTCGGATACCTACCGGCTGCCCGCGCCTCTTGACCTGCAATCCCTCGAGCAACTCCACGATCTGGACCGGCCCGGGCTCAAATACCCCAAGTATGTGCCCGTCACGCCCACCGGGCTCACGGATGCCGAATCAGCCAAACCGGCTGATTTCTTCGCGAAGCTGCGCGATCATGATGTGCTGCTCCACCACCCCTACGAATCCTTCTCCACCTCGGTGCAGCAATTCATCGCCCAGGCGGCTGCGGATCCGCAGGTCCTCGCCATCAAACAAACCCTCTACCGCACCTCGGGGGATTCCCCCATCGTGAACTCGCTTATCCGGGCGGCCCGGGCCGGCAAACAGGTCCTCGCCATCGTGGAAATCAAGGCGCGTTTCGATGAGCAGCGCAATATCGAATGGGCGCGCAAACTCGAGCGGGCCGGGGTACATGTGGTCTACGGAATGATCGGGCTGAAAACCCACTGCAAGCTCGCGCTGGTGGTCCGCCAAGAATCCGACGGCCTGCGCCGCTACTGCCACGTGGGCACCGGCAACTACAACCCGAAAACCGCCCGCGGCTATGAAGACCTGGGCCTGCTCACCTCCAACCGGGATGTGGGCCAGGATCTCACCCGGCTCTTTAACCAGCTCTCTGGCTACTCTCGGCAGGAACGCTTCCACCGGCTCCTCGTGGCGCCCACCGGCATCCGCTCCGGACTCATCGACCGGATCGAACGCGAAATTGAAAACAAGAACGCTGGCAAACCCGCCTGGGTGAAATTCAAAGTCAATTCCATCGTGGACGAAGCCACCATCGACGCCCTCTACCGGGCCAGCCAAGCCGGCGTGAAAGTCAGCATCCAGGTGCGCGGTATTTGCGCCCTACGCGCCGGCATCCCCGGGCTTTCCGATAACATCAAAGCTCGTTCCATCTTGGGTCGCTACCTCGAACACTCGCGTATCTACGCTTTTTGTAACGACGGCGACGCAGATGTCTTCATCGGCTCTGCCGATCTCATGCATCGCAACCTGGATCGGCGCATCGAAGCCCTCATCAAGATCACGGACCCGGATATGGTGGACCGCCTGGTGGAACTGGTGGATGTGGCCACCGCGGATACCACCAGCTCGTGGCACCTCGGTCCGGACGGGTGGGTGCGCCACAACCTCAGCCCCAAGGGCCGCCCGCTCGTCGATATCCAGGAGCTGCTCATGAAACAAGCACGCTCCCGCGTGGCAGGAGGGGACTAGGCAAACCGGGGCCAGCACATATCCGTACCAACTATGCCGAAGGGGGAGTGATGAGCAGCGTTCATGCTGCGGGCGCCGTTGTGTGGCGCAAAAAAGGTGGCGAATTCCAGGTGCTACTCGTACGCCGGGATAGCTACAAAGACTGGTCCTTCCCCAAGGGTAAATACAAGCCCGGCGAAGGCCCACGCATGGCAGCTGTGCGGGAAGTTTACGAAGAAACCGGTGAGCATATCGCCCTGCAGCGCCCCCTGCCCTCCATCGGTTACACCCTCTCCTCGGGTAAGAAAAAACGAGTTTTTTACTGGGTGGCCCGCCCGCTTACCCAGCGCTCGCGGCCGGTTGCCGCCCGTCCGGAATTCCCCACAGCACACCCCGGGGAAATCACCCGGTCGCGCTGGATGAACGCAGAAACCGCCCTCGAAAAACTCAGCTATAAAGACGAACGCAGCATGCTCAAACGCGTCCTGAAATATTGGGAACGCGGGGAACTCGCCACCCGTGCGGTGTTGCTAGTTCGCCACGCCCGCGCTCAAAAACGTTCGGCGTGGAACGGAAGTGAAAAAACCCGGCCCCTCACCCCGCACGGTGCCTCCCGGGCTCGCACCATCAGCTCGGTGTTCAGCGTCTACGGCGTGGACCGCCTCGTATCTTCCCCCTGGCAGCGCTGCACCGCCACCATCGCTCCCTACGCACAGGCTTCCGGAGTCTCTCTCACCTGCGTCGCTGCCCTCACCGAACACTCCCACGCGAAGAACCCCGCCGGAGTACGTAAAACTATCGAGGCGGTTCTGACCGATGCCGGAGCTCCCACGGCGGTCAGCTTGCATCGCCCCACCTTGGGTACCGTTATCGACGTCGTTAAAAAACACGGCGGCCACCACGTAAAAGAAAAGCTCCCCGACGACGACCCCTACCTCAAAACCGGAGAAATCCTCGTCGTCCACATGAAAGGCGACCACGCGGTGGATGTCGAACGCTTCCGCCCCGTCCACACTGAACCCTAGCGGCCCGTGCCCAACGGCCGCGTGCCTAGCGGCCGCATCCTGTGAGACATGCTACAAGCCCGTTAACCTTCTGTTTACCTCCGGTGTGGGCGACCGTAACCCTCGCTTCCTAGGCTCGAACCAGCGAGCGCCGAAACGGGCGTTCCTGAACACGCAAGGATTAAACAGTGAAGACCATGAAGATCTCGGCACTTGCTGGTGCCACCGCTCTTGCTCTGACCCTTTCCGCCTGTGGTGGGGACGCAACGACTTCTGCCACCACCGAAGCTGCCAAGGGTGACGCCACCACCCAGGCCGCGGACAGCGGCTCGAACCTCTCGGGCACCATCTCCGGCTCCGGTGCTTCCTCGCAGCAGAAGGCCCAGCAGGCCTGGCGCGATAACTTCACCATCGCGAACTCGGGCGTGACCGTGAACTACGAGCCCACCGGCTCCGGCACCGGCCGCCAGCAGTTCCTCTCCGGCCAGGTGCAGTACGCCGGCACGGACTCGGCCCTCAAGTCGGAAGAACTCGCCCAGGTTTCCAATACCTGCAAGACCGACGTTGCCGTGGAACTGCCCGTCTACATTTCCCCCATTGCGATCGCCGTGAACCTCGAAGGTGTCAAGGAGCTCAAGCTCGACGCTCCCACCATCGCGAAGATCTTCTCCGGCCAGATCGAAAAGTGGAACGACCCGGCCATTGCCGCCACCAACTCCGGCGTCAAGCTCCCGGACGAAACCATCATCCCGATCCACCGCGCGGAGAAGTCCGGCACCACCGGTAACTTCCAGTCCTACCTGGAAGAAGCCGCCCCCGAGGTCTGGACCTACGGCTCGGAAGAAACCTGGCCGATCCAGGGCGGTCAGTCCGCCGAATCCACCTCCGGTGTGGTTCAGCTGGCCCTCTCCACCCCGAACTCCATCATCTACGCCGACTACTCCCAGATCGAAACCCTCACCCCGGTGAAGGTCAAGGTTGGCGATGAGTTCATCGGCCCCGAACCGGAAGCCGCCGCCCGCGTGGTGGATGACTCCCCGGCCGCCGAAGGTGCCACGGACACCCTTCTCAACAAGGACCTCAAGCGTGACGGCTCCGTCAAGGGTGCCTACCCGGTCGTCATGCTCTCCTACCTCATCGGCTGCCAGGAATACAAGGATGCCTCCACCGGTGAACTGGTCAAGGCCTTCTTCACCTACGTCGTCTCCGAAGAAGGCCAGAAGGCCGCCTTCGCGGCCAACGGTGGTAACGCTCCGATCTCGGACACCCTGCGCAAGCAGGCCATGGCCGTCATCGATACCATCAAGTAAACCAGCGGTTAGACAACCGAATACCCCTATCTGAAAGTCGATATGACTGAACGAGATAACGCAGCCGGGGAGGTTCTTGAGCGTACCGCTCAGGAAACCTCCCCGGAGGTGGGTCAGACTGCAGTGCCGGCCCGCCCGACCAAACGCGCGCGTCGCCGCGTTGCAGACACTACCTTCAACGGTCTAGCCATCGGAGCTGGAGCATTCATCATCCTCATCCTGGGCGCCGTTTTCATCTTCCTGCTCCTCGAGTCATATCCGGCATTCATTGCCGGTAAGGAAGAAATCTCCGGGACAGCAGATTTCACGAAGGGCATGGGCTTCTGGCAGTACGCCGGGGCAGCGCTCTTCGGGACCGTGCTCTCCGCACTCCTGGCCCTGGCCCTTGCCGTACCCTTCGCGGTAGCGATTGCGCTGTTCATCTCGCATTTCGCGCACCGGCGTTTCGCCTCCGTCCTCGGCTACATTATTGACCTGCTCGCGGCCATCCCCTCCGTGGTCTTCGGCCTGTGGGGTATTCGCACCCTCGAACCGATTGTGCGCCCCGTTTTCGAATGGGTCTCCAATGTGCTCACCCCGCCGCTCCAGTGGTGGGTGGATCACGTTCCGTTCATGGGTGAAGAAGGCGGACTGGCCCAATTCGATTGGTGGCCCCTCCAGCCCAGCCTGGTGGCCTTCACGCCGCCGGCCCGAAACATCATGATGGGCGGCCTGGTGCTGGCCATTATGATCCTGCCGATTATCACCTCGCTGTGCCGCGAAGTATTCCTCCAGACCCCGAAGCTGCTGGAAGAAGCAGCCCTCGGCCTGGGCGCCACCCGCTGGGAAATGATCAAGATGACCGTGCTCCCGGTGGGCCGTTCCGGTATCGTCTCCGCGGCCATGCTGGGCCTGGGGCGCGCCCTGGGCGAAACGATGGCACTGCTCATGGTGCTCTCGGCCGGCCTGCAGGTGAACTTCAACCTCTTCTCCCCGGGGCAGCACTCCACCATCGCCTCGCAGATCGCCCTGAACTTCCCTGAAGCTCATCCCGGTCTGCAGCGCCAGGTCCTTATCGGTATCGGCCTCATGCTCTTTGCCCTGACCTTCGTGGTCAATTGGTTGGCGCGGCGCGTTCTGGCCCGGTACGCAGAATTCTCAGGAGCGAATGCCTAATGAGTACTGACGTAACACAGACCCCCGCCAGCCAGCCCGACGGCGGCGCGCACGCGCTGCCCGGTAGCGGCACGCTACCCGGCGGCAACGGCGGAAACGCCCGCGCCGGCAGCACGGACACCGTCACCGAAGGCACCCCGATCTTCGCCTCTGAATACGGCCGCCTGCCCAAGTTCTTCAACTGGGCCGTGCTCGTGGTGTGCATGCTGGCCTCCTGGCTGCTCTTCCACTTCGGCTTCAAAGCGGACTCGCTTTTCGGCGCGGTCCTGGTGGGCTTGCTCGTCTTCTTCCTCGTGATCCGGATCGTCGGATACGCGGTAGAAGGCCCGCGCCGCGGCGCCAACCGCATGGCCACCGTGCTTATCACCAGCGCTTTCGTGCTCGCGGTACTCCCGCTGCTCTCGCTGCTCTACACCGTGATCGTGGAAGCCCTCCCGATCCTCAGCTACTCGTTCCTCAATAACTCAACCCTCGGCATGTCCCTGCCCGGCGCTCAGCCTGGCCTCGGCCACGCCATCGTAGGTACGCTCATTATCACCGGCATCACGGCGCTCATCGCCATCCCGCTCGGTATTCTGACGGCCATCTACCTGGTGGAATACAACAGGGGTGGCTGGTTCGGGCGCTCGGTGACCTTCCTGGTCGATATTATGACGGGCATTCCCTCCATCGTGGCCGGCCTCTTCGCCGCCGCGATTGTCCCGGTGCTCGCCCCCGCGCTCGGGTTCCGCAATGGCATCATGGGCGCCGTCGCCCTTGTTGTTCTTATGACGCCGATCGTGGTTCGCAATACCGAAGAAATGCTGCGCATCGTCTCCAATGAATTGCGCGAAGCTTCCTACGCGCTCGGCGTGACGAAGTCCCGCACTATCATCAAGGTGGTGCTGCGGACCGCGCTGCCGGGTATCGTTTCCGGTTGCGTGATCGCCATCGCCCGCGTGATCGGCGAATCGGCCCCGCTGATGATTACCGCCTCCGTCTCGGATACGTTCAACTACTCCTTGTTCAACGGCCCGATGATGACGCTCCCGGTGTTCGTCTACTCGCAGTTCAAGGCCAATAACCTCGACCTGGCCTGGGGCGGCGCGCTCGTCTTGGTGTTTATCGTGCTGGTATTCAACTTGCTGGCGCGCTTGATTGCTCATATCTTCGCCCCGAAGGGCCGCTAACGCGGCAGCCGAAAGGAAAAACAGTGCCTCAGGGAATTAGTGTTCGTAACGAGAACATTTACTACGGTGATTTCCTCGCCGTGGAGAACGTCAATGTGGATATCAAACCGAATTCGGTGACCGCGCTCATCGGCCCGTCCGGGTGCGGCAAATCCACGTTCCTGCGTTCCCTCAACCGTATGCATGAAGTGATCGACGGTGCCTACGTGACCGGCGATGTCTTCATCGACGGCAATAATATTTACGGCCCCGGGGTGGACCCGGTGACCGTCCGCCAGCACGTGGGCATGGTCTTCCAGCGTGCGAACCCGTTCCCCACCATGTCGATTCGCGACAATGTGCTGGCGGGGATGCGGCTCAATTCGCAAAAGATCAAGAAGTCCGACGCGGAGGAAATCGTGGAGCGCTCGCTGCGCGGCTCCAACCTCTGGGAGGAAGTGAAGGATCGCCTCGATAAGCCGGGTTCCTCGCTTTCCGGCGGCCAGCAGCAGCGCCTGTGCATCGCCCGCGCTATCGCGGTCAAGCCCGAGGTGCTCCTCATGGACGAGCCGTGTTCGGCCCTCGACCCGATCTCCACCCTCGCGATTGAGGACCTCATGAACAGCCTCAAAGAGGAATACACGATCGTGATCGTGACGCACAATATGCAACAGGCGGCGCGCGTTTCCGAAATGACCGGCTTCTTCAATATCGCCGGCACCGGCAAGCCCGGCCACCTCGTGGAGTTCGATCAGACGGAGAAGATTTTCTCCAACCCGACCCACAAGGAAACCGAAGATTACGTCTCCGGGCGCTTCGGCTAAACCGGTTAACAGCTCCGCTGTTTACCTTGCGAACTGTGCCGCGCGGGAACCATCTCGCGCGGCACAGTTGTGTTGTGGATGCTATATGAGTACGACGACGCCGCACCGGCCCGCCGCCGCATTTCGAAGCAGCGTGCGGGTAGCGGGTAATCGGCTTAGATAAGAACCAGGCGCAGCAGCCAGGTGGCCACCGCTGCCAGGGCGCCGGCCGCCGGGATCGTGAGGATCCAGGCGGTGGCAATATTGCCGGCCACGGACCAGCGCACCGCCGAACGCCGCTTCGTGGCCCCGACCCCCATGATCGCGCAGGTGATGGTATGCGTTGTCGAAATCGGGGCGGCCCACACAAACGCCGTCGTATAAAGAACACTCGCGGCCACGCTTTCCGCAACGAAACCGCGGGCCGGATCCAAATCAATAATCTTTGAGCCGAGCGTTTTCATAATGCGGAAGCCACCGGTCGCGGTTCCCAAAGAAATCGCGGCGGCCGCGGCCAGTTTCACCCAGGTGGGGATGCCGTCTTCAAGATTGTGGAAACCGCCGGCGGTGAGGGCCAGCACGATCACACCCATGGTTTTCTGGGCGTCCTGGAGGCCGTGCCCGAGGGCCACCATCGCGGCGGAAACCGTCTGAGCGTAGCGGAAACGGTGCATGGTGGTGTGGTAGGGCGCCTCGGTGAGCAGGCGCAATACCACTTTCATAATGAGGTAGGCGAGCAGGAAACCAACCGCGGGGGAAACAACCATCGGCACCACCACGCGGTCGAAAATAACCGCCCAGTGCACGGTGGCCAGCGAAGCGATACCCGCCCCGGCCAGCCCGCCGATCAGCGCGTGCGAAGAAGACGAGGGCAGCCCGCGCCACCAGGTAATAAGATTCCAGCCAATCGCGCCGGCCAGCCCGCCGAGCACCAGGGTGAGGCCGGTTATTTTTTTCAGCTCGGTAATATCAACAATGCCCGAGCCGATTGTTTCGGCCACTTTCGTGCCGAGCATCGCGCCGAGGAAGTTCATGACGGCCGCCATCGCGAGGGCCACCCCGGGGGTTAACGCGCGGGTGGCTACCGAGGTGGCGATGGCATTTGCGGCGTCGTGAAAACCGTTAGTGAAGTCAAAAATGAGGCTAATGACGACGACGGTGCCCACCAAAAAGAGCAACTCGGACAAAATCAGGACTCCTTGAGGGCAATGCGCTCGACCACGGCGGCGAGCGTCTCGAAAGCATCGACGGTGTCCTCGAGGGTGTCCACAACCAGTTTGACCCGCAGCAATTCAATGGCGTCGGTGGCGTTTTCAAAAAGCGCGGCGAGGGTGGAACGGTAGAGGGAATCGCCCTTGTTTTCCAGCTGGTTAATTTCCACCCAGTATTCGCGGGTATCCGGGGAGGTGGGGTTGAAATGTGCGAGGATATCCGAGGAAAGCCGAGCGCAGCTCTTGAGAATATCCACCACCGTGGGCACGCTATCGGGGAGGGTGAGGGGGCGCATAAAGGCCACGTTTTCCCCGACCTCGTCCATGAGGTCCACACAATTATCAACCGCGGTGGTCAGGGCATAAAGATCCTCCCTGTCGAAAGGGAGGACAAAAGACCTATTTACCACTTTGAGGAGCGCGTGATTTGACTCATCTGCATTGTTTTCGATGGTATGCAACTGCTGCTGCAACTCCGCGCGCTCATGAACCGGTGCGGTCATCAGCTGCGCGAGGCCCGCGGCGGCGATAGGAAGATGCGCCGCCTGGGCGCCAATTAGGTCGAAAACCCGCGTGGAACGCGAGAATTTAGAGAATAACCCCACGTGAATTCCTCGTTTCGGGGACATGAACAATCGATGAACGACTCTCCTCAAGGATAGTTCATTACGGGGCGAAACGTGTATGACAGCGCGGTGAGATCGGGCAAGCGCGCGGCGGCGCGGCGCGGGCGGTGAGGCGTGCGCGGCGGCGGTGNTCCAGCGTCTGAGCGATTGCCCGGAAGCGGAGCCGAAGCCCACAACGCCCGAAGCTCAGCCAGAATCGTGATACCCAGCCCGCTGCTGCGCTGGCCCGGCGCGGTTCCCGGGGAGGGGGAAGCGGCCGGGGTGGCTGCCTTCTACACCAATCCCTATGTGGAACAGCGCGAGCTGGAAGCCGGGCGCGGCTTCGTGGATCTCTCGCATTGGCGGGTGCTGCGCGGCGAGCACGGCGCACCTCACGCGCGCGAAGTGCTGGAATGCGACGCCGCGGGCCGGATTCTCAGTGCCCTACTACGCTGCCCGGGCAGCGGCGCGGATATTTTCTTGAGCCCGCCGGGCGGGCCTGATTGTGGTATGTGCCCGGCCAACTACATCGCTATAGGTACGACGACGCAAGGAGCCGCGCGCCTCCGTGCGGCCATGCAGGGCCAGGCGGGGCTATCCGCCATTTCCTGGGAAGACTGGTGGCCGGGCAGCGATAGGGTGATCCTCCTGGTCGAGGATATTGAGGTGCTGGCCCGGGCCGGGCAGGCCGCCGGCATGAGTCCGGTAGGTTTATTCGCCTGGACCGCCTACCGGGTCGCCGCGCGCCGCCCGGATCCCTTCCGGGCGGCGCGCGCCCGGGCACGCCTTGCCGATATATACGGACCTGCGGTTGTGACTCATGGTGGGATCGTGGAGAGGGGCGAAATCTCGACCGAATGCGGTGCTGCTGGGACTGCCAGCGAACGTCGGGGAGCTGAGAGGAGCCTAGCCTGCCTGTATTTGGAGGGTCCGGACGAAGCTGATCTGCCCGAGGCTGGCACGCCGGTACTTGCGGAGCGATCCGACGAGGCGGTTGTTGGCTTTGTGACCTCCACGGTGCGGCATTGGGAAGAGGGCCCCCTTGCCCTCGCCTTGATCAGGGAACCAACGGCGCTGGGGGCGGTGCGGGTAGCGGAATTCCGCTGCGGCGTCGAACCTATTCCTTTACCTGCGCACGTGCCCGTGGCGGTGACCATTCGTGAAAGCGGCGAAAAAAGTGTCGTAGGCCGTGATTAGAATGAGGGCGAGCACCACGCTTAGCACGAGGACGGAGAATCATGAACCTAACAACCTTGCGGCTCGTCACGGATATCTGCAACGGGATATTTTTTGTGATTCAGCTGGCGATTCTCGCGTTTATGGTGTGGGCGCTGGTGGCCTGCCTGCGCCGGCCGGATGCGGATTTTCGCTATGCCCGCAAAGATAAAAAGTTCTGGAGCGGGGTGCTGCTCGGCTGCGCCCTGGTCACCGGGATCGTGCTTTTCACGCCCATTCGCCTACCTTTCCAGCCTTTCCTCATGCTCGGGGCGGCCTACGGGGCGCTCTACTACTTGGGTCCCGAAGAACAGCGGATGGGGCCGCGGCGCGGTTCGCGCGGGCGCGGGGGCGGGTCCTGGTAAAGGTTGGTAGGCGCAGGGCCTAGCTGCGTCGTCGTACTAATAACACCACGAAGGAGGAAGAATGCGAGCAGTTATTCAGCGCGTCAAGCGCGCGTCCGTCACGGTGGACGGCGCCGTGATTTCGCAGATCGGCACTGGGCTGTGCGTGCTCCTGGGCGTGACTCACGGGGATGGCGCGGCGGAAGTGGAAAAAGTCGCGCGGAAAATCGCGCAGCTGAAAGTGCTGCGCGCCGCGGACGGCACCGATGATCCGAATAGTCGGCGCAGCGCGGAAGAAGCGCAGGCGCCCGTGCTGCTCGTTTCGCAATTCACCCTGTACGCGGATGTGCGCAAGGGCCGCAAGCCCTCGTGGTCCAAGGCCGCGCCCGGGGAAGTTGCCGATCCGCTCTACGAAGCGGTCGTGCGCGAATTACGGGAGAAGTACGGGCTGGAGGTTGCTACCGGGCAGTTCGGGGCGATGATGGATGTGGAACTCGTCAATGATGGCCCCTTCACCCTCCTCGTTGAGGTGGAATCAGCGGGCGCCTAAAGTGGCGCGTTAGCCCGCCGCGGCGCGCCGCTGGTGCTCGCGGTCCGTGCGCCTCCGCAGCGCCCGCGGCACCCCGCTAACGTGGGCCCAAAGGCCCGGCGATAGTGAAATAAGCTCAGAAATCTTATCGATAACAGCACTTTCCGCGCGAATTCGGCTTTTTCCCTCAGCAAAATGTGAGCCACACACTCATGCCACTGGCGAACAGGGGACGGCTCCTGGGCTGAGGGCCGTTACTCTTTTAGAAGATTGCAAGTGCAAGGAGAGTTATGTTCGAAAGGTTCACCGACCGCGCTCGGCGGGTCATCGTGCTCGCGCAGGAAGAAGCACGGAACCTCAAGCACAACTACCTGGGGACCGAACATATCTTGCTCGGCCTCATTCGCGAGGGCGAAGGGGTGGCCGCGAAGGCGTTGGAAGCCCTGGGGGTGACGCTTGAGTCCGTGCGGACGCAGGTCATCGACATTATCGGCGAAGGCCAGGAGCCGCCCTCGGGTCATATTCCCTTCACGCCGCGCGCCAAGAAGGTTATTGAGTTCGCGATGCGCGAGGGGCTGCAAATGGGCCACTCCTATATCGGGACCGAACATCTCCTCCTCGGGCTCACCCGTGAAGCGGACGGCGTGGCCGCCCAGGTCCTCGTCAAGCTCGGCGCGGATATGCCCACCGTGCGCAACCAGGTCAGCCAGCTCATTTCCGGTTTCCAAGGGAAGGAAGCCGTGGGGGTGGGCGGCGGCCCGCGCGAAGGCACGAAGGCCGGTTCCACGGTCCTCGATCAGTACGGGCGTAACCTCACCGCCGCCGCGCGTGACCACAAGCTTGATCCCGTGATCGGCCGGCATACCGAAACCGAGCGGGTCATGCAGGTGCTCTCGCGGCGCACCAAGAACAACCCGGTGCTGATTGGTGAACCCGGCGTGGGTAAAACCGCGGTGGTGGAAGGCCTGGCCCAGTCCATCGCCGCCGGTAACGTTCCGGAAACCCTCAAGGATAAGCAGCTGTATTCCCTCGATATGGGTTCCCTGGTGGCCGGCTCGCGCTACCGCGGTGACTTCGAGGAACGCATGAAGAAAATCCTCAAGGAAGTCAATACCCGCGGGGACATCATTCTTTTCATCGACGAAATCCACACCCTGGTGGGCGCGGGCGCCGCGGAAGGCGCCCTGGATGCTGCCTCGCTGCTCAAGCCGATGCTGGCCCGCGGGGAACTCCAGGTCATCGGGGCAACCACCCTCGATGAGTACCGTAAGTACATTGAAAAGGATGCCGCGCTGGAACGGCGTTTCCAGCCCATCCAGGTGGAGCAGCCCACTGTGGAACAAACGATTGATATTTTGCGTGGCTTGCGGGACCGGTACGAGTCCTACCATCGCGTGACTATTACCGACGACGCACTGGAGGCAGCCGCCACCCTGGCGGATCGGTATATTAACGACCGCTTCCTTCCCGATAAGGCCATTGACCTCATCGACGAAGCGGGGGCGCGCCTGGCTATCCGCAAGATGACCGCACCGCCGGAACTGCGCGAACTGGACGATAAGATCGCCTCCACGCGCCGCGCCAAGGAAGCAGCCATTGACGCCCAGGACTTCGAAAAGGCCGCCGGCCTGCGTGACGAAGAGCAAAAGCTCGGCGAAGAACGCGATGCCCGCGAGCAAGCCTGGAAGGACGGGGATATGGACGTCGTTTCGGTGGTGGATGAAGATCTCATCACTGAAGTGCTCTCCATGTCCACCGGCATCCCGGTCTTCAAGCTCACCGAAGCAGAATCCGCGAAGCTGCTGCGCATGGAAGATGAGCTGCATAAGCGGGTGATCGGCCAGCATGAAGCCGTAACCGCGCTTTCCCAGGCGATTCGCCGTACCCGCGCGGGCCTGAAAGACCCCAACCGCCCGGGTGGTTCCTTCATTTTCGCCGGGCCTACCGGTGTGGGTAAAACCGAGCTCGCCAAGGCGCTCGCGGAATTCCTGTTCGGGGATGAATCCGCGCTCATCACCTTGGATATGTCCGAGTATTCGGAAAAGCACACCGTTTCGCGGCTCTTCGGTGCCCCTCCGGGATACGTGGGTTATGAAGAAGGCGGCCAGCTCACCGAGAAGGTGCGGCGCAAGCCCTTCTCCGTGGTGTTGTTCGACGAAATTGAGAAGGCCCACGCGGACCTCTTCAATTCCCTCCTCCAGATCCTGGAAGAAGGGCGCCTCACGGACGCGCAAGGCCGGGTGGTGGACTTCAAGAACACCATCATCATCATGACCACTAATTTGGGTACGAAGGATATCGCGAAGGGCGTGCAGACCGGTTTCCAGTTCGACGCCGATACCACTTCCTCCTACGAGCGCATGAAGGTCAAGGTGGCGGAAGAACTCAAGAACAACTTCCGGCCCGAATTCCTCAACCGCGTGGATGACATTATCGTCTTCCCGCAGTTGGGCCGCCCGGAGATTTTGCAGATTGTGGATCTTATGATCGGCAAGCTGGATAAGCGCTTGCGGGACCAGAACCTGTCCATCGCCCTGACGAAGGATGCGAAGGAACTGCTGGCTGACCGCGGTTATGATCCGGTGCTCGGGGCTCGCCCGCTGCGCCGCGCCATCCAGCGCGATGTGGAAGATGTGCTTTCCGAGAAGCTGCTTTACGGCGAATTCTCCAAGGGGGACATCATCGTGGTGGATGTGGATAAGGACAATATTCCGATGTCTTTCACTTTCACCGGCCAGTCGCCTGACCAGCCGCTACCGGACGGCGTGATCGAAGCGCACGAACCGGCCCAGATGGAAGGTCTGGCTTCCGGGGTGAATACCCGGCCCAGCGGTGGGCCGGTCGCCGGAGCTGGTGCGCCGACTTCCGGAGGCGGCCTGGCCGCGGCGAACTAGGGCCGGGGCTAAGCGGCCGGCTAGGGCCGCGGGCTAGGAATAGCTGATATCGAGAGCTCGAAGCTAACCGATAAGGTGGGCTTCGAGCTCTCGCGTTATCACCGGGGAGGTTTCGGATCGGGTGGTGAGGAGCTCCGGCACCGTGCGGCTCTGCCCGGCAATGCTGTACCGAGCCTCCCACTCCACGACCAGCGTGGCACTCACTTCCTCATTGGCCTGGCGGTAGATAACTTCCGTGAAGGGCTGGCGGGCCGGGACGGTCTGTGCTGAGTGAGCGGGGAGCGAGCCTCTGGACGTGGCGTTCCCAGCGTTCCTTGTAGTTGTGCTCCCCGTGCCACCGGTGATTTCTGCATCCGGCACCTCCCACGTGGCCCGCACGGGAACCAGATCAATAACCACCTCCGTACCGAGCAAAGTCACCGTGTGCCGCTGTGCCGGCGCGGAATAATGCAGACGGACCGGGTAGTTGATCGCCACCCAACCGCGCGCCGGTTCCATCCACGCCTCAGCATTCGCCGCCGCAATCCGGATACTCTCAGTGTGAATGATCGTCTCCAGCTGCGCGGCGGTCGGAGCATCACCGGTTTGCGGGTCAGTCGGGGGAGTGCCGTTCGCCAGTATCCAACTGAGAATCCCGGCCGCCCCGCGCACATGCCCCGGCAGGGAAGTATCCCGAACCGCGGCAATCAGCGCGCGCCGAGACCACGGCAGCCCGTAGGGCCCGGTGGCCGTACCGGCACCTGAGCCACGTGCTGTAGCGGCGCCGCTTTCCAACCCGGAGCCGGAATATCCAGAATTCGCGCCGGTGCCGCCGCCCGCGCTTGAGCTATCCGTGCCACCCGAGCCGGATGGCGTACCGCCCGCCCCAGCGGGCGCACGCCGGGTGTAACTACCCTGAGCTTCCACTGTCACTCCACCGGCATCGGTGCGGGCGGTATAGATCCGTTCCTCACCATCCTCATATTCACGGGCGAGGGCCGGAGCGCTCACCGTGCACGAACCAAGAAATACCACCGCGGCCATGCCTATGATCAGTCCCCTCAGGAACCAGCGCGGCTTAAACCTGGGGCTGGTATAGCTTCTCATCACACGCCTCCGTCCAAAATGTCATCGTTCATGCCCACCGCATCCACGATCCAGTTATCACCCGAGCGGAAAATTCGCATGGTCACGAAGAATTCTTCGGCGCGATCTGTCTTTTCGGCGCCCTTGCGGTTCACCACCGGATTAGGCGGATGGGAGACGGAGAACTGCACGGTATAGGCGGCTATCGGATCATTCCAGCGCCCCCGCGCATCACTAAAACTAAAAACGGTTGCCTGCCGGGGCCGGAAATCCGTTTCTTCACGTTTCGCGATCTGGTGTTGGCACCAATCGCATTGCTCCCCGGCGAGCGGGGTGAGAGGCGTGATATCGCCGGTGATCGTGGCGTAATCGAGGAGGGTGAAAAGATACTGCCCGGCCGCGATGGCTCCCTCCACAGAATCTTCGGCCATCTGAGCGGGCGGGGCAGGAACCGGAATCTGCACCGGCCAGGTGGGTGGAGCGGATGGGGACCCTGCGGGCGCGGAAGAGTCAGAGCTGGTGACAGTGGAACCGGAACTGGCGACAGACGAAGCGGAGCTAGCGGCCGGCGGGCTGGAAGCACCGCCAGGCGAGAGCGCTGGGGGAGGCGCACCTGCCCCAGCTCCACATGCGCTGAGAAGGAAACAGAGGATGGCAAGAATTCCGGCGCGGCGCCCGGTCATAAGTACGTTCATGGCGCCACGTTAACAGCCGCGTCGCCCCCGCCCAGCGTTTATCCACAGGCAGGCCCGCATCGGCGCGTCATCCACAGCTTTCCGCCACGCACACCGCAACACCTACGCAAGCCACGCCTGAACGGCTCTCCGGCTAGGCTCACCTGCGTAGCGTTGCCACTTACGCGCCAGCAGCCTCCGTCACCACAACCCGCGCTTCGAGCTCTCGGCTAGCGCCCGGCTCCAGCAGCATTTCGCGGCCTTCGGCCCGGTTGAAGGCATTGGGGAGTGCCTGGCACGGCTCCATAGCTACTGCCTGCCCGGCATCGCGCGCCAGCCCGGAGCCAGCAAAAATATGGAAATTCTTCGACGGCCAGTCACCCAGCCGCGCCCACAGAGCCACCTCGCGGTTTCCGGTGCGCAGGCGCGCCACATTCCAGCCAGCCCCGGCGTCACTACTTGCGTTCGCACTGCCGGTCGAACCGACCACATCACCGCCAGCCCCGGCCGCACCTGCGTCCGGGCCGGCGCTATCGGCAAGCCGCGCGTAGGCCCAATCCGTGGCCGGGTCAATGGGGGAGTCCGCGAGCGGCTCGCACGGCGCGAAAGCGCCGGCGCCGTCGTACGGAATAAGCGCGGCATCGGTGTCGATACGCGCGCCGCAGTCCAGGCTCAGGCGCGCATCCCCCAGCGGGCCGGCGAGCCGGAAATACGGATGCCAGCCAAGTGCCACCGGCGCGGCGGCCTCGCTGAGGTTCTCGGCACGCAGACGCACGTGCAAGGAACCATCCTCCCCAATGCTGTAAACAATGTTTACGGCGAGGTCGAAGGGGTAAACACTGTTCGCATCCACGCGGGTGGCGAACTCAAGAACGCCGTCGCCCGCGCGAATAACCTCGAATTCCCGGGTAGTGACCAGGCCGTGCAGTCCCGGTTCCGTATCGGGAAGCGGCTCCGGCACACTGTGAACGCCGTTTACTGGAACCTCGGCGTGGAGGCGAGCACGCACGGCGGCGTCGTCGCCGTGATAGAGCGCGGCGGGGTAGCGCCCCGCGCGGATGCGATTGGACCACGGCACCAGCACGGCGCTGCGGAAACCGTTGAGTTCGCGCAGCTCAGCGGGGTTGCGGTAGCCGTCGATAACCTCGGTATCGCCCAGGCGATAGCTGAGCAGGATGGCGCCGCGGGTGGCCGCGCGCAGCGTAACGGTCCGGCCCGCGCACTCGCGTTCAGTGGTGACGATCATGGTCCTTCTTCCTTGTACTACCGGGTACGACGACGCCGCAGCTGCGGGCGCCTCCTTTAGCTTCCCACGTTCTCCAGGGTACGCGCCAAGGCCTGGTAGGCGGGCCTTGGCGCGTACTCAGTAAATGGATTATGTGTCGATCTTTAACTGGATTTCCGGCAGTGAAGAGGCATCTACCGGATTGTCGTGGTCCGTGTGCTCCCTATCCCAGGTTTCGGGCCTTCCTAAGAAATTGGCGATTGCTAACCAGGCAGCGCCGCGGGAAAGAGGTGCTCCCCGAGCGAGGGTAGCCCGAATATCCAAAGGAGCCTGACCACTCCAAATCACGCGGGAACTAATTTCCTTTTGGATATTAGGGAGCAAGAAATCGTAAATATCGGCGAGTTGCCCGCCAAAAATCAAAGTAGGGGAGTGGATCAAATTAATTGCGCTAGCAGCTGCCCGGCCGATTAGGGTAGCTACTTCCTTGACCACTTTGGTAACAGGGATTTCGTTTCGCTTAAGCAAGGAAACAAGGGTTCCAATCGTTGTTTCAGTCGGTAGGTTGCTGGCTGCAACAATTGCAGATCTGGTAGCAAATGCCTCAAGACAGCCGTTTTGTCCGCAGGTGCAAATGCGTGCTTGATCCGAAACGTAGATGTGACCTAAAGACCCACTCCAGCCGGTGCTATCGGGTGAAAGTGCTCCGTCCAATATATGTACGGCGCCGATGCCTGAATCGAGGTTGACGTAAAGAAAATTATCAAGCTGTTCGTCATTACGGTGAAGATAGACCGTTTCTGCGCTCGCTCCCGCTGTTGTGGAATTGGAAATGACGATATTGCAATCAATTATTCCCTCGACAATTCGAGATAATTCGACGTTTATCCAACCAAGGGGGGTGGAATTTACTACGGTGGAGGTGGCTGGATCTACGATTCCAGGAAACGTGATTACAACTTCCTTGAGCGAGAGTCCGGCAACGTTGCATTGCGTTGATACGGATCGCAGAATTGCGGCAATATCATCGAGGGTTTGAGAGGTTGAGTCTGGGGGCATGTCAATTAGTCGTTCGATCAGCACGTTTCCCGTCAGATCTATTAGAGATGCCTCTACCGCTTCAGCGGAAACATTGATCCCGAGGGCGCAGTATGTTCTTGGAGCTGGCGTTAAGGGTGCCCCGGGCCTGCCAGGGCCAGAGACTTCAACTTCGTTTTCCCGTACGATATCACGGTTAACAAGCTCGTCAACTAGTCGTGAAATAGTGGACCGATTCAATCCGGTTGAGCGGGCTAGATCCGCCCTTGATGGGGCTGAATTGGTGAAGATAATCCGGCTTGCTAAAGAAGCTAAATTTTGGTTGCGGACAGCACCGTGAGAGGTCTCAGCAGCTTTTCGCACAGCAAGTCTCCGTAGATGTTCCGAAAGGGTTGATCACCACTTAATGATAGAGGACGCTATCAGCCGAGCTTGTGGCGCGTGACACAGAAGTGCCGACGTGCGCATTGTTGCATTTAATGCAACTGGACGGGTATATTGCAAACAGCAACAAAATCTAACGCTGGGGTTGGAGGTGCAATGAAAAAGAGCAATGTCGCTGGTATTGACTTGTCTACACGTTCCTGCCACGTAGTAATTCGTGATCTGGAAACGGGTGAGCTGGTTCGCGGCGCAACTGCATCTTTCCGCACTAAGACAGAGACCAATCCGCGGACATGGATGGAGGCGTATCGTTCAGCGGTCGAACTTGCTGGTGGATTAGATGATGTAGTGGCGATGTCTGTTGCCGGACAACAGCATGGTTTCGTTGGTCTAGGTGCTGACGGGAATGTCCTGCGTCAAGCGATTCTTTGGAACGATAATCGCTCCAAGGAAGATGCCGAAGATCTGATTCGAGAATTAGGCCGAGGTGATGTTTCTGAGGGACGTAAGCTGTGGGCTGACAGCGTCGGAAGCGTGCCAGTTTCGTCGTTGACAGTTTCGAAGCTGAGGTGGTTCGTTGATCATGAGCCTCAGCTATTCAAACAGTTATGTGCCATTGCCTTGCCTCATGATTGGCTCACGTGGCAACTTATGGGTGCTGATGGCTCCCGAGACGGCCTAGAGAAAAAGCGGGATATTCGGGAACTCGTTACAGACCGCTCGGAGGCTTCGGGTACCGGTTACTACTGCGCGGAAAAGAACGAGTACCGCAACGACCTAATTGACTTGGCGGCAAGAAGTGAATTATCTAAGAGACTCGTTTTGCCACGTGTTGTTGGAAAAGCAGAATCTGTAGGAGAACTGAAATCTAAAGGCGAGGCAATCGTTTTGGGTCCCGGATGCGCTGACAACGCAGCCACGGCGCTGGGGCTGGATTTACCTCCCGGTGAGGTGTGTGTTTCTATCGGAACTTCTGGTGTTACTTCCTTGGTTTCGGACAGTCCGATTAAGGACAGGACTGGTCAGGTTACTGGTTTTGCGGATGCGACTGGACGTTATCTTCCTTTAGTCGGAATGCTTAATGCGAGCCGTGTTCTCGATGATGTTGCACTTCTACTTGGAATGACGCTAGAGGAACTCTCACGTGCCGCACTTAATGCCGCGCCTGGGGCGGAAGGCCTTGTGGTGATTCCATATTTCGCAGGAGAGCGAAATCCGCGGCTTCCGGAAGGAATGGGAGCGGTTTTGGGAGTGTCATCGCGAAACCTCACGGCGCCGAATCTCGCGCGTGCGGCATATGAAGGAATCGTAGCGAGTGTAGCTCGAGGTCTTTCCGCATTTCGACGGCTTGGTGTGGAGGTTACCGGTATAACACTGGTAGGTGGGGCGTCGCGTACGCCAGCTATGCGCCGGATAGCCGCATCAGTGCTCGGTTTACCTGTGAGTGTTCCTGAGTATTCAGCTTACTCAGCCGATGGCGCAGCACGACAGGCGGCATGGACTTATATGGGAGGAGACGATCCTCCGGCATGGACTCCACGTCTCCGGTCTCAGTACCAAGCGAAACACGACTCTTTTATTATCGAGAGATTTGAGGAGGTTGCAGAAAAATATCTTGCAACGGTCAGATGACTGTCTATCTTCAATAGATCCGGGAAAGTTTTGGCAGTAGGCATCCGGTCTCTCGATCTGTAAAAGCGAAGTCATGCAAAGGAGCATGTAATGAAAAAATTCCGCGTACCGCAGGAGGCGGGAATCTTTGGTGTTGTGCTGATAGTGGGTGCCATTATGGCGCTGCTCTCTCCAGCATTCCTCACGATGAATAACATGCAGGTTCTCCTGCTCAATGGGACGGTCGTGCTTTTCCTTGCGATGGGGCAGACATTCGTTCTCCTAACTGGTGGTATTGACCTTTCTGTAGGGTCCAATATCGCGTTGACTGGAATGATTGCAGCGCTGGCTATGCAGGGAGGTCTCCCCTGGTGGCTTGCCGCATTGCTGGCCATTGTGACTGGAGCTCTCGTTGGCGTGTTCAACGGCGTTTTTATTCATTTTGGGAAAATGCCAGCATTCATCGTCACGTTTGCGACCTTTGGTATTTCCGCTTCAATTCCGAAGATCCTGACGCAAGCCCGGTCAGTAACTGTCGCTGATCCAATGTTCGCATTCTTCGGCCGAGGGAGTATTTTCGGCATCCCTATTCCGGTGGTTTTAGTGCTTATTGCTGCGGTTATTCTCGCTTGGTTCTTGCACAGGACAAAAACGGGTCTCCATATTTACGCGGTTGGCGGCAACAAAGAAACGGCCCGTCTTGCCGGTGTTAATAATGGAAAGATCATTATTCTGGTGTACGTAATCTCCGGTATTTGTTCTGGGTTCGGGGGAATCATTGTTACGTCGCGCCTTATGGTCGGATATCCGACAGCCGGATCGGGTACTGAGCAGTTCTACTCAATCGCTTCGGCAGTTGTTGGTGGCGTTTCGCTTTTCGGTGGTGTCGGTACCCTTCTCGGCGCGTTCCTTGGTGCCATTTTGATCGCAGAAGTTTCCAATGGAATGAACGTTATTGGAGTGGATTCTTATTGGCAGCCGCTTGTCATTGGCGTAATTATTCTCGTTGGTGTTCTTCTCGATACTAATCGCCAGCAACTGTCCCTTTCGAAGCTGTTCCGCAAGAAGCAGCAAGCTACGTCGGTGGCATCGCATGCATCTGCGGATACGACCAATTCCGAAATTAGTCATTCACAAAAACAACCTGCTGGAGTGACCGGTGGGAAGAAAAGTATCCAAACCGATGACCGAGACAACGAGGTCTAGGAAAACAGAGGAGAAAAACATGAAAAAGAAGCTCTTTGCAGCTATTGGTGCGACAGCTCTTGCCGCGACAATGGGAGCCTGCGGGGGAGTCGATACCGGAACCGGTGAAAATAGTGGTGGCACTGGCGAAACCGGTAAGGCAAGCGTTCAGATTCCTGAAGCTTGTAACGCTGAGAATCCATACCTCGCAGTGTTGCTTCCTAACCAGCAGAATCCGTACTACGTCGCAATGAAGCGAGGATTTGAAGAAGAAGGCAAGGCGAAGGGGTTCAATGTTGAAGTCCAGATTGCCAATGACGACGATGCAAACCAGCTTGCTCAAGCTCAGGCTATGTTGCAGAAGAATCCCTGTGCTTTGGCGCTTAACCCAGTGAAGTCCGAACCCGCGGCTGCAATCGTCAAGGCAGCTAATGATGCAGGGGTGCCGGTGTTCACTGTGAATATTATTGTCGATCCTGATGCATTAAACGCCCAAGGTGCGAGTGTCGTGCAGTATGTGGGCGCCAACAACCATGAGGGTGGCGTCCAGATGGCAGAGAAGGTTCTTGCCGATTTTGGTGCCGACGCAAAGCTGAACATTGGGTACGTTACTGAACCGGATGAATTGCCTGTGGTTCAGCGCGATCTTGGCTTCCGGGAAAAGATGAAGAGCAACCCGAATGCCAAGGACGTTGCGGAAGTCGACGGCAATGTTAAACCAGATGATTCACTCAATGTTACATCTGCGATGATTCAGGGTAACCCTGACATTAACGTAATTTTCGCGTCGACTGGGCCTGCCGCGTATGGCGCACTGCAGGCTGTCCAGGCATCTGGTAAGGACATTAAGGTCTACGGTTTCTGTGCCGCGGGTGAAACCCTCACTGATGCTTACCCCGGTTGCGTCGCCCAGGAGCCTGAAGAGTACGGACGCATCCTGGTGCAACAAATCGCAGAATATAAGCAAGGTAAGTCTGTTGAGAGTGAGCTATTGCAGTCGCTTAAGCAGTTCGAGAAGGGCCAAACCCCTGGTGAAGGAGAATTGGGGTAAAAGATGACAACGTTGGAAACGCCGGGGAGTAAGCGGTCCCTCAAGGCGGTCGATATTTGGAAGCTTTTTGCGGGTACACCCGCTCTCTCCGGTGTTTCTTTAACGGTTCACCCTGGCGAAGTCGTGGGGCTCGTCGGGCATAACGGAGCGGGAAAATCGACTCTGCTTAAAGTACTTTCAGGTGCATACCGTAATGATGATGGTTACCTTGAAGTGGACGGGGAGAAAGTAACCTTCGCTTCCCCTTCAGATGCCCTTTCACACGGGGTAGCTACTGTTTACCAGGAGCTTTCCCTTCTTCCTAATCTCTCGGTGACCGAGAATACGTTCTTAGGGAGAGAAGTTAGAAAAGGCCCTAACCTCGACCGGTCAGCTATGCGAAAATCCGCCAGGTCTCTTATGGAGAAATACGGAATTGATGTTGACGTTGATCGTAAGGTAGGGAGCTACCCCGTTGCGACTCGGCAACTGATGGAGATTGCTATTGCTACAACTCGAAACACGCGCTATTTGCTCCTGGATGAGCCAACAACGTCGCTCGAAGGTGATCAGGTAGAGAGTTTCCTGGAGTGGGTGCGTGATCTTTCTAAAAAAGAAGGTATCGGGATTGTACTCGTCAACCACAAACTTGATGAGCTGTACGCCGTGGCCGATAAAATCGTTGCTCTCGTTGACGGTAAGGTAAGGATTTCGGGAAGGGCGGACGAGGTTTCGCATGCAGAGGTTGTAACCGCGATCGCCGGTGAAGTGAATGCGGGCACAGATGTGTCCGTTGAAACTAGCGCTACTGTTCGTGAACGGCAAGGGAAGGTGCCGGAAGGCGTACCTGCACTTTCTGTTCGGAATCTGCGTTCAGCAGCCCATAAAGGTGTGTCGTTCGATGTTTATCCGGGTCGAGTCCATGGGTTCTACGGGTTAATCGGATCTGGGCGGACCGAGGCCATGCGTTGTATTTACGGGGCTGACGAATATGAGTCGGGTGAATTTACGGTTAATGGGGACCCGTATAAGCCTAAGAACCCGAAAAGCGCGCAGAAAGCTGGGTTTTCTTATCTCACAGAGGAAAGGAAACTTGATGGGATTGTTCCTCAGTTAAATAGCTATCGAAATGCCACACTCCCAATTACAGACCGGTACTCTAAACCTGGATTCCTTGACCGCAGGAAGGCACGGAAGGCGTCGAAACAACAGTTTGACGCTTTAAAGGTGCGAGGTAATGTCGAGGCGTCGATAGAGTCGCTTTCTGGGGGTAACCAGCAGAAAGTCCTCCTAGCTCGAGTCATAATGGAAGACTCGCAGATTCTGATGCTAGACGAACCAACAAAGGGCGTGGATATTGGTGTCAAAGCTGAAATTCATAGAATCGTCCGGGAACTCGCGCATGAAGAGGGTCTTGCTGTCATGGTCGTATCGTCCGAGGAAGAAGAGATTCTTGAGCTTTGCGATGATGTGACTGTTTTCGCGCATGGCCGAGTTGTCCAATCGGGAGTTCCTGCGGGAGATCTAAACGTTACGCGGCTCCGTGAGATGGCGTGGCAAGAGATTTCTGAATAGGTTCAAAAGATAGTGGGGTGTGAGGCTGCTCAACCGTGGCCCTCGCACCCCACCTTCACTTAGGGAAGAATAAAACATGAAAAACCAGGCTGTTTTGGAAGCTGCATGTCAACAAATTGAACGGGAAGCTAGGGCAGTTGCTGGAGTAGCGCAGTTACTGAACAACTCTTTTATAGAGGTGGCAGACTTATGTTTGCGTATGACAGGAAAAGTTATAGTTACCGGAGCGGGAACTTCTGGACATGCCGGTCGCCGAATGGCTCATCTTTTATCCGTATCTGGTACGCCAGCGGTTTTCCTTCACCCGATGGACTGTCTCCACGGCACCATGGGGGCTATCACCAAAGACGATGTTGTTTTTGCGATTTCTAAAGGAGGCGGATCCGACGAGCTTAATCAGCTCTGCTCGATTTTGCGAGAAAAGGGAACGAAAATTGTAGCGTTGACTGAGAACGAGTCTTCGGAACTTGCTGGACTGGCTGACGTAACTGTCCTTTTACACACGCCCGATCAAGCGGATCCGGGCAACGTTATCGCCATGGGATCAACGCTGGTTTCCGGGGTGTGGGGTGATGCGTTGGCTTATGTGCTTATGCGTTTACGTAAGAGATCGTGGAAAGAAACGCTTGAAATTCATCCGGCGGGCGCAGTTGGAAAAATGCAGACGGCACCTGAAGAGCTCAACAGATTGGATCGATGAAAGTGTCCTTTGTCCTTGGGATTGACTGTTCAACCCAATCCGTAACCTTAGAAGTGCGGGATGTGGAGACGTTTCACGTAGTTGATTGCGTGTCAAATCCGCTACCGGCTACTCAGCCACCAGTGTCGGAACAGAATCCGGAGACCTGGTGGGACTCTCTAGTAAAAGGGATGGGCCTCCTCCATGCGCGTGGTCTTGAAGTGTGCAAGATTCGAGCTATCTCAGTTGCAGGTCAGTGTCATGGACTTGTGCCTTTAGATCGAGAATGCACAGTCATTAGACCGGCGAAACTGTGGAATGACACGACCTCTGCACTTGAAGCAGAGATGCTCGTTGAAACGTATGGTAAAGAATTCTGGGTAGAAAAAGTTGGTTTCGTTCCGAATGCTGCACATACGGTTTCAAAGTTACTCTGGCTCGCGCGTCATGAAGTAGATACGTTGGAGCGGATTTCTAAAATCTTGCTTCCGCATGATTACCTAACCTATCGCTTAACTGGTCAATTTGTGACAGACCGGAGCGAGGCCTCTGGGACTGGTTATTTCGATGGTTTGAGAAACGTCTATCTCTTCGACTTGGTGTCTGACGTTATAAGCAACGCGTTTGGGAAGGAAGGGAAGGGGATTCCTTCCCGATCTTGGCATGATGTTTTCCCCGAAGTTCTCGAACCGTCGGAGGCTGTAGGCTCAATATCTCCTGAAGCGGCCGTAGACCTAGGACTTGCCTCTGACGTCATTGTGGCGGTTGGGGGTGGCGACCAGCATCTTGGTGCGGTCGGCATAGGTCTCGACGACGGCGATATGTGTTTTTCAATTGGCACATCGGGAGTCACTTTTAGTTCATCTCCTACACCGGTTCGCGATTATTCTGGCGATGTTGACGGAGTTTGTAATGCCACAGGTGGTTGGTTGCCATTAACGTGCACGCTCAACTCGACGAAAGTGACGGATACGGTGGCGAAATGGCTAGGAGTATCCGTTCAGGAGCTAGGCAACCTGGCGGAATCGATGAGCGTTTCTTGTAATACGCCACTGCTGGTTCCATTTTTTGATGGTGAACGTTCTCCGTCGATACCGAACGCAACCGGATTGCTTGAGGGGCTAACAAACGGTACGACACGCGAGGATCTAGCCTTCGCTGCCTTCGAGGGCGTTGTAATGGGTTTGTATGCCGGATCAAGAAAAATACGGGCTCTAGGTTCGGGTATCAACGGTGTAAATGTTGCTGTGGGTGGAGGTGCAAAGTCGGATGTCTACTGTCAGTTATTGGCAGACTTTATGGGTGAGCCGGTCTCCCGTCTAGAATTGACAGAAGCAACTGCTAGGGGCGCGTGTGTCCAGGCGTTGGCGGTGATGACGGGTGATTCGATTAACGCCGTTCGGGCCCGGGTTCGACCTACGATTTCATCTACATTTACGCCGAAAGCCGAGCGCGGGCGAAGCGACAGATTCTCGCGTTATCTCGATATGGTAGCTAGTAGAAAAGCTAATTGTCTTTGAAGAAAAGGTAACGTCTCTGAATGAGCGTGGCTCACTATGATACGAGTGTTCTTTGCCGATACGTCAAAACGGTCCGGATAGCAATCACGAATGAGAGAGATAAAATGGCGATCTATTTTGATAGTGCCGATTGCGCGCAGATGCGTAAGTATGCATCAACAGGAGTTTTTTCTGGAGTGACATCGAACCCTACCATTTTGGCGCGGCAGGGGTTGCGCCAGCAGGATATCCCAGAGCTTTATCGCACTCTCCAAGAATTTGGTTTTGATCGATTATTCTTCCAAACCGCAGGGTGTACTGAGAGTGAGATTGAGGAGTCTGCTCGTCAAATTCTAAGTCTAGGCGATGACGTTGTGGTTAAAATTCCGGCGACGCTTGAGGGGCTATCTGTTGCGGCTAAAGTGACCAACGAAGGATATGAAGTGCTGCTTACGGCGGTTTATGACTCTACACAGGCTGCTATTGCTGGAGAATTAGGGTTGTGGGGACTTGCTCCGTATTTTTGCAGAATGCGTGACATTGGCAAAGATCCGGAATTGGAGCTCAAACGTATGGCTCGGATTATATCTGATACAAAAACTCGTATCCTCGCGGCGTCACTTCGGAAACTTGAAGATGTATCAGCGGCGTTTGCAGCTGGTGCAGATGATGTTACGATCTCGCTCTCAGTAGCCGAGATGCTGGTAAATAATCCACTCTCAATTGAAGCACTGACCACATTTGAGCGTGACGGCGGAAGAATTTAACTGCACATCGGGTCGGTTGTAGAAGACGATCCTTCGATCCTGGCTTGGATGAGAGTACGCATTTGCCTGCTATCTCCTGGTTGTACAAGTTTATTTCCGACATCATTCCGGTTGAAGGCATTAACGATAGCCTGACATGGTTCGATGGCAATTGAAGTAAGAGGATTTCGCTTGAGGTTATGACCGGTGAACACATGGAAAGTGCGCAACGGAAGATCGGCTCCAAAATTCACGTACATGTGAATTGAGCGGTTCCCGGTGTTCAGATGGGCATAACCTGAAAAATCCCTCGAATCTTTGCCGTCAAGCAATGTAATCGCACCTGTAGGGGGATTGCAGTGCTCAATATCTTGGAGGTTTTTCAGGTGGGTGTACCCCACGTCCGCATAGGTCGAGACTTTCCCAGGCGCGGGACTTTGTATCGGTTTAAATGCAGCGTTTCCTGGAAGGGGAATGAGGTCGTCGTCGGTTTTCACTACTGAAGATCCATATATGCGTAGGTCGGCTTGCCCTAGAGGGCCGTCAAGAAGAAAATATGGATGCCAACCGATAAAGATTGGGCAGGCGATAAGAGATTGATTCTGCGCGCTTATTCGTGTGACGAGGTCTCCATCGGGTGTTATCTCGAAACTTACGGAGATTAGTAGTTCAAAGGGGTATCCAGGTTCGGATTCCAGATGAAGCTCTAACCTAAGAGCTTCGGAGCTGTTCTCGACAACCTTGAAATCTTTGTCGTAAACAAGACCGTGAATGCCAGGTTCATACTTCGGGTTTTTTGCCGAGAAAATGTGATCGGCAGCGAACGGGCCGGGGCTCTCATCAATGCGTGGACGGTCACCTACACCGTCGTCCTTGTAGATAGCGGAAGAATATCTTCCGTCACAAAGTCGATCTGACCAGGGCGCCAACACGGCAGATCTGAAACCATCTTGTGTTTGCAACTCATCTTCGCTGAGATAACCGTCTATAAACTCGGTCCCAGCTATTTGATAGCTGAGAAGGGTGGCGCCGATTGTAGATACTTTTAACGTAACCTGTCCGCGTGTGGAAGTGCGATCGTAAGAAAGAATCATGTCCCGCGTTCTCCGATTGATAAATGATGAAGTAGTACGGTCGCTATTGCGATTTACAGTCAGGCTGATTCAGGACGAAAGGTCGGGTAGCTTTTACGAATTGACTCGGAGACGGCTCTATAGCGTTCCCAGACGCTTTTATTCTCTCGCGGCTTGTATGTTTGGGTAATGTCCGGGGACCAGGAGTTAGTATTCTCAGGAATACCCGCAACCACGGCGGCTTGCCGCGCTGCACCCCTAGCGACGTATTCGGAAGTTCGCGGAACGCTAATAGGAATTTCGAGAACATCCGCAAGAATCTGGTTGAGCGTTTCTGATTGTGCGCCTCCGCCGATAAGCATGGCATCATTGACTGATATTCCTCCGCCGCGAAGAGCTTCGAGCGCCCCGCGCATTAGGCAAGCAAGACCCTCGTAGGCCGCACGGGCGAGGTTTTCACGTGTGAAATTATGAGAGGTGAGCCCCGCGATATGCGCGGTTGCGTAAGGCAGATTGGGTGTTCTTTCTCCTTGGAAATAAGGAACCAAGGTAATGCCTTGGGCTCCCGGTTGTGCTCGTTCGGCAAGGGTGCCTAACTCTTCAAAGCTCACGTTTAGGATCTTGCGGAAGTAGTCCTGGATGAGGGCACCATTGAGGGTGCAGGCAAGCGGTAGCCATTTGTCTGTGGTATCTGAAAACCCGGTAACACCGAAACGCGGATCTTGAATAGGGGTGTCGGAAATCGTCGCGATAACGCCGGAGGTTCCGATGGAGATTGATGCCTGGTTAGTTTGAAGGTTAAGACCAAATGCCGATCCGGCGTTATCACCCATTCCGGGGCCAATTAGAATTTGTTGACTGGAAGGTTTGTCGGTTATCCATTCCTGTGCGACAGTTCCAACGCTTTGGTTATAGGGAACAATTCGGGGAAGAATTATATCCTTAGCTTTTTCGGTGGTGATGTGTAGAGCATGCGCGAGGATATCATAGCGGTATTCGTCAGTTAGGCAGTCTACATATCCTGTCCCAGATGCATCGCTGCGGTCAGTTGTAAGCTCAGATAGCCTTGTTGACCCAGATAATTTCCATGTTAACCAGTCGTGAGGTAGGCATATCGCCTTGATCCGAGCGGCATTGTGAGGCTCGCTATCGGCGAGAAAACGGAGTTTGGAGACCGTCAAGGAAGCGACGGGAACGGAACCGGTCGCTTTTGCCCAAAATTCGGGCCCCAACTCATCAACAAGCGCGGCAGCACCTGGCCCGGAACGCGTGTCATTCCAGAGAAGCGCGGGCCGAATAACATCGCCGTTCGCATCCAATGCGACTAGGCCATGCTGTTGGCCGGCGATGGAAATGGAAGATACGTCGCTTATTCCACCAGCTTTTTGGATAGCTGTTCTCAAAGCTGTAAGCCATTCGTTAGGATCTACTTCGGTTCCTGAAGGATGAGGACAAGTGCCCATCCGAACAACTGCGCCGTTATCTGTGTTGACAATGAGAACTTTTGTTGACTGAGTAGAAGAATCTACACCCGCTACAAGTGCCACTATGTCTCCTTTGACTATTCTGTGGGTGACGTTAGCTTTAACTAAGAAATAGTCTATCAGTGTTTGTTGCCGCCGGGAACTAATGTTTTTGTCTTTTGCCCGACAGAGGCTCGAGTGGAATACAATAGAGGCGTCAATGTCGTTAGGGACAAGGAAGTCGACACGATGCCTGTTTTCTCATCTCAGTTAAATTCGTCTGAAACTCCAGCGTTTTCTGATGTAACCCACCAGGAGTACCTTTTATGTGAGCGCGAGAGGCTTTTGGATCATTTCCAGCCGCGGGTGTGGCAGTCATCGGATCTGGGGTTCGCTTATCTGGATCGAGATGGCAATCCTATGCCTGAACGGGGTGCTGAACTGTATCTCGGGGCGCGAATGATCCACAGTTTCGCGGTCGCCACAATGCTCGGTCGGCAAGGTGCGGAAAAACTGGCTGAACAAGGTGTGCGTTTTTACTTAGATGGGCCGGGCAAGGATCGCGAATATGGTGGGTGGTATGCCACCGTGGGAGGTAATACCCCATCGGATCGGAAAGAGCTCTACGGTCAGGCCCATATTATGCTTGCTGCAGCCTCGGCAACTCTTGCGGGCATCCCCGGTGCGGTAAAACTACTCGAAGAATCCATCGACTTAATCGATACGAAATACTGGCTTGATGACGAGGGGCGCTGCGTCGAAGCCTATGATCGGACATTTACAGACCTTGATACCTATCGGGGCCAAAATGCAAATATGCATCTGACTGAAGCTTTTCTAGCTGCATATGAGGCTACAAACGATAAGGAATTCCTCAAACGTGCTAGTCGTATTGCGGAGAATACGGTGGGTCAGGCCGTATCTAGCGAACAAGGAAGTTGGCGCATCCCAGAGCACTTCGATGAAGAGTGGCATCCGTTGCGTGACTACAACCGTGACGATCCGCGACATGCGTTCCGTCCTTACGGATCGCAACCTGGACACTGGCTGGAGTGGGCGAAACTGCTTATGCAAATTCGTGGTGCAGGAATTGAGCAGGATTGGATGCTCGCAGCGGCGAAAAACCTTGTGAAGGGAGCATTCGAAGATGGGTGGACCCGAGAGGGAGGATTTGTTTACACCGTTGATTGGGATGGGTCCCCTGTGGTTACGGAAAAATTCTGGTGGCCACCCGCCGAAGGGGCTGGCGCTACTCGCTTCCTGTACGAGGAGAGCCCGGATGCTGGACTATCTAAGCTGTACGAACGTATTTGGCGTTGGATTGATTCGGCAATCGTAGACAAACCTGGTGGTGGTTGGTTCCATGAAGTTGATAGAAGCAACGCTCCTGTAACTTACACGTGGCCAGGACAACCGGACCTCTATCATGCTTATCAGGCGACCCTTTACCCGTTCATGTCGTCGAAACAAGGGATTGCCTCGTGGGCTCGTAGTTGCCGTGAAAATAATAAAAGGTGATTGTTGTATTGCTGTGAAACGCGAAAGGAGACGAACCGTACGAAGAATGGCTCGGACGCGGTAGAGCCTCGGCTGTTAGCTAGGAATGGGGTGATCGTAAAAAACCGCCAGGCGGTTTATGCTGTCTAGTAGTTTGTCAAAACGACACGGGAGGGTAGCTGATGGGGAAAAGTGGCAAAACGCCCACCTCGCTCCGGATGGATAACACTAAACTTGTCCTAAAGACGATCCTCTCCAGTAAAGTCCCCCCATCACGTGCCGATGTTGCAGCTTCCACCGGTCTTACGCGCGCCACGGTTTCTCGCTTAGTAGACTCACTCCTAGACTGCGACATTATTAGCGAACTGCCACCGGTAAAATCAGCAATCGGGCGTCCCGCATCTCCCCTTGTGCCTCGTACATCGCGGCATGCTGTCGTTGGTTGCGAGGTCAATGTGGCTTATTTGTCTGTTGCTGTGATGGACCTCTCCGGAAAACTCCTCTACTCGCAAATCAAAAAAATGAGCACACGTCACTTAGGTCCAAGTGGTGCCTTGAAAGAACTTGAGAAGATTTACGGGCAATGGAAGCAACCCAAAGCTGTCAGAGTTCTCGGTGCAGGGCTTTGCGTTCCGGGCTTGATTGCCGATGATGGTGCGACGGTATTGACTGCCCCAAACCTGGGCTGGACGGGCGTTCAGATGAAAGAACTATCTTTTGCCCAACTGGGATGTTTTGGGGGATTTCGTCTTTTTAACGAGGCTGATGCTGCGGGGTACTCTGTTCTCCATTCAGCTCCCGGAAAAGTATCAAACTATAGGGATTTCCTTTATGTTTCCGGTGAGGTCGGTGTTGGTGCTGCGGTGTACGAAAAGGGTCGGCGTCTGGGTGGCTCTCATGGCTGGGCTGGAGAGTTTGGGCATGTTTGTGTCGACCGATCAGGACCGAAATGCAACTGCGGTTCTAATGGTTGTTTAGAACAGTATGTTGGCGAATCGGGATTAGTGCGAAATGCAGGTCTTCCTGAGGGCACCGAACTGTCGAAGCTAATTGAGCTTTTCCGAGAGGGAAGTGAAACTGCTCGGGATGCGATGGACGCTGGAGCTCTCGCCCTAGGCCTAGCGCTCGCGAATACGCTAAATCTTCTTGATCTGGACACGGTTTTCTTTGGCGGGACTTTCGTAGATTTATATCCATGTTTTGAGACGATTCTTAAAGCTGAATTGAAGTACCGTGTGCTTTCGTCGCATTGGAAAGATATTGAACTCATTGTGAATCGAAAGGGTGAGATATCGGCGGCAATAGGCGCTTGTCTATGGATTTTTAATGATTTGATAGAGGATTTAAGCGGTTTCCCTGGCGTCTAGCCACAGAAGCTATGTGTGAATCGGCTCGCAATAAGTTTGACTTACGCTTTGTTTTGAGCCAAATCAAAATATCTTGATTTCCACCCCCTTGACGCACGGTTTTCGCGCCCTTAGTTTAGAGGTAGAACAAAGGAGTTCGGCTACGCAAGGAGGAATGATGAGAAAGCCTGCAAAAGAAGATAAGTTCTCCTTCGGTCTGTGGACCGTGGGGTGGACCGGAACCGATCCCTTCGGCGGGGATTCCCGCCCGGCGCTGGATCCGTGGGTCTACACGGAAAAGCTCGCCGAGCTGGGCGCTTGGGGTATCACTTTCCATGACAATGACGTTTTCGCTTTTGACGCCAGCGATGCCGAGCGTGCCGAGCGGGTGGGCAAGGTCAAGGAAGCGGCCGATGCCAACGGCCTGACCATCGAAATGGTCACCACGAACACCTTCTCCCATCCCATCTTCAAGGACGGCGGCTTCACCAATAACGACCGCTCAATCCGGCGCTTCGGCCTCCAGAAGATCCTGCGTAATGTGGATCTGGCCGCGGAAGTCGGCGCCACCACCTTCGTGATGTGGGGCGGGCGCGAAGGCACCGAATACGATTCTTCCAAGGACCTCAACGCCGCTTTCGAGCGCTACAAGGAAGGCCTGGATACGGTAGCCGGCTACATTAAGGAAAAGGGCTACGATCTCAAGATCGGCCTGGAACCCAAGCCGAACGAACCGCGCGGTGATATCTTCCTGCCCACCATCGGCCACGCCCTCGGCATTATTGCTGAGCTGGATAATGGCGATATCGTTGGCCTCAACCCGGAAACCGGGCACGAGCAGATGGCCGGCCTCAACTACACCCACGGGCTGGCCCAGGCCCTCAACGCTGGCAAGCTCTTCCATATCGACCTTAACGGCCAGGCCGGCCCGCGCTACGACCAGGACAAGTGCTTCGGTCACGGCGATCTGGCTTCCGCCTTCTTCACGGTGGACCTGCTGGTCAACGGCTTCTCCAATGGCGGCCCGCGCTACGAAGGCCCCATCCACTTCGATTACAAGCCCTCGCGTACCGAAGGCCTCGAAGGTGTGTGGGAATCCGCGGCCGCGAATATGGAAATGTACCTCATGCTCGCGGAGAAGGCGAAGGCCTTCCGCGCCGACCCGCGCACTCAGGAAATCATGGAAGCTGCCTCGGTTCCCGAACTGGCTGAACCGACCGTGGCCGAAGGTGAGAGCCTGGATGATGTACGGGCGGAGAAGTACGACGTCGCAGCTTTGGCCGCGCGCGAATACCACTACGTTGAGCTCTACCAGCAGGCCATGCGCCACCTTATTGGCTAATCGCCGGTGTCCGCAGTCGAAGAAAGGAGGTTCCTGTTTTTGAAGTACTGCGGAACCGGTCTTGTACGGAAACCCTCGCGAGGACGCGAGAGCGACGCGGGCCATTGTTGGCCACTAATTAGAAGACATAACTGGATAACAAGAAATACCTAATCGTCCAATTCACAAAGGAGTGAGAATCGTGAAGGCTAAGCAATTTAGCGATTATGTATCCGATGTAAAGAATGGTGGGTCCGCAAACGCGGTCGCGCATGATATTTACGATGCACTAACGGAAGATGAACGTATCGCCTTACTGCAGGGCAGTGTGCCGTTCTGGCAAGGTATCGATGCGATGATGGGGCCCGATGTTGGCTACAACGCGCAACCATTTGTTATGGGTGCCGTAGAGAGGATCGGATTCCCGGGCATCCGGTTCATCGATGGTCCGCGTGGATGCGCTGTTGGAACTGCGACGGCCTTCCCAGTTTCGATGGCTCGCGGAGCTACTTGGGATACCAACTTGGAAGAACGAGTTGGTGAAGCCATCGGAGAAGAGGTTCGAGCCAACAGTGGAAACTTCTTTGGTGGGGTGTGTGTCAATCTTCCACGGAACCCAGCCTGGGGACGCGCCCAAGAAACCTATTCGGAAGAGCCGGTGATCCTCGGCAATATGGGCTCGGCGTTTGCCAAGGGTATCCAGAAGAATGCGATGGCGTGTGTTAAGCACTATGCGTTGAATTCCATGGAAAATGCGCGCTTCTCTGTAGACGTAACGTGTTCTGACAAGGACCTGCATAAGCATTATCTGCCGCACTTCCGAAAGATTATCAAATCCGGAGTTGCGTCAGTTATGT
Source organism: Actinotignum timonense (assembly GCF_900155575.1). Taxonomy (GTDB): domain Bacteria; phylum Actinomycetota; class Actinomycetes; order Actinomycetales; family Actinomycetaceae; genus Actinotignum; species Actinotignum timonense. Next base: position 59,815 of record NZ_LT706966.1, on the reverse strand, counting down.
CCTGCTACAACTCTGTAAACGGCGAATGGGGTGGTCAGAATCGGAAGATGCTTACCGAAATCCTCCGTGATATCTGGGGCTTTGAAGGTTTTGTCATCACCGATTTTGTCTGGGGCATGCGTGATCCGGCGAAGGCTCTGGAGGCAGGACTTGATATTGAAGCGCCCTTTGCTCAACAGCGTAAAGACGGGATGCTTGAGCGGATTGCAAATGGTGAAACAAGCTGGGAAGCGGTAAAGCGTGCTGGAATTCGGATTATCCGTACTGTTCTGAAGCACTACGCAAATCTAGGCGAGGTGCCTTCGAAGGAAGTGATTGCCTCCCCCGAACACGCAAAACTGGCTTTTGATGCGGCCGCACAGTCGATGACTTTATTGAAGAATGATTCGATTGATGGTGCGCGGTTGCTGCCGGTCTCGCGAGACTTCTCTGGCACTATCCTGGTTGTTGGAAGACTTGCAGACCTTGCCAACACCGGTGATAACGGTTCCTCGAAGGTAGATGCTCCGTACGTGGTTACACCCTACGAGGGTATTAAGAGGAGTTTCCCCGCTGCAAATGTTGTATTGGCTGACATGGACTCTGACGAGTTTGACTCTCAGGTAAGAACCGCTGATTTAGTAATCGCGGTTGTTGGGTATACAGCGCTAGAAGAGGGCGAGTTTGTTGATGGTACCGTAATGCAGCGTGATGACCTTCTTAAGCTGTATCCCGAACCCGTGACGGAAGAAGAGAAGCGTATTGCGGAAGCTTTCGCCAAGAGTGGTGCCGAAGGCCAATCTGTTGTTGGCGGCGCGACAGCTGGTGGTGATCGCGTTAGCCTTGCGCTTCCGGAGGGAGACACCGACCTTATACGCCGGGTCGTGGATCTGAACGAAAAGGTTGTAGTCTCCGTGGTGACGGCAGGCGCCGTTATTATGACCGATTGGATTGATTCAGTTCCGGCTGTCATGCTCGCGTGGTATTCGGGACAAGAAGGCGGTAACGCGCTGGGAGCTGTACTCTCTGGTGAGCGCGCTCCGGGCGGACGTCTTCCCTATGTAATGCCGAAGAAGCAGGAGCATACTGCGCCTCTTGATATTAACGCTACGGCTATTACTTATGACGATAAGTTCGGGTCGAGGCTCCTCGATGAGATAGGTGAGGAACCGCTCTTCCCGCTCGGATGGGGCATAACGTACACCACTTTCTCGTTGAGCGACTTCGAGCTTGTTAGCGCAAGCGAAACTACGGGTAAGGTTCGTGTAACTATCGGTAACGATGGGTACCGACTAGCTCATGGAGTAGCCCAGATTTACGGTTCTGTTTCCGGTGGTGTGCGCGAGTTGCTGGGATTCACTTCGGTATTGCTCGCTCCCGGTGAATCGGTGACGACGACAATAGATATCGATCTGTGGCCACTGTGTGAGTGGAACGAACAGTCAGCGGAGTTCGACCCACTCCCAACCGGGGTAGTACTCGAGGCTGCGCAATATCGCGGTGCCCCAGACGCTTTGGCTCTCTCCGTCGAGATTCCCGAAAGGAACTGAAATGGAACGGAAAGAGAATCGTGCGGATCCTGCCGCAGTATCAGAGCATGCAAAAGATCCCTTTAGTGGGCAAACCAAGCCACCTTACCGAGTCGGCGTTGGCGTCACGATCGGCGCGCTCCTCTGGATCGTCCCGTACTTGGGGATCAATGCTCTTTTACTTCCTGCCAAGGTTGTCGAGATTGCACCTGATCAAAAGGAAGTGGTTGTCGCGACCCTCGCAACATTTGCGATGGTGACGGCAACCCTCGCCAATATCATTATCGGGGCTTTTTCCGACTTGACTAGATCAAGGTTCGGTAAACGAACGCCTTGGTTATGGGTGGGATCAGTCGGTACTGCCGCGGCGACAATGCTTGTGTACTACTCGCCGTCAGTACCACTTCTGATTCTCAATTGGTGTGTCTATCAGGTCTTCTTGAATTCGCTTGTCGCGCCGCTGCTAGCAACAATTGCTGATCGGGTTGCTCCTAAATTCCGCGGAACAATTTCGGCAATGTATGCCATCGGTTTTACGGTGGGCATGGCTTCGGGTCAGCTCATTGGAGCGCAGTTCCTTAAGGATCTGCGAATGGGATACATCGTCATGGCAGTTCTAGTGTTCTGTGCGGCGCCGATCTCCGCAACGATTATTCGGGAGCCGTCTAGCGCAAGCATGCCGAAGAAGAACTTCAATAAGGAGACATTCCTTACGAATTTCATGTTCCCAACCAAGCATTGTCGGGATTTCTACCTGGCACTATTTGGGCGCTTGTTTATCTTGGCGGCTGGATTTGCGATTACGGGTTATCAGCTGTACATCTTCACCGATTACATTGGTGCGGACGACAGTACAACACAATCGACTATTACGATCATGTCTCTATGTCTGATGGTGGTGGGTGTAATCGTTGCGGCCATTATTGGTCCGCTTTCCGACAAGCTTGCTGTCCGGAAGATGCCCGTAATTGTGTCGGCATTCCTAATTGCTATCGGTTTAGTTTTCCCGTGGATTTTCCCATATCCGTGGGCAATGATTGCCTACGCAATTGTCGGAGCTGGTATCGGTAACGGCGCATTCAATGCCGTTGATCAGGCGCTGAATTTGGAAGTTCTTCCGAACCCAGAGACTGCCGCGAAAGATCTAGGAATTCTGAATCTCGCGCAAAGCGGATCGCAGATTATCGGCCCACTGATTGCCTCTGCTGTCATCGGTATCGCTGGCTACCATGCGATTTTCCCGGCGAGTATTGTTCTCGCGATGGTGGGATGCGTAGCTATTGCCATGATCAAGTCCACCAAGTAAGGAGGCTCGTCGAGGTAAGCCCATTACGGGATGCCATCGGACTGCTCACGTTGAGCGTAAAACAGCGTGCCAAGGCTAATGGGCTTGGCTCGTGATGCAGGCTGGGGTTCCCAATCTCCGGAATTGCACTCCTCTGGGGTCGTGCGGGGCGGGTAGGTCACTACTCGCCCCGCACGGGCGTCGTCGTACTACTTTTCGACCGTCGCTACCACTGCGCACCGTTGCTACCGCCGCGCATCAAATTAAGGAAGAAAAATGCCAGAAACTCCTCGCAACCCGCGCCATATCGCCCGCCCGCACGTCGCTGAGCTGCCCGAACGCTCCCGCTGCCCGCTTCCGGGCGAAGAAACAGACGTGCAATGGCGGCGCATGGTGGAAGGCCGGCTCTACCGTTGGGGTCCCACCCAGGCGCGGGTGCGCGAACGCGCCATCGCGCTGCTGGAAGAATTCAACGCCGACGCCGCCTGGGGCAGCCCGCGCGCGAGCCACATCCTGCGCGAACTCCTCGGTAGTTTCGGGGCCGGCGCGCAGATCGTGCGCCCCTTCACCTGCGATTACGGGGTAAATATCAGCCTGGGGGAGGGTTCTTTTATTAATACCGGTGCGGTGATTCTGGACCTGTGCCCGGTGCGCATCGGCGCCGGGGTGCTCATCGCCCCGCTCGTCACCCTCTCCTGCGCCTCGCATCCCATCGACCCAGCTCTGCGCGCCACGCGCCTCGAATACGGCCGCCCCATCACCATCGAAAATAACGTCTGGATCGGCATGGGCGCCTCCATCGCCGGCGGCGTGACCATCGGCGAAAATTCCGTGGTGGGCGCCGGCGCCGTGGTGCTGCGCGACGTCCCGCCGGGGAGCGTCGTCGGCGGGGTTCCGGCCCGCGTGCTCCGTTTCATTAATTCCGACGACGCCGCCTTCGCGGCAGCGCCCCTCGCCGCCTACCGAGCGGGAGGGGGCGAGGAGCCGCTTTCGGGGGAGGCACCGGCGGGGCGTGGCGGAGCGGGGAGCTTTAC
>NZ_LT706966.1:0-55854 GCF_900155575.1 Actinotignum timonense | reverse complement strand
TGGCTTGGCGTAGCGGGCAGCTTGACACGGGGCTGGCCGCGGAACGCACCGTGGGCTGGTAGCGCGCGGGCGGGGATGCGTGGGGGATGCGCGGGCGGCGCATTATCGCTACTCTGGAAAGGCGCCGAAGGAAGGAAGTTTTGTGCCGCATCGTCACCGTCGACCCAGCACCGCCACCACGCCATTCACATTGTCGCGCACCTCCCGCCGCCCGCACCTGGCCTCGTTCGGCCTGCTCACCGTGCTGGCCCTTGTATTAGCGCTCAGCCTCAGTTCATGTAGCGGCGAGCCGAGCGCCGAGGAGCGCGGCCCCATTGCCGTGCATCGCGCACCGCAAGCGGACCTGGTACTCCCCACCGCGGATGCGGAAGGCGCCATTGCCGCCTCCGCCGCGCTTTTTGCCAGTGCCCACGTTGCGGTGCTGAGCGGCCCGGATTCGGTAGAACAGGCCGGTGAGCTGGCCGGGTCGCTGGGCGTGCCGGTTTTCCTGGTGGAGAGCGCGGAAGCGCAGCCTGAAGCGCAGGGTGCGCCCGAAGCGGATCAGCAGCCCGAAGCGCAGGCTGGCGGGAACGCCCTCGCCGCGGAATTTGAGCGGCTCGGCGTGCAGCATACCTTCCTGGTGGGAACCGCGAAGCCGGATTGGTTGAGCGGCGAAGCCGAAGAGTACCCTCCCGCGGAGGGTCAGGAATCCTCGCAGCCCGCAGAATCCTCGCAGCCGGCCGGCACTGCCCAGCCCACTCAGACCGGCCCAACCCACCTCACACCTGCCGATATCCACTACCTGCCGGCCACCGCCACCGCTCCATTCCCCGCGATTACTGATGGCGCGAATCCCGCCACCTTGGCCACGGTGCGCGCGGCAGGTGGCGCCGTCGTCGAATCACATCCTGATCCGCGCGCAAGCAGTGCAACTATCCAGGCGCTCGCGGGAAGTGAGGCGGCGGTGGCCAGTTTCGGCGTCGCCCTTCCGGATCTTTCGTGGCAGTTAGCCGCGGCGCGCAGCGGCACGGAACTACCCGGCGGCGGGCAGTTGGTGCTGGAAGGCAAGCGGTACGTGGCGCTCTACGGTTCGCCGGTCACGGCCGCGCTCGGGGTGCTCGGCGAACAGGGCGTGGAGGAAACCGCGGCGCGCGCCGATGCGCATGCCCAGCCGTACCGCGCGCTCACGGAGGATACGGTGATCCCCGCGATGGAGCTCATCGTGACGGTGGCGGCCGGGCAGCCCGGCGACGATGGCAATTATTCGCACGAATGGGATCCGGATATTTTCGTGCCCTATATTGAGGCGGCCGCGCGCCACGGCCAGTACGTGGTGCTCGATTTCCAGCCCGGGCGTTCCAGCTTCCCTGAGCAGGTCAAACGCTATGAGAAGCTGCTGCGCTACCCGAATGTGGGCATCGCGCTGGACCCGGAATGGCGCCTGGGCCCGGAGGATTTCCCGCTTGAGCGCATCGGTCACGTGGAGATTGCCGAGGTGAACGAGACGGTGCGGTGGCTCGCCGATTTTGTGCGGGAGAATCAGCTGCCGCAGAAAGTCGTGATCCTGCACCAGTTCCAGGTGCAGATGCTGCGCGATGTTGATCAGCTTGACCAGTCGCGTGCCGAAGTCGCGCTGGTCATTCACGCCGACGGCCAAGGCAGCCAGCCCGCCAAGCAGGACACCTGGCGCACCTTGCACAGCCACGCGCCCGCCGGTGTGGCGTGGGGCTGGAAGAACTTTTACGATGAGGACAAACCGATGCTCACGCCGGAGGAAACCTACACCCAGGTGGAGCCGACCCCGGCCTTCGTGAGCTACCAGTAACGCGGGCGGATTCGCGGGCGCGTTCGGCGCGGGTTCAGAAACGAAAGGCAGAAGATGCGGAGCACGAAAATGATGGCCTTAGCCGCGGGAGCGGTGGCCGCGTTCTGCGGCGTGGCGGGCCTGGGTGGATGCAGTGGTGATACGACGACGCCGCCATCGGCCACGCCCCTCCCGGGCGGGCCGGGGGATACCGCGCAGTTCCCGTCTGAGGCTATCGCGCACGGCACCGGAGAAGTGAAGGTGCGCGGCGGGGTCATTATGTCGGGTGGCGTGGCCACCATGTGCGATGTGTTCCTGGAGAGCTACCCGCCGCAATGCGGGGGAGCCCGGGTGACTATCGCCGGCTTGGAAAGCTATTCGCCGCAGGAGCTGGGCTTGGAAACTGTGGACCCGAAAATCGTGACCCGGCCGGGTGAGACCCCCAAGCCGGCCAGCCCGGATCCGGCCTGGGGTGAGCTGGCCCTAACGATTGATATTACGGAGATTGCTGCGGATGGCCAGTCGGCCACCGCGCAGCTGGTGGAAATTCACGGGAAGGACGGGAAGGAAACGATTAGCCACCGGTAGCTGCACCGGGTGTGGGCGTGGCCCGCGCGGGTCGCGGGTGTGTTCGGGCAGGTCGGTTGCCCGGTGCACGGGCCGCGGGCGGTGCAGCCCCTCCCGGAGCGCGCGCGAGTAGCGTACCGTGGAGATATGGCTATTCATGTGGACCTGGAAGCTGAGCTTCCCGCAGACCTTCTCACCATTGACGCGCTGGCCCTCGATTTGGACGGCACCCTGGCGCGCAATGACAAACACGTTTCCGATGCCACGATTGCGGCGCTGGCCCGGCTGCACGCCACCGGCGTCGCGATTATTGTGGCGACCGGCCGGGTATACCCGGCTACCGTCGGGATTTACGAGCGGGCCAATATTGACGGCCCGCTTATCGCGGCGAGCGGCGCGATGGCGGTGGCATCCGTGCGGGAATATGCGCATGGCGCGGCGGGCGCGGCGTCGTACGAACCTATGGATGACGCGCTCTACGCACGCATCCTCGACTTTTGCCGCACGCACGACCTCCAGCTGGTTATTTTCGGGCGCGACCATCTTTTCGCGAAGGAGGACGGTGAAGCGGTGCGGGTGCTGGCCGAGCGCAACGAAGGCGAGCAGCCCATCGTGGCGGATCTGGAGGCGCTGCCGCACGAGGATCGCCTCAAGGCCGCGCTGTTCGCGAACGACGCCGAATATGAACGCATCCGCGCCGACCTCGCGGCCGAATTCCCCAACGCGGCGCGCTCTTATGACGGCACCATCGAAGTGACCAGCCCGGCCACCGATAAATGGGTGGCGCTGCGCACCATCCTCGAGGGGCTGGGCGTTCCGGTGGCGCGCACCGCCGGCATTGGCGATTCCGCCAATGACCTGCCCTGGCTGCGCGAAGTGGGCGTGGCGATCTGCCCGTCCAATTCGGTGGCGGCCGTCAAGGAGATTTCCGCCTATGAGATCGGCTCCAATGATGAGGATGCCGTGGCCGCGCTGTGCAACCGGATCGCGGAGGTGAGGGAGGGGCGCTAACAGGGCAGCCCCCGAGCTGCTAGCTCGGCTGCCGCGCCGTCGTTCCTGTACATAGTGACCTTGACTCAAGTCCCGGAGCCGGCCCGGCGCCCTCGGTATACTATGCCCATACCCCCGCCTCTGTGACGCGAAATGCCGCGTGCCAACGCCGCGGAACGGCGGGCGAAGAGGGTGTTTCTGTCTCTTTTTCACCTCTNCGGCTCCAATGATGAGGATGCCGTGGCCGCGCTGTGCAACCGGATCGCGGAGGTGAGGGAGGGGCGCTAACAGGGCAGCCCCCGAGCTGCTAGCTCGGCTGCCGCGCCGTCGTTCCTGTACATAGTGACCTTGACTCAAGTCCCGGAGCCGGCCCGGCGCCCTCGGTATACTATGCCCATACCCCCGCCTCTGTGACGCGAAATGCCGCGTGCCAACGCCGCGGAACGGCGGGCGAAGAGTGTGTTCATTGGATTCCGAGGAGTCGCCGTGGCCGTCACCGGTTCTCTGCTTAAGCGTCGTCGCTCTGCTTTACGCGACGAGGTGTATTCCACCATTCTCGATATGCTGCTGGGCGGCGTGTTCCAGCCGGAAGAATCCTTAAGTATTGACGGTCTGGCCCGTGATCTTGACGTATCTCCCACCCCGGTGCGTGAAGCCATGGTGGAAATGGAGCATACCGGCTTGGTGGAGCGCCTGGCGCGGCGCGGCTACCGGGTGGCTCCTCCCATCTCTACCGAGCAAATTCGCAAACTTATTGACGTTCGTAAGCTTCTAGAACTCCAGGCGGTGGACTGGGCGTATCCGCACGCCGCGCAGCTCCTTCCGGAATTGCGCCAGGCCCACGCCGAACACGAAGTGGCGTGGCAGAATCTTGAGCATGAAAAAGGGCATCTTGACCTCGCCCATATCCGCCACTATTTCGACGCCGATTGGAACTTCCACCGCGTTATCATTCGCTACGCAAATAATTCTTATCTGGAATCGGCGGTGGATAACCTCGCTTTCCAGGCCCATCGCATTCGCCAAACGGTGGGGGAGGGCAGCTCTGACGGAGCCCAGGCCACCGCGGAGCACCATGCGATTTTGGAGGCTTTCGCTTCGGGCACTCGCGAGGATGCGCTAGCCGCAATGGAAGCCCACCTCAACGGGGTGTTGCGCCGCTCGATTTCCGACGCGGAATAAATGCCTTGCGTGGCGCGGTTCGCGTTCGCCGCGGCATGTGCGGTTCAGATAAATGGGCGACGACGCCGCGCCCATCGACACCTCGCTTACCTAGCCACCACGGCCGGCCCGGCGAATCCGCCGCGCCGCAATCGCGAGGCTGATAAAAATCCATACCGGCCACGCCCAGCAGGTAGCTAAAGCGAGGTAGGTGGTTCGCCGCGCGCTCCGATCCAGCCGCGACTGGGGATCTTGCGCCGCGCGGCGCAATCCGCGGATCAGGTTAACAGCCCAGAGCACCGCCACGCCCAGGTAGATAACAATCCCGACCGTGATGAGAATCTGCCCCATTGCTCCTCCTTCGGCATCGGTGCCCGCAGCCTAGAAAGCTTCACTCCTGTGTGGCTTCGGCACCTCAGGGTACCGCGCGGCCCTTGTCACAGAATCCTATACGATATAGGATATTGGAAACTTAGTAGCGCACGTCACTGTCGATGTTGGTTTCAAAGCCGAAACGTCATCCCTACCACAGAAGTGCACTACCAGAAGGAAAGGTTGCTCGATGAGGAGTACAACGGTGAAGACCGATGGAGACCCTGGGATGCACCCACCCGGCGCGGTTTCTCAGAACACCACGGGTGCCACCACAAGCGCGCCGGTACAAGCTCAACGTTCGGGCGGGAACCGTGATATCGGTGCCCTGGTTTTCCGCCTCGTTATTTTAGGTATCGGCATCTACGTCATCGTGGCGGGATGGAATTACGGACTGTCACAAGATAATGGCGAAGTTGGCGCGGGGCTCATGCCCTTCATTGCCGGTTGCGTTATTGTGCTTGCTTCGATCTGGGATCTTATTCGCTCCAGCATCACCAAGCCGGCACCGGCTGCCAGTCCCGAAGACGACGAATCCGTCCAGCTCATGGAGCAGTACGCGGCCGAAGAAACGCCCGCGGAAGGCGAGCGCACCGAACGCCAGCGCCAGCTCGCGGTGGTCTACGTGTTCCTCGCGATGCTCGGCGCAATTATCCTCACCCGGGTCATCGGCCTGCTGCTGTCTGTCACGCTCATGGTCTTTGTCCTCGTTGTTTTCGTGGAACGGCGTACGTGGTGGAAGGGGCTCCTCGCCGCTATTCTCACCTTCCTCTTCGGCTACGTGGTCTTCTCGGTACTGCTCCAAGTACCGCTTCCCACCGGAATGCTCGACCTGGTGTAAGGGAGGAAAGAACACATCATGATTGAGAATCTTCTGCTCGGTTTCCAAACATCCCTCACCCCGGACAATCTGCTCTGGTGTTTTATTGGGGTACTCCTCGGTACTGTTATCGGGATGCTCCCTGGCCTGGGGGCCACCACGGGCGTGGCAATTCTGTTGCCGCTTACTCTCACGATGGAGCCAGTCACCGCGCTTATTATGCTCGCGGGTATTTACTACGGGTGCCAGTACGGCGGCACGATTGCCGCGGTTCTTATTGCCACCCCGGGGGATGCCAGCGCCGTCGCAACAGTGATAGACGGCTACTCTTTAGCCCGAAAAGGAAAAGCGGGTAAGGCGCTCGCGATTGCGGCCATCGGCTCCTTCTTCGCAGCCATTGTTTCCCTCATCCTGCTCTGCCTGGTAGCAGCCCCTATCGCGCAATTCGCGCTGCGTTTCGGCCCGGCTGAAATGCTCGCCATTATGATCATGGGCCTGCTCACCATCATCTCCTTCTCTGGCGATAACCTCGCCAAGGGACTCATGATGGCCGGCATCGGCCTGGTGCTCTCCACTGTGGGAATGTCCTCGGCCTTCGCGGCTTCGCGCTTCACCTTTGGAAGCGTGAGTTTGCTGGGCGGCATTGATTTCGTCGTCGTTATGATCGGAGTCTTCGCCATCGGAGAGGTTGTCTCCCAGATCGGCGCGGGCACCGCGAAACCCATTCGTGCCCGCATGCGTGACATGGTCATCAAACCCTCCGATATTAAGCAGGCTTTTCCTGCTATTACCCGCGGTACCGGGCTCGGCTTCGTGCTCGGCTGCCTGCCCGGAGCGGGATCTACCCTCGCTTCCCTGGTCGCCTACGGAGCGGAAAAGCAGGTCTCCAAGAACTCTCGCAACTTTGGTAAGGGCGCCATTGAAGGCGTGGCAGCGTCCGAATCGGCAAATAACGCTGCGGCCAATGCGAATTTCGTTCCGACTCTCGCGCTGGGTGTTCCCGGTGGTACGACGACGGCAGTCCTCCTCGGCGCCTTTGTCATGTACGGGATCCAGCCCGGGCCCCTCCTTTTTGAGAACCAACCCACGCTGGTATGGGGCTTGCTGACGTCCTTCTTCATCGGAAACGTCATCCTGCTTATCCTCAACCTGCCCATGGCACCGGTTTTCGCCCAGGTCCTGCGTTTGCCCTACTCCTACCTCTACCCGCTCATCATCTTCTTCTCGATGTTCGGGGCCTTCGCGGTGGAAAATGGCGTTTTCGCGCTCACGGTTCTCTTTGTTGCGGGCTTGGCCGGGTTCTTCATCAAGAAATACAACTATCCGACGGCGCCGCTCATCCTGGGCATGGTGCTCGGGCCCATGGTGGAACGCTATCTGGTGCAGACCTCCGCTTTCAGCCAGGGCGATCTCACCATCGTATTCCGCCAGCCCCTGGCCTTGACGATCCTCGGCATCACCCTGGCCATCATGGTGGTTCCCGGCCTCCTCAAGCGTTTCTCACGTAAATCCAGCCGCAAGTCCGCGGCGGCCGAGGTCCCCGCGGAGGTAACTTCCGCGGAGGAACCCGAACCGCTCGCGGACCTTGCGCGACCCGCTGCCGTGGGGGAGCACGCCGGCTCGGCCGCGCGCGGAACCCGCGCTCTCGACACGACAACCACGCCACCGCCGGCTCTCACGCCCAGCGGTGACATCCCCCAATCCGGATCAACGACGATCAACTCAAAGGAATAACAATGAAAATCTCACGACTCATGAGCGGTATCGCCGCTGTTAGCTGCGCGCTCCTCGCCCTATCCGGCTGTCAGGATAAGGACGGTGGCTCCTCCGCAGGAGGAAGCGATTTCGATCCCGGTGCCCGTATCACCATGGTGGTGCCCATGGCCCCCGGCGGCGGATCGGATATGTCCGGCCGTGCCATCGCCTCCGGTCTGGAGAACGTCACGGGTAAATCCATTTCGGTGGAGAATCGTCAGGGGGCCGGCGGTGCCGTCGGCTACGCCGCATTCCTGGGCGAAGAAGGCGACACCTCCAAGCTCCTCGCCACCGAAACTGCCCTCATTAACCTTCCTCTCACCGAAAATGTGCCCTTTACCTGGCGCAGCTTCACCCCGATTATGAAGGTGGGTCAGGACTCGACGATTATGGTCGTCAAGAAGGGTTCTCCCTACAACTCTTGCCGTGCCGTGGTGGACGCGGCGAAGGCCGGGTCGGTCAAGGTTTCCATCTCCGGTGGCGTGACCGGTAACGATGCTATCCAATTCGGGCTCATCGAAAAGGATCAGGGCGTGCAATTCCAGCGCGTGCCTTACGAATCTGGCGGTGAGGCAGTGACGGCGCTGCTCGGTGGCCACGTTGATGTCGCCCTGGGTAACCCCAGCGAAGTAATGGGCCAGCTGGAAGCCGGCGATCTTGTTCCGCTGTGCGTGATCTCCGATGAGCGCTACCACTACGATGCGCTCAAGGACATCCCCACCACCGTGGAGGAAGGCATTAACGTGACCTTCTCCCAGTTCCGCGGTCTCATCGCTCCGGGTGGAATCAGTGATGAAGCCCGCGAGTACTGGATCGATGCGGCAAAGAAGTACAGCGAAAGCAAGGACTTCACCAGCTACATGGAAACCAACTTCATGCAGATCGATCCTCTCTTCGGCGATGATTTCGTCAAGTATCTCGAAGAGTACGAAGCAGATCTCAAGAAGGGACTCGGGCAGAGCTAAGGCTCGCTAGCAATAAGCGAATAGGCGCCGGCCCCGGAGACGGGGCCGGCGAAAGGAGTGATGAGGTGTATACGGCGGATACCTGGCCAATTGCAGCCAAGATGAATTTCGGATCCCGCACGGAAACAGGGGAGGATATAGCCACAGCGCCGTTGAGCGTATGGGAAGACCAGCTTCTGCAAGTCAAAGAACTCGGCTTCAGCGCTATTGACCCGATGGATGACTGGGTTCCCCTCGTTGATCTACCCGAAGAACGTTTCGCGTCCTTCCGGGATATGTGCCGGGATCTCGACCTCAGCATTCCAGCTATTTCCGTGGGTAGGCGTTCCGTCGTTGATGTTCGCAACGGAGATACCAATCTTGCCTTCGTACACGATCTCATTGACCGTGGGCATGAGCTCGGGGCACAGGTTATCAATATCGGCTTTATGGAAGCCCTCACCCCGGCGCAGGAAAAGGCGCTGTGGTTCTGGTTGGCCCCCGGGCACGTATGCGATCCGCAGCTGCGCCCGCTCGCAATAGAGCGGGTGCGGGAACTAGCCCGGCACGCCGGGCAATACGGGATGCAGATCAGCCTGGAAATGTACGAGGACACCTACGTGGGAACCCACGATGGCGCGGTGAGCTTCGTGCGCGATATTGACCGTGACAACGTAGGGCTCAATCCGGATATCGGTAATCTCATCCGCCTCCACCGGCCTATGCCCAGCTACCAGGAGATGTTCGATGCAGTTCTTCCTTACGCCAATTACTGGCATATCAAGAATTACATTCGCGATGAGGACCCAGAAACCGGTACCTATATGTCCGCACCAGTTCCCCTGGAAAGCGGACTTATTAACTATCGCGCCGTGATCCGGCAGGGCTTGCGGGGCGGATTCACCGGAGCGTTCATGGTGGAACACTACGGCTCGGACTGGCTGGGTGTGGGCGCGACCAACGCACGCTATATCCGCCAGGTGCTCCGCTCCGCCTTGCGCACCATTGATCCCTTCGCCGCTGATGGAGATTCCGTTCGCTCCGCTACGTCCCCCGCTGGCGGGTCCAGCGGCGGCGAAGCCGCTGCGGCGTCGTCGTACTAATTCTCGAACCTTTTCGCCTCAGTTACCTGTCCGTCCTCGGCCGCACTCGCGGCCACACCTACAAAGGAGAAAACAATGACTACCGTTCCCAATCTCGCTATGACTATCGGTGATCCTTCGGGTATCGGCCCGGAACTGGCCATGAAGCTGTGCGCTGATGAAGAAAACCGCGCAAAGGCCAATATTAAGCTGCTCGCTTCGGCTACCGAAGTGGAGAAATATTGCGCCGAACTTTCCCTGAGCTTCCCCTATTCGGAAGAAGCGAAGCCCGGTGAGGTGCAGATCGTGGGATCCGAACTGCAAGATCAGCCCGTCAAGCGCGGAGAACATTCCGTGGAAGGCGGCCGGCGCGTGAAATCTGATCTCCTCAAGGCTATCGGTATGTACAAGGAAGGCAAGGCAGACGCCATTATCTTCCTCCCTCTCAATAAAGCCGCACTCCACGAAGCCGGTATGCACGAAGAAGACGAGCTGCGCTGGTTCGCCAAGGAACTCAACTACGACGGCTTCACCTCCGAACTTAATTTCATTCCCGGACTCACCACCTCGCGTGTGACCTCGCATTGCGGCATCTCGCAGGTAGCCGCCCGCATTAACGCCCGGGCGGTACGCGATGCCATTAATCTGCTCAACGATGTTATTAAGGGCATCGGGGTGGAAGAACCGCGTATTGCGGTATGCGCGCTCAACCCGCACGGGGGAGAATCCGGGCAGTTCGGCCGCGAAGAAATCGACCATATCGCCCCGGGCGTGGAACTTGCGCAGTTCGACGGCGTTAATGTGCAGGGTCCCTTCCCGCCGGACACCACCTTCATGCGTGCCCAGAAGGGGAATTTCGACGGCGTTGTTACGATGTACCACGACCAAGGCCAGATCGCACTCAAGACCATTGGCTTCGATAAGGGCGTGACAGTTCAGGGCGGTTTGCCGGTTCCGCTGGCTACCCCGGCGCACGGTACCGCCTACGAAATCGTGGGCCAGGGCATCGCCTCCATCGGGCCCTCCCAGCGAGCCTTCGATATTGCTACCTCCCTCGGTATCAAGACCGCGGAAGCGGCCCAGGCATAGGAAGCCGGTTCACCATGTCCGTTCACAAGCACGCAGTGAGCCACCCGAAGAAGGGGAAAAAATCGAAGATTCGCATCGAAGTCTTCATGATTTTATGGCTCATTATTCTGCTCAATTACATCGACCGCACCACCCTGTCCATCGCCCTGCCCTTTATCGATAAGGAACTGGGCATCGATGAGGATATGCAGGGGTGGATCCTTTCCACCTTCTTCTGGACCTACCTCATTTTCCAGGTTCCCGGTGGCTGGCTCCTCGATAAATTCGGGCCGCGCCGCGTGATCGGTGCAGCCGGGGCGCTCTGGGGTGGAACCCAGATGGTTATCGGTTTTATCCACACCGGTTTGGGCTTCGGGGTCTCCCGCCTGCTCCTCGGCGCATTGGAAGCTCCGTGTGCGCCTTCGGGCTCCAAGCTCAACTCATCGTGGTTGCCTTCCGGGGAACGCGCCCGCGGTGCCACCTTCGTGGATATGGCCGGAGCCTTCGGATCCGCCGTGGGTGGCATTATGGTCACCGCCATTATTGGCTTCTTCGGATCCTGGCGCTGGGCCTTCTATATCACCGGCGGGATCACGGTTATCGTCGCGATTATCTACTACATCTGGGTACGTGACACTCCGGAAGAACACCCGCGGGTGAGCGCGGAAGAACTCGAACATATCCGCGAAGGTGAGGTAGGCCAGGAAGGCGCCGAACTCACCGCGGAAGAAAAGGCCAAGCTCCCGCGCATCGTGGACTACGCGCGTTCCACCTCCTGGTGGGCGTTCTGGTTTGGGCGCCTGGGCTGGGCCACCGTATGGTGGGGACTCATCTCCTGGACCCCGTCCTACCTCTCGCGCGCTCGCGATTTCGATCTGGCCGGCCTGGGCTGGGGCACCTTCTTCATGTTCATGATGGGCGTGGTGGGCCAGCTGGTAGCCGGGTGGCTCGCGGACTGGGGGCGGCGCACCTTCAACGATTACAACAAGGTTATGAAGGCGCTGCTGGTCGGCTCCGCCCTCGGCATGGCGGTATGCGTGGCAGCTATCCCCTTCGCGCCCTCCGGAATGACCGCCCTCTTCCTGCTCTCAGGTGCCGTGTTCTTCACGAACTTCGGTGGGCTGTACTGGGCGATCCCGGCCTGGCTCGCCCCGAAGAGCCAGGTGGGCACGGTGGGTTCCGTCATGAATATGGCCTCGTCCCTGGGCGGCGCGCTCGCCCCCATCATCATGGGCTACGCGATCAAGGCAGCCGGGGGCTCCTTCACCGGAGCGTTCGTATTCCTCGCCTGCGCGGCAGGACTGTACATGATCGGTTCCGCCCTCATTAATTTCAATCGTCCCTTGGCGCAGCGACGGGTCACCGCATAAGCGCGCCTCATAGCGACGAATTTTTGGGTGCGGTGGTGCCACTGCGGCATGTGCCACCGCGATGGCGCCACCGCACCCGGACCAAGGAGGAAACAATGGAGTTATACACAGGTCCAGTCATTGACGCGCACCATCACTTCTGGGAGCCGCATCTGGGATACCAGCCCTGGCTGCGCCCCGATGCGCATATTCCTTTCCGCTACGGCAATTACGATCCGATCAAAGTTGATTTCTTGCCGGCGGATCTCACCGATTTAGCCGCGAGTATTAACCTCAACCTCGTCGGTTCGGTAACGATGGAAACCGAATGGGAACTGGATGATCCAGTTGGCGAAATGCGCTATACCCAAAATATTGCAGATCGCTTCGGACTCCCCAACGCCGGGGTAGGGCACGCGATTCTCAAAGATCCGCAGGTGCAGGGCACCCTCGAAGAATTAGCGGAGATTCCCATTGTGCGCGGGGTTCGTAATAAGCCCGGGCAATCCGATTCGCCGGCCAGCGCGGAAAGCAACCCGAGCCTGCTCACTGACCCGCAGTGGCAGAAAGGCTACGCCGCGCTACGTACCGTTGGATTGAGTTTCGACCTGCAAGTGGCCTGGTGGCATATGACCGAGGCGAAAACCGTTCTGGATGAGAACCCGGATATTCCCCTCATTATCAACCACTCCGGACTCCCCGCGGATCGCCACCCGGAAATGATCGCCGGCTGGGCGCGCGCCCTGGAATTCATGGCGCAATATCCGCAGGTCTCCATCAAGATTTCCGGGATCGGGCTGAAAGACCAGCCCTGGACCGTGGAAAATAACCGTCCCATCGTGGAAAGAATCACCGAGATTTTCGGAACCGAACGCATTATGTTCGCCTCGAATTTCCCGGTCGATTCCATCGCCGGAAGCTTCGCCGATATTTGGAATGGCTTCCGTGAGATCACAAGCGGATGGTCTCAGGCGGAACAACGAGCCGCCTACGCAGAGAACGCGGTGCGGATCTACCGCCTCCCGTCGGATCTGCTCAACACAACATCGGAAGCCGTGCGCACCGCCGCGCACGTCGAAAAATAGGACAACTACCATGGGATTTTTCGATCACTATCGCGTCGTCGATCTGTCGATGCTTATTGAGCCGCATTGGCGTTTCGCTCCGGAGTTCGCCTTCAAGGAACTTCCGAAACCGGAATTTACCTTCCGTTCCACCGTTCTCAAAGATTACGGTGCCCATAATTTCTCCCATTGCGATGCGCCCCAGCACGTTGATCGGGCCCTGGAAACCATCGAGATGCTCCCCATCGAGCGTTTCTGCGGGGAAGCCAGCCTGATCGACGTTGCGGATTTGGGCGATAACGCTGCACTTTCCCGCGAAGTTCTTGAGGCCCGGGCCGGCGCGGTACGCGCCGGCGACGTCGTACTTATCCGCAGCAACCAGGCGCTGCGCCACCCCACAACCGAGCCAGAATTCTGGACCATGTCCCCGTGGATTACGAAGTCCGGCGCGGAATACCTCCTCGAGCTGGAGGCCAAGGCAATCGCTTTTGATTTCCCGCAGGACCGGGCGATCCGTGAACCGTACCTCACGGATTTCGAGCATCACGAACCCATCGAAGACTGGGCCTGCCATACCGTGCTGCTACCCAAGGGAATCCTGCAAATCGAATACCTGGCCGGGCTGGAACAGCTTAGCCAGGAGCGCTTCCTCTTCTTCGCGGCACCTTTGAAAATCAAGGGTGCAGATGGCGGCCCTGCACGCGTCTACGCGCTCAAAACAATCGCCGAGGAGGCATAAATGACAACCCCGGTCCACGTTCCCACGTCAGCGCGGCGCCGCTGGAAAATTCTCATCCCCGTCATTATCACGATCTACATCATCGCGTATATCGACCGTGTCAATATTGGCTTCGGCATGGAAGGCATCCGGGAAAGCCTCAATATGGATGCTTCCCAGGCTGGGTTCGCCGCGGGAATCTTCTTCATCGGGTACCTGGTACTCCAGGTCCCGGGCGGCTACCTGGCGCAAAAGTGGAGTGCCCGGAAAGTTGTTTTTGTGCTGATGATCGGGTGGGGAGTCTGCGCGATTCTGGCCGGTTTCGTCCACTCGTATACGCAGCTACTCATTGCGCGCTTTACGCTCGGGGTTTTCGAGGGCGGGGTGCAGCCAGCACTTATGGTCCTCATTTCCCGGTGGTTCTCCAAGGCAGAACGCGGGCGGGCCTTCTCGCTGTTCATCATGCACAATCCCATCGCCACGATCATCACCGGTCCCTTCGCCGGCCTTATTCTCATGTACGGGAACTGGCGCGAACTCTTCATTATTCAGGGGGCGCTGCCGCTGGTTATCGGCGTGGGACTGTGGTGGTACTTCGCGGCCGATAATCCGGATACAGCCCGGTGGATCGACCAGGATGAAAAGGACGAGATCCGCGCCCTGCAAATCATCGACGGCAACGAAAAGCCGGTGGAATCGGATTGGCGCCTCGCGGTGCGCAATCCCTTCACCTGGTACCTGGCTTTCCTGGGGATGTTTGTGTGGTTGGGCTTCTACGGGCTCCAGATTTGGTTGCCCACCCTCCTCAAGCAGTCCTTCCACGGTTCGCTCACGGTGGGTCTGGTTTCTGCGATCCCGCCCGTCTGCGCCGGTATTGCTATCTGGTTCAACGGCAAGGGCGCGGATCGCGACCAGCGCTACTGCACCCGCGTGGGTATTCCGCTCATCCTCGGCGGTATTATCTTGGCGCTTTCTTCCTTCGTGACGGCGGACCAGCGGTGGTTGGTGGTGGTTGCGCTCGCGGCGGCAACCGCCTGCCAGCTCTCCTTCTTCGCCCCGTACTGGACGATCAACTCCCTGCTGCTGCCCCCGGCGGCGGTGGGTGCCGGCTTCGGTATCATTAACGGTATCGGGAACCTCGGCGGAATGCTCGGCCCGTACCTCGGCGGATGGCTGCAAGATCTCACGAACGGAAATATGTTCGCTACCACGGTGTTCTTCGGGGTATCGGTCGCCGTTGCCGGGCTCATGGCTTTCGGCCTATCCGGTGCGGTGCGAGCAAAAATCGCTGAGGATCGCGCCCGCCAGAGTGCAATCCTCAAAGATCAACCAACGGAGTAACAATGACGTTTATCTACAACGATCCCAAACAATTCCCCGCTGAAGCCCTCGCGGGTTTCATCGCCGCCAATGAGCGGTACGTGGAAGCGGTGCACGGCGGTGTCGTCCGTTCTACTACCTCCCCGGAGGGCGAAGTCGCCCTGGTGATCGGGGGCGGCTCGGGGCATTACCCGGCCTTCCCCGGCTGGGTCGGCCCGGGCATGGCGCACGGCTGCGTATGCGGGAACGTTTTTGCGTCCCCCTCGCAGTCCCAGGTCACCGCGGTATCCCAGGCTGCCGATAACGGCGGCGGCGTACTTCTCATGTACGGCAATTACGCCGGGGACGTCCTCCACTTCGGGAAAGCCGCCAGCATCATGCGTGCAGACGGCCTGGACGTGCGCGAAGTACAGATTTCTGACGACGTCGCATCGGGCACCCCGGACAAACACCGCGACCGCCGGGGCATCGCGGGCGACCTCTTCGTCGTGAAAGTAACCGGCGGGGCGATTGCCGCCGGGTACAACTTGGACGAAGCCGAACGCATCGGCTGGCACGCCAACGATTCCACCCGCACCCTCGGGGTGGCCTTCACCGGCTGCACCCTCCCGGGAGCAGGCGAACCACTCTTTACCGTGCCGGATGGGAAGTTTGCCCTCGGCTTGGGTATTCACGGTGAGCCCGGGATTTCTGAACACGAGCACGCCACCGCGGACGAGCTGGCGGCCCTGTTGGTAGACGGCGTGCTTGCCGAAGAACCCGAACGCCGCGAGGGCGGTTACAACGGGCGCGTGACCGTGATCGTCAACGGACTGGGCGGAGTGAAGTATGAAGAAATGTTCGTGCTCTACCACGCCGTTTCCACCCTCCTGGCCGAGCGCGGCTTGGAGGTCGTGGCACCGGTGGTGGGCGAACAGGTGACCTCACTCGATATGGCCGGGGTTTCCCTCACGGTGGCTTTCCTCGATGAAGAGCTGGAGAAGTTCTGGCTAGCCGGAGCGGATACCCCCGCTTTCCGCACCGGAAATGTGGAGAACCAGCAGCGCCGCGAACGCCCCGTTGCTGAAGCACACGCGGTAGAACTCAGTGCCGGCGCGCCGGAATCGGCAGCGCAAGCGGAACGCATCGCTACCGTTTTCACCGCCTTTGCCGATGCTGCTATCGCGGCGGAAGCGGATCTGGGCAAGCTGGATTCCATCGCCGGAGATGGCGACCACGGCCAGGGTATGACCCTCGGCTCGGTGGCCGCGCGCGATGCAGTGCGCCGGGCGCTCAGTGCCAAGGCTGGGGCAGCCAGCTTGGTGGACGCCGCCGGTAAGGCCTGGTCCGAAGGCGCGGGCGGAACTTCGGGCGCGCTCTGGGGAGATGCCATCTGTCAGGCCGCCACCCACCTTGATGATGGCGCGGCGGTTTCGGCCGAAACATTGGGCGCAGCCGTGGTCGATGCGGCGCGGAATGTGGCGCGGGACGGTGGCGCCAT
The DNA here is from genome assembly GCF_900155575.1 of Actinotignum timonense. Lineage (GTDB taxonomy): Bacteria > Actinomycetota > Actinomycetes > Actinomycetales > Actinomycetaceae > Actinotignum > Actinotignum timonense. Next base: position 39,381 of record NZ_LT706966.1, on the reverse strand, counting down.
CGTCGGAGATAAAACGATGGTGGACGCAACCGAACCTTTTGCCGATGCGCTGGAAAAGGAACTCGCCGGGGGCGCTGGCCTCAAGGAAGCCTGGACCCGTGCGGCTGAAGTAGCCCGCGAGGCCGCTGAGGCCACCGCGGAACTGGCCGCACGCAAGGGTCGGGCCAAGACCCACGGCGATGCGTCACTTGGGCACCCGGATCCGGGCGCGGTGTCCTTCGCCCTGCTCATGGCCGCCGCAGCGGAGGCGCTCTGAGGCCAATCTGCACGAACCGCGCAAGAAGGTGGAATAAAACGGTGAAAATACACCAAAATATGGCTTTTTGCGCGGTTCGTGTGGTGGAATAGCAGCGGGCGCCCGCCACGTCACTGTCGCGCGGCTTTGCAAGAATGTACCAACCCGTATACATGTCGAGAAAAGAAAACAAAGGAGTAGATATGGGATTTCGTGTGGTGGTGCTCGGCGATTCGGCCGGGTACGGATACAAGGACCTCATCAAGGCTGACCTGGAGAAAGATGACCGGATTGACGAAGTGATCGACCTGGGCCTGCATGAAGGGGAATCCGCGCTGTATCCCAATCTCGCCACCGCGGGCGCGGAAATGATCGCGCGTGGCGAAGCTGATCGTGGGATTTTCATCTGCGGGACCGGGATGGGTGTGGCGATGTCCGCCAATAAGGTCAAGGGAATTCGTGCCTCGACCGCGCATGATTCGTTCTCAGTAGAACGCCTGGTGCTCTCAAATAACGCGCAGGTGCTGTGCCTGGGGCAGCGAGTGATTGGCGCGGAGCTCGCACGGCGGCTGGCGAAGGAATTCTTCAATTATGAATTCGACCCGAGCTCGCACTCCAAGGCCAATGTGGACGCGATCTGCGCCTATGACGGCTCGCTGGAGGAATAATGCTCTGGGTTGGAACCAGCTGGAAAATGAACGGTACTCGCGCTTTTGCGCGGGAGTACGCCCGTACCCTCGCCGGCCTCGATGCGGCTGGTTTGGGCGATATCCAGCCTTTTATTATCCCGTCGTTTACCGCCATCGACGTGGCGGCTAGCGAGCTGGAGGGAACCGGGATCCTGGTAGGCGCGCAAAACGCCGCCTGGGAGGATGCCGGGGCGTGGACCGGCGAAGTGTCGATTCCACAGGCCATGGACGCCGGGGCCACCATCATCGAAATGGGGCATTCCGAGCGGCGCGAATACTTCGGGGAAATAGATCGGACCGTGAATCTCAAGGTCAAAGCCGCGCTGCGCCACGGGGTTATTCCGCTGGTGTGCTTCGGCGAGCCGGCCGAGGTATTCGAGGCGGGGGAGACCCTTCCCTTCATCACCGCGCAGATCGACGCAGCTCTGGAAGGCGTGGAGGATACTTCCCGGGTGCTCCTTGCTTACGAGCCGATCTGGGCAATTGGGGAACACGGTCGGCCGCCGCGGCGCGAGGACCTGGTGCGCACTTTCGCCGCGCTCGCGGAGCGTTACGGGGACCGCGTGGAGGCTATTCTTTACGGCGGCTCCGTCAATCACGAAAACAACCAGGACATCCTGGGAATCCCGGGCGTGGGCGGCCTCTTTATCGGGCGCTCGGCGTGGACCGCGGAAGGATATATCCGCAACCTCGAGCTCGCCGCGGAAGCGCTGCGGGGGTAGCTGATTTTATCCGGGTGGGCGGGTATTCGGTGGACCGAACGTTTTCGGTCGGCTGAAGATTTTCGGGGAACCGAGCTTTGCTACAGGTAGCGGCAGTTCCGCACGTTTAGTACGACGGCGGAGCTGCCGCTTCTGGCTGGGGTGCTGGGTTGGCGGCATGGTCTCCCGGATGTCTTCTTTTCGAACTATTGGAAAAATTCCAATAGTTGCCGCGTTGAGATCTTTCACGCTTCAGAAGGCTCCACCAATATCGCTTCGGAACGAGCGCAATCGGCAACGTATCCCTCGGATTTGATCGACATGATGTCAACAGGTTTCCCAAGCAGTTCGCTCAGTTTGATTTCTAATTCGATGAGATCGAAGTAGCTGGCACCGGGCAGGAACTCCACCAAAAGGTCGTAATCAGATTTGGTAGTTGCTTCATCGCGGGCTACCGAACCGAAGACCCAGAAGCGGCCGGTGCCGCAATGCGCTCTGATCGCATCACGAATTGTTCCTTCGGAATCAAGAAGCTGCGCCAGCGACGGAACATGTGTTGAATCAAGCGAAGTGGGCGTAGGCATGTGTCTACTCTACTTTTGAATTTGTGACGGGGCTGCCGCTCCTGGCACTGTAGGTTTACTTAGACGACTGTGAAATTCAGTAACTCATGAGCCGTAGTCCGGTTTCGGCGGGGAACAACGTTCCTCAACAGTACAATTAGGCATTCTTCCCCTTTGGTAAATTCTATTGACGCTTGGGCGGTTGGCAATTATTGTTGACAGCATGGAGATTGAGAGCAGCGCCTACCGGCACGGTATAACAGCCGAGGATATTCGGCACGCCGTGCGTAATGCGGTGAAAATGCATTACATGGACGGTTATACGCTGCTCATCGGTCCTGGCCAGTCCGGGCAATTGCTCGAATTATGTGTTAGTGGAGATGAACGCATCTTCCACGCTATGAAAGCTCGTAAAAAGTTCCTACGAATGAAAGGTGATCTCTCATGACCCGTTCTCTTGAAGAGATGCTCGATGAGGTAGAAAACGCGAACGGCGGCGAGGGGCCGGACCCTATTTATACCGTTGATGACCCCTATCTCACGCAGATAGCGGTGGCTCAGATGGAGCTACGCGCAGCTAACAAGCGGCTAGATGCCGCAGTCGCCAAGGCTCGCGCCGCTGGCAAGACATGGCAATCCATCGGGGATGTATTGGGCATGACCCGCCAGGGCGCTAACCAGCGCTTCCTCGCTGCCTAAGTGTACTGCTCGGGGGTGATTAAACAACTGTTCGCGGAAGGTTATATTCGCAATCTCGATCTTGCCGCGGAAGTTTTGCGGGATCGGTAGCGGGGGGCGGCTAGCTGGCTTTTTAGGTGACAGGATTTTGGCTTGGCGAACTACTCGAAAAATTCGAGTAGTTGTCTCTTCGAGAGTTTTACGCCTCCGAAGATTCTACCGCTACCGCTTCGGCACGTGCGTAATCGGCAACGTAGCCCTTCGAGCGACTCGACATGACGTCGACTGGGGTTTCAAGTAGCTCGCTTAGTTTCATTTCTAATGCTACGAGGTCAAAATAGCTGGCATCGGGCAGGAACTCCACCAGGAGGTCGTAATCCGACTCGCTGGTTGCCTCGCCGCGGGCTACCGAACCGAAAACCCAGAACCGCCCGGTTCCTTGATGTGCCTTTATCAGTTCGCGAATCGCATCATTGGCAGCCCGAAGCTGTGCCAGTGACGGGACCTGTGCTGAACCTGATGAGACGGTGGTGGCCATGTGTCTATTTTACTTTTGCGGCGGAGGATGTACAGCTCCTCTGTTCTCGAAATATGCTTGGTGGGTAATCGGAACCGCCTCAATATTGGAAAAGCAAAGAGGATTGCGGCAGATAATATTCAGGAGCAACCATGGCAGTGAAAATCACCCGTTGGGACGCCAGTGACTACCTGGAAACCTGGGAAGATATTGCGGCTTATCTCAACGCGGTACTGGAAGAAAGCGACCCGAAACTTCTTGAAGTGGCTCTCAAAGACGTGGTGCGAGCGCTCGCTCGACGCACGCCAGCCCCCGCTTCGCCCGAGGAAGAATAACGACGGCGAAGCGGCGATAGTGAACATTGAGGATTCGCCATCGCCGCCTCGCGAATTTTCTGCCGCACAGATTTCGTACCTTCTGGATTCTCCGCCGCCTGGATTATCGGGTGCCTTGAAGGTACTGCAGCGCAACCGCTGCAGCCCCCTACCGCGTACTAAATTCCATCTCCTCGAGTTCGCGGCCCTTCGTCTCCGGGATGTAGCGCACCACCAGCCAGATGAGCAGTGCGCCCACCACCGCGTAGGAGAAGTACGTACCGGCCAGCCCCAGGGATTGGGCGAATACCGGGAACAGCAGCGTCACCAGGGTGCCGCCAATCCAGTTGCCCGCCGTCGCCAAACCGAGGCCCGCGGTGCGGATGAGGTTCGGGAAAATCTCCCCGAGGAAGACCCACAGCACCACGCCCCAGGTTCCGCAGAAAATGATGTACACGAGGTGCACGCTCACCAGCGCAATCGCCGCCCACGCACCGGGAAGCTGGAGTGCGCCGTTGGCATCCACCGTGCCCTGCATGAACGCAATTCCGGACGTGATCATCGTGATGAACATGCCAATCGCGCCCCAGAGCAGCAGCGGCCGGCGCCCTACCCGGTCAATTAAGAGCATGCCCACCACGGTCATGCCGATGCCGATCATTGAGGTAACGACCGGGATAAATACTGCCAGGTTGCCGGTGTAGCCCACCGTCTCCCACAGCTGGGTGGCGTACAGCAAAATGTTATTAATGCCGGCCATCTGGATGAGGAAAGCGAAGGCGAGGGCCACCCACACCACCGGATGCAGGAAGTACTTCGGGTGGCGCAAATCGCGCAACCGCGGCTGATGCCCGCGCAGGCTTCGTTTGATTTCCTCCACGCGTTCGGCCGGATTCGCGTCCGCTCCGGTAGAAGTCAGAATCTTAACGGCTTCCGTCTCACGCCCCACAGAAACCAGGTAGCGCGGCGATTCGGGCAGCCGCAGCGCCAGCACCCCGTAAATAACCGCTGGCACGAGCTCGCTCATGAACATCCAACGCCAGGTCTCCAGCCCGAACCACAAAATATCGTCTGCCGAACCGGAAATTTTCACAAGGATGAAATTAGAAATAAAGGCACCGAAAATACCGATACCGATGGCCAGCTGTTGCAGGGTGCCCAGCCGCCCGCGTTTATCCGCGGGTGCGATCTCTGCGATATACGCGGGAGCGACGACGGCGCTCACACCCACGCCCAGCCCGCCGAGCAAACGCCAGCCCACCAGCTGCCAGGCCCCGAAAGACAGCCCGGACATCAGTGCCGAAATGGACAGCAGGATCGCGGCCGTGACCATGACTCGGATACGCCCGTATTTATTGGAGAATTGCCCGGCGAACCAGGCGCCGATGGCTGCGCCCAGATTCACCACCGATACCACCACTCCCGTCATGAGGGAGCTGAGGTCGAACCCGGTCACGTTCCCTGATACCGACCCGATAGCACCATTAATAACGGCGACGTCGAAGCCAAAGAGGAAACCTCCGAGCGCAGCGGCGATGGCTACCTGAAGGAGCCGCGAAGAAGTCGCCTTACTCATTGTTCTGCCTTTCTATTGTGGAGGTGGAAAGTTCGTGGGTGGAAAGTTGCGATGTGGGACGCGGTTTCGCGAAAGCGGCCGCGATAAATTCACTCATTCGAGTCCGGACTTGTGTCCACACGTCCGTACCCGGAGCGCTGAGCATGCCGTGGAAGGTCCCCGGATACATATGCAGCTCCACGGCCGCGCCGGCATCCATAAGGTCGCGCGCCCAGTCCAGGCCCTCGTCGCGCAGTGGATCCACCGGATTGACCACAAGAAACATGGGCAAGCCCGTATACGGCCCGCTACCGGCGCGAATCGGCTCGGCACGGTACCCCGAATCGCCGACGTACGCGCTCCACGCCGCGGCCGCCGCCTCCCGCGTCCACACCGGCCCGTCGCGATAGGTCCGGTAGGAAAGCGTATCGAGGCGCGGGCTCACGCACGGTTCTAGGGCGACGACGCCGCACAATCCCGCCAGTTCCTCTGGCGGCGCGAAGCGCAGCACCTGATCGGCCAAGCCTGCTCCGGCTGAATCGCCGAAGATCAGCACGGGCGCATCCGGGAAAACCCGCGCAATAAACTTCAGCGCCGCGCGGCAATCATCTACTGCCGCTGGGAAAGGATGCTCGGGAGCCAGTCGATAATCGGGAACTACCACGGTTGCCCCGCTCATTTGGGCGATCTCCGCATTGCGTGCATCGTCATAGCGGGCGCGGCCCGCCACGTAACCGCCGCCGTGCAAGGACAGGACCACGCGGGGCTGCGGCGTCGTCGTGCTGTCGGGATGGAAAATACGCAGCTCTAAGCCGTTTTCCACCACGATCTCACGGCGAATGCCCGCGGGAAGTTCTGGCTCCGCGCCCAGCAGCGCTTCGCCTTCCGCGCGCATCGCCGGGGTATCCCAAGTGGTTTGCTCGGGCACGCCGGCGAGCAGCGGCGTGAGCTGCGGATCCAGGTAGGGCTGCGGGCGCACCTGCGCTTTCGCGCACTCGGCGAGGAAGGGATCCGCCGCGGCGTAGAACGCGCTCTCCTGATCGCGGCGGACCGTATGGGTGGAGTGCGGGATAAGCACCCCGCGCAGTTGCGGGTTGCGGTGTTCGGCCAGGGCTTCAATGCCGGTGGTGCCGAAGAGCACGTCGTCGGCGTCGCCGGTCACGAGGAGAGTGGGCATGCGCAACTGGCTGAGCACCTCGCGCCCGGGGCGGCCCACCACGCCGGTGGCAATAAAATCGAGGTCCACTTCGGTTTTGCCCTGCGCCCAGCCGGCATATTCGGAGGGCGTCCAGGTGGTGTAGGACTCGCGCAGCGAAGCGATGGCTTCGGGGAGGTATTCGCGGACCCGCTCCTGAGTTTTACCCAGGCTTTCCGCGGCTTCACGGTAGGTCTGGACCTGCTCGGGAGTGAGGAGGGCTGGATCCTCAAGCACCAGCCCGGCGATGAGCGTGGGATGCGCGGCGGCGATATGCGCGGCAACCGCGCCGCCTAGGGAATGGCCCATGAGGAGGACCTGGCGCGAGGGCGTCCCGGCAGCCGCGCGCACCACCACATCCGCCGCGGTCGCCACGAGGGCGGCGAAAGGATCGGCCAGATCATCCTTGGCGAAACGCGCCGAGAGTCCGTGACCGAGCAGGTCGCACAGGACCACCCGGTAATCGCGCCCGTAATGCGCGGCGAGGCTGTGCAGCGAGGCCGCGCAGTCGGTCACCCCGTGAAATGCCACGATGGTGCCCTCGATGGGAGCCCCGGAAACTGAATACGATAACGCGGAATGCCTCATTGCGCTCCTTTGCTAGAAGATGTCCGCACGGCGGGGCGGAAGCGCCCCGGTCGGCTAGGCGAGTTGCCCGACCGAATAACCCTAGGGTAATAAACATCACCCTAGGCCGTCTAGGGTGCGGGCGCCTTTCGTGGTGAGATCTAGGTAATAATAATGGTCATGAAGCCGAAATATGCAGCCGTGTACGAAAGTCTCCTCGCGACCATTGCAACGCTGCAGCCCGGTGCAAAACTCGATAGCGAACTGGAGCTTTCGCGCAAAATGGACGTGGCCCCCATGACGGTGCGCCGCGCCCTCACCCTGCTTGCTCAAGAAGGGCGGACCGTCGGCATTCCGGGGAAGGGCACTTTTGTGGCGGCCCCGCCCCCGGAAAAAACGCGCGAACCGCTACCTAGCCTCGAGGATCATCTGCGCACTCGACTCGATACCGAGCTCATCGGCTGCGCTTTGCAGCGGGCTAGCTCTGCCCAACGCGAAGCTTTCGGCTTGGATGCCGGTGAATTTGTGTACCTTATCCGCCAGCTGCGCACCGGGCCCGGCGTGCGCGGCGTCGAAGAAACCCACATCGATGCCAAACATTTCCCCGACCTGCTCTCCGAGGATCTCAGCCGCCCGGTCCGAGATTGCCTCGAAAATGCCTACGGTTACCATTTAACGACGACGCAGCTCACGCTCGCGCACGGCACCGCCAGCGCGGATGATGCCGAAGTGCTTGAAGTGGAGCCGGGGAGTGGGGTGCTCTGCCTATCCTGGGTGAGCGGCGACGATAATGGGAAAACCCTGCTGCGCACCCGCGGGGTTTTCGCCGGCGAACTGCGGCTGGAGGCGTATTAGGTTTCGCGGGTTCGCTAGGGAAAGTTTCCGCGCTGTGATGTCCCCCCGCTATGGCTTGAGGTTGGCTACGAATCTTTGTGGGGGCTGCGCGGAATAATGGCCTGCAGGGTGACGAAAGGCGTGGCGTCATCTGTGGCATCTTTCGTATCGTCACCCGTGCTGGCGCCTTCTTGACCGTTCGCCGCGGCGGCCTCATTATCCACCCGGTATTCCTCCACGAGCTCGTACATTTTCTTGGAAAGGTCGGCAGCTTGCTCGCGGGTGAGCAGAACTTCCGCCGGGTGCAAGCTGGTGAACAGTGGCCGTTCCTCCGGGTGATCGGTGCGGGCGGTCATCGCGGCCAGCCACAATGAGGTGGCCCACTCTAGAATCGCGGTGCCGGCCGCGGTCACGCTTTTGGAATACTCCGGATTGGGCAGGCTGGAATCAGTGGCCATGCGCGGGGACGTGAGCGTCCACACCCGATCCCGCTTATCGCGCGCCTGGGTGGGATCCTCGCGAATCAAGCCGCCGCGAGCCAGAATCCGCAGGTGGTAACTCATGGAATTGGCGGGTAGGTCCAGTTCTTCGGCCAGGTCGGCGGCGCGCGCGTGGCCTAGGCGGCTCAGCGTGTGAAGTAAACTTAAACGAACCGGGTGAGAAAGCGCCCGCAGCTGTTCGCGGTTGAGGCGAGTCGCCGTTTCTGTTGTGGTGGTCCCCGGTGCGGTGCTACTCGATTCGGGGGTGCCGTCAGATGAAGCCATGGGTTCATTGTAGCTGGAGTGCCCGGTTCTCCCATATTCGCAACAACTATTGCGCAATATATGTTGCGCAATTATAGTGGGAGGTAGAAGCCAGGGAAATGGCCAAGAATAGGCAAGGAGAAAGCATGTCAAGCACGGCAGATGCGCCAGTCACAGTAACGGATCAGGTGACCGCCGAAAATCAGGTGGCCGGTTCGGAGCGTGAGCCGGCCACCATCTGGGCTTCGCGTGAATACCGCGCCTGGTTTGCCGGCGATCTCCTCCAAGACCTGGGCGCCGGCATCGCTATGTTCGCCTTCCCGCTGGTCTGCCTGGCCGTCACCGGCTCCCCGGTCCACGCCGGAACCGTAGGCTTTTTCCAAGGGGCGGGCACCCTGCTGGGCATCCTTCCCGGGGGAGTCCTGGCCGACCGCCACAACCGGCGCGCTCTGCGCCTGGTTTCCTCCGGCCTGGGTGTGCTCGCGCAGGTGGCGCTGGTGGTGCTGCTCCTCACCGGCACGGCGAACGTGGCGAACCTCGCCGCACTCGCCTTCCTGGACCGCTTGCGCAATTCGCTGCTTTCCCCGGCCTCTAATTCCATGCTCAAACAGGTGGTACCCGGGCGCTTGCTGCCCAACGCCGTGGCTGCAAATCAGGGGCGCGACGCCGCTATTACCCTGGCCACCGGCCCGGCAGGCGGGGCACTGCTCGCTATCCACCTCTACGTTCCTGCCCTCGCGCAAATCATTGGGCAGTTGGCGAGTATGGTGGCCACGCTGCGCATGCGTGGGGATTACCGGCCCGGGCGCCGCGAGGGCTCAGAAAGCGCCACTCAATCCGGCGGTGCCGAGCGCTCTTGCGATTCCAAGCGTGCTAAAAGCGCCGCCCGCTCCGGGGATTCGCCAAAGTCGAAGCGTTCCGGCCGCCTCTCCCCGGCGCTCGCGGAATTCAACGAATCACTGCGCTGGATGTGGAATCGCACCGTGGTGCGCGTGCTCCTTATCTGCGCCTGCCTGCTCAACTTGGGGTGGGCCGGCATGATGATGAGCGTCACCCTCGGCCTTGCCAGCCGCGGAGTCGCGCCCGCACTCATCGGCCTGCTCGCCACCGCGCTCGGTTGCGGAGCGCTTGCAGGGGCAGTGGTCGCCGCCAAAGTGGTTGCCCGCGTGCCTTCCGGAGTGCTGATCGTGGCGGGATTCCTCCTGTGCGCCGGCGTCGTCGCCCTTGTGCCTTTCCTGCCCGGCCTGGGGTGGATCGGCGCGATGTACGCCCTGATGGGTCTCATCATTCCCGCCGTCAACGCCGCGGTCCTGGGCCTCGTCACTCTCATGACGCCCAACGAGCTCATGGGGCGCGTGGGTTCGGTCAGCCAGTTCTTCTCCTCCGGCGCGGCCGCTTTCGCGCCCGCGCTCGCGGGCTGGGGCATCGGCACTCTGGGCTGGGAACTCACCCAGAGTGCCTTCGCCCTTCCCACCGCGCTCGCGGCCTTTGCTATGTTGGCGTCTGCGCAGGTCAGGCGCATTCCGGCCTCGCCGCAGTGGGAGACTTACCTGGAAGAAACCGGTGCTTTGAGTGCGCGGGATTAAGGGCGACGCCGCACCTCACGCACCGGGAGCTCAGGCGAAATTACCGACCTTGTGGTGAACTCAGCGGAGCCGGCGCCCCGTTCACCGCGCGCTCCCACAGCTCACGCTCCACGGCGTGGAGTAAACGCCTGCCCACGGGCTCAAGGTAACCGGTCGCTTCCAGCGCGTCATCGACCTCATCGCAGGCGGCCTGGTAGTCCTCAAAAGAAGCGAAACGCCCCAGAATCGACTCGCGCGAGTGCAGCGCCATGAGGCCGTAGACGGGATTCTCCGGCGCTCCCGGAAGGAAGTCCGCAATAGGATGCGCCAGGAGCCCTAATTCAATCCCGCCCGAAAGTAGGCCGGAACTATCCTTCACCCACCGGTCGCCCTCAGCATCAAACCAGGTAGAAGGCGCCGCCGGCACGCCTTCCGCTGCCCACTTCTCCACCGCGGCCATGGCCCCGGTAATAATGGGCTCAATGGGGAGCACACTCAGCGCCTCCAAGAATGCGGTATCCATCTGGCGCGGGCGCCGCTTCGCCTTGACCACTTCCGAATTTTGCGGAATCACCCGTGAACGAGCATCGGAATGCTGGGAGCGCCGCACGTGCCAATGCCGGCGCAGCGGTCCGTCCCCCAAGCGCAGGCACTCGGGGCTCGCTCCAAAGAGGCTCACATCGGCCTCCGAAGAAGTGCTGACCACCGGCATATCAAGCTGGGCCGGCTCCACCAGGTGGAATACAAAAGCCCCGTGGCGCTTCGCGCCGGTTCCGGTCCCGCCCAAGGCCAAGGTGCGCAGAATCCGGGGCGGAACCCCGGTCCCGTGCTGGTTAATCGCCTTGACGTACACCGATCCAACCCCGGGAGCGTAACCATTGAAGGGATGCGCCCCGCTTGCCAGCCGCAGCACATCGTGGAAATACGTGAGGTACGTATTGGCGTACACCGAGGATTGTGACTGCCCCATGAGGAAAACGTGCCCCGCCCTCGCAGGACTGCTCGGCGAGTGCAACCACGCGGACACCTGCGCAATCACATCCCAGGCCAAGCCTTCTTCACATTCGTCAAGCTGCATAAACGGATTCCAGCCCGGCTCCGTCGCATCAATCTGACGCGGCTTTCCGCCCCAGCTCAGCTTCCCGTAACGCTCCGGATCAAAGGTCTGCAAGGCGGAAATCTGGATGGGCTTGGCCGTCACGGATACGTAGGTATGCCGCCTGCTCATCACATAATCCCAGGCCCGCCGCCAATCATCTTCAATGTCATACCCTTGCGAGGCATTCGAAATAGAAACCCACGCCGTGCCTGAACCTCCCTCTGCCGGGCGCCGCACCAGCACACGCGTGCAATACGGGATTCCTTCTTTTTCTACGACGACGCAGGCCGCCGGCTGGGCGCCGTCGGCCTTTTCCCCGCGGCCACCACGGTCCGCACCGTTTACATCCGGCTCTGACGCAAAAGCGTAAACATTCACGCTACCGGAAAGGAAATACTCCTCCTCCACGTAACCGTAAGCGGCTAAATCTAGCGGTTCGCGCGCGAAACGCATACTCGAAAATGGGTGGCTGGTATCGGTTACGGGGATCGGGCCCGCGGCATCGGGAACCGGTACGGTCAGTGCTAGTGCGTTCATCATTTCTCCCTCGAAATTCTCTCCGACTGCGGTCAATCGTCAGCCTAAGTGCCCGGCTTGTGCGCGGCTTGGCATAGTGGGGGTGAAAAGAGGTTCCGCACCCGGCCCCGGGGACTAGTCCCTCAACATTTTCGGTCCGAACCCGTACTGAGCGGCCGCATCCAGGAGCTCCACCGCGTTGTGCACCCCGAATTTACGCATGAGGCTGCGGCGATGGCTGCGCACTGTATTGATCGAAATATGTAAGGCGGCAGCCGCCTCGGAATTGGTGAGCCCCTGGGCAATTTGCGTGAGTACGTCCTTCTCTCGGAGTGTAAGCGCAGGGGCATGCCTCGATTCGGTTCGCGGTGGGGTATGTTCAGAGGCGGAATTCTCCGGTGTTTCCGCGGTGATCTGAGTGGGGGTGCTTGGAAGCACGTCCCATACCTCCGCTAAACCATCGGAGTTGAGAATGGTTGCCTGGGGCGCGGCGCGTAGAAGCAAGGCGACCAGCGTGGAGAGCTGGGAAATCCGCGTGCGATCCGTCGCGGAGAAAGCCCCCGCGCGCGAATGGGATTCCAACCATAGGGTGCCCTGCAATTCCTGCCCGATGATGCAGGGTTGGATAACCGCGGAGGCGTGCGTAGCCGCGGAAGCAAAGCGGAATAACGGGCTCATCCGCTCGTAAGCCAGGGAAGAATCCGCGGGGAAAGAATAGAGTTCGGCTACCTCGGCCGGGGTGCGAGCCCAGTACTGTTCGCGCCGCCCGAGGGTCCTCCCGAAAGGCGAATTCTCCTCCACCACGAGGGTGGAATTGTAGTGGGGGAAGCCGTAAACCCCCAGAACCGCAAAAGCGTTCTGGCGCGGCAAAAAGGCGTAAAAATAAATGTAATCCGCATTCGGCGCCACGTCCGCTAGTAGGGCAACCACGTAACGTGCAATGGTGCGCCGATCCGTAGCCGCGTGGAGCGCCTGGATAGCATCCGTCAAACGCTGTGAGAATTGTAGATTCGTTCGCATTCCACATCACCATCCGCCAGGCGAATATTGGGTATTCGCCCCGTGAGCAGGGACTAGTCTACTCGTCTGAAAGTAGGGCAGGAGGGACCTTGATTCACCCCGATGACAGCGCCGCGCCGCGCGAGCAGCTCATTACGCTATCGCATGGGCGTAAAGGAACGCTCAGGAATAACCGCATATAACGGATGCGAAGCAGCTCCGTTGCGTGAAAGGATAACCAATGACGGACCCACACACGGTAACGGGTACCAGACCGATACCGCCGTCGGATAACAATGTCGTATCAACAGCAGCCAGCGGGGCGACGGGTGGGGAAGTGAGCCTGGAGAAATCCGCCAAGAAAGCCGCAAAATCTGGTTTTTGGGGCGCGGTTGCCGAATACTACGACTTCGGGCTGTACGGAACCGCATCCGCAGTCATCTTCCCCTCGGTCTTCTTCGGAGGCGGCGAAGATCCAACCCTGGCCAATATTGCTTCGCTCGCCTCATTCGGTGTTGCGTATTTGGCGCGGCCTCTCGGCGCTATCGTGCTCGGCCACCTCGGCGACGCGTGGGGGAGGAAGAAGACGCTTCTCCTCACTCTCGGGCTCATGGGCTTCGCAACCCTGGTTATCGGCTTCTTGCCTTCCTATGATTCGGTTGGTCCCGCCGCGGGTGTTATTTTGATTGTGATGCGGTTGATCCAGGGCTTCTCCGCGGGCGGTGAGCAAGCCGGATCCACGGCGATGACTTCTGAACTTGCCCCGCCGGAGAAACGCGGACGCCTCGTTGCTTTCACCATGCACGGGCTCCTTATCGGTATGTTGCTCGGCATCGCCGCTTTTATCCCGGTATCCAAGGATGAGGAATTCCTCCTCGGTGGGGGCTGGCGTATTCCTTACTTCGTTGCTATCCCGCTGGTGCTCTACGCCCTGTGGGTACGCATCAAGGCGGATGAACCGCGCGACGTATACGAAGCGCTCGCCCGCAACGAGGGCGCAGCGGCGCAGCACCCGGTCCAGAAAACTGCTGAAGCTACTACTAATAAGGGGAGCCTCGGCGACCTCTTCAAGAACCACTGGCGCCAAGTCATTCGCGTCATGGCGATGGGCCAGTACGCGATTACCGGTGCGCTACTCACGAACTACATGCTCAACTACGGAACCACCTACTGGGGGTGGGAGCGTTCCACTTTGCTGGCGCTCGCGACCCTAGCTATGGGAATCGGTGTTCCTATCCAACCGGTGTGGGCCGCGCTTTCGGATAAGATCGGGCGCCGGCCGGTGTACCTCATGTCAATGTTCAGCCTCGTGGTGCTGTTCCCGGCGATCTTCTGGGCAATTCAGCTCAAGAACGTGCCGCTGCTCGTTGTGCTGCTCTTCATTATCGGCTTGACCTTGGCCGGTGGAAATGTGGTGCAAGCGCCGATGTACAGCGAGATGTTCCCGACCCGCCTGCGCATGACGGGCTACGCGGTATCCACCCAGCTCGGCAATATTATCGTGGGCTTCACCCCGATGATCGCCGCCATAATCGTACGGCCCGGCGCTTTCGGCTGGCTGCCGGTGCTGACCTTCACCACCATCATGATGGGGCTTGGGATTCTCTCGTGCCTGTCCACGCCGGAAACCATGGGCAAGGTTATTACCGCTGATCTGGAGCAGGAAGTAAGAGCGGAAGCCTAAACGCGTTCGTAACGCACGTGATGGCGAAAGGCTTTTGAGTAAAAACAGACACCGCCGTCCGGTCCGAAGACCGGGCAGCGGTGCCTGCTTTTGGGCTAATAGACAAATGGTGGGTCTTATACCCGGACTTTCCCTTGCTATACCAACGAAAAGTCAGCCTTATTGAGGTCGAGCACCTCAATAAGCTGGCTTCCTTGACATGCGCTGCGTGACATGCCTCGACGGAAAACTCGTTCTGTCCGGGCTGCCACGCGCCACAGTCCCGGGGTAGGCAGAGGTGTCAGAATGCGCTTTCTGGGCCGTGTAGGCGCCATAGTGACGCTTCTATATGTTGTCAAGAGGCAAGTACGGTTTCCTCGGCACGCATATGCCTGGTCAAGAGGCGATACACCCGCCGGGCCAGGTAGCGTTTAAGCACACGTATAACCTCGCGTTTCGTTTTCCCCTCACCAAGGCGCTTTTCCACATACGCCCGGGTTTCCTCATCCGACCTCATACGCACTAACACCGCCATATGTAAAGCATAATTCAACGCCCGATCCCCACCCCGACTAAGCCGATAACGTACCGTGTTACCCGAACACGCCGGAATCGGACACACACCCGCTAGGGAAGCGAAAGCCGCCTCACTACGAACACGCCCAGCATGGGAAAACGAGACAATGATCTGCCCGGCAGCAAAAGGCCCTATTCCCGGTAAATCAAGTANTGCTTTATGGTTGGTCCGCGCAGTGGCCGCATGCGGTTTCCGTGCCGTCCTTTATTTTGAACGACGCCGCCGCGCCTGCCGCCCCGCGCGCACCTTAGCGATTCTTGGCATATTCCACAGACGCCTCATTCGCGGCCCACAGGCGTTCCGTAGTGACCATGAGCATGACCGGTTCCATGAGCGCAGTTGCTTCCACATCACTGCTTTTCCCGGAGCCGGCGGGCGGTAGATCCCAGATGGTGGTCGCTCCTCTCGGCAGAGTTTCGACTTCTTTTGTCATCGCAGCCTGCACGCACATTTCCTTCCGCAGCTGCGGATCAACCGGGAAAGATTCTCGATAAACCTCTTTTAGGCCCGCACCGACATCGGGAACGTTATAGCTCAAGGTGGCGGTGTCGCCTTCCGCAAACTCAACCGTCCAGGAAACCCCGTAGGGGTCGGGCAGATTGAGGTGGGAAAGTGTCACCGTTCCTGTGCAAGCTACCAGTTCATCGAAGCCGGGACGCGGTTCCCGGGAACATGCCGCGAGGGTTCCGAGGGTGCCGAGCGTTCCGATAAGCGCAGCGACGGCTCCCGTGGTTCTACTATGCATCAGCCCATGTGCGGATGTCTTCTTCGGTCAGGCCATCGTGGAAACGCAATCCTTTCGCCCACGCAATATCCGGGAAAGTGGAACGTAAGTATTCTTCCGCTTCGTCCATCGGTGAGCTTCCGGAGGTGCAGAAGGGGTGAACCCGCGCGTTCCCCAAATCATGCGAGCCTAAGAAGCTATCCACCACTTTTGGCGGGATACCCCACCAGATCGGGAAACCAAGGAACACCTCTGTTGCGCCGCCCAAATCTACCGGTGCTGCGAGTTTCGGGGCCGGGAGCTTACCGTGCTGTTCTAGATTCGCCCGGCTATCCTCGACCTGCCAATCTAAATCCGCATCCGTATACGGCTGAGCTGCCGTTATCCGTTCTACATCGCCGCCAATAATGCCCTGCAAGTGCTGTGCTGCTTTCTCGGTAATGCCAGTTTCAGAAAAATAAATAATCATTGTTCCTCCCGTCTCTCGCCACTGTGACATGAGCCATTTAAAATCTACACCTGGGTGAGAGCTCAAAATAGGGCCGCGCCCGAGAATCCCAGGCGCGGCCCTTATTCACGATTGTGGAGGTGCGCTCCTTACTCCACTTCTCTACTACCTCTACTTATCCCCAACCACCACACGCTGGCGGATATGCGCGGTCAGCGGCCCGCGTTCGATTTCCTCAATCACGGCCACCGCCAACTCCGCGGAGGTCACCTCCGGGGAAACGTATGTCCATTTAGCAATGCGGGCGCTTTCCACCGCCGCCGGGACCTTCCCGTCCCCGCTATCGAGCACGATGAGCCGAGTCGGCAGCCCGGAAACCAGGTCAATAAGATGGCTCGCGGCGCGTTCGGGGAAGTCCGCCCCGGCATCCGCGCTGGGCGTGAGCGCGTCCACCATGGCGTCAAAACCGGCAATATCCCCGCGTTCAATTTCGAAAACGTCGCGGCGCAGCGAAACCGGCGCCTCCGTTTCATTTTCCGAGCGCGTCACGGCAATAACTTCGTGCCGGCGCGAAACTGCTTCCTGGGTAATGAGCTTCCCGGCCGCACCGTTCGCTCCAATAATTGCAATGCGCATCATTCATCCTTTCTGATGTGGGCCGTTGCTGCGGCCCGCTGCTGGTGAGGTCTTATCAAGGCGATTGCGGTGGCGGGTGCCCGGCCGCGTAGTTGGGAGCCCGCCGAGGGGCGAAGCGGCAGCATGCCAGCTGGGCCACGATGTCCAGCCGGCCACCGCCGGGGTTGAAAACCTGGGAAACGCACCACCGCATCCCTTCCGAGGGTGAACAAGAGTTCACCATAGATGGTAGCTCAGATATGCCAGAATGAACCCATGACCGAATCGAATCAGCCCGCGCCGGAATCCGCTCCTAAGGCCGCCGCGCAGCCCGCGCCGAATCCCGTGCCCGATGCGCCGCAACCCTCTCCCACCTGGGAACGCATGGTCGCCGGAAAAATGTACATCGCGGACGACCCCTACCTCGCCAAAGTCCGCCGCGAGGGCCTCACCGTCCAGCACGAGCTCAACGCCACCAACCCCTCCGATAACGAAACGATCCGCACCATCGCCGCCCGCTTCTTCGGTTCCTTCGACCCGAGCGCCACCGTGGTCCCGCCCGTCCATTGCGATTACGGCGCGAATGTCCATATCGGCCCGGAAGTTTTCATCAACTCCGGCGCGATTCTGCTCGACGTCGCCCCCATCACCCTGGGTCGCCGCGTCCTCATCGGCCCGCGAGTCACCATCACCACCGCCGGCCACCCGGTTCCCCCGCGCCTGCGCGCCGAAACCGACCTCGAATTCGGCACCGCGATCACCATCGGCGATAACGTGTGGATCGGCGCCTCCGCCACCATCGGCCCGGGCGTCACCATCGGCGAAAATTCCATCGTGGGCGCCGGCGCCGTCGTTATGCGCGACGTCCCCGCGAACTGCATTGTGGTCGGGGTCCCGGCCCGCGTGCTCCGGTATTTTAATAACGACGACGACGCCCGCGGCCAAGCGCTCCTCGACGCCTACGTTGCTGACATGGGCCCGCTTAGCTAAGGGACCTGAGCCGGCGGTATAAAATACAGCGTATGTCTATTGATCTTCCCCTCATTGATGCCGCCCTCGCGGCGGGTGTGCCGGCCGATGCGGTTATCCCCTTCGGTCGGGATCGGGCGAAGATCGATTACCGCTGGGTAGAAAGCCTCGCTGCGCAACCGGGTACGCCCGGCCGGCAGGGTGCCGAGCTCGCACAGCCCGAAACCGGCTCCGCACAACCCGAAACCAACCCCGCCCGCCCCGGCCGCCTCGTGCTGGTGACCGCTATGTCGCCCACCCCGGCCGGGGAAGGAAAAACCACCACTTCCATCGGCCTGGCCGACGGCCTGCGTTACCTCGGCCAGCGTGCGGTGCTGGCCCTGCGCGAACCTTCGCTCGGGCCAGTCTTTGGGCTCAAGGGCGGGGCCATTGGCGGGGGCCGTGCCACCCTCACCCCGGCGGACTCCATTAACCTGCACTTCAACGGGGATTTTGCCGCTATCGCCGCCGCCCACAACCTGCTGGCCGCCATGACGGATAACGCGGTGTATTTCGATACCCACGATATTGACCCGGCCACGGTGAGCGTGCGCCGCGTGATCGACATGAACGACCGGGCCCTGCGCGCCATCCTCCTCAGCCCCAGCGGGCGCTTGGATAGCGCCGGCCCGGGCGCGGGCACCCACTCCAATCCCGGCGCGCACGCCACCCGCGCCACCGGCTTCGATATTGTTCCCGCCAGCGAAGTCATGGCAGCCTTCTGCCTGGCCTCCTCCTTCGCGGACCTGCGCGAGCGCCTCGATTCCATGGAAGTGGCCCGCACCCGCGCCGGCAAGCCGGTCACCGCCAAAGACCTGGGAGCTACCGGCGCTATGCTCGCCCTGCTCGCCGAAGCTTTTTCTCCGAACCTGGTCGCCACCCGGGAAGGAACCCTCGCCCTGGTGCACGGCGGGCCTTTCGCCAATATCGCCCACGGCTGCAATTCCGTGATGGCCACCCGCGCCGCGCTCGCGATGGGGGAGATCGCGGTCACCGAAGCGGGCTTCGGGGCCGACCTGGGCGCCGAAAAGTTCATTGACATTATGTGCCGGACCTCCGGGCTGCGCCCCGACGCCGTCGTTTTCGTGATCACCTTGCGCGCGCTGCGCTATCACGGGGGTATCGCGAACGCCGCCCGGCATATCGATAATTTGCGGGCGGTGTGGGGGCAGTCCGTCGTCGTCGCCCTTAATCGTTTTGATACGGATACCGCAGCCGATATCGCAAACGTGCGCACGCAATTCGCGGAGTTGGGCGTGCCCGTGGCTGTTTCCGAGCATTTCGCGCGCGGTGGGGAAGGTGCGGCGCCACTGGCCGAAGCCGTCCTGCGCGCCCTCGAAACGCCCTCCCGCACCACGTTCACGTACCCGGATAGCGCGAGCCTTGCCGAGAAAATCACCGCGGTGGTGCGGCGCGTCTACGGGGGCGCGAGCGTGACCTTCGCGCAAGAAGCGCGCGAGCAACTGCGTGACCTGGAAGAACGCGGCTACGGCCGCTATCCCGTGTGCATCGCGAAAACCCCGGCCTCCTTCACCACCGATCCGAAACGCCTGGGCGCCCCCAGCGATTTCGACGTGCCGGTACGCGAGGTGCATCTCTCCGCGGGGGGCCGGTTCGTCGTGGTGATGGCCGGGAGCGTCATGCTGATGCCGGGCCTGCCCGAAGAACCATCCGCGCTGGCCATTGACGTGGACGGCGCCGGAAATGTGCGCGGTATTCACTAAAAATCCCTCTCGATCACGCCGCCCCAAAGTGTTACCCTGGACACGTGAGCGGCGAAGGGGCCGCTCCGCGCACTTATGCGCGTGTGAATCCCCACGGAGGACGATATGACAAAGTTCGTATACGCATTTACCGAGGGCAACAAGGACATGAAGGACCTGCTCGGCGGCAAGGGAGCTAACCTGGCTGAGATGGTCCACATGGATTTGCCTGTCCCACCCGGTTTCACCATCACCACCGAAGCCTGCCGCTACTACCTGAGTAACGGGCAGGAACCCGAAGAACTCGAAGCGGAGGTGACGCGCCACCTAGAAGCCGTGGAAGAGCAGATGGGCAAGAAACTTGGCGATCCGGAGGATCCGCTGCTGCTCTCGGTGCGTTCGGGCGCGAAGTTCTCCATGCCCGGCATGATGGAAACCGTGCTCAATATTGGCCTCAATGATGAATCGGTCAAGGGCCTGGCGGCGCAATCCGGCAACGAACGTTTCGCCTGGGATTCCTACCGGCGCCTCATCCAAATGTTCGCCCGGACCGTGCTCGATATCGACGGAGATTTCTTCTCAGATGCCCTGCACGCCCTCCAAAAGGCAAAAGGTTACAGCGGCGATCTTGATATGACGACGGCGGACCTGCAAGAGCTGGTCGAACAATTCAAGGGAATCGTGCGGCGCGCCACCGGGTATCCCTTCCCGCAGAACCCGCGCCGGCAAATGAACCTCGCGATCACTGCGGTGTTCCGCTCCTGGAACACCGAACGTGCCCGCATCTACCGCCGGCGCGAACACATCCCGGATGACCTGGGTACCGCCGTCAATATTTGCACGATGGTCTTCGGCAATATGGGGGAGAAGTCCGGCACCGGGGTGGCCTTCACCCGCGATCCTTCCACCGGGCATTCCGGGGTGTACGGCGACTACCTGGTCAATGCCCAGGGTGAAGACGTAGTGGCCGGTATCCGCAATACCCTCTCCCTCAAGGATCTTGAGCAGCTGGATCCGGTTTCCTACAACGAGCTCATGGACATCATGAAGCGCCTGGAAAACCACTACCGGGACCTGTGCGATATTGAGTTCACCATCCAGGAAGGCAAGCTGTGGATGCTGCAAACCCGCGTGGGGAAGCGCACCGCCGCCGCGGCCTTCCGGGTGGCCACCCAGCTGGTAGACGAAGGGCTCATCAGCGCGGAAGAAGCGATCACCCGCACCACCGGCGAACAGCTCACCTCGCTGCTCTTTCCGCAGTTCCAGCGCGATGCGCAGCGCACCCTCATCACCAAGGCCATGGCGGCCTCCCCGGGTGCGGCCGTGGGCGAAGTGGTGTTCAGTAACGAGCAGGCGGAGGCACGCGCCGCGGAAGGCGCCAAGGTGATTCTGGTGCGCCGCGAAACCAACCCGGATGACCTGCCCGGCATGGTGGTGGCCGCCGGCGTGCTCACCGCGCGCGGCGGGAAAACTTCGCACGCCGCGGTGGTGGCCCGCGGGATGGGCCGCACCTGCGTGGTGGGCGCGGAGGATCTGCTTGTGGAAGAAAAGGCCGGCACGGTCTTCATCAAGTCCACCGGGCAGACGCTGCGCGCCGGGGATGTGATCTCCATTGACGGCACCACCGGGGAAGTGTTCTTCGGGGCGGTGCCGGTGGAAGATTCCCCGGTCATGATCTATGTTTCCCAGGGCCTGGAAGCCGCGCTGGAAGCCGCCGGCGATGATGTGGACACCTGCGAACTGGTGCGTTCCGTGGATCGCATCCTCACCCAGGCGGATAAGTCGGCGCGCATGCACGTGCGAGCCAACGCCGATAATCCGGAAGATGCCGCGCGCGCTCGCGAATTCGGGGCGCAGGGGATCGGCCTGTGCCGCACCGAGCA
The DNA here is from genome assembly GCF_900155575.1 of Actinotignum timonense. Taxonomy (GTDB): domain Bacteria; phylum Actinomycetota; class Actinomycetes; order Actinomycetales; family Actinomycetaceae; genus Actinotignum; species Actinotignum timonense. The sequence goes on along the minus strand of NZ_LT706966.1, from coordinate 17,990 downwards.
TATGTTCTTGGGCGAGCGGCGCGAACTCATCGAGCACGTGATCCTCGCGGCCACCCCGGAGTTGCAGGAGGCCGCCCTGGGTGCGCTCATGCCGCTCCAGCGCGGTGACTTCGAAGGTATTTTCGAGGCGATGGACGGGCTGCCGGTAGTGGTGCGCCTCATCGACCCGCCGCTGCACGAATTCCTCCCGGATATGACGAAGCTGGCGGTTGAGGTAGCCACCATGGAAGCCCGCGGCCAGCAGGTGCCCGAACACACCCGCACCCTGCTGCGGGCGGCAACCGAACGCCACGAAGATAACCCCATGCTGGGCCTGCGCGGGGTGCGCCTGTCCATCCAGATCCCCGGTTTCGTGGATCTCCAGGTGCGGGCGGTGGCCGAAGCCGCGGTGGCCTGCCGCAAGCGTGGCCTGGATCCGCATCCGGAAATCATGATCCCGCTCATCNAGGTGCCCGAACACACCCGCACCCTGCTGCGGGCGGCAACCGAACGCCACGAAGATAACCCGATGCTGGGCCTGCGCGGGGTGCGCCTGTCCATCCAGATCCCCGGTTTCGTGGATCTCCAGGTGCGGGCGGTGGCCGAAGCCGCGGTGGCCTGCCGCAAGCGTGGCCTGGATCCGCATCCGGAAATCATGATCCCGCTCATCGGTTCGGATAAGGAATTCCGCCTGGTTGCGGACCGCGCCCGCAAGATCATCGCCGATGTGGAACGCGAATCCGGCTACGACCTGGACATCGCGATCGGCAATATGATCGAGCTGCCACGCGCGGCGATTATCGCGGAGAAGATCGCCGAAGATTCCGAATTCTTCTCCTTCGGCACCAATGACCTGACTCAGACCACGTGGGGCTTCTCGCGGGACGACGTCGAACACGAATTCATTCCGACCTATATGGCGGAAGGGATCTTTGACACCTCGCCCTTCGAGACCATCGACCGCGAAGGCGTGGGCGAGCTGGTGCGCATGGGTACCGAACGCGGCCGGAAGGGCAACCCGAACCTCACCGTGGGCATCTGCGGCGAGCACGGCGGTGATCCCGCCTCGGTGCACTTCTTCGACTCCGTCGGTTTGGATTACGTGTCCTGCTCCCCGTTCCGGGTGCCGGTGGCACGCCTGGAGGCCGGGCGCGCGGCCGTTATGGCCAAGGGGCAGGAGTCCGGAGCCGGCGCGACGGCGTAGCGCTTGCGTATTGCGCGTAGCCGCGTAATCGCTAGCTAGGCACGCAAATGCTGGCTAAACACGGCTAGCACTGCACAGCGGCCGGGCGGGAACCGAGCTCTTCACGGAGCTGGTTTCCACCCGGCCGCTCGGCATCTGGTGGCGTAGCCGCACCGGGCCACCGGGGCCGTTCGGGCACGGTGGCGCAAGCACCCGGAGACGCGGGCGCCGTCGTACAAGAAAGCGCGGTGCAGTCAATTCTCAGGTACCTCGCCTAGGATAGGCTTGGGTAGGCAGGTTGGTGCGGTAAGCAGTATCGGAGATGGTATCTCGTGGGCGTTTTCTCATTACGTGGCGGGCAATTTCATCGCGCGGCGCCTCCCGCGGATCTTCCGGAAGAAACCCGCGCCTCCGTTGCCGAAGCGCTGCGTGCCCAGATTGCGGAGTTCCTCGATTTCCCGGCCTTCCAGGTAGCGTGGACGCGCCCGGAAGGGGAGCGCGGCACCGCTTCTCTGGTTGCTTTGGATGCCACCGGGAACATTATTAGCGTCGATATTATTGATATTCTCGACGGCGCAGCGCTCCTCGCGGCCCTCGCTCGTTCCGCTCAGCACGCCACTTTAGACCGGCGCGAAATTACCCGGCTTTTCCCGGGCGGGCCTCACGATTTTTCCTCCGCCTGGCAGGAGTTTACCGCCGTCAATCCGCCCATTCCGGAACCGGCCCCGCGCCTGAGCATCTTTGCTTTTGCTATCGATCCGGATATTACCGATGCCGTGCGGGCCCTGGCCGGAGCCGGGGTGCAGGTCTGGCAGGTGACCATCCTGGAGCGGGCGGCTGGGATTTTGCTTTCTGTGGACGAAGTCCGCCTCCAGCGCGCCACCGCACTCGGGCCGGCAGCCGGGGTGCCGGTGCTGGATGTGGCGGCGGAAGCGGGCGAAGCTGCTGAAGCGGAGGCAACCGAAAAGGCTGAAGCGGTTGAAGTAACCGAGGTGGTTGAGGCGGCGCCCGCAGCGGCAGCGGAAGCAAGCGAGGCAGCCGAAGCGGCTGAAGCTGTCGAGACGGACTCTGCCGCCGAAGCTGAGCCCCTAGCCGAAACACCCGAAGCGCCGGAAGCTGTTGCGGAGCGGCCGCGGCGGCGCGGAAGCCGGGCCGCCCAGCCGGGTACCGAGAGCGCTGCACGCAGCCGCAATATTTGGCAGGAAATTCGCGGCCGCCGCGCCGCGCATACCTCCGCTGCGGCCACTACATCCGTGCACAGCTCGGCGCACCGCGCCGCTAATCCTGCACAGCTTGAGGGCGTTCATCGGAGCGATCATCAGGCTGATCATCAGGCTGCCCCGCGGCGTCGGGCTCGGCGCGCGGCGGAATAAAGTTCACGCGGTGCGGCCGGAATTCGAAGCCGCCCGGCTTGACCGTAATAATCGGACTGGTGTCCTCCGGTAAACCAAGCCGCTTGCGGCGCTCCTCCGCTCTGCGCCGAGCTTTCTCCCGCCGCTCGATACGCGCCTCGATGGCTATTTCCTCAAGCGCTTTCTTTGCCTTCAGGGTGGCTTCTCTCTCCTCCGCTGTGGTCAAGCCGGATTGCCATTCCCGTAATCCGAACACCTCGATAAGTACGACCGCGGTAGCCACACCGCCACAGATGAGTGCCTGCCGGGAGTCCCACGTCAGTGCCAGCGTGACAAGAAAATAGACCCCTGCGAAGAATACAATCCGGCACAGCGGAGGAAGCCATCCTCCCGGGTGGGGGTGATGGAACCTTTGCTGTTGCCACAGGTGAGGGATAGTCGAAAGGAATTCAACAGCCACGGTGCTGAGCACAACAATGAGCAGCAGAGCGAAAAAATTCACCTGATGAGGGAGGAACAACCGGCTCAACGCCAGAGCAATCACAATACCTATCGCGGTCAGCGTGCCGGCAATGAGGTGCCCGCTCCACGACTGGCGGAAAGGCACCGGCGTCCAATCCGGATCCGGAGAAACACGAACCATGGCTATCCCTTCACTCGACGCATGTGCAAAGTGTACGTGGCTGACAGTTTTTCGCGCCTTTAATGTTCCTGACGCACACTTTGCGGCCCGAACGGCTCGAACGGCTCGGGTGGCTCGGGTGGCTCGAACGGCTCGGGTGGCTCGAACGGCTCGGGTGGCTCAGATCCGCGGTTGCTTTGCGGCTCGGGCCGCCTCGTGGCACGCTGGAGCGTAGAACAACCACGAGAGGAACGATATCCATGCACAACATCACCTTGGCGAACGGCGATACCGTGCCGGCCCTCGGGCTGGGCACCTGGTTCCTCGGCGATAACCCGGCGAGCCGGCAGGAAGAAATCGCGGCGCTGCGCTGCGGAATCGAAGGCGGGGCGCACCTCATCGACACCGCGGAAATGTACGGCAGCGGGCGCTCGGAAGAACTCGTGGGCGAAGCAATCACGCCCTTCCCGCGCGAATCGCTCTACCTCATCACCAAAGTGCTGCCCTCCAACGCCTCGCGCCACCGCATGGAGGCCGCGCTCGACGCCAGCCTCGAGCGCCTCGGCACCGACTACGTTGATATGTACCTCTACCACTGGCGCGGCGGCACCCCGCTGGCCGAAACCGTGGCGGAGCTCGAGCGCCTGCGCGGCAGCGGGAAAATCCGCAGCTGGGGCGTCTCTAATTTCGACGTGGAAGATATGCAGGAGCTGGCCGCGGTGCCCGGCGGCGCCAACTGCCAGGCCAACGAGGTGCTCTACCACCTCGGCTCGCGCGGAATCGAAGTGGAGCTGCGCGGCCTCATGGAGCGCCGCGGCGTGGCCCTCATCGCCTACTGCCCGCTCGTCCAAGCCGGGACCCTCCGCAACGGCCTGGTCACCAACCCGGCCCTCACCGAGGTCGCCCGCGAACTGGGCATCAGCCCTTTCCAGGTGCTGCTCGCCTGGGTACTGGCGCAGGGCAACGCCATCGCGATTCCGCGCACCGGCAAACTCACACATATGCGGGAAAACTTGGAGGCCGCGCGCCTCGAGCTGAGCGCCGACCAGCTCGCGCGCCTGGACGCCGCCTTCCCGGCCCCGCGCTTCCGAGTCCCCCTCGATGTGGAATAGCCTCGCTCCAGGTGGTACGACGGCGCCGCGGCGCGCCCGCGCGCCGCGGGGACGCGTCGTCGTCGTGCTTAAAAGCCACGCACGGTAACCCGCAGCTACACCGCGCCGTAACCGATCTGGCGGGAAATCTCCGCGGCGGTTGCCGTAACCGCCGCCGCTAGTTCCCGCATCCGCGCCTTCCCCATATAAATAACCGCGCTGGAGACGCTAATCGAGGCCGCAATATTTCCGGAGGCATTGCGGATCGGCGCGGCCACGCAGCGAATTCCCGGCTCGCTGATCTCCCAATCCTCCGAATAGCCATTGCGGGAGTATTTTTCCATCGCGGCGGTGAATTCCTCCAGGGTTTCCGGCGGGGGAGTATCCCGCACCCGCTCGCGATCCGCCCGGTAGAGGCTCTCCCAGCGCTCAGGGCTGTCAAGAATGAGGGAACGGCCCAGCCCGGTGCGGGTGATGGGTCGGCGGGTGCCCACCTGGGAGCGCACCTCAATACCGCGATGCCCGGGGAATTTGAGGAGGTAGAGGGCTTCGCCTTCCAGCTCGGTGCCCAGGTGCACGGTGTCGAGGGTGTCCTCGGAAAGCTGGGAGAGCAACGGGGAGGCGATCCCGACCAAAGAAATATTATCGAGAGCCTGGAAACCCAGTTCAATGAGGGAAGCCCCCAGGAAATACGTGCCGGTTTCATCGGTGCGTAGGAAGCGTTCCTGGCGCAGGGCCTGGAGGAGCCGGTGCGCCTTCGAGCGGCTCAGGCCGGTTGCTGCGGTGACCTCGCTGAGGTTCCGAGCCCCTGTGGCGACGGCACGGAGAACAAGAAGACCGTGGCGGAGTGTCTGCGTGCCAGGGATATCTTCGGATGTCATATACAAACGGTACCAGGTTCCCAATAGTTGGGAACCTGGTACCGGAGCTGGGTCGGAGGGGTAATTCGGTACGCGGGCACGCGGGCACATGAGTACGCGGGTGCGTGAGCACGCGGGTACGCGGGGTAATTACCGCTCCGGGAATTTCGCGGCGAGTGCCTCCACCAGCAGAGTGGAATCCGCCGTGGTCGCGATGAAATTCGCGCCCGCGGCAATATACTGTTCGGCTACCGCATCATCGAAAGCGAGGGAGCCGGCCACCAGCCCGGCCGCCCGGATTTTTGCCAGCGCATCGCACACAATCGCATGCAATTCCTCCGCGGGCGGATTGCCCAGCGAAGCCCCCAGATCGGCCGGCCCGATGAAGAAACCATCGGGCCCCTCCACCTCAAGCAGCTCATCCAGGTGGGAGAGCGCCTCTCGGGATTCGATTTGCAGCAGCACGAACAGCTCCGCTTCGGCTTCCTCCATATAGGAGGTGTAGCGGCCCCAATTCCCGGCGCGCGCCACCGATGCTCCCACCCCGCGGATCCCGCGCGGGGCGTAGCGCACCGCACGCATGGCCGCGCGGGCCTGTTCCGGGGTATCCACCATGGGCAGCAGCAGGTTCTGCGCCCCCAGATCCAGCACCTGTTTAATATGCGCCGGGGTGGTTTCCACCGGTCGCACAATGAGGGGCATGGGATACCCGGAGGCCGCCCGCAGCTGATCCAGCAGGGAGGCCACCGTGTAGGGCGCGTGTTCGCCGTCGAATAGCAGCCAATCAGCACCCGAACCGGCGCAGATTTCCGCCGACGTGGCCGAAGCCATCGTCATCCAGATTCCACGGCGCGCCCGCTGCGGGGAGGCCGCAAACTCTGCTTTGAACTGGTTTTTAGGCAACGTCGCTTTCAATACCAACGTCCTTTCGATTCTTGAGAGCGACGATAATGAAGGAACCGAGGATTGCCACCGCTGCAACCGCCCAGAGTCCCGCCACGCTCGACTGGTGGGTATCAAAGAGTTCGTTGAACCATACTCGCAGATTCGGTGCCACAAAACCACCAACCGCACCCCAGGTATTGATGAAACCAATACCTGCGGCTAGGGCGGCCCCGGCCAGCAGATTCGTGGGCATCGTCCAGAAGAGCGGCTGGCAGGCAATCACGCCGGTGGCCACGATGCACAGCGCCGCGATCGCGAGAATCGGGGTGGCGTGCGCCGAAAGCCCGAGGGCCAGCCCGGCGGCCAGCAGCAGCCCGGCCGACCAGATCCGCTGCCGATCCGGGGTGGTGGCGTTCTTGGAGAACCACCAGGTACCGATAAGGGAGACCACCCACGGAATGGCGACGACGAGGGACACCTTGAAGCCCACCGATTCGCCCAGCAGGCGCGCCACCTGTGTGGGGATATAGAAGACGACGCCGTACACCGCCACCTGGATGGCGAAGTAAGCCATGGCGAGCGTCCACACCCGGGCATTCGTGAAGGCATCCTTGAGGGTGGACTTCACCCCGGAACCGGAATCTTCACCTTCCACCGCTTCGGCCAGGACAATTCGCTCGTCCGGAGTCAGGAACTTGGCAGAGCGCGGTCCGTCGTCGAAATAGAAGAAAGCGAGGCACCCAACAACCGCGGCGAGCAGGCCCTCAATGAGGAACATCCAGAACCACCCCGGAAAACCGAGGAAGCCGTGCATCTGCAAGAGCGCACCGGAAAGCGGCGAACCGAGCGCCAGGGCGAGGGGCGCCCCCAGGTAGAAGAGGCCCATCACATAAGCGCGCGGTTTCGCGGGGAAGAAAATGGAGGCGAGGTAGATCATGCCGGGGAAGAAGCCGGCCTCCACCACGCCCAGCAGCAGGCGAACGGTGAGGAATTTCGCCGGGGTATCGGCAAAAGCCATGCAGGCGGATACCAGACCCCAGGCCACCGCGATGGAACCGATCCATTTCTGCGCCCCGATTTTGCGCATCATGAGATTCGCGGGGGCGCCGAGGAAAGCGTAGAGCACGAAGAAGATTCCCGCGCCGAGCGCGAAGGTGGCTTCACCGATGCCGGTGTCCAGCATGTACTCCTGCTGGGCGTACCCGATATTGGAACGGTCCAGGAAGGCGAGCACGTAGAGCAACATCATGAAGGGAACAAGGCGACGACGTGCCTTGCGCACCGCGATATTCAGGGTTGCTTCGCGGGCGGCGGTACCGGGAGATGGCGAAGAGGCTGTCATAATTTCTCCTTTTCGTATGCGTGGATGCGCGAGTCCGCGTGACTAGCGGCTGCGCAAAGATTGCGGCATCCGCGCCGGCCGCCTGACTAGCGTGACCGGCGCGGATGGCGTGACCGGCGTGACCGGCGGCCGGATTTAGTGCGTATAGGGGCGTTCCAGCGCGATATCGCGATTGAGTTCGACGCCGAATCCGGGCTTCGTCAGGGTTTCCTTGGAGATGCGGCCATTTTCGGGGACCGGTTCGCCCAGGAGGATGGGGTCGAATTGCGGGCGGATAGTATCCGCCTTCGGGCTGGTCATGAGGAACTCGCTGAACGGCGTATTCGTGAAGGTAATAACGGCGTGGTGCGAGTACACGGAGGAGCCGTGCGGGACCACCAGCTGGCCGCGCGACTTCGCGATGGCTGCGATCTCGAGGAGGGTGGTAATACCGCCGCACCAGCCCACGTCCGGCTGCATAATATCGATGCCGGTTTCGGAGAGAGTGCGGAAAGCGGCGAGGTTGCCGTGGTGTTCGCCGGTGGAGACCATCACGCCGGCCGGGACCTGGCGCTTGAGCTCGGCGTAATTATCGTATTGCGCGGCCGGGAAGGATTCCTCGATCCACTTGAGGTTGTAGGGAGCGCAGGCGTGGGCAAGCTTGACGGCGTAATTAACGTCCTGGCTCATCCAGCAATCCCACATGAGCCAGAAGTCCGGGCCCACCTTCTCGCGCATATCCTTGATGCGCTCCACTTCGCGGCGGATGCCGGCATCGCCATCGTGCGGGCCCCACTGGGTAGGCATTTTCCCGCCGATGAAGCCCATTTCCTTGGCCAGGTCCGGGCGCGAACCGGTGGCGTAGAACTTGATTTCATCGCGAACCGCCCCGCCCAGCAGCGAGTACACCGGCTGGCCGAGCACCTTCCCGAAGAGATCCCACAGGGCCAGGTCCACGCAGGAGATGGTATTCATAACCACGCCGCCGCCACCGGAGTAATAGTGCGTGGAGTTGATCATCTGGTCGTGGATGAGCTTGATATCATCCACGCGCTTGCCTTCGATAAAGCGGCTGAGGTGGTTTTCCACGATGAAGCAGCCGATTTCGCCGGCCGTGGAGATGGCGAAGCCGGTGGTGCCGTCGCTGGCCTCCACTTCTACCACCAAGGTGCCCAGCACATTGATTCCGAAGGACTGGCGGGATTGTTCGTATTCCTTGTACTTGGACATCGGGGTGGCGATATGGTCATCGATCCAGTGCCCGCCGCCCTGGTCGTGATAGTCGCCGCCGCCCTGGCCCTTATTCTTGGCGGTGGCGCCGCCCATGAAGAAGGCGCGCACGTGCTTGATAGTTGGCAATGACATGAGATGCTCCTTTGCGTCTATGTGTGAGTGCTATGTGATTGTTGAGAGGGTGTTGCGGGGTAGCTGCGCCGTCGTTCCGCGTGCGTGACCGCAAGCAGTCGTTCCGTACGCGATACCGTGCGGCCGTTCCGCGTGTGCGAAAACGCGCCGCGCGCATCTCCACCGCAACGCATCCAATCCCATTTAGTGGGATGGAATGTTAATAGTTGGGATTCTGACACGGCCAGTCTAAAATGAAAGCCGGGGAGAGTAAAGCCTTCCCGGCCCGGCAGCTCGCGGATTGGGCGGGAAAATATCGCCATGGCCCCGGCGATCTTTCCGCGTCGGGCCTTACGTCATAGGGCGGGGGTCAAAAAAATGGAACAATGTTCCATGTCAGGAAAGTGGCGCAGTTGCTACGAATATTCGACATAAGGAGTTGCCATGGTTAATCGCATGATCCTCAACCAAACCTCGTACTTCGGGCGCGGTGCGCTCGACCAGCTGGTCCCCGAGCTGCATCGCCGCGGCTTCAAGAAAGTCCTCATCATCACCGACAAGGGCGTGCGCCAGGCCGGGACCGTGGACCTAGTGACGAAGCGTTTGGATGAGGCCGATTTTGCTTACGAGATTTTCGACGACGTCGTTCCGAACCCGCCCGTCGAAAATGTGAAGGCCGGCGTGCAGGCACTCAAGGATTCCGGCGCGGATGTGCTCATCGGCCTGGGCGGCGGGTCCCCGCAGGACACCGCGAAGGCCATCGGCATTATCGGTGCGAACCCCGAATTCTCCGATGTTCTTTCCCTCGAGGGCGTGGCGGACACCAAGAACCCCTCCGTGCCGATTATCGGTATTCCCACCACCGCCGGTACCGCTTCGGAAACCACCATTAACTACGTGATTACCGATACCGAGAAGCACCGCAAGTTTGTGTGCGTGGACGAACACGATATTCCGGTGCTCGCCATTGTGGATCCGGATCTTATGGACGGCATGCCGCGCTCCCTCAAGGTGGCGACCGGGCTCGATGCCCTCACCCACGCCATCGAAGGCTACATCACCCCGGGTGCCTGGGAGCTTTCGGACGCGGTTCACCTCAAGGCGATCCAGATGATCGCGAAGAACCTGCGCAAGGCTGCCGACGGTGATACCGACGCCGTGGAGCAGATGGGTTACGCCTCCTACATCGCGGGCATGGGCTACTCCAATGTGGGCCTGGGCCTGGTGCACGGCATGGCGCACCCGCTCGGTGGGCGTTACGACGCGCCGCACGGCGTGGCCAACGGTATCCTGTTGCCGGCCGTCATGAAGTTCAACGCCGAGTACACCGGTGAAAAGTACCGCGATATTGCGCATGCCTTCGGCATGAAGGATTCGTACGACGTCGCGCTAGAAGACGCGCGTACCTACGCGGTGGACGCGGTCAAGCAGCTGGTTGAGGACCTGGGTAACCCCACCACGATCTCCGCGGTGGGCGTGGACGAATCCGGCCTCGACGCCCTGGCCGAGGACGCCTTCAACGACGTGTGCACCCCGGGCAACCCCCGCAAGGCCACCAAGGAAGACATCCGCGCGCTCTACGCCTCCTTGCTCTAAGAGGTAGTGCAGCCTGGCTGTAAATGAATAAGTGGCGCCGCGCTTACCCTACGTGGGAAAACGCGGCGCCACCCTATATTTACAGCCGATTTAAGCGCTGAGGCGCTCCGTCAGATGATCGGGGAATGACTTCTCCACTTCCAGAACCACACGGATGTGGCCACCAGGAGTATCCTGCCATCCATTACGCGGTTTCAAGCGCAGATCGAAAAGCGATTGCCCGCGCCCGGGACCATCGGTGATGTCCACCTCGGCCTCCACCACCGGCCAGATGGTTGGCTTGATTGCCCCGACAGCCACAGCGGCTGCAAGCGGATCGTGGAGAGCCGAGCAGCGGCGGCCGTATTCCGGAAGGTAGAAGTTGAAGTAAACGTCGAGTGCTTCTCCGACAATTTGAGCTTCGCGTTTAGGTGAAGCAAGGAGACGTGCGCGATGTTCCTCTTCGAGAATATTGGCGAGAGTGACATCAAGGGGTACCCACACCTGCTCCCAGGGAGCGGCCATAACAGTCTGGGCTGCTTCCGGATCGTTGAAAACATTGGCCTCCGCAACAACGGACGCGTTGCCAACTTCGCGAGCGGCACCGCCCATCAAGACCACTCGCTTGACTCGGGTAGCCAGTTCCGGATCCTTCTGAAGCGCGAGGGCAAGATTGGTCGAGGGACCTACCGCGACAACTTCTAGCTCACCGGCATATTCGTGTGATAGCCGGAGCAGCATATCTGATGCGCTTTCCGCTTCGGGGCGCCGCTGCGCGGTGGGCAGCTCAACATTTCCGATTCCATTATCGCCGTGAATGTGGGTGGGAACCCAGGTGTACTTTGACGTGAGGAAATCGTGAGAGCCCACGGCAACCGGGACATCGGTGCGGCCCATTGCCTCGAGAATGCTCAGTGTATTTTCGGCGGCTTGCTCGCAATTTGTATTACCTGAAACCGTGCCTACGCCGACAAGAGAAATCTCAGGTGCTTTTGCCAGGTACACCAGAGCCATCGAATCGTCGATGCCGGTGTCACAATCAAAATACAGCGGGCGTATTGTGGATGTCATTTTGTTCTCCTTTACTGTTGGAACCAGTCAGCACCGTCGCTGACTGCGAGCTTTGGGCTAAATCTTCTGGCCTTCGCGCGGCTTGAGGATGCACGCGGTTACGAGGGCAAGAACGGCAATTCCGAGGGAAACGATGAGCGCCGTACGGTAACCCGCGAAAGTTCCGATAAACGGAGCCACGAGACCGATACCGAGGCTGGCGCCCACGCCGAATGCTGCGCCGTTGAGTCCGGGTAGGGATCCGGGAGCTTCCGGCGGGGCCAGCAGAACGCCCAGGCCGTTGATCGTTGTGAGGATCATGCCGTTGTAGCTGATTCCCAGGACGGCAATGAACGCAAAGACTGCCCATTGGTTATCGAGGCAGAGCCAGATCCCTCCGATGGAAATGATGGAGATGATCAAACCGCCCCGCAGAACCTGCAGCCAGCCAATCTTGCTCGCGAGCCAACCCGACAGAGGAGCAGCGGCAAGACCAATCATCGCCGGCGGTGTGAGGAAGAGCAGCGCGGCCTTACCCGCATCGAGGCCGAAGCCAACTTCGGGGTTCTGGCTGAACATGGCAACGGTGAAGTTGATAACCGCGAAAACGGAGGACAGGGACAGCAGCGTCGTGGCAATGAGCGGCCAGCAGTGACGCGAAGCAAGATGCTCAATAGCGAAGAGGGGAGAATCGACCTTGCGCTCGACGAAGTAGAAACCGATGAAGCAGATGACCGTCCCTGCGAGGAAGCCGAGGCTAATCGGCGCGAACCAACCGTCGGAACCGCCGTAGTTCACGTAGTAGGTCAGGAAAATGAGTCCGAGGGACAGGGTTGCGCCACCCCACCAATCCATCTTTCCGGTGGCCGCATCATTCGCGTGCTGGGAAATGCCGCGTCCCGTGAGGATGATGGCAACGAGGACGAGTGCTGCGATCACGATGAAAATGGAGCGGAATCCGAAAGCGTTGGTCAGGAGACCACCGAACCAGCCGTCGAGGCCGCCAACGCCGCCGTTGACAGCCGTGATGATACCCATCATGGTGCCGAAGGTCTTGGCAGAAACCGATTCGCTCAGAATCATGTAGGTCAGCTGGAATACGGCGCCGGAAACGCCCTGGATAACGCGCCCCACCATGAAAATGGGGAATGACGGAGCGAAGACGCAGACCAGTGTTCCGATGAACAAAATAATGAGGACGTAAATGAGCATCCTCTTACGCCCGACGAAGTCACTCCAACGGGTCAAGATAATTCCGGCGACGGCGCCAGCCAAGAAGAAGAGACTCGAAACGAGTGAAACCGTGGATTCATCGATCACGAAGTCGCGCCCGATAGCGGGCAGGGCCGGTGTCACCATGCTCGCATTGAGCTGATAGGACAGCACTGCGACGATCAGGGTAAACATGAGACCCGCGAGGGCGAGGCCCCTGTATTTGTCTTCACGTTCGACCGGTTGCGCTGCCGACTGTGGCGCGTCCGTTTTATTTGTTGATGTCATGACATCTCCTGTTCTGCTGCGGCGTTGCCGCAAAACGGGGCAGTTGGTACTGCCTGAGAGCGGCTACATTGCCGCTAATGTGGTGCGTTTCGGGTGCTCCAAAGCGCGGGGAAAGTATGTTGGTCGTAAGTAGGTAAGGGGAATCTTTCGTGGACATGTGTGCGTGGATTAATGAAGCGAGTCCCCCTTTCGGTTTTCTTTCATATCTGGAGGGGCATAGCGCAGCGAATCGCGTTTGATGAACACTGTCGGGAGATAGGTATCCGGCGCTGTTTTTCCCGCGATGCAATCAACGAGTGCATCGGCGGCGATTCGTCCCATTCCTTCGATATCTTGCGCAATGACAGATACGGACGGGGAAATGAAACGGAAGTACTCGTAATCGTCGAAAACGATAAGCGAGAGATCGGGGCCGATTGCTTGGTTGCTTGAGGCGCAGTGCTCAAGGACTCCGGTTCCGAGCTGCCCGTTAGCTGCCAGAATCGCTGTTACTCCACGTTTTAGGAGCGCTTGTGTCCCTATTTTCCCGGCATCTCTGCTAAAGTTTCCCCACTCAACGAAGTGCGTGGTGCCTGGAAGGCCGTGCTCGTTAAGGGCCTCCAAAAATGCTGCGTAACGGTCACGCGCAATTGGTAGTGATTGGGGTCCTCCGAGGTAACCGATGCACGTATGACCGTGCGAGGCGAGGTTCTGCACCGCCTCCGTCATTCCGGGTTCCGGACGCGAGGAAATCACGGGAACCGAAAGCTGTTTGAGGGGGCGGTCGATAAGGACAAGAGGAATATCGGCCTCGATGACTTGCCGAATGACGGTATCGTCTTCACTCTGCGGAGAAATAACAATTCCATCCACGCGCTGCGCCATGATTTGAGCGAGGAAGTCATTTTCTTGCGCGTGATCTTCACCTGCGCTACCGATAAGGACGGTCGAGCCTTTCGCGCGCATCGCAGTCTCAAACCAATACGTCAGTTCTGTGAAGAATGGATTGCGAATATCGGGGACGAGAAGAGCAACGGTACCCGTGGTCTTTGAGCGAAGAGAAGCAGCGTTGCGGTTGGGGCGGTAATTGAGGCTCGAAGCAGCTTCGAGAACCCGCTGCCGAGTCTGAGAAGATACCGAACCGTTTCCGGAAAGCGCGCGAGATGCAGTGCCCAAACCGACCTTGGCGGCTCGAGCAACATCTTGGATCGTAACGTCGCGCATATGTATCTGCCTCACTGCAGGGTTGTAAAACTACTTTGTTTATGGAAACGTTTCCGCTCCTTATTGGGAAACATAACGAGCGCGTTGAAATTTGTCAATAACTCTTTTTGAAACGTGACACGGCACATCGCACGGGGTGGACAAGTGGTGCGGCAGTGCACATGGTGACGTCGGGCTTTGCGGGCGTGAGCCTTCGGTGCGGATGCGCGACTCGGCGGTAACGATGGCTACCGCGTGGAGCCTTCGGCAATCGTGCATTTCCTTAAGCGGAGCTGAGCGCCCCTTCTTTCGGAGTTGAGCGCAAGGGTGTGTGGTTCGGAATGGTCAAGGGGACGATGAGCCGGTGCGCTTTTAGTGGGACTTATTCGTCGGTTTTGCTTGAACGTGTTGAGTGTTTTGGGGTTGTGTGGCCCGATTTATGCTTGGTTTGCTAAGTATCTTCCGTGGGTTTGGGGCGTGTTTTTGTAGGTTTTCTGGGTGTTTGGGCTGGGTGTGGTGGGTGTCTCTCTGGTTTGATTTGCGTCTAGCGGGTCGGGCTTGTAAGCTTGTTATCCGTCGCCGAGAGCCCGGTAAGGGCCCGGAGCGGCAAACAAAACCCTGTGAGTGGCCAAGGCCATGAAGGTTCGGTTTGATTACCGGGCCGGGTGGTGGTAGGCTAACGGGGTTGCTTTTCTTGAGCGTGAATGATTCTCTCCGGGCCAGCCAGTCAATGGTTATTGGTGGCTGGTGTGGGGTGTGGATATGGTGTTTGGATGCTTAATAGCGTGTCTGACTAATATATTTTTTACGTGAAAATTTTTGTTCACACGACCTAGTCTTTCTAGTAGAAAGACAGTGTTGTGTGGGTGTGTGCAAGGACAGTTAGCACTCTAATGGATAGTGGCTAGATGCCGTGTTTTTATGTGGTGTTTGGTTTGTCTGTTGGTGGTGTGTTTTTGTTCTTGTTATTTTGTTTTTTGTTGAGCTAGATGTTGTCTTGCTCTCTTACGGTTTTTTGTGGAGAGTTTGATCCTGGCTCAGGACGAACGCTGGCGGCGTGCTTAACACATGCAAGTCGAACGATGAAGCCTAGCAATCTTTGGTTGTTGGGTGGATTAGTGGCGAACGGGTGAGTAATACGTGGGTAACCTGCCCTCCTTTTTGGGATAAGCCTTGGAAACGGGGTCTAATACCGAATATTCTGGCGCTCTCGCATGGGGGTGTTGGGAAAGCTTTTGTGTGAAGGGGGATGGGCTCGCGGCCTATCAGCTTGTTGGTGGGGTGATGGCCTACCAAGGCGGTGACGGGTAGCCGGCCTGAGAGGGTGACCGGCCACATTGGGACTGAGATACGGCCCAGACTCCTACGGGAGGCAGCAGTGGGGGATATTGCACAATGGGCGAAAGCCTGATGCAGCGACGCCGCGTGGGGGATGAAGGCTTTCGGGTTGTAAACCTCTTTCGCTATCGAACAAGGCCCGCTTAGGGTGGGTTGAGGGTAGGTGGAGAAGAAGCGCCGGCTAACTACGTGCCAGCAGCCGCGGTAATACGTAGGGCGCGAGCGTTGTCCGGAATTATTGGGCGTAAAGGGCTTGTAGGCGGCTTGTTGCGCCTGCTGTGAAAACGCGGGGCTTAACTTCGCGCGTGCAGTGGGTACGGGCAGGCTTGAGTGTGGTAGAGGTGACTGGAATTCCAGGTGTAGCGGTGGAATGCGCAGATATCTGGAGGAACACCGATGGCGAAGGCAGGTCACTGGGCCATTACTGACGCTGAGGAGCGAAAGCATGGGTAGCGAACAGGATTAGATACCCTGGTAGTCCATGCTGTAAACGTTGGGAACTAGGTGTGGGGGGCCTTTCCAGGTTTTCTGCGCCGTAGCTAACGCATTAAGTTCCCCGCCTGGGGAGTACGGCCGCAAGGCTAAAACTCAAAGGAATTGACGGGGGCCCGCACAAGCGGCGGAGCATGCGGATTAATTCGATGCAACGCGAAGAACCTTACCAAGGCTTGACATACACCGCGGGATCGCAGAGATGTGGTTGCATTTGGTTGGTGGTGTACAGGTGGTGCATGGTTGTCGTCAGCTCGTGTCGTGAGATGTTGGGTTAAGTCCCGCAACGAGCGCAACCCTTGTCTCGTGTTGCCAGCATGTTGTGGTGGGGACTCACGAGAGACTGCCGGGGTTAACTCGGAGGAAGGTGGGGATGACGTCAAATCATCATGCCCCTTATGTCTTGGGCTTCACGCATGCTACAATGGCCGGTACAGAGGGTTGCGATATCGTGAGGTGGAGCGAATCCCTTAAAGCTGGTCTCAGTTCGGATCGGGGTCTGCAACTCGACCTCGTGAAGTCGGAGTCGCTAGTAATCGCGGATCAGCATTGCCGCGGTGAATACGTTCCCGGGCCTTGTACACACCGCCCGTCACGTCAAGGTGGAGCGAATCCCTTAAAGCTGGTCTCAGTTCGGATCGGGGTCTGCAACTCGACCTCGTGAAGTCGGAGTCGCTAGTAATCGCGGATCAGCATTGCCGCGGTGAATACGTTCCCGGGCCTTGTACACACCGCCCGTCACGTCACGAAAGTTGGTAACACCCGTAGCTCGTGGCCTAACCTTTTTTGGGGGGAGCGGTCGAAGGTGGGGCTGGCGATTGGGACGAAGTCGTAACAAGGTAGCCGTACCGGAAGGTGCGGCTGGATCACCTCCTTTCTAAGGATTGTTTAGCGAGAAACGTTGTATCGGTAGGCTATTGGGGTTTACTGGTTTTTGTTTTGTTTCTTGTTTGGGACGCGTAAAAAGGGTTTGTGTGAGTGGTGGTGGTTGTTCATTGTTACTCGCATGATGATATTGGTTGGGCGGGCTGTTAGGCATTCGGACACTGTCCGATATACCACCCGCGGTTAGTGAGCAGGCCTGTTGGTTTGTTTTCTGGTTGTGGTGTTGGTGTGGTGGTTGGTTGTCGCATAGTGAGCGTGAGCATCTTTATAACAAGCATGTGTGAAGCGTTTTGTTTTGTGTGTGTTTGTTGTGTGATTTTGCGTAATGTAAACGATTTTGTTTTGAGTTTCTTGTTTATTGTTTTTTGGTGTTGTAGGGCGTTTGGTGGATGCCTTGGTGCGTATGGGCCGAAGAAGGACGTTGTAGCCTGCGATATGCCTCGGGGAATTGGCTAGCGAGTGGTGATCCGAGGGTGTCCGAATGGGGGAACCTAGCCTGGGTTATGCCGGGTTGCTGCCAGCTGAATTGATAGGTTGGTGGTGGGAACGTGGGGAAGTGAAACATCTTAGTACCTGCTGGAAAAGATATTTTGTGAGTAGTGGCGAGCGAAAGCGAAGGAGCCTAAACCTTGTGTGTGTGATACTTGTCGGGGGTTGCACATGGGGTGTTGTGGGGTGTTGTCTTCTCGTTTCCGACAGGACGGGGCGTAGTGATAAATCAGGGATGTAGGTGAAGGGTTTGGGAAGGCCTGCCGTAGACCGTGATAGCCGGGTAGCTGAAATGTTTCTGACTGCGTGATGACATGCCCGAGTAGCACGGGGCTCGTGGAATCTCGTGTGAATCTGCCAAGACCACTTGGTAAGGCTAAATACCCGTCGTGACCGATAGTGAATTTAGTACCGTGAGGGAATGGTGAAAAGTACCCCGGGAGGGGAGTGAAATAGTGCCTGAAACCAGGCGCCTACAAACTGTCAGAGCCACATTTCAATGGTGGTGATGGCGTGCCTATTGAAGAATGAGCCTGCGAGTTAGGATGTGTGGCGAGGTTAACCCGTGTGGGGTAGTCGTAGCGAAAGCGAGTCTGAAGAGGGCGTTTTTAGTTGCATGTTCTAGACCCGAAGCGGGGTGATCTACCCATGGCCAGGGTGAGGCACGTGTAAGAGCGTGTGGAGGCCCGAACCCACCAGGGTTGAAAACCTGGGGGATGAGTTGTGGGTAGGGGTGAAAGGCCAATCAAACTCCGTGATAGCTGGTTCTCCCCGAAATGCATTTAGGTGCAGCGTTGCGTGGTTCTTTGTGGGGGTAGAGCTACTGGTTGGCTGATGGGCCT